>CAYGOD010000002.1:0-610547 GCA_964351525.1 uncultured Bdellovibrionales bacterium
GGCTGGTTTTATAATATTTGAAGGGGTTTATTTTGCTCATAAACAAGCTTAACATCGACGCAATTAGGAAAACGTTATTTTAGTCTGACACGACCCCATTTTGATCTACAAATTGAAGTGCTTGCTTAATCTTATTCGCCAATGCGTGAATAACAGGAACTGAAACACTATTCCCGGCCTGTTTGTATAGAGCCGAGTTAGCCAAGCTCTTGGGTAAAACGTGCTCATCTGGAAACCCTTGAAAACGAAAGCATTCTCTAGGAGTCAGTTTCCTGATATCTTTATGATCAATTATTAAAGGAACATTATGCCCCCCCATACCCATATTCGCAGTTAACGTTGGACAAAGCCCACTTTTATTTTCCCTAAGGTATACACGTCTCCATTGATATATGGTCTTAGGGTTTATCATTTCTTCTTTTAAGATTTTATAATATTTTGAATTCTTATAATAAAAGCTATCCCCTACATCTCTATCCAATAATGCTTGAGGAGACTTTAGTTTGTTAACCTTTTTTGGAGGTTTAAAAGCTTCAAAAGCCTTGTGTTCTTTAAATGCAATTATATATAATCTTCCCCTGTTTTGAGGAATATCTGAATATTCGTAGGTGTTTAGAACAGAAGACCAAACATAATACCCTTTTGCTTCTAGGCACTCTAAGATTGTCTTATAGGTATTTCCTTTATCATGTGTTTTTAAATTTTTCACATTTTCTAAGAACAAAACGCGAGGTTGCAGATGGTCTGCAAGGCGAATTATTTCATAAAACAAGTTCCCCCTATCATCATTAAATCCCTTCCTGTAGCCCGCTATTGAAAATGCTTGACATGGAAAACCTCCACATAAAATGTCAACCTTTTTCAAATATTCAGGGTTTAATTTATGAATGTCCCCTTCAAACATCTCATGTTCTTTAAAATTCGCCCTGTAAGTAATGCATGCACTTTTATCGATCTCGTTCGCCCATAAAACTTTCAGGCCAGACTGTATAAAGCCCCTTGCTATACCACCAACGCCCGCAAAAAGATCTCCCACAGTATACATTTTAACCCATCCTTATAAATCAATTATTTATTATTAGCATAAAGCAGAACAAAAAAGCAGCCTTTTATACAAGAAAATTAAATACACTTAGTGAAGATTTATATTTTTTTTAATCTGACAATTTTTTTGTAAATTTTTTTTGTAAATCTTGCTGCATCTTTTGAAAAATGGCAACGCTTATGACAGTTTGGGCACAAAGCAACGGCATTGCAAACAGTGTCTGGGCCATTAGCCTCTAAAGGTAAAACATGGTGGACTTCTAGATAGGGCGTCCCATTTTTTCTTGTAAAAGGGGCGTCCTTTGAGCAAGCTTCGCACACCCCGTCTGCAATATTTAATACGTAGGCAACTACGTATGGGCATCTTACATATGTACTGGATAATGTTGCTGTTTTCTTTGGATATTTGTTGCCTTTAGGTTTTTCATGCGAAGGAATTATGGAGGACCTTATATAGGAAACAAATCTTTCTAATTGTTCTGCAGAGTCAGTAGCATTTATTTTTTCTTCGGGAATACCATATTTAGAAAGAATTTTTAAAAATTTAGGATACATATTAGGGCCAATATTTTTAGCTGGTTTATACCCTTTGAGCCAGGGATGGTTGAGATCAGCTAAAACTGAGGAGATATTGCTACACCGTCTTTCGAAGGCACCTTCAGAACGTTTAAATTCTTCTTGATTGAGTAACTCTCTTCTATAATCAGCTTTTATGTAACCTTTACCTGAAGTTTGTTTACCTAACATCTTTAAATAAGATACTATACAAAGCTCAAGTTCTTCATCTGTCCATGGAACGCGTTTTTTCATTCGATATCCCTTTATAAATAAGTTATTTCCTTCTAACTTACAAAGCACTGTTAAATATGAAAAATTTAATTTTCCCGACTAGAATTAGTGGTTAAAGCCTGCTTATAAAATAAACCCATCTTTTATAGCCTCTTCATATAGCCGATAGATTATTTTAGCTTGTTTTGGAGAAGGAAGTCTTAATCTTCCGGTGGCATATTTATTTAATATATCAAACTGCATAGGGGATACCGAATGCTTCATATTCATTTTACTATAATAGGAAAGGATTTTTTGCCAATCGGTGACACTTAAACTGATTACAAAAGCTTGAATTTCAATATCTGCATCTAATTTCTTCTCTTTTTTAGCCTCTTTTTTATTATATTTTTGTTCTTCTTTATTTGTAAGTAAAGTGTCATCTATTTCCAGGTTAATATTTAGTTTCTTTACATGCTCCCAGCACAAAGCTTTTTTACACCACTGGGCAATGTTAACATTACCTTCGGGTGGATTAGTAATGTCATTGTAAACAGCTTCAGAAATATCTTCTAAGACATGTATTAGTTTGGAAGGTAATTTTTGGCTCTCCCAAATTAAACCGAAGTTTAAGTGCTTATCTTTCTTTTCTATAAGATAAGATAAGTAAGATATAGTATAAGCTACGGTCGCCGCCCTATACCCGCCATCATACCAACTTGCATTAGACACCATTTTTTCTACTTTTCTAAACATTATGACCCGACAAATAGCATCTTTAAAATAAGATTCTGTTATCATTAAATTATCTTCTTCTAATCTACGTGTTATATTTTCTGCAAAATTTGCAAAGCCGTATTGGGCTCCTTTTGAAACGATATCAGGTTTCTGTAGCCAAACATTTTCGCTTTTAGATAAAAAGGTTTTATCAATGAGTTGGGACTTTGGATTTTCTATCTGAAATTGTTTTTTCTCCGATGCTTTTAAATACGCCTGTTTATTTAAATATTCACCACGAACTCTTTCATAAAACCAATGCGTACGGTGTTGCGCCCCCCCCGTAGCAGAGACCCAAATACGCTCAGAGTAACTCTTAAATTCTTTGTGGAATGAGCTATTGGAGAAGAAATCAGACTTATTAACTTTGTTTTGCGTGTTTGCATATTCAGATACATCAGAAACAAATGTATTTTGTTTTTTTATGTCCTTAACGATTGATAATTTCATTTGTACGTGAACTTTTGAAACATCCAATTTTGCATTTTTATGCGCAGCGTATATGGCCGACGTGGTTTGACCACCATTTACAATTTGAAAATTCTTGATTTTAATAATATTTCCAGAAATATCTTGTTCAATTTCTGTGGCTGTTGCCGTGATACCATTGTTAAACGCAAAAAACATTTCTGGTCTGGTTTCAATAGTGTTCCTCAGCCCTTTATTAACATTCCCTCTAAATTGTAAAAAAGTCCTTACATTTTGTTCAAATAGTTTTTGTCCAAACTTTTCGTACACTTCAACAAGAGTGTTTCCGGGCATATAAGATAAATATGAAGAATATTCACCTGACACTGTATCAATAGTTAAGCAAGGAATTTTTAAATCTACCTCAAATTCTCCGCCACTATTTTCTGATAAATATACTTTATATAAATATTCAATATCTATAACTCTATACTCTATTTCTAAATCGTTGACACGTTCACTAGGTAGCTCTTTTAAATTTCTTGTGGACTTGCCATCTGTAATTATAATTAGCTTAACTTTTTGTATTTTATTATTATTTTTCCAACGGTATATATTATATGCCATTTCATGCGATTCATACGCCTCTTCCATTTCTAAATAAAGGCCATTTATACTTCTTGTAAGAAAAGATTCTAATTTCTTAAATTTACTATCTATGATGCTTTTAGTTAAGGTTTGAATTTTGTCTTCTTGAAAAAATTGATGAACAAGTAAAGATAAAATTTTTCTTTCATTATCATAGTCATAGCCATATATTTCAAGGCCAGTTTTTAAATACTCCGCTGCCGCATAATTTTTTGTTAAGTCGCCTGTAGAAATCAAATCTTCACAAACATGTTCGAAGAAAGCTTGGGGCTTCATAAGGCCACGACTTTGGGAGTCAGATAAAACTGACTGTAAAAAATCTTCATGAAACTCTTCTAAACTAATCACTTTTCTCTCTCCATTATTTCGGATACTTCTATTTCAAAATTGTGACATAAAGCTAAGTTTATAGAATACTTGGCTTCTAATATTTGAGAGGGGATATCTTTGCGAGATATTCTAGGAAAACCTTCCAGTACATGGAAAGCCTGAATCTTATCAACTATAAATTTATAGTTAAGCCTATTAGAAACATCGGGAATGAAGCCATACTCAAATATCTTAGCATCAAATATATCTTTAATTTCATTGCCAGCCTCTTTCATCAAACTTCTCAATAAAATAATTAGGTCTTCCGCCGATCGTCCTTTTTCTGTTTGGGTTAACCCGTAACTTAATAAGAAAATATTGCTTTTATCGCTATATAATTGTTCTAAAGATGATATATGAACAATAGGCCCTTTAGAGATTCTATATGATTTTACCTCAATTACCGAATAATCCAATAAAAAATCTTGTTTATCAAAATCAGCACCTACCCATGAAACTATAGATTGAGCTATTCCTAAGGTAGGTATCAGTAGGTTTTGTAAGCAGAAGAGTTCACTAAATAGGCCCATCTGCCTTTGAAGATTCATATCTAGGCTTGTATCTTTTTTTAGTAACTGCTGCCATTGCTTTAACCTTTTTTCTACAGCGCTTACCATAGCGTCACAACTTTCATATCTGAGTGCTAAGGACAGTAAATCTTTGCATAAAGCATGAAAAATTTCCCAATTTTCTTTTTTGTTAAGTATAAGATAAAGCTCACCACGATTATCAGTAGAATTTCTTTTTATTACTTTAATACCTTTTAAGTTCGCGGGCGGTACATCGTTTTCAAAAAAAGGCTTTGTTTCTAAAAAAAAAATGTATTTTCCTTCTAAATTAACCCCCCAGAAGAGGTCATGGTTATCACATGCAATAGCTCTACGCCTTGAATTCTCGGCCATCCCCAACCATGGGTTATATTCATTAGTCATCAGCTGGATCCCCAAGGTCTTCCAATAAATTATTATAGTAAACTGTATTTATTTTTAATCTAACCGTGTTTGACGTGCTAGAGCTAGCGCCTGGAAAACTAATACCAAAAGAGGCCAATTGTTTATCTAGGTTTGTTTGTAAGATGTGCAACATAAGCAAAGGGTTTTTTAAACGAGCCCTTGTTTCCTTACGATCACTGCCTAGTTCCTTGCGCTCTTCTGGCGTTAAAGCAATAGATTCAGATGATCCCGTTGAAACTTGCCTATTGGCAATTTCAAAGAAACCGTTTCTTTCAACAATTCTCCTCTTTTCTTTTTTAAATTCAACGCCCGCAATATTTACGAGATCTCCATTGCCGCTATACAATGCAATATCCCAGACTACATCTTTCTTTTCAGCGTACTCTTTAACGAAAGCAATCGGCATTCGCGCGCCTATTCCCATAGGGTCATTTTGATACACTAAAAAGTCAGTCAAGAATTTCTGAACATGTTTTTTATCACAATTCTTCCAAAGAACGCTGTTACCGACTTTTTCTAATTGATAATCATTATTTATATTTGCAACGACTCTTTCTATTGCAATTAAATTAGCCTTTCTATCAGATACACCATCCCTGAGCCAGCTTGTTTCCTTAGAGTGACCGTCTAGATTCATCTCAAAGACAAAATCTCGGATATTTTTTTGTTTATTTCTAGCAGTGATTTGTAAAGCGGATTCTGGCCTTTGCTTGATAGCAAGGCCAAAATCATTGGGTGTTTTTTTCAACATCCCCATTTCTCTAAAGTCTGCAATTAAGTCTTCTGTGGCCTCAATAATGCATTCAAAATTATCTGCCATATCGTTCGACATATATATTCTACACAAGTCCTCATAACCACCACGATACCCAAACCATCTGCCCATTTGCATTAATGTATCATAATAAATAGTGCTCCTGAGGAAATAGCTGACACTGAGACCCTCAAGTGTATACCCACGAGAAACGCTTGTACCGCCGATGACTATTACATTGCTGGGTCTATCCTTACGATATTCTAACGGGACACTAGTTTTTTGGTGTACTTCACGAATAATTATGCTGTCTATTATTTGGCAGAGAGAACTAAGGGTATCGAACCAACTTAACTCTAGCACCCCTTGATAATGATTTCCAAAACTAGTTTTTAGGTTTTTTATCAAGTCACTTTGGTCTTCCGGATACATAAGCTTTCCATAAGCGTTAACATCCTTTCTAATCGAAGATATATATTCTTCTGCGTGCTGAGACAATTTTTGGTGTATGGCTGTGAATCTAGTTGCATGAATTAACATGCTGTTATGCCTGTCTCCTTGTCCACGATAATGCCTTATCGCTACATTTAAAAGAAAGAGCCTCATAGCATCCTTGAGAGAAGGAGGAATAGCTGTTAATGCATTATCTTTTTTATGATTTAAGGGTATATATGATTCAAAATCATTAATCTCAATTAAGTGCTCATTATTAGTATCGAGAAATATCTTTCTTGCACCGAAGTAATTACTTGGAGCGTCTAAAGTGTATATGAAGTCTTTGGGAAATAAATCTTTTCCAATTTCATTGTGGCCTGCTTCATGGTCGATAAAAATATTTGCATATGGTGTTGCAGTATAAGCTATATAAGCGCTTTTATTAAATAAGCTCAGTAATTTCCTAAGTTTTTTATTTATCGTCGTAGGATCTTCTTCATTCTTAGTATTAATTGATGCATAATCAGATTCATCATCAATCATAAGCATAGCATGTTTCTTGATTTTATTCTTATATTGACTTTCCAACCAATGAATAACATTTGATAAGGTATGGGTATTCTTTTTAATAACTAATAAAACAGGGGTACTACTATTATCAAAATTTTGGCTCTGAGAACCGCTGTCCGCGTCTTGTTTATTAAAATCACTATCCACGGTGGTTAAACTAATTGGCAATTTTTCAGGTGGAGCATTTCCAACCCCGGCGCCAATTTGCTGCCCTTTATCCATACCAACAAAAGCCTCGTTTAATCTTGCTTGTGTTTGATCTCTTAAATTATTAATACCACCAGCAATAACAACAATAAATTTATAGCCCGCATCGGCTGCCTTACAAATTAAAGAAGAATAATTGGCCGTTTTTCCTGATTGAACGTGTCCAACAACCATGCCGTATCTAGAAAAATCATCTATTTCAGGATTTTCAATATTATCCATGACAATATCAGTATCGATATCAATCGCTTTAACCACCTCGGGCGGAAGATCTTTTTTGAGATATTCTTTATATCTTTCCCAATAATATAAGTTTGATTGCTGTTTTTCCTTGCCGGTCCACCAAGTACTATCTCTATCTTGCTGATCTAATCCTTGTATCAGAATTCCATTTTTCATTTTTACGTTAAATTCAGTTTCTAGTTCTCTTTGTATTTTCGTCCATTCTGACGAAGATAAAGGGGTTAATCCTGTTACCCCAATAATTTTTGCAAACACCTCTAAGCCTACTGCTTGAATGGCAGCCTGGGTATCCTCCATTGCTCTTTGTATGGTATCTTCGTTTAAAAGTTTTTCTGTATTTCTTAAATTATTACCAACATGGTTTTTAATATTTTGATAGCTACTCATTGGTTAGAGCCTCTCTCTGATTTTCGAACATTTCTGCCTTTAAAAGATTTTCTATGTATTCTTCACTAAGGCCTTGGGTCTTTAATTTTTGTATCAAAGCATTAACCTCTTCAGGGGGCAGCGCTTCTTTTTGTTTAATCTGATGGGGGCTTTGCTGAAGATATGATTGTATAGAGTCTAGAGGCAAATACGCCTCAATGCCTCTCAAATAAATCTCTAGGGTCTCTTTGTCTTCTTTAGAAAGAGAATATAATAGTTTTTGATACACCGGATGATCTCTATTTAATGCAAAATGTAACATCTCATTATTTGGGACAATCTCCCAAAATCTAGTAGTAGTTTTATCTTTAATTCTTTTTCCTCGGCCTGAAAAAGGCTTAGATCCTTCTTTAGTGACTTCTTTGATTATTCTTTTAAGGTCTTTCTTAATTTCTGGCATTGGGCTAGCGGTAGATTTCTTAATATCAATGCCCCAATATTTGTCATGATCATTGGAAACATCAATTTTTATACGTACTAACTTATGCGCATCCGTGGCTTTGTGAAGTCCCCACCATGTGCCATGGACCAAGAGTCTGTTGGCCCTGTATAAATAAAAACCTTGGGATTTAATATATCCATCTTCGGTAGAATATTCTTCCCATTCTTGTTGTGAGAGCTTTTGATGGTGAGGAAGAATATAAGGGGTTACGATTACTTCAGTATCAAATAGTTTTATTTTTTCGGGGGTCTTCTCATATGTTGCACTATGATCTACGTTAAATGGGTTAAAGGCTTTTAAAGGATTTTTATTAATTGAGATACTAAATTTATTAAAGCGTCTTTCTAAAAAACGATGAAAAACCAATGATAAATGCTTCCTAAGCTTATCAATTTCTTCCGTAAAATTTTCTTGTTTATAGCGATCTATTTTTTGCCAAATAACCAAAGTTCCGTGTTTCATATCTTTCAGACTTTGAACCAAAGGTATGTTTTTAAAGTCTTGAATATCAGGAGTTATCAAACACCATTCATTTTGTTTTTCTAAGTAATCTAAGTCCCACTGCTTCAGAGAAACCTTGCCGTCTCTCTTTGAAAGTACAGTTAAAGTTTTACATTGAGAGAATGAAGCAGTTTTTAAACCTAGGCCAAATCTACCCAAATCATTTTTTTCTCTTTTATCGTCAGGGCTTTTTGTAGCTAATCTCATCGCTTCCAACAGCTCTGGCTCAGACATGCCATCGCCATTATCTAGCATACAAAAAATATTTTCGGGTTGAGCAACAGAAAAAATTCTGATTTCGGAAGCATTAGCAGATATAGAATTATCTAAAACGTCAGCGACGGCGATTTCGAAAGTGTATCCTACATCTCGAAGTGACTTTATAAAGTTACTGATATTGGGCTTTACAACTT
Organism: uncultured Bdellovibrionales bacterium; assembly: GCA_964351525.1. Taxonomy (GTDB): domain Bacteria; phylum Pseudomonadota; class Alphaproteobacteria; order Micavibrionales; genus CAYGOD01. The sequence continues at coordinate 8,959 of CAYGOD010000002.1, forward strand.
CCGTTTGCATAAATCACCTTCGAAAAAATTATCTTTACCAATCACAAGTAACAAATACTCATATATGCTTGCATCAATATGATGTCAGACTAAATCTGACTATTCAAAAAAACAATACTACGTTAAACTCTAAGCCACAAGGATTTCGTTCTACGCATCAAGCGAAGACTAGCCTTGTCAGACTAGGGCTATTTTTTAACAAAAAAGCCCTATTTAGAAAAAGACCTTTCTTTATTTTTCAATGAGATAGAGAAGGATATCTTGTGATTTAAGTTGAATTTTCAAATCTCTTTCGTATTAAATTAATTTACAGTTAAATTTTTCTTTGTTGGCAAAACTATATAAAAACACAATGTCAGTAGGCCTTGTCAGACTAAAGCTATTTTTAACAAAAAAGCTCTATTTAGAAAAAGGCATTTCTTTATTTTTTAATGAGATAGAGATAGTGGATCTTGCCTTAAGTTGCCTAGATCATTTTAATATGACAAGCCCTTTCTAAGGAATCTATCAAGATAAGTTTGATTGATGACTTGCTATTATTGATCATCCTTAAGCGACTGTATCAATGCTCTGTATCCTTGAGCAGCTTCTTCCGCCGTTAGTGGTTTCCAATTATTTATTTTCTCCTGTGCGTTTGCTTTTTCTATTTTTCGTTCTTCATGCGGCATCACGTATCTATGCAGCATATCCATTATTAGTTTGGCATGAGCTGCCTTGCCAGAGAGACAGTGATTAAAAAGCGCCCTCACAAAGGCCTCTTTTTTTAAAATTTCTTTCTTTGTTCCGTTTTCAGAAATTGAGATTTTTTCATTCATCATATTAATACACAGGTCCGAAAACCATAAGTGTTCAGATTGTTTAGGCCGGCCCTTCGGATTGCCTGATTTACCTTTTTGAAACTGTGTTTTCTTCGGAGGTTTTTTGTAACCAACTTTATCATTCTTATCATCTATGCTCATAATACTGACCTTTCTAAACGTACAGGCTTGATACCCGTCATATCTTCAAAACGCTGTAGTGTTACGTCGCAGTATTTTGGATCATACTCAATCAATCGAGCTTTACGGTTAACGGCTTCTGCGGCAAGTAGGGTTGAGCCACTGCCCCCAAAACAATCAAAGATTAGATCTTTTGGTTTTGTGCAATCTAAAATCGCATCAGAAATCATCAGTGCCGGTTTAACGGTAGGGTGTAATTTGATATCATTGCGACGATGTGATGTTGCATGTACGCCAGGATAATCCCAAACATTAGTGCGGTAACGACCATGCTTGCCAAGCTCAATGTTATTTGTATGAGAGCCACCCGATTTTTTAAATACACATATAAATTCATGTTGCGAGCGATATAAACTACCCATTCCAGCTGTTTGCTTATTCCAAACGCAAATGTTCTTGAGCTCCTCATATGTTTTATTTGTAGCATTAAGCAAATCACTAATATGCCGCCAATCCATACATATATAATGGAGAGACCCCAATTGGGAATGATCTGCCGCTAACGATAAAGATGTCTTCAAAAAAGCTTGGAATTCTGAGGTGTTCATTTCGCCAGATGCCATCGCAAATTCATCGTGCTGCGTTTTGCCTTTGTTACACACATGTCCTGAAATTGGCACATTATAGGGAGGATCAATAAAGCACATCTTGGCTCTTGCATTATCAAAGAAGAGTATTTCATAGCTCTCTTTTTGCAGGCTATTTCCGCAATAAAGATAGTGTTTTCCTAGTTGCCACAAATCGCCGAACTCAACACGTTTTTTAATATTAAGCGGTTCTGGCAGAGGTGGCTCGTCTTGTTCTTGATTGACTAAGTCTTGATGCACGATAAAATCAATCTCTGGTGTATCAAAGCCCGTTAAACTCAAATCAAATTCGGTATTCATTTCGATCAAACTCTCGAACTCTAATTTTAGAATATTAAAATCCCAGCCCGCTTTTTCAGCTAGCTTGTTATCCGCTAAAATATAAGCTCTGCGCTGTGTGCTCGTGAGGTGCGGCAACACTACAACGGGCACTGTGTCCAACTTTAAGAGTAGAGCTGCTTTAATGCGCCCAACGCCAGCTAATACTTTATTGCTCTGATCAATTAAAATGGGATTAGTAAAGCCATAGGTTTCAATACTATTCGCAATTTGCTGTATTTGCTTATCAGAATGCGTTCTAGCACTCCGCTCATGCATAATTATATTAGACGGTGAAATATACGATATTTCTGACTTGTAGGTGTGTTTTAAGTTTGTTGTTTCTATGTTGCTCATAGTTGTGCCCTCCAATTAGCGTTATGCTTAAAGAATGGCAACTTATGCGAGCAACGTCACGGACGTTAATTGTACAATTAATGTCCGTAACCCATCATATGGCTATAATCTTTCTCCATAAGTTCTTTTAAGAGCCCTATTTCTATATATTCAGGGATCTTTAAAGTCGCAATAGAGCGGTTTATTTCTTTTTCAGTAATACCAATATCTTTTTTAATTTTGCTTTTTGCTCGTGTAGCGTCATCACCAGAGCGTATATAAAACTCGTGTGCCGAAGCGACCTGCAGAACAGGTGTAAACTTAGTGCCTTTAGGCCTACCTGATTTGATATACTTAAGACCAAACGCCTCTCTAAAATCCTTACCCTCTAACACTTGTTTCATGTTTTTAGTAAACCAAATGGATAGATATAAGTTGGGCTTATTTTTCTTCTCAATTTCATTGCACAGTGTAGCAAGCAGGCGTTTTGAAATAATCGGTGACGGATTCTTGAAGTGCTCATCAAGAAAAACCAATATTTGCTTATCATCTTGTATGATTGAGCTTTCATTTTTAGATAAAAATGTTTTGTCCATTCGTTTAAACAGACTTCTCTTTTTATTTTGTGAATCAAGCGAAATATACAGTGCATTCAAATCCTCTAGAAATGCGAGCATCAACTTAGGGTCATTATTCATTTTTGCGTCCTTTATCCTCAGCCTGTACTATCGCACATATTAAAATTTATAAAAATCAAAACATAAGCTGGACTTAGATGCAAAAGGAAGCGTGAATGACTCTAACCTTAACGAATGGAGCTTTTTATGAAACAAAACAATATAAAAAATACAGACAAGCCAGATTTAGATGATTTGCGTGCACAGTGGCAGCAGGCTTGGCATATAGAGCCGCATAATCGCATCGGACGTAAAATGCTAGAACGGAGTCTACATTTTAAACAGTATGAAAAGAGGCTGCCCTCTCAAACGCAAAGACGTCTTAACAAGCTCATTAAAAATTATAAACGTAACTCTCAGCATTTTGAACAAGGGCATATGGTTTTAAAATCCGGCATAAAAATCCTGCGAGACTGGAAAGGCAAAACGCATAGCGTGACCGTAACACCAAACGGTTTTAGATATAACGCTAAAGAATATGCGAGCCTGTCTAAGATAGCATCAGAGATAACGGGCTCCAAATGGAATGGTTGGGTATTTTTTAAACTTAAAAATAAAGGAAGTAACCCATGAAGCCTGATATCAAAAACTGCGCAATCTATACTCGCAAATCAACCGAGGAGGGTTTAGATCAGGATTTTAATACGCTTGATGCGCAAAGAGAAGCATGTGAAGCCTATATTCTTAGCCAAAAGGCTGAGGGGTGGAAAGCTGTAAAAGATAAATACGATGATGGCGGCTACTCAGGCGGGAACATTGAGCGCCCAAGTCTCAAAAAATTAATCAAGAATATTAAGGCAGGTAAAATCCAAACGATAGTCGTTTACAAGATTGACAGACTAACACGCTCTTTGACAGACTTCTCAAGGTTGGTCGAAGTATTCGATGAGTATGGCGTCACATTCGTATCTGTCACGCAAAGTTTTAATACAACCACCTCTATGGGAAGATTGACGCTCAATGTTCTGTTATCTTTTGCGCAATTTGAGCGCGAGGTTACAGGCGAGCGCATTAGAGACAAAATAGCCGCGAGCAAGAAGAAAGGTATGTGGATGGGAGGCTTCCCGCCTGTTGGTTATCAGCGCATTGATAAAAAGCTAGAACCTGACTCAGAAGAACATCAAACCATTGAAATAATTTTTAATCAATATTTGAAGCTAAAATCAGTTAAAGGCCTTGCGTCATATTTATCAGAAAAGAATATAAAAACGCCCGCACGTATCTCCAAAAAAGGCCACCACTATGGTACCAAAAAATACAGTCGCGGACATCTCTACACCATCCTCAAAAACCCTGTTTATATCGGAAAAGTCAGGCACAAAGATAAAATATATGATGGACAACATAGTGCTATTATTGATTGTACTCTCTTTGAAAAAGTACAAACACAACTAAAACAACAATCGGTTATACAATCAAAAAAGACCATCAAAAGCGGGCAGTTATTACAAGGGTTACTTCACGATAGTGATAACACGATTTATAGCCCAACATACACATCAAAAGGCAAAAAACGATATAGCTATTATATAAGCCAAAATCTACTTCAATATCGTGACCACCCCAAAGGAGTGTTAGCCCGCATCCCTGCATATGAAATTGAAAAATCCGTTATCAATGGTCTAAAATCATGGCTATCAGTTGATAGTAGTCTTACGGAATTATTTCCCCACGTAGACCAGCAGACCCTAAAATGGGTTTCAGATCAGCATTTAAATATTCACCATGATGATATACGTGCCATTTTGAAGATGGTTATTGTCACGCAAGATAAAATAACCATCAGAGTTAACACAGCAAAGCTTCAACAATATTTAACAAATACGCTTGATGTAATACTTGAAGCACCTCTCCTAAAAGATGCAAGCATCTTTGTTCCATATAAAACAAAACGCACAAATAATGGCGCGGTCATTGTTCAAACCATCGATAACGATAAAGACATACTTGATATTCCTAACGACCAGCTTGCGCGTATTGTGAAAGGCATCGTTTGGAGAGACCAGCATTTTGCCGGTGACACTCTTCGTGACATTGCAAAGCGTAATGACCATGGCGAGAACTATATCAACAAATGCATCCAAGAAAGCTTTTCATTCTTAAGCATTTAACTTCCCTGTTATCTGAAATAAATTCCCTGTTAATTTCAAGGTACATTGTTTACCTCACCTCCTGCAGCCTATGTATTCCATGGCCTGCAGCCGATTTATTCATAAAACCAAACATCAAAAAACAGAAATATTCCCTGTTAATTCCCTGTTTAACAGGGAATTGGGCAAGCCACGCGACATGATTAAAAGCGATATGAAAATCCTAAGGGCAAAGGCCAAGATGCGTTTGACCTTCCTGCTTTTTTGCAAAAGAGAGAAACGGGCAATATATGGAGGATTTAGAGATTCTCTGAGAATGGTCCAAATAAACCTAGTGGCAAACACAGCCTGTAGCGGGGCATTGTGCGTAATATTCTCTGATAGAGGTGAAGTGTTAGACTGTATGGCGGGGAGGATGGGATTCGAACCCACGATAGGGGTTTCCCCCTATAACGATTTAGCAAACCGTCGCCTTCAGCCACTCGGCCACCTCCCCTTAGAAACCAAAAAGTTTAAAAGGAATAAAAATTTTTAACCTTATACCACCCATAAGTCAATATAAGATCGAACGCCAAGCACAAAAATTCTCTTAAGTTATTCAAAGCATGAAATTAATTAAAATAGGCCTCATAAAAAACACTAGACAGCGATGCTCAAATCATCCATCGTTTGTTATGTCTTATTCGACATTATCTTTTTTACTACTATTTCAAAAATTATTTCACTAAGGAAAAAAACTATGAGTATGTTAACAGAATTCAAATCATTCGCTATGCGCGGTAACGTTGTCGATATGGCCGTTGGTATTATTATTGGTGTTGCCTTTGGCAAAATTGTATCTTCTTTCGTTGCCAATATTGTTATGCCACCTTTAGGTCTTTTAATCGGTAATGTCGACTTTACGGATCTAAAATTTGTTCTACAAGAAGCTTCCGTCAATACGCCTGCGGTTGTTATTGGTTACGGCGAGTTTCTTCAAACGGTCTTTGATTTTATCATTGTTGCTTTCGCAATTTTCATGGCTATTAAAGCAATGAACTCAATGAAGAAAAAAGAAGAAGCTAAACCTGCGGCCAAGCCTGCTGAAGATATTCTTCTTCTTCGCGAAATCCGCGATGGTCTTGTTGGTAAGAAGAAAACAAAAGCTGCTGCAACTAAAAAGCCTGCTGCTAAAAAATCTTCTATCAAGAAAACAGCCGCTAAGAAAAAGACAACAACAACAAAGAAGAAAAAGTAAGTTCTTTTTAAGTTAAGAATTGAAAAGCCCTATCTTCGGATGGGGCTTTTTTTATAGATGTTGGATATGATTGATGATTTTCAAAGCAACGTCTCCGGCGCTCATATCTGTGGTATCGATTCTTAAGCCGTTAGGATCTTTATCATCGCAATAAATACCGTGTTTTTTGGCCAGAGGGATAAATATATCTGGGTCAATGAGTTTTTGTTTATCGGCGCGTGAGGGCGTTTGAAGACGACGGATATTTTCATCTAGATCACACACTAGACATATGGGCACAAAAACATCATCACGGCGCTTGGCTAGATCTGGAAATATCGCGTAACGATCAAGATCTTCACTTAAATCTGCGGCCAAAGCATTTGTAAAAATAATAATGTCATCTTTAGAATGTTTTTCTAGAAAACTAAAAACAGTTTCATTGATCTTCATAAAAGCATCTATATACATATCAGATCCACGTTCCGCAAACGTCGTCACAAGATTTAAGATCGCATGATTATCGATTAAATGAACCCTATATCCATTATCGCGCAGAGATTTCTGCATCGCGGTAGCAACAGTTAATTTTCCGACGCCTGGCATGGCATTAATAAGAATTATCATTCGTTATAAAAAACCCTTATTTCAACTTGTCTTTCAACATCTGATTCACTACCGCGGGGTTCGCTTTACCTTGGCTGGCTTTCATGACTTGACCGACGAAGAAACCGAAAAGTTTATCTTGTCCGTTTTTATAGGCCTCAACCTGACCTGCATTATTAGCCAAAACGTCATTGATCATCGCTTCGATTGCGCCTGTGTCTGTGACTTGTTTTAGACCTTTTTCCTCGACGATAACTGACGGCGCCTTACCAGTGTCCATCATAATCGCAAAGACATCTTTAGCGATACGGCCCGAGATCGTGTCATCTTCAATCAAACCAATCATTTCGTTCAAATGTTCGGCTGATACAGGGCTGTCACTTAAATCAAGGTGGGCTTTGTTTAGTGCACCAAGTAACTCAGATGTCACCCAGTTGGCAGCGAGTTTTGCGTCGCGCCCTTCGGCAACTTTTTCAAAAAATTCTGCACGTTCGCGCTCTGCGGTTAGAACACCAGCATCATAATTTGATAGACCCATATTCGTCATGAAACGATGCTTTTTCTGATCTGGTAATTCAGGCAATGTTGCGCGAATACGTTCAATCATTTCATCGTTTACAATTAACGGCAAAAGGTCAGGACATGGAAAATAACGGTAATCGTGGGCGTCTTCTTTTGAACGCATAGAACGTGTTTCGTTTTTAGTTGGATCCCATAAACGTGTTTCTTGGATCACCTCGCCGCCAGCTTCGATCAACTCCACTTGGCGCACGGCCTCATATTCAATCGCATTCACAACATGACGTACAGAATTCACATTTTTAATCTCACAGCGCGTTCCAAATTCATCATTGGCTGAACGACGTACAGACAAGTTTACATCACAGCGCATTGACCCCTCGTCCATATTACCATTACACGTACCAAGATAGCGGACGATAGAACGAATTTTCTTCACATAGGCCGCGGCCTCATCTGGTGTGCGAATATCAGGCTCAGAAACAATTTCCATTAGGGCACAACCAGAACGGTTTAAATCAACAAAAGATTTATTCGGGCTTTGATCATGCAGAGATTTACCCGCGTCTTGCTCAAGGTGCAGACGGGTAATGCCAATTGTTGTTGTCGATCCATCATCAAGATCGATTTCAATCTCACCCAAACCAACGATCGGATGTTCATATTGTGAAATCTGGTAACCTTGTGGCAAATCAGGATAAAAATAGTTTTTACGCTCAAATACTGATTTTTTATTAATGACGGCATTTAAACCAAGACCTGTTTTCACCGCCATTTCAACGCATTCTTTATTAATAACTGGCAACATGCCTGGCATTGCCGCATCAACCAAAGAGACTTGTGAATTTGGCTCTGCACCAAACTCTGTTGCCGCGCCAGAGAATAATTTTGACTGTACGCTGATCTGGGCGTGAACTTCCAACCCAATAACCAATTCCCAATCGCCTGTTTCGCCTTTAACAATATATGTCATGTCTTTAATCTTTCGTCTTTTACTGTAAAATTATGCTGCTTTTTTACCGATTACGCTTTGTGGCATTGCTGTAAAATTCGCGGCGCGTTCAATCGTGTAACCCGCATTCAAAACCATTTCTTCATCGAAAGGTTTACCAATGATTTGCAAGCCCAATGGCAGACCGTGGACATCAACACCCGCTGGCACAGACATAGCTGGCAAGCCCGCCATATTGACCGTTACTGTGAAAACATCATTCAAATACATCGCAATTGGATCATCAGTTTTCTCACCAAAACCAAACGCCGCGGACGGTGCCGTGGGTGTTAAAATAACGTCACATTTTTCAAACGCTTTGTCGAAATCTTGTTTAATTAAGCTCCGGATACGCTGAGCCTTTTTATAATAAGCATCGTAATAACCAGCCGATAAAACATAGGTCCCCGTTAGAATGCGACGGCGCACCTCTTCACCAAAACCAGCGGCGCGTGTGCGCTCATACATGTCATTTAAATTCTCACCCTCAACACGCACACCGTATTTAACACCGTCATAGCGCGCTAAATTTGATGAACATTCCGCAGGGGCAATAATATAATAAGCAGGCAAACCATATTTTGTATGGGGCAGAGAAACAGTCACAATTTCTGCGCCCGCTTCTTTCATCATTTGAATACCACTTTCCCAAAGCGCATCAATTTCATCAGACAAGCCTTCAATACGATATTCCGTTGGAATACCAACTTTTTTACCCTTCATGTCACCCGTTAAAAGACTCGCAAAATCAGGTACGGGCATATCAACAGACGTGGAATCTTTTTCATCATGTCCAGCCATGGCTTGTAACATTAATGCGCAATCTTCAACACTGCGCGCCATTGGCCCCGCTTGGTCAAGAGATGATGCAAAGGCAACAATTCCCCAACGTGAACAACGACCATAAGTTGGTTTAATACCGGCAATACCAGTGAAAGAAGCAGGTTGACGAATTGATCCACCCGTATCAGTCCCCGTCGCGCCCATAACAATACGCGCAGCAACCGCAGCAGAAGAACCACCGGAAGAACCACCCGGCACAAGATCAGCATCATCGCCATTATTGCGCTTCCACGGGTTAATAACATTGCCGTAAGCCGATGTTTCGTTCGATGAGCCCATCGCGAATTCATCTAAGTTGAGTTTACCCAGCATCACCATGCCTTGATCCAACATGTTCTGTGAAACCGTTGATTCATATTTTGGGATAAAATTGCCTAAAATCTTACTCGCGGCGGTCGTGCGCACATTTTTGGTACAATAGAGATCTTTCATTCCCAGCGGAATTCCCTCTAATATACCAACATAACCTTTGGCGCGTTTTTCATCACTGGCTTTTGCTTGTTCTATCGCCAAGTTATGTGTGTCTGTGATAAAGCAATTAAGGTGCTTGGCATTTTCACACGCCTTGATGTGTGCTTGTGTTAATTCCACAGAGGTGAAATCTTTATTTGCCATACCATTAAGGGCTTGTTTAATCGTTAAATGTGTTAAATCTGTCATGTTCTTTTTTCTCTTAATTTCTAGAAACTGTTTAGCCTTAAAAATAGATGTCTATTCAATAATTTTAGGGACAACAAAGTACCCTGTTGATGTCTCTGGAGCATTTGCCAGAACATCCGCCTGACAATTACCATCATTGATAATATCTTCGCGTTGCTTTAGCACCATATCTGAAACACTCGTCAGGGGCTCAACACCGTCCGTGTCAACTTCTTGCATTTGTTCGATCCAACCCAAAATACCACTCACCTGCTTGGCCAATGTTTCTTCTTGGGATTCTTCAATGCGGATACGCGATAAACGTCCCAATTTTTTAATATTTTCGGCGGTAATAGACATGGCAGAAATCCTTATAATGTCATCTAAAATCATACTTTATGAGGCCTTAAAAATAACACCTTCATGCCCCCCTATCAAGCAATAACTACGTAAATCATCCTTGCTTAAAACCCTATAATCGCTATAAAGAAAATATGAGCGACGCTATCACAAAAGAATTTGCTGAAAATTTTGCACCCAGCCGTGCCTTAATGTCTTTTGATGTTGGGTTAAAACGTATAGGAATTGCGGTTTGCGATAAACGTCATTCACTGGTCACACCTGTACAAACCTTTACGCGCGAAAAATTTAGCCTTGATGCTCCAAAACTGATAGCGCTTATAAAAGAATGGCAAATTGGCGGGCTGGTTATTGGACTACCCCTTCATATGGACGGTCAAGAGAGCACAATGTCTCAATCTGTGCGTGACCTTATTCGTAACTTACAAAAGTTTGGAGAATTTCCAGAGCGCATACAAATCACCTTTTTTGATGAGCGCATGAGCAGCCAAAAAGCCGAAGATTTCCTCATTAACGAACTAGACATGAGCCGTGCAAAACGAAAAAAATCAATCGACCAGCTAGCCGCCGTACAAATCTTAGAAAATTTTCTTTATCAATGTAAATTGGCTATGCGCTAGTAACGCCTTACAGCATCTTCACAATAATAACCGCTAATGGTACCGTAATGAAAGCCAACAAAGTACTGATAAGAACAGAGCTTGCGGTGCGTTCTGGTTGTAAATTAAACGTTGCGGCGTAAGCAACGGTATTACCAGCCAATGGTACTGCCGTAAAGATCGCAATCATTGTGTATATATTGTCTGAGAATGCTTGAAAAAACACCTTGTCCATAAGAATAAAACCAAACCCTATCAATGGCCAAATGATGAATTTAGGAATATGAAACGCTACTAAAAGTTTAAAATTGATATCTATTGTTGTCTGTTTAGAAAGCGCAATACCAATAATCATCATCCCCAAAATAACCCATGCGCCAATCGCATATGTCCAGTAAGCGATAAAAGTATCATGTAATTGCAGGCCACTAATATTATAAATAAAACCCAATATAATTGCATGAATAACGGGGAATTTTATAACTTGCATTACAGCCCCCTTCAATGTAGCTTCACCGCGCGCACCTAAGAAATAGCCAAGGGTGGACTCAACTAGAAAAACCCCCACATTAAGTAAGGCATAAACACCAACCCACTCCGGTCCAAGAAGAGCCAAAACCAAAGGCAGGCCAAAATACATCGTATTGCCACTTATGCTTGCCATCCCCAGTAGGTTGGCGGTGTTATTGCGCCAAATAACCTGATTGATCTTATAAGTCACAATCCCAATTAGCGTTGCAAACACAAAGAAAAAAATGGGTAAAGAAATATACTCAACCGTAAATTGCATCTGCGCCAATGCCCCAAAATTCACAATAGGCGCTAAGATATAGATAGCAATAGTAGCAATCGACGGCAAATTCACGTCCATATAACGCCCAGAAATAAAACCGAGGGCGATTAAAACATAGAGAGGAATAATATTTATTAAAAGAAGCGTTACAATATCAATCATTGAGCCACAATAAGAGATAAAATATAGACTGTAAAATTAAATATTAAGGCAACCAGTCCAGCAACTCCATAAAGGCCGATTTCTTTTCTGGCATTGGTTGGCCTGTTCTAAGAGCCTCATAACGCGCCATATTTTCTAGCTCTTGATCAACGCACATTTTGACCAATGTGTGGCTGTCGCCTAATGTATTCATTTGCCCGATGGAGGCGACTTCATCACAGTGATCCAAAATGGATTGTGGGATGTCTTGTTGCTCTAGCGCCGCTCGCGCTTCCATTTCTTCCTTGATACAGGTTTGGATGACTTGCGGGTCGGTATTACCTGTAAGAGAGGTTATCTGTTTACAATAAACAATTAAATCGCTTTTATCAGAGGCATTTGCCTTGCTGACCATTGTAAAAAATAAAAGAGATAGAGAAATAAAGCCAAGCGTTACATATCTTATGATGACGTTATTTGTTTTTATTGTTGCGTGCAAAATGAATGTTCCCCTCAATTATTTGCCGATATCTAAGCCTTAAGATTTAAGTATAATAAGAAAAAATTAACAGCCTATTACCAGAACGCAATAAAAACCCAAACTAGCCATATAAATGTAAAGTCCCGCCATTTTTCTTGAGCCAATATTTAGATTCATTCGTATGGACGCATAACGTCTCGCAGAAATCCCAAAATTTCGCACTATGATCCATATATTTTAAATGAGCGATTTCGTGGGCTAGAACATAAAAAGCCACATCTTTGGGCGCAAAAGCAAGGCGCCATGACAAGGTTATTTCACGGGTTGAGGTACAGCTGCCCCAGCGTGATTTCGTGTCTTTGACCTGTAGTAATTTATATTTCAAGCGCGTGCCGGCGATGATTTCTGAACCCATTTTTTCCAAATGTGCCACGGCATTATCTTTCACAAATCGCTTCACACGCCCATTAATGGCCGCCTTATCACCATGAACATAAAGGGTGTCCCCATCTAATCGTGTTAGGGCGCGTATCTTTGTGCTCTCATGTTTAACGGTAATCTGTTGCCCCCAGTAAGGGAATTTTACGCCATCTTTAAAAATAATGCGCTCAGCTTGTTTTTCTCGTTTTTGATCAATCCAATGACGGTGCGCATTTAAGAATTCATCGATACGCCTTATCGGTGTGCGGTTAGGAATCGTGAGATAAAAACATTTACCGCCAATATCCGGGCGCAATATAAGACGCTTTGCACGACTATTAAAACGAATAACAACGTCCTCATCAATATTGAGTTCTTTACGTATATTCGCGGCTTTTTTCTCTTGAGATTTTTTTTTATTACGCTGTTTAACACGCGCCTCTGCTGCCAATGAATCATTGGTTTTATTCATCAAAAATTGAATAATATCCCTCATGCGTATACGCCCAAACCCATAATATGATTACAGTCCCAATAATTGTTCAATGCCTTTTTGAACATCTTCTTTTTGCGCACCGGATCGGTACATGGATTGTAACTGCCCACTGCGATCAAACATATATAAAAAAGATGAATGATCCACCGTGTAATCGCTCATTTCAGGGGTCTGTACTTTGGCGGAATAAATACGGTATTTTTTCTTAATATCGTCAATTTGTTCAGGCGTGCCCGTTAATCCCTCAATTTTAGGGTGAAATAATGATACATAACTTTTCATTTGTTCAACATCGTCGCGCTCTGGATCAACCGACACAAAAATAACGCGCAAATCCTTTACGGTCTCTTGGCCCATATCTTCCATGATATTAGCCAAGAGCGCCAATTCCGTTGGGCAAATATCGGGGCAATAAGTAAAACCAAAAAATAGCACATGCGGCGTATTTTTCAGATCAGCATAGGTCACGATTTCGCCATCATGACGTGTAAGGGTGAAGTCACCACCAATTTGCATGCCGGCTACACCCTCAACACCATTAGATTGTGGGGCTTGTTCGCTTGTTGTTGCCACAACTTCTTGTGTCGTGCCGCTCATGCTCGCATCTTGGTCTTTTGCCCACTTCATAATCATCATTTGTGCGATTGTTAGAACAACAACAACGACAACGCCGATCACAACAACCCATATAATGTTACGAATGGTTTTTTGTATCTCTTTAGCTTGCGGGGCTTGTGGGGCTTGTGAAGATTTGGGATCTTTTTTACTCATGGTTATCTCACTTTTTAATAAAAAATATGCGTGTTTCGACAATCATAAAGATAGACCGAAACACGCATATAATAAAGAACGTTTAATAAAATTTAGCTTATTTTAAAACGTCTAATATTTCAGCAACCAATGGATGGCGAACGATATCGCGCGCCTCTAACCACTGTACGCCAATATTCGGGTTTTTATCCAATGTGTCGCAAATAGGCGCCAGACCAGACATACCATCTAATAAGTCACTTTGTGCGGGATCACCGGTAATAACCATCGTTGAATTCCACCCAAGACGAGATAAAAGCATCTTTAATTGTGTATAAGTACAATTTTGTGCCTCATCAATCACCACAAAGGCATTATTCAAGGTACGACCACGCATATAAGCCACAGGTGCGATTTCAATCGTGCCGTCTTCGATATATCTACGCACGGTTTGAGCACCCAAACGATCACTTAAAGAGTCGTAGAGTGGGCGAAGGTAGGGCGCCATTTTATCCTCTAAATCACCTGGCAAAAACCCAAGGCTTTCCCCCGCATCAACGGCAGGCCGTGATAAAATAATCCGTTCAACATCGCCGTTTTTTAGGGCATCAACCGCCGCACAGATCGCCAAATATGTCTTGCCCGTTCCAGCGGGGCCAACCGCAAAAGTCAGTGCTTGTTCTTTAATTGATTCAATTAATTGGGCTTGCCCCTCTGATCTAGGCTTAACGGTTTTAAGATATCTTTGATCACGATTATGATCCGGAACATTCCCATCTTTTGATCCCTTTTTATGAGTATGCGTCATATCGCGCTTATTACGCTCAACCTCTTCCCCCAATGGATGCCATGCCCCAAAATCTGGTGCGACGATTCCTGCGTCATGATTACGGCTAGTTTGTTTCACTGCTTTTTTGTTACGTTTACCCATGGATTATTTCTCCTGTTCAAGAAAGGTTAGAGGTTATTTTTTTAAAAGATATAAAAGTGCCCTATTAAGGGGGTTAGGGGTTAATAAAAGGGTGAGAAAACAATAAAAAAAACGACCAGCAAAATTGCGGTCGTTTGAAAGATAATGAAGCGTAAGCAGAAGAGACACATTTTGCGGGGCGCTTGACGTCCCATCTTGTAACAACAAGAAAGGGAGCAAACCCGTATGTCCATAAGGGGACAAAATATGATGACAGTCTCTTGGCAAATAGACGCCTCGCTGAAAAATTTAACTCTGAATGCATATATCTAGAAAAAGAAAATATGCTACATATTGACGAATAAGAGATTTCTTACTCTATATATTGATTCTATCATGATTTGGCAGTCATACAAAAAAGAAATATAGCTTTTTTCCAAATAAAAGCCCGGGCTTTCCATGTAACCAAAAGAACCCATATTTTATGGTAACCTTTTGTTCATATTTGATGGTTAAACTATATAAGAATCAAATATTTAACGTAGAAATTGAGGGACTGTCATAATAATGACCGACCAAACAAAATCTTCTGGTAATAAGAATGAGCAATTAGCTTTGCCGTTTAATGATGCAGCGCCCTATATTGGTACGCAAAGCCTTGATGATGTTAGAAAACAATATCCACCGGCTGATGCATTGGCTCAAAAATTGAAATTCCGCATAGTTTTACGCCACAAAGCAAGACTCTCAGCGCAAAACAGCGATCATGTCATTTTCCCACATCCTGAGAAACATGAGGGCATAGTATTTAACAGTTATAAAGACTGTGTTGAGGCGGCGATAAAATTAGGTATTTCTCTCAAAAATGCCGATCTACGCGAAACACACAATAGTTTTAACGAATTAGATCTTTCCGACGAAGAGAAATCGCTTATCAAAACAAAAATATCCCTACAAAATGGTGTCTATGATGGTGCTGATTTCAGGAATGTAATTTGTGAAAGAGTTAATTTCAGCAATAGTTCACTGCGTCATGTTGATTTCTCGGGTGACATAGACCCTATCTCAATTAATAAGAAAGAACATCATCACCGCATGTTAAGCGAAATGGCCCGTGTGGTCTTTGATGGTTGTGATTTATCCCACACAAAATTCATAAACTGTATCTTGGATAATGCAAGCTTTGGTCGCGCCATGGATGATAATGGTGCAATGATTAACCCAGCCTTAGATCATACAGTTTTAAAAGAAAGTCAGGCCAATAATATTAAAATTGACCGCGCTTCGGTCAAAGCAATCAATTGGCAAGGCGAGAGATTTTATAATTTCACGGTCCATGATGTTGATTTTAGAGAGATGACTGCCTTTCCAATATTCCAGATAGACACAATGCGCGGCTGTCAATTTGCCCAAGGGTTGCGCCCAACAGGCACCAAAACGCCAGCACTCGTATCACGCATTAAAACAGATGCTCGTTTTTAACGTAAAAAACGCCGCAAAAATTGCGACGCTTTTATTTAATTTCTGAATATCATTAAGTTAAGACTTAACGGTTATGCCCTTTACGAAAGATCCTCTGACCACCACCCGCGTTAACGCGTCCGGCGTAGTCCGCCATACCCGTCGAAATGATACCTAATTCTGTCTGACCACTTTCTAAAATTTCAAAAGCTGCCGCTGCTTGTGCCATAAAATCAGCCCTAAATGCCGCAATACCGTCTGCAGTTGCGCCTTGGGCAGCCGCTAAATCAATCGCCATACGCTCAATTTGTCCCGCCATCGTCAAATTTGTTGCACGGGCTTCTTTTAAAGCGTCCTCTTTTTCCGCAAGCCTATCAGTCAAAGAGGCTATGTGCTTTTTTTGTAGCGCTATTTTTATACCCGCCTCTCTTTTAACCTTAGCAAGCTCAACCTTCAGGGCTGTATTTTCTGCGACTATATCTTCAATATCTCTAGATCTACGGCTTTTGTGGTCTCTATAGTTTGTCATGTAAATAACTCCTTCTATCTCTGTTAATATATTGCTCGTAAGTAAAAGCTAAAGCCCCAGAATAAATTGGTGCCTAAGTCGGTTTTCCCCTTAGGTTGATCCGACATAATATGTCTACATAAGTATAATATTCTTAATTGATAATGAACATAACAAAATATTTACATAATGTCAACATACTAAACAGTTACACATAAAAAAGCGCCGTTTTAATAACGGCGCTTTTATAATCTTGTCTCTAATATATTTTATTCAGTACCCGTTTTTGCAACAGTATCTGTACCATCCAAAATATCATCCGCATTTGTGAAAACATCATTCGCAAATGCATCTTCCCATGTCCCTTGTGTTGAAGCACGTGAATATTCTGTGGCACGGTTTTCGAAAAAGTTCGTATGTTCCGCACCATTCATGATGACATCCATCCATGGTAGTGGGTTACTTTCAACTTCGAAGATTTCTTCTAAACCAAGCTGTGTCATGCGACGGTTACCGATATAACGGATATAACGCTTAACATCGACAGGCTCTAGGCCTTCAACGCCGCCCATTTCAAAGGCGAGATCGATAAAGGCATCTTCATGTTCGATGATTGTACGACAAGCTTCGGTAATTTTGTCCTTCAGCTCATCTGTCCAAATCTCTTGGTTTTCAGAAATGAATGTTTTGAACAATTTAATCGCTGATAATGTGTGTAATGTTTCATCACGCACAGACCATGCAACAATTTGTCCCATACCCTTCATTTTATTAAAGCGTTGGAAGTTCATCAAAATCGCAAAAGAAGCAAATAATTGTAGACCTTCGGTGAACGCACCAAATACAGCCATTGTTAAGGCGATATCTTCCAGTGTGTCACTGCTGAAATCTTGCATATAATCATATTTGTCTTTCATCTCTTGGTATTTCAAAAAGGCAGAATATTCAACCTCTGGCATACCAATCGTATCCAACAAATGCGAGTAAGCGGCAACATGAACCGTTTCCATGTTTGAAAACGCAACCAACATCATCAAGACTTCTGTCGGTTTGAAGATCTTCGTGTAATGACGCATGTAACAGTTATTCACCTCGACATCCGCTTGTGTAAAGAAGCGGAAAATTTGTGTTAACAAGTTACGCTCGCTTGGCGTTAATTTCTTTTTCCAGTCACGCACATCTTCTGCTAATGGCACTTCTTCTGGTAACCAGTGAATACGCTGTTGTGTTAACCATGCTTCATACGCCCAAGGGTAATTAAACGGCTTATAAACCGGATTTTCAACAAGAAGACGAGAAAGTTTTCCCTCTTCACGTAGTTGCGACAATGTTTTTTTACCATCAAAATGCGTTATAGCATTGGCTTCTTTAGGAGGTGTCATTTTATTTTTATCCTTTTCTTTTTAACGATATTTTACAAGATAATGTGATGCTATTGGCAAGCAAGACATTCATCATAATTATTTTCATTTTCTTGTGCTTGAAGTGCCATTGCATCGGCCAATAGACCACGATCTGCACTGGCCTTTGATTCTGCGCGCTGAATTGATTTCGAACGACAGTAATACAAGCTCTTCACGCCTTTTTTCCATGCTAAGTAATGGATTTCATGAAGATCTTTTTTATGCACATCTGCTGGCACGAAAATATTCAATGATTGTGCCTGACAGATAAATGGTGTTCTATCAGCAGCATGCTCAATCAACCAACGCTGATCTAATTCAAAGGCTGTCTTAAAGACATCTTTTTCATCTTGTGATAAAAACTCAAGATGCTGAACAGATCCTTCATGTGTAAAGACGGAAGACCATGTTTCATCGGTATTCATGCCTTTTTCATCCAACAATGCTGCCAAGTATGGGTTCTTCACAGGGAATGAACCAGACAGTGTTTTATGGGTATAAGCATTCGCCGCGATTGGCTCAATCCCTGGGGATGCACCACCACAAATAATAGAAATTGACGCGGTTGGCGCAACAGCCATTTTATTTGAGAAACGTTCCATGATGTTATAATCCGCAGCATCAGGACAAGCGCCCTTTTCATGGGCTAATTTCACAGACGCAGCGTCAACTTGGGTCTTAATATGTGTGAACATACGACGGTTCCAAACTTTCGCCATAACGCTTTCAAACGGAATCATCATGGATTGTAGGAAAGAGTGATATCCCATCACACCCAAACCAACCGAACGCTCACGCATTGCGGAATATTTCGCACGCGCCATATCGTCTGGTGCTTTTTCAATGAAATCATCCAAAACATTATCAAGCATACGCATGATATCTTCGATGAATGTTGGGTGATCTTGCCATTCCATGAACTTGGTCAAGTTAACAGATGATAGACAACAAACAGCCGTGCGTTTTTCGCCATACTGGTCTGTTCCTGTTGGTAGTGTAATTTCACTACATAGATTAGACATCTTCACATTTAAACCAGCCATTTTATGGTGCTGTGGCACCGCGCGGTTAACATGATCGATATTTATGATATATGGCTCGCCTGTTTCGATACGGGCCGTTAACAAACGAATCCACAACGCACGCGCAGGAACCGTATCAACAACATGACCGTCTTTGGGTGATAATAATGCCCATTCCTCGTCTTTTTCGACAGCGCGCATAAAGGCATCCGTTACCAATACACCGTGGTGCAGGTTAAGGGCTTTACGGTTCGGATCACCGCCTGTTGGGCGACGCATCTCTAAGAACTCTTCAATTTCTGGATGATGAATATCAAGGTAAGCGGCGGCAGAACCACGACGCAAAGAGCCTTGTGAAATTGCCAATGTCATCGAATCTTGAACTTTAATAAAGGGTACAATACCGCTTGTTTTACCATTACGGTTAACAGATTCACCAATAGAACGAATATTACCCCAGTAACTTCCGATACCGCCACCAAGGGCTGCAAGCCAAACATTTTCATTCCACAAACCAACGATACCACCAAGTGAATCATCCGCCTCATTCAAGAAACAAGAGATCGGCAAACCACGGCTTGTACCACCATTTGATAATACAGGCGTCGCAGGCATGAACCATAGATTAGACATGTATTCATAAAGACGTTGTGCATGCGCCGAATTATCAGCGTAATACATAGCAACGCGGGCGAATAAACCCTGAAAGTCTTCATTGGGCATTAAATAGCGATCTTCAAGGGTAGATTTACCAAATTCGGTTAAATACGCATCACGCGTCTTATCCATTTCTACTGAAGGGCCTGAGGCTAGTTGGGCTTTATCAAACATTTTTTAAAGGTGCTCCTCTTTGTTATTAATTTTCTTTGTCTAAAGTCACTTCTTCAAGTCTCTGTTCAATATCCGACATCTTATATATTTCAGCCTCTTTATGGGCGTGATGTCTTCATCACCATTTCTGATGGATCATCTTTTTATTTTGAATAAAATCAAAATGTAAAAATGGCTCTTTGCAAAACATATGTTTTGCGAAATTCGGGCTTCATATGAAGCAGTTTTTGGGCTGTTATCAAATCTTTGAAAAAAGACCCGACACACAAGTTATTGTGTTTAACTTCACTTATGCTACCAGATGTTGATTCATTCATGCAAGATTTATTTATTAAACATATCTAAACACGGATGTTCCAAAACTGGAAAATTGCCTTCAAAAATTGAATAAATTCAGCATAGTTGACTGATCGATAGAGTCTAGCACTTAAAAAAAAGAATCGAAAAAAGACCGAAAATTTCAAAATTAAATTTTTTTCATGCCCTCTATTTACCAAAATATGGGGCGATAATAATCACACCTATGGAGGGTCCTGTGTGAATAAATGCAGTAAAAAATAGATTCGCAAAATGCAAACCATTGTTCTAAAAGCAGAAATACAACCCCACCACCCAGAAAGACACTAAACACAACATATAGAATCGCGATTCGTGAAAAACACCAGATATAGGATTAAAAAGCAAAACGATTCGTTTTGTTAGATAAAAACCGAATCAATTCTTCAAAATTGCCCGTAAACCAACAAAAGCCGGATTGGGATCCGTCATGATATAAACAGAGATTGGTTCTAAATATGATTTAAAACGCCCCTTATTCAAAAATGCCTGATAAAAATCACTTTGTTTAAAGTAATCAATAAAATGCAATACCACACCGCCCGCTATATAGACCCCGCCCTTTGCGCCAATGGTCAAGGCTTGATCCCCAGCAACAGAACCATAGTAACGACAAAAGCGCACCATTGTTTCCGCGGCTATAGGATCACTATCTTTAGATGTGCCATTAGTTGAGATCGCGGCCGCATCTTCAAAAACAGGAACAACGCCCTTTAAATGACACAACGCCTTATAAATATGCTCAATCCCCTTACCCGACACCAATCGTTCCGCAGATAAATGAGAGTAATGAGGATTAGCACGCATGATTTCTTGGAAAATCGCGGAATCCTCAACCGTATGCGCCGCCATGGTAACATGCCCGCCTTCGGTTGAAATCGGGCAATATATACCGCTTTCATCAGACGTTAAATAGGCCATACCCAATCCCGTTCCGGCACCGAGCACAGAAATAGGCGCACCCACTTGCGAAATTACGGATGCATCCGTTAAAGCCACCAAAGAATCTTGATTCCCATTATCGTAGCGATCTTTTAATAAGGGCACAGACGCCGCCACCGCATAAAAATCATTCACCACAATCAAATCATCCCATGAGAACGCTTTTTGAAGATTTTTTTTAGAAAAAACCCAATGATTATTCGTCATATCAATAACGTCACCCGATAACGGTGCAGCAATTGAAAAGGCGGCGCGTTTATAATCTCCACGATCGTGATCCATTTCTGTCACATAAGCATGGATCGCATCATCAATTTTCTCAAAACGCACGACATCATAACGGCGCACATCGATAACCGTGTCATTATATAATGTAGCAAACCGAATATTCGTGCCGCCCATATCAGCCAATAAGCATAAAGACATGATGTTTCCTCTTTATCGTTAAAATTAAGTGATCCCAATGATAACAAAATAATTATGGTTCCGATATGCGTTTTACATGTTCATTTATTGGGTTTTTTATGCTATTTAAGATTCATGGCGGATATATTAATAGCAGAAGATGATGAATCAATGCGCAGCTTCCTTAAGGTTGCGCTATTAAAGGCTGGGCACAGCGTAACGGTCTGCGCCGATGGCCTAGAGGCGTTAAACGCTCTTACCAAACAAAAATATAGCTTATTATTGGCCGATATCGTGATGCCTGGCATGGACGGCGTTGAATTAGCAACCCGCGCGAAGGATGTTGATCCATCGATCAAAGTCATGTTCATCACAGGTTTTGCAGCCGTTGCAATGGGTGAGCGCAACCCCCACCGCCATGAAACAAAGATTT
Organism: uncultured Bdellovibrionales bacterium; assembly: GCA_964351525.1. Lineage (GTDB taxonomy): Bacteria > Pseudomonadota > Alphaproteobacteria > Micavibrionales > CAYGOD01. Next base: position 31,070 of record CAYGOD010000002.1, read on the forward strand.
TATCAAAACCGTTTCATTTAAAAGACCTCGTCAATGAAGTCGAAAAAATGTTAGCGGCCAAATAAATTAACGATACATTACGCGCCTGTAGCTCAGGGGATAGAGCACTGGTTTCCGGAGCCAGGAGTCGCAGGTTCGAATCCTGCCAGGCGCGCCACAATAATCAAAAGAGATAAAGAATGACAGCCAACTCCATAATAAAAGCCTTCATGGCGTTGTTTTTCGCGACCGTATCTTTCTTTGTTATTTTACAAATCATGCCAGAATTCTGGCGCAATAGTGCTGGGGCGCTTGATTTACCTGTTTTATTTTATGATATTATCGGTTTTCTCGGGGTCGGCCTTATTGGCCTTACTATTATTGCCCTAAAATCAAATTTCTACGGCGAGCGCATGGGTCGCCATCCTTGGTTTATTACTCTGAATACATTGGGGGCGTTTTTCCATCTTATATCCTTTGGTCATTATTATAACCCCAATGGAATTGCCCTTGATACGGTTTATACACTGGTTGGCCTTTATGGGATTGCGATATTAATCATTAAAAAACCGACACCAATCACGAATGAAGGCAAAACAGGTCCATCATTAACACGATTACTAACGGTGGTTCTATCGGTGCAATCAGTATTATTACTTATTATTTGGCAAGTATGGCCATACGTCATGTCAATCGCGCAAAATTATGATGAATCCATCTTTCACATGGCGGGAACGATTGCAGGCATTACGATGTTGACCTGTTTTATTGGGCAAATATTCGGTTTAATTAACGACAAAACGCGTTTATTTGATGTGATCTATTCAATCGGAATTTGGTGTTTTATTATTAACTTATCCATAGAATTCAATCCGTACACAGTGGCGTTGGAGATGGTCATTTTCTTGTTCTTCTTTATTAAGTTGAAACCAGCGGTCGTTAAGATAGCTCAAAATTAAGCGTTTAAAGCGCGCCATTTTTTATACGCGGCACGCATACAGTTCCCACAGGGTCGATAGCCCTGCTCTTGAGCCTCCGATAAGTCTGAGAAAAAAACACGATTTTCTTTATTCATCCGCTTGCCCGATGCACAATTCAAGTGCCCATATATTTTATAGCCAGCATGCCCGCCAAACTGAATTTTTAGGCTTTTTATGTACATTTTTAAATCACTGGCGGATATATCACTATGCTTAATCATTATTTCACACCGCCAACCCAATAGACAAAACGAGACGTTCTTTTGCACCATTTTTCATGGCATGAGTGTATTTGTCGGGGCGGAATAAAACAACGCGATTGAATAGATTGATGATTTTCTTCTCACAATCAAAATCACCAGAACCCTTTAAAACAATATTCAAACGATAATGTTTCAACCCTTTGGGCACAAGATCGACATGTGGTTTTAATTTATAATAAGGCTCATAGTGTAGAAGATAACAGTCAACCCCACCTTTATTATTAAAGAGCCCTGAAAAACCAAACTGAGAAAAACCAAATTGAAAAATACGGGCTTTTTTATAGGTCGCTTTTTGATCGGCAGAATCCTGACGACCAGTTATCCAGTTCAAACACGGTTTTTTTATAATAGACATAGTATTTTTTATAGATCATTTAACTATAAATATCTATTACATAATCATCATCGGACAAGGCTACCAGCTACCAATATTCTGCATACCGACCCAAGGCTCACTTGGTGCTAAGGCGTCGCCTTTTTGTAATAACTCAATTGAGATGCCGTCTGGGGATTTGATAAAAGCCATATGCCCGTCGCGCGGCGGGCGGTTAATCACAACACCTTGATCGGACAGTTTTTGGCATGTGTCGTAAATATCATCAACCAAATATGCCAAGTGGCCAAAATTACGCCCACCCACATACTCTTCGGATTTACCGTTTTCATCTGGCCAGTTATACGTTAACTCAATAAGCGGGGCTTTTGTTTCTTTGGCTTGCTCTAAATCATCTGGTGCCGACAAGAAAACAAGCGTAAAGCGTCCACCTTCATTCTCCATACGATTAGTTTCTATCAAGCCCAATTTATTACAATAAAAATCAAGAGAATCATCGAGGTCTTTAACCCGAACCATTGTATGTAAATAACGCATTATTTATCCTTTTTATATATGTTCTGTTGGATATTAGAGTTAGCACAATTACACCTTTTATCAAGAGCAGACAAGGTGCATTAAGACTGATTATAAAAAACACTGGCTTTTTTTTCATAACAATATAGTGTATTTATTATGAAACATCTCACTTTAAGACATTTATTCCTGATGCTTGGTTTTTGTGCAAGCGCCCAAAGTGCCACCGCATCGGCGACTGTTCTAGAAAGCTTTGGGAATCCTGATACCCCTATATCTTGGGCAATCGATAACGCGTCACATGCGCGCGATGACGGTGCCGTTTGTTTATCGTATAAAACCTATAAAGCGACCCAAACGCTTAACAATTATGATTTTAAAACATACTTACGTCACCTAGAACTAAGCAATAATTTGCGCGCCCTATCCAACCAAGATGAAGTTACAATCTTACAGCACATGGATAAACGCAATTTATTTTTCAGCACACCACAGGAAAAATTATTTTTTGAGCAAATCGGAATGCCTGCCGTATCGCTATTAACCTTATTGGAACAAAATGATCTATTTATCAAACGGATTATAGCAGACAAAAAATTACAAGAGACCCTTAAAAATTGGGATGATGTACTGGCACGGGACAATGATGAAGAAATCATTGAAACCCTTACACGCATTGCCCAACACCGTGCAGATATTGTTGATGGCGATATGCCAGAGATTAAAGTAAAGCTTTCTTACTCTCTTGAAGCGCCCCACGCGGACTATTTAAATAATACCCTTACATTTTATAAAGGCGTTTCAAGCATGGCGATTTACGACCCCATGCATATGGTCGCCATTATCGCCCACGAAATGGACCATCATAAACAAATGACACAAGCCAAAAATAGTGCGCATTTAAAAGGTGCTGAAAAGACCCTCGGTGAGATTTATAAAATTATGGCCGCACCCAAATATTATAATACAAGCCAGAGCTATGAGACCTATCGCCGACACCCCCTAGAGAACAGCGCTCACATGACTGCGGAATTGGTACAGCTGGGCCTTGAGAGCAATGAGGATTATCAACATCTTTATCAAGGATTAAAGAAAAAAGTCAAAGAGACCGCACAAAAAATCACCGCTTATCAAACTGGCCTTAAACGGCAACACAACCATAACCGCCGCGCAAAAATTAAATGCGATGATTTTTGGATTGGATGAACGAATGAAAACTATAGAATTAGTCGTTTTTGATATGGATGGCACCTTGTTCAAGGGGGCTAACTTCTGGCTAGATATGCATAAATCCTATGGTAATATGGAAGAGGCCTTCAAATATTTTCAAGAGAATAAAAACCGTTCCTATAATGATGTATTCAAAGAAATGTCAGCTTTTTTCTGGCATAATGTTGATGCAGCGTTATATCTAGAGCTCGTTAAAAACAGGGAATATCACGAAACCATAAAAAACCTTGCAAAAAACTTGAAACAGCACGGCTATAAAACAGCGTTAGTCTCATCAGGCCCCTATGATTTAGCGGCACGCGCACAAAGAGAGCTCGATATCGACTTCATAAGAGCAAATCGTCTGAAAATCGCGAAAAATGGATGTTTCACAGGAGATACAGAAGTCCAAGTCGACGATGCCAACAAATATTTAGCAGTTCTGGACATTATGAATCACCTTGGCTTAACGAATGAGGCGGTCGCAACAATTGGTGACAGCGGAAATGATATTGCCATTGCAGAAAGAGTCGCTTTAACCTTTACTATCAACAGCTCCTCAGATGAGCTATCAAATATAGCCGACTATAACTTGACGAGCAGTGATGGCCGTAAAATTTTGCGGACACTGAACCACAGAGATAAGACCCTAAAAATTAAAGACAAGAGCTTAAGGCTTTAACGCCCTTGGCTTAGTCGTCTTTTTTTTCTGATTCTTAGACACAAACTTTTTGGCACGATAACGTTCAAAACAATCATCGATGATATTCTCGAAATTCGCGAAAGTGCCTGGATAGACATAAAAGACCTGTTCAATCGGGGCGTAATCTTCGGGGCATGTGACGGGGCGGCCAATCATACGTGAGACAACCTCTTTGAAATCAAGACGGTGTGTTTCACCATCTTCTAAAATTGATTTTTGTACGTCATGAACCAGTTTGTTAAGCAAAGAGCTCTGCGCAGGGCGCGGATCAATACGACCATCTGTATAAACTTTTAATTCTCGATATGCTTGATACCAAACATATAAGAACTCGTGCGGATAACGGAAATCATAATTCATATCACGCCCATCTTCTGATGTTGCGTCAGCATCAACGCCACGCTTTCCCCAGCGCTTCAACGCCTCAAAAATCGGCATTTCAACGACCCCTGACATTTCCCCTGTATTATCTTTGGCCTGTGCACTATTCACAATCAAATCCATTTCGTCGCGCTCTATGTATTGCGCAAAACATAATGCATCAATGGCGTAAACGGGGAGAGGAGACGTTGGTTCCCAGCGGTTCAAAATATAATTGTCATCTTTTGAACGATAGTACCATGGATCAGAGGGCCCTCTTTTGAGGCGAAGATTCTTAACCCCCAGGTCATCTTCTAATTCTTCTCTCGTCTCACGAATAACTGTATTACGGGCAATTGTTTCAATATCATCAATCAAGATATAGCCATCTTTTTCAGCGATAACGTTGTAACATCTACTCCCATATTGTTTTGATAAACGTTCACGCTTTAAGTCACGCACCATGACATCATCTCGTTCCTGAAAGAGTTTGTCAGCCGCCATATCGTTAAATTCTTCTAGGGTGGTGCGCTCTGATAAACCGCCATTGGGGCCTATACCATCTGGTTTTCCGCCATGTAATCGCTTGTTCATTAAAACACTTAAATCAGAGAATACCTCCTGCATGTCAAAAGAAAGAAGACGATCATTTCTTGCTTGCCCATAAATGTAATTATGGCCGTATAAATAATCATCTTGTTCTTTCGTAAGATTCACTTTACCGGAACGAAACAACGCCGAAGCCCCTGAGTTTAGGACCAAATCACGCGCACCAGGGGTCTCCAAAATCGCGCGGCGCTCGGGGGTACCAGCACGGGTTTTCATCAGGGCATCCCAAACATCTTGTCTGGTTTTGAATGGTGTATTATCCGTCATTATCTTATCTTTCTATGTGAAAATGGTATTATAGCGCCAATATTAGTTATGTCAAAATATTTGCCCTAGAAAACCCCCGCTATCACAATAGCAAATAATGTTACGATAATAACGGGGGCGGTCTATGGTTTGTGGCGGCTGCATGCCACACGCCATAAAGCATAAAAACGGCCTTCTTCAATCAGGTGTCTTAATGCACCCTTTAAGAGTTATGCCTCTTACGATTTATGCAGCCAGCTTGTATTCTGACTTTTTAACGGCGGCGCGCTTGCGAATAGCATCAAAGTTATCATTACGCACCGCCATGCCGGCCTTATCAACACGGTAGAATGTTTTCAACAAATCGCCGCCCTTTGGTGCGTTTTCTTTGCGCACAGTTTTAATAACGCCATCTTCTTCGATAACCGCCAAGCGTCCACGTTTAGAACGCTTGCCACTGTCGGTAATGGGATCTTTATAAACATCAATCCATTCGCCATCGACATTGGCGGCAGACGCCTTCATCGCAAATTTCATTGTGTCACGATTGACAGATTGTAATAATCCACCGCCCATACCAAAGACGATATTATCGGCGCTGTACCCCATTTGCTTCATGCGTTCTAAAATCTCACCAATAGAGTCAATATTGACACCATCTGCTTGAATAAGGCGTACTTTATCATTCAGAACCTTGTAGCCTTTTGAATTTACAGTTGAACCAAAAGCCTTGTCCAATTTCTCCAAAGCCAAAGCAATAACATCAATCGGCTTCCCGCTATCTGGGCGTATAACCAATGTCCCTTTCAGGGCCAATACTTGATCTTTTAATTCCTCACCCCAGATATTATCAACGGCGTTCCAAAAATCATAAGAATCACTGACCACAGAAATCAAAGCACCCGGTGCATCAAATTGCTTCAACATATTTGAATAAGCCTTAGATTCGCGTGTGCGCCCCCAACTGGTCATCGTAGAGTGTTCAGATGCTGGAACAGAACCGCCAGACGGCGTACCCGCATAATATTGACGTGCCGCCAAAATACCGGACACTGTATCAGTGCCAGAAAAGTTAACAAGGTGAGCCATGCCGCCCAATTTTGCACTTTCTTTTGAACTAACACCACGTGCGCCAAAATCATTCAGCATATAATCCAACTTATCCATCGTGTCTGATGTCTCATTCAAATAACCAGCTGCAATCTTTTTGACTTCACGGCTTAAGGTTGCAACGGTTGTTGGATACCAAACAGCACGCAATAAAGCGGTTTCAACATAGCTGGTTAACCAAAAACATTTTGGATCTGTGTTTTGCACTTGGACCATAGCGTTTTTAATCGGAGCAACCGTTCCCTCTTCCATCGCTTTGATCTCTAGGGGTAAATATCCATCATACGTATCAATGATATAATCCCACCCTTCGCGGTTGAACGGTACGTTATTACTGGTGAAAACTTCCTCGGCATAGTCAACCTGTTCACGCGTAATCGGACGAGACAGATAATCAGTGATATAAGCCTGAAGCCCAAAGAAAACCGCATCATTGAATGCGCCGCCGCGCGCCTCAATGTAACTTGATACATAGGCCGTGTTGTCTGGGTATTGCTTAAAGTGAGACCCTTTGTAAAAGTCAGTATCGGTAATACTGCCATCAATAGCATCAATCATGTCGATCTGTAGCTCTAGTAATTCATCCAAGTTATTTCTATCTAATAGTGCAGCCATTATTTTTCTCCTGATTTGTTTAACTGTTTTAATATGCTCATTTTGAATATATATTGTTAGTTAATATTTATTTAAAACAGATGTCAATAATATTTTATATAAATAATTAATTATTTTAATTTATATAATAAAATCATATGCTTGTTGTTTATTTTAATTATACTCATTTATTATATAAATATTTGACAAATGTTTTTTAATATGATTGAGTAACTAGATAATTATTAATTAAACTCAATTTATTATAAATATGGCTATATCTAATGACCGAACAAAAAACCCTAAAACACAATTTCAACGACCAACACTCAATCGCGGGTAAAACCATTCTTTTATTTGGGGGATCTTATAATCCAGCCCATATCGGACACATGGCCTTCATTAAAAATGTTTTTCAAGCGGTCGATGCTGATATGGCATGGATGATGTTTTCGGATAATCCCTGGAAAGACCCAAAAGATTTTGCCTCCATTGAACACCGCATTAAAATGGCAGAAATCTTAAGGCCGCTTTTAGGGGATACACCCTGTCATTTTAGTGATTTTGAACAAAAACTGGGCACCAGCCTGAGCATTGATGTCATTACCGCCCTTAAAAAAATATATCCCGATACACGTTTTGTTTGGTGCATGGGGTCAGACTGTATTCGTGAATTCCACACGTGGGACAAAGGAGAAACCAACTGGTTACTTGATAATATCCCCGTCCTCCTTGTTAATCGCCCTGGCTATGAAGATTGCTATGCGCAAAGTGAAACAGCTAAATTCTATGACCATATCCGCACAGATAAATTAGCGCCGCAAGCTGAAACAGGGCTAATTACCATTGATATTAATGACAACGCCGTGCCTTTTTCATCAACAAGATTCAAAGAAGAATTAGCGCGCGGCCAAACACCAAAAGACCCCTATATGAGGAAGGTGGCTGATTATATCTATAAATTTGGACTTTTTGGCCTAAATAAACAGACGAACGACAATATATGCACAAAGAAAGCAAAGCGTAAAAAACAAAGAAAATGCCCGCGTCCTTGAGGCAATATATCCACACCGTTGACTTTACGTAATATATGTGTATTATTAAAGTCTAAAGTAAATCATATTGCGCCATAAAATATTAAGGATAAAAAAAATGACGAAATCGACATGGAAAACCTCCGACGAAACCAGAACCGAAAAACGCGCAGCAAAAAATGCTCAAATAAACGCAGAGCTACAGGCAAATAAAGCATCCATAATCAATGGTGAGAAATCAGCTCTTGATTTTATGCTGTTCGAAGATGACCTGATCGCCACAGAACGCACAAGAATTCAAGAATTTAATGAAAACAAAAAATGGTTTCAGCGCAGAGAACCGAGCAATCCATCCGCCGCCACCTTTGCCAGTATTACAGACCGCGTTTCACAACATAATATTTATTACACACGCTTTTTAACACCAACAGAAGCAGTGACATATAACGAACGCAATCAACGCAGTGTGGCACATATGAACAAATTAATAACAAAGTACGGACACACACTTTAGCAGTCCAGCACTCAGTTTAGGTTACAAGGTATTGCGCGGATAAACACCCAAGATCCTTATTTCTTTGGCAAAAAACTCAAGTTCTTCGATTGCCAGTTGCACAGATCTATCATCGATGTGACCCTCTATGTCGCAATAAAACTGTGTTGCGCCAAAATCTGACCCATCCATATAACTTTCTATTTTCGTCATATTAACGCCGTTTGTCGCAAAACCACCCATTGCTTTATAAAGAGCCGACGGTATATTCCGCACACGAAACAAAAGAGATGTCACAATTTTTTCAGATGATGCCGGCTCATAGTCTGGCACCTCTGCATAAGGCGCGAAAACAAGAAAACGCGTTTTATTATTTTTCGTATCCTGCACATCTGATCTTAATATATTAAGCCCATATATTTCCGCCGCCAGTTTTGAAGAAATCGCCGCGACTGTCTTGTCGTTCATTTGCGACACTTCTTTGGCGGCCAATGCCGTATCACCAGAGACAACGCCTTGTGCACCGATCTCTTTCAATAACTCGCGACATTGTGGAAGTGCATGGACGTGACTACGTATATATTTAATATCTTCAATGTTCGTGCCTTTGGTTGCGACCAAATTATGCGACACATCAAGAAAATACTCACTGATAATATGAAGCTTTGTTTCAGGCAATAATTGGTGAATGGCGGCGACACGACCCGCCAAACTATTATCAACAGGGATCATTGCCAAATCTGCATCACCATTTTCAACAGCCAGCATCGCCGTCTCAAAGTCCGCACAAGGAAGGGTCTTCAAGTTTGGATAAACAGCACGGCACGCCATATCCGAAAATGCACCATGCGCGCCCTGAAAACTAATTATTTTCGTGTCTGTTTGTTTATCCATCTTAAAACACCCTTTATTCACGCCTTAAAAGACGAATAAATATTGATTTATTTTTTTACAAAGTTAAGATAGTCCACAGAATAAAGCATCATTTTTTTAAAAAATAATAACAAAAGGCTCTTTATACGATGTCACTTGAATGGAATAAAATCTTCGCCGCGGTCCTTATTGCGGGTATCGTTGCCAAACTGACTGGTTTTGTGGCTAACAAGGCCTATCACGTCGAAGACCTAAAAGAGAATGCCTATATCGTTGAGATGGCCGAAGCCGCACTAGGCGAGGTCAAAGAAGAAAAGACTGTTGAGCCTATCTTAGCCCTCCTTGCGACCGCCGATCTTGAGCGCGGTAAAAAACTATCACGTGCTTGTGCCGCCTGTCACTCCTTCGAAAAAGGCGGCGAAAACCGTGTAGGACCTTATTTATGGGGTACAGTTGGCGCGAAAAAGGGGCATTCCGCTGGTTTTGCTTATTCAACAGCGCTTCTTGAAAAAGGCGGCGACTGGAATTATCAAAGCCTAAACACATTCTTGTGGAAGCCCAAAAAATATATCCCCGGTACAAAGATGAACTATATCGGCCTTAAGAAACCACAAGATCGTGCCAATATGATTGCATGGTTGCGCACCCTTTCGGATACGCCTATTGCCCTGCCGACCGCTACTGAGATTGCCGCAGAAGCAATAGAGGATGTTGTTACAGAGATAGTGCCACTTATTACCGAATAGTTAAGAAAACGCGCATATCGGATCACTAAACCATATCGCTAAAACCATTCATATTTTAAATAATACTTATATACATCAATAAGTTATACACAAAGTAGCCCTTAAGACCCCCTTTAAAAAACACTGTATTATGTTAAAAAATTGACTCTTGGTTGCTTTTTTGGTATTATTTATGAAAATAGCAGTACAAAAACTGTTCACAGAATTTTAGAGTTTGAGACGTAATTAAGGGGTAACTAAGACATGGATTTTGATAAGAAAAAAATAGTGATTATCGACGGTATTGTTCACTTTGTTGATAAAAAGCCAGAAGTTAGCCCAAATCAAGGTGGTGGTTATGCCCCTTACAGCATGACTGTCAAGGCAGATGAAATAAATGTGTCCTTTGATAAGGCGGGCCTTAAAACAGAAGCCCAAATCAACGCTGAACTTGAAGCATCTCGACAAGCACACGCCATGGGGCTAATGATCGCTAAGCTTGAAGATGACGTTAAGACGATTCTAAGTGCACAAAGAAATAATTATAGCGATGCTGAACTTGAAGAAGAGGTCTATCAAACCGTTGGCATTATTCTAGAAAACCTTGGTGACAATGAGGAGCTCTATCAAGGTAACCCTGATAATTATTTAGACTATACGAAGACATTGTTTGACGAATATACAAGTCAAGACATTGGTTTGCTTTCTTATGTCGATATCATTAAAAATCCTCCTGTAGCCGAACAGGCAATTGCTGCACGTTACGAAAATATGCTAGAAAACAACGAAATCCCTGCTGAACCAACACTAGGGATCGAAAGCGGTGAATTAAAAACGCCTTTCATTACTGATATTGAACATGCCGAACCAAAAGAAACAATCCTTCAGAAAATATCAAGAGTCTTTGGCGCCCTAATACCAGTCCTACGCGATGTAAAACCAAAAATTCAACCCAATGACGACATTCCAGAAATTGCAAAAATTATTCCTGAAGAAAGCAATGATCCAATTGTTACCTTCATTAAGGGCAAATATGATGTGCGCATCAATGCAACACAAAATCGTGTTAATTTAAGTCAGTCTGATAAAAATGACGCAATCGATGCCATGGCTTGGAAACAAGAAACCGTTGATATGGATTTGGTTTCCTTAAAAGAAAAATTAGGTGCCGTATATTTTCACATGGCCAATGATACCGATAAATATGGCGATAAATTATTTGAACTTCATCGTATGCATAATGAGGGTAATGGCACAGATTGTGACAAAGCCTTTGATAAGATTGTAACAATTGCTCTTGCCGATAAGTTAACAGAAAAATTAACTGCTGGTCTGCCGTTCGAAGATCCAAAAGAAATTCAGTCATTGGTTCAGGGCATGACCAATAAAGGCTTTTCAAAAGAACAGCTTCAAGATTGGGCCTTTAGTGATGACAAGAGCACGCTAGACATCCTTGCCGAGGCAGGAAATGATGAAAAGAACGGTTACCTTGCGTCAATTAAACATGAAAATGGTCGCATCCGTGGTGGTAATAATCGTTGGGTGCGCATGATGGCGCAAGCTAAATACAAAGTTGATCCAGACCTAGGTATAGAAGCCTTCAAACAGAATGTTTTAAACGATGTCACACCAAAAGAGCGTGCCGATTACCTATCTATCGTCTTCAATCAAGACGACCTGATGATCAATAAATTATATCAACTCAATAAAGCCGATGATTTTGATCTGACTGCCTTTAAAGATGATCCACAAGGATATGAGTTACCAGCAATTGAGAATAATGACATCATAGCAACGGTCGAGGCCGAAAGCCTACCCGCACAGGATCACGACGTTATTCATTTACCAGATCACTCAACGCCAAACACAGATGATATCGTTGAGCCAATGTTGCCAAAAGAAGAAAAGAAAAAAGGTTTCTTCAGCCGTAAATTTGCCTTGGTAGCCATACCTGTAGCACTCATTGCCTCTGGTGTATTTGGTCATAGCATATATCCATCGCAAGATATAAACATGGATCAGGCCACAGCAGAAGCGCCAGTTTTCGTTGACGTTAGCTCAGATGCAAATATAGAGAATCTTTCGGGCTTAATGCCAGGTGCGGGCAATAATGACGTCAATGTGTTTACCGATAATTCAAATAGCTCAGGTGGCATGGGCGGTAGCACAACCGTTAATGTAAGCTATAGCTATGATACAGGATCATTTGGTGAGGCATTTGCACAAGCCCGCGAAAGTGGTTTGCAAGAATTTTCATATCAAGATTCACCTTTCTCAGCCGTTACGATGGATGAGGTCAAAAAAGCAGGTCAGCCCGACTTGCGCAGCTATCTAAATGCAAAAAAACCAGGTGCTGGATTATAACAAATAATTTTATAAAAACGCCCTCATTCTTGAGGGCGTTTTTTTGTTAGGCTTTTTGTGACCAACGTCCATTATCGTCTTGTTGCCAATAGCTGAGGGTGAAGTCATCACCGCCCTCTTTGAAAGACTTCCAATAGGCGCGTGCTTTTTGAACGGCCGTTTCATCGCGTCCATCAAAGAAATGACAGATGCGATTTAATGCCTTGCTATCTTTTTTAACCTGATCCACAGAGATTTCTGCCCCGTCCAGTTGTAACAATAGCGGGCGGTCATCAATGTCATGCACATCGTCGCTGATCCAGATGGGATTTTGATCTTTAAAGCCCTCATTATCGTTTTCACCCTTAAAACCATTGGCATAAAAACTGTTCGGCACATAGTTCCACATTAAGTCCGATAAATAAGATAAACGATTTTGATCACCGCCACTTAGGATCGTCATGCGCATGTTCGCCTCGTGAGCTTTGCCAACAATAATTGGCAAGGCTTCTTCAACACGGGCGCGCGTTAGATGATAAAAACGGATCTCCGTCATGACTTATTTCTCAAAATGCGTTGCGATCAGATTATCAAGAATGCGCGCGCCATAACCCGTCGCCCCCTTAGTTACGTGACACCATGATCCTTTAATCATGCTGGTGCCCGCAATATCCAAATGCGCCCATTTGACGCCGTCTTGAACAAAGTTTTTCAAGAAACATGCGGCTGTCGCGCTACCCGCACCAAGGGCGGAACTGCCCAAGTTTTTAAGGTCTGAAACTTCGCTCTTCATTTGATCTTCATAGGCCTTGCAAATCGGCATGTGCCATGCGGGTTCATTTGCCACGCGTCCAGCGTCTGCAATATTCGCCGCAAAATCATCATCATTAGCAAACAGACCGGCATATTCACCGCCCAGCGCAGAGATAATAGCCCCCGTTAAGGTCGCCAGATCAATCATATGGCTCGGCTTATATTTTTGCTGTACGTGCCACATTGCATCGGCCAGAACCAAACGTCCCTCGGCATCGGTATTAAGGATTTCAACCGTTTTACCAGACATGGCCGTGACCACATCACTGGGGCGTGTTGCATTACCCGCAACCATATTCTCAACCAAACCAACACAGCCAACAACATGGGTTTTTGCACCACGATCGGCCAAGATTTTAAGCGCCGCAACAACCGCCGCAGCACCCCCCATATCTGCCTTCATGCCTAACATGCCTTGGAATGATTTAATATTATTACCACCCGTATCAAAACAAACGCCCTTACCAACCAAAGCCAGAGGCTGTGATTTCTTGGCACCCTTTTTAGCCTTCAGGCCGTTATATTCCATGACAACCATATGGCTTTCTTCTGTTGAGGCGTCCCCCACAGACAGCAATAAATTGGCCTTCATTTCTCTTAGTTTCTTTTCACCCATGACGGTGACTTTGACATTTGTGCCTTTGAAAATTTTACGGATATAAGATACAAATTGCTTAGGGCCAAGATGATTTGGTGGCTGATTCACAAGGTCACGACACACATATGTCCCGCCCATCACATGCAATTGATGATCCACCGCTTTTTTAGACTTCGTTGAGCCGTTTGTGACTAGTTCAATTTTAAGGGTTTTTTGTTTACGTGCGTCTTTGTCACTTTTATGTACGGTAAAGTCATAAGACTGCATCGCAATTCCCGCCACAAAAGCACTATCCAAAACGTCTTGCGTCATATCTTTTGGCGCATCAACCATAAAAATTTGCGCTGATGAAACATCTTTTTGGGCGCTGAGCCATTCTGTTGCTGACGCACCCGCTTTCTCAAGGGTCAATGTTGTCATTTTTTTTGCTTGTCCTAAACCAACAACCAAGAGACGCTTAACGCCCTTTTTTGACAATCCAGATGGTGCTGGGATAAAGCATGTTGTTGCATTTTTGCCTGTAAATCCCGATGCGTCAAAGGCTGTCCCTAAATCTTTTTTCATGGCAGGGGTGACATGATCATTAACAGAGGCTGGAAAATCAATCGATTTTTTATCTTCAAAAACCGTCACAATTACTGTGTCATTTAATTTTTTAATGGCTTTAGGGGCTTTGATCGTCACTTTTGGCAATACAGCAAACATAATATCATCCTTTATATATTTTTATTGATATGATGCATAAAAGCATAAATGACTCATGTGAAAAGTAAAGCGTCACAAAAAAAACTATGCTAAAACGATAAGCATGATTAATCAGTATATTTTTCGTCAAATCTTATTTGCAACAATCTTTGTGGCCGTGTGTTTAACATGCGCAGTTTGGTTGACGCAAATCTTACGCTTTTTGGAACTGATTATTGATGCGGGTGCGCCCTTTACATTGTTTTTCCATTTACTGTTATTGACCATTCCACGGTTCTTGGAATTCACCCTCCCCATTTCTACGCTGATCGCCTTAACTTTTGTTTATGCTAAGCTAATTGCCGACAATGAGATTATTATTCTCAAGGCCGCGGGGTGGAGTAATTATCGCCTTATGAGGCCTGCTATCTCTTTGTTTCTATATCTTACTGTTTTTGGCTTTATTTTATCAGGCTGGTTAACGCCACTTTCCCATGCGAAACTTCAAGAATTACGCCAAGAAATTCAATCATCTTATTCTGGTTTACTCGTACGAGAGGGTATCTTTAATAATTTTGGTGACGGCGTGACTATTTATGTTGAGGATAAACAGGCCGACAATGTATTTAATGGTCTTCTTATTCACCAAGCAGAGCGTATTAAAAAAAGTACCGACGATAATGGTGAGGTTGTAAAATCAACGGTCCCGGCCTCAACAGTTATTGCCAAACGCGGAAAATTGATTCAACAAGACGGTGTTTTTCAACTCTTAGTTCAAGAAGGATCACAACAACAGCGCGATGCGGATACGGGGTATGTATCCCGCTTAGACTTTGATCAATATTCGGTTGATATCACCCCTGATAAAAAGAAAACTAAAGAACGGCGCATTGATTTTGATGAGATGACCCTGACGGCCTTATATAATGGCTTAGTTGGGGCAGAAAATCTCACAGAAAATCTCAATGTGCTACGATCCATCAAATATAAAGCCGAAATTCATAAAAGATTAAGCCAGCCCTTCTTGCTGTTTGGTTTTGTCATTGCATCCCTATCCTTAATGTTGGGCGGTACATTTACACGCCGTGGTGGTAATGGAAAGATCATCTTTGTCGGTCTTGCTGGATTGGCCCTTCAAGGCGGATGGATGTTTTTCTTAAATCTTGCAAAAGATGACGTGGCGGCTATTTATGGACTTTACTTATGGCCAATTTTTGTCGCATTACTGGGCCTTCTATATATGAAAGAAAGGGCATAAAACATGAAAAATTCACCGCTCTTCTTTACCTATATTGCCAAACGCTACCTTGGTGTTCTCTTGACCATTCTTTTGGTTTTGGCAGGCTTGATCGTTTTATTCGATTTTATTGAATTATTACGTCGCGCTGAAGATCGTGATGTTGGCCTATCAATTTTGATCACCTTGGCTTTTTTAAAACTGCCCGAAGCTGGTCAACAAATGCTGCCTTTTGCGATTTTATTTGGCACAATTTTTACCGTATCAAAACTCAATAAAACCAATGAACTGATTGTTGCGCGCGCCGCGGGAATTTCTGTTTGGCAATTTTTAATGCCCATCATGGTTATTGCTTTTTCGATTGGTATTTTAAAAATTGTGGCAATCAACCCACTTTCTTCAATATTACTGAGCAAATATGACAGCTTAGAAAAAAAACACCTCAGCCGTAATACCGAAATGGTGCAACTAAGCACTGAAGGCCTCTGGTTAAAACAAGATGAAACAAAGTCTGGTGATAAAAGTTTGGCCAAAACCATTCTCTTTGCACGTTCCCTTGATCCACAAAATTTTGATCTCAATGATGTGTCTATTTTTCGCATCCAAAATGACCTATTAAGCGCACGTTTAGATGCGGCCAAAGGCACGTTAGAAATCGGCGCGTGGCGTTTTCAAGATTTAACTTTGCATAATTTTACTGATCCACCACAAGATCTGCCTTTCTTTAAGTTAGAAACCACACTAACCAAGAATGACATCACAGAGAGTTTCGCCGATCCAGAAACAATCTCGTTCTGGCATTTATGGTCTTTTGCCGAAAATTTAGAAAAAATTGGCTTTCCCGCAACGAAAATCAAAATCTTCTTTTTTGCGCTTTTGGCAGATCCGTTACTGTTCCTCGCTATGGTCTTTATTGCCGCCTGCGTTTCATTACGTCCACCGCGTTCGGGCGGGCAAGCGGGTATGGTAATTACAGGCATTGCCGCTGGTTTTTGTGTCTTTATTGCCGATAATTTCTTGCAAGCATGGGGGTTATCACTGGCAATCCCTGCATTTGTTGCGGGGTGGGGGGCACCGCTGATTACACTTATTTTTGGTATATCCCTACTCCTTTATAAGGAAGAGTCTATATAAAGAAAATGAGCACAAAAAAATCAAATGCGCCCGACAATGACCACAAAGAAGACTATAAAAGCTTTGTGATTATTCTAGCCTGTGGCATTTGTTTAGGCGTTTTTGTTTATTATGGCTTAGCATTTTTAAGTGGTGATAGTCGTTATTCCAACAAAGCGTCTTTCTTGATGCGCGCCATACCAGGTTTTGAAACACCTACCGCTTTTCTGTCATCACAGCCAGCTTTTTCACATGACATGCTAGAGAGATATCCCGTACATATTGTGAATTTTTTTGCTAGCTGGTGCGCGCCCTGTGTCGTTGAGCACCCAAATTTAATAAAAATTGCTGAGGATACCAAGACCCCGATTCATGGCATTGTCATTAAAGACAGCAAGGTAAATATTCAGATGTATTTGAAAGAGCACGGCAATCCGTATCAAACCCTCTCTGAAAATAACAATGATCTATCAAAAATCTTTAACATCATGGGACTGCCCGAAACTTACGTCTTAAATCATGAAGGGCGCGTTATGTTACATTTCCAAGGCCCAATCATGCAATATGACCTAGATAAAACATTTATGCCGCTTATTGAGCGTCTTCAAAAAACCGCCCTACAATAATCTTGTCTTGGGACGTTAAATACGTATAATCCTCATATAGAGTAAAATAAATGATTTTTATAAGAGCTGCCCTTTTAAAAATTAGTTGCAACCGACTATAGGATAAATCATGCCAAAAAATGCCGTTAATATTGGTCTAAACGCTGTGATCTTCGCCGTGAATGAAGATAGCGCAAAGGTCCTTATTCTTCCAAATGATGAACGCACTGCCGAACGTTCGGACAGTTTACCTTTTGGTCCATTTGAACCAGAAAAAGACCGCACGCTTGACCTAGGGATGCGTCGCTGGATTCATGAATTAACCGGTCTTGGTGTTGGTTATGTTGAACAGCTTTATACGTTTGGTAATCGTTTTCGTGACTTCACGGAATTCAAAGGTGGCGCGCGCGTTTTATCCGTCAGTTATATGGGGTTAATGCAAGAAAAAGCGTCCAAAGATTTAAGTAACGCCGAATGGGTAGATATTTATGAATATTTGCCGTGGGAAGATTGGCGCGACGGCCGTCCAGAAATTATAGATAGCATCATTATTCCAGAGCTTGAAAAATGGGCAATCGAAGCCAGTAATCACCACGATATTAAAGGCCGTAAAGCACAGACCTTATTGGCCTTTGGGCGCGATGACAAAAGCTTTGACCATGAGCGTGTATTGAACCGCCTAGAGCTTTTATACGCGGCGGGCCTGGTACCTGAAGCAACGCGCGATTATCATGTCTTTGAAGAAAACCGCAAGAGTGACCCTGTTGGCCCCGCACCGATTTTAAGAAATCTGAATGACCGCGATGAATTGGCAGCATTAGCCCTCAAGATTGCACCAAAATTAATGCGCCACGACCACCGTCGTATTTTAGCCAGCGGTTTAGAGCGCGCGCGTGGCAAAATCAAATATCGCCCTGTCGTTTTTGAACTTCTCCCCGAACGTTTTACCTTGTTAAAGTTACAACGCGTCGTAGAGGCTTTATCTGGTGTGCGCCTGCATAAGCAAAATTTCCGCCGCCTTCTACTGAATGAAAAACTGGTCGAAGAAACGGACGATATTGAACAAATCGGGCGCGGTCGTCCTGCCGCTCTTTTCCAATATCGCGAACAAGCAATGTTCGAACGCTCCGCCGCGGGTGTTGGATTACCCAAAAAGAAGTAAAAAGAGGCTTGACTCTATTGGTGCCAACTTCTATAAAACCAGCAGAATTTATGAATTTTTTGCTTGTATTATGGCGCTCAAGGCGATATAAAACCATCAAGAGATTACAGATATGCCTTTATAATAGGCGCTAGACAAGGATTAGACTGATGAAAAAGACCAGTTCACTTAAAACAATTAAAGACCGCCATAAAGATTGCCAAATTGTAAAACGCAAAGGTCGTATCTTTGTTATTAATAAAACCAACCCTCGCTTTAAAGCGGTACAGGGTGGCAAGCAAAGTAGCAAAAAGCGTTAGTCTTTTATAGCAAACAGAAATTCCCGTTCGAAAAAACCTCCATTGATTCTTTTTAAGATGATCTGGGGGTTTTTTCATGTCCATTTTTGGGGTCGCATTTTTGTTCAACCAGCGACGAAATTGATTGCTGTAATCCACCAGCAGTGCTATAACCATCACATCTTCTAAAAATTATATAAGGACGGAACCGCCTATGTTTGCGAAACTTTTTGGATTTATGTCTGCTGATATGGCTATCGATCTTGGGACGGCTAACACGCTCGTTTATGTGCGCGGTCAAGGTATTGTTTTGAACGAACCATCCGTTGTGGCGATATCAACGGTTAATGGTAAAAAACAAGTTTTGGCAGTTGGTGACGAAGCTAAATTAATGTTGGGTCGTACACCAGGTAATATTACAGCTATTCGCCCTTTGCGTGATGGTGTGATTGCCGATTTTGATGTCACAGAAGAAATGATTAAACATTTCATCCGTAAAGTTCATGGCCGTCGCGGTTTTGCAAGTCCCCAAATGGTTATTTGTGTGCCCTCTGGTTCTACGGCTGTTGAAAAGCGTGCCATTAAAGAATCTGCAGAGAGCGCTGGCGCGCGCCGTGTCGAACTCATCGAAGAACCAATGGCCGCAGCAATTGGTGCTGGCCTACCTGTTACCGAACCAACGGGGTCAATGGTTGTTGATATTGGTGGCGGTACAACAGAAGTTGCCGTTATTTCATTGGGCGGCATCGTTTATGCGCGTTCTGTTCGTGTCGGCGGCGACAAAATGGATGAAGCCATCATCGCCTATATTCGTCGCACACAAAATTTATTAATCGGCGAAGCCACGTCAGAAAAAATCAAAAAAACAATTGGTTCAGCTTGCCCACCGATGAACGGTGATGGGCGTACGATGGATATTAAAGGTCGCGACCTTATGAACGGCGTACCAAAAGAAATCATAATTTCTGAACGCATGG
The DNA here is from genome assembly GCA_964351525.1 of uncultured Bdellovibrionales bacterium. GTDB lineage: Bacteria > Pseudomonadota > Alphaproteobacteria > Micavibrionales > CAYGOD01. The sequence goes on from CAYGOD010000002.1 coordinate 50,908, forward strand.
TTGCTGAAAGTTTAGCCGAGCCCGTTGGACAAATCATCGAAGCCGTTAAGACAGCCCTTGAACATACAGCCCCTGAATTGGCAGCCGATATCGTTGATAAAGGTATCGTGTTAACCGGTGGCGGTGCCTTATTATCTAATATTGATTTTGTTCTACGTCACGCAACAGGTCTTCCTGTATCAATCGCGGATGATCCCCTGTCATGTGTTGCCTTTGGTACTGGGCGCGCATTAGATGAGATGAAAACACTGAAAACCATCCTTGTTGACGCTTATTCATAAGCTTTTTAGGGGCTAAAAATTAGCCATAAAAAAAGCGCTTTCTTTTATCCACAAGAATCATGCTAGAATCACGAGGTAACTCTTGATTGAGCGTTATTTTTCTGCGATAACAATGCTATCAATTGATCTTTTTTAAACATGTTTCTTTGCTGACTTTCACAATAAGTCTGGAGCAAAAAAAGCGGGCCTTTTATGCGTAAGCGTTCATCAACATCAAAAACGTTTCTTATGACAGCATCAGTGCGTCATTTTGGTGACCGCCTAACCCCAACTATTTTTATTATCGTCGCATTTTTCATTCTCCTAGCAACCAGTTTAAACAGTCGTTTTGAAAATCAATTACGCCTTGTTTTTGCAGATATCAGCGCGCCAATAATTGCCTCAATCAGTGCGCCTTTAGAAAACGCCGCATTATCTGTACAATCAATTGCGACATGGACAAATCTATCCGCACAAAATGCTACTCTGCGCGCCGAAAATGAGCGCCTACAAAAGTGGTATCAAATGGCGCTATCGCTTAAAATTGAAAACGAATCTTTATCCTCTATGCTGAATGTGATTAAAGATCCTGAACGGTCTTTCATTACGACACGTGTTATTACAGACCCAACTGGACCTTTCTATCGTACAGTCCTTATTCCTGCTGGTGCAAATGACGGCGTAACAGAGGGTCATGCAGCCATCGCCCCCAACGGTTTGGTTGGTCGTGTTACACAGACAGGCAACAGGTCATCACGCATTCTGATGGCAACAGATATCAATTCACGCATTCCCGTTTTCGTTGGCAATCAGAAAACTCGCGCCATTTTGGCCGGTACAAATAATGAAATGCCCGTGTTGGACCACCTTCCTAAAGATTCATCTATCCAAGTTGGTGATCGTATCATTACATCAGGCCAAGGTGGTTTATTTGCGCCAGCCCTGCCAATCGGTGTTATCGAAGAAATTACAGAATTTGCTGTTAAAATTCGTCTCTATGCAGACTTAGATGCATTAGATTACGTACAAATTGTCGATTTTGGCTTACAAGATCTGCTTTAATGCGTTAAAACTAATGTCATGATGACATCTCAGAATAGTTTTATAAAAACATTGATACCGTTACTATTGGTTATGGTGGCTGTTTTATTGTCTGTTTTAAAAATCCCCCTCCCTGTTATTGATTTTGTTCGTCCAAATCTTTTATTGATGTTGATTTATTTTTGGGCCATTCATAATCCGCGCTTTCTATCCTATCCGTTAATTTTCTGTGCGGGCTTGGCGCTTGACCTCCTCATTGGTACACATATTGGCATGACAGCCATTTTAATGATCGGTTTGTTTCTGGTGGTTAAGGGACAGCGTCGTTATTTGATCGGTCAAACATTGTGGGTGCAGTGGTTATGCTTTGTGTTGGTTGTGTTGATTTACAGTCTGATAGAATGGGCTGGGATTATGCTGTTTAGCTTTGTCTTTTTCACCCCGACAAAAACAGCGATTGTTGGCTTGTTAAGCCTTTGCCTTTATCCGTTTTTCGCGCTATTTTTAAAGAAAATTCATCGCTATGTAGGGCCTCTATGATTGATCGCGATAAAGATAGATATCACATTTTCTCGCGCCGCGCCTTTTTGATTGGCGCTGCGAAAATTGGCTTGCTTGGCTTGTTAGGCACGCGCCTTGGTTATCTACAAGTAACCGAAGGTGAAAAATATAAGACCTTAGCGGAAAGAAACCGCGTTAATTTTTACCTTACCGCTCCATCTCGTGGTCGTATCTTTGATCATAAAGGTAAATTATTAGCAGATAATATCCAAAATTTCCGCGTTAATATTGTGCCTGAACAAACCAAAGACCGCGAAGAAACACTCTATAATCTTTCTAAAATCATTCCCTTAGAAGAACATGAAATAAACCGCACCCTGTCCGACATGCGTAAAGTTCGCTCTTTCGTTCCGGTCACGGTCAAAGAAAATTTAACATGGGATCAAGTCTCAAAGATTGAGGTCAATCTACCCCGTCTGTCTGGTTTAGCGATCGAAGAGGGCGAGATCAGACAATATCCCTATAAAGCATCAACGGCACATTTAATTGGGTATGTTGGTCTGGTTAATCAAGCCGATTTAAAACGCGAAAAAACACCCGCCTTAACCATCCCTGGATTCCGCTTAGGTAAAACAGGCATTGAAAAGAAAATGGATAAAACCCTGCGCGGTAAAGCAGGCAGTGTAAAGGTCGAAGTGAATGCCGCGGGACGCATTGTCCGTGAACTGGAACAAGATTATGCTTTGACTGGTTCTAAAATTACGTTGTCTATAGATGCTGATTATCAAAACTATGTTCAAAAAGTTTTAAGCAAAGAAAAAAGTGCCTCGGCCGTTATCATGAATGCCAATGATGGGCGTATTTACGCACTATGCTCAAGCCCTGGTTTTGACCCTAATTTATTCACAACCCGTATTTCAGCGAGTGATTGGGAGAAGTTATTAAATGATCCAACGGTTCCCCTAACAAACAAGGCGATTGCGGGGCAATACCCCCCTGGATCAACCTTTAAAATGGTGACGGCTTTGGCGGCTCTAGAGGCTGGGGTCATTGATGAAAAAACAACGTTTCACTGTCCTGGTTACCTAGATGTTAATACTCACCGTTTTCATTGTTGGAAACGTGGCGGTCATGGCAAAATGAATTTAACCGAAGCCCTATCACAATCATGTGATGTTTATTTTTATGAGATTGCCCGTGAATTAGGCATTAAACGTCTAGCGGCGATGGCGCGCGAATTGGGTCTGGGTCAAATATTACCCCTAGACATCGCCAATGTGCGGCCCGGTCTGGTGCCAACAAAAGAATGGAAAATGGCAACCTTTGGCAAAGGATGGGGCAATGGTGAAACCATTCTTGCCTCAATTGGTCAAGGCTATATGCAGGCAACACCGCTGCAATTAGCAACCATGACGGCACGTTTAGTTAATGGTGGCAAAGCCGTATACCCGTCTCTTATTTTAAAAGAAAATGACCAAGATTTTATACGTGGACCGCGCACTGATTGGCCAAGAATGCCTGTTAAACAAAAACATTTGGACATGATAAAATTTGGTATGGATCGCGTTGTTAATCACCCCAAGGGCACCGCAAAAGCTCATAAAATAGAAAATAGTGCATATGCCTTTGGTGGTAAAACAGGGACAGCACAAGTACGGCGCATTAGTAAACAGGATCGTTTAGATGGCATTGATGAAAGCAAACGGCCATGGCGTTTACGTCACCATGCATTGTTTGTCGGTTATGCGCCTTTGATAGACCCTAAATATATTTGTTCAATCGTTGTTGAACATGGCGGAGGCGGATCAAGTAGTGCAGCCCCAATCGCTAAAAAATTAATCGATAAAATACAAAAGATGGGATTATAGAAGATGAGTTATAGTTCTGCCTTTCGTGTATCTGAGCGCGCGCCATCTCTTTCAGAAAAAATTGGCCTTCTTAATTACGGATTGATTTTTCTATTAACTTTGGTTGCGGGCGCTGGATTTGTTGCGCTCTATTCCGCCGGTGGTGGCTCTGTTGATCCGTGGGCTGCGAAACATTTACTGCGTTATGCCGTTTGTCTTATCATTGCCATCGTTATAGCCCTGATTGATATACGTATTTGGATGCGAAGTGCTTATTTAGCCTATGGCGCGGCATTTTTCTTACTGGTCTTGGTTGAGGTCATGGGGGAAATGGGTATGGGCGCACAGCGTTGGATCAACCTAGGGGTGATTAAATTACAACCCTCAGAAATCATGAAAATTGGTGTCATCATGGCCCTGGCACGTTATTTCCACGGCTCAAGTTTAGAAGAAATGGGGCGCATCAGGCATCTCATTATTCCTGTTCTATTAATCATGGCGCCTGTCTGTTTAGTTCTGATTCAACCGGATTTAGGAACAGCACTGATGATCGTTATGGGCGGCGTTGCTATGTTATTTTTTGCTGGTGCACGGTGGTGGAATTTTGCCCTTGGCGGGGCGGGGGTTCTGGCAATGATCCCCGTTGCATGGCAGTTCTTACATGATTATCAAAAACAACGCGTCATGACCTTTCTGGATCCAGAGAGCGATCCATTAGGTGCTGGATATCACATCATGCAATCAAAAATTGCGCTTGGGTCAGGTGGCATTGAGGGCAAAGGGTTTTTAAAAGGCACACAGAGTCATCTTAATTTCTTACCTGAAAAACAAACTGACTTTGTCTTTACCCTACTCGCAGAAGAATGGGGATTAACAGGCGGTATAATATTACTGATTATTTTTGCGCTTATTTTCATTTACGGCATCGCCATTGGCACACGTGCACGTCATAACTTTGGGCGTCTTTTGGCTTGTGGTTTAATTGTTAATTTCTCACTTTACATCTTCATCAATATTGCCATGGTTACTGGTCTTATGCCCGTGGTTGGCGTGCCCCTCCCCCTCGTTTCCTATGGGGGAACAGCAATGTTGGCGGCAATGATTTCTTTTGGTCTGATTATGAATGTCTATATTCACAAAGACCTAAAAATACCGCGCTACTTATAAATAAAGATTAGAATTTAAACGCAGGTATCATTGATATTGTTGCTTGTGATGGCTTCGCTTCTCTGGTTAAAACATTGTCTGAACCACCGACATTAAACGCTATTACAGCTTGCATCGCTGATAAATAACTATGCTCATTAACGTCAAATTCTTGTTCGCTACCATCATTCATAACGATGAATTCTTTAGAGCTACGCTCATCTACACGAATTTTCTGAATACCCGCTTGTAACCAAGAAATACGTGTTAAGCACGCACCGCGCGCCGCATCTAACGCTTGCTTTTGCTTGCTCGTTGCACCGTCACCATATTGTACTTTTAGACTGTGTAACACTTTAGAGCTTTGCTCTAAAATTACAGAAACCTCAGCATCTGAGGCTTTCATTAAACCTTCAAAGCCTAAATCACGATAAATATTATTTCCAAACGTTTTATAACGATCTAAATTCTTGCGTTGATCTTTATTTGTTGAAGATGCTGGATGTTCCGCCGCATCATAAATAAGCAATCCAGCAAGGAATGCAATCTGACGTGGAGATACTTGTAAATTTTGAAAATCTTTTGAACCGGGCATAATGATACCACCTTTGCTAAAACCGTTATTTTTTTATATTTTTGAAATGTGCCACATCCTCTGAACGGGATATTTTGCACCAAAGAGATGTTTATAAAATCCGATTCGCCATAACAGCGCAAGTTTTATAAAATAGTCACGGTAAATGCCTTATTTTGTTACGTTATACAGATAGTCCCATGTATAGATTCCAGTCTTGTGACCATCATCAAAAATTAAACGTACCGCATAATTACCAACCGCTTCGATGCTCGTAATAGATATATCTTCTTTACCCAGAACCTGTTTTTTTTCTGACGGATGATGGCCTTGAACTTCGGCAGATGGTGATTCAACACGTAAATATTCCGCCATAATGTCACGCGTTTCATTATTGTCAAAGATAACGGTTAGAATTTTTTTACTTTTTGAATAAGATATTTTGACCGGCCATGGACCAGATTGTTTTAGATTTTCCATGTAATTAACTTAATGGTTTTTATTACCACAGTCAAAAGCACCACAAGATTCCATGTCAAGAAATTGACACAAAACTTCAGCACGCTGGTTTGGGTCACTTGCCTCTAATAGCGCTTGTTTTTCACGTGGTTCAAAGGGACAGATCATTGATAAAATAGTTATTAAGCGGCGATCATCAATCGTTTCCATGACTGACCAATCATCACAGGCCATGCCTTGTTTTTCGAAATATGTATTTAAGTCTTTTAAAAAAACTGTCTTGTTTTTTAAAGAGACCTCTTTCTTATCAAAATCATGCTGATAGTCAGAGGCATCATAATTAAAAGAACGATAACCGCGCGTTGTTGGTATTTCAGCCCCTATTTTATAGCGACAAATACCATGTAGATTAATCAAATAACGCCCATCTTCTGTTTCTTCATACGATGTAATGCGACCGATACAGCCAATATCATATACGTGTCCGGCATCAATATCTTTGGCTTGGATCATCGCTATTAATCGGTTACTGCGCAGGGCATCATCAACCATATTTAAATAACGTGGCTCAAAAATATTCAGCGGTAAATTACCACCAGGCAACAAAAGGGCACCTGTCAATTGAAAGACAGGAATAACTTGTGGTAAATCTGTGAATTTTATTTGTTTCATCTTATCTATATAAATATAACACATCCATTAAAAGACAAGGCTTGAGATTAGATGTTCAATTTAAGAAAACAAAATAGTGGAGAGCTTTTTACGCCCAGCAACGGCATCTTGATCGGCAAAGCCCAATTGCTCAAAAAATTTCAGGAGCTGTTTTCGCGCGGCATCATCTTGCCATTCACGGTCTTTCTTAATGATATAGAGCAGGTGATCGAACGCCTCTTGATGATTTTGTTTTAAAAATAATGCTAATGCTAGATCAAAACGCACTTGGAAATCATCAGCATCATTCTCTAGTTTCTTCGTTAAACTAGTGATATCAATCCCACCGCCATCTGCTTGTTTATTTAAATCAAGCGCGGCTAAGGCACTGCGATATCCATCACTCTTTTGACCTATATCAGATATTTTTTTCAATGTTTCTTCCGCAACAGTTAAGTCACCAAGCCCAATAAAACTGTGGGATAATCCAATCAAGGCCAGGTCTTTTATTGTGTCTTGATCTTCCTCAATTTCTTCCAAAACTGTTTCGAATATTTCTTGCGCACCGCTAAAGTCTGCCGAAGAATTGAGACTTTGAGCATATGACAAGGCGTCCTCAAAATTATTTTCAGTGGATTCGATAGTGATGCCTGATTTTTGAATAACACCCTCAATAAAGATTTTAATGTCACTATCTGGCTTTGAACCTTGAAACATGTCTATCGGTTGTCCTTGATACAAGGCATAGACCATCGGTACAGACTGCACACGGAGCATTTGTGCCAATTGTTGATTCTCATCCACATTCATTTTGGCAAACAAGAAAACATCGCCATATGTTTCTAAGATTTTTTCTAATCGGGGTAACATCTCCTTACATGGCTCACACCACGGCGCCCAAACATCAAGAATAACCACTTGCTGCATGGAGGCCTTCAAAATATCTGTTTGGAAGTTTTCTTCGGTTACATCAATTATTTGCATGGTTTTTATATGTCCTAATAAGATAAGCCCGATAAATCAACAATGCGCGGGCTATGGCCACATGATTGAATATAACGCTCAACATCCTTTGGGGCAAGGGCAACAGATTGTGTATTCTGCAAGGGATGGAAATTAACAATATCGTGATTAAACAGATTCTTATCCAAGATAACATTAACGCGCAAATCCGCATCATTGATCAAGGCAAACGGCGTAACAGATCCCGGCTTGACCTTAAGCACTTCCCACAAGCGCTCAGCAGAGCCAAAGGAAACACGTGCGGAATCTATTAGTTTAGGCAGTAATTTTAAATCGATTTTTGTGTTTTCAACTGCACTAATCAACCAATATTGCTTTTTCTTATCTTTCAAGAAGAGGTTTTTACAATGTCCACCGGGGATAATATCATGTAAATGCAGGCCCTCTTCTACCGTGAAAATTGGTTCATGATCATATATATCATGACTAATATCCAACGTTTCTAAGCGGTTCATCACATCCTGGGGGGTGGCATGGTCCTGAGTTATTTCGGTCATTTTAAAACCTTTTTGTAATAAAGTTCTGCACAGAAGAAATTATGCGCGTTAAATTTGAGTGTTTTATTATTTTCCGATAAAAATCGTTATAATTTTTTCCATATTAACTATACTTCTGGTGTGTAATTTGTTATAATAAAATTATCATGCAGAAAAAAACATCGTAAAACAAGAATCTTAACGTAAAAGATCACGATAACAATAACACCGTATGATAAGGGGAACGTAATGAGACTGGATTTTAAAGAAAATGCAGATAACGTATCACAAAGAAGCCAAAACATAGACGGTCTACTAAACATCAACTATGTTGATTTTTCAGACCCAAAACAGCAAATTGATGCTAGCTTAAGAAGCGGAACAATCGCTCTTCATGTAAAAGGCGTCGGTGCAAGGCAAAGCGAAAAAATATCTATCTTCAAAGATGTAAAGGTTGCAACGACAACAGCAGACAACTTCATCACCTACGCACAGAAATTTTCTCTCTCTGGTGATCAACCCACGTTCAAACCCGTTGGCAATATTAACGTCAACCGACTTCGTATGTAATAAATAAATGATCTCTGAATTTGTTATCACGAATGATGGGAAAGCGATATTTTCATGTCAAGGGGACATGAAAGGCGAGATCTCTTCTGTTGAGTTTTATAGCCACACAGGTAACTTTGTCTTTAATTACGAGGACAGTGGCCTTGACCAAGATATGTTGGATATAGAGATATCACCAGAACACCGCGATCAAATCTTAACGCTCTCCAATGCCCTTATTGCATGGGTAGAAAATGGGGACATCAAACAAGCATTCGACGTCCCCTTCATTCATATTGGATAAATATTAAAAACTATGGTTTTGGATATACGGGAAGTTTTAATTTCTCACGCTTTAATAATGCTGTAACATCGGGATCACGTCCTGCAAAATCTCTATAAAGATCACTCGGTTCCTTACTACCCCCAGCCGCTAACAACGCCTTCTGTTTTTAAGTTTATTATTATAAGAAACACAATTTAACCATAATAAAATTTTACGATCAAGTGTTACGGCGGAATTATATTATATATAAAATTAATAAGGGCTGGATTTTGGCATTGATAGATCGCGCCATAAACGGGGGCCATCTTTGTGATGCTCTTCTATGAATGGTGGAATATCGTCATGGGTTTTCTCCCCCATTTCACATTCATAATTTAAGTCCCAGAAAATCTCTTCAAACCATGCTTCGGCGATCTCTTGTGACGCATCCCTTACAATACCCTTGTTAAGATCAAAATATATAATAAAGGCAGGGTCTTCGAATTGTCCATCTGTAATATCCTTCACCAATGCTTCTTTTTTTACATAGGCGCTTTGCGGATCAATTTCATTGAAGTAATAATCGCCATTACTATAGCCGCTAATCACTGCGTAAAAAGACATCTTTTTAATCATTGGCAAAAGTGCTTTTTTGGTTGGGGTTTCTTTGCCGCCAAATCCAAATACACATGATGGGAATTTATTCTCATTAACACTAGCCGTGCCAGCAGCAACATTAAAAATCAAAGGAAACATATGATTGAACTGACGATCATCACTTGGAAAATCATTTATTTTATAGAAATCTTTTAGTACATTTTTCAGTCGCGCCTTGGAAATTTCTGTTTCTTCAAACGCAAACCCATAGGAATCATAATCACGTAAATAGATAATTAAATCTTGTGAAAAAATTCGTGAAAAATCTTTTTTCAACCGTGTCACTATCTTCTATTCCGCACTGTCTTCTGTCGCTGTCTCTGAAGGGGCGATTTTATAACCAACGTCCTTAATCAAATCTTTCACAGCTTGCGCATCAACAATCATGTCTTTTTTAGGCATAACGGTTACCAAACCGGACTCTAAATCAATCTCTACTTCTTCAACATTTTCATTCGTTAAGACGGACTCTGTAATGGCAGCAACGCAAACCGCACACGTCATTCCCTCAACCTTAACAACAAGGTCTTGCGCACGAACAGTGGTGTTTGAGAAGAAAACTAATGTGGCACATATAGCCATCGCAAAAAATGAACGCATAATGATTATCCTTTTAAAATATTGAACCATCTTCACCTTACAAGAAAAAGAGGCGTAACACAAAGCGTAGAGTTAATTATGACGCTTTTTGCCTTTGAACTGCCGTATAAAACCATTCTGCACCAATAACCGCATCATCTTTGGGCATGAATAATATACAATCTTGATCAACGCGCATTTCTTCGCCGTCGTCATAAACGCCAATCAATGTGTCCGCACTAACAGCTTCAAAATTATCCCATGGTTTGACAAATTTTGCGGGGCGATCTTTGTAAATCACATTCGTCGCATCATAAATAGTTAGGGCGCTGTTTTCCTTATAGTGTTTTTTATCAATCATCCCAAAATGCACCAAAATATTGAGAATTGTTTGATAGGCAACATGTGGTGAATTATCGCTTTCATGTTGACCACATTCAACGGTGCAACTCGGCTTGCCTTGATTATAGCCATAGGCCTTTACTGTATAGAAAGCTTTGGGACATGACTTTTTGGCTATCATTTCGGTTAAACCGTAAACCATATAGTCACAGGCCGCATGCACAGTAAAATCAAAAGCCGCATCGCCGTCAGTAATCACAAAGGGGACATCAGCCGCCGTATAAGAATGTAAGTCCAAAATAACATCTGCCCAATCGAGATGGGGCAACATATGTTGTGCCAACTCTTGTTCATAGCTTTGCGGGTTATCATTGCGAACGATTACACGGTTTAAGTTATCGTCAATAAAACGAACATGTGCGTCATAAGCGCGTGGATTACAAATAGGCAAAAAACGAATCGTGCCCTTTTCCAATATGATTTCGCCTGTTTCTAAGTTCTCTAAGAAACGACGTATCGCCTTAGTACCACATTTCTCATTGCCATGAACCGCGCCAGAAACCGTTAATTTCACGCCCGCTTCGCGCCCTTGTTTTTCAATCATTTCGATCATGTTATTTTCCCTTCAATTACCAACAAAGCTTACGTGATCTTTTTCACAAAGTAAAACCACTCTTCACCAATTGTGGCATTCGGTGTTGGAATCATTAGATATAAATCATCATCAGGGCACATGAGCGATTGACCATCATCATAGTTAATAATGATCTCTCCTTTTTCCAGCGGATCAAGATCTTGATAGTGTTTTGCAAAAGATCCTTCTTTGTCTTTACGCATCACGTAATATGCTTGATAAATCGCCACAGCCTCGACCTTGCTCTCTTGTGTCACTGAGGTATCAATCATCTCAAAAAACACGAGGGTTTTTATGACCGCTTGATAGGCAATCTGATCTGCTAGATCTGTTCCATTTTTTCCACATTCGATTAATATCGAATTTTTACCCTGTTTGTGACAATAAAGCGGCGTATCCGCCAGATCGGTAACACCGCTATTGTGTAACATCATAGGCCAGTCTTGAACCACAGCATCACATCCAACAGATTTTGCCAAGGCCATACCGCTCTGGGTTGGGTAATCTTGAAAAACAAACGGATTCCCGCCATGGGGGGTCGAATGCAAATCAACAATGATATGGGCGTCTTGGATAGCACTCTCAATCTGACTCGCATAATCATATTCAGGATAATCTCCAACGTGATTTTTAAGGCCAATAATCCGATTTAAATTAAGATTAATTTTTCGTGCTTTTCGGGCATGGGCGATTGGATTAGCAATCGGTATGGTTGTAACAGATCCTTTTTTTAAAGATATTTTTCCGCTTTTAATCTCATGGCCCAGACGATGCAGGGCATAAGCCCCGCATGTCTCATCACCATGTATCGCGCCGATTAACAAAATATTGATACCAGTCTCAGAGCTGGTAAATTTTTCTATCGTCAAAAGATTTTCTTCTAACATGATGAACTCTCCTATGTGTTTAAGGTTTTTGGTTTAGACAACCATGTAATAGTTTTCTTTTGCCAATTTACGGCAGTGATTTCATCACCCCTATCGAGACGCTTGGTAATATTTTTGTAATCACTAGATAAACATCCTGATAGCTCTTCACTTATACCATTCTGATTGGCGATGTTATGGTCATCATCGTGCTTTAAGAAATAAAGCTGACAACCATCAGCTGGATCAACACGCCCCGCAACGATATTAAAATCATTGGCGAGAAACCCCCTTAAACTTGCCTCATTATCACGGGCAATCTCTGCCCAAACTTGTGATAACTTTGAACCCTTGGTCATATGCATGATTTGCTTCACCATGAAACCCATCACGCCTTTTTTGCGATGATCGGGAGAAACCAAAACGCCTTGAACAATAACGGCTTTTTCAGGGTCAATATCTAACCCCTTTAAACCACCAACAAGATCTTTATCCGTGGCCGGGCTGGCCGCGATTAATTGCCCGATCAAGGCATTTTTTTGGAAACAACCAATCATCTGTCCTTTTTGCATAAAGGTCATAAATTGCTGTTTCGTTTTCGGTGTTATAAACGCTTTATGTATCGCTGGTAGATAATCATAAACATGATCTTGCATCGCTATAATGTGGGTTAAATATTTTTTCCCCATCTGTTTCAACATGAAATCTTTTTTAATGGTTTTTTGGGCGTTTATACTTTGTTTTTGATTCGTATTTTTCATTCTCTTAAATCCTTATATGTGCTTTTGAAAAATTAAGCGCAGGCAAGAGACAGATCATTGAGCGATCAATACATCTTGGCCATAAGGAGTGAAAAAATTTAAAAGAAATATGTGCGCAACAACATAAAACGACCTTATGGGCTTTAGCCCATTCGTCGCAAATCAATACGCGCCACAGATGCGTATAAAGAGAGATTTAAAAAGATGTGTCGTTGTGTCTTCATGATTAAAAGTCTGACAGAGTTAAAAAATAAAAGCAATTGAATAATTTCGTAAAACAAAATAAGCATTATAAATCAGTGCTTTATTATAGCTTCTTTGTCCACGGACTATAAAGGCGACGTTCTTGTTGAACGATACGTCGCCCAATCTTTTGGCCCTGTTCATTCGTTTCTTTACCCAGAATTTTATAGCCATGATCATGAAAATTCTTTGCCATTGCCCATGCTTGTGCCAAAGCCTTTGCATCGGATGCCTGTTCGTTAAGAGGGGCACGCGGATCAACATCTTTAAATGCACGCGCAAATGCACGGCGTAACGGTTGGTGATAATTAAATGCCTGTAAGTAAGCGTGTCTTACGTCTTGTGTTATTGTTTTTTCTTGTTCGTCGTTAAATGGATTCCCAAAATGATTCGTAGAAATCTTACTTAAAAGGGCTTGTAAATGAGGGGGTTTCTTCAAATCAAGAGATAAAGCATTATTGCGTAAAAAATTTATCTTAGAAGGAAAAGCATAAGTGGGTTTATTATCAACATCTATTAATATTCCTTGTAGACCATTATTTATAGACCCCAAATTCTCTACTTTCAAATCAAGATTATCATTTCCCCAAACCACAATGTCATTTCCTAAAGCCTTCTTTTGCTCTGTAATATCTTGCACGATATGCATTAATAATTCCAAACCAGGATATAATGCAACGGTTAGACCGCTTGATGTTTTAGACCAATGAAGCGGTTGTATAATTCCTGGATTTATTAAACGTAGTACATCAATGATACCAGTGCGCACAACAATTCCGTGACTATCAAGGAACAGTAGATCATGATAACAGCCAGAATATATTCCTGGTTCTGCGGGCATGGGAAGTCCGTAATTTTTTAATGTCGCCTTCAATTCATGTAAATATGTCTCAAAATAAGCCTCCCTCCAAGACGGTGTTGTATCTTTTATTTTCCAGTCTGTATAACACCGTCCATATTCAATATTATGTGGGTTTGCAGGATTAGCGGTATTTACATTTTTTTGCATGATGCTATTATATCAAAATGTTATGTAAATTATAATATTTATTGTGCTGGACTTGACAAAGTCATATCAAAAACATATGTTTATACCATGATTTAGAATCATTCTAAAAATAGAAATATGAACATAGATTATCTTAAGGAGAAAAAAATGCTAACTATTGGTGATAAGTTACCTGATTTTAAAATGACCGCCGTGGTAACGGGCGATGCAAAAGATGCATTTCAAGAGGTCACACAAGAAACATATAAGGGTAAGTGGCTTGTACTGTTCGCATGGCCAAAAGATTTTACATTTGTTTGCCCAACAGAAATTGCTGGTTATAACGCCCTAACATCTGATTTCGCCGATCGTGATACACAGCTTTTGGGTCTTTCAACAGATTCTGAGTTTGTACACCTTGCATGGCGCAATGATCATGATGATCTTAAGGCTCTAGAATTCCCAATGTTATCAGATATCAGACGTAATTTTTCTGAAGAACTCGGTATCTTACACAAAGAAGAAGGTGTATGTATCCGCGCAACATTTATCGTTGATCCAGAAGGCATCATCCGCCACGTTCTTGTAAATGATCTATCCGTAGGTCGCAACCCACAAGAAACATTGCGTACATTAGATGCCCTTCAAACAGACGAGCTGTGCCCATGTAACTGGGAACAAGGCCAAGAAACACTATAAAGAAAAAGATTAGGACACGCTTGTGATAATAACAAGCAAGCGAAGACTAAACTTGGGGGGATAATATTGTCATCATGGCAACGTCGTCCCCCTTTTCTTTTTTCAGCAAAATACAATAATAAAGGATAAAAAACATGTCACTTGATACGCTTAAAAATATGATCCCCGATTACGCTAAAGATATGCGTTTAAACCTAAGCGGGATTACGAACACACCCTCATTAACGGCGCAACAATTATGGGGGACAATCCTTGCTTCTGCCCTTGCAACACGAAACACGACGGTTATCAAAGCCGCCAATGATGAGGCCGTAAACCATCTATCAGAAGATGCCTTAAGTGCCGCAAAATCAGCCGCCGCGATTATGGGGATGAATAATATTTATTACCGTTTCGTGCATTTGGTTGAAAAGGCTGATTACGCGCAAATGCCTGCACGCCTACGCATGAATATTCTGGCCAATCCTGGTGTTGAAAAAGCTGATTTTGAGCTATGGTCCATTGCCGTATCGGCGATTAATGGATGTGGTATGTGTATTGCGTCCCATGAAAAGGTCTTAATCGATCATGGTGTTCAAAAGGCAGCTATCCAAGACGCCGTGCGTATTGCCTCAATCTTACATGCCATCGCCGCCATTATTGATGGTGAAAATGCGCTGAGTACTTAAGATAAATACGTTAAATATTATAACCGTATCTGGTCACACATATGTGCTAGATACGGTTTTTTATGATCTATTGCGCCTTAGATATACATAGAATGCACCGCCACCGCCGTCTTTTTGACGGGCTTGAACAATTTTTAAAATCATCGGTTTAATATCGGGATCTTTTAACCAGTTCGGTAAGTTTTTCTTCAAAACACCGACACCAAAAGGTGAAAAACGGCCTTTCCCTGTCACAATCAAAACAAGTCGCTGTTTTAGATCGTAATGACGATGAATAAAGTTTTTTACAGCATTGTGCGCCATGTCTTGTGTCATACCGTGTAGGTCAAGACTTGCTGAAATTGGCAATTTACCTTGTTTTAAGCGATCAAACGTCCGACGATCAACATCATCCCCCATATCACGAATGTCTTTAGCTGTTTTTTTAGGCGACAGTTTTGAACGTTCTGTTTTAACCACTCGTTCTTTGGGCGGAATAATAACAGATGAGATCGAACGCCCATCATCTTCGGCTAATAAATCGGCAAAAGACACAGTATCTTGCGTGTGTTCTCTTTCATCATCCAAAACATCTGTTGTGTGATTGTCACCAAAGGGTCGCACAGATTTCATCACACGGCGCCACAGCCCCGTATCTTCATCATTTAACAATGATTCCATCTCTGTTCTTTTATCGTCTGGCATAAGCTTCTTTATCACATTATATTGTTAAACATAGTTTAACCTTATTAAGGGTATTATCAAAGATATGATATTCTTGAAAAACATCATCTTTAGTTTGTCTTTTTTCTGCGTCTTTATGCTTAGTTGGCAAGGGGCACCAAAAGCCGATAACGTCTTTCAGGCAAGCTCTGCCCTAGAGGTTGCAAGCATGTTTTATAAATTAAGCAATGCCACGCCCGACTTTACAAGCTGGGCAAAAGAAACCAAAGCCTATATTGATGCCCATCATTTCGACAAAGAACCCGTCTTAAAACAACAAGAAATAAAGTTAAGAGAAGTATTTTATAATACATTCGAAGATCAAGTCCTCAACATTGAAATCGATCTAGATTTACAAAATTACAGCACAATACAAGAAAAACTGTTCTTAGAAGAGTTCTCTGCAGATACTTTCTTCTCCTACACCCTTTTTGGTGAAAATTACGCAATAATTGTTCCCAATATAGAAGAGTATCAAAAACATAATATTTCTAATGAGCACATTATTGCGTTTAGTGGTGGTGGTGATCCCGTATCATTAGGTGTTGCAGAGTTAGAAATTCGCCCTTTAAGTGCAGATCAGAATAAACCCCTTAATATTGATGGTACTGATTATTGGATAATGATTGGTAAGATTAACGCCCTGACGATTTGGGACATGCAACGTATGAATATCTTATTAACATCACGCGATGAGCCACTGACAATCAATGAAAAATTGCTCGACCTTTACGCAAAATAATATTATTTCAATTTCATGTGATTTATTGCTATAATCTTAGCCATGGCTAGTGATTTCTCCAGCGTGAATCTGACACATCTTCTCGGTCTTGACCGCGTGACAAGCACGAATCCCGTATCTGATGAAAAAAAACAGCGAAAAGATGACAAGAATCCGTCTCCCCAAGAAAAAAAGAAAGCCCGCGATACTGCCAAAGAAGACCTTGTGGTTAATGACATCACCAATGTTTCTTTAACCGCGGTGCAGGCTTTAATAAAAGAAGATATGTGTCGTGTTTTTGAATTTTATGACGATATTGATCCCCAAGAAGATGACACACTAGAAAAAGAAGCAACACAAGAGCACCAAAATATTGCCCGTCAAGTATCCGTCTATGAAAAGCGCGCTAATTCTGGTGCGGGGACTGTTGTCAAACAAACACCAAAACCGTTTCCCTTTGCTGATGATTTTATTACTAACGACGATCAAACAGAGTTGTTTTCTGGCTATGAGGCCATATGGGATAAAATTGAAATACTGCGCATTAATGGTATTACCCATATCCCGCATAATAGTGCGCGGTCAGTTTATGAATCAATCCAAGTTTTTTTAGACCTCTATAAGGGCCGCTTATAGTATTAGACAAGATCAATATTCAGAGCATAAAAACTTGTTACATCGTTATCCGTTGTTTGAATAAAGTCATCCAAACGCGTATCTGCCTTGATTAATTTTTGGCGTAAACGGTAGATATGGGTTTCAACGGTATGCGTTTCAATATCTTGCCTATCAATATACCAGACTTTTTCCAATAAATCATTGCGTGTCAGCGCGTGATCGGGCGCATGATATAGGGCTTCAATTATCTGTGTTTCTTTCTCAGTGAGGTGAACTTGGCACTCTTTATCGATCGACAAAATTTTCGTTTGTAAATCAACCCTCAGTGCATCAGACACCATTAAAAAGCGCTTATGTTCATGACGCCATGCCTGCAGAAGATTTAAAATATCTGCTATTAACGCTGTTAAGGCAATTGGTTCATCTTTTTT
Source organism: uncultured Bdellovibrionales bacterium (assembly GCA_964351525.1). Taxonomy (GTDB): domain Bacteria; phylum Pseudomonadota; class Alphaproteobacteria; order Micavibrionales; genus CAYGOD01. The sequence continues at coordinate 68,609 of CAYGOD010000002.1, forward strand.
TAGACTATAAACGGGCTTCTCGTTGATTGATGCACCCTCCACACTAGATAGGATAATATCTGCCCCTTGAATCGTTTCTGCATGTTTAAAAACCGCCTCCGCAGATAGACAAAGATGCGCCATCAACGTGCGCTTTAGGGCAACGTGTATCCTGTCTTTATCGATAAAAATAGCTGGTTTTTGCATCGTCATTAAAAAATCTCACAAAAGTGGCACTGTGTTTGCAATGTTCTTTTAAATAATAGGTCTAATGACCGGATTTGAAAAGATATTATAAAAATGAACATAACGGTTACAACAAATTTTGACATGTTTGATGACGGTAAGAAACACCGCATACAACAGAATTCCGTTGCTAAATCAAAGGGTAAGGAAGATATTACCCCTGCAAAAACAGATCATAAGACATCCCAAACCAAAGAAGATAATTTTAGTTTCTGGGACATGGTCGATGTCATCAACCCCATGCAACATTTACCCATTATTGGTAATATCTACCGTGAAATAACAGGAGACGGGATTCAACCTATAGCCAGAATCGCCGGTGGAGCAATATTTGGTGGTATTATCGGCGCCGCCAGTTCCATTGCCAATGTGATAGTACAAGAGACGTCGGGCAAAGATATTGGAGAACATATGATGGCCATGGTCATTGATGAAACCAAAGAACCCCCACTTGCAGGACCACAAATTCCACAAACACAAATGGCTTCAAACGGCGATATAACACAACCATTAGAAAAACAACGGATTGAGATTATAAAACAAGGCCATAAAGAGGTTGATGACACTTTATTCAATACTATTAACGCTAATAATAAAAATAGCGAAAATCCCAGCGAAAATCCCTATGCAGTTTTAGCACAAGCAAGAATAAACACACCATTCAATGGTGAAACACCGGTCATTAATATTCGTGGACGGCATTTTATTGATCATGAGGGTAACCGTGTCTCTTCAAACATAACCAATAATATTTTATCAAAAACCATCAGTGATGAAACGCATTTAGCATTACTTATGCTTCAAAATCACGATAACTCATAAGGCGCGCTCGCCAAATAAGGCAGAGCCAACGCGGATATGTGTCGCACCCAATCTTAAAGCCGTTTCATAATCACCGCTCATACCCATACTTAATGCCAGACCGCCCAATTGTTGGGCTTTTTTCTGTAATAAAGCAAAATGAAAAGCGGGTTCTTCATCGATAGGCGGAATACACATGAGACCAATAATATTTAACCCCAAATCAATACAAGCTGTATAAAAACCATCAAGATCAGTAATATCAACTCCTGATTTTTGCGCTTCATTTCCTGTATTCACTTGAATAAAACATGAGATAACACGGCCTTGTTTTTCTGCCTCAAGAGCAATTTTTTGTGCAATTTTTAAACGATCAACACTATGAATAACGTCAAACAATGCAACTGCATCTTTCACTTTATTGGACTGTAGTGGTCCCAATAAATGGAGAGATAAATCATGATAATTCTCACGTCTTTCTTGCCAGCGTGTCATGGCTTCTTGCACTTGATTTTCACCAAAAACACGAACGCCTAACGCCAAAACACCCTTAATACGATCATCTTGTTGACGCTTGCTGACCGCAATTAAGGTGACATCATCGACACAACCATAGGTGTTGATGTTATTTTGAATAATAGACAAAGAGTTTTTCATGATCTGATTTTATTACGAAACAAGACGCTTATTCTGTGCGGCCGTGACCATTTCTTCGACAATCTCTTCGATAATGGCATAGGTTGCGGCGCTTTCTACATCACCCGACTTGGAACGCATATCAACACGGCGACGAATTTCACTACGTGCCGAACCACCAGGGAAGGCGGCGGCCAACATACGGCGCGCAATCGACGCGCCCAAACGCTCATATAAACGCGTACGAATGGCAACATCTTCGGAGGAGGTTGATAAAGCCCATAATTCAATAGGGCCAAGCGTATTAACCAAATGCTGTTCATAACGCCCCTCATTTGATCCTAAGATAAATAAGGCTGGCGCACCTGTACTGCGCGGACCTGTCAAACGGTGGCGCATAATCCAGCGGGCGGTATCGGACAAACCAAAGCGTTCTTGCGCTCTTTCAACAGCACTATCCGAGATAGCAGCACCCAAAATCCATACACCCGTTGCCAAATCGACCATATCATCATCGAAATCACCCAATAATTGTGATGACAAGACAATTTGAACACCCCATTTACGTCCCTCACGGACATCCCGTACAATTTGAGAGCGCACAGCCGCGGATTTACTGGTACGGTGAAATTCATCATAACAAAGACGTTTTGGTGATTCTTTAATATCCCGAATACGACGCTCATGATAAGGACGATATTTCTCTGGAATACTGGGTAAGCTTTCTGGACCAATCCACCAACCCTTGACCAATGTCTGACGCGCCAACATATACATGATAGCCGTTTGACGATCCGCCGTTTCATCACCTTGTGGGCAAACATCTTGTAAATCAAGCGCACAAACACGCACCGCACCCAGATCAAAGCGGGTAATGGATGCTAAAATCGGGAATTCACGCACAGCGGACGTTACCATACGTTCAAAGGCGTTAATCACGCTTTCACTACTGGCGCCAATTTGTGTTTCTTCTAACAGGGCACGGATTTGCGGACGACGTGCCGCCGTAATAGTGTCTTGTAAGGTTGGCACCGCATGGCGCTGTGCCAAGGAAGCCTCATGATAAAGTTCTGCATCAACAAAAACATCAACAACATCCCACCATGTCGGTTCTTTGGGCAAGTGTAGATTATATTTCTTAATCGCTTCATCGACCGTTTCATCAAGGCGTTCTAAATAACCACGTGCCTCGGAACTGGCCTCCGTTTCATCACGCCACCTAAAGACCTCATCAATAACAAGACCAGCAAGTTGTGGGATCCCATCATAGGGTTTTTCTTGACCCGGCGGCGTACACAACAAGGTAATTAAACCAATCAAGAATGAACGCTCATCAGGCAACGGATAACGACACCCTAATTGTGTATCAAATGGGTTAACCGCATAGTCAGGGGTCATGCGTAATTTGTAATGTGCGGCCTCATGGCGGCGCTCTTTTGGTAGACCATCTTTTAACATTGAAATTAAGCCCGCCGAAGATGGTCCAATATCAATAATCGCCACATAAGGAAGACTAGAACCACCAGCCGTTAAGCATGTCCCCAAATTCAGCGTATTCATCAAAACAGATTTACCAGCACCAGGTTGGGCGAAAATAAGATCAAACCATGTTGTTGTTAAATTACTACCCGTTTGGTAAGGCCAAGGGCGCCCATCAGGTGTGCGTAACATCACCGCGCCTGTTTCAAAGGGGCTTGATGGACGTTGCCACGGTATTAGCTTCATAACTTCAGATAAAGGTGCAATCGCCGCTGGCGCAGTTGATGCGCAAGCCAAACCCATCGCCGAAGACATAACACAATCAAGCGGGTCGCCCTGCATATTTGATACTTGGCAATATCCCCAACTCTCAATCGCTTGCATCAAAGATGATGTGCGTTCTTTTAACAATTCTGGTTTATCTTCTGGGGCCCATGTTGCGGCAGAAATACGTAATTTGACCACGGGCTCATCGCGGGCAATTTCTTCTAATGATTCAATAGATTCCTTAACCTGCTTATTCACCCCATTGGTAAAGCCTAAAATAGAGGCAATAAGGCGTTTTGTTGCGATCCCCTGAATACCGCCACTCTCAATTAAATAAGAGATACGAAAAGGCACGCGCGCATCAATAAGGCGGCTCATCAAAACAGGAAAAGGCGTTGGATCAGATGGCGCGAGCGTGACATCACACCCCCCCCATAACATATCGCCAATACGTACCGTTGAACGGTCAACCAATTCCGCGTCACCAATCGCCAATTGTGTGCGAATTGGCGGCCATAAAACATCAGAGGCATCAAAAGGATCTTCTGTGGCGCGGGGACGAATTTTATCACCCGGTAAATTGGCAGCCCACTCTTCATTGGCAAAAGACGGATATAAGTTAGACCGCACAGCGCGCAAAGCCTCATGACAGGTTAATTTCTTAGCCTTGATCCCTAACTCATCTAAAGATGTTGTGATAGAAGACACAAAACTTTTGTGACGCCCGCGCAACATATCAAAAACCATATGCGGATATTGAGAGTTACGGGCATTAACCCATTTCTTCTCAGCCAACTCTTCTCTGGCACGCTCAAAATCACGCTTATTCATCGCACTAGGGCGTGTCCAGACAACAAAATAAATTTCTTCCCACGCCAAGAAATGACTAAGGTGGCGTTCTTTTTCATCAAATAAATCATCGAGCTCTAGCCCGATATTACGCGCTGCCGTTCTGTTTGGTTGTACAAAACGCCCAATTTCTTTCTTCATGCGTTCTGGATTACGACAGAAATAAACCTGCATGCCAAAACCAGGGCGGTCAAAACGCGACCCTATTTTAATATTGGCACTTTCAACAATGTGATTATATTCTTTTTCACCGATAATCTGACGACTACCATCAACACGTATATAACTGATGAGTGAGCCATCATCAGCAACGAGGGTGTGCTCATCGTCGGATGTTTCAAGGCGAATAAAGGATTCAACAGGATGGCGCGCCATCATCGCAAAAGGAGCAGCTAGTTTTTTAAAAAAACTCATTAATGTTAATCCAGTCTAAAACCCTATCATGACAATATCGTCATGCATTTATCATTATAACAAATAACAGTGTAAAAGCTGGCGCCTATTGATGCAATAGCAATAGCGTGATTAATCAACAATTTTTAAGGATAGTGAGGAATAGTGGCTTAGGCGACCTTATCAAGAACACGGCTCAATGTATCTTGCCATGTTGCAGGCATATTTGCGCCGAAGGGGCCTTTTTTAGAGCGCCAATAAGCCAAAATCTGTGGAAATTGGTTAAACTCTAACTCGCCCTCTTTAATAATACGACGATCAAGCGGAAAGACACGAATACCGTCCATTTTTTTAGCACGCGCCGCATATTCACGATCTTCCATGAAATCCTGCATAATATGGGCAATAAGCGTTGGATCATCAGATCCAATACGTTTTTGTGCTTCATCACGTCGTGCCATAATGACATCTAATGCGGCACGCGCACCGTCCGCCATTGGGCCCTGTGTTACGCGTGCTACATAAATAGCACGGGCAATGTGATGTAAATCTGCTTGTGAAATTTCGGGCAACCAAACCAATACACCAGAGCGCATATCAGCGGTTTTTTCCAAATGAAAGACCTGATGACAAAAAATACAGGTCGTTACTAAATTTTTATCGCTAAAGTTCTTTGGGTTGCGATCAAGGAAGAATATATCTTGATATTTTTCAGAACGAAAGCCACAACATTTGCACGTGTGATCATCACGTTCAAAAATTCTAACTTTCAACTGCTTAAGGTCGTCGCCCGTAAAGGCGGCCTGCGTAGAAGTACGTGTGGCGCCGGTCACACGACCGACGCCCAACGTAATTTTTAAGTCTGTCTTACTTGAATCAGACATTAACTATTAAAAGTCCAATGCATCTAAAGAATTAAGTGTCGTTGTGCCAGAAGCACCACCACTACCAATACTACCTTGCATTGCCTCAATAAGGACAGGCAGTGCAAGTAACGCTCCACCAGCACCCAGACGCATAACACCATCTTTTAATGGTGTTTGTGGATTATCAACATGAGCTTTCAGTTTTAAAACGCCGGCGATAGCAAAGCCAATACCAACCAAGTAAGACATCACTGTCAAAAGCTTAGGTACATCACTTACTGAATCGCGGATAGTTGCTGAGATTCCCTGAAAGCCAGTAGCATGTGCCTCTGATCCAGTTCCTAGAAATGCAGAAGCGGTAATCGCCGCTGCTAGTTTATAGTGTAAATGTTTCATCTTAGTTTCCCTCCTAAAGATGTTACTTGTTAAATAAACGTTAGCCCAACAAGGCCTAACGTTAGTTGAACGGCATTCACGAATGCCGAAAGATTAACGGCAATAGCGCCGCCAATTATGTGTGTGAAGCCTGCGGCCATCGTAGCTTGACCATTTCCTTCACCATATGCGCGGAAAATAAATAATCCGCGAACAAAACTAACCCAACCAACCAGCTGTACAAACATAAAGACAGCTTGAATAGCATCATTGGCACGACTTGCAATTAAGGGGTCCATACCCTGCGCATCTGCTAAAACGGCATAAGTGCTGATCGTTGTACTGCCAAAAACTGACATTTGCGTTGCGCCCAGCATATTGTTTAAAGACAACAAAGCGGCGGCGGTTAGAAATGTTCCTATTGTACCCATACCCCATGGTGATTTTGGTCCATCTTGCGCATTTTTCATCAAACGGAAGACACCAACTAGTGCAAAAGCCAAACCAGCGATAAAGGAAACATGTCCCACAAGATCAATCAAAGGCCCATGGATATTAGTAACAAAATTAACCAATATCTGATCAAGAGCCATGCCCCCCTGTGTTCCAGCAAGAGCAGGTCCACTAGCTAGACTGACACCTGTCGAAGTATCAAAAGTACTTCTTAATGCGGCAACGATAGTTGGCAAACTTAAAAGGGCACTACCGGTTAAAGCAATCATAATTGGGCGCTTTAAGGGCGCTTGTTGCGGTGAATCGGCCGATTTAACGAATTCAAACAGAGACCAAACACCGAAACTAATGCCAAATAAATACGCAATGACAGCAAATAATCTTGCCGGACTACTAAAGGAATCCTGTAAATTCTCAAGCAAACCACCAAGGCCATCGGAGCCTGCACCAGCGGGAATATCCGCAGGAACACCAGCAGCAACCTCACCAATGGTCTCAACCATCATTCTTACGACCACAGGGAATGCCAACAAGCAACCACCAATAATCAAACGTACAACAGGACCATTAAGAGGCTCACTGCGCGGATCATCGACATGTTTCTTAAAGCGTAAAATTGCTGATATTGCAAAAATAAGACCAAAGAGATAACAGACGGTCGTTATAATCTTAGGAAAATCTGAAACAGAGTTACGAATATTTATCACAAGCCCGTCCCATACACCAGCATAGGCTGTACTGTCTGGACTAACGACCAAAACAGTAACCAACAGCATTAATGCCAATATTTGATATGAACGACTAAACATAGTTATATGAAATACTTCCCCTAAAAAACCCTATACCATAATTTAAACACATTTCCGCCACTTTTGGCAATGATTATTTATCAAAAATACACCAAGCCATTGATATAGATATATTTTAAATTATTCACAACAGGCTAAAATGGTCACATTTTAACCTTTTAGTAATATTTTCGTAAAATATAAGCAATAAGAACTATTGCTTAATTTGACCTGTTGTACCAACAACAACCCACCCATCAGAGCCATTCGTGATAGATGTAACGCGGCCAATACCGTTCAATGTGTCACCAACCGCAATTTTCTGAATCTGAGACTGCATTGTTTGTGACACCCATGCAGCATTTGGTTGTGCCGCGCGCAATATCCAAGAACTCTTGATAGCAGGCTTGCTTACAATAGAGGGGCGCAACGTGGGCTTTTTAACAACAGTGGATTTTTTCACCTTAGGCGTGATTGTTTTTGTGGGTGTTTCTGCTCTTAATGTTTCTACGCGAGACGCTTGTGTTTTTTGAACCTCTGCTGGTGCCAGTACCACAGGAACGGCCTTTTCAGATGCCAGCTTCTCGATACCGTCCAGCCTATCGGACAATGTTGTAAAGCGTTTTTCCATCATTTCCGAAACTTGTGAGACAACGCCTTCAGTCAATGTTTTTTGATCGATAGCCATTGGCACTTCAGCGGTTGTTACCACCGGCGTGTTTTTAATATCTTGTTGCGCTTGTTTTATATCAGCAACATTTTGTGTAAGAGTCGCAATTGATGATGACAACGTTTTAAGCTGCTCCGCCAAGCGATCATCTGCCATACGATTATCTACAAGCATGCCAACCTCTTTTAAGATATCTGCCTTAAACGTTTCTTGATCAAAAGAGCTACCCACAATAGTAGTGGCGCTTGAGGTCAGCGCAGGTTCACTTATTGCATCTATAACGTCTTCTATAGCATCTTCGGCTATAGTATTTTCAGTGGGGGCACTCAAAGAACCTGTTGCGGGAATTAACCTATCGGCTCTCATCGTTGGAAAGACGGGGGCCTCATCACGTGAAATAGGAGACGGCATTGGCGGTATATCGGCCGATGCCTGCTCAATTTCCTGAACCCATGTTTGAGGATTAATATTCTTTGCAGTATTTGTAACAACATCCGTTACGCTAACATCTGGATTTGATTGAGGTGACTTTAGTGCAGGCTTTGCACCACCTAAAAGTGACCCTTGTACAATAGTGGTGGTATTGTTATCGGCTTCAGAAACGGTTGCCGTGGCCGGCGTCTCTAAATTTAAAACAGGGGCCGCTGGAACAGAAGCGAAAGGATTATCGCTAGAAAAATCGGCGTCATTATTAAAGTCAGCACTATTGGACATTTCAACGGGTTGCTGGACAAAAGAACCATCATTAACGGGTGTCAGCAAACTCGAGAGAACAAACCACACACCACAAACACCAATAAAAGCAATAAGAATATAGTGAAAGTTCTTTTTCAAGAACGCCGAAGCATCAAAACCGCCAGACGCGACCACAGGATCATGACCATCGAAATCCTCTTCAAACCCACCATCAAACGAATCTGTTTCAAAGTCATCATCGCCAAAATCATCATCCACAAAACCATCTGTGTCAAAATCATCATCTTCAAACGCACCATCAGAAAACTCGGCGTCAGAAAACCCGGCGTCAGCGTCAGGATTTTCTATATCTGGAAATGTTTCAGAATTTTCATCTAACGGGGCAAGTGTGTCCTCAGATAAGGTTTCATTATCTAAATTCTCAAGATCTGTATCTTTGATATCATTCGTCATACTTCTACGATCCTTACTTAAAAACTATCCTAATAAACAAAATCATTTATTAAAGATTCTTAGTCTGTCAATGGCTCCACAAAGAGAATACCCACAGCGGTGCCAGCGGCAACAATAACTGTTGGTTCCTCAACGCGATCAGCCTCATCTTCAAGAACCTCACCAACAACACGGGCGGATTCTTCAATACCTGTCGCTATTTTACCACCCGTATTAAGGTCTTCTTGTTCTTCAACAATAACATCGCCAGTCACAGTAACGCTATTCTCACGCTCCGCAAAGGCTGACGCGATACCCTCGATGAAAGCTGCCGCACCGGGCAATATAACGCGCTTAAATAAGTGATAATTTACATCTGTTACAATACCAGGAGAGGTTGTTTTAGGGTCAACAGCCACAGCATCAATTTGATAATCGATGCCATCAATGACCATTGTATCAAAAGAAAGGATAAGAGCATTTTGCTCAGCGCGTTGAAAAGATCCCAATATTTTAGCGCCGCGCATAGGCCCAGAGAAAATCCGCGCAAGAACGGGGCCATCAATATCAGAGCTTGCCTGTGTTACAATCTGACCGTAGAAAATCTCACCCGCTGGAATAATGATGGTTTCAACACCATCTCCATCTTCATCAAACCCATCAGAAATATCGTCCCGCGTCTCTTCGAATCTTTCCGCCGCAACAGATTCGGCAGACGTCACCGTAATTGTTTCAGAACCAGAAATGGCGCGACCCTCAAAGATGCTCTGCATTTGTGCGGCCATTGCATTAGCAAGCTTATCAATCTGTTCGCTATTAACCGTGCTTTGTGCCTCTTGCTGTTGCTGTTGTTGCTGAACAAAACCTTGTTGTTGTTGTTGCTGCTGTTGTGTCTGACGTTCACGCTCGCGCTCTTCAGCACGTCGGCGCCAACGCGCCAAAGGATCTTCATCTGCACCCGCCGCATCCAAATCGTCCGCATTTTCACCGACACGGTCTTTTAAAGCACCCCTTGGTGTAGGTAAAACACTACCACCTGTTTCAACAGCACCATCAAAACGTTGGTTATCAGCAACCTGCAATGCCTCGTCATATTGCTCATCAACAATCCCGCCAGGCGCCTCTGTCACAACAGCAGCACCACGAACGCGCGATTCAACCAGCTCTTCATCGCCACTAAACATAAAAATAATACCAATAATAACAATGACGCCCGCGGCTAGGGTTAATATTTTTAAGAGCGGGCTATTGGCCCAAGCCTCTTTAAAGCCTCCGCTCTCACGGAAACCATCATCATCAAATTCCCCATCAGAGAAATCAGAGCCAAAATCATTATTATTAAAATCGTTATTGTCCGTCATCAACTATCTCTTCTTTTCCTATGTGCGCGCGCACCATATTACCACGATCTGAAAGCAGCAAAACAGGCGCTTGATTAACAGCATAAACCCGCATCCCGTCTGAAGAACTTGCAGAACTCGTCCAGCCCGGTGACAACAAACTATGCGGTGTTCTTACATAAAGTTGACCAGAAACGCGCCAAACAGTTGTCCGTCCATCCGTACCAGAAACCGTTAAACGTTGTGATGCAGAAGGCGGGGATCCATCCAAAATAGACGTCATCAATGCGCTACCCGCAACAGGGCCACGCGCGCTATCAATAATTGGCGCTAAACCATTGGGTCCATATTCAGGGATTGTTGCATCAAAACGATAAAAGGCTAAATCTGGGCTGGTATTCAAAGAAAAGGTAACAGGCGTTGCCAAGTCAATAAGGCGAATCGACATATTACCAAAGCCGTGCGCAGATAATGGTGTGATTCGAATTACATGTCCGCCAGCCTCAGGGGGCGTTACCTCAAAATTACCACCCCAGCTTACATCCTGAACGGGCCAAGGCTGGCCAGATATATCAAGAATTGTTAGGCTTGTTACATGACCAGGTGCTGTGCGAATAATCTCTGGCGCTGCGCCGGGATCAAGAGATATATTTGCGACTTTTACAACAGCCCTTGGAACAATCATGCCACCTGTCTCGGCAACCTCACGTGTTGCATTATAAATACCAAGCATCTGATCTATTTCTTCGGGGCGCAGCGGGAACAAGCCCTCTTGTGCCTGCTCGCGAGCACGGTCACGCGTCTTGCGGAGTAGCTCTTGGCGCAGTTCTTCTTGTTTTGCTTCTTCTTCTTGTTTTTCAAGTTCACTGGAGAGGTCATTATCCACACCCTCAACACGCCTAAACTGAAGGCCTAAACCGGGATTATTGGCCGAACTTGCATTTGTTGGGACAGATACACCCGTGATATCATTTTGTACATTCTCAACACCGCCAGCACCAACAGTTACACCAGGTACCGTCGTCTGTGCCGCAGCTTGGGATAGAGAGAAACCCGACAATATAACGTAAACCGCCACAGCGATAAGAGCTAAATATCCAGAACGCCCGATCTGCTTTATCATTATTTTATTTTTAGAATACGAGAACACGCTTCCACTTTCTTCAAAACCGTCACTATTAACACTGTAAACCATACACCATCATGTAATCACAATGTGGCAATCCTGCCACTTTTAAGTGGTAAATACCACCCTTAAATTAAACACGGAAAACCATTTCACAAAATGATTTCTTTAATACTACCTATTGCTAACCGCAATCCACTGTTCTATACCAATACCGCTTGCACTATCAAGCGTTGGAACGCGCACAACCGTTAAACGAATACGCATTGAATCGGGACGACTACTGCTTCCTGATTTATATGTTACCACCAACGGCATTTCAACAACCCAGCGATACTGGCCATTAACAACACCTTCTTGAACAATAACTGGCGCACTGCCGGGCACTGCACTTACAACTTGTTGACGAGCCTCAACGGCTTCAATAATACGAGAGGACTGCAAGGCCTGTGTAAAGCTTTCCCAGCCACGACGCGTGAAATAAGAAGACGACTCTTGGAGGCGCTGCTTATAATCATGGAAACCAAATGTCATCGTCTCTGTCGCAGATTGAGCAACCCATGACAATAAGGCCGCATCACTTAAGTTTGGCTGTGCCAGCGCAACCATTTTCACCAAACGACCATCCGCAGTAGTCGCAAAATAGCGATTTTCTGGCTCAGACGTCATAATGACAAATAATAATGTTATTAAACACACGACCAAAGCAATCCCTTCGAAAAAAGCGATCTTCATCCATGTGCGATAACCGTCTTTATAGAATGTGTTCCGCATAATAACGGCACCTAATGCATCCATTGTCTCTGGTGTAGGTGCATTTTTCTGTGGTTGTTTTTGCGTTGGCCTATTGGGTCTTTTTTGACCGCCAGACGGCGTGCGGCGGCGTGCGGGCGTGCCTTGTCCAGAAGCCTGTCCTGATCTCACCGGGGCTTGGTTTGGTGATTTGCTCTCATCGGAGGTGTCATTGTTTTTAGGTGTTATATCGGACATTATTTCTCTGTCTTGGTTGATTTGTTGGCAAATTATATCGTGAAGCCTCGTGTGCGTCTATATAAAAGAGTTCTAAATATTAACAAAGATTAAATGCGTGCAACAAGATATACAGCTTGCAGTCATTTTATGATATAATGTAAATTAGGTTTAGGTATTTTAAGACACTATTATACAAAGATGATTTCTTTTATCGCTCTATAATAGATCCATGATTAGGGGACGCAAAGATCCATGAAATTATTTAAAAACAAAATATTCACGTTATTTTGTGCAGCGCTTATTGCTGTATTTCTTGTTGCAAGCACACCAAAACCAAAAGAGGCCCACGCCATAGGCTTTACTGCGCTTATCGCCGCTGCCATTGCCGCAGCACAAAAAGCGATTGTTGGACAACTTATGTCGGGCTTTACAGACCTTGCTGGTAATTTTGGTGATCTTATAATGGATCAGGTTATGCCATTCAAAGAAGACATGTGGCAAAAATTCGCCACAGAACAGCGCGCGGGTGATATTGAAATGGGTAAACAGTTAGGAGAGGTCGCCAACGCAACGGCCAATCAAGACTTTGTCGCGCGCATGGAAGATTCACGCTATGAAGATGCGGTCAATAACAAAGTTTCTGACGGTGAGTGTCAATTGGTAACGGGCGCCCTTTTAGTTAATGGTGGCGGGGCCGAATTAGAAAAAAATAAAGACTTTGTCGCGGAACTTATTCGTAAAGATAAAAAGTTTGTGAATGGTGGCGCAACAGCAGCCGGGCCAATTGTTGCCCATACATTGATGAAAAAGGAACGTTTTGAAAAATTCTGTTCAGATGACGAACATCGCGGAAACATTAAAGATGTATGTACAAATGCCGACCCTAAGCGCGTAGATAAAGACAAGGCCATGGAGAAACTTATTGATTGTTCAACAATAGCGCGCTCAGACATTGATGCCTTTGCGCAAATGATGCGTTATGCCGTTTCTGTAACGGGTGAAAGCCCCCTTCCAAAAGCCTTTGATGATCCCGCCGTTTCTGATGTTTATTTACAAAGAGAACAACAGGATGCAAAACTTGCACCCGATACAACATTCATTGAAACATTGGGCGCACGGGCTCTGGAACCAGAAACATGTCCTGCTGTTCCAGGTGGTGATTCAGATCGCCTATCTTTCGTAAATGCTATTGATCTTGAATTGGGCAATGTAATTCCACCTAACAGGCCATGTCCTGGACAGGCCGAAATGGAGTGTTATTTCTATCAATATCAGTTTGACTCCCCACAATTTGCATTGAAATGCAATGAGGGCGAAGCGCAAGTAAAACGCTGTGAGGTCATGGTCAATGCCATTGTCGCACGTACTAACCATGAAATAAAGCTATTGGCCAACAGAAATGCACTGGCGACAGGTAACATCAATAGAGAAAACGCGTCATACCCGTCCGCACCAATACAATAACAACTAAAGATATTTGAAAAATGAAAAAAAAGATTTACCAAATTGCGCTTGTTATTCTGCTGTCTTTTGCAGCATATACAACCATTAGCGTTAGCGAACGCAAAGATGCCTTGGCGGTATGTGTTCCCTGTGTCGAATGGGGAACAATTATTACAAAAATAACAGCATTGGGAAGTAACGTTGCGTCAAGCTTTCTACAAGGCACAAAAGACATGTTTGCCTCACAGGTGGAAACGAAAGAAGAAGAGCTTGTCGCAGACGAAGAAATGTTAAAAAAACTATCAACAGAAGAGCTTGGGTCACGTGCCGCGGCCGCAGGACTGGCCGCAGATCAAGCGGAAGCTTTAGCAGAAATAAAACGATCCCATGACATGATGGAGCGTGCCGAAGATAACGCCCGAGATTTTCCCGCTGTTGACAAGACTGTCTGTGAGATAACCACAGCTAAAATGGCAAAGAATGAGACACGTCGCCACACCAAAGTGACAAAAGCGATCTTAAAAGAAAAAAATCGTCGTAAAAGAACCAATGTCGCCGGATCACCAGGAGCAAAGGGTCAGATCGTTCGATCAACGGCGATGAAAGCCGTCTTAAAAGAAAGCTGTGCCACAGACGAAAATAGAGGTAATGCCTCTGATTTTTGTAAATTATCTGGTACCGATGAAGATGCGAGTGCACATATATCAATCGCAGAAGTTTTGGCCGGCGACGGTGTGCTAACAGAAGACAAACAAGAGGCTATTGAGCTTTATGATGAACTAACACAGGGTGCGCAGACACCACTTTTATCAAAAGAGGCTTTTAGCAACCCTGCCGGTACAGACACTTATTTGGCTTATACTGTAGAAGATGCACGCCAGCGCATGATTGACCATGTTAACGAGCAATTGCGCGCAGAACGTACACCCCCCCAAAGCTGTACAGACACCAAGCCCTTTGTTACACAAATTTCAAAAGACGTTTACGGGGTTAACGATTACTGGGGCCTGGAAGGTGCTTGCCCGCCAGAAGCTATAATTGATGCCGCAACGGCTGTTATGGGGACAAGTGCCGAAAACCTTGCGAATGTTGCGACAAGCATTGAGGGCAATGGTAATAAAATATCAATAGAAAGGTCTATAAACCGCCTAAGCCAAACTTTTGATGAATTACGCAAGTTACAGATTAATTACACCATTGATGCAATGGAACGTGTTAATGGGTCGAATTTCTAAACGATAATTTTATTTTTCTATAATACTGATATCCTATGCCAAGCTCTAATTCTGGCACGGTGATTGCATATCTACCTTTTATATGATGTGAAATACTGACATTCAGTGCTCACAACACCCTTTATAACAGGAAAGATAGGCAAAAATGTCCATTCAAGCCCTTAATATCGCCCTTAGTAGCCTGCGTGTATCACAGCAAGCCCTTAATGTTACCTCAAACAACATCGCAAATGCTGGGGTTCAGGGATATACACGGAAAACATTGCCGCAAACAACAGTTGTTGGTGAAGGCGGAACGTATTTTGGTGTCGCATCAGGCAATATTCGCCGCGATATGGACATTTCATTGCGCCGTGATTTTTGGACACAAGCATCCCGTACAGGACAATTAGCAACCAGAGAAAGTTATTTACAGCGCGTTCAAACATTCCATGGTGCATCAGATGCAGAAAATGCGATCTCTGCAGAGGTTAGTCGTCTACGCGAAGCATTTACTGAGCTAGCGTCTTCCCCCGATGATGCATTTTTACAAAGTAATGTCGTTAATCAAGCACGCCAAACAGCGGATAAATTTAATGATTTTGGAGCGCTCATGACAAATTTGCGTAATGATGCGCAAAATGAAATGACCGCCGTTGTTAACTCTGCCAATGAATTATTAGAAAATATTGAATCGCTTAATCAAGCCATTCAGCGCGCTACAAACTTAGGCCGCACCACCGCCGGCTTAGAAGATGAGCGTGATAACGCCGTTGGTGCATTAGCAGAAATCATGTCAATCAGCCAATATACACGGGGCGACGGTGTTATGGTCGTGCAAACACGCGGCGGATCAATCTTAGTGGAAGATACAGCACGTAAACTTTCATTCACCCCCGTTACATTAGGCACAACAAGCACAGGTGCAGATATCTTTATTGATAATGCCGTCACTGGTATTAATCTATCAAACACAAATATTGGTGGTCGTCTTGGTGCTTTGGTTGAATTACGTGATGAAACCTTGCCACAATATCAGGCGCAAGCCGATGAATTTGCGCATAAACTAGCGCTGCGCTTTGATGCTCAAGGAATGCGACTATTTACCGATACTGCTGGCGAAGTACCAGGTACCAATGTTGCCGACTATACGGGGTTTTCGTCCACGATTCAGGTTAATCCGGCATTCCTTGCAGACCCTTCATTGGTTCGCGATGGAACCGAAGCCAGCATCACTGTTGGTGAGGCCTCAAGCGATATTATTCGCAAGGTTCTTGACTTTACCTTTGGCCCCGCCGAAAGTGTAACGGCGACAGGAACAGCGGACTTATTGGTAGCACCGGATTTATTTACCGCCCTTGGTATCAATGGTAGTGCTCAGCTGGCTGGTACGGAAGATATTGCATCTATCGGTACACTGACATCAAATGCCGATCTAAACACCGGCGATACATTTACAATCGCCGTTGGCGGTGCGCCCGCTGTCAATATTGCGATTGGTGCCGCCGACGATATTACCAATTTAGTGGCTAATATTAATGGCGCGCTAAACCCAGATCTAACCGCATCTGTTGGACCAAACGGCGAAGTTTTATTAGAAGCCAATGGTGATATAGATATCAATTTAAATACAATGTCATTGGCTGGTCTTAACGCCCTTGGTTTTGATGTTGCCGTTACCCCCGCAGAAAATCCAAGCTTTACCATACAAACATCTGTGGGTAATCCAACAACCATTACGATTGATCCAACCTCCACTGCCACAACGTTATTGGCTGACTTAAATGCAATTAGTGGCGTAACGGCCACACTGGGTACAGGTAATGAGCTTATTGTTAATACTGATTTTGGTGGGGATTTAACCTTAACCAATGTAACAAGTAACCCCATTATAGCGTTAGGGATGGTAATTTCACAAAACATTCACATCCCCCAAAGCTCGAATAATCTGGGCGCAAATGCTGATTTATCAGCAGGCATTACCGCGACTGACTTTATTGAAGAATATGGCCGCCGCATGATTACAGCACAGGCCGATGATTATTCTGATGCATCACGCTCACTAGATTTAGAGGGTGATTACCGTGACGTCTTACGCAAACAATTAGATGATAATTTTGGTGTTGATTTAGATCAAGAAACAGCAAATCTTATTCAAATTCAAACAAATTATTCCGCTGCTGCACGGGTTGTTTCCGTTGCAGAAGAGCTCTTTGATGAGCTATTAGCAGCATTTAGATAAAGACATTTAAAAGGAGAAATAAATCATGGCAAATGGTGTTTCAACATTAGGAAGCTTTAACTTACAAACAAGTCGTCTATCATCCTTGCGCCTCAGCTTGAATGAGGTACAGCAACAAATTTCTACAGGTAAAAAATCAACCCTGTTTGGTACATTGGGCACACGTACACAAGAGGTCCAAAGACTGCGCGCCGATGTTGATATTATCGGTAGTTATGTTGATGGTATTAATGCGGCATCCGTGCGCGGTGACATCATGGATAATGCCTTGAATGAAGCACAAAACATCGCAGTTCAATTACGGGACACCTTAACCCTGACGGCGTCAGAGGGCAATGAACCTGATATAGAATTTATCCGCTCAATTGCCCAAAGTAATCTTGAGTTTTTAGACCAGTTGGTTAACACAGAGATCAATGGGCGCTACCTTTTTGCGGGCTCTAATATCAGCACACGTCCGTTTGATGATGAGGCACGCCTTACAAGTAATGTACAAGCACAAATGAATGATTGGCTTGACGGTACACAAACCGCAGACCAATTTTTAAGCAATATTAATGGACTACAAGGCCAAGATTTGGGCTTTTCCCTTGACCTTAACTCATCAAGTCGTGTAACAGCCCGCATTGATGATGGGCAAGATGTTGATTACACTGTTTTGGCCAATGAGCAAGGGTTTGAACAACTATTCCGTGTTAGCGCCGCCTTGGCAAATCTAGAGTTCCCAGATCCAAATGATCCTTTTGTCACAGCAACAAAAGAAGAGTTCTATGATATCTTAAGCGATCTATCAGCAACATTGGATAGCTCAATTACCAATATATCACGCTCTCAAGCACGGTTAGCCGTAGCAAGGGTAGATATGAACTCGGCTGAAACCCGACACAGAAACGACATTGTTGCCTTTGAGAATATCATTTCATCTATAGAGGATGTTGATTTAGCAACCGCCGTCGCACAATTACAACAGGTTCAAACACAGCTTAATGCAAGCTATCAAACAATCTCTGTTGTCAATGATCTGTCGCTGGTGAACTTTATCTAAATAATATGGTCATATGAACGACCAACGGTATATTTATTTTTGCCACGCATCTGGTCTTGTTCTTCTGATGGATTGACGCGCCTCATTTGATAATGCGTGACGCCATCTTTAAGGTCATAAATAGCACGTACAACCGCCACCCATTGGTGACGCAATGAGCCATCTTTTACAATTTTCGGGCCATCTGGATGATCTAACCGTACCGTTTGTCCATTTTTCATCAAAAGAGGTTCGATCTTTAAGCGCTTCATAATATCAGCACAATAGACAAGCAACCCCTTGGGACGGCCTTCGCCGCGCCCCTCTAACATCCCATGAACAGGTACACCATAGGTGGGGTTAAGGGCTTTTAATATCCGACGAATACCGCGCGCATTTGCATGACCAGAAGCATTCAAAACACGCTCTGAATTTTGATTGGTATAGTGGGTGAAACCGCGTCTCTCTAATTCATTTAACATTGGACGATAACGCGCCTCATTAATGCCCAACATTGTGTTAGAAAAAACAACAACATCTTGCTTTGGATCCAGCGTTAATGTTTGATATGTACGGTCAATTAAAGCACGCCTTAAAGGTGTTCCTTTTTCACCCTGTCCGCCCGTTGTAATCACGACGGCATTATTGCGTGGCGTAATATTCTGATGTCTCTTATTAGTAATATAGTGGACATTTAAACCACGCGGAATCACCGTTCCCATTTTTTTGAAGAGATCAAAAGTAAGCTGCGCCGTTTTACCCACAACAAATAAATCACGTCCTGCCTTATGTGTTTCATGCATAATAGAAATAAGGCGTTGATCATGCCCCCCCATATAAGCGGTCACAATTCTTTTATTTGGGTTCTCGGTTAAAATTTGGGCAAATGTATCACGAACATCTTGTTCTTTGGCGGCCTTCTTCTCACGATCCGCACCAGTTGAGTCAATTAAAACAAAATCAACGCCTTGTTCACCGATTTCTTCTAATTCATCAAAGTCAGTTTCACAAGGGTGTAAATATGTATCATCATCATTAATATCACCGGTATGATATACTGTTGCCGTGGGTGTTTGAATTTTTAAAGAGACACATTGTAAGGTTGAGTGACTAGCCGCAATCGGCGTAACCTCCATCTCTTTACCAATACGGATAGTATTGCCTGGATAGAAAACCCGCATATCGTCAAACAGCGTTTCCATTCTTTTAACAAGATGGTGCTTATCTTTTGTATCAATCAAGGGCGATTGGATCACATTATCAACCAGTAGGGTAATATATTGTTTTACCTTTTCAATCGTATAAGGCGTACCCCAAATAGGCGGTAATTTAGCCCCCAGTTCAAGACCACTTCGCATGGTCAAAAAAGGAGACATCATATAAAACCATATGGCTTCCATATGATCAGAGTGAGCATGCGTTAAAATTATCGCGTCTGTATCTTTTAAATCTTTCATCACATCGGGCAATATACGGTGATATCCCCATGCGCCGTCATCGCCAGGCCCACTGCCCATATCGACAATGATACGGTCAACATGACGTTTTTTATTCGCTTGTCTAGGATGCCAGAAATCATATAAATGACAGTTTGCGGCGATACTGGATTTATTATTGCCTCCGCGCGATGTCCACTCGAAACTATAGCCTATCTTTGGGGTAATCATGATGCACCACCCGTCATTTGGTCAAAATCAAAATCATCATTTTGACGCGCAATCATCATCCAACGAATACGGTCTATGATTTCTTCATTGGCTGGACGGTAATTTTCATCAAAAAAACAAGGGAGACGGTGAATCAACGTAATTAGATCATCATTAGATATGCTTTCCATCGGTATATCAGGTGAAAACATAAAAAGATGAGGTGTGAAAAAGAAATAATCATTCCAGCCATAAATAGGAGGCTGATTTTTCTTAAAATTATAAGAGAGGGATTCTATTGATGATTCGGAATTAAGAGGATGATTTTTATCAATAACGCCCTGATCTTGTTGCGTTTTATTATTACGCATAACATCGACTCCCATCTAATATTTTTTTATTATAATATATTTATAGCAAATAAAGGACCAAAGCGTCCATAAAAATAGACTCTTAACGGCTATATCAAAGAAGAAGTTTTTATTCGATAATTTGAATTTCATCATCAAGACCCAGGCTAGGGTCTTGCTCAAGCTCTGAAAGAAGCTCTTCAACATTAATCTCAGTCTCAAAGTCTTCGGGATTAAACTCGCTTGAAAGATCATTTGTTGTATCAGACGACACATTTGTATTCTTAACGCTCACCGGTAAATAAGGCGATGGTGCGCCTGAGCTTGGCAATGGGTTTAATGTTTCTACGCGTGAATCTTTAATCATCTTAACCTTGTTAAAACCAATCTCAGAGACTTGCCATCCATCTTTCATAACATTACCAACAGTGACCGTAGAACGACCGGTTTGTGCTTCGTCACCGCTACCAACCAAAACTGCGCGGCACGATCCAGCGACGCAAGAGATATCAGCCCATCGATAAGGAACTGGTTTGACAATATTTTTCTTAGCTGTCTCTTTTTTCTTTTTTGTTTCTTTGACTTGCACAGGAGGCGTGCTGTCATTATCATCAGCAGCTTCTCTACGCGGTGCTATTTTCGTTTGGTATAGATCTTTATAAAAAGAACTACATAGTGCATTTCTGGGCAACTCTGCACACACATTGCGCGGCGGTGGCGGTTGATTAAATGGTAGACCTATAGTTCTAAAAGAATCTGCGATTTCTTTGGTTTTAAGCTGACGTTCTGTCAGTATCTCAAGCAGGCTATTTTGATATTGCAATGTCGTAATATTCGTAAAATATTTATTATCCAACCCGAAATTCATCTTTGGGAACTGCTCTATGATCTCAGTTTCTGGAATAATCAGCCCCGAGTCCGTTGCTGACACAATTTCATTAGATGCTGGCGGTGTGTCTGTATTAAAGCGCATAGTGTTGCTATTTTGTGCATAAGAACTATGAGCCATAAAAAACAATAGCGCACAGCAAAAAACAGCGCTTATAAGAATTCTGTATGATAGTAATAGTCTGATCATTTTTATTATCATTAATAAAGATTGAGCCTAAAGAATCTAAGCTTTCTCTATGATAAAACGCGGTGTGATAAATAGCAATTATAAATATTAGTTAAGCAGTTTAGTTACAACTACCGTCTGTTGTTGTGAGACAGTTTGTAATATTACCAATTGAAATATTAAGCGTTGCCGATCCATCTGATGTGGGATCACTTCTAGATAAACCCTCTCCAGCACCCTGATCTTTTAGGACAACATTACTACCAAAATCAACCGAACTCCCTCCACCAGTAATATTAACACTATCTTCCGCCACAAAGTCACCGGAAATATCGACCGTTCCCCCTGTGATCTGCGTAATACCCATAGAGGAAACATCACCAGCAACAACACCCGTCATTGTTGTAATATTCATAAGAGATTCATTGTTTAAAGCCAGAGTAGATCCAGCACCAGAAAAGTCTAAATCACGCCCAGATATGGTATCTGCCTCAACCGAAGCCAAAACACCCGTCTCCCCAGAATCAATTTCCGCCGTGCCACCGCCATCAATAGAGTCAGCTGTAACGCTATTACCTGCATTAACATCTCCTGTAGCTACCAGAGCACCCAAATTCACAGAACCCAGTGCGCGTAATGCGCCGCTTATTGAGATATTGCCCTCTGCGGCTAAACCATCATCAATATTCATGATAGGTGCATTAATAACCATATTAGACGTGGATGTGACGCGATCGGCAATCATGGCCGCCGCGTTATCAAAACTATTGCCTGCCATATTAAGATCAACCCCCATACGATTTGCTTCTGGCGACCCTGTGATATCGACACGGTAAAGATAGTTATCAAGGGCAGACGCTTCGTTAACAATAATACGGGCTGCTAAGTGAGCTGTATCCGCGTTTCTTGGGTTTGCGCCATTCCATGGCAAGGCCGCATAAGATGCTAATGGAATAGACCAGCCACCAAAGGCTCCTGTGAAATTAGCATCATCAAAACCACCAATATCAGCACCCACAACCAGACCTGCAACTGATCCTGCAGACTTTGCAACCTGTACCATGGTCTCAAGGTTAATAGCACGATCTTGAGAGACCACAAGAGCCTCTAACTGAGTCGCATTAACACGGCGCACCAAAATTGTTAATGTTTGACCATAGACATTGCCCGCACGATAATTAACAGGCAAATAAATACCGTCTTTTTTCAAATAGTCGTCTGAATCGGGTACGTTTAATGTATTAGGGTCATCTAGAGGAATTTCAACAGGCAATCCAGTACCCGCCATTGTGGATTCTAGGATAGTAAAATTATCATTGATATAGGCTTCTGCGGAAGCATGAACAATACGCAAATGAGCCGCGGCGCGCTCTATCTTTTCTTGATCTGCAAATGTATTTGTTAAAGCAATAATACCAACGGAAATAGATCCAAAGACACCAACAACCAACAACATTTCCAACAAGGTAATGCCGTTTTGGTTGTTATAGAAAGCTACTTTTTTACGCATCAATGTCGTATAGTAGCTTTTCAGTTTGTTTATCATAACGTTCATATTTATATCTCTTATTTGTTTTAACACCCTGTATTACACGTAAATCGTCCACCAGGACCAAAGGTGATTTCAGGTAACACGGCAACGCCACGCATATCGACACCATTAGAGGTTAATTGAGACGCACCACCAACAGATTGGGTATCAACGTCACCCGTAATGTCTAATGTACCACCGCCCGTCACTTCACCAACCTCAAAACGCGCATTGGCGCCACTGATTGTTATATTTTGAACATCGGTTGAAACGGCCAAGAAACTACCCCCATTATTCACACTGGCAGAACTAGCCGCAATATCAGACGCTGAAAGATTAGCCGTCGATAATGTATTAAATTGTGCATGTGAACTATTGATACGCTGTGCGCCACCACCCGCCGTAAAGCGTACTACATCAGCCGAGAAATCATTATCAATATTAATTGGTGTATTGGCACCAGTTGTTGTCAAACCATCCATCGATTCGATATCGCCATTAGTGCTGACATCACCAGCAACCGTAACGCCACCACGCACGCGGGCAAACCCCCTAAAATCAGCAACAGCATCAACCGTTAATGTGTCTGTCATTTCAAGATCATCAACGCCGCGCAAATTATTATTCGACATGTCAATATTAACCGCCATACGGTTAAAAAGAGTAGAGCCCGCAACATTTGTACGATAAAGATAGTCGCCCAATTCATTTTCAAAATTAATAAAAGAATAGGCAACGGCGTGTGCTGTCTGTCCTTGTGTGTCTGGCGCTGTAATATTCGCCCCCAGTGTCGTGGCAAGAGAATTTTCTGGAACAGTCCACATACCATATGTACCCACAACAGCATTATTATTATAACGCCCCGCTGGATCACCATTAATTTCAAGCCATAGTCCGCCTTGGCCACCAAAGCTCTGAGTGATTTCAAGCGCTCTTTCTGCGGGCAGAGGCGCACCAGTTGTTGTCGTTAAAAGCTCTAAAACACTTGTCCCAAGACTATTAATACGATACGCCACGACGCGCACATCGCGACCAAATCCGTTGCGTTGATTAAAACCAGTGTCCAAATATCCACCACCCGTCAAGGCAGCAAAGGGTATCTCCTGTCCTGCATTATTTGCAAGGGCACCATGAATTGTCGCAAAATTTGCTGTATTTGTATCCATTAGATAATCATAAGCAGCCTCATGAATGACCCGCATATGTTCCGCAGCAGAAATACTTTGTTTCTCATCAATAAAATCTTTTGTCATCTGTACGAAACCAAGGGCAATAAAGCCGATAACGCCGACAGATAAAAGCATTTCAAGCAAACTAAACCCGTGTTGGTTTTTTAAACCAACACATAAGATACGCCTTTTAAGTTTTTGATATAAGTTCTTCATTATATTCTCAATTTAAAATTATAGGATCATCTGGATCATTATTTGTTTCATCAGGACAATCCCCAGAACATTGATTAACGTGCAATTCTCGGATAGTTACAGGCGCTTGTCCAAAATTACCGCCTTGTTCAAATGTTGCGGAACCATCAATATTAATGTCTGCGCCTTCTAATAGCTGGAAACGTGCAGCAGAGCCACCCGCATAAGGATTTGGATTTGTGGCACCAACAGCAATTGTACCACCACTCTGAGATAGGTTACTAAATACCCTAACCTCACCATCACTCTGTAAGTCTTCTAGGTTTGTAACATTTTCAGCAATAAAGGTACCGACCGCCCCAGCCCTACCAGCGGTTATATTTCCAACAAAACCGGTAGCCTCAAAAGCCCCATCAAGTCCACCACCCAAAGCATTCGTTGTGGTATTTGTTATATTGGCAGCCGCATTCACAACCAGTGATTCTGTGTTTAATTGTGCTGCTGCATTACTAAGCTGAGCTTCATTAACAACCGTCATGTTACCACCCGTTACATCAACAGACGTATTCGCAGATATACCCGCACCTGTTTGTGCCCAAAGCGCACGGGGCAAACCCCCGCCAGCGTTATCAGTTAAGGTTAAATCACCCGCAGTCATTGTTAAACCACCCGTAATATCTAAAACTTGGTTTTGAATATTCGCCGTTGTTACCGCCGTCGCCGAAGCATTATTATATGTTAGGGAAACGGTATCATCATTAAATCCTTGAGGCACAACACGCAATTCAGACAAGGTAAAAGCCCCCGCATTTGTAATATTAACCCTATTATTTGCGCCACCAGTATCATCGGTATAAGTCTCTACGCCAGCAACAGCGGGACCAGGCACACCAAATTGTATATCAGTTAACATTGTATTGGCGCCAACATTTTCTGGCTGTGGATAGCGCATCATGGCACGCAGATCGTGATCGACAGAACGCCAAGAAGGCACAACAACCATACCGTCATTAACCGTAATTGTCGCACCAGAGGCTGCTGTCACCGTATTAATATCTGTTTGGTTTAAACACCCTGTATCCCAAATCATCACTGAAGGGCTACCGCTACAATCATCACTTAAATTGTTACCACTAACAATCAAAGGGGCGGACGATGAAAGACCAGCCTCTCTTGCACCTTCCATTAATGCAACCGCTATGTTCGCATTTGCCAAAGACGCCGCGCGCGAATTAAGGGCAGGCGGATTTGTCATCACATAGCCCGCAATCGGTAAATTCGCTGTTGCTGGTGTTGTGCTTGGTGGATATGAAGCAGCAAAAACACGCATCGTCTGCCCCAAAGGATTGTTTGCAGAAAAGGCCGCAGGTAAATGACCCGCTGCAATTAAATCAGCAACGGTGATCTCAATAGATCCAGGCGTGGGTGATGTTTGTACATTATTTGCAGAACAACACACCACCGTTGATGCCAGGGCAACAGGTGTTATTGCCGCATCACGAACAAAAATCCGCGCGGCCTTTGATAATTGAACAAGATGCCATCCCGCGGCTTCTGCATTTTTACGTAAAGCCGCGTCCGTTTGATACCAGATAGCACCAGACAAAACACTACCAATAAAACTAATGGTTAGAAGGACAAGAAGAAGTGAAAAACCGGACTCATTACGTACATCGTCAAGACGATATGACGAAATATCATTGCGGCTAAAATATTTATTTTTTAATGTTTTAATGTAAGACACCTAAAACAACCCCTTAATGCTTAATAAATATGTACTTTCTATAATAAAAAGCACAGTCCCTCATCTTTAATAGTACAACAAAATCTTTATGATTCAGTTAATAAAAAAAGACCCCGAACATAACGGGGTCTTTTAATAATTCTTATTTCTTTATATTGTTACCGTTAGGTAATGGCCTAGAAGAACGTCCAAACAATATCGTTGTTTGCCACGGTTGCACTACAACCAGTATCCGCTTGAACAACAGTAGGTGTTGTCGTAATAGCAGTACCACCAGCAATTGTAACACTTACAAAATCAGGATCATTACCAACATCAACTGTTGAAAGCTGCATGCAGGCATCTTCTGGTAAATTTAGGAAAGAAATTGTAAAGTTAGCAACAGCAGAGTTAACCACAACAGGTGTATTCCAAGGCGAAATAATGGCTGTCCCTGCTGTGTCTGTATTTGTTGTTGTCACAACACCCGCATTAATAAGCGTTGTTGAGATATCAGCAGCCGCACCATATGTATTTTGTCCCTGATACAAACGCTGTACTTGCTGTTTAATTGTGGTTAAAAGACGACCCGCCTCGTTGACATTATTGCCTTCTGTTACAAGACGGTATGTTGCGATACCGGCTAGTAAAAGAATGGCACCAACACCAACCACGAGAAGTAATTCTAGAAGTGTAAAACCTTTTTGGTTTTGCACTGTATTTTTTAACGTTGTTTTCATGTTCATCCTCCTAATTTTGAAAAACATTATTGAGACCCCAATAATTAATTGCCAATATAGCTAATTGTTTGAATCCTAACAGAATATTTATTAAATAGTAATAAAAAAGTAATTAAATCAAAAAATAATAATATTCTTAATCTATCACACTCTCATTATAGACTCAGACAGATTAATTTTCAGTAAACCACAGCTTTCTGTAAACTACCCTGCAGAGCTTTGGATCTGCTGAACAACACCAAATAAAGCTGAAATCAACATACCAATAACAACGGCAATCAAAATAAGTGTTACAAAGTTTAACACTTTCATAGCGGCCGTAACCTTGTGTTCAATATCAGAGACCCATTCGCGTGTTACACTAACAAGGTTATCTTCAAAACCCTTTAGTGTCGCATAAATACGCAAATCACCAATCAATTCATCATCTGGAAAACGATAGCCACAGCGATGAAGGGCCTCTCCTAAATTGACCCCCGATGTAATCCACTTACGGATAGCGCGTACGCGCTGTGCCAAATAAGGATCGGCCTTGCGTGCAATACGGTTTAATGAAACCTCATCCAACTTCACACCAGCAGACATCAGTGATGCAACGGATAATAAAAACGCAGACCCCTGCCACATACGGTAAATATTCCACGGAAACATATAATCAAATTTAATGCGGGCTTTGCCCGTCCAGCGCGGCATTGAATATCCTATTAAAATAAAGATCACCACGATAGTGCCCAGAATTAGGATTGACCAATCTTTAAAGAACATCGCCGCCAGCGCCACATTATATGACATGCCAGTCCATTCTTCGATGGGTAGAACAGCGGTAAAAGTTGGAATAACCTCATAAGAGGCCAAGAACATCGCCGCCAGCAAAACGCATAAAAGAAGCCCTGGATAGGAACCATTTGAAATAATCGCCTTTTTAACACGCCCTTGTTGCTCGACCGATTCGGCCGCATCCAACATTGATTTCGCTAACTGCCCTGAATTAGCGCCAGTCTCAATAAGCATTGCTTCAGATGTTGGAATGAAAGGGGCCATACAAACACCAATATTCATACCATTTGATACTTGTTTGCGCCATTGTAGAAAGAGCTTGGGCAAAGTGGAGCCCTTACTTTTCTTGCCCGTTGTCGCAATTTGCTCTAATGCAATGTTTAAAGAAACACCGTTGTTCATTAATTGTGCAAGTTTATTGTAAAATTTCATACGTTCGTCTGCATTAAATTCAAACTTTACCGCGAACTTGAAAAAGCCATCATTTTTTGCCATCAGATATACCCAATACTCTATCTATATTATTGTAAAAAATTTTAACCGCCACGCAGTGGCTGTACGAAAGGACCTGTAATCCGCTCTGCATCTCTTGGGTCTGCACGACCCTGCGCAACCATACCAGACATGTTTTCCATCATATTGCGACCATTTAAGTGCGTTAACCAGTAACGCTCGGCCTCAACTTTTCTGTCATTTTTAACCAAATCCATAAAACCTTCGTCTGGCAAAATCATTTCGGCGATAACCGTACGCCCCTTATAACCATTACCAGCACCACATTCTTCACAACCATTGGGATTGCGCAAACGCAACTGTTCAAAAGCGATCTCAAAGCTTTCTAATCGTGCCTGTAAATCATATTCGATATCTTCGATTTCAGGCATCAAAGAGCAATTGGCACATAAAACACGAACCAAACGCTGTGAAACAAGCCCCGTTAACAATGTTGGATCGCCTAATTTATAATGCTCGACGCCCAAATCACGTAAACGGAAAGGAATCGTAACGGCATCGTTACTGTGTAATGTTGTCCAAACTTGGTGACCCGTCATCGCCGCTTCAAAAGCAAGCTGTGCCGAGGCATCATCGCGCACCTCACCAATCATAATACGGTCTGGGTTTGAGCGCAAAGACGCGGCAATAGCCTTAGAAAACGCCGCTGAACGTGCCTCAGCCGTAGAGGCATTAACAACCGGCATCTGAACCGCACCAGGAATAGGATATTCCGGGGGATCCTCCACCGTATAAATAGCGATGTTATATTTATATTCTTGTAAAATTGAGACAATATTACGTTGTAACGTTGTTGATTTACCGTGACCCGTAGGTCCCGCCACAATATTAATACCAAACGGTTTAGCGCGCAGATATTTGAAATCTTCCATCTGGTCGGCGGTAAACCCAAGCGCTCTTAAATCACCAGCAGATTCATCATCACTCGTATAAAGGAGACGCATAATCATCGCACGACCACTAAACGTCGTTGGATTAAACTGTAAACGCAAAGACGTAACACCAGATGGTAATTGTAAATCTTTACGGTTAGAAACACGCGCCGCCTGATATTCATAGGGCTGATAGTTAACATCGGCTGCATCGGCCATTGTAAAGGCAGCAGCACAAAAACTATGACCATAGTCGGCTGGCCACTCACAAATATGCTCCATCGAGCCATCAATACGTGCACGCACAGTTGTGTTTTGTTCAGAAACAAGAACATGAATATCCGAGGCACGGTGCTTAGAAACACGTGCAACCAGATCGATAACATCGCGGCGCATCCGTGCATCATCACTACCCGCCGTTGTTTCACCAAAAACAGATGTGTTCTCATAGCATATTTGTACTTGTTGAATATCAACCGCTTCAATTACAGGATCAGGATAATCTGTCAGACGCACCTCTGCGATAAAGCTTAAAACTTGGGGGTTACTTAAGTGAGATTTAGAAACAACAAAACGCCCATCATCATAATAGGCAGCAATAGAACGCAATGATTCACCACGATCAAAAGGGCCGTCCTCAATCGTCAGGGGCACTTCACTGTCCCATTCGCGTTGTTTAGATTGTCCTTTTTTAAAAAGCGCCATGCTTTTTACATCCTTATCTTTTTATTGCCAGTTTAAATTGCTAACGACACCTTGCTTTAAAAGACCAACGCCGCGAATAGCAGAAACTGATTGTACCACAGAACCGTCTTCTAATGTATCACCAACCTTAACGCGCACTAAGTGACCGTCTGGAGATCTCAAGGTAGCAACAATACCCGTATCTGTATTGCCGTTTATAGATTGTACGGCATATACCTTATCCGCAATTTTCTTTTTTTTCGTCATGGATTTCTCACCCAGATTAGATAAACCTTCTTCTTCTAAAATTTGATCTATTGAGGCTTCATCTGGAAAATCTGATAAATCATTTTCATCAATATCAAAATTATCATTTTCAAAATTAGGGACAACTGAGCTTGCCCCAGAACCAGAAATGGGGGATGATTTTTCAGTATCTTTAGCCAATGTGTCAAATTCCCCAAGCAACCGTGCGCGCTCAACACATAATGTTAAAATATCAATATCAGCTTGTACCGTTGCCATATCAGGGGGGCTTTGTTTTGCTAACGCTTCTGGCATAGGACATGGATCAACAGGCATTTGAGCCTTAACGTTTGAAAATGGGACAATAACCATAAGAGCAACCGCCAGAGTAACGAACGGTAAAAAAGACCAAGAAAAATCGGCACCTCTAAATATCTGTTTCATTATTATTGTCCTTTTAAGAATCTAAATTCACTTTTGCTCTATATACCCAAATACCAGATGCAAACTGCCATTCAACATTGAGTATTTCTAATCCCTCTATATCAAAATAGGTCGCTATTGATTGCGGGGAAGACCTTGTTCTAAATGTTACATCCAAATATGGCGGCGGTGTTGGTGGCGCTTCGACTTGTCTTAACCCTACACCCGATGGTGTTGGTGGCGCTGGTGGCTGCACAAAATCAACCAAGAGGTCGCCGGCACCCGCCAAGCGTTGATTAACCCTTAAAACAGCGTCCGTTCTGGCCATTGGGCTAATTTCTTGGCGTGAATTAGATACATCTGCAATTGGCAAAGTCGCTATAAAATTATCACCATCTAAACGTGCCGTTGATCCACGTGGAAAAACACCCAAATTGTCCATTAACAAATCTACAGTACCTTGCGTTTGTCGCCACTTTAAAACAACCGTTGGGGGCGTGCACACAACAACGGAAACATCCCATCCAGGCAGAGGCCGCAAAAGCCTTGAAATAGAATCTCCACAAGCAGATATAACCGCACTTGGACGAACAAGCGTCATCCTAGTGACACCCTCTACTGTCTTCTTGATCTCTTCACGTTTTGGCGGGGCCTTAACCTCTCCAATATTTTGTGTAATCATACTGGTTACCGGTGGCGGTTCTTGAACATTTGACAAAATAAGACCTGGTAAAAGCGAAATAATAAAAACCAAGCCGACGATAACTAACAAAGCAATCAAAGCGACAAATTTATTTTTTTTACCCGCAAAAACAGCATCAATCGTTGCCGCTTTTAAATTTGTCGGCTGACCATCAAGTAATCGATCAAGCAACAAATCAGCTGTAACACCTTTTATATCCCAGTCTTCCGGGGCATACATGCGTGGCCACTTATATTTATCTGCCTCGGTTTTAAAATGGTTGAAAGCGTCTTCTTCGTTAAAGAAAAAGCGGTCGCCATAGGGCGCAATTGCATCACCATGAACGGCCAAATACCACCAACCATTATCTGTTTTAAAAACCGCCTGCCATTCACCAACTAACATATCAGCGGCTAAAACACCCGCAACCGACATACCCATACGGTGGCCGCGATCAAGATTACCAAAGCCATGCTGTGTAATAACGGAATCACGAATACAGTAGAAATCCGATTTAGATTGTTTCGCTCGTTTCTTTGCTAAACTAACGGTATCGTCTTCACCAGAAACAAGCCAAAAAAGCCCTACAGCATACTTATTTCCTTGAAAAAACATAACCCCATCCTGAGACTCTGGGGTCGTAAATTCTGATGTGTCCGCATCATCGTAGAAATCATCACGAGCATCATCACGAACATCGGCGGACAAAGAGGTCTCATCTGGCAAATTTTCATCAAAACCATCCGTCGAGCCATCGCTAGCATCGCTCAAAACATCATCAAACTCTGTTTCTTGGTCATGGTTAGACATACGTTATCTCAAAATAATTACCTTAAAGTACCGAAAGGGTCTTCGGGAAGAATATCTGCCGTCAGCAAGAGAACTGTCACATTGCGGCCTCGCTCTGTGTCATCCTCGCCACCAAACCACATAAAGGACGGTGAGCCTGTACCAGACTTGTTACGCGTTGATCGATCTCTTTCAAACCCAGACATAACCAATGTTTCACCACCAGAAAGAACAATGTTTTGCAAGAAACCCGTTGTATCCAAATCAGGGAGCTGAATCGTTAAATCACCCGATGTAAAGTTCACAATATCACGAATTTGCGTTATACCAAGACCAACGCGCAAAAGAACGCGGTTCTTCTCAATCACACGTGGCAGAACATTCATCGTCAAGCCCTCTTCAACCGTTCCTGGCTCAAGAGATGAAGATGAAGAGTCGCCAGATGCCGAAGCAGATGTTCTGGCAATATAGGTACGCTGACGCGCAACTTGTAATGGCGCTGGCTGATCAGACAATGTAATAACCGTTCCTGTGTGAACAATTGAAATTTTACCAGATGTCGCAAGCGCCTCAATCACGCCCTGAACAGAATCTTTAACTTCGCCACCCGTTGTTAAATCAAGATCGCCACCAGTGGGGAAGTCCCTTACAACAGCCGCAGAAACACCTGAGGCACCGCCGGCCCAAAACACAGGGCGATCGCCAATACCTTGTTTCAGGGCCGCTTGTAGATCAAAACCAACATTATTCTGGCTTTCTGTTTGAATGCTTAAAACACGGGCCGTTATTGCAACGCGGCGCAAACGCATACGGTTTTGATAGCGCAGATATTCCTCGGCCTCACGCACCGCCGATGGCACACCCGTCACTGTAATTGTTCCAGTAGATGAAGAAAAAGTAGCGGCACCACGATTACCCAAAATCGTCGTAATAGTATCTTCAATCTCATCCCAAATCTCAAGCTCTGCCGTTGTAGAGACCTCTTGTGATGGCAAATTACCAGCCTCACTTGTGCTACCTGTTTCCACAGACCCGACAGAGGAGACACTGCCCGCAAGAGCATGCAACATGAATGTACGTGTTACAGATGGGCTTATACGAACGAGGCTATTTTCAAAGGACCAATCAACGTCATACAGGTCCGAAATTTGATTTAATAGTTTTTCTAAAGATCCTTGCCATAAAACACGACCACCGGCAACCTCTACACCATCTATCGGTAAAAATTTCTGCTCAACATCATCTTGCGGATCAGGAGACCGCGGTGGTTCAAAACCACCACTCGTCACAACAACACGCAAGCCTGTCGCTATTTGAATTTGGCGCGCCAACTCTGGTAACGTTAGTGGACGCTCAAAGGTCATAACTATACTATCGCTATTAAGTAAACGAGACGGTAAAGGATCGCCATTGCGCATCCGAACGGCTTGGTGACCAAACCAAGGCTTATCTTCAACAACTAATGATGATCGCATGTTCTCAGCAGGCCTTACATAATCGAGGGCATTGTTGGCTTCTGACATATGGGCGTCAAAACTATCTCCGGCACGCTGATGTTCTGCCGTACACCCAGAAAGTGTAACCACGGCGAAAAGTGCCAAAACAAGAATAAGATTTGAAAAGTTTGGTTTATATTTATTGATATAGGTCATAATTCACACTCAAAAAACGTCACTTAATAAAAGAATCCTGCTTAGAAGACAGAATAAAGAAATATTACACCAATCATAATACATGTTTCGCCGTAAGAACAACAGCTTAAGAAAAAAAAATACCAAAACTCTTATCTATCAAAAGAAAGGCCCTAATCAATTAGATCATTTGCCTCAACGATCAAAACAGACGGACCCTGTTCTGAGTTTTTATGTAGTCGACCAAGGGGGCGTGGCTGCGCCTCGCCAAATCCCTCTAAAAGCTTACGAACGGCTGTTTCAAAATCACCCTCAACAACAACATTTGTACGAATTGGATAATCAAATTCAGAGTCCCAATAGAGTTCAACATTTGCGCGCGTTGACCAATCTTTTAAAACGGCACGCAATGACGAGTCACGCGCACCAAACCAGACAGATTGATTTGTCACAGTTGCCCTGGGCGACGCAAAAGCAACAGAAGGTAGTTCTTGTACAGGCACCGTCTCTTTTTTAGCACGACGAACCCTAGCTAATGGCTCTGCAATATCCGACTTTGTTAGATCATCTTCAAAAATTGGGGCAACAGCAACAGACGCCGCAACCTCAGGGGCATCAACAACCATCTC
This sequence comes from uncultured Bdellovibrionales bacterium, assembly GCA_964351525.1. GTDB lineage: Bacteria > Pseudomonadota > Alphaproteobacteria > Micavibrionales > CAYGOD01. The sequence goes on from CAYGOD010000002.1 coordinate 102,557, forward strand.
TGGCTCTTGACGGTCAGCGGCGGTCAGAACAACATCGTTATCTAATTGCGCGTCAATCTCACTGCGCATATCGTCAATTGTTTGGGTAAACACCGTTTCTTCTGCGTTATTCTTTTCAAAAACAGAAACAACGCCGCCCTTAACCTCAAAATCAAGCCCTGCGGTTGAAGCCGTTTCAGTTAACACATCTCTCCAAGGTCTTCCGCCCTGCCAAGATACAATGGTACTTACATCAACCCCTTGTTGCATATCAAACTCATAATTTTCTGGTACAATTTGACGCGCAGCGATTACAAACGGTAAATCCCGCCCAAAACCCTCTGCCGTTTTATAAAGACCGCTCTCTTGTGTAGACTTTTCAGAAAAAGACCGCGGCGCAGGCAATGCGCGTTTAACGGGCATTGTGCTTGTCTCATCAACAACCCCAGATGGAACCGTATTAAATTGATGGGCTTGCTTGCTATTCCCCTGCGAGAAAGCGCGTAAATCTAATGGTGAACCATCCTTGTTGCCCTCAATCACAATTGTGTCTCGTGGTGTAATATTTTGAACAGATGGCGCAGATGTAACCGGGGCAACAACAGGCGCTTGAGGCGCAGATGGCCTACTGACAATCACACGTGACATATCCGGTTCAACAAAATCAGGAAGCGGCGAACGATTTACAGCAATCGGTCCTGTATTTAGATAGGCTCGGTCGTTAATAACAACATTATCATCTGACTTAATCGGCATAATATCTTGCGGAGGACGCCATTCAAAACCAGCCTGAGCAGAAGACGCATTCATCGTAACCGAAGAGACAAACAAAGCCGCCCCAAGAAAGGCCACTGCAGAAGGTTTAATCCATAATTTTAGCGAGAAATTCATTATAATCTTTTCGTGAATAGATATGTTAGACACCTAACCCTTTATTTATGCCCTTATTTGGAACCAGTATCAACCATTTTACGTCTTTTTGTCCATAATAATGCGGGGCGCTTTTTCCCAAGCAACCAAACGCGGAATGCACGCATAGCAGAACCGAAGGTTAAACCCCGCTTTTCGAGCCCCCAAAACAAAACCAAGCTTGCAACAAACAAGATAAATGTCCAAAGACGTATATGCATCATAAACACCATAAAGGGCGCCGCCGCACGGGCATCAAATGCAAAAAAACGCGTTATGCGCATGGTATTTCGCCAATGCCCCTTCATTTAACCAACACCTTGCGTCAACATCAAATATGTTGCCTTTGTAATTTCGCCGCGTTCAAAAGCGCCCAATGCGGCCTTTGCCATGGACTGACCACGCGTATCAACCATACGCTGAACCTCGACAGGCCACTTATCATGATGCATGCCCAAAAGCTTTTCGCGCACTTCATCATCAAACTTAAGGAACTCACGCAACCCCAAACGCCCACCGCCAACTTTTTGGACAAGCGCCTGCGTAATAACTAGCCGCAAGGTTTCAACCAAGGAGTAAGCACGCTCACTACGCTCTTCTGGTTCAAAAGCAGAAATCATACGACGCAAGGTAGAGGCAACGCCCATTGTATGGGTTGTTGAATAAACAAGATGTCCTGTCTGTCCCGCCTCAATTGTTGCAGCAATCGTTTCACGATCGCGCGCCTCGCCCACCAAGATAATCTCTGGTTTACGGCGTAAAGCATTGCGTACGCCTTTTTCAAAGTTCGGTAAATGGCGTGGGATTTCAGTTTGTGATAAAACACTACGCGGCGATTCTATCGTATCGTATGTATATTCAATCGGAGATTCATAAGTCAAAACCTTACCGCATCCTTGTGGGCGTTCCAGTAAATAACGAATGCCCGCCGAAAGCAATGTCGATTTACCACTCCCCGTTGGACCTGTTACCAGAACTAAACCTTGGCGCGGCGCCCATGCTTCAATAATTTCTTTTTCAATCCCCAAGTCAGAGAACTTCATTGGCTCCTTGGGCAAGGTACGCATTGTAATTTGTGCGCCATCACGCCCACGCGCTAAAATAGCTGTAATGTTAACACGAAAACGAATGCGTCTATTGCGGTCTGGACGAATTTCATAAGAGAGATCAAGATCGCGACCACTGGCTAGTTGTGCCTGGGCCTCCGCACCGTAAATCTTTGTTAAAAAAGAATTCATTTCAGCCGCATCAATTTTACCATAGGTGGCGGGGTATAAAACACCACTAATGTCATTATAAACAGGCTTGTCAGATTGAATTGTAATATCACTTGAGCCCTGCTCAACACACCACATCAATAAGTCATCGACATGCAGCTCACCGATTCTATCGGGTTGATTGGGCCATAGGGCTTTGTTTTTATCAGCAGCCTTAAGAAGGCTTACCGGTCTGCCGGTTGCCATGTTTCTGCTCCTGGTTTAAGTTCAGACGGTCCTGTAATTTTAACGGCGCGGTCACCGATGCGTAATTCATTACCACCACCAGTAATACCGCGATCCTCATGAAGAGCGAAAGGCGCCGACACCATATCTTGTGCCAATAACACACGATAACGCACCATGCCTCTAAAATCAGCCACCAAACGATCTAGGTCTGTTTGGAAAATTTCTTCTGCTTGTGCATACCCTTCACGCCAACCCTTTTCAACCCATTTGCGCCAGTTAACACGCTCAGTATAGTCTTGCGGCAACAAAATATCTGGCGGTGGCGGGACATCGCCCCATTGGCGCTCTAGATATGTGCGCCAATCACGCGCGGCAGTCACAATTTTCGCAGGACGATCGATATTCAAAATACGGTCAGCAACTGCGGCACCTTGCCCACCATCATCAATAATCAAATTATCTAAGGCCTCATCAATGATCGGTGGCTCCATTAATAAACCCGACGGCGCACGTAACAAAAGGCGACGGAAGTCATAAATTTTATCAAGTGAACGTTCTTGGTTTATCAAATATTGACGAATTTCATAAGTGCGCTTTGATAAGCCTGCGCGAGCGCCATAAGAAAGAGCGGCTTCTTTTTGGGCGCCTTTACGAATTTCTTGAGAAATGTCTTCAGCATCGAAAACCGTCTCAGATTCGATTTCCTGTAATTCACGATAAGATTGTGGACCAGTATAAACATCAACCAACAGAGGCGCTGATCCAGCATTTGAATCCTGATCAAACAACTGTGCGGATGCACTGTGGGGGGTGGCATATAGCACGAAAACAAAAACACCACAAAAAAATAGCGCCACACGAAAGCGATGGAAAGATACCCTATCTTGCATTTGGTGCATAATTCACCTCAACAACACGGCGCTGGCCATCAACAACGACAGAACCACGACCATTCATTTGCAAGCCAATATCGCGCAAAACGTCGATGATTGGCTTATTAACAACATCTATATTAATAATGACAGGAACAGGGGGCATATCACCCAATTCAAGAAAGCTATAATTCGCGCGATCAGCCATGCGACGGGTTACCTGCCCAACAGGACCCACCCAATTAATTGTAATTGTGCGCGCCAATTCAGGCGGAACATTATCTATACGCTGCGCAACAGGGGCGGGGCTTTTTGCTTGTTCAACCGCGGCCAATGTATCCATTGCATTTGCCGTACGGTCTGCCGCATCCGCTAAACGCAAATAAATACGGTTTGGCTCCACAACACGCTGCGGGTCTGATTTTGGCAAGGATTCACAAGCGGAAACCATAAAGATGGCCGCAATTAGCAACATACATATTTTACAAGAAAAGAAACGGTGTGACATGAATTTTATCGCCCAAGAACTCTTTAAATTTGGCTGTTTTTATTAGTTTTATGATTTACAGTTAATACAGAATCAACAAATCAGTTCACTCTATTCTATAGCCCTGCGCCATGAATACAAGCCCCGATTTATATCCCCTACAATATAATAATTAATTATAACAAGAAAATATTAAAAAGCTATTGCACCAAACCCGCTTCACGCATTTTTTGTATAACTTTCTGGCGGTAACGCTTTCCAATATGGGGGGTTCCAGAATGATAACGAGCAATCCCCTTTGACAAAGACCCCGTTCTATTTATATGTGATCTCAAAATCCATGAAGCAACCCCGACATTGACGCACGGCTCATCGCGCACCCATTTACGCGCCTGGGGTTCTGAGACCCGCCATTTTTCTGCTAATTCAGGAATCCATAAGGTATTAATCTGCATCGGACCCAAGTCATATGTGCCATTTGTGTTTGGACCGACCTCCTGACCAGCACGACCGCCCTCAACTTGTAAAATACCAATAAGAACCGCCGGCGGCACCTGATATGTTTGCGCCGCAAGAAAAATACATGTCGCCATAACAGATGCTATCACAGAGCAGTTCCTATATTTTATTTGCCGTATTGTTAACGTTATAAAAGCAATATACCCCAAGAATAGGGATTTTAAAGATATAAATAGGAAAAGAGGCCAGACTTAAGCCGTTAGATGGTCTGCCAAAACCCGCATCATCGCGACACGGCGCTCAAAAGACTGCCAAATTGGTGCTAAAGAATAGGCATTATTATAGCGTATTGCGTAATCATTGCGCCCTGCGTCATCTATGACATTTAAGCGCTCTATCTCTTCTATATGGCTTTGTGCATAGAGTTTTGCAAGGCTCATTAGTAAAGAAAGCTCAACCTCACCGCGGTGATTGGTTGTAATCATTGTATCATTCTCAGGAATAAAGCCCTGAACTAGTGTTTCTGCCTCATTCATAAGGCGCGCCATGATCTTTTTAAGCAAATCACCTTCTTTAAAATCAAAGGCAAAACGCGACACAACCTCTATGACTGGAATACTCGCCTCTAAATAATGCGCAGACATTAACGGCGTTGAAGACGGGCTTTTTTGAACACCCGTCACATCATAATGATTAAGGGCGGTTTTGGCCGTAAAGTCTGTATCCGCACCCATTTGCGTATCATCAACGAGGGATAAAACGCTATCGATACGCTCCACCAACCTTAGCGTGGCCTTGGCATCCGCCGCAACACCGTGCGCACAATATTCTGATGCCACCAAGGGGGTAATAAAGGCGATGGCTTCAAATTTTGCAGATAAAGCGCGCTTACGATCATTGATTGACAAGCGTGAAGACACGTGACGCACCAAAGACATCGTTGTTGAAACCAACTGGGACAGGGTTTCTGCTTCACGGTAAGGGCTTAACGCCACATCACCTTGGGCGATCTTATGGGCATTCACCGCGATAATTGATGACAATAGTGGCGCACCAAGACGCTTCATTGTTTCAATCTGCATCAATCCCGTATGATTAGGCTCTTCAAATGTATCAGAAATAGCGTGGTCTACAGGGGCTGAAGGCGCATCATAATTAACTGCCTCAAAACCATCTTCATTGTTTTTTTGATAATCTTGCGCGCGATCTTGCGCGGTATTATTTTTAACAGGAGGGGATATAAACGGACGAATATCACGTGTGCGCCAAGATTGAGACATCATACTCTCCCCGAAGATCAAGATCTAAAATTACGATTAAATATTTTACTTAATATAACTCTTTTACACGAAAATGACGGGAAATGGAAGATTCATTTTTCTACATTGTTAATGTGCCAGACTGTTTTCGATCATCAACAACCATAATTCTGGTATCTTTTAGACGATGAGAGCCCGTCATTATTTTTTGAAAGTCATGTGAAGGCGCCTTATTTTTCAAAGCCCCCTTTATACAATTCACCAATTTTTTTCTACGGTCGTTCAAAATCATATTTTCAACATCGGAAACGGGGGTGAAACTATCCCGCAATGTTACAATTTTTTGATATGCCGCCGCGGGTTCTAAAACACGGCCAATACCGCCATAGCTTTTAGACAAAAGATCTTTGGCCTCGGAAAGATAAGGCTCTGTTTCATAGGCAGTCATAGCAAACTGTTCATGCGCATAAGAGACAAAGGCGGGATCAAAAAGATCGTCTCTATCAGTCATATTGTTAATTGATTTATAAAGATAATTATGGACAAGGCTTCTATCGTGATAATAGGCTTCAAACCCAGCTCGCAAAATATCTTGTACCAAATAGTCATTATTATCCGTCATTAAAAAAGCCTCAATAATCGCGCTTGGGATATTTTCTAAATGCGCGTAGTGATTAGCAACATCATTTATCATACGCGCAGCCATTTCACCGTTCTCAGAATCAAAAACCGCAGATCCCATATGCCTTAGCAAAGACAAAGAGAACAAACATTCAACAGCATAGGCATCGGCCTCTATCGCGTGCGACACAAGCACAGAAAATTGTGGGTGCGTGTTTAAAATATCGCCATATTCATCAAAAAAATTGTGCCAATGATCAAATTGCACCCAATGACGAACCTCGTGCGCAATATCAACCGCTGAGAAATCTGGGGCTAAATAAATCTCCCCTGTTGTGTGATCATAGCCCGCCTCACCCGTTTCATAAGAGCCAATCTCAAAGCCATCACCATTTTGATTAAAAGCGGTCATCATCTCATAAATATCGGGCACGAGCGACGCCAACGAAAAAGCATCGCGCAAACGTTGCTTTTTTTGCGCATCAAAATCCTCACAAGAGAATGCTGTAATGTAAATGGGATTATCCAAAGCCTAGCCTATTTTTGTTTATTATTAATAAAACAGTAACTAGCCAAAGCATATATGTCAAAGAATAGTGCGGATTTTTATTGAACGGTTGCCTCAAGAATAACGGTCTGTAAATCGCTCGGGGTACCGCGCACCAATTTAATACCACTGTCGGCATCACGGTAGAGCGTTAAAGAATCGCCCTCTTTGGGTATCCCTAATTTTTTAAGATAAGCCGTTGTCTTATTTAGTCGTGTAACCATAGAGACAACAGGGACAACGTCATTTAAAACACCTTCATCACCAGACATCACGGTTAAAAAAGCTTTTGCCGGCGTTGGATGACTATATGTTTTAATAATCGTGGCACGACCAGTATCACTCGTATAATAAGGCACAGTGCGGACTTGTATCAAATTCTCCTTGGCATAAACACTTAAAAGGCGATCAAAATAAGCGCGTGACTGTGGTGATTCTGGGTTTACAAAGACATAAAGGAACGCATCTTTGTTATCGCTAGCGCCATAACCCAACCAATCAAGCTGGCTAGCTTCCATAAATAAAATTTCTGATGGTTTTCTCTGGCGTAACTCTTCTATCGCACGCTCGCCTTTCATAATATCATTACTAAGACTATTGCCGCTAACCGCTTCATAACGTGCCAATTGTAATGCTGTTAGGTTTTCACCCGCTGGACCGATAAGCATACCCGTTAAAAGAGCATCACTGTCTGGGCGTGAATATAAAATTTGAACTTGTCCGTCCTTTGTTAAAACCCAACCATCAAATCCTTGTTCATTGCCTATAGAGTGAAGAACAACGCCATTGTCGATTAATTGTTTTAAAAAGGGATTTTTTTGAATTGCCTCTTGTGCCGCAGAGGGGTTCCATTGAGGTGCCGCCGCTGGTGATGATGATTCTGTTTGTGCGAAAACAGTGGCAGAGATAAATATCGTAAAGACAAAGAAAAGGGTAAAAATGCGCATGATGGACAGATCCTATGTAAGTACTAAATTATAAATCAATAATAACGCCTTGCCGCAATAAATAAAAGACAAAAGAAAAGGCGGGCAAAAGCCCGCCTTCCCAAATTCATTCATACAAAGTATGGATTAGAACTTAACTACTGTACCAAGAGTGAATACTGTCGCATCATCTTCGTCAGCTGCTAAGTTTGCATCATCTTTGAAATCGTAGAAGTGCACAGCACCGTTAAAGCTCATGCCTGGACCGTAAGCATATGAACCACCAACTAGGATACGTTCTGCTTCATCCTCAACACCAGCGCCAACTTCTGTTGTTGAATCTGTGTAAGATACACCAACATTATAAGCACCCATGTCATAGCTTGCACCAATTGCGAACAATTCTGTATCGCCATCAGCAGCAACGCCACCATTGTCTGTGTAGTATGCACCACCAACAGTCAAGCCAGCCATGTTAACAGCTGCACCAACGTTCCAAGAGTCGAAATCGTCAGTTTGTGTTGCTCCGCCTTGACCTTCGATAGAAAGTTCTGCAGTTGCATAACCAGCACCAACAGTTACGCCAACGCCTTCAAATTCACCATTCCAGCGTGCACCAACTTGTAGCTCATTGCTGTAAGAGTCTGTTGCATTAGCTGTACCAGCAGTTACAACACCATTTGTGATGTTAGCATCTTCAGAAGCTTCAGGAGACCATGAAACACCACCTTGGAAGCCGCCCATTACAGGTGACAAGTAAGTGATCTTTTGTGTGTCGCCACGTGCGTCGCCATTACCAATGCCAACACCCATACCGTAGTTAAAGCCAGCAGCGTTTGCACCAGGTGCAGGAACCGCAGCATAGTCTGAATCCATACCGTCGAAGTTAGCATCAACAGTTGTGTGGCCAACTTGTAGTAAGTAAGCAGCACCGTTTTCAGAACCGACGTTAATGCGACCAAAGTCACCAGAAACATACATGTAAGATTCGTCAATTACGTCTGTTTGTGTTTCGCCTTCAAGCTGAATTTCAACACCAACAGTTAGACCGTTATCAAGTGTTGTTTCACCTTGGAAGTAGATTTCAGATTCTTGCTGGATGCTTGTATCAGAGATGTTAGCAGCATCTTGATCAATGAATACACCATAAGCAGAGAAGTGACCACCAAGACCAAGTTCGATCTCAGCAGCAGCAGGGGCAGCAGATAGTGCAAGTGCAAGACCAGCAATCGCTGTACCATTTAATAGTAAATTTTTCATTTCTATAAATCCTTTCAAATTTTGATTATTTAGAAATATTTTCTAGTTGAACAAACTAAAGTTTCACAAGGACGCGAAACCTATGAGTATTAAATACTTTTCTACTGGTACTTGGCAACCAAACCACCGCCACAAAAATACATATTTGCAACATGTGTGTTTTTTTTACAACAGTATTACCCAGAAAATACTTCACTAAAGACAGCGTAAGCTATTGTTTAATAATAATTAATGAAAATAAGCGCTGTTTTTTTTCCATATTTTAAAAATCACTTGATGTAAATCACTACAGCCCTTTTTTTAAAAAATACCCTCCAAAAACGCTAAGTATGTCGATCTTTCTTGCAAGATATAGCAAATTTGAATACAAATAATAGATATCTTTTACACTCTATATATAGGCGCAAAAAAAAACAGGAAATAATTACGCATGTCTTTATCATTTCAACCATCCCACAATGGCCCACAAAACAAATCCCCCATAACAACGCTTGTCGCGGTTTTATGTGCTGTCTTGGCTTTATTTATACTAACCGCCTGTGAGGGGCTAAAAACCGAAAGCAAAGCAGAATATCCAACAGAACGTGGTGGTGAGATTGTTTACACAGACGAAGAAGAAAGCATCTTCGGCGAGGGCGGTCTTAATCTGTTTGGTGGTGACAAGAAGAAAGAAACCAGCAGCGCCAATGCGTTAGGTGTTAATAAGTTCTTGTGGCAGGCAAGCCTTCAAACACTTTCTTTTATGCCCCTTGCCTCGGCGGATCCCTTCGGCGGCGTTATCATCACAGATTGGTATAGTCCAGCCGGCGCAAGCAATGAACGCTTTAAAACAAATGTTTTCTTAAGTGGTATTGATATGAAGGCCAGTGGCGTAAAAGTTTCAGCCTTCCGTCAGGTTAAAGAGAACGGTGCGTGGGTTGATGCAACCGTATCACCAGACACAGCAACGAAACTGGAAGATGCTATCTTAACCAAAGCGCGTACAATCCGCATTGAAGACTCCTTATAATAAAAACACGCAACACTTAAATGTACGACAAAAGAGGCGAAACCGTCATGGAACGTTATAATATCAAAGAAACAGAAACCAAATGGCGCGCACGGTGGGACAAAAAAAACTCTTTTACCGCCAGTGATGATTTCACCAAAGAAAAATCTTACATCCTCGCCATGTTCCCTTATCCTTCTGGACGTATCCATATGGGGCATGTACGTAACTATTCTCTTTCTGACGTAATTGCCCGTTATAAAAAAGCCCTTGGCTTTAATGTTATGAATCCGATGGGCTGGGATGCGTTTGGCTTGCCCGCTGAGAATGCTGCGATTGAGCGCAACGAGCATCCTGGTACATGGACATATCAAAATATTAAACAAATGCGCGAACAGCTTAAAGGTATGGGCTTGGCGCTTGATTGGTCACGTGAAATAGCCAGTTGCCATCCTGAATATTACAAACACGAACAAAAAATGTTCCTCGACTTCCTTGAAAACGGTATTGCCTATCGCAAGGAGGCCTGGGTCAACTGGGATCCTGTTGAAAATACAGTTCTCGCCAATGAACAAGTTGTAGACGGAAAAGGCTGGCGCTCTGGTGCGCCTGTTGAACGTAAAAAACTAAATCAATGGGCCCTTAAAATTACAGATTTTGCCGATGATCTTCTTAATGCACTAAACAACCTCGATCGCTGGCCTGAAAAAGTCCGCACTATGCAAGAAAATTGGATTGGTAAATCACAAGGGCTAGAGTTTAGTTTTAATGTGAAAGACTCAGAGACAAAAATCCCTGTCTTTACAACACGTCCAGATACTCTATTCGGTGCTTCTTTTGTTGGTTTATCGCCAGATCATCCTATCACGCAAGAACTAGCCGCCAATAATTCAGACATCGCGGCCTTTGTTAAGGAATGTCAGGCAACCGGAACGTCAGAAGTGGCCATTGAGAAACAAGAAAAGCGCGGGATTGATACTGGTTTGCGCGCACTTCATCCATTTACTGGGGCTGAACTTCCTGTCTATGTGGCAAATTTCGTTTTAATGGATTACGGAACAGGGGCGATCTTTGCCTGCCCTGCCCATGATCAACGCGATTTAGATTTCGCCCGTAAATATAATTTACCTGTTCTGCCCGTTGTACGCCCGAAAGATGTTGAGGACTTTAGCGTTGAAGATGAGGCCTATACGGATGAGGGTGTTCTCTTTAATTCTGATTTTCTTGATGGGCTTTCTATTGATGATGCCAAGAAGCAGGCCATTGCCAAAATTGAAGCACTTAATAAGGGCACAGGCAAAACAATTTACCGCCTGCGTGATTGGGGGATTAGCCGCCAGCGTTACTGGGGGTGTCCGATACCCATTATATATTGTGATGATTGTGGAGCGGTTCCCGTTCCCGCCGATCAATTACCCGTCGAATTACCAAAAGATGTTTCTTTTGATAAACCCGGTAACCCCTTAGATCATCATGCCACATGGAAACATGTTGATTGCCCGTCTTGTAAAAAAGCGGCGGTGCGTGAAACTGATACATTTGATACCTTCTTTGAAAGTTCATGGTACCAGTTCCGTTATGCAGATCCGCGTAATACTGAGCGCGCTTTTGATAAAGAAAAGGTCGAATATTGGCGCGGTGTTGACCAATATATTGGCGGTGTTGAACATGCGGTTATGCATTTATTATATGCGCGCTTCTTCACAAAAGCCTTACAAAAATGTGGTTATTTCGATCTGGGCGACAATCCAGAGCCTTTTGAAGGTCTATTTACACAAGGCATGATTACCCACGAGACATTTAAAGACCAAAATGGTCAATGGATTTACCCAACAGAGGCCGTTAAACAAGAAGACGGCACATGGATTAAAATTGACGATAAAACACCAGTAACGGTCAATGATCCGATCAAAATGTCCAAATCGAAACGCAACACGATTGATCCAGATGAGATCTTAAATGGATATGGCGCAGATGCGGCGCGTTTATTCATCCTCTCTGATTCACCGCCAGAACGTGATCTTGAATGGACAGATAGTGGTATTGAGGGCGCATGGCGTTTTATCAATAAATTATGGCGCATGGTTGTTGATCACAAAGAGCTTATTAGCGATAACAGTGATAATCGTGCCAATGATCTTAAAAATGATGCATTAGAAACACGCATTTTCTTACACAAAACCATTCGTGATATGGGCGGCGATATTGAACGCTTTCATATGAATCGCGCGGTGGCACGTTGCCGTGAGTTATCAAATATGTTAAGCGCTTTGGATTTAAAAGATAAAAATAGTGCGTTCGTTTATGCAGAAGGGGTCAAAGCCCTGCTACAATTAATGAATCCAATCATTCCACACGTCACCGAAGAACTGTGGGAAGAGTTAGGACATGATGCTTGGTTGGTTGATACTGCTTGGCCAGAATTTGATGAGAGCCTTTTTGCACTAGAAACCATCACAATTGGTGTTCAGGTGAATGGTAAGGTCCGTGCAACAATAAGCCTGCCCAAGGATTCAAGCAAAGAAGACACAGAGAAACTAGCGCTTGAACAAGACAATGTGCAAAAAGCAATTGAGGGCAAGACGATCCGTAAAATGATCGTTATCCCCAATAAAATTGTAAATGTGGTCGTTGGATAATGATGAAACGTTTTTCTTTATTAAGTGTTTTGATGCTTGTCTTTATGATCGGCGCGTGTGGTTTTACGCCGCTTCACAGTACAAACAGTGATGGCACTGATAGCCTTAATACATCATGGCGCACAACCTTGTTCGTGAACACAATTCCAGAGAAAATCGGGCAATCTTTACGTAATATCTTGATTGATAACCTAACCCCAAAACGTATAGCATCAGCAGATAACATCCGCTATCGTATGACCGTTCAACAACCTAAAGAAGAGCGCGTTAGTATAGGTGTGGACCGTGAATCAGAGGCAACAACCCGCGTCCAAGTTCTGATGACAACTAAGTTTAAAGTCATCGATAATGAGACGAAAGACGTATTATTAGACAGTTCAGCCCGTGGTTTTGTGTCTTACAATGTTTTGGATAGTCAGTTTGAAAGTATCATTTCACGCCGTGATGCAACGGATCGCGCGCTAAATCTATTAGCCAATGACATTATGCGCCAAACATCACTTTATTTTAATAAAAGCAATCAAACTAAGGGTGGTAATCAGTAATGAAGCTACCTTTTCGTGATATAGAAAGCTTTGTTAAACGCGTCCCCGATGCGGTAAAGGCCGTCCTTGTCTATGGCCCCGACCAAGGGCTCGTAAAGGAACGCGCCGATATCATTGCCAAACAAATAGTCGAAGATCTAACCGATCCGTTTAATGTCTGCGACCTAACCCCAGCAATGGTCACCGAAGAAATTGGGCGTTTAGGCGATGAAGCCAATGCCATTTCGATGATGGGCGGGCGTCGTCTTATTCGTGTTTCACATGCGGATGACAAAATAACACAATCGGTTAAACAGGCCCTGACAGATCTTGATAATACAGATTCCTTTATTCTTATTACAGCTGGCGGCCTTGGGCCTAGAGCGCCCTTACGTGCCTTATTTGAAAAAGAAAAAAAAATTGCTGCCGCCTTGCCTTGCTATGTAGAAGAGGGGCGCGGTCTTACAACAACTATCACCACAATTTTACAAAAAGATGGCAAGCGTGCCGAACGCGAAGCGCTCAATTTCTTACAATTACACCTAAAGGGTGATCGTATGACGATCCGCTCTGAATTAGAGAAATTATGCATCTATGTAGGCGATAACCCCGTTATTACCTATGATGATTGTATGGCAATCATAGGCACACGCGGTGAAACAGGATTTAACGAGATAACAAATGCCCTTGGTTCTGGAGATTTAAAAACATTAGAATTAAAACTAAATCAAGCTTTTCTCGAGGGGTTTCCACCGCCAAGCATGTTACGCGCCTTCCAAAACCACCTAAAACGCCTGCATAAATGTAAGGTCTTAATGCGCGAGGATAGCCTAAACAGCAAAGAAGCGATGAACGCAATTCATCCCCCTGTCTTTTTTAAAGAAGAGGCGGCATTCCAAGCACAAATGAATCGTTGGTCTGAAAAACGTTTAGAATATGGTCTAATGGCATTAATAAATGCTGAAAAAGAAGTCAAATCAAGCGGCACCGTGCCACCGGAACTTATTTGCTCGTCAGCTGCCTTTAAAATAGCTAGTTTTTAGCCTTCAATAATAGCAAGATAACCCATGTGCGCACCGATCTTGGCGTGCTTATTGGGATGTGCTAAAACTCGTTTTTGCCCATCATCGGGGGCGGTCAGCGTCCGCGTATCACCCGATAAAAAGACATCATTAGGCTTTAAGATTTGTGAATCTTCTTCAATACCGACAAGTACTTCGCTCTCATCACGGCGCAACAGGACTTTTTCAAATTGAACAATGTGATGGCGGTCAAACGGTTCAAACTTAACTAACTCATGATCTTCTATAATATTCATTGCTTTTAAGGCATTTAAAATAGAGCTATAGGCCCGCAATTCCGCTTTTTGATCGGCATGACAACCTGCTTCTACACAAACGGCGGCATCAACGCCCATTTCTGCGGCCCCATAGATGGTTGCCAATGTGAATAATTCATGTTCCTTAACATCACGACCCGCGGCCTTTAAATCTTCATCATCTGCGGCTAATTGCGCCGTACGCCATGAAGTATAAATCTTTTTAAAACCAATCTGTTTGGCAAACTCCAAGTCTTTGTCTCTGTCTGCCGTTATAAGATGCCCATCAGAGGGTAAATGTACAGAATGCAAATCCAGTACTTTAATTGTTTCTACGCCGCCATTTCTAAGGCTATTGATACGCATCGATAATTCATGTGTAAACGCGTTGCGCAAACAGTCTTCGGCGGTTGTTTCTGTTTTATTATTAATATGAATACCGCGATTCATATCAATTTCAACACCGCGCAGATCGGCGTCTTTTGCTATGGGATTAAGACAAGGGAAAAATGTGATAGATCCTCTTTTTAAAACAATGCGTCTTGTTTTTATATCTTCTATAAGACGGCGACAAGCAATGTCACCCGACGGCTCATTTCCATGTATACGTCCCGTCACAATAAGTGCCGGCCCAACCTTGATAGCTGAAAAATGATGTGTTTCTAAATAATGCATAAAACAATCATAGAGAAATAGATTAAGGCGTCAAGCTCGCGCTTTTTGCTTTTTTCTCACGGCGCTCTTTTTCGCGCTTAATGACATCTTTGCGGGATAACTTACCGACGTCCGTTTTGGGCAAATCGTCTATTTCAATGATAATCTCTTTCGGGCGCTGATAAAAAGTTAACTTCTCTTCAAAAAGCTTATTTAGGGCATCTTTATCTAACGTTTCGCCGTCTTTGACCTTAATCCAAGCCACAACCATTTCGTCCCCTGGACGATCAGGCCGCGACATACCGCCGACGATACATTCTTGAACAGCATCCATTTCATAAATAACGTCCTCAACATGACGGGGGTAAACATTATAGCCATTCGTAATGATAAGATCCTTGATACGATCGATGATAAAGTAATATCCATCTTCGTCACGGTAAGCAACATCACCCGTATGCAAACGACCGTCTTTTATGGTGTCATCCGTGGCGGCCTTGTTATTAAAATAGCCCTTCATAACCTGTGGCCCACGGATGCAAATCTCTCCTTTTTTATTAAATTCAGTAACTAATTCGCCCGTGTCTATATCAACCAATTCAATGTGTGTATTGGGCAAGGGTAAACCAATGGATTTAGGCTTATTTTCACCATCAAGGGGATTACAAACCGCCACGGGTGAGCTTTCGGACAGGCCGTAACCTTCAACCAAAACACAGCCTGTGATCTTTTCAAAAGCAGCCTTAACTTCTGCGGCCAACGGCATTCCGCCTGCGATACAATATTGAATAGAAGAAAGATCGAAATCTTTGATATTTTTCTCATTCATTAATTTTGCGTAGAGTGTTGGAATACCAGGGAACAAAGTCGGTTTTTTATCTTGAATAGTTTTCAATGTTGTCTGGGGGTCAAATTTGGGTAGAGCAATAATTTTTAGGCCATTTTTAATTGATAAATTCATCGCAACCGTCATCGCAAAAACATGAAAGAACGGAATAACCGCTAACATACTATCTTCGCCTTGCTTAACCCCTTTAAACCATGCGCTGGCCTGATAGGTATTTGCCGTTAAATTTTGATGGGTCAGCATAACCGCCTTTGGTAAACCGGTGGTCCCACCAGTAAATTGTAGTAAAGCCACATCATTATCTGGATCAATGGCCGGAATATCGGTAATCGTGCCGTGTTTTAAAAAGTCACCAAAAGAAAGGTCGTTTTTTGATTTTCGAGCAAGCTCAATCCCTTTGCTGATTTTTGTAAATTTCTTGGTTTTCTTCAAAAGCCATTTTACAGGTGCGGCATTAACAAGTTTTAAGCCCCATTTTTTTGCAGTTGGTAAAATATCCGGCAAAGACGCATGAACAACCTTTATCTCTCTCTTTGATAGAGAAACCGCCTCTTTCAAATTATCATAGACATCCCTTACGCCAATTGCGACGACCATATCGGCTTGTGATGTATCAAGCAAATGAACCATTTCTTTTGCTGGTTGTAACGGATTTAGATTAACTACCGTTCCGCCAGCTTTCAAAATCGCATAGTAAGAAATAAGATAATAAGGGGAGTTTGGCAAACACAGCGCCACCTTTGATCCCTTGCCAATGCCAGACTTTTGTAAACCGCGCGCCATTTGGTCAATTTTTTCGCCTAAGTCAGCATAAGTCAGCGTCTTATTCTCAAAGTCTAACGCAATTTTGTCGGGAAAACGCTTTACCGTTTCATCCAAAATCCCATAAAGCGCTTGGTTTGGTATATCAATAATGTCTGATGCAGGCGCATTTTGGGCGTCTTTAGGCATGTTATTCTCCGAAACTGTTCTTAATTTTTTATTGTTATGAGTTAAGTATAAAAAAATTATTCTCCCTGTCCAGAGATTATATGTAACGCACTATAGTTCGCCTATTTTATTTAAAGCCTGTCTTTTATTATGTAAATATATATATACAATAGAAATTACACGTCGTTTTGTGAAAGGTAACACCACGGCCCAAGCAGCAGCATGGGTAGGATTAAACGAACAGCAAAGCAAGCTCTGGACACCCCTTAATATGGGCGGCGCAGAATATGAACGTGGCGGCTTTCATGCCTCTGTCGCTCATTGGGCTCGCAAAGGCGGTCTTATTGCAAAAACCTTCGACAAAGAGATTTCTCTAAGCGTTTTCCCGTCCCATGGTGCACAAGAAGACCTAAAGCTCAGTGCTAAGTACCAAGACAAACCCTTTAAGGTAAGCACATTGCGTACTGATTGGAAAAAAAGATACGCGGTGGGTTTACCTGAAGATGCAAAGGTTAAACTATATGTTATAGCGCCTTCTGATAAAATGCCCGCAATGGATGGTATGTTTTCTGCAATGCGTTTAAATTTTGACGAACTTAGTTCTCATCGTGGCTTTACCCTTCCTCAGGTCGCCGCTTATAGTTCATTAACTGACGAAGACCGTGCTAAATTGCCAGACCATATGCATGCATATGCAGATCGTTGTGCTTGGTTTGATTTGGCTAGTGGTGTATTCATCACAACAGACAAAAATATGTTTGAAAAAGCCAAAGCTGTTATGGGCGCTAAAACAGAAGCAGAATTAACAGCAGAGAAGAAAAACAAAATGCGCTTTAATTGGACATTACCCGGTTTTAACGTTTAATGAATTTAAACAATATTAAAAGAAAACAGCGCTCAATATAGCGCTGTTTTTTTGTGTCTATTCAAAAGTTAATTTTGCCAAAACATCATCTAATTGATCAAGATTCTGATATGAAATAGACAATGTTCCTTGTCCATTTTTTTGATGTTGAATCAATGTTTTAAGGCCTAGGCGGTTGGTTAAATCGCGCTCTAGTGCAATGATGTTTGTATCGCGCACGGATTTTTGTGTGGCTGTTGTCTTTTTGGGTGCTTTTTCAGCACGAATGCGGTTTTCAACGTCACGCACTGACAGACTTTTTGCTTCTATTTCTTTGGCCAGACGATCTGGGTTTTCAGCTTTTAATAACGCACGCGCATGACCTGCACTAATTTTTCCATCTTGCAACATGGCGCGAACGGTTTTAGGCAAGGCCAACAAACGCAACATATTCGCAATATAAGGGCGACTTTTCCCCATAATTTTTGCCAAAGCTTCCTGTGTATGGCCGTAATCATCCATCAAACGCTGATAACCCTCGGCCTCTTCAATCGCTGTTAAGTCTGAACGCTGTAAGTTTTCAACCAGAGCAATTTCAACGGCTTCGCGATCTGTGAATTCACGCACAATGACAGGCATCTCATGTAATTTGGCCTGTTGTGCTGCACGCCAGCGGCGCTCACCAGCAATAATTTCATAAGTGCCCGGCTTACCCAAAATTGAACGCACCAAAAGCGGTTGTAAAATACCATGCTCTTTAATTGAATTTGCTAATTGGGCTAATTCATCATCTTTAAATAGACGCCTTGGCTGTGCTGCACTAGGGGTTAGCCCCGTAATAGCCACCATTTTTGAAGATTTTGAGGTCGTTGATAAATCATTACTGTTTTGTATGACTTTATTATTGATAATGGGTCTCTTTTCACCAAAGAGTGCATCTAAACCTTTACCCAAACCCCTTTTATTATTCTGTGTCATTATGCGGCCTCATTTTGTTGTAAATTTAATTTTTGCGCTTGTCTCTCACGCTTTAAAAGTTCTTTTGCGACATTCATGTAAGCAATCGACCCGGGCGCTTTGATATCATAGATAATTGCTGGTAAACCGTGGCTCGGTGCCTCGGATATTCTAACATTGCGCGGAATAACCGTTTTATAAACAGTATCACCAAAATAATCGCGGACATTTTGTTCAACTTGCCCTGTTAAACGATTACGCTTGTCATACATGGTCAATAATATACCGCCTAACTCAAGATCCTGGTTGGTTGTTTCTTGAACGCGTGCAATTGTACTAGTTAACTGTGTTAAACCCTCAAGCGCATAAAATTCACATTGTAAGGGTACAAAAACCGCATTGGCCGCCGTTAACGCATTTAACGTCAAAAGTCCCAATGATGGTGGACAATCAATAAAGATATAATCAAAAGGGTCCGGCAAAGCATCGATAACACGTTTTAACGCATTTTCGCGTTGCTCGATCGTTACTAATTCAATCTCTGCGGCCGCCAAATCAACTGAAGCGGGTAATAATTTTAACTTTGGTACGGGTGTTTTACACAAAGCTTTTGTTACTAAGGACGTATCAAACAAAACTTCATAACTTGTTATATCACGCTCTTGTGCATAGCTACCAAGGCCTGTTGAGGCATTTCCCTGAGGGTCTAGATCAATAAGAAGAACTTTTTTACCGCAGGCGGCCATCGCCGTTGCCAAATTAACCGTTGTTGTCGTTTTACCAACACCGCCTTTTTGATTGGCAATCGCAATTATTTTCGTCTGTGTCTTTAGATGTGTTTTTGAAGTCATAAAAAAAGACTAAAATGTTTCACGTGAAACATCAAGTAATTTTTACCAAATTTGTTATATCGAGGATTTTGGCGGTTCTGTCTGTTTCACTGACATGTCTCTCAACATCGAAAGACCAGTTTTTTTGTGCCAATGAAACTTCTTCCTTCGCGCGTTGTCCCTTAAGGAAAAAACAACGAGGCAAGGCATCAATATCACTAAAGCCTACAACATAATCAAAGAGTTGCTCTAAGGATGCCAATGCGCGCGCACCAACAATAACCGGCTTATCGCCTAACTCTATTGTGGCTTTTTCAATGCGCTCATTAATGACCGCACAGTTTTTAAGGCCGTTCTCACGTATAACCGTTTGCATGAAAATTGATTTCTTTTGGTCTGACTCAACCAAGGTTACATCTATATCCGGTCGCAGACACGCAAGCACAAGACCTGGAAAACCACCACCGCTACCCAAATCAATCCAACGAAAGGGTGTGTCTGGTAAAATCTTTAATAATTGTGCAGAATCGTAAAAATGACGATCCATCGCATCTTTTATGGTTGAGGGCGCAACGATATTAAGCGCCTTCTGCCACTTCAACAAAAGCGCATGGTAATGTTTTACCTTTGGATCTGTTGCTATTGTTTCACGTGAAACATTCATGATTAAGCCGCCTCATTCTTGATATTTTTTAATGCCTTATTCTGGCGCTTCGTATAACGCAAAAGTGACAATAGGGCCGTTGGCGTTATACCTTGGATACGGCTAGCAGCGCCCAGTGTTTCTGGTCTTGACGCTTTAAGCTTCTCAACAATTTCGTTGGATAGACTACCGATGGCACTATAATCAAGATCAACCGAAAGTTTTAAATTTTCGTCTTTTTTGTACAAAGCCGCGTCTTCCATTTGTCGCCCTATATAACCCGCATAAAGTGCGTCAATTTTAATCTGTTCACGAATAGGCGCTGTCCATTCAGCTGTTTCTGGCCAGACTTCTTCTAAAATAGGCCACGTAACATCCGCCAAGCGCAATAAATCAAAGATAGAGCGATGCACACCATCTTGTGACACTTTTATGCCGAAATCGGATAAAATATTCGGCGTTGCCTTTAGTTCTTTTGCGCGTGCTGTTGTTTTGTTCAATAACTCAATCTTTGTTGTAAAGAGAGTAGCACGCTGTGCGCTCACACACCCCAAATCAATGCCACGCTGTGTTAAACGCTGATCTGCATTATCCGCGCGCAATAACAAACGGTATTCAGCGCGTGACGTAAACATACGATATGGCTCTTTGGTACCGCGTGTTGTTAAATCATCAACCAAAACGCCTATATAAGCCTCACTACGATCTAAAACAAACGGTTCATTCCCATTGTGAACTTTAATCGCGGCGTTTAATCCAGCGACTAAACCTTGTGCCGCAGCTTCTTCGTAGCCTGTCGTGCCGTTAATTTGTCCTGCCAGATAGAAATTATTGAGTTTTTTAAGCTCTAATGTGTTTCTTAAAGCACGCGGATCAACGAAATCATACTCGATGGCATAGGCTGGAACGAGGATTTCTGTATCTTCTAAACCCTTAATAGTCTTGACGAAAGCTGCTTGAATTTCAATGGGTAATGAGTTTGAAATGCCATTTGGATAGACCGTATCATCGTCCAAACCTTCTGGTTCAAGGAAAATTTGATGGCGTTCTTTGTCACGAAAACGAACGATTTTATCTTCGATTGATGGGCAATAGCGCGGGCCAACGCCTTTTATGTGACCTGCATACATTGATGATTTCTTTAAATTATCTTCAATGATTTGGTGTGTTTTTTCGTTTGTATAAGTAATGTGACAGGGAATTTGCGGTACCAAAATCTCATCATTCATAAATGAAAACGGGATGGGTGGATTATCTGCTTCTTGTTTTTCTAACAAATCCCATTTAATGGTTTTACCATTCAGGCGTGGCGGTGTTCCTGTCTTTAAGCGCCCCATGGGCAGGCCCATTGCCTCAAGTCTTTCGCCTAATTTTGTTGCAGGTTTCTCTGTTTTTCTGTCTTCACCGATACGTCCTGCGGGAATACGTTCCTCACCACGGTGGATGACCCCGCGCAAAAAAGTACCGGTGGTTAAAATAACCGTTTTTGCGTGAATTTCTTCGCCGTCTTCCGTGACAATGCCAATAACGCTGGTCTGGTCATTATTGGTTAAAATGTCACCAACGGGCTTTGCGCCACAAGTCAAATTCGGATAATCAAATAATATTTCCTGCATCGCCGCCTTATATAAGGTTCGGTCAGCCTGTGCGCGTGGACCACGTACAGCGGGGCCTTTGGATTTATTTAACATACGAAATTGAATACCCGCACGATCAATGACACGCCCCATAACACCGTCCAGTGCGTCAACTTCGCGTACTAAATGGCCCTTACCTAGACCACCAATAGCTGGATTACACGACATCGCACCAATCGTTTCCAATTTATGCGTCAGTAATAATGTATCTGCTCCCATACGCGCAGCAGCAGCAGCGGCCTCACACCCAGCATGACCGCCACCAATGACGATAACATCATATTTATTTTTTATATTTTTATTGTCTGACATGTCTATTTACGAAATATGTTTCTATGAGGTGTTTTACCCGAAAAAAGGCTTAAAATGCAAGGAAAAAGCTTAAAATGTCGTGAAATGACTATTTACCAATACAGAAATCATTAAAGATCACATCAAGTAAATCCTCGACATCAACGCGTCCTGTAATTCTGCCAATTGCACGTAAAGACAAACGAACATCTTCTGCCATCATATCGATTTCCGGTGCTTCTAGGGCACGATCAATGTGAATAACGGCCTCTTCCAAAGCATTGCGATGGCGTGTACGGGTAATAAGGCCTTTTGGGGATGTTTGATCTTGACCGGAAAATGCCAAAGAGCGCACAGTCTCAGTTAAATGGGCTATTAAATCAGAGATTGTATCGCTCTGCTCTATTGATAAAATCAAATCGTCTTTGTCATGCTGTTTAAAGCTCTTATCATCTGCTTTTGTAGAAACATGAATAATTTTATCGGTTTCTAACGTTAAACCTTTGATTGACAATTCTTTTTGTGTACCGTCTTTCAAAATAAGGGCTATATCAGCTGTTTTAGCCCAATTTTTCGCGCGGCTAATGCCTTCACCCTCAATCGTATCTGTCGTATCGCGTAATCCAGCTGTATCAGCCAGAATAACCGGAATACCACCAAGATTTAACGGCACTTCCAAGACATCGCGCGTTGTGCCAGCAATATCAGTAACAATTGCAACATCTCGCTTTGCCAAAACATTCATCAGACTTGATTTGCCGGCATTGGGTGCGCCAATGATGGCTATTTTAAAGCCGTCCCTTAACCGTTCGCCTAAGTGCTGGTCGTCAAGGTGACTGGCGATCTCAACACGTAACTCTTTTAATTTGGGGCGAATAGCCTCTGATAAGGCATCAGGTACATCTTCATCGGAAAAATCAATATCTGCCTCAACATAGGCCATCATATTTTTTAACTGACCCCCCCAACCATCGTATAAATCACGTAACGTGCCCCCCAATTGGGACAGGGCTAAACTGGCTTGCATTTCAGTTTGAGCATGGATAAGGTCTGCTACAGCCTCAGCTTGCGTTAAATCTAAACGGTCATTTTCAAAGGCACGACGGGTAAATTCGCCCGCTTCTGCCAAACGGTGATCATTAAGCGCTGAAAAAGCCTGTAACATGCGGTTAGCAACCGCGCGACCACCATGACAGTGATATTCGACAACATCTTCACCTGTAAAGCTGTTCGGGGTCTTGAATGCTATCACCAAGGCCTCATCCAATATCTCACCTGTCATTGGATGATATAGTTCGCACAATGTTGCCTGTCTAAGAGGTGGGACGCTTTGGTTTTTTAAAATTGACTTTAAACCATCAAACGCCGCGCGCCCAGAAACACGGAATACCGTCAAACCCGCTGCTCCAATAAGGGTCGCAGGTGCATAAATCGTATTTTTTAAGCTTAAATTATCAGACATTATGCGATTTCTTTTTCATTTGAGAGCTTTAGGCGCTCAATGATCTGTCCATTGATTAAATGCGTATCTATGATTTCATCAATATCTTCTTTGGTTTTATAGCGATACCAAATGCCTTGGGGATAGACAACTAAAACAGGTCCGTCCTCACAGCGGTCAAGACAATAAGCTTTGTTCGCGCGCATTTTACCAAGCAAGCCTAACTCTTTCATGCGTGCCTTGAGATAATTTTGCAACGGCACAGCGCCACGCGATTTGCAACAGCCACGAATATGACCACTGGGGCGTTCATTAATGCATGAGAAAACATGTGTTTCGAAATAAAGTCCTGTATCAATCGTCATAATCCTACCTAATCCTTCGGTTCTCCTTGAAAAACATATAAGCCCATGCCAGATTATAATCCAGCTTTTTAAGAATTATTTCTTTTACAAAACGACACCTTTAAAACCTTAAAGCCATTGTAGATATTATCAGATGAACCTAATTAAACCAAAAAAACTTGGTAAAAACAGTACCCTTGCAGTAGTTTCGCCCTCTTGGGGTGGACCTGGTACTTTCCCTGAGCGGTATTTGGCTGGCAAAAAACAGCTTGAAGATGCCTTTGGCGTAAATGTTATTGAAATGCCAAACACATTAAAAGACGCAAATTGGCTTTATAAAAATCCAAAGGCGCGCACTGATGATCTTATGATGGCTTTTTCTGATCCATCTATTGATGGCATCATAGCAAGCATTGGCGGCGATGACTCTATTCGTTTATTACCCTTTTTAGATCTTAATATCATAAAAGAAAATCCAAAGGTCTTTATGGGATATTCAGATACAACAATGATGCATTTTGCTTGTATGAAAGCTGGTATTTCAAGTTTTTATGGCCCTTCTATCATGGCTGGATTTGCAGAAAACACCGGGCTTTTTGATTATATGAAACAATCGGTTTTTAATACCGTTTTTTCCAATCAAACAGTTGGTGAGGTTCCAAAGGCAAAAGAATGGACTGTAGAACATTTAGACTGGTCAGACCCTAGAAACCAATTACAAAAAAGAAAAATGCAAAAAAGCGATGGATGGTCTTGCTTACAAGGTTCGGGAGAACATTCAGGGCATCTTATTGGTGGATGTGTTGATGTCTTCCCCATGCTTATTGGAACAGACATATGGCCTGACAAAAATAGCTTTGATGGCGCTATACTTTTTGTAGAAACGTCTGAAGAAGCACCAGACCCGGAAAACATTAAGCGCATATTTAGAAACTTAGGTGTACAAGGCATATTGTCGGTCTTAAACGGTGTTTTAATCGGAAGACCAGGCGGACATGTTAAAGATTTATTACAATATGATGTCGCCATATTAAGTGTTATTGTTGAGGAATTCGGATTAACCGAGCTTCCTATAATTACACAGATGGATTTTGGACATACGGACCCGATGTTTGTCATTCCTTATGGGGCCAAATGTGAAATTAATTGCGAGAATAAATCAATATCAATCAATGAACCCGCCTGTCTATAAAGAATAAACATCAAGGAGCACACAAGATGACCTCAGAAATAAAAACCGAAGAAATAATACTCAATGCAACTGACGGTACTGGATCCTTTATGGCCTATGTTGCAAAACCTCGTGATATAACAAAAGAGAATACCACCTCAGTTGTTATAGTAATTCAAGAAATATTTGGTGTTAATGGGTATATTCGTGGGCTTTGTGATGATTTAGCGGCTAAGGGTTATATTGCCATCTCCCCTGATCTTTTCTGGCGCCAAGAACCCGGTGTTAATATTACCGATAAAAGTAAAGAAGAATGGGATAAGGCTTTTAAACTGTTCGGTGGTTTCAATATTGATAAGGGTGTAGATGACATCAAGGCCACTTTAACGGCCGCACGGACCGTTGAGGGCAGTAACGCCAAAGTCGCAACAATGGGTTATTGTTTAGGTGGTAAGTTAGCCTATTTAATGGCGTGCCGTTCAAATGCAGATTGTAATATCAGCTATTACGGCGTGGCAATTGATGAATATTTGACCGAAAAAGAAGCCATTAGCACGCCACTATTAATGCATGTTGCGGCAGACGATAAATTTGTTTCACGTGAAACACAGGCGGTAATGGAAACAGAACTCGTCCCCCATGATCATGTTGACTATTATCGTTATGACGGCGTTGATCATGCCTTTGCGCGTGTTGGCGGCGAACATTTTGATGAAAGCGCCGCACAAATCGCCAATGAACGCTCTTTTGCTTTTTTGGCGGAAAATCTATAAATATTATTCGTTACTCAGCCATGATCTAGAGAACTCTAAAACCATTATTTTTTCATTAATGTTATTTTGATAAAATATAAAAATAACATTTGGGGATTATTGTGTTAGAAAATTGGTTCATCTTAAGTCTGTTTGCTGTTGTTTTATTTTCAACAACACAATTATTAGATAAAAGTTGCATCAATGACTTGTTTAAAACCGTTCGTGGTTGGATGTCTGTTGCTGGTATATTTTCTATTCTACCAATCGTCTATATTTTCTTTTATTTAACACCAGATATTACGTCTCTATCCTCAATAATAGTGACCATTACAATTGCGTCTGGTGTATTACAGATGATTGCTTATTATTTTTACGCAAAAGCAATGATTGATGAAGGTGCGGATATTATCGCTGTATTGTGGCAAACAATGCCTGTATATGCGGCCATCTGTGGGTTTTTTATATTAGGAGAATCTTTATCTCTTATAAATGTCACTGGTATGGTTTTGATTACCGGAGTTGCTATTTATCTTATGCTTCCAAAACCGAAAAAGCTAAAGGGAAAGAAGCGTCTTAAATTCAACATTCGCTTATTAATCAAAAGAAGAGCCTTCATACACATGCAGATAGCATGTATTTTAACCATTATTTCAACGATTATACTGGATCAATTAGCCAATAATAACGATTCCACATCTTTGTTGGGTTTCTACTATATAGGCTTCACGCTCGTTGGTCTTACATTCCTTACGAAGAAGATGTTTAGCAAAAAACACCTCATTTCTCTTTTAGACAATAAAAGATCTCTATTAATGATTATAGTGTTTATGGGCAGTGTTGAGGTCCTAGATGCTATCGCAAATTATTTCATGATAGAGGCTTATAAATTAGGAAGCTATGGAACAGTAACCGCCACTATGGCCCTACAACCTATGTGTATTATAATACTTGCAAGTATTTATAGAAAAGTAACAGGTGGGCGCTTTACGCGCTTAGTTAGCCAATCTCATTCACTGCAAACTAGATTTTCGGCTTTTGCTGTTCTTGTAATAGGAACCTATGCTTTAACCGCGTAAATACTTGTTACCCCATGATTTATAAGCCAAAAATAGAGTTCTCTAAGGATTATTTTTTTATTAACCCTTTTGTTGTAATATGTAAAATAATATATCAAAATAAAAATAACGCCAAAGGGTCAAATATTATGTCTTCATCTAATGAAAAAACTGTAACTAACATCGAAATAAATCCTGGCGGCGTTATAGGGCTTACAGCAACAGCCGTAGGATTAATGCTAGCATCGAAGACATATATGACAGCGCTGGCTCAATCAGATCCTACTAATTTCGCCATTGGCATGACCTTAGCGCTCAGTGCGCTAGGTGCATCGTTATTAGTTGGAAAGGCGGCAGTAGACGAAATGACCTCCACTAGAAAAATCAGTAGAGATGACCCAGAGTTTGATAATTATAAACCCGCAAAAGAGCATGCGAAAAAGGGGCTGTCTATTCTAGGGCAAGCTATATCAAAAGCTTTTGCAGCAAAAACGCCCGAACAAAAAAGAGCTAAAATTAAAGAAAAGTGGGAACGAGAAAGAACTGACGCAGACATAAAATATGGTCACCGGAACAGGGATTCCTGGAACAATCGATAACCTACTGATTCATCGTATCGAAGAAATCGTCGTTATTCTTACTGTGCTGTAATTTATCAATCAAGAATTCAACCGCATCGATTGTGCCCATAGGGTTCAAGATACGGCGTAGTACCCACATTTTCGACAATGTGCCTGGCTCAACCAATAGCTCTTCTTTACGGGTACCTGATTTTTGAATATCAATGGCCGGGAAGACGCGTTTATCGGAAATCTTACGATCAAGAACGATTTCGGCGTTACCTGTCCCTTTAAATTCTTCAAAAATAACCTCATCCATACGGCTACCTGTCTCGATAAGAGCCGTTGCGATGATTGTTAAGCTTCCGCCCTGCTCTACGTTACGCGCGGCACCAAAGAAGCGCTTAGGGCGTTGTAAGGCATTGGCATCAACACCACCGGTTAGAACTTTACCAGATGATGGCACAACAGTGTTATAAGCACGCGCAAGACGGGTAATTGAATCAAGCAAAATAACCACATCATGTTTATGTTCAACCAAACGCTTCGCCTTCTCAATCACCATTTCGGCAACTTGTACGTGACGTACCGCTGGTTCATCAAACGTCGATGATACAACTTCACCCTTAACAGAGCGCGCCATATCGGTTACTTCCTCTGGGCGTTCATCAATAAGAAGAACAATCAAGTAAACTTCTGGGTGGTTTTTCGCAATTGATGAGGCAACATCTTGCAACATAACCGTTTTACCGGTACGTGGGGGCGCAACAATCAAGGCACGCTGGCCTTTACCGATTGGGGCAACCAATTCCATGATACGTTGGGTGATATATTTATTCTTTTTATCTTTATCGGGATTGCGATCAATCTCTAGATTTAATTTACTCTCTGGATAAAGCGGCGTTAAGTTATCAAAGTTAATGCGTTGGCGTAATTTATCAGGTGATTCAAAATTCACACGGCTGATACGTAACAGGGCAAAATAACGTTCATTATCTTTTGGCGCACGGATCTCGCCTTCGATAGTGTCACCTGTGCGCATACCCATTTTTTTAACTTGTGATGGTGATACATAAATATCATCAGGACCTGGTAAATAGTTTTCTTCTGGTGATCTTAAAAAACCAAAACCATCTGGTAAAACCTCTAAAACACCGATCGCCGAGATTGGAATATCTTCGTCTGACAAGCGTTTTAGAATTGAGAATAACAATTCTTGTTTGCGCATACCACTTGCGCCCTCAATATCTAGCTCCTCAGCAAAGGCAAGAAGTTCGGCGGGGGTTTTTGATTTTAGATCTTTTAAATTCATGAGATGTCTCTGGTTGGAAATGGTCTTAAATTAATGAAAAAAATAGAGCGACCAAAAATAATAATGTGGGAAATAATGCTGTTTGAAAAAGCCTCAAAAATTTCCCTAATATTTGTTGGTGTCAATCATGGCAAACGCCATTTAAATTTCAACAATGTGGGGGAGGTTTTTTCTTACTTCTCCTTTATGCCTATTTTCATAGCACGAGTCAAGACAAAACATTACAGCGTATAAAAGTAGGTCTAAAAATTAAGGACGAACAATAACAAGGAAAATGATGGCGATCATTAAAAGTGTTGGTACTTCGTTTAAATAACGAAAGGCTTTAGATGATAAAGGGCGCTCATCACGGTCAAATTTCTTACGCATTACAGCAAAATAGCCATGGCACCCAGACATTAAAATAACCAAGGCCAATTTAATATGAAACCAACCAAATTCCATGATAGATGCATTGGCCATGAGAAGTAGAAATCCAACAACCCATGTTACGATCATGGCGGGGTTCATAATAAAACGGAGTAATTTGCGCTCCATAATTTTAAACGTGTTTGACGCCTCGCCGCCAACGAGTGCGTCACTGTGATAGACATAAATACGCGGTAAATAAAGCATTCCCGCCATCCAAGATATCACCGCAACAATGTGCAAGGCTTGAAAATAGAGATAATAATTTGAAACAAAATCTGACATAGACTTACTTTAACGGTTTAAAGGTGGAAGTAAATTTCTTTTTCCGCCACGCGATCCATTTTGATGCTTGCACACTAACGGGTTCTAACCCCTCTTCTTTGCGTAAATTGTCACGCACATACATCAAGATTTTTCCTAAATAGTTTTTTCCCTCACCGGTCTTCAAGTCTAAACCAAAAAAATCATCATCCCAAACATTGCCTTCAATTAATGTTGCATCGTCTGTCTCTAGTAATAATTGGCGTAAATGTTCGTTACGCTTACTGAATTTTTGCTCAACAACGGTAAGCATTGTATAAATACGCCCATCATTAGAATAATCAGGTCGTAAGATAAAGTCATCTTCATGGGTTAATTTCTTGGCTTGCGCGGGAGACATGTTTTGTATATCTAAACGCACCGATAAATCCGTCGTTTTCCATGCCATATAGGCCAACTCTGTTGATGAAAAGTCGAGGGCTGGTAATGCTATAACTGTACCATCATCACATAGAATATCTTCTGCAGGTAATGTTACCTCACACGGGTAAAAATTACTTAAAAATCGATTCTTATCATCTGCATTATCACGGAACATGATGATTAAATGCCCTTTGGCATTCTTGCTGTTTTTTGGATATGTTGTAGAAACCATTTTAAATATCTACTTATCACAGTAAAGTTTTGAGGGGCATTTATTAAAACCAACACCGCAAATACGACGGCCTGTATCGGGATCTATTTTACCGCAAATATCGGTTTTTTCATCACGAACAAGGCGTTCTTTAACGGCACGCGCTAAGCCCTTAATAAATGTTGGGTTGGTTGAAACAGTTGGCACACAAGCATAGCCTTTAATACCAAGATGTTCAGCCATTTCGCGATATTCAATATCTAGCTCAACCAATGTTTCAACATGTTCGGAAACAAAAGCATGGGGATAAATAAGCACTGGCATATCATCTTTTTTGGCTTTTTCTAAAGCGTCATCCAATGAGGGGCCAATCCATTTTAAAGGCCCAACCTTTGATTGATAACAGATCTCCCAATCAAGGTTTTTCAAACCATGTTCTTTCATTAAGTAATTGGCTGTAAGACGTGCTGTTTCTTCACATTGGAATTGATAAGGATCACCTTTTTGAATAATGTTCTCTGGTAATCCGTGAGCAGAAAATAAAACACGCGGCTTTTTCTTAACGCCTGTATTTTTTGCAAAATCATTATATTCTTTGATAATATTATCAGCAGATGCTTTGATAAATTCATCTTGGAATGGGTAACAACAAATGATTGATGTTGGTTTTTTTAACTCAAATTTCTTACAAGCACGTTGCCAATCTTCAACCGAAGACCCCGTTGTTGTCGTTGAGAATTGTGGGTATAACGGCAAAATAATAATACGGTCGGGGTTATATTTTTTTACTTTTTGCACAACCTCATCAGCCATAGGGTGCCAATAGCGCATAGAAACAAAGCTTTTAATTTTAAGTGTTTTTTGGTCAATCTTTTTTGTTTTACACCATGCATCTAATTGCTTTTGTAGGGCCTTATTTTGAGCAATCGTATTTTCTAGTAATGGTGATTTTCCGCCAAGTATATCATAGGATTCACCTGCCTCTTTTTTAGAACGACGCCATGAAATTAACTTTGCTAATAAAAAACGGATAGGAAGAGGCGCACCGATAATATTTTTATCCATGAAAAAATTATAAAGAAATGGCGGAATTGCATCTTTAGATGTTGGTCCACCAAGGTTAAATAAAATAACGGCTACTTTCATCGTTTAAACTTCTCTTGGCTGTTAATAATAAGATATCTATTATTTAAGGTCTCTTTCACAACAGGTAAAGGGGTTATTAATCTTTTATTAAGAATTTATCCTATATTGTAAATATATCGGGTTTTAAAATACGTCGTTCTGATTGTTTTTTAAGCACGTTTTAACGTTAATATTCATACCTATAATAAATAATAATATTTATATAAATATATAGTTGTTGTTGTATAGCACAATGAATCATGGGGATAAGTTTTCTATACACAGCTTGTTCAATTATTTAAGGAAAAACACCTTTAAAAAGAACGAAACACGATTCAATTAGGGACTATTTTTAAGTCGCTTAACGAGAGAGATAGAATTTAAAAGAAGCGACTCCAAGACAAGATGACGATTTAACATGTAATACAAAAATGTGAATCACGGGGATAACGTAAAAACCAATTGTCGGAATCACGGAACAAAAGAGAACAAATAAAATTATAGGATAAAAATAATTGTTGGGTGTGGATTGTATAAAAAATGAAGAAGAATGCGTTCTATACAGCACTTTCCCAGAATCTTTTAGACGTTGTGTATAAGAAGACCTGTTCTACACATTTATAAAAGATAATAAGGGATAGAAATAAACGAATAAAAAGGCATAAAAATAAGGGTATAAAAATGGGGTTATATGATACTGAAATATGGGCAAAGTTAGATGAAGAGCAGTTAGAGGCTTTTTTAAATCATGTTAACCCTGTTCTAGCGCCACTTGTCTTTGATAAAAATGCAACGACCGTAAAATCAACAGATCTTTCTTTCTATGATGACTATCGTATGTATCAAATTACTGATTTTGATGCTATCCCAACATTGCGTAAATATGTGCTTTATAACCCTCACTCTGGTGATGTTGTCCCGATTACATGGACGAATGAACCTATTTATAGCTTAAACAAAAAAGCCCCTGTTATTATTAATGAAGAAACCGTTGCCGATTACGTGAAGTTTTTCTTTCACTATGTACGCGGACGTCATGGACGTTTTATTATTGTTGATCATGTTGATGATATTCAATGGAAAGAAGCCCCGCCAACAAATGCGCGTAAAGCTCTTAATGATTTGATCAAACCGATTGAAATTTCAGAAAAAACCGGTGACTATGCTTTTACTCTAACGGCGAATATGGTTTTTAAAGATTCATTGTTTAAAACGCTTGTTCATGTCACCGAAGACGGTAAAACAGCGCTTAATAATGAAGAAGTCCTTATTGAGGCTATGCCAGTTCTGGTTGATCCTATTTAGTGGGCAGCTCTTTTATTTTTGTGTTATAAATTAAAAATGGCGCTCCTTCAAAAACATAAAGCCAATATTATTATTGATGGTCAATTTGGATCAACAGGTAAAGGCTCTTTTGCTGGCTATGTTGCCATGAATGACACAATAGATATTGGCGTTTGTAATACGGCGCCCAATGCCGGTCATACCGCGATTATCAACGATCAAAAAATAATCACAAAACATCTCCCCATTTCTAGTGTTATTCAAAAAAACGATATTTATTTAAATGCGGGTGCACGTATTAATCCAGATATTTTACGCGACGAATGTGCTCACTACTCTATAGATACAAAGACCGTTTTGATCCATCCGCGTGCTACCGTTATTGGTGCGAATGACATTCAAGAAGAAAACCAACCAATTTCTGTTGCGACAAAGATATCGTCTACACAAACAGGTGTTGGGTCGGCGACATCACGAAAAATTAAAAGAGAAAAAAGTGCGGTTGCTGAAAATAGCGATATATTAAATCAATATTTTACCGTCAAAAAACGAGACCTCAACCAAGACATGGATGATGGCAAGACGCTTTTTCTTGAAACAGGACAAGGATATGGTCTTGGTATTAATGAGGGCTTCTCTTATCCTTATTGCACATCTCATTCTATTACAGTGACACAAACACTGGCCGATGCGAATATTCATCCATCTTATTTAGGGAATGTGATTTTAACATTGCGAACATATCCTATACGCGTTGGCAATATCCTTGATGAAAGTGGCAAAGAGATTGGTTATTCGGGCGATTTTTATCCTGATTCACAAGAGATAAGCTTTGCAGATCTCGGTTTACCTCAAGAATATACAACAAATACAAACAGACCACGGCGTATCGCGACTTTTTCTTTAGAGCATTATAAAAAGGTTACCAAAGATACACGTCCCGACATTATCTTTTTAAACTTTGCCAATTATTGTTCTGATGAATATCTCCTACAATTAATTGACGATATGTTTCTCATATACAAACCAGTCCAGTTCTATGTGGGTTATGGCCCAACTAATGACGACATTAGATCTTACTTTTAACTGCCAATCCTTAAATCATAAATCCATTTACGAATCATCTTTTTGAGAGATGAGTTACACACATCTTTTTTCAAAGAAAGTTACAATCTTTAATAAAGTAATTTATCATTATTATGGAAATATACAAGAAATATTATATGAATTCAGAGGTATGCAATCATTTATAAAAATCGAGAAAAGCGCTTATTTAAGACAAAATTAAGGCTTGGCTAGGGAAAAATTAACATTATTGCGTCATACTAAAAGAACGTTAAGAAGCGTGATGACAAAAAACTAAACAATAAAAACATGTCATACATGCCGTATTAAAAAAATACAAAACGTATAGAAGCAAGTGTCTGGTCAAAGAAGAAAAATAAATGAACCAACCAGTTATTGTTTTAACGCAATAATGAGGAACTTAAAAAGGGGTTTTTAAGGTGGATAATAAAAACGATAACATTGTTCTAGAAAAAGAGAACGCGCAAAAAGAGAACGCGCAAAAGGAAAACACAGTATCCTTAATGGATGCAGTAGCGGAAATGGCCAAAGATAATGATGGTCTTCACGTTTTAGCATCTCAAATTAGTCCAGATACCAAGGTACTTGATGATACATCAACCATGGCAGAACGTATATCGTTCGCCGAGGCAAAATTACAACGCCATTATGCGTTAAAAGACGCGATGAACAAAGAGCCAGACTTGGCCAACCAATCGCGCACAATCATTAACATTGAAACATTGACCAACATCCTTAAGGAAAGCCAGATTGGCGCATTATTGTTCAATGCCTTAGAAAAACGTGGCATTACATTCCAAGAAGATATTCAGGTTTTTGCGGTGCAATACCATAAGACATCAGGTGTTATTTCCGTGAATACACAAATTACATATGGCGAAGCGATCTACTACGCTGCCCGTGAAATGCGCCGTGCTTTCATGACGTCACAAAGCGATCTTTTATACCCTCTTGGTTACTTACCAGATGAAGCGATCTTATTAAATCGTGTGGTAGAGGCAGACGCCCGTGTTATGGCGATTTGGATGGCTTGGGAATTAAAACTACAAAACATCGAAGAGCCATGGGATTACGCGATGGCAAGTAACGAAAGTTATATGGCATTAGCATTTAGTCGCCTTGCAAAAGCTGATTTTAGGTCACTTGATAATGGCGATGCCGCCCGTGCAGCCTTTGATTCATTCTTTGCTAGCGGTATTATTAAACGTATTGACCACCGCCTTATTCAAGAAATGTTATCGGACGAAAAGGGCTATGTTTTCACCAGTGAAAAGCCAGCCTCAATCGTGACATCATGTTTAATTGACGCAATCGGCGAAGTGCCAAGTGCGGATAAGAATGTTGATCGTAATTACTTGATGAATAGTGGTGAAAAACCATTACCAGGAACGGAATATGCATCTGTACGTGACCGTTCAAACGCTAACTTCTTATGGTTTGTTAAGTTTGAGAAATCATTCCAAGAAACAGAAACAATCATTGCGCGCGAGCGTGCGATTGAAAAAGAACGTATGAATAATACTGAGAATAAAGGTGTAAATAGCCTGAATATTAAAGAAATTGCCCAAAAAGATGAGAAAATTGTCGACTTTGAGGGTCATTTCAGGCAAAAATTAGAAGGTACAGATTTTTCTACTGTGCCGTCTCAAAAAGAAACATCTAAAGTTTCATCAAAAGAACAAAGTCAGGCTCTGGATCAAAGTGCTTTAAATAAGCATAAGGGCGCGTCATCTAAGGTTATCAATATGTTTGATAGATTAAGCAAAGATGACTCTTAAATAATAAGAGCATATGACGCGTAAAAAGAATGACGATTATAAGATCTTATAGGAATAAGATCGCAAACCATCTGGATTGAGCGTGGTTAATAATTGTTGTTTGTAACTGACTTTATAAACGAGGTAGGTGAGGATGACTTACTTTTCTACGGTCCTTGATAGGATCAAAAAATCGGCGGATAATTATTTTGAAGGGCATGAACCAATGCGCTTTGATTTTTCTTTTGTCCTGTCTTTAAGTGAAAAACATATTCATTTAGTTGAAAGCGACCCGTACGTGAAGGCGCTGATCACTATTGTCCAAACATTGGAAAAAAGCCCAACAGCACAGTCTTTATTGGGTTTCTTGGCCGATCGGGGTTTTGGCGTTTCTTTTGGTGCCCTGGAAACCGCGGGACAGCAGAACTATGTTGCAGCCTTTGATAAAGCAACAAAAACAATTTATTTAGACCGTTTCGGTCTTATTCCCGATGTTAATTTGAATACAAATCTTATAATTGCCCTTGCCCACCATTTAAGACGCGCTTGGCAAGCAGACCAAGGCTTGGGCGCACATAGTTTAGATGTTCCTATCATGGACTTTACCCGCGCGTATCGCCGTGAAGAGGCTGATGCAGATGCGTGTTTGATCCAAATTGCGTGGGAATTACGCGCGGTGGGTGAAATGGATGCATGGCGCGGCATTATCGCATCTCCGCTTGGTGAGATGGCTTTGATATTTGCCGAATATGTAGATGCGGATCCAAAAGCTCTATTTGATGGCAGTGCGTTAAAAGCAGCCTATGACATCTGGGGGTCAGACATCTTACGTCTTGGTGAATGTGATAATCGCGCCCTTTATGCACAAGGCTATGAAGATGGTTTCTTTGTTAATAAAATGCGCGCAACGCCGTATTTATTAAAACGTCATCACGATATCCCAGATATGCAGGGCGATGCTGACGGCGAAATGATCGCTAATACACATTAAAAATAGAGTTCTTTGTTATTTCAGCCTGTGTCTTGAAAATAGGCGCAGGGTGAATATAACGATGATGATCGCCATAAATGCGCCTAAAAACAGGTTATAACCAAGTAAATAACAGCATAAAAATAAACCAATATTACAGACCATGATTTTATAAAGTGCCGTTTTATGGGTTTTTTTATCACTATTTGTAATCATTTGATAATAATGCTCGCGGTGGGCGGCAAAGATGTTTTCTTTTCTGCGCAGGCGCTTCACTAGGGTCATACCGCTATCCGCTAAATAATAAAGCGGTAGAATAAGCGCTATTAATAATCCTTCAACCGAGTTAAGCGCAGTAAAAATAAGCATAAGTCCGATAAAAAAGCCGAGTGGTAATGACCCACTATCGCCCATGAAAATTTTCGCTGGCGGAAAGTTCAGCATGAAAAACCCTAAAACCGCCGCGGCTGTTAAGATCATATAAGGCGCAAAAATTAGCCCAACAATGTCTGAAAACATTAATAACCCAAAGCAAAGAAACAAAGTCTGCCCTGCGCTTAATCCGTCTGTGCCATCCATAAAGTTATAAAGATTAACAAACCAAACCAAGGCGAGCGTTAGAATAAACGCCAAAATCGGTATTGATATATATTCTGTCAGCCAAGACAAGGAAACCAGTGTACTGGTGCTGGTCAAGTAACCTATAACACCACCGCATAAAACTAGTTGTAAAAGTAATTTTGTCTTTGACCCTAAATCAAGAAAATCATCCAACGCTCCCATAAGGGTAAAAGCAGCAATAGCGCCTAATATATATATATCGAACCCCTGATACCCAAGAAACAGGATTAAGACGGTCATAAAAGCCAAGCCACCACCACCGGGTGTTGGTACCGCATGGCTGGATCTTTCATTGGGCATCTCATTCAATCCGCGCCGTATAATAAAGCCCTTATAAAAATAAACGGCCATCATTGATAAAATGAAACAAGAAAGAACGATTAGTGGAAAAGACATGAAATGAAAGCTCTTTTTTATAGCGGGCATTAATAATAAATTTGAGTGTAACGAAATTAAGCTTATTTCTCCAATGTATTTTTATTGACATAATGTTAATATGTTGCATAATAGCCAGAATGTAAAAATAAACATGCTTATAAATACTTTGGAGAAATAAAAATGAGAAATAAATTCACATTATTAGGTTTAACAACGGGTCTGGTCCTTTTATAAGCTTGTGTCCCTGTATCTGAATCAGATTATTCAAGAAGCAATGATCCGCAAACAGCGGAAGAACCCCTAAAACGCGTCACGTGTTATTCAGGTGGCGTTATTACTTTAGATACCTTGTCAGTTAGTAAAGTCTTCACATATAGTAGTGAAAGCAATATGTATAAATTCACAGACTATCAAACGTTAAAAGAAATGCGTGTGCCCGTAAGTCAATGCCATGTTGATGGTAATGTGCCAAGCACATATAATTTTAAACGCTATCAATTACGTCCAGCACTTTAATAAAAAGAATTTATAAAAAAGCCCCGCTTGAGATATAGGCGGGGCTTTTTTGATATTTAATTTTTTGCTTAGACGCGCATATTTTTTTGCGACTTCGATGGCTTCTTTCCACAATTGTCCTTTAAACATTATTTAGTTCCTTATGTTTCTTCATATTTTTTGTTGTTGGGAATGATGGGATGATGTCTTTTGGTGGTGTTGGTTTAGGCACATCTGTTCTTCCTGCCCTGAGGGCAGATTCATATTGTCTTTTTTCGAACTTATAGCCCATATCCGCCGTTCGTGAAGTGGGGCCAAATCTTACTGCCATTGACAAAATACTCAACGCATCAGAGCGTGAAGGATTTAAAAAAGCATCAACATTACCAGCAACATTATTAAAAAAGTCTTTTGCGGTGTCAGGCCCTGGTACTTTTAACCACAGATTAAACTGATAGTAATTAATAAAGGGATTAATAACCGGTAGTGTTAAGCTGAAAATCCTGCTGGACAGAGGGCCAGACGTTAAGGCTTTCTTGAAATAACCACGATTTTCATCCTTTAGCTCTTTCCCGAATGCTAATGTTTTAGCATAGGCTTGCTCTTCATTAAGCCCCATACGGTTAAAATAGTCCTGAACGGTTGCGTCCGCATAAAATCTGTTCCACATATGGCCTTTATTATTCATAGTTTTTTACCTTTTACGTTGGGGAAAGGTGGTGTTTTATGCTTTGGTAACGGTGGTTTTTCGCCTTGTTTACCGTTGCTTTCCCATTGATTGAGGGTGGCGCCGTGATTCCATGCAGTATTTAATTTATTCTCAAAGTTTTGCATGGCTGCGGCGCGCACGAGGTTATCTGTTTTTGTATAAATTTCACCATCAAAGCGCCGACGTATCATACTAAACAGAGACCGTAGAGGGTGTTTTTTTAAGGCTTGTTTTTTAAGCGCGCGTCTTAATTCTGCTTTTTTTGTTTCTACTTTTCCCAGATCTAAACCAAGATCATTAAAATATTGGCACAACGCTGTTTTCTTATCTGGGTACATTTTTATTAAGCCTCTGTTTTTGTTTATTTTTTCATAATTTACAAAAATTCGGCAATTAAGTCAAGTTTTATAGCTTTTTGAGACTATAGGCTCCAATAAGCCTGCCCGTCTTTTAGGGAGTCTTCATCGATGCGTGATTTCACATCAATAATAATGCCGTCATCTTTTAAAAGGCTTGAAAAGTCTATATCTGCATAGATTTTATGACCTACTGCAAATATTAAACAATCAAGGTCTTTAAAGTCATCCAAGGGGGCAAGGGTTAAATCATATTCATGTTTAACTTCTTCTGGATTTGCATGGGGGTCATGGATAAAGGCATCAATATTAAATTCTTTTAATTCACGAATAATGTCGGGTACTTTTGAATTGCGAATATCACCGACATTCTCTTTAAATGTAATCCCCATAATGCCTAATTTAACATGTTGCATGGGCTTACATTGTTTGATCAGCATTTTGATGGTTTTATTGGCAATAAAGCGCCCCATATTGTCATTGATACGTCGTCCCGATAAAATAACCTCTGGATGATGGCCTAATTTTTCGGCCTTGGCCGTTAGATAATAGGGATCAACACCAATACAATGACCACCGACTAGACCAGGGGTAAACGGCAAGAAATTCCATTTTGTGCGCGACGCGGCTAAAACATCTTGGGTACGAATATTGAGGCGTTCACAAATAATAGCAATTTCATTAATCAGGGCAACATTGACATCGCGCTGGGTGTTTTCAATCACCTTTGACATTTCTGCGACTTTAATATTTTTTGCGCGGTGAATGTCTGCGCCTGTAACAATTTTACCATAGGCGGCGCATAAAATATCCGATGTTTCATCATCTTCGCCGGCAACAACCTTGTTGATTGTTTCTAATTTATTGACGGGATCGCCGGGATTGATACGTTCTGGGGAATAACCAAGTTTAAAATCAACACTTTGGATAAGGCCAGAATATTCAGCCAACCATGGCCCGCAAACCTCTTCGGTCACACCGGGATAAACGGTTGATTCAAAAACAACGATATCACCTTTTTTCAAGACTTTAGCAATGGACTTACAAGCCTTGTGCAAAGGCTCTAAGTCAGGTTCTTTATTGTCGTTAATAGGGGTTGGGATACAAGCGATGAAAAGATTTGAACTCGCCATGTCTTCAATTTTATCGGTAACGTGAAGTTTAGCGTCTTTAAGGCGCTCTTCATTGACCTCTAATGTGTGATCATGATAATTTTTGAGATCTGCAATGCGTGCAGCGTTAATATCGAAACCCACCGTATCTTTAAAATTCTCTGCAAATCCAACGGCAACAGGTAGGCCAACATAGCCAAGGCCCAACACAGCAACCCTTAAGTTTTCTAAATTCATCTTAACATCTTTCATTATACGACGTTTTTTTTATACGGCGTTTTTTATTTTAATCTTTATATAGAAGGTTTTTATCACGGCTTTTTGTAAAAAGAAAGATTTTTACGGCTTGGGGGTTAAGCCCCTCAAATGACTCTATTTTATTGACATAACATAATTTT
Source organism: uncultured Bdellovibrionales bacterium (assembly GCA_964351525.1). GTDB lineage: Bacteria > Pseudomonadota > Alphaproteobacteria > Micavibrionales > CAYGOD01. Next base: position 142,658 of record CAYGOD010000002.1, read on the forward strand.
TATGGTATTTTTCGGTATATTTTAAGGCTAATAAAGAGGCATCTATCATGAAAACAGAAAAACAATGGGAATTGTTTGTCGGATCTGACCGCAGTTTACAAGCCTATTTTAACGGTTTGTACGGTGAATTTAACAATGGTTATTTTGACTATAAGATGTTGCGTCGTGATGTTAAAAAAGCAGATTTAAACAGCACCTATCGTGTAAATATTCAACAGGGTGGCAAGGTGCGTTTGGCCTCGGGTGTTACAACGGGCTTTTTCACCCTTTTCACCCTTGCATCCCTCACATCTAACCCAGGTCTTCATACGTTTATCCCCGCCTTAATTGCAATTGGTGCAGGTGGCCTTGCTCGATACGCCAACAAATATAAGAAAGAACAATTAAATGAAGGCATAGAAGATAAGCTTGAACAAGTCATCACATCTTACGCCGATAGTTACACAAATGCTAAAAGGCGTGACAGCGGTGCACAACCAGAATCTTTCATCCATCACACATTTTAATACTGAATAGGAACCTTACAAAATGAATACAAAAAAATGGAATAAATTCTTACAAAAGAATGACACTATTCGTGAATATTTTAATGATCTAGGGCTGTCTAACCCAATTGATTCTCGTCTAGCGTTTGAGACATGTCGTGCAAAACAAATTTTAACAACAGAGAGTAAGATAAATGTGGGGGCCAACTGTGCAGTTATTGGTGTTTTTACTTTATTTGGAGTGGTACTAACACTTTCTTTGGGGAAGAATAATATGACACCGTTTATTATGTCTCAACCCCTTATATATATGGGTATGGGATTCATTGTGGCCTCTACTAATGGTTCTCTTATCCCTAAGAAAATTCAAGCTAAGAAAGAACTAAAAGAAAAAGCGGATGCGTGGGTTGATGCTAAAAATAAAGAAAAGCTTGATACACCGTTGCTTGTTGGTGCGGGATCGATTAAACCAGAGCCGTTAACGGGGATGAAGCAGCGTCAACAGAAATTGGTGGCATAGGTGGGTTTTTTGAACAAACAATCAATCACAGATAAAAAATGGGCAAATATATTATCGCGCAACGCCCATTTTTCGGCTTATTTTAATGCAATGGGCAAGGATGATGCTTGGGGGCGTAAAGCCTTTGATGATTTGTGTAATCGTTTAAGTATTTATGATTTAGACGTGTATTCTTTTAAACGTTTGGCGGAAGAAGAAGTGACGTTAACATTGCCCGCATCTGTCGCATTTTTTGCCTCTGCCCCATTTTTTTTAAGCCTTACACAGCCCGTTAACAGCGCAACCCTTGTAGCAACAATGGCATTGGCGGGTGTTGGTGTGCTGTTCTTTGGTAACTCTTATCGTAAGTATAATAAGAATCAAAAAGAACTTCAGGATGTAAAGGCGAATTTTGCTGAGAGTATTGTAAATGATTATACTAAAAATTGGTTTCAACATAAAGATAGCAATCCTACAATCTTGTCATTCGCAGACCATATGCCGATGAAGCCTTTAAAAACGAGAGAACCACAATTAAGACAGGAAATTAAAGCAGCAGCAAAATTGCGCAAACGTTTTACGGTGGATCTATAGTCATGAAACATAATAAAAGATGGCTTGATTTTTTAAACGCAAACCCTGATGTGCGCGACTTCTTTGCGTGTAAAGACTTTGATGATGTACAATCTTATAATTATTTCCAAAATATTGTGAAGCAACAAAAAGTGTCTTGTGTGGAAACAATGATTACGACCTTTGCCTTTGTTGTTGGTTATATCCCCGCCTCTTTTGTGAAGAACGGTAAAGAGTCGCTTTATGATTTATTGCGTCAAAAAGAAATCATGGCGTTTGAAGCGTTAAAGAAAGAGGCTGATTTATTTCATAAAGAAATGCTTTTAGATCGTAGTCTTGATGATGCCGTGGTGAGTGAACAACAAAAGGCGAAAAAAACACCGCCCATCGTTATTCCCGCCGGTCGTACGCTACACTAGATTTTTCACGCGTTACGATCTGTAACAAAGTTTTATTATTTTTCTGATATTTACGCGTTAATCTGTCATTATCGGTTTTTAACCTTAAAAAGATAATGAGATTAATCATGAGCTGTTCAGTAATTATTTTAGCCGCGGGCAAGGGGTCCCGCATGAAATCAGATAAACCAAAAGTAATGCATCAGGTTGCGGGCGCACCAATGATTCAATATGTGACAGCCAGCGCATCCCAATTAAATCCAGAAAAGATTGTAACAATCATTGCCCCTGATATGGGTGATACAGTTGGTGCCGCTGTGAAACCCTATCATACAGCCATACAACATGACCAAAATGGTACGGGGCATGCCGTCTTGTGTGCGAAAGATGTTTTAAAAGAACAGATCGCCACCGCAAAGAAAGATAAAAACGTAGATGCCTTAACTTTTATTATGCTGGGTGATGTACCGCTTATTCGCGGTGAAACTTTGATCGATATGATGAATGATCGTAATGCATTGGGTGATGTATCTGGTAAAAAACCATCTATTCAATTGTTGGCCATGCGCCCCGTTAATCCCAAAGGCTATGGTCGTATCATTCAAAAAGATAATGGTTTTGTCGAACGCATTGTTGAAGATGCGGATTGTACACCCGATCAGTCACTTGTTAATTGTGTGTGGTCAGGGATTATGGCGGTAGAAACACAACATTTATTTGATCTGCTTGAAAAAGTCGGCAGTGATAATGCACAAGGTGAAATCTATCTGACGTCTATCATTGAGATTGCCAACGAGATGGGCTTGACCACAGGGGTCAGTGAATGCGATACAATGCAAGTACAGGGCGTTAATCACAAAGGCGACTTAGCCAAGGTTAATTACCATGTTCAACAAATGCTACGCTATCAGCACCTCGAAAACGGCGTAACGATGATGGACCCTGAAACTGTTTATTTTGCCATTGATACACAAATTGGCGCCGATGTGACCATTGAACCAAATGTATTTTTTGGCCGGGGTGTCACGGTTGAAAAAGGCGCGTTCATTCGTGGTTTTTCACATTTAGAAGGCTGTCTTGTTCAAAAAAATGCCGAAGTTGGTCCCTTTGCACGTCTGCGCGAAGGTACTAATATTGGTGAAAATGCGGTGGCCGGTAATTTCGTAGAAATGAAAAAAACCACCCTTGGTAAAGGCGCAAAAGTTAAGCATCTTTCTTACATAGGTAACGCAACTATTGGTGAAAAAGCCAATGTTGGCGCGGGTGTGATTACGTGCAATTATGACGGATTTTTAAAGCATGACACGACTGTTGGCGCAGGTGCTTTTTTGGGCGTGAATAGCGTTCTTATTGCTCCTGTTACAATCGGCGACAACGCCATGACCGCGGCGGGCAGTGTTGTAACTAAAGACGTTGAAGAAGATGCACTTTGTTTGGCGCGTGCTGAACAGGTGAATAAAGCTGGCTTTGTGCCACGTTACCGTGCGGCTAAACAGAAATTAAAACAGAAAAAATAAATTAAATAAAATTGAGGAAAAAGAGTATGTGTGGAATTGTTGCTATTATGTCGGATAAACCCGTCGCTGATCGTTTGGTTGATTCATTAAAACGCCTTGAATATCGCGGTTATGATTCAGCCGGAATCGCGACCTTGACCAATGGCACAATTGGTCGCCGTCGTAGTGAGGGTAAGATTGTTAACCTGGAAACGCGCGTTAACTCTGAACCTCTTGATGGTACAATCGGTATCGCGCATACGCGTTGGGCAACACATGGCGGGCCAACAGAAAATAATGCACACCCCCATGCTGCTGAAAATGTTGCTGTGGTACATAATGGTATCATTGAAAATTATCAGGCCCTTAAGGCCGAGTTAGAAGAAAACCAAGTCACCTTCTTGACCGAAACAGACACAGAGGTTATTCCGCATTTAATTAATTTCTATATGAAACAAGGCGAAACCCCAGAGGACGCCGCGCAAAAAGCATTTAATCGTTTAGAGGGCGCTTATTCTATTGCGGCTATTTTTAAAGGTGAAGAAAAGCTTCTTATTGGTATTCGTAAAGGCACACCTTTAGCCGTTGGATACGGTAAAGAGGGTGAAATGTATTTAGCGTCTGATGCTTATGCATTGGCACCATTAACAAATAAGCTCTCTTATCTAGAAGACGGCGACCGCGTTGTTATTCGTGATAATAAAGTCTCAATTTTTGCCAATGATAATACAGCTGTAGAACGCGAGATTAAAACCACTGATGTGTCTGGTGCGTTAACAGGCAAGGGTGAATATCGTCACTTTATGTTGAAAGAAATTTATGAGCAACCCTCTGTGATTGCTTCTACTTTGTCTTCTTTTGTGAACCCTGCACGTAACCGTATTTTCTTGCCGAAGCCCGATTTTGATTTGGCGGGCGTGTCACGTATTACAATTACCGCATGTGGGACGGCATATTATGCTGGTTTGGTCGCAAAATATTGGTTGGAACAAGCTGCGGGCATGCCTGTGGAAATCGATGTTGCATCGGAATTCCGTTACCGTAAACCACCAATGCCAGAGGGCGGATTAACCTGTGTTATTTCACAATCGGGTGAAACATTGGATACACTTGAGGCATTACGCTATGCGAAATCCCAAGGTCAAAAAGTCATGGCGATTTTGAATACACCGGAAAGCACAATTGAGCGCGAAAGTGATTATGTGTTACATACCCAAGCGGGCCCAGAAATTGGTGTTGCCTCAACCAAGGCCTTTACAACGCAATTAACAGTTCTTGCGTGTTTAGCATTTTGGATTGCGCGTGAAAAAGGCACATTATCTGGTGAACGTCTTGAACGCTTGGCGATTGCCCTGCGCGAACTGCCTGCACGTACGGCAGACATTCTTAATCATGACGACGAGATTAAAGCCATTGCCCATGATATCGAAAAAGCACGTGATGTTCTTTATATTGGTCGTGGTTTATCGTACCCCATCGCGATGGAGGGGGCTCTTAAATTAAAAGAGATCTCTTATATTCACGCAGAGGGTTATGCCGCGGGCGAAATGAAGCATGGCCCAATCGCCTTAATTGACGAAGATGTGCCAATTATTGTTGTTGCACCGCGTGATGAATTGTTTGAGAAAACGGCCTCAAATGTTCGCGAAGCGGCGGCGCGTGGTGGCAAGATTTTCTTGATTTCCGACAAAGAAGGCTGTGCCAGTTTGGCAGATTGTACAACATGGTCTGTCGCATTACCCAGTGTTGACGGTTTTATCTCACCGATACTTTACACGGTTGCGGTGCAATTATTGGCGTATCATGTTGCCGTTATTAAAGGCACAGATGTTGATCAACCCCGTAATTTGGCTAAATCCGTGACGGTAGAATAAAAAAACCGCAATTAACCAGACATTAAATCTCCTTTGTTATTATTTTTATAACAAGGAGATTTTTTTATGAGACGAGCTAAAAAACCCGATAAAATTAGAATAGTGTGGGAAATGCACGCGGCACCACAGAATATTATTCGTGGTCAAGGACCGTCAATACCTAAAACACCAGAAAATTTAGCCATGCTTAAACAACAGGTAGATAAGGCTAATCAGCAATTCCCAAACAGCCACCGCATAGAAGACGCTTTTTAGCGTCTACCCAAAAAAACCACGTCTTTTCGCTGGGCGTTGTTTTTGTTGATTATTTGAATAAAACAAAGCGACACTTTTAAGATCTGGGCGCACCTTCACAATATTATTAATAACGTGTCCTATTTGTTGATGTCGTTCTTTTGACATCGATTTTTTTTGTAATTCCATCGCATAATAACTTACCCATTCCGCATTAAATGTATGCGGGCTGTATTTTGTGATGATGTTTAAGGGCGCGTCAGTTATATCATTTAAGGACCATTCAATGGCTTTTGATAGAGCCCCTTGAGCCGATTGTGGATTGGCATGAATGACGGCATTGATATAATGTAGATCTTTATTAGTAATGATTGGTGCCTCTCTGTTTTCAATAGAATTTATAAACATCTCCATATGACCTGCGTCGAACACATCGCGTGCGTGATGTATTATGGCTGTAAATAAGGGCAATACTTCAGAATTAAGGGTTTGACGACTATTAAGCTTCGTTAAAAAGAACTCTCTTTGTGCTAATTGCGCAAAGTGATCGGCAAGATCTGGACGAAATGTCACAATGGTTGATAGTGTGTTATGAATATTATAAAGGCGCTTTTTATTGGCTTCTGGAGCTTGCTGTAACTGCGCTATTACGCGCGAGCAGGCAGGAAGGAATCTTTTTAAGGCACTTTCTCGCATCGCATTGGGCTCTACATTTAAAAGCATAGACAGGAGTCTTGGTTTTTGTTTATACAACACAGAATTTAACGCGAATATTTGTAATTTTTCGTTTGTACGTAGATCGGGACGGCGATCTATAATATCAAAAAATCGTGCGGTGTATCTTACATGGGCGCCCGAGGCACCTTGGCGCCACATTTTGGCCAACAAATTATTATCAATATTTAAATCATCGGACGTAATATCTTCTATTGGCGTGTTAAGAAAATTATGTGCTTTATTGCTCTTTTTAAAATTGTTTGTCCAACTATAGGGTTTCTGTTGATTGGCGCGTTGGTTTGCCTCGGCTTGGCGCCTTTGATGGGCGGTGTTTGATCCATATCCTTCGGGTTTTTTTGTTTTTGCCGTTCTTGGTGCGGCGTCTCGATATGTCCGTGAGTGTGATTTTTGAGGCGCTTTCTCTGATGCTCTTTCCATTTTTAACACAAGGTCATAGCTTGCGCGTGCTTCTGCGTTTTTTATAGCTGCATATGCTGCATTAACTTTCCGAGACATTATTTCGGCTTCTGTCTGTTTTTCGGGGGGCGACTGTCTGTGCCTGTCTGGATGCCAAGCCATAGACATTTTGCGATAAGCGATTTTAATCTGTTCATCTGTCGATGTGCGTTGAACGCCGAGTGTCTCGTAATGTGTCATTTTTGAAATCCTTAAAATTGTTCCATATTATAATGCATATTTTACATAATGTAAAGGGCTTGTGTGGTTACGGGCTATTTGGGTAATTATATAACAAAAAACATATAATTTTTAACATAAGCTTGACAATAAGGGCATGTTTTGACTAATCTAATGTTAATAAAAATAATAATTTACAGGGTGCTTGCGATGAAGCTTACAAAAATATTCTCAATGATACTTGTTATTGGCGCATTTTCAGTTGTAACTTCGGCATGTGCACAAGAGAAATTACCACCACCAGAAGCGGGTCAGGCTCTCGCAGATGCGGCACGTGATTTGCTTCCTAAAACAAATAAACAAGAAGCTCCAAAAGAATATAGCTATACACTTAAAGAGTTGGATTATTATAAAAAAATTAATATCCATCAAGCCTTAACACATATTATGTTGGACGATAAAAAAATTGTTTTAGAGTTGTTGAACGATGAAACGCAAAAAGCCTTTAAAGATGGTTACTCCTCCTATCAGCTATGCGTTGGTTATGTGCGCGGCGAAATTGCAGAAGATAAACGTATGATGGCTTTTTATAAAAAAATGACACCAACTGAACCACCAAAAATTGATACTGATTTAGGCCGCCGATCATCAAATTGCTTGGCGCTGTTCATTCCTCAGAAACCACAAATTATTTAATAATAAATAGTTTTATTTTGCGGATACTCTGGCTTTCCTGTAGCATTTAAAGATAAGAATTTGGCTTTTTATATTAAGCCATAGGAGGTTCAATGCGTTTTCTTTCATCACTTTTTATTTTATTATGTATCATGTTTATAGGATCACAGATCTTGTATGGTGATAGGGGTTTATTGAATGCTGATAAACAATCAATTACAGCAGAAAGAGCAGATCAAAAGATAGATACGTCTTTAAGCTTTAAAGAAGCGGATTGGGATCCTTTATTAACAATAGTGTTCGCACCAAAAGACAATCAAGAGAACAGACCTGTTTTACCCTCGCCACCAATAGATCAAGATATTTTAAATACTGAATACCAAACATTAAAGAAATTACAAAACGAGCGTACAGAAAAACAAGCGCGCTTATTTGAGCGTGCTCGCAATGATGTTATTCTTATGTTGATGGAAGATCTCAAGTTGGCTGAGGAAGAATATCAGCCCGTGATACAATTTTTCTATGAAGGATGGGGGCATATAAGTCGTCATGTTTACGCCGAACAATTCTATCATGCACGCCGTCGCCCAACCCAGATTTATAATGATCTTGAGGCATATCAACCTTTGGCGGGCAGTCCGTCTTATCCTTCGGATACAACCGCTCAAGCGATTTTCATGGCCTTTTTGGCGGGTGATTTGTTCCCTGAACATGATTATCTATTTCAAAATTGGGCCAATGAAATCACCCATGCCTTTGAGGCCAGCGCCTTTCAATTCGCCAGCGATAGCGTTGCGGGCAGAGAGATTGCAACCCGCGTTTTTGATGATTATAAACAAAGCCTTGCCTATAAAGATGCACAGCTAGCGGCCAGCCTTGCCTTGATATCTTATGAGGTCGACATAAATCATTTCAAGTCGAAATTAAATAATACTGAGCGTCCAAAGTCCTTCCCTTAATATTTTCATCCAATCAAGAAAGAGACGACCATGACACAAAAGGCCTTAAAAAACCAACCATTGAGAGATCGTTTAGATGACCCCAGTCTTATTAAAGAGACAGGATATATCAACGGTGAGTGGGTGTCTTCGACCACTTTTTTTGATGTGATTGATCCTGCCACACAAGATGTTATCGCTAAGGTAGCTGATTATGGCGCCGATGAAACACATTCGGCGATAAAAGCCGCAGAAACAGCCTTTAAAACATGGAAAAAAACAACCGCCGAAGAGCGCCGTACAATGTTAGTGACGTGGAGTGCTTTGATTAAAGAGAGCCTTAATGATCTAGCAATTATTTTGACCAGTGAACAAGGTAAACCACTAAAAGAATCTTTAGGTGAATTAAAAGCGGGCGCGACCACCACCGCATGGATGGGCGAAGAGGCCCGCCGTATTGACGGTGCGATTTTACCGACCATGAATAACAATGAGCGTTACATGGTTATCAAACAGCCGGTTGGTGTCTGTGCGGCAATTACACCCTGGAACTTCCCAGCCTCTATGATTACACGCAAAATAGCCCCTGCCTTGGCGGCGGGATGTACTATTATCTTAAAACCATCCGAGGAAACACCACTTATAGCATTGGCATTAACTGTTTTAGCAGAGCGCGCAGGTTTTCCAAAAGGTGTGATTAATATCCTCCCCACCAATAATGCTAAAGTTGTTGGTGATGTGTTATGTGAGAGCAAGATCGTGCGTAAATTATCCTTCACAGGGTCAACCGCTGTTGGAAAACTGCTTTATAAACAATGTGGTGATAGTATGAAAAAACTTTCACTGGAGCTTGGTGGTAATGCTCCTTATATCATTTTTAATGATGCCGATTTAGACAAAGCTATGGATGATTTAGCAGCGGCAAAGTTCCGCAATGGCGGACAAACATGTATTTGTCCTAACAGGGTTTTTGTTCATGATGCCGTTTATGATGCTTTCGTTTCCGGTATGAAAACGCGTATGGCAGAGGTGAAAATGGGACACGGCCTGGACGGCGATACAACATTAGGGCCTCTTATTAATCCAAAATCGGCAGAAAAAACCAAAGAATTGGTTCAAGATGCATTGGATAAAGGGGCTGAACTTTTAACGATTGATGATGCCGACCAAGACACGTGTTTTGTGAAACCAATGGTTGTTTTAAATGCTGACAAATCAATGCGTTTTTTCAAAGAAGAAATTTTTGGACCGGTTGCCCCTGTTTATCGTTTTCACGATGAAGACGCTGTTATAGAAATGGCGAATGATACAGATTATGGATTGGCAGGATATTTTTATACAAAGGATTTGGCGCGTGCGTTTCGCGTTTCCGAAGCTATTGAATATGGCATGGTTGGTGTCAATGTGTCTTCAACCTCTAAAACACCAGCACCTTTTGGCGGCATGAAAGAATCCGGCATAGGACGTGAGGGCGGACGCTGGGGAATTGAAGAATTTGTTGAAACCAAGTTTATTTGTTTAGGGCTTTAGGCGCAGATTTTAAAGAACGCCACCATGACCATCGGGACTTTTTCGAGATAAGCTGTTTTTTGATATAAAGGGCTAAGCCATGTTCATGACGTGCATCGTCAAGTAACGTGCTTAGGGACAATATTGTGTTTATTATAAAAGTGTTTTCAATGGGTTGCGTATGTAAATGTGATTAGGCGTTTCTCATTAGAAAACTAGTCCATTCACCGATATGATTTGCGGCCACAAATGATAGCCCTTGATCAGTATGGGCTTTTTTTACATCATCTTCTTGCTTGATTAACGTACCAGACAACATAATAAGACCGTCTTTCTTCAAATATTGGTTCACTTCTGGTGCGAGGCTTATAAGTGGGGCTGCTAAAATGTTGGCTAAAATAAGATCGAAGGGTGTATTGTTTTGGATGATTGTTGCCTCATACCCCATAGCCGTTTCACATAGAACCTGATCGGCATTAATGCCGTTAACGCGCACATAATCATTGGCAATATTAACCGAGTCTTCGTCCATATCGGTCGCAATAATTTTTGCATCGGGCCAGAGCTTGGCGGCGGCGATAGATAAAATTGCTGAACCACACCCTAAATCTAAGATTTTTTCTGGCTTTAATCCATCATTATAAAGCTTTTCTATTAGTTCAAGGCAGCCTCTTGTCGTTGGGTGTTCGCCAGTTCCAAAGGCATTGGCGGCATTAATCTCGATACCAATTTTATCGTCTGGGATATCTACTTTATCAATATGAGAACCATAAATGTAAAAACGGCCAATAATAATTGGCTGGAACTGTTCATGAACCAGTGCTAACCAGTCGGTATCAGGTAATAGATCAATAGAGAATTGGGGATGAATGTCTTTGGTTATATCATCTTTTAATAAACTAACCGCCAAGGCAATAGCGCCAGAGATTACCTGTGGTTCCGGTTTTTCTTCGTGAATAATAGAGATTTTCCAATGATTAGGCTCTTCATCTTCAATTTTACGCAGAGTAATAGCAGATCCCATATTATCGAAAAAATTACTAAAACGTGATGCTTCAGCCTCCGTGAGGTCAACATTAAAACGAATCATTGTTTGGTATATAAGGGGGGATTTCATGCTTCTTCAATTCTAAAAGGGTTACAGAGGCCCGACTATAGCGACATCTTAATGAAACATAAAGAAATTTTGCATATTTTGTCTAAAATTTGGAAAACTGTATAAATTATATTGACTTAACTAGAAAAACAAGGCTTAATTAAAGAAATAAGGAACAAAAAGTTCCAAAGACAACTAAAACCGTAATAAAAACAATAATATAGGTTAAGTTGAACAGGAAAAAATCTTGCATAAAGTAAGTAAAAAATAAGAACCGCCACACGAAAATTAAGGGGCACATTATGTTAGCAATGTTATTTAATAAAAATATGAAGAGAGAAATAAGCACAGTTTTCACTTCTGCAAAAAGTAAATTTGCTGATGCCTTTAGTGGTATGACTGCTAATCGTTATACACCAGATTTGGCACTTATCCCCGTTCGTGTAGAGCGTCAGCGTATGACCAGTGGTTACAGGCCACGTTTTTAAGTCTGCGCTTTTAAGCATAAATACAAAGAATTCATAAGAAAGTCGCCTTATTGGCGGCTTTTTTGTACTTTATGGGGTTGGTTTTGTAATTTTAAGGAAATATAAACTAATTTTCCATATTATATAGGAAGATATAGATTATTCTTATGATGTATAAAAACAAAAAGAAACGACATCATGGAAATTAAATAATTACTTAAGGGGTATTGTCATGGGGTTAAGAAAATCATTAATGTTGTCTTCTGCGGCTGGCGCTGTCGATGTAAACCAGAAAATATCAGATAGATTTGGTACGGCTATGGTCTCTATGACTATGCCTGCGAATTTAGAATTGCAGACTAAGCTTACTAATAGATTGCTGGAGATTGGTAAACGTAATGCGGTTGTTGAACAACAAAAACGTGAAAATAATACACGTGCAATTGCTCAAAGAGCCAATGGCCCAGGTTAAGTTATACTTTAAGCAACAATAAAAAAAACCGCTGTAGTAGGCGGTTTTTTATTGCCCTTAATTGTCATATACCCTATAACTTATGATGTTATTCACATAAAAAAGATAGGAAAAATAATGTTTGAAGCATTTCGTCATATATTTGTAATTAGTGCCCGTCAGATTACTAATTTTGAAACCTTAAGAAACTTAGATTATATAAGAAATTATAATGTGACGCCATGTCCGAAGGTTCAGGTTTCCGCCAATACCAAAGCAACAATAAGCTGTCATGAGCGCCAAAATAACCAGCGTGCGGTTGTTTCTCAACGCTCTTATCCTAAAACTGCTTATAAAGTACGATAAGTTTTGATGTGCACAGTCGTTATCGTCGCGATCATAGAAGAAAAGCATTAATCATTAATATGGCCTCTCGCTATTCCTTATAAATGCGCAAAGCGTGCAATTTTATAATGAACGCCATTGCTTTTGGCTTCTCTAAAGTTTTCTAGTTGGGCTTTGTAATGACGGTATTTTTGATTGCGTTGTAAATTACGCTTAAGGTCTTCTGGTGTTTTACTTGGCATCATACGTCTTGGATCTGAATTATCTGCCATATCTTCAATTTTTACATCAATCGCGATATCGTTTGCCGCAACTTTTAGAATAGCCATGTGATAATCTTTATCTTCTTTGGTCTTGGTCAGGGCGATGACGGCTTGAATGACAGGTTCAGGGATGCCATTGGCACGCAAATCATCCGCCGTATAATCGGTATCTTCCAAAACATCGTGTAATAGAGCAGCCTGGGCGCGAAGCTCACATCCTTGGTATTTTTTTAATACACGCTGTGCAATACGTAATGGGTGCGTATAATACGGCTTGCCATTTTTATCAAATTGACCTTGGTGAGCATCCCTACAAAAATTAAAGGTCTGCGTTAGTGTTTTAGAGCCCGTGATACGGTGCATTTTTTTAGGGCTGGTTTCTGGGTATTGTGTGTCTATAGATATCATTATGTTCTAAGCCTTTTCCTGTAATTTATTTATTATTGTTATACTCAAAGCTTACAGAATTAAAATACGTGGTCAAGACATATTGTTACTAAAAATAGACGTCTTTTTACTCGCCTTTTGACCGTGACGTGATAAACTATTTCTTAAGTCATTCGGCTTATTCTTAACACCACGCAAATGTGCTTATCGTCTTGTCCGTAAACGGATTTCTTGAAACTAGGCACAGCACTTATATCTTAATCATTAAGACCCGTTCATTTGTTGATAAAAGGACTTTGACATTATCATGAGTAAAGAAACATTCACCCCCGCTATTCCTGTTGTTATTTGTGGCTATAAACGAAGCCCGTTTCATTTTGCCAATAAAGGCGAGCTAGCACGTGTGCGCCCAGACGATATGGCGGCAACGGTCATTAAGGCGCTTATCGCTGAAACTGGTGTGAATACAGATGACATCGAAGATTTATTGTTGGGCTGTGCCTTTCCAGAGGGTGAGCAAGGCTTTAATATTGCACGCCTTGTTGCCAATCATGCGGATTTGCCTGTAACGGTTGCCGGGGCAACAGTGAACCGCTTTTGTGGCTCATCCATGACAACCATCCAAATGGCAGCCGGTGCGATCCAAATGGGCGCTGGTGAGGTCTTTATTGCCGCGGGCGTTGAGAGTATGAGCCGTATCCCAATGGGCGGTTTTAATCCGATGCCAAACCCCACCTTGTTAGAAAAATATCCTCAAGCCTATATGTCGATGGGTATTACGGCAGAGAACTTGGCGGAGAAATATAAAATTGAGCGTGTGAAACAAGAAGAATTCGCGGTTGAATCGCACAAGCGTGCTGCAAATGCGCGTGAAACAGGCTTATTTGATGATGAAATTGTCGCGATTGGTGACGTGTCTGCAGACGGATGTATTCGTCCGGATTCATCGGTAGAGGCATTATCTGGTTTAAACCCTGCCTTTGATGCAAAGGGATCCGTAACGGCCGGAACATCATCACCACTAACAGATGGCGCGGTAGCCGTTTTGGTCGCCAGTGAAGAGTACGCCAAGAAACATAAATTACCGATTATGGCGCGCATTAAATCAATTGCGGTGGCTGGTTGTGCGGCGGAAATTATGGGGATTGGTCCTGTACCTGCAACGCACAAAGCCTTGGCGCGTGCGGGACTAAAATTAGAAGATATGGATGTGATTGAGCTGAACGAGGCGTTCGGCGCACAATCTTTGGCGGTTTTAGAAGAGTTAAAACCTGACATGAAAAAAGTCAATATTGATGGCGGCGCGATCGCGCTTGGTCACCCATTGGGCGCTAGTGGCGCACGTATCACTGGTAAAGCCGCATCACTATTACAGCGCGAAGGCGGAAAATACGCGTTGGCAACCATGTGTATTGGTGGCGGTCAAGGTGTCGCGATTATTCTAGAAGCTGTTTAACCCATAAGAGAGAAGAAAATCATGTCTGAAATGAAAAAAGTTGCGGTTATCGGCTCTGGTGTGATGGGCTCTGGTATTGCCGCGCACATCGCGAATGCTGGCGCTGATGTTTTATTGCTTGATATTGTCCCAAGAGATTTAAAAGAGGGTGATGATCGTTCGGTTATTGCCAAAGGTGCATTGAAAAAAATGATGAAGGCCAACCCTGCGCCTTTCATGCATAAACGCAATGCAAAACGCGTTACCGCGGGTAATTTAGAAGATAATCTTGAAGACATTAAAGACTGTGACTGGATCATTGAGGTCATTATTGAGAATTTAGTCATTAAGCAAGACCTCTACACAAAACTTGAAACTGTACGCAAAAACGGCGCGATGGTTTCATCAAATACATCAACCATACCGTTAGAAAAATTGGTTGAGGGGCGCAGTGATGATTTTAAAGAACACTTTATGATTACCCACTTTTTTAATCCACCACGCTATTTACGTTTGCTTGAAACGGTTGTCGGTGAAAAAACCGATATGAAAAAAGCCACGCAGATCGAAAGTTTTTGTGATGTTCATTTGGGCAAGGGCGTTGTCCGTTGTAACGATACACCGGGCTTTATCGGTAATCGTATTGGAACTTTCTGGTTACAGGCCGCATTAAACGAAGCTTTTGATCGTAACATTTCAATTGAAGAGGCTGACGCGGTAATGAGCCGTCCAATCGGTGTGCCAAAAACAGGTGTCTTCGGTTTGGTTGATTTGGTGGGTGTTGATTTAATGCCTTATTTGGCACAATCTATGTTATCCAATCTGCCAAAAGATGACGGCTATTGCAAAATTCACCGCGACTTTGATTTGATCAATACCATGATTGAGGATGGCTATACGGGACGCAAAGGGAAGGGTGGTTTTTATCGTCTTGATCCAGATAATCCGAAAGCCAAACAAAAACAAGCCATTGATCTACAAACGGGCCAATATGTTGATGCAAAACGCCCCAAGGTTGACGCTGCATTGGCTGCGAAAGATGGTGGTATTAAAGCCCTTATTACCCATGATAGTGATGCGGGGCGTTATGCTTTTGCTGTTCTCGCACAAGTCTTGTCTTACACCGCCGACTTGGTTGGTGAAATTGCCGATACGATTGAGAAAATCGATCTGGGCATGACGCTTGGTTATAATTGGAAGATGGGCCCGTTTGAAATCATGGACAAGATCGGCCCTGCCTTTTTGGTCGAACTGCTTAAAAAACATGATATGCCTGTGCCAAAATTCCTTGAGGCGGTTGGTGGTGGCTCTTTCTACAAGGTCGAGAATGGTGTCCTGCATTATTTTGGTTTAGACGGAAAATACCATGCGATTAAACGCGCCGATGGCGTTTTGTTGTTGTCTGATATTAAACGTGCGTCTGATCCTGTTCATAAAAACGGTTCTGCCTCTTTATGGGATATCGGTGATCAGATTTTATGTTTGGAATTCCATTCAAAAATGAATGCGATTGACCAAGATATTTTCGCGATGATCCAAAAAGCCATTACAGAAATTGGCGACGGCTCTGGTGATTTTAAAGCCTTGGTTGTGCATAATGAAGGCACGAATTTCTCTGCTGGCGCAAATTTGGGTATGGCGCTTTTTGTGATTAATATTGGTCTATGGCCACAATTACAAGAATTTGTTTCTGG
Organism: uncultured Bdellovibrionales bacterium; assembly: GCA_964351525.1. GTDB lineage: Bacteria > Pseudomonadota > Alphaproteobacteria > Micavibrionales > CAYGOD01. Next base: position 158,830 of record CAYGOD010000002.1, read on the forward strand.
TGGACAGCAAATATATAAAGCTTTGAAATTCGCACCATTCCCAACTGTTGGTGCGCCAAGCGGTATGGCGCTTGGGGGTGGGTGTGAAATCTTACTTCATTGTGATGCGGTTCAAGCCCATGCCGAAACCTATACAGGTTTGGTTGAGGTCGGCGTTGGTATTATCCCTGGATGGGGCGGGTGTAAAGAAATGCTGATCCGTCACGCCGAATATGGCCGTGCGAAAGGGCCTATGCCACCCGCGGTGAACGCGTTCCAAACAATTGGCATGGCGGCTGTTTCTAAGTCGGCTTTTGAAGCATACGATCATCTTTATTTCTTGAAAAAACGTGACGCTATTACGATGAATAAAGACCGTATTTTATTTGATGCAAAACAAAAAGCGTTGTCTTTGATTGATGGATACGAAGCGCCAGAAATGAAAGAAATCCGTCTTGGTGGTGCAGGGGCAAAAGCAGCGCTTAATCTGGCCGTTGCCGATCTGCGCCAAAGTGGTAAAGCAACACCGCACGATGTGGTTGTCTGTGATCATTTATCCACCGTTTTATCGGGCGGTAAAAATGCCGACTATACCGTGCCCGTAACAGAGGATGATTTATATAAAGCCGAGTTTGAAGAATTCATGAAGCTTGTTCGCCTACCAGACACAATCGCGCGCATCGAACATATGATGGAAAAAGGAAAGCCGTTAAGGAACTAATCCATGATTGCCTTTGTTTCAAAGTTTGCTATTTTCTTTCCAATATTTGCCGCAATTTTGTGGGGTATTTCCTATGCTTTATTTGAAGATCTGTTACAAAGAATATCTGTTGCAACACTAACATTAGCTTATGGGGTCTTTGGAATTTTTATTGCCCTTATTGTTGCCTGTGGCGAAAAACAGCCTATTGATTTTAAACCAGTCTTATCGTCATTTAATTTGTTTTTCACCTTGGCGGTATTTGCTCTGGTTTCAGTTTCAGCGACTTTGCTGACGACGTATGCAACAAAATATGTATCTGCAACCTATGCGTCTATTGGTGAGATTGCCTATCCGATTTTTACGGTTTTATTTGTGTATTTGATTTTTGGTGTTAATCAATTAAACACATGGACCGTGATTGGTGGATTAATGATTATGTCAGGTATCTGTGTGATGATATTAGGACAAAAATACTTTGGTTAATGAAGAAATAATAAGGATAGAAAAATATGCCCAGCTATAAAGCCCCGATGAATGACATTCAATTTGTTCTTCATGAAATGATTGGTGTTGAAACTCTTAGCCAATTAGATGGTTATGACGAAGCAACGCGCGATTTGGTTGATGCCGTTTTAGGGGAAGGCGCGCGCATGTGCGAAGAGGTTCTGCAACCGCTTAATCTATCTGGCGATCAAGAAGGTTGTAAACGTCATGAAGATGGCTCCGTTACAACGCCCAAGGGTTTTAAAGAAGCATATAGCCAATATATTCAAAATGGATGGACGGGCATGACCGCCGATCCCACATATGGCGGACAGGGTTTACCCCATTATTTAATGACGGTGATGCAGGAAATGATTTGTTCTGCGAATTTCTCATTTGGCATGTATCCAGGCTTAAGCCACGGTGCTTATGATGCACTACATCAACATGGGTCTGATGAATTAAAAGAAAAATATCTGCCTAAATTAATTGAGGGCATTTGGTCGGGGACCATGAATTTAACCGAACCTCATTGTGGGACGGATTTGGGTCTGATAAAAACCAAAGCCACCCCGAATGATGATGGCTCTTATGATGTAACAGGTACTAAGATATTTATTTCTGCGGGGGAACATGATCTCACCGAAAATATCTTACATCTTGTTTTGGCAAAATTACCAGATGCACCAGATGGTGTACGCGGAATTTCATTATTCCTTGTACCAAAATTTCTTGTGAAGGATAATGGTTCAATTGGCGCGCGCAATGATGTTATTTGTGGATCTATCGAACATAAAATGGGTATTCACGCCAATTCAACATGTGTGATGAATTATGAAGGTGCCAAGGGCTGGCTTGTGGGACAACCACATAAAGGTTTAAAAGCCATGTTCACAATGATGAATGCGGCACGCTTGGCGGTTGGTATGCAGGGCCTTGGTATTGGCGAAGTGGCTTATCAAAACGCACTTGCTTATGCAAAAGATCGTACACAGGGTCGGGCTCTTGATGGCACGAAATCGCCTGAAAAAACTGCTGACGCAATTATTCATCACCCTGATGTGCGCCGCATGTTATTAACGATGAAAAGCTTTAATGAAGGTGCGCGTTTACTGGCCTTTAAATGTGGTTATCACATTGACCGCGCGCACAAAGCGACCTCAGAAGAAGAGCGTCAATTTAGTGATGATTGGGTATCATTAATGACACCGATTATTAAATCTTATATGACGGATATGGGCACCGAATGTGCCAATATCGCGATGCAGGTTTATGGTGGTCACGGCTATATTGCCGAATATGGGATTGAACAATTTGCCCGTGATGCGCGTATTGCACAAATTTACGAAGGCACAAATGGCATTCAAGCGCTTGATTTGGTTGGGCGTAAGATGGGTCAAAACATGGGGCGTTTATTGCGTCGTTTCTTCCACCCCGCACAAGAATTGATCGAGAAAAATCAGAGTAATCCAGAGATCGCAGAATTTGTTTTCCCCTTCGTTAAGGCGTTGGGAAAATTACAACAAGCTACGGCACATGTTGCCCAACAAGGTATGAAAAATCCGCTTGAGGCCGGCGCGGCATCAATGGATTATTTGAATATGTTTGCCCTGACAGTTATGGCGCAAATGTGGTTGGAAATGGTGATTACATCACAAGAGAAAATAGAAAATGGCGGCGAACAGACCAAAGATTTTTATGAAACAAAAATTAAAACCGCACGTTTTTTCTATAGCCGGGTTTTGCCCATGGTAAACGCAAAATTCTCAGCCGTTATGTCCGGTGCAGCACCTTTAATGGATATCGCTGAGGATCAGTTTTAAGATTTATCCATAATCTTGACAAGATGCCATAATTAAATTAAAACTTTCCTATAATCAAATTTACAGGAGAGAGTATAATGGCGTGTATCATTGCAATAGGCGGCCTTTCGGGTAGCGGAAAATCGACATTAGCTAAAAACTTTTCTAATTATTTTAATAATGTGATGTTTAAAAATACTGTGCTTTTAGACAGTGATGTAATTCGTAAAGAGCTCTGGTACCATGAACAAGGGGTAAAGAATTACGACCCCAAAGATGTTCTCCCCTTAGGGGCTTATAGTCCCGAATTTAGTTTACAAACATATAGCGAGACTATGTTTCGTATTAAGGAACAGATACGATGGGATTATAATTCTCACGTAATTGTTGATGCTACATTTTTAAACCCTCGCAGGCGCTATGATTTATCTCTGACAGCCAATCAAACGAACAGTGCATTAAGGCGCCTTTGGCTGGAAAATGATAATGACGTATTGAAGAATAGATGTGAAACACGTGAGAAAGGTGTTTCAGATGCAAATGGCTTTGTGGTTGGGTTACAGCTTAAAAAAGATATTGGCGATTTAAGTCGATGGGATGTTGTACATACAGATTCCAATGAAGAAGATACATTTAAAAGAGCAATCAGCCGTGTTGGAGCATCTGCCTTTATTTTATAAGTATCTACAAGCGATATGATTTATTTCTCGTAGGGTTTGTGTACCCAGAATCATATTTTAACCCGATAATTTTCTTTGAAAGCTTTATATAGCGTTCTAAAAGATAATCAGGATTACGGTGATGTGGGTTTGCTTTGAAGATACGATTTTTAATGTGATCTTGAAAATCATGATGTGCTTTTACAATGCCATCACGCGTCATATACACATAGTTAATCGGCGCATCATAATTGATGAATTTTTGTTCTAGGCGCCTTGTTATCGATTTCTCTGGCTCTATAAAAAATGAGACTAATTGGTCTTCTAGATAGCAATCAATGCGCAAGGCAATAAGAACGCGTTGACGTTTCTTCTTTCTATTTCCCCCACGTTTCTCTGGCGGTATTTTTATATATTTTGTTACATGACGATGAAGATGAATGCCCTCTAGTCCGTCGATATTTCTTAGTGCTGCAATGGTTTTCTGGGCATAAATATCGCGGTTAAAATGACGGAAATCAATCTTATCTAAAGAAGGCGGGAAGCTCATAGAAATATCTAGGTCATTAATCTTTTCTGGTTGCCCAAGGGCAATATCACGCAAAGCACCACCATATAAAAAAGCATCACCAAATCCATGATCTTTCAATGCCACAAGTAAGTCTTTAAATTCTTGCGGGATATTTAGAATATCTATTTCGGCGAGTTTGGCTGTCATTATTAATGTAATGTTGGTTTGCGTTTGTTTGATGAACCCATGTTATTATGTTCATGCCATGCTTTGGTGATTTTGGCCTCTATTGCGTCATAGGTCATGGCTTTATTGGTAAAGTCGGTATAGCCAATATTCACCTCAACATCAAAAAGACCGAGCGCATTAAAATTAATGCCGATAACGCTCTGCGAAATTTGTGTGACGGCGTCGTCTATCTCTTTGTCTGATAAGATGGGTTTATCCTGTTCTTTTTTCATGGTTTTGCTACACTCTTATTATTAGTTAAGATCTTAACTTTAAAGATCGTTTATGGAACAAGTCAAGGAATTAAAATATGTCAAACGACACGTTGATCGCTGAAATAAAGCAAAAGTTACAATTCGCACCCGCCTTAAATGCGCGCATTCAATTTGATATGGGTGATGATGGACGAATTTTATTGGATGGTCGCCAAGCGCCACCGGTTGTTACAGAAACGGTTGATAGTGATGCTGAAACAACGCTAAAATTATCCAAAGACAACATGAAGAAGTTGATTGATGGTATGCTAGACCCAACAATGGCGTTTATGACGGGGAAATTAAAAGTCTCTGGCAAGATGGGTTATGCCCTTAAGCTCAGCTCTTTATTAGAAGATTAAAAATCATGAAAATCGCCCTTCTTTCCGCAAATCATGAAGATGCCAAAAAAGCATTAAGCATATTACAATCAAAATATGATGGTGCTAATTTTAAAGCGTCACCAAGTGATGCTGATGTTATCGTTGCTATTGGCGGTGATGGGTTTTTATTAAAAACACTCCATGAATATCGCCGTCCTATTTTTGGTCTTCACCGAGGCACGGTTGGGTTTTTATTGAACCAATTTAATGATGTTGATTTGGAGGCGCGTTTAGAAAGTGCGGAGCGGACTATTATTCACCCCCTTGCGGTTACCGTTGAAAATGCCGATGGCTCGACACAAGAAGATATTGCGATTAATGAAATGTCATTATTGCGCGCATCACCACAAGCGGCAAAATTAGCAATTAAAATTGACGGTAAAATTCGTCAAGAAGAATTAGTTTGTGACGGCGTGATGGTTTCCACCCCCGTTGGATCAACGGCGTATAATTTATCAGCGCACGGGACTGTTTTACCCCTGAATGCAAATTTATTAGCACTAACCCCAATATCACCTTTCCGCCCTAGGCGCTGGCGTGGGGCTTTGTTGTCTCAAGATGCTTTAATAGAAATTGAGATTTTAAAACAAGACCATCGTCCTGTCCGTGTTGAGATTGATGATCGTGATTATGGGCGCAATGTAGTTCGGGTTCTTGTGCGCCAAGATAAAGAAACAGAACTGGTCCTGATGCATGATGCTGATAGCCGTTTAGAAGAACGCATTTTAGCCGAACAATTTCTTGGATAATATTTTAGGGCAGTATTTTAGGTTAGTTTTAGGGCTGATTTTTTGCCCGATCTGCGCTATATCATAAAGCATGAGTGATACATCTCTAAAAAGTACCGATCTTATTAAGGCCTATGTGAAGACATTGCCTTTGCGCCCCGGTGTGTATCGCATGCTGAACAAAAATTCTGATGTGATTTATGTCGGTAAGGCAAAATCACTTAAAAACCGCGTGACTAGCTATACACGCATGAACGGCCATACAAACCGTATTCAGCGTATGATTGCGCAAACCACGGCGATGGAGTTTATTGAAACGGAAACAGAGACTGAGGCCTTGTTGCTTGAGGCCAATCTGATTAAAAAGTTCCAACCACCGTTTAATGTTTTATTACGCGATAATAAAATGTTCCCTTATCTGATGATTACAGATAAACATGATTTCCCACTTTTGACCAAATATCGCGGCACACAGAAAAAACAAAATAGTTATTTTGGGCCCTTTGCCTCGCCGCGAGCCTTGCATGATACGCTGGCGGTTTTACAAAAAGCATTTATGTTACGCAACTGTTCGGATTCCATTTTTGAAAACCGCACGCGCCCCTGTTTACAATATCAAATTAAGCGATGCTCTGCGCCGTGTGTTGGTTTGGTGTCAAAAGAAGAATATGCCACGCAAATAAAAGATGCCAAAGAATTCTTAAAAGGCTATGTGCGTGACATTCAAAATAAATTTGCTAAAGATATGGAAGAGGCTAGTGAGAATTTAGAATTTGAAAAAGCCGCCTCTTTGCGCGATCGTATTAAGGCCTTAAATCAAGCACAAGCTAGTCAAAAAATTAACTTACCTAGCCTAGGTGATGTTGATGTTATCGCCTATGATCGTCAGGCTGGCATAAGCTGTATTCAAGTGTTCTTTTTTAGGCAGGGGCGTAATCACGGTAATAAATCATATTTCCCAAGTCATACGGATGAAGACGATTCAAGCGATATTTTCTCGGCTTTTTTGGCACAGTTTTATTTAAATAAACCGATACCGTCAGAGATAATCGTTTCGCTTGATCCTTCACAAAAGGCCCTTTTGATGGATGCCTTTCAAAAACAAAAAGATAAGAAAGTCACAATAACCATTCCAAAGCGTGGTGATAAAAAAAGCGCTATTGATATGGCGCTTCATAATGCGAAAGAGGCCTTAGCGAGGCGCTTAAGCCAAACACAAGGGCAGAAGAAACTACGCGAAAGCTTAATCGGTATTTTTGATCTTGATGCAGCCCCTAAACGGATTGAGGTTTATGATAATAGCCACATTTCAGGAACGAATGCCATTGGTGCCATGATTGTTGCGGGCGAACATGAATTTCTAAAAAATCAATATCGTAAATATAATATCAAGGGCGAGTATAGTGACGGCGATGACTATGCCATGATGCGCGAAGTATTTGACCGTCGTTTTAGTCGTGCGTTAAAAGAAGACCCGGATCGTTTAACTGAAAATTGGCCGGATTTAATCCTTGTTGATGGGGGTAAGGGGCAAGTGTCCAGTGCCTATAGTGTCATGGTTGAATTGGGTGTCGATGACATACCATTATTTGGCGTATCAAAGGGTCCTGATCGTAATGCAGGCAAGGAAACATTCCACCGGGTTGATGGCTCTGAATTTAATCTACCAATGACCCATGAAAGTCTTTATTTTATTCAACGTTTGCGCGATGAATCACACCGTTTTGCCATCGGATCACATCGCGTAAAGCGTAAAAAAGAAATGATTAAATCGCCGCTTGATGGCATTAAGGGTATTGGGGCAAAACGTAAAAAAGCATTATTGATGCACTTTGGTTCTGCTAAAGCGATTGCCGGCGCCAGCCTTGACGATCTTAAAAATGTTGATGGTATTAATGCGAAAACCGCCGAAATTATTGCTGATTATTTTTCTAATGGTTAACGGGGAGCTTAATCCAGAATCAAGGCTTGTCGAAAAGAACAGAGTGTAATAATGTTATAGCTATGAAATCATTACCTAATATATTAACTGCGTCACGCATTGTTGTTATCCCTTTTATTCTTATCTTGATGGCGATGGATATTGCGTGGGCATCATGGGCGGCTTTGGGGCTTTATACCTATGCATGTATAACTGATTTCTTGGATGGTTATTTGGCGCGTAAAATGAAAGTTGTATCTAATATTGGGCGTTTTTTAGATCCGATCGCTGATAAACTTTTGATTGTTTCTTTACTCTTATTATTAGGGGCTTTGGGGCGCTTAGAGGGATGGTGGATGTTGCCGGCCATTATTGTTTTGGCACGCGAGATTTTCATCTCTGGCTTACGTGAGTTTTTAGGCCCGATGAATGTGGTGGTCCCCGTATCACAGTGGGGCAAATGGAAAACGACATCACAAATGATTTGTTTGGGGTTCTTAATCATGGGTTTACACGCACCTGCTTGGATTCCATCTTTGTTAATTGGTCATGTCCTGTTGGCTGTTTCGGCTATCATGGCCTTTATTAGTGGTATTGGTTACACCAAGGCCGCCTTGCCACATTTTAAGCAATAAATATGACGACCCACGAAAACGATCAAACAATCATCTTGGCTGGGCATCGTGGTATGGGATGTACCGATCATGATTTCTATCAATCTTTGCGCGATGTAAAAAACCTCTCTGTTGAAAATACAGGCGATGCTGTAAAGCAGGCACTGGAATCTGGTGCGGCTTATGTTGAAATTGATGCCGTCATGTCAATGGACGGGGTTATTTTTGCCCTACATAATGTCATTGTTGGGGATCATTTTTTTGGAACGCAGAAACCAAATAATATTTTGAATAAGATTGATTTTGATCTCATTAACGGCTTTAAAACGGGGCGTCATGGTAAGGGGGATATAGCACTCTTATCCGATATTTTAAAAATAGTTGATAGATATGGTTCAAAATCTTTGGGCTTTGATATTAATATTGAGATTAAAGGTGTTCAAGGGTCTAACCAAAACTATGAAGATAATGACTTTATTGAAGCATTGGCACGGACAATAAGAGGATCAAACATCCCGGCTGAGCGCGTTTTATTCTCTTCCTTTTGTTTAATGAATATCATTAAAATGTCTTATCTATTACCCACGGCACAGTTTGGTATGTTATTCACACAAGAGCGTTATGAAGGGCGACCTATCTATAAAAATCATGTAGACGATAGGGCATACCAATATGCATTTTTTAATAAAGAAACAATAGATCATGTAGGGGCTTACTGGCAGAAAAACGCCGATCTTAAATCATCACTTTCATATTGCCATCCAGAGATCACAACGGTAACAAAAGACCTATTAGCATATAGCCACGATAAAAATATGGGCCTTAATTGTTGGGCATTATTTGAAACATTAGATGATGTACGTAAAGACCATTATAAAAATATTTATCACTGGTGTGCGGAGCAGGGCGTATCGATCACCGTGATAACTGATTACTTAAAAGAGATGATCGCATTTTTGAAAACTCTATCGGCGACCAAATAATTTTTCAACATCGGATAGTTTTAATTCCACGTAGGTTGGGCGGCCGTGGTTGCATTGACCAGAATGCGGCGTTTGTTCCATTTGTCGCAACAACGTGTTCATTTCATCTTGGTTTAAACGACGACCAGAACGGATTGATCCGTGACATGCCATAGAGGAACAAACCTCTTCGATTTTTTCTTTTAGACTATGGATATCACCCATTGATAACAATTCATCCACTAGGTCTTGTACTAACCCAACAATGTTAACGCGATTACCTAATATAGCGGGGACGGCGCGCACAACGATTGCCTCTTTACCAAAAGCATCAATCGATAGGCCCAGATTTTCTAGCTCTTCTTTTTTCTCTAATAAAAGCGCAGCATGGGTGTCTTCTAATTCAATAATTTCTGGCGCTAATAATCCTTGTTGTTTGACTCCGCCGGCGGCTAATTGGTCTTTCATTTTTTCATACATAAGGCGTTCATGCGCGGCGTGTTGATCGACAATAACTAAACCATCTTGGGTTTGTGCGACGATATATGTTTCATGCAGTTGGGCGCGTGCAACACCGAGAGGGAAATCAGAAAGTGGGCGTTCCATTTGTGGTGTTTGAAGATTTTGATTTTCAAAACGTGCCGTCGGCAACGTGTCAAATCCACTTAATTCAGATTGTGGTGCTTGGACATCAAAAAAGGCACGGGCTTGTGCCTGCGAGGGCGTGCTGTGTCTTCCAGAACCATAAGCTCCTTGAAAGGGAATATGGCTATCACTTGGGTGTAATTGCATATTTTGAAACGGTGCAACATGTGGGGTAAAAGCTGATAACGTTTGATCCGCAACAGTTGTTGATGATTTGTGACCATTTTCGTTGAGGGCTCTTCGTAATGTGCTCACGATTAATCCACGGATATGTGCGGCATCACGAAATCGCACTTCGGTTTTTGCTGGATGAACATTAATGTCTAATTCTTCGGGCGGTAGGTCAAGAAATAATGCCAATAAGGGATGACGATCACGCGCCAAGAAATCAGCATAAGCGCCGCGCACCGCACCAACGAGGAGACGATCTTTGACGGGGCGACCATTGACAAATAAATATTGATGATCGGCGCGCCCGCGATTAAAGGTCGGCACACCAATAAAACCGCTTAAGTTTATATTTTCCCGTTCTGCAAAAACTTCTATAGCATTTTCCAAGAATGAGCGCCCCATGATTTTACTTAAACGGCGCAAACGCGGCGAAGGCGTTATATCATTTAAATTTAAATCAGTGTCCACTTCGCGCGGCACATTAAAAGGCGTGCGATCATCATGGGTAATTGAGAATCCAATATCGGGATAGGCCATTGCCAAGCGTTCTATAACGTCTTTAACGGCCATATATTCAGAACGCGCAGTCTTCATAAATTTCAAGCGTGCCGGTGTAGCATAAAATAAATCATCAACAATGATGCGCGTGCCGTTGGCATGGGATGTTGGTTCAATATCGCCCTCATCTCCGCCATGAATTTGGATCTTAAAGGCGTCACCTGTTTCACGATCTTTGGTGACAATAGACATGCGTGATACAGCACCGATTGAGGGCAATGCTTCGCCGCGAAAACCGAGGGAGGCAATATGAAATAAATCATTATCAGGTAGCTTTGACGTGGCGTGACGTTTAATGGCGAGAGCTAGGTTTTCAGCATTCATGCCAATACCATCATCATTAATAATAATCTGTGATTTACCGCCATCTTTTATGGTGATGTCGATTTGGGTTGCCCCTGCATCAATTGCATTTTCAACTAATTCTTTTACCGCGGCAGACGGGCGCTCTATCACTTCGCCTGCGGCGATTTGATTAATCAATGTTTCTGGAAGTTGCCGAACAATCATAGTTATGGGCGTGCCTCTTTTGATTTATTATTTGTATAATAATAAAATAGGGCAAAAGACAGTAATAATAAAGGGAATAACACTTATGATGTTTGGCTGAACTTATCGTGTAGGATTGTTTCTGATAAATCAGCATCTTTGAAATTAGCACCGCTATAGCGTGCTAAATAAAAATTGGCTTTGTGGAGTGCCGCATAACGGAAATCACTTTCACTTAAATTGGCACTAAAAAAATCTGTACCACCGGCACTTACACCATTTAATTTTGCTTCTGTAAGATCCGCATATCTAAAATTAGCCTCTTCAATGATGCATGGCACAGACGTATCACCATCATCACTTTTAAAAATAATAGTCCCGAAATTGGCAGCGCGTAATGAGGCGCGACTGAAATTGGCGCCACGTAAAGATGCACCACGGAAATCTACACCGTCCAAGTTACAATATCTAAAATCAGCACCATCAAGGAGGGCGCTTTGAAATTCACAGCCACTTAGGTTTAGCTTCACGAATACGCAATTTATTGCCTTAATAGCGGTCATTTTTTTATTACGCAAATCATCTGCTTTGCGTAAATCATAATCTTTTAAGACAAGACGCTTACCATTCACCCCGGCACTTGTGACCCATGTAACATGATCGTCAACGAGATCAACAATTGGTTTATCAAGCTCTTGTAGGCCATGGCCAAAATCTTCTTCTTTTAAAACGTCACTAAAGTCAGCACCACTTGTTTCAACAAACTCCATAACAGAACCAACAAGAATTGAGTTCTTGAGATTGGCCCCGCGCAAGTCGGCGCCAGAGAAATTGACGTTTTCTAAGTTCGCGCCTTCAAATTTTGTATTGCGTAGATCAGCATCTTTAATGCGGGCTTTGCTTAAAATAGCATCACTGAAATCGGCATTCATTGCGACAGAGCCAGAAAGTTGTGCGCCTGTTAAATTAGCTCCAGAGAAGTTTGCTTTTCCGACTTCTGCCTCTTCGACATGACGGTCTTTGAAATGATATTCACCTGTGCGTTGTTTTTCCATGATTTGACCAACACGCATGTCAGCTTTCATCAAGTTAGCGCCAATCATTTCGGCGCCATCAAGGCGGACACCGCGTAGATCAGCCTTAATAAAACTTGCCTTGATACAGTTACTAAAGCGCATATCACAGCCAAATAAAATGGCATTGTCAAGAATTGCGTCCTGAAAATTGGCTTCGATCAATGTAGAGCCAGTGAAATCGACTTGTGACATATCTTTATTTGAAAAATCCATACCAGCAAGATCATAAAAATGCAAAATGGCGCGCGTACCACCAGTACGACCAGCACGAAAATATTCGTGTTTAAGAAGGATATCATCCAGTTCGGATTGTGAAAGACGTTTTACCATGTGATGTAATTTAACCGAAAAAAGTTAATATTTAACAACTTTACCTTATTTGATGCATTTTGCAAGAAAAGCCCGCCAATCATCAAAAGATTCAGGTTTTGCGGTGTTTAAATCATTCAATGTATCAACCGCTAATTGTTTGCCCAATTCGACACCAAATTGATCGAATGAATTAATTCCCCAGAGATAACCCTGAAACATAATTTTCCATTCATAAAGGGCTATAAGAAGCCCTAGGCTGATCGTAGAATAATCAGATATAATGAAAAGAGACACAGGGCGGCCGCCATCAAAATTCTTATGGGGTTTTTCTTCGTTTTTCTGTCCGTGCCACAGGGCATTAGATTGGGCGATTGCATTGGCGGTTAGGTCATATTTTATGGGGCCGCCATTTCGCGGTGCAAAGGCAATAATATAACTAGGTACAATATGTGTGCCCTGATGTAGCCATTGTATAAAAGCATGCTGACCATTCGTACCAGCTTGACCAAAAATTACAGGCCCTGTTTTTGTATCACCTGAGGCTTTGCCGTTACTCTCCATATCTAATTGTTGTAAATAATCAGCCAATGAGCGCATCCCACTAGCATAAGGAATAATAGCCTGTGCGGAGATATCTTTTTTATTAATATAGTAATCACCAATACGTGCCATGATAAGCGGGACATTATCCGTTTCATTGGCTGTCAATACATGATGGTCAACGATTGCGCCGCCCTTTAAGAAATCCTGAAAAACATTCATCCCATAGCATAAAATTAAAGATAATGAGACGCTAGACCACAGGCTAAAGCGTCCGCCAACAGTTGCGGGTAGTGGGATGATGTTATTTTTCTTGATACCAAAATTCGTTGTACGTTCTATGTTGGCGCTAATGGCGATAAATTGTTCACCAATATCATCCATATTTTGTCCAAGATCCAATAGGTCTTTTTTTATAATTTCAGCATTCTTTAACGTCTCCAATGTGCCAAAGCTTTTTGATACAATAATGAAGAGTGTTCTTTTTAAATCAATTTTACCTTTAATAAGCGACCATTCTAGTGGATCAATATTACTTAAAAAATGCAGATCATAGTGTGATGTGTGGATAGGATCTATGAAATCTTTAAACAGTTGGGGGCCTAAATGAGATCCACCAATGCCGATATGCACAATATGTTTAAAGTCCTTTTGATTAACTTGATCGGCGACTATTTTTAACTGCTTTAAACAATGATCAACTTCAACGCATGTATCTTTGTTTGAATCTACTTGTTTGAATGCGGTGTTATGATGCCGACGGAATAACATATGTTGAACAGCACGATCTTCGCTATGGTTAATTTTTGTGCCATTAAAACAGTCATTCACAAAGCCCCTGATATTTTTTTTAGAATCTGTATTGAGGATGTGATCAATAATCCCATTATCATGGCGTGAAAAATCAACCGTTAAGGCTTTGCCCAATGATTTAATAGTTAATGAAGGGTTAATTTTTTCAGCTGTTTTCATAGTTTATTATACCTGTCATTTTTTGATTTTTAAAAGAATTTTTTATTTAAGTTATTGATAATAATATAAAAAATAAAATTTAAAGTGTATTTGTATAAAATTTAGATTGTATTTTATGTAAATTGTTGTTATTATAAAAACATAAGATATTTTCTTATGCAAGGTTTTGGAGAGATGGGAACGCCACGATAATATAAGCGTCAAAATCATTCTCTCAACACATTATAAATAGGGACATTTATAATGTAACTGACTGTAGGGGTCAGAGAAAAACAATATCGGATTATTAGGGTCGATTTTAATAATTCAACATTGAATAAGAGTTTTAAAAACCTCACTTTTTAAAATTATTAGCCTGTTTGTGAAACGTTTGGGGACAGATCACAGACAGGCATTTTTTTGTCTATTTTTCCTGTTCGGATATGTCTGGTTTTTGACCTACATGAATTTCGACAAATCCCATATCACCGACCATACGCGATAATGCGCGCCGTACATCCATTTTTGTAACGGCCCTAATATTCTCTGCGCGCTGTTTTAAATAATCGGTCGGTTGGTCTTTAAGCTGTAGATTTAAATAAAGCGACGCCAGAGAGTCTGTTGATGTTAATTGTAATGGCATGGCAGCTATTTGATAATTTTTTGCATCTTCGATTAAGACCTCATCAAACCCTTCTTGTAATGTACGGTTTAAAACATCCCGAATGGCGATGCGTGTCTCTTCAACTGTTTTTGTGGCTGTTGATGTTTGAATCATAAAAAGGTCGGCTTGTTTTTGTGTGGAAATGAATGAGCTAATGCCATAGCTCAACCCTTTTTCCACACGAATGTCTTGCATTAATGCCGAGCTAAAACCGCCGCCACCAAGTAAATAATTCGCAACTTGTGCCGCCGCCCAATCAGGATCTTTTTCATCAAAGCTGGGACGTCCCATAAGTATTACCGTTTGTGGTACGTCTAGATCAATATGAATTGGTTCTTGGGGCAGGGTTATCGGTGCATAGCTTTCTGTGCTTTCTGTGCTTTCTGTTTCTTTTGCTTTTTCGGTGTTGTTCTTTTTAAATTGATTACCAAAAATATCATCAATCATGTTCTTTGCGTCATTGGCATTAATGTCACCCGCAATGGAGATGATGGGCACGCCATTATTTTTATAAAATTCATGCGCCGTTTTCATGTCTTCTATCGTTAGTTTTTCAACCGTTTCAACCAATCCTTGACCTGGTTTCGCATAGGGATGATCTTGATAATAAGCATCATTAAAATTGCGCCATAATAGCCAGCTTGGTGTTTTCTGGCTCTGTTTTAAACTGGCGATGCGTTGCTCTTTGGCTTGTGCAAATGCATCGTCATCAAAGCGCGGTTCTGAAAGCGCGGTTTTTAAGAGTTTAACAGCAAGGGCCTTATTACTTTTTAACGTTTTCAAAGAGCCAAAAATATAGTCACGCCCCGCGGAAAAAGACAAAGAAATCGAGGCATCATCAAGGGCTTGTTGAAACTCATTTTTGTCCATATCACCAGCTCCCTGCGTTAGCATATAACTGTGAAAACTGGCGCGACCAGATTTATCGTCTGGATCATTAACAATGCCGCCGGGAATAGCGAATTCGAGAGCGATAACGGGAACAAGCGTATCTTCCAACACCCATCCAGTTAGATTATTATCGGCGGTAACAATTGTCGGTGTTGTTGCTGCAAAAGCACTGCTTATTGATAGGAAAACAAAGAGAACAGCGAGAATGGAATAGTTTTTTTTCATTATTCTGTCCTCTCTTTTTCATTCTCTGTCGCTGCGTCGGTTGGCGGCGCGGTTAACCATGCTTTGACAATAGGGTGATTATTTTTATCTGTATGAACATATTCATGAAAGGCCGTCATAATATTTTCAGGTGTTACGTTTTCGATTTCTGTGTGCCAGTTTTGTACATGCTCAATATCGATATTAAGCGCACGGGCATGACCGAAAATACGCGCGGGTGTTGTCAAACTATCTTGGGCATATATGGTTGAGGCCTGATAACGCTTGATGGTTTTTTCGACCAATTCTTTATCTAACTCTTCTTGTGAGAAGTCATTAAAGAATTCTGTTAGGGCTAAATCAATATCGTCGAAACTGACCTTTTCTTTAACAGTTATAGATATATCAAAACGGCCTATGTCATGCGCACCACTGCGATATCCTGTTGACACACCAAGGGCGACGCCCAGCTCATCAACAAAATGGCGCTGCAATAAGCTGGCCTGTCCACCACTTAAGATTTCAGACAGCAAACTAAGCGCATTGGCGGTTTTCTGATCATAAATATCTAGATTTTTAATAACCATACGCTCACTGGGAACGAGGATCGTACGTTGATAGGTTTTATTCTTAATTTGTGGATCTTTAAAATCAACTCGTATTGCTAAATCAGGGGTTAGGTTCTTTGGCAAGTCGGGGCGCGCCCGTTCGCCAAAATGACCTTTACGTTTTAAGGGCGCGTAATGTGTTTCTGCCAAGGTCTTAAGATCATTAAAGCTTATGTCACCCGAAACAACCAAAATCGCATTATTGGGGGCGTACCAATGACGGTAAAAATCACGAATATCTTGATGACTATACCCTTCAATCTCATGTGCCCAACCAATAATTGGCGTGTCATAAGGGTGGTTGGCATAAAGTACAGTGTTGAAACGCTCATTAAAACGTCCAAAGGGACTATTTTCTAGATTCTGACGGCGTTCTTGTAAAATGACTTGGCGTTCTGTTTCAATAACATCGTCGCTTAAATCAAGATTAATCATGCGATCCGCTTCCATTGCCATTACGGTACCTAGATGCTCAACAGGAATTGATTGATGATAAGCGGTGTAATCTTGTGCAGTAAAGGCATTATCATTGCCGCCCAGTTTAGCAATTGTTTTTGAAAATTCACCGTCTGGCAATTCAGGCGTCCCGCGAAACATAAGATGCTCAAAAAAATGGGCAAGACCACTTTTGCCCCGTGGCTCATCCGCGGCACCAACACGGTAATAAACCGCGTGATGGGCAACGGGTGCGCGGTTATTTTGTATAAGAACAATATCCATCCCGTTTTCAAGCGTATCATGCTGCACATTAAATGATGTTGCATCATTGGCATACGCAAAAGCACTAATGACAATCATGCTAACAAACATGATTTTTATACTAAGTGAAGAGAGTGTTTTATAAGGCATTTAATTATTTGCGATTAAGGATAATATCGCTGACTTCCATATTTTTAGGGAGGGATAAAATGTGCAAAATAAAGGCCGCTATATCGTTGGGGTTCATCCAAGAACCGCCCTCAATATTTTGCCCCGTTACTTTTTGCATGAAATTGGACAGAAAACCACCTGTATTGAACTGAACAACACGACAGGGCGTATTTTTTAATTCAACGGCAAAATTAAGACTGGCGCCACGGATACCCCATTTTGATGCACCATAAGCGCATTGATCCGCATAGGCTTTGGTGCCAACGGTTGAGCCAACGTTAATAATATCAGCCTCATTTTTTTTGATTTGATCGAATAATTTACTGGTTAAATAAATAGGGGCAAGCAAGTTAACCCCGATTGTTTTTTCCAATGCGTCATAGGTAATATCGTTTGGATTTTCAACGGTTGTAATGCCTGCGCAATTAATAAGGGCATCAAACCTTATATTATCGTCTATAATTTTTACAGCCGCTGCATCAATATCGTTGGGATTTGTGAGATCCGTTTTAATGTGGACTGCATCATAATCGGGCGCGGTGCGACTTAGGCATATAACGCGGATATTCTTTGCAACACAAAGTTCACCAAGCGCGCGGCCAAGGCCGTCGCTGCCGCCTGTAATAATAATAGATGAGATATTATTCATCGTTCGTTTGTTCCTGCTTATTGGCATCTAGACCAAAGGGACGCACGACGGTGCCTGCATATTGTTCTTTTAAGAGGCGGAGCGCTTCTTTTGTGGGGTCTAAGCGAATCCCTGAGGCTTCGCCTTTTTTGACCAGACCAATTTTTTCAATGACTGGCGTATTACGCGCATTCCATTTTTTTGTATCGGCATCAACTATTGCACGTATATCTGCTGGGCTGTTATTTGCACCGACTTCGTTTAATAATGCCAATGTACCTTGTGATGTGGCGGTGGTTGTTGCCAGTGTTTCGGGTGTTGTTTGTTGAATTTCTTGGGGCGCTTGGTTGCTTGTTAAGGCATTTCTTGCTTGCTTGATTGGGGTGAATTCTTGTGGGCGATCAACACCAGGTGTGGGTGCGCGTAATACAAGATCATCGGGAATTTCTAACGGGGCACGGCGGACAACGCGGAATTCATCGGGTGTACCAACATCAACACCAAGCGTGTCTTTAATAGACGCCGCACCACCACTACAGGCGGTAAGCGCGATAATGCCAATAAAGGCTGAAATATTTAGAAAAGCAAACGGTATTTTAAGCATTATTTTTTATCTCACATTATTCAGGCTTTTCAATAACAAGCACATGAATAGCATAAAGGATAACGCCGACACTAATCAAGGCATCTGCCATATTAAATGCGGGGTAATGCCACCCGCCCCAATGGACATCAATGAAATCTGCGACACCGCCAAAACGAATACGGTCCCAGACATTCCCTAAAGCCCCAGAAATGATACAGATTAATAAGATTGATTGGACATTAGATTTTGTTTTTAGATACATCCCGAAAAAGATACCCGCCACAACAAAAGCAAGCCCAGAAAGCAGTAGCGGTGCATATTGCCCAAGGCCAGAGAATAAACCGAAACTAACGCCGTCATTCCAAACAACAACAAAATTTAAGAAAGATGTTATTTCAACCGAAGCAAAACGTTGGCGTTCTAAGGCCCCCATACCAAATAACCAATCTTGGAAGCTTGGCATTGTGTCGGCAATCATACTGATATGATCGACCATAAACGGATAGAAAACATACCATTTACTATATTGGTCAATCAAAAATAGCGGGATGAAAATAGCAATAAATAATTTCATTTTAGGAGACATGTTTTATTTCCTTAACAGGCTTAATGAAATCAATAACAAAGGGCAGAATGAAACCACCCACAAAGACACTAACCCCAACATAATCATTATATATCCCGATCATTTGTGTACCGATGATTATTAATAACCCGATTGATAATGTTAAACCAACACCAAGGTCAGAAAATTTACGATTAAATATAAGGGGCAACACGATTGGTGATAACACCATCCATAGCGTCATAATGAAATAGACATTTTCTAAAATATTAGTAAAGAATAATGCGGCAATACAAGCCGCAGTAATGCAAATAAGCAAACCAAGACGCAGCTGGTTTTCAGGATGCCATTTTGCAAGGGGCTTTATCATTTTGGCCGCGCCATCATTGATTAGGGCCTGCCCCGCCAAGAAAGAAACACTATCAACCGTTGACATGAGAAGCGCAAAAAAAGCCACAATAACAAAGGGAAGCAATAGGTCGGGCATTAGTGAGAATGCGTTGCCGATTAAGGCTTCACCTGTTTCTAATCCTTGTGCGCCAGGCATAAAGACGACCAACAAAAACACAGGAATATAGATAGTTATATTTGTTATGATTAACCACGGTATTAATTTACCCGCGGTTTTAACAGTATCCGCCGCCATAATGCGCTGCCAGATCTCCGCCCCAAAGAAAACAGCGGGGAAGATACTTACAAAACCAATCAATGCACCATTGAAGTTTGTGCTGTCCGTTGGTGCAACAATGTCTAATAGTGAGAAACCAGCCTCTGGCTGTTTGAAAACCACAAGGAGGGCAACAAAAAAGAACAGGGCACAAAAGAACTGTATACGGTCTGTCGCGATAAGAATTTTAAAGCCACCCCAATAAAGATATAGGAATACGAACGCGCCAATACCCATGACAGTATAGGCATATGAGATATCAAAGAGGGTTGAAATTAAAAGAGAGCCCGCGTTGATCTCCAGCATTAGCCAAACCACATAAACGAGGAAGGTTTGTGCACCAATGGCTTTGGCAGAGAAAGACCCAAAGATCTTTTCGGCATATTCGGCAATACTGCAAGCTTTAATTTCACCTGTGATTTTTCTAATTTTTCCAGCCAATGCCCATAAACATAAAAGCGCTATGGTGTTGCCGACATAAATCCAAATATACGCCCAAATATCTGTTGCGAGTAAGGTTAAAACAAACAATATCCACGCCGCATTCATCCATGTTGAATTAAGGCTGAATAAGAGAGACCAGAAGCCTGTTTCACGATTACCAATAAGGAAGTCTGATGTGCTCTCTGAACGACTTTGTCTAAAAGAAATCCCCAAGATTGCGATGCAATAAATACCCAGTGCAATAAAACAGAGAGCCGTTGTTGTTAGTCCGGGCATATTTTTCTATCCTTATTTATATTTATGCCGCTTGCTTTTCTTGGGCAATGGCGTCTGTACAGCGATCACACAGATCACCCTCTTGCTTCACTTCTTCAAGCGTTTTCCAACAGCGCGCACATTTTTCGCCTTTGGCAATATCGAAACGAACCTTAAAGCCCTTAACGTCCTCAAGTGTAAAGCCATCGTCACTGCCAGGGCCTATTTCTAATGTGTAGTCAGAGATAATACAAAGATCAGCAAAATTGATTGATTCAATGAGAGTTTTGTCTGCTTCATTTTCAACAATTAATGTTGGTGCGGCCGCCAAAGAAGAACCGATCGTCTTATCGGCACGTTTTGGTTCTAATGCACCCAAGACAACATCGCGGAATGATGATAGGCGCGTCCATTTTGTGGCCAGTTCTTCATTGTTCCATGCGTTTGGAATCTCGGGGAAGGTGCGTAAGTGATTACTTGTTTTATCATCATCAATAAAGATGCCCTCGGGACGCATTGCCCATGCCTCTTCGGTTGTGAAGACAAGAACGGGCGCAAGCCAGCTTGTAATACATTCAAAGATTTTCGCCAAAACAGTGCGTGTTGCACGGCGTTCATATGAATTAATATCATCGCAATAAAGGCGGTCTTTACGAATATCAAAATAGAAGGCCGATAAATCCTGACCACAAAAACGCATTAGTTGTGCATACATGCGGTTAAATTGATAATCCCTATAGCCATCCTTAACAATTTTATCCATTTCGTTTAGGCGGTGGAGAACCCATTGCTCTAGCTCTGGTAATTTTTCAGTATCATTTAAATCAACCATTTCTGATTTTTTAAGGTCACCCAAATTACCCAATAAATAACGCAATGTGTTACGTAGACGACGATAAAGATCGGCTTGGTGTTTTAAAATCTCAGGGCCCATGGACACGTCATCTTGATAGTCCATATTAACCGCCCAAAGACGCAAAATATCGGCACCATATTGGTCGCAAATTTTAAACGGATCCATAACGTTACCCATTGATTTGGACATTTTATAGCCCTTGGCATCAAGGATGAAACCATGCGTTAGAACTTGGTTATACGGGGCACGGTCACGCGTCCCGCATGATTGCAATAAAGAAGACTGGAACCAACCACGATGTTGATCTGATCCTTCAAAATAAAGATCTGCTGGCCATTTAAGGTCTTCGCGTGCTTCACAAACAAAGGCATGTGTTGATCCCGACTCAAACCAAACATCGATCACATCCATGACTTGGTCGTAATCATCCGCGTTATAAGCATCACCAAGGAAATGCGCAGCATCATATTTATACCATGCATCCGCACCTTCTTCATTAAAGGCAGCTAAAATGCGCGCATTAACATCCGCATCATTTAGAATTTCTTCTGTTTGCGTGTTCACAAAAATGGCAATGGGCACGCCCCAAACACGTTGGCGCGAAATACACCAATCGGGACGACCAGAAACCATGGCTTTGATACGGTTGATGGATTGTGGTGGGAACCACTGTGTTTCTTCAATGGCGTTCAAACCCTTTTGGCGTAGACCACTATTATCCAATTCAATATACCATTGTGGTGTCGCACGAAAAATAAGGGGCGATTTAGAACGCCAGCTATGCGGGTATTCATGACGGAAAGATGATTTACCAATGACTAAGCCTTGTTGGGCTAATGTCTTGATGACCATGCCATTTGCTGGGCCTTCTTTGCCTTCGTCTGTATAAACAGCCAAGCCAGCAAATAAACCAACATCTTCATGATATGTACCATTGCCCAGAACCGTTTCTTCGGCGCCGATTCCATATTGTTTACCTAAGAAAAAGTCATCTTTACCGTGACTGGGGGCGATATGAACCAGACCTGTACCGGCATCTGTTGTCACAAAATCACCGTGACCCGTGATCACGTCAAAACCGTAATAATCATGTAAACCTGCAAACGGGTGTGCGCATGTTGTGCCCGCAATTTCGGCTCCGCTTAATGTACCAATTTGTTCCCATTCGGTAATTTTTAAATGTTGTTCAACAGTGCCCGCCAATTGTGTCGCGATGACCAGTTTTTTACCAACGGCATTTTGCCCGATTGATGATGGATTATCGTCGCCCGTACTTTGTGCTTTAACATGATAAACACCATATTCGATCTCATCGTGCAGGCCGATCATACGATTTGATGGAATTGTCCACGGCGTGGTTGTCCAGATCATAAGGTGTGCATCATTCAAGATTGGATTACTTGCTTTTTTCACAGGGAAGGCGACATAGATCGTTGTTGATTTGTGTTCTTTATATTCAATTTCCGCTTCTGCGAGGGCTGTGTGTTCCGGAATTGACCACATAACAGGACGCAGGGCAGAATAAATAAGCCCTTTATCAACGAACTTTAAAACTTCGGCGGCGATGGCTGATTCACTCTTAAAATCCATTGTTATATAAGGATTTTCCCAATCGGCCATAATGCCAAAACGCTTCATTTCATCTTGCTGAATTTCTTTCCATTCTTGGGCGTATTCACGGCATTCCTTGCGGAACTCTAAAATACTTACAGCGTCTTTGTCTTTGCCCGCTTTGCGGTAGGCCTCTTCGACCTTCCACTCAATTGGTAACCCATGACAATCCCAGCCCGTAACCGAAGGCGCACGTTTGCCCAAACCAAATTGAGACCTGACAACAACATCTTTCAAAATATAGGACATAGCATGACCCATATGCAGATGTCCGTTGGCAAAAGGGGGGCCCCAATGCATCAAGAATGTTTCGCGATCTTTTGCTGCTTCCATGGCCTCTTTATAAAGATCATTACCAGCCTCTTTATTCCACCAATGAGCAATAATTTCAGGCTCTTTTTTTGGTAGACCCGCACGCATAGGGAAGTCTGTTTTAGGAAGGTGGATTGTATCTTTGATTTGATCTTTATCGAGCTGGGTCATGATATTCTTTAAATATGTTTTGTTTTATAGTTGTTAAAAGCCATTAATAGCGCCTTGCTAATAAACAGGAAAAGCGCGTAAAAGGCAAGTTTTTAAGCATGGTTTTCTTGCACCACTTGTCATAAAGATAGGGCTTGCTATTTTTATGATTTTAGCGCATTATAATCTCAATTAAAAACAAATGAACAGGTCGTTTATAACAAGGGATTTTATCCGTGGCTAGCAAACGAAAAAAGAAGCAATTTATAGAACCAAAAGACGCATCTCATCGCCGTGCGTTTAACAAACAAGGTCTTTATAATCAGGCCTGTGAAACACGTCAAAAATGCACTGGTTTTTCAATTGATGGCGTTGGTACAAAGCTACTTGATGACGGTCTTAACCTAAAGAAACATATTGATGGCTCTTGGACACTAGAGTTCTTTATCGCCGATGTTGTCTTGTTCTATGAATCTGTGGGCGATAAACCGTCGCTTGATCAAGTTGGGCGCAACATACCACAGGTATCACGTGAAACATGGTTAAAAAACTTTGGTCTTAAATCAACGCAAGAACAAGTAAGCAAGCCAGCAATTCGCATCACAATGAACTTCAAACCCGATGTAACTTTGACGGATTACTCAATAGACCGTGTTATTTTTGAGAATAAAGGCCCATTATTTTTTAAAGATATTGAAGCCTTAAGGGAAATAAACCCAGAGAAATGGGCGGAACGCGCAGAATTTGCTACCAAATTAGAGCGTCGCTATATTAAAAATGAGATTGGCGCGAGAGGGCTAGATTTAGTTGAAACCTGTGCGGCATTTACCAATGGTATATTGGCGCAATATGCTTATGAAAATGAATTGCCTGTATTTTATGCAAAGCAAGTTTTTGTAATTCCTGGTATCAATAAGAGCTTTAAGTCTGAGGCGTCTGTCATTGACTATATCAGAAGAGAAAGCTTTCTTGTTCAGGGGGAAATGCCTAAAAGAGATGTTCACTATGAACTTCAAAAAGCAACACTCTTTCATAACCCATCTACGTTACAAGATTTTAAACTACCGGTTTATGCGAAATTTACATCACCGATGCAGCGTGTTTCGGATGCAATAAATTTATTGGCAGTTGTGAACCATGTTCTGGGGCGCCCTCAGATTTTCACACGAAAAGAAATTCAAAGCATGTCGGATAAGATTAATAATCATACAGCACAAAGACGTAAGAAGAAATATCCTCCTAGGGTTTCTCGTTTGTTTCGCGAAAATAAAGATGTTGTAACGGAGCAACGTGAATCTTGGATGAAGATGAAAGAGAGATTTAAGAAATTAGATCACGATAAAATTGTCACAAAACAGCGCCGTAAAAAACATAAAGCAAAACCAGTCAAAAATACTGGTGGTCGTAAATGCCCTAAAAGAAACAATAACGGCCCGCGTTAAAAATACATTCTCCAACCTTATCCAACAAGTCTTTGCCTTGCGTGATTTTTTGCGCTAGGTTTTCTTTCTTAGTAATATTATTTAGATGAAAGATAAAAATATGAATTTACAGGGAAAAACAGCGATTATTACGGGTGCGGCATCGGGTCTTGGCTTGGCAACGGCGAAGCATTTTAAAGATTTGGGTGCTTCGGTGATTATGTTGGATATTCAAGAAGAGAAACTTGCAGAGGCGGCAAAAGAACTGGGTTTCCAACATTTTGTGTGTGACATCACAGACACCAATCAAACCGAAGTTGTTTTGGAAAAAGCCTTTGATGGCGGCGTGAAGCCATCAATTTTGATTAATTGTGCAGGCGTTGCCCCCGGTGCCCGTATTGTTGGGCGTGACGGACCAATGGATTTGGCAAAATTCCAGAAAGTCATCCAAATTAATTTAATCGGTACATTTAATATGATGCGTTTAGTTGCGGCAAAAATGATGCAAAATGATGTTGATCCCGATACACAAGAACGCGGTGTTATTATTAATACGGCCTCTGTTGCGGCCTATGAGGGGCAAATTGGTCAATCGGCTTATTCAGCCTCAAAGGCTGGGATCGTTGGCATGACACTACCCGCGGCGCGTGAGTTTTCAAAATTTGGTATTCGCGTCTTAACAATTGCCCCTGGTTTGATGGAAACGCCGATGCTAACGGGCATGCCAGAAGAGGTTTATGAAAGCCTCGTTGCAACAACATTATTCCCCCATCGTTTGGGTAAGCCCCATGAATATGCCCATCTGGCACAAGCAATTGTTGAAAACCCGTTATTAAATGGTGAAACAATTCGTTTAGATGGCGCGGTTCGTCTTGCGCCTAAATAAACACATTGGTTGACATAATGTTATAATTTTGTTATAGTTCGAGTTCATATTTTATAAAAAAATAGGGGCTGACTATGGGTTTACTTAAAGCAAAATTTGATGATCTTGTTGCTTTGGGCAAGGAAGTTGCGCGCATTGCCGGTTATCCGCGTGTAACCCCAGAAATGTTTGAGCAATCTTATTTATTCCAAGGGGTTACAATTGATCCGGCAAACCCAGATAGTTTTAAAGCAAACGAAGCCATAACAGTCAATATCATTGAAGATTCAGTTAAAGTCGAAAAAACAGGGATGGCGGCCTTGCCTGGTAACCCAAATTCAGATGCACCGAAAATTCCTACTTATACCGTGTCTTATATGACGGATGATGGCGTAGAGCATGTCTTGGAAAATCGCTTTGCTTTTGTTGGTTTGGGCTCTAATTCTTCACCCAAGGTTTTGGCAGCAAAATTTGGTCCACAAAAATTTGTTGATGATAATGGTGTGCCACATAAAGATGTCACATGTCCCGTTATCATGGCAAAGTTAGAAGATCATGCGATTGTTTATTCCGCCTTTCTAGGGGGTGCTGGATCGGTGCCCTTAACAATGGCGGCACAAAAAGGTACAACGGCGCGCATTTCTGTGGCTTTCTATGACGCGGAACAGGTAAAGCGTATTAATTCATCTGAGCCTAATTATGATGTTGTGACATTAAACCAACCGAATATTACAATGAATAACGGTGAAAATATGAATGTTATGCCGTGTGTTTATGAGTCTATATGGGGCCCACTCATGTCACCCCAGGGGTATATGATGACGTGTGACCAAATCCCGCACAATCCCAATAGACAACAAATCATTACCACAATGGGGGCAATGAAATATGCGGTTAGTCTTTTAAAAGATCGTGGACATATAGATAAAAGCACACCCTTTGAACAAGCTGTCGTGGACTATAAAACACCGACGGCTACCTTGTTCCCAGATATGCCAGAAATGTCATTGAAGAAACAAAAGTCATACCGTGTTGATATGCGCGTTCACCAAAGCTGTGATCTGCCTTTTTGTCAAAGATCACTGGATGCGACCATTATTCAACCCGCAACACTGAGTTATAAGCGTGAAAGAATGCTAGATATGCATATTGGGGGCGGACGCCATAAAAGAACACGGTCTTTACGCTCTTAATAATATACATAATACCCTTTACAAAAGCACCATTATTTGATAAATTGTTGATATTCTTATAAATAACAATAATTGATAGATGTTTTATGGCGCATTATTTATATCCCTACCGAAAAACACCGTTGATGCGGTCTGATATTCAGTTCCGCTATACGGGCTATATCGCACATGATCATCTTATAGATGGAATCTCTGAATATCGTGTCAGTCTGCCATGCTTTCATATTTCAGGCCTTGAGGCACTTGATCAAAAATTAGATCGTTCGGGTGTTGGCCTTTTACTTGATCCTAAATATCTTCCTTTGCTCCAAAAAGCCTTACAAGACTTGCCGCTGGATGTCCCTGAATATGATAAAGAAGCCTTATTGTTTTTAACAAAAATTGACGGTATTGGTTTTGGTTATGCGGGTGATTTGGGTAAGGTTGGTGATGATATGCCCCTTACACCTATAGCCATTCCAGGGGTTTCTAGCCGTTGCTTTATGGCTTTTGTTTCCCCGGCTGTTATTGATTATTTATACACATCTTCACCAACAAGTCATCTTGTGGAATTTACTAAGAATTTCAATATAGAGCCCAGTAAACAATATCATATGCAAAGCCCTGTCGTAAGTTTTGCCTCCGCGTGGGGTGTTTTATGTGATGAAAATAGACGCATATTTTTAAGCGACGAAACAACAATTGATGCTCATTCACAGCTTAACAACACAGTGACACTTGTGAATGACGATGACGTTGAGCGCTTTATTATGAATGCCAGAAGCCCCAACGTCAATGAGCCTGATGAATGGGCAGATTTGAATGAAGAGACATATGTTTTAAAGAAAATGCGCGCCCATACGGTTCCCAATCTATTGCCCTATGGTGAAAATCAAGAACAATCTATTATATTGCCGGCACAAGACCAACAAACCGGACGTATTGCAAGAATAGATCAAGATTCGGATATGCGCGTCATGCCAATGATCCGCCGTGAAGCACCCAAGTCAACAACGCGCCGCTTGAAACCATTTTAAGTTTTAGGTGGGGTTCTTATGGTCTTGGTGTAATTTATCGATCTTTATCGCCATATTAATGTCATCTTGGCTAAGGCCATTACAATCATGGGTCGTTAATTTAATAAAAACTTTATTATAAACGTTTGACCATTCGGGATGATGGTTAATTTCTTCTGCCAATTCGGCTATTTTTGCCATAAAAGCGAAAGCAGATTTAAAGCTGTCAAAGTCAAATTGGCGGGTGATGGCATCTTCAATGCTTGTATAGGTCCAGCTAGGGACGTTTTCTAAACAATTTTGACGATCATCATTTGAAAGGCGTGTTGGGCTAAGAGTCATGATTATTTTTATTTTTTTTCTTAAAAGATTCAACTACTCTGTTATCTTAACAACTATAAACACTCATGCAAACATGTAAATTTTAGGTCTTTGTCCGATGAATAAGAAAATGACTAAAAAAACAACTGGTACAAATCATATTGTAATGTCCTTTGCCGCCGCGCCTAGTAACGAAGACATGATGGCTTTGGCGCTTGATATATTAGAAAACTTACCGTCTGATTTTGAAAAATATCTCGGCAGTTTTACCTGTGAGATCGAAGAATTCCCTGATATTGACATTGAAGAAGAGCTCGAATT
Organism: uncultured Bdellovibrionales bacterium; assembly: GCA_964351525.1. Classification (GTDB taxonomy): domain Bacteria; phylum Pseudomonadota; class Alphaproteobacteria; order Micavibrionales; genus CAYGOD01. The sequence continues at coordinate 187,226 of CAYGOD010000002.1, forward strand.
AGAAAGCCCTTATGATCAATTAGCTTATTTTAAGGCGAAAGCCTTATCTGTTGGCAAGGTGCCGTCCAAGGGAGAAGCTGGCGTTCTTATGCTATATCGTCGTTCCATTCTTGATTACTGGTGTGAATCAGAAGCGGAGCTGGTACCGCTATTGCACGAAGTTATCTATACAGAGCTAGGCGGTCATTGTGATTTTTCAGACGCTGAGATAGAAGATTTATTAGATAGCGTTCTCTAGCGCCCTCCTTACGACAGCTATTATCCACCCCTTTTGGTCATTCAAAAGGGGTTTTTTGTGCTTTATTAATAGATACAATTTTATCTAAATTTCTCCTAAATTTTAAGTCAATTTATGGGTAATTTATCAGCAGTTTTAATGCTTTATTATTGTTTAAAAACAATAACTTATAATTAAATATGTATTTACATAAAATTGCTTCTAAACTTCATAATTCATTATTCATAACCAGCTATTCTATATACATAACGCAAACACGGAATGAGTATAGAAATGACACAATTAAAGACAACATTCGCAAACAACAACAGCATCAACGTAGACGTTGCTTTAAATGCTGCTGCTGGTGAGTTGGCTTCAATTGAGCGTCAAATTGCTTCTGGTTCAGTTGTTAGCGCGACATTGTTAATGCGCCGCGCACAGCTTAAGCAAATCATCGCTGAGTTACGTGCTCGTGCGGTTTCTGGTCAAACAAACATTTCTCGTAAAAATGATAATGGCTTCTTTGCTGTTATCGCCGCTTTGGTTTACGTTAAGCTTGCTAACCAAGCTGCTCATAACGCTGCTGAAGCCCGCAACACACAAAGACGTAACGAGCGTCGTTCTTTAAAGGCTCAGTTCGCTCCTAGATTAGCGGCTTAATCTGCACGCGTTACACGCTTGTTTTATCTCTAATAAAATATTTATGTTTTTATAAGCTCATTTTTGGGAAGAAAAACCTATCTTTCAAAGCTTTTCCACGCATCAGATGCGTATTGACAATCGCCTGCCCAAAAATAACCGCCATAGGGCTCTAGTGTTTCTAAGATAAGGGCGTGTAAAGCCGTGCGATCACCTTGAAATGCTTTTTGAAAGCTTTGTGTGTAATGTTCTGCATAGGCTGGATTAACTTCTTTGAGGCGCCTTACCAAGCCCTTTGCACTGCCCGACCATTCATCTGAGGCTCTTAGGTAAAAATCGCCCAATGTTGTGTATAATGCACTAATACAGGCTAACATCTCTGCGGTTGGGCGGTCGTCTTTAATATCATCATACAAATCAGAGATAACATAGCGATGTCTGTCTATGGTCTCTTTATCCAGTTTTTCTGGACCTTGTTTTAAAAAATCATTCATTTCTTTTTTCAGTGTTTGCGCCAACTCCATGTTATTGCCAATTGCGAGGCCACTATAAACCATATCAATAATAACGGGTGTTCCGCGTTCTTTGTCACAATTGGCAAAATAAGCCAGTGATTGTCTGTTTTGAACAAAGCTTTCTATAGGGGTGTCCTCATAAATACAGGCCTCTCTGCGCACATCTTGAAAGTTATCATCATAAATAATAACAAGGTCTATATCTGAATTTTCCTTTGCTAGGTTCTTTACAACAGAACCCGCAATAAAAGCACATTGTGCGTCTGGGTGTTTTTCAGCAATGTATTTTTTGGCAATATCACTGTAATTTACTATCATGGTTTGTGCTTCTGTTTTTGATGTCTTACATTTTCCATTGTACGGATTGTTTGGTTAAAGCTTTTGCCATCCGTTGTTCTAACACTGTGCCGCAAGGAATCTAGCTGATGTCTGGAAAAGGCATGGCGGTCGACGGCGTTTCTTGTCGCTTTTATAATATCTGTAACGCTCATATTTTCAGAGGCTAGATTTTCTTTTTTATAAGCGGCATAAAGGCGGTGGTTGCAATAGGTGATACTGCGAATATTAAAGCTATCTTTGTGGCTGTTCTCTCGAATATTAAGCCCGCGAAGCCTTGCTACATCCAGAAACATATCATGTCCTTTTGATGCCATATATAAACAAGCGGCAAAATCAGCAAAAAATTCTGTGCGATGTATGGTTGATATTGATATGGGTTGGAACGCAGAAACATAGAGACCTTGTAGTTCATCATCAGCCGCGTGAAAGAGTTCGTGATAAAGCGCAAAATCTTGCCAAAGCATATTATTTTTTACATCGAGCAAGTGATGGTGACTAGGGGCTAAATGTTCAATAATCGGTCTTTCTGTCTCCAGAAAACTGATTATTTGGGTGTTGTTTGGTGTTTTGTTTGAGCGAATAACTTTACGTGCTTGTGCTTGGCTCAAAAAATCAGATAATGTTTCTTCTTCCCATAGATCAGCGCCAAAAATAGAGGGATGGCTTTCTCTTAAATCATGCGCAATGGCCGCGATATTATTGTTATGACGATCAAATAAAATCTGATCTACCACAAAAATGCTCTCACCAGACGCTTTCGCAAAAGCGGCGACTTTTTCTTTGATTGTTTGCATACAATATAGGTAACAATATTGAGCGAATATGTAAACATTAAAGCGCAAGGAGGGGCTTTTTATTATTAGGCCTTATATGGTTTAGGCGCGCTTTTGATTGTGCGGGGGTGAGGTTCGCCATAAAAGTGTACATTTTTTTAAGACCCTGATCTTTAAACGCATATTTTTGAGTCATTTTATGTGTCACTGCAATCATCTCTTTTAAGGACATGTCTGTGGGGTTTATTTTTTCCCTTTTAAAGATCGCATAAATTCGATGATTGGCATAGCTGGCGGCACCCGGGCCGAACGCATCCAATAACCCCTTGGCTTGCATATCTAGGGCGCGAATTTTTGCCACATCAAGAAACATATTGCGCCCTTTCGATGCCATATAAAGACATGCGCCAAAATCTGCGAAAAATTCATGATAATGTTCTTGTTCGTCATTTTCCGCACCGTCTGGATTAATTGTCTGGTCAACCAGATGGAAAAGTTCGTGATAAAGTGTGAAATCGCGCCAGTCTGCTGAGGTGGCATCAAATATTTGAAGATTTTTTACCGCTTCACGTACAGATTTCCTTAATGTTCTACTTAAGGGTTGTGGATTGTCTTTTTCAACAAACCCAACAATGCGATGATTTTTGAATGTTTGGAGAGTGGCAGTATAACCAAATGTATAGGCCGCCAAAATAATATCTAAGAACATAATACGTAACGCTTTATCACTGCGTTCAGCCCTGCTGTATCCCATAGATTTCATCATATATGTGATAACAGCCTGATCATCGTCATGAAATTGATCGGCTAATGACTTATCGATCAGGAAAATTGGTTGTTCGGCCTCGCGCGCAAATTCTTTAACAATGTCCCTTAATATAGCCATAGATTAAGGCTATGCGAGTAAGTGGCAATAACGCAAGGGCTTTAGTGGTGTTATGTCTTATACTGGGATTTCTAACGATCTCTTTTAATAACAGATAAAGTGCCTGTAGACATAGCCGTCATGCGCAATATTATGTCTTTTTTATCTAGATCTAGTGCAAATCCAGCAAGTCCTGCTAATCTTTGGCTGTCGAAGGCAAATTTTTCGGTTACTGCTGTTGTTATATGAACAATATCGGGAATTGTTAGCCCGATAGGGTCAATCTCAAGCTTTTTAAAGACAGCATAAATATGATGGTTACTGTAAGCGAACTGGCCTTGTTTAAAATCAGAAGAAAGGCTAGACGACTGCAGATCCCTTGATCTTTTTTTCGCGACATCAAGAAATATGTTATTTCCTTTTGATGCTAAATATAAGCATGATGCGAAGTCGGCAAAAAACTCGGCTTGATGACGGAACTTAAGAGACGGTTCAGGATCTTGCTTTGTTGTTAGACTTTGTAGTCGTGGGTCTATTGCATGAAATAATTCATGATATAGAACATAATCTTCCCAAACATCTTGGGCTTCAATCATAATGGTTTTGGCTTCTGGTATAGGAGAATTATCGTCGCCCGTAGGATTCGGACAAGCTTTATGCGCTGCCTCATAAAGATAAAAATCATCACTTGGGGTGTCTAGAAAACCAATAATTTTAGTGCCGTTTTCTTTGTCGTGGAAACTGAAATGTGACTCTTTAAGGCTTGTTTTTAATATATCGATATAGCGCTCATAATCTTCGGGATTGTCATCAAATATTGTTGGGTGTGTGCTGACTAGATGTGCGGTGATGTCATCAAGATCGTAATCAAAGCGTTCAGACAAAGTATAATCAATCAAGAAAATTGGCTGCCCAGATTCTTTCGCAAAATCAGCGACTTTTTCTTGTAATGTTTGTATATTTTTACCCATTCCTCTTAAAATACAGGAAAGCCATTAATTTTATGTAAATATGGCGGGTTTTAGCCTTCTTCGCGGATTGGGCGGGTGAGAGTGGCTTCGATGGATTCCTCTACAGTGAGTGTGCCTTGTAGGACCTGGTGAACCGCCTCACAGATTGGTAAATCAACAGCATGTTGACGCGCCATTTTTAAAACGGCTTCGGCGGTGTAAACGCCTTCGGTGACGCTGTTGCGTGATCCAAGAATATCTTTGACTGTTTCTCCTTGCCCTAGACGTACACCAAGGGAGAAGTTACGCGATTGCATGGATGAACAGGTGAGCATTAGATCGCCCATACCAGACATCCCCATAAATGTTTTACGCTTTGCGCCCATCGCGTTACCTATGCGCCATATTTCTTGTAATCCACGTGTCACAAGGGCGGCGCGTGCATTGTCGCCCATTTTTTGACCATGGATAATACCACACGCAATGGCGATCACATTTTTGATAGCACCACTTATTTGCGCACCAATCGGATCATCGGTGATATAGGGGCGGAATGTCTTATGGCTCAACATGTTGGCGGTGTTACGGGCAATATCTTTATCTGTGCTTGCGATGGCAACGGCCGTTGGCATGAAGCGCACTGTTTCACTGGCAAAACTGGGCCCTGATAAAACGGCATAACCGCGACGGGGGCTATGTTCTTTTAACAATGTGGATAATAATTTACCACTGGCCAAATCAATGCCCTTTGAACATAAAATGAGCGGAATTTCTGGTGATAGGGTCGGTGGTAACATGGCCAAAAGGTCACCAAAATTTTGGGCGGGGGTCACACATAAAATCACATCTGCCTCAATGGCACGTGTAATGTCTGTTGTCATCTGGATGTTTTTCTCAAGATCAACATCAGGCAAATATTTGGTGTTACGTCCCGTGCTTTGGAAATCAGAAACGATTTTTTCATCGCGCGCCCACAAGATAACATCACGCTGTGCGCGTGCCGCTGTGTTGGCTAGGGCCGTGCCCCATGCTCCCGCACCGATTACAAATACGGTTTGATAGGGGCTGTCTTCGATATAGAGCGTATCATCAGTTTTGGTCATGAATGGGTTTATAGCCTAGTTTTTTCAATGCGTATATTTTTTTTTATCATTTATGAAATCAAAAAAGACGGATTATCAAACTTTGCGCCCTGATTTTGATTGGCTAGAACCAATCACAGCCTTGGCGTCTTCGTCCAAAGGCCAACGGGGGCGAGGTGATATTTTATCGTGAGTATAATGTGATAAATTAACAGCTTGTTTGAAATGCTCAATCCCCGCCCAAGCGATCATGGCGGCATTATCACCACATAACCTTAAAGGCGGCGCATAAAAGCGCGTGTCCTGATCGGCGCATAAATCGGTGAGGCGGGCACGGATGCTTTGGTTAGCGGCAACGCCGCCACACACGACAAAGGCTGGCGCATCTGTTTTTGTTTTTTCTTTATATAAAACGAGCGCTTTTTTAACACGATCATATAAAACATCACCAATTGCATTTTGCAAATTAGCACATAAATCTTGCACAACAGCGCCATCAATATGACCGTTATGAATATGTTTCTCGGCGTGGCGTTTGACGGCGGTTTTCAATCCAGAAAAAGAAAAATTAAGCGCGTGGTTTTTTAATTTTGGCCGCGGTAAATCGAAAGTATAGCTGTTTGTTGCAAGAAGGGCCTGTTTTTCAACATTTGGCCCGCCCGGATAACCAAGCCCCATCAATTTTGCGGATTTATCAAATGCTTCACCAACTGCATCATCGACAGTGGTGGCAAGGCGCTCATAATTCCCTATGCTGTGGGCGATAAGGATTTGCGAATGACCGCCAGAAACCAAAAGAACCAAGTATGGAAACTCTAAGTCTGGATCAGTCAGGCGCGGTGTTAATAAATGTCCCTCTAAATGATTGATACCGATAATGGGTAGGTTGTGCGCCATGGCAATGGCCTTTGCCGCCATAACACCCGATATAACGCCGCCAATAAGACCTGGGCCAGACGTAACGGCAACCCCGTCCAAATCTTTAAAGCTACACCCCTCAATTTTGATGAGTTGTTTCAGCAATAAATCAAGATAATCTAGATGCGCGCGCGCTGCGATTTCTGGGACAACACCGACATAGTCCGCGTGTTCTTCTATTTGAGTCTTGATTAAATTGGCATGGATTGTTCGGTCGCTGTTAATAACGGCGACGGCGGTTTCATCACAACTAGTCTCTATACCTAATATTTTCATTAAAATCTTATACCAAAGTTGGCTTAGTTTTGCTATTGTTTGATGAAGAAATAACCTCTTTGCTTTCTCTTACCCGTTTATGGATCTTAAAATATCATGCCAGACAAGAAAAAATCAAAAGCAAAAGCCACTAAATCGGCGAATGCGCAACCAGTTAACCAAAGTGCTGAAGATATTCGCGCGACCAGCGATGCACTGTCCAAAACCATGCTGGAGCAATCGGTTTCAAATAAGACAGAGATTAAGAAACAGATTCACGGCGCGATAATGCGCAGTGTCTTTATGTCTGTTTTATTTATTGTGATTTGTATTGGCGCGGCCTTCTTATTTTTAGGCCCACGTTTCATGTCGGACGTTAGCGATACAGCCAGCCAGCAAGTTGCGGCAATAGAGCAGAAATATGATGATCTAAAACAAGCGCAACAAGCCCTTAAAGAAAAACAGCAACGCTTAACGCGCCAAGTTGAAACGTTTATAGCAGCTGATTTATTTGAGCAGGTCGGACAGGTCCAAAATTTAAGCGCGCAGATGCGTACAATTAATGAACGTATTGCGTCTTTAAATGGTAGTGGTGCGGGTAAGGCCGTTTTAGATGAATCAATGCTGGATTTACAAGGTACTATTTTAGGGATGAGCAACCGTGTTGAAAATCTAGAAGTCGCGCTTGAGGACGCCAAACAAGATAATGATGCGCTGTCTGATATGTTACAGGGCATAACAGGTAAAGAATTAAAGGCGGCTGCCATGTTGATGGCGGTTAGCCAATTGCGTCAATCATTAATGCAAGAGGGTGGCTTTGAACAAGACTTAGCGACAGTACGCGCCTTGGCTGGTGATGATCCAGAAACCTTGGCGGCGTTAGAAAAAATTACGCCCTATGCGCGTGAAGGGATCGTTAGTCGCGATGCCTTAAAGTCGGAGTTTCGTGGTTTAGCTGGTGATATCGTATCTGCCAAATTAAAAGGCGAAGATGTTTCAATTCAAGATCGTTTCTTTGCACGCATGGATAATTTTGTGCAGGTACGTAAAACGGGCATGGTAAAGGGTGAAGACACATCCGCCGTTGTTGCCCGCGCCGAAACATTAATGAATCAAGGAGATATTCGTGCCGCCATTAATGAATTAGAAAAATTGGAAGGCGCACCGCGCGAAACAGCGCAACCCTTTATGGATGATGCCCAAGCCCGTCTTTTGGCAGAAACATTATCGGGACAATTAACCAGCAATGTTATTGGTAAATTACCTACGTTAAATGCAGGCGGCGCGTCATCAATCATGGATACAATTAATGGTCTGTCGGACGATACCATCTCATCAGATAGTATGAACAGTATCATCGACAGCGTTAAAGGCAAAATCGGTGGCGGTGGGTCAACTGGCCCTGTCACATTTGGTAACTAGAAAAGAAATCGTTATAAAAGAAAGATTTTCACAATGTTAAAAACGATATTCTTTTTTATCAAGCTTGCGGTGGTTGTTGCTATTGCGGTTTGGTTGGCAGAACGCCCAGGGACGATTACGGTTGAATGGTTGGGCTATATTATATCCGCCCATGTCGGTGTTGTTCTGGCGACATTCTTAATTGGTCTTTTTGTTTTATTACAGCTTTATCGTTTATGGCGCAGTGTGGTTGCTGTCCCCGATCGTTACCGCGCTTATAGTAAAACACGCGCCACGGAAAAAGGCTATGCGGCCTTGACCCAAGGTCTTGTTGCTGTGGCATCTGGTAATCAGAAAAAGGCCTTGGTCGAGGCGCGCAAAGCAAAACAACTTTTACCCGAATTGTCATTGGTACGTCTGTTAAGCGCGCAAGCGGCGTTGATGAATGACAATAAAGAAGACGCTAAAGAAAACTTTACGGCCTTGTTAGAAGATAAATCAGCATCCTTTTTCGGGGTGCGTGGTTTATTAAATCAGGCCTTGGCCGAAAATGATTATGCGCGCGCGATGACGTTATTACGTGAAGCCGATAAAATGTATCCTAAAACACGCTGGATTATTGAGGCTTTGTTTGACCTAGAGCTACAATCGCGTAAATGGAAAGAGGCTGAAGAAACACTACTAAAAGCCTATAAAGCCAAGTTATTTGATAAAGAGCGTTATAAGCAACATAAGGCAGCCTTTGAAATGGCGAAAGCCGATCAAGCCCGCGCCCAAAGTCACATAGATGCGGCGGTTAATTATGCCCGTGAAGCATGGCGTCTTGACGATGCATTCCCGCCCGCGGTTGAGTTATATGCCACTCTATTAAGCGAAAAAGGACAGCCTAAAAAGGCCATATCGATTGTTGAAAAAGCATGGAAGAAATATGATCACCCAGACACGGCGCGTTTATGGCTACGTTTGATACCTGATAACGTCAAAAATGATGATTATTTTGTTTCTAAATGGGTTAAAAAACTTCTGAAGTTGAATAAGAGTTCTTATGAAGGCCGCTTGCGTTATGCTATCGCCGCTATGGATGACGGCCTCATGGGTGAAGCGCGTGGGATTTTATTATCATTAGAAGAAGTGCGTAAAACAGAACGCCTTTATTTCGCCCTCGCTGATTTGGAGATGAAGCAATTCAAAGATGAAAGCAAGGCGCAAACATGGCTGCATAAGGCCGTTGATGTCGGTGCCGATCTTGGTTGGGTTTGTGATGAATGCCATGTCCATACACCGGCTTGGTCGCCAGTATGTGGTAATTGTGATGCGTTTAATACACAAAAATGGATGCATTTTGATGATAAAAAATCAGGTAATATTGGTAATTCATCTGCGATAAAGCGTATCCGTTTGGGTGCTTCTGCTGGATTTATTGAACCGCCTCAGGCCTAAAACCATTTAAACTTTACATAACATATATATTTTGCTATAGTGACGCATCCTTCAAAACACAATGGACGCGCATATATAATGGCATTATTAAAAAATCTTACATCTGGTCTATTCAAACGCTCGGTCAAACGCCCAGAGATTATTTCAGATTTTATCCTTCGAAATCGAAAAATTGTAGCGGATTTTGCCGAAGATACAGGCATAGATATCACCCTTCTTGATGCCCAAGTCTGGCCGTGGGGTAAGAATGATAAAAAAACATTATTAAAGGCATCCGCGCATGTTTTTGGTAAAAAGAAAGCTCGATTTTATAGGTCATTTTTTGATCATAATCATGACTTTAGAGTATGTATGATGCCAGGCTTTAAGACGGTGGTTTTTCGACTAGAAAATGATGAAGAACTCTTGGATGTGATGCGCGTTTTGTCACATTTCTCGACAAAGAAATTACAGTTAAATATGTCTAGTTATGTCCTGTATCATGAACTATTTCATCTTCTTGATGACGCTGTAAGCGATCTTAAGGGAGAAGATTTAGCCATAGAGCATCGATCTGAGTTTTTCTGCGATTTTTCTGCGTGCTTAAAGATTTTAGCCGATAGTGGCGAAAACATATTTATGGATGTTGCACGAATGCGTTCGTTAAGCGCACAGGCATTACAAGCCTTCTATCAGGAATTATCCAGTGAGCTTGAATTGGGACAATATTTAAACCATCATTTATACGCAACATATCAAGAATGGCGTACAGAAAATACCCACATTGATATTTCCAAATTAACGATACCAGAGATTGTCAAAATATCTGCAGAGTGCACCTTAAAAAGAGCCCATAAAACACAGCGCTTATGTTCTTATGTAGAGAATGTAAAAAAGAAATACCCAGATGATCACGACGCAGAGGGACGAAAAAACGCATTAATGTTACGCTTAAACCATATTAATAAAAGCCCTGTAAATTCCCCGCAGATCTGAAAGAAACCATGTTAGAATCTGGCAAAATAATATTTAATCGGCTTTTTGAGAAAAAAGATAGACGCAAAAAAGCCTTGATGTCTTTGCGTGATATGAAACGTATCGTTAAAGAATTTGAGAAGAACGCACAGCCCGTAGCAGAGGATAATTTTTTATATCGCATTCATCTTATCACGGGTGATATATGGCCTGTTGATAATAATGAAACGGCAATAATAGAGAAGGTGGTTAATCGTTTCGCGTGTTTTGCCAATATTGATAAAAAAAATCCTTTATATGAAGACGTTAAAAACTATTTCTCCCGTGTTGATACCCTTGTCACACCAGCAATGTCATATGAGTTTCCGATGCTCCTTGATGGAAAACATAGGCTCTATACTATTGTGACCTTAAGGCCTTTTACGCAAGAGGAGTGGAATAATAACCCCCTGACAGAGACGCTTTGTTTTGGCGAGAACCACAGAAATTTTTCCGAATTTGTTTTATATCATGAATTATTTCACACATTTGGTGAGGATGTTCATGTTGGTGATTATGCGGATTTACATCGTGAAGAATTATTCTGTGATTTTGCCGCATGTCTAACGATGGCATCTAGGGGGCATGAAGATATATTTTTACAGATTGCAAAATGGCGGGCTTTGGACCTGAAGCAATATGATTTACAATTATACGATATTAACGATGATGACGTTATAGAGACGCTTAATCCCTATTATAATTACCATCTATACGGTATCTATAAAACATGGAGAAAGAGTAACCCTGACCTTGATATCGCCAAATTAAGCCAAGATGATATTATTCACATTGCTAGGGATGTTGTGCGTGATTATGCTTTCACTGAAAGTCAGCTGATTGAGTTTTCTGTGGCGCGTGCTTACGAAGCAAAAAATAATCTATCTACAGACGATGAAAGATCTCAATATTTAGAAGAAATAATGGACATTGCCGATCGTCCTATTAAAAAATGGCAGAAGGATTATAGACTCGCTATATAATAATTTAACGTTAAATGCCCTCATAATGAAATAATATTAGATTATATTGCATTTTATGTTAACATAACACCATGTTATCAATTTTTAATAAAAAAACACCTGTTCTGTCTCCGCGTAAGATGCGGCGGATTGCAAAAGAATTTGGGCGCAATGCGGGATGCACTATCATATTAATTGACGGCGCTGTTTGGCCTGTTGGTAAGAATGACTCTAAGACCAAGCAAAAATTAGTGGAAACCATATCAAAGAAAATACACGCGACGCCTGTGTCATCTGAGATAGTTCAAGATTATTTTATGCGTGAAGCTACGGCTACGGATTTAGCATCGTTCTATCTGATGCGATTTAATTGTAGTGATGGATCGACGCGGATGTTTAATATAATCCAAATGCGTCCCTTAACTGAAAAAGAGTGGCGCAATAGCTATATAGGTAATGATTTGCACCCTGATGTTAATTATACCGATTTTGCTGAGTTTGTTCTCTATCATGAATTGTTCCATACATATTGTTTACACACGAGAATTGGTGATGCATCCGATGAGCATAGAAATGAGTTTTTTGCTGATTTTTCAGCATGTTTAATGATGGCGTCTCAAGGCAAAGAACATATGTTTTTAGAGATTGCAAAGTGGCGCGCATTATCGACCAAAAGACGCGAAATAAACACATGGCTTGATTATGAAGAATCCAAGACCAGTGATAAAGAAATCAAGATTTTGGTCTATTTGAATCATCATATTTATGGTGTTTATAAAATGTGGCGTAAAGAAAATCCGGACATTAATTTACAGGATTTATCACAAGATAAGATTGCGCGTATATCATTGGATATGATGAAAAAACACAGCTATACAGAAGATGGTATTTTAAACTTTATGGCAGATCAGATAGACCGTTCAAGACAAGATTACGCGTCTTTAGAAAAGCACCAAGAACATCAAGATCGTCTAAAGAAAATCCAAAACCGTCGCATTGGACGTTGGCAGAAAGCATATAGATTGCGAAATGCTTGATTCAATATGTAAAATAATATATAATCTTTGCATGGTTAATAATACAAATAATGATATTGATTTTAATCTTATTCATGCTTTGCATGAAACGGTTAATCAGTTCTCTGCTGAAATTGGCACAAAAATCACCCTTATTGATGGTGTTTTATGGCCTATTGGAATGAACGATCCTATAGATATCGTGCGCGTGGCAAAGCAATTGACCTCTCATCCAGATTCTGGTTTTTTAAAGATATCAGTCAATAAGCTTGCTCAAGATTTACAATATTATACAGAGTGTGATTATATTTTCCCCCGGGGGCTTCTGGGAGAAGAGGGATATAGTATTTTTTTTAGAGGAAAAAATCAGCAAGATATTATCGATCTTATGGAGCACTGCCCGATTGACTCTTATGCTGATTATATGAATCTAGCGGGCTTTACTATCTATCATGAATTGTTCCACAGTCTTGATTCTTTGGTTCATGAGGGCGAGGAGATATCAAAGCAACATCGTAAAGAATTCTTTTGTGATTTTGCCGCTTGTTTAAAGCTGAAATCAGAGGGAATTGATATTTTTCTTGATGTCGCCAAGATGCGTGCCCTTACTCTACTATCGAATCAAACAGGTCTTTACGCAGAACAGTCTGAATATAATGAGAAAAAGATAGCGTCTGTTTTTTGTTATGCGAATCACCATCTTTATGGTGCTTACAAAAAATGGAGACATGAAAACCCAGATGTTGATATGCAAGCCCTAGCTATCAATGATATTGCGGAAATCGCGCGTGATGTCACTTATCGACATGCTTTTTCGGCTGAGCGTTTACAGCGCCATATTGAACATTCTAAAAATGTTATGCCGCATAAGCCAAGTATTAAAGGAGATGATTTGCGTTTGAAGCGAGCGCGTCATTTACTGGCTGTTAAGAAACGTCCTATTGGTGCTTGGCAAGATGATTATCGCCGTTCAATGGCACGCCCATCGACCATAAAGGTAAGCCCGCTTATTAGTTTTGTTAATAAATAATCGGTTCTATAAGCGATATTTTGCAAAGCCTAATCCGGCAAAGAAACCGCCCAAATGTGCCGCCCAAGCAATATTATCATACGCTTCACCACCAACAGGACTGCCCATATAGCCAAATAGAACCGAGATTCCGACCCATAATAAAATAAAGGGTAGAAGGCGTGCGCCGCGCCCCAATTGACCATTGCGTTGCATGACAATCAGAATTGCGCCAAAGAAACCACTAACCGCGCCAGAGGCACCAACCATCGGTATTGTTGCACCAGGATCAAGCATGAATTGTGCAAAAGCACCGACAATGCCACTTAAGAAAAAAATATTTAAATAATCACTTTTTGATATGGCGCGCTCTAGACCTGCACCAAAAGCAACCAGCATTAAGACATTCATGGCGACATGCAACCATCCACCATGTAAAAACATATGTGTCACAAGCGATAACGGCGCCCATATATTTGCAATGCCGTCGGTTGATAAAGAGGCAGGCACAAAGGCCAAATGTGTCATCATCCAATAATCAACATTGATTGGACCATAATATTGTATGGCATAGATAATGATTAATAAGGCACTGATGTATTTTGTTAGGGGAGGGATATTAATGATGGGTTGTGATGCTGGTTTGATAGGGCGTATATCAAGAGTCTTTTTTTGCGCGTCTTTTTCTTTTGCGCTTTTGAATGCGTCTAGATCAATAATTTTCTTATCGTCATTCTTATCTGAATTATCCATGTGCTATATCTCGCATGTGTTATATCTTGTTTAATTTTCTTTTTTTGATTTTAGTCGCAAATAGGATGATACTTAATATAACGCTATTTTAGCACATAAAAAGATTTAATAAATATACAGGAGCGCCCCATGAACAGAAAAGATCTAGAAGCCCATTGGATGCCTTATACGGCACAACGTTCTTTTAAAGATAATCCGATGATGCTCAAACGTGCCAAGGGCATGTATTATTATGATCAAGACGATCGCCCAATTCTAGACGGCGCGGCGGGTCTATGGTGTGTGAATGCTGGTCATGGGATTGACCGTATTACCAAAGCCATTCAAGAACAAGCGGCAGAGGTAGATTATGTGACGCATTTTTCGTTAGGTCACGAGAAATCTTTTGAAGCAGCGAATAAGCTCACGGCGGCTATGCCATTTGATTTTAACCATGTGTTTTTTAGTAACTCTGGATCAGAGGCGGTGGAAACAGCCCTAAAAATTGCCATGGGCTATCAGATCATGCGCGGTAAAGGCACAAAAGCAATTTTGATTGGTCGTGAGCGCGGCTATCATGGCTGTAATATGGGCGGTATTTCCGTTGGGGGACTATCCTTTAACCGTAAAATGTTCCGTGCGGGATTAATGCCCAACACCCAACATTTGCCCCACACATTTGATCTTGAACGTAATGCCTTTTCTATGGGTGAGCCAGATCATGGTATTGAATTGGCGGATCGTTTACGTGATATGATTGCCCTACACACCGCCGATAATATTGCCGCGGTGATTGTTGAGCCTGTGGCGGGGTCAACCGGTGTTTTACCGCCACCAAAAGGTTATTTAAAACGTATCAGAGAAATTTGTGACGAGAATGACATTCTCCTTATTTTTGATGAGGTTGTGTGTGGTTTTGGTCGTTTTGGGACATTAACGGCGTCTGAATATTTTGATGTTTGTCCCGATATTATTACCATGGCAAAGGGCCTTACAAATGGCGCAGTGCCGATGGGCGCGACCTTTGTTCGTGATCATATTTATGATGCTTTTATGAAAGGACCAGAGGAATCCATTGAGATTATGCATGGCTATACCTATTCTGGTCATCCCTTGGCAAGTGCCGCGGCGATTGCGACATTAGAGGAATTCCAAGAAAAAGACTTATTTGGTCATGCGGCAAAAATGATGAAACCGTTCAATGATGCGATGATGGGCTTTAAAGAGTTTGATCATTTAATCGAAGATATCCGTACGATTGGTATTTTGGGCGCGATTCAATTTAATCCTAAGGCGGGTGCTGACGGCGCACAAATGCGTGTTTATCGTGAGGCATTTAAGCGAGGCTTAGCCATTCGTAAAACCGGTAAACAAATGTTGATTTTCTCACCGCCCGTCAGCTTGGAACAGCAACATATTGACGAAATGGTTGATATTTTAAAGGGTGCAATTAAAGACGTCGCATAAGGCTACGTAATGTGGGCTATGTAATGCGGAATTTATAAGGGGCATCTTTATTGGCAGTAATTGTACCTCTCGTTGTGCGCTTACAACGCTCTTTAATTTCTTTTTGGATGGCTTTGAACTGCCTTTTACTGTGTTTTAGGCGTTCTCGATACATCGTATGGGGAAGAAGTTGATATATGCTTTGCATGCTTTTTAAATCTCGCGCTCTATTGGCATAGATAACAATCTGTCGTTTTGCGCCACTTGTGCTTAGCTGTGGTATAGCATTATTATCAACATGGCTTTGAATAAAATAATTCATAAAGTCTTGATGGGTGATTTGATTTTTAGAAGAAAATCGCGCTATTTTCTTATTAATAGTTGCCACATAAAAGCGAACGGCTTGATGAATATAGTCTTCCTCAACAACAGAAACTGATAAATAGCTCTTATTAAGAACCTCAATAAAAGCGTCCATTGTGTGGCTGTTGAAGCGTTCGGATAAAGGCGTGTTGATATACTCTTCTGGTGTCATTTTTATAGGGTCAATGTTGATTTTTTAGAAAAGGGAGAGATTGGTTTTCCTTGTAAAGATCTATTGAGTAAAGATTTATAAGCTGTAACAAAAGGTGATGCGCTTGTCGTGTCTGGCGTGTTTTCTATATAATAATGCACAGATTGCGCGGTACGTTCATTTTGAATGAAGTCATGGCGTAATTTATGCCACGCCTGTTTTTCGCCGTCATTAGTACTCGTTTGTTGAACATGGTTATATGTATCAACAAATGCGATAACAATTTGTCGATGATCTGTATCAAGGGCATTAAAGTCAAATTCACCGTCATTAATCATTGAAACCAACATCATCAACATCATTTGTTGATCAAAGCTATACATTGCTGTTTCTTTATTATATTTACAAGCGCGGCTTAAAAGCTCTGTGTTATCTAGGGGTGCTTTCATAATATTAGCTTTCTATAGCTTTTGAAATAAGGACGTGGTTCTTGCTTGCCCTGTAATCTGATCTTATTGGGGTGGTTTTCATCCCAAACAAAGTCAGGGTAATGGTGCTGACTGATCTGGTTTATAAAGTACTTCCTTGCACCCCATAATTCCAATTGTTCTTTTTTAATGAAATATTGCACTAACACAGCGTTATTCATATCAAGCGTTTTTTCAGTGCGCATCGTTTGAATGACCTCATGATGGGTTGCTTGATCAAATATATTATAAACCATGCTATCGATTTTTTGGTTAAGACCTTGTTGTCTATAGCTATGATTTAAGGCGGTTAATATTTGACGATTTGAGAGCCGATCCCATGGTGCAAGTGGATTATAACAATGGTTGATAATTTTTGTGCAAAAAGACAGCGCCGCATCAAAATTCAGCGCTGATGGGATGTTATCGCGCCGCGTGACTTTTTTGACAAGATTAATAAAGTCATGCATTTCTTCGCCATAGCTTTTTGCCGTGCTTCTTGCTGCGCGATTGAAATCATCAGTATAGGTATCTGTAGTAGCAGTCATCATGGCATTACCATATCAGAACAGATAACAGAGTCAATAAAACTATGAAAAATAAAGCCGTATTAAATAAGTGACTTCACAAGAGAAAGAAGTTCTTCATCATACCCATTTTTCCCAATAATTTGAGCTCCGATGGGTAGGTTTTTTGTATCAAAACCAATGGGTATTGAGAGGGCTGGCTGACCTGTTAAATTAAAAGGCGCGGTAAAAGGTGTCCACCAAGGGCCTAAATTCATTGCTTCTTCTTTAGGGGGGCTATTCCGCCCAACATCAAACGCCGTAATCGGCAGGGTTGGCATGATGAAAAGATCATAAGGTTGCAATTGTGCCAAGACTTGCGCTTTTAAGTCTTGTTTGTGGATTAAGGCTTTTTGATAGTCTGCATCACTGACCGATTCTGCCCATCCCATCCATTTTTGAATGGAGCGATCCATATCATCAACCTTATCAATACCAATGGCGCGGACAGTTTCCCTAACGTCAATTGTCCACAAGGTCATCATGGTTTCAAGGAGTGTTGGGTAAGAGAATGTGATGGGCGTCATAGAATGTGTTTGTGACAGTTTGTCACAATAATCGCTAAAAGCGACTTGTATGTCAGGTGCAACGTCAAAATCATTAAGCGTTTCAGCATGGGCAATAGATAGTTTTTTTGTATTGGCTTTTGAAACGCGTTCACCGCAAATAATGTTATAGCCATGTAATAAATCATCGTAATCGCGGGATAGAAAACCACAACTCACGATGTCTATTTCTTTGAGGGTTGTGTCCTCTTTTATTGAATTGTCAGGAATAGCGTTTTGTGTGGCCTTATAGCCAAAAACACCACAAAAGGAGGCTGGAATTCGGACAGAACCGCCACCATCATTGCCCAAATGAATGTGGCCCAAGTTATAAAATGTCGCAACCGCCGCACCACCAGAAGAACCACCAGAGGTCTTATCTTTATTGTGGGGATTGCGTGTGATGCCATGTAAGGGACTATCGGTGACACCTTTATGCCCAAACTCACATAATGTTGTCTTGCATAAAAAGACACAGCCCATTGCCTCTAATCGTTCAACCATATAGTGATTTTGGGTTGCGGCTGTATGTGATGTTGTTTTGGATCCTTTTCTTGTCGGCATGTCACGGACATCAAAAACATCTTTTACTGTAAATAAGATACCATCATAGGCGCTTTTTTGGGTGCCGGCCTGCCAGCGTTCGGTGGCGGCATTTGCCTGTGTCATTGTGTAGTCTTCGTTAAAGTAAGCCATGAAATTATGGCTGTTTTGTATGTTTTTGGCACGTTCAATGATATCAACGGCAAGGTTTGTCGGGGTCAATGCGCCTTGTTGAAACAAAGTGCTAATTTCATCAATTGATAGGGTCTTTAAATCGGCCATTTATATTTTTGCCTTTATTGCTCTTCGTGCGGCTTGTTTTTTTAAATCATAACAGATAGAGTCACAATAATAGATATTTAATTTATCACCCTATCAGCTTGGTTGTTATATGTTTTACCGTTTTATTTTTTATCCTTTATGTTTGTCGCTCTTTTTTATCGCCTTTTCGTTTCCTCAAATGACACAAAAGGCATATGCGGAGATTACGTCCGACAGCATCTCTTTTGGTAGCCAGAAAGCCCAAGAACGCATCGCAGAAGATCTGTTAAAAGAACAAGAAAAGTTGGCGAAGCAAGAAAAAGAAGCATTTGCAAAACAGCTCGCAGGGCTTGATGAAGAAGAAAAACCGTCGATTAAGTTGGCGAAAGACAGTGATGCTTTAAATGAACTGGATGATATTCTCGGCGATAGTTCCGCTTCAAAGTCAAAAGAACGTAAAGTTAAAAAACTATTAGGTGAACGCTCAACGGTCAATGGTGTCAGTGGTCGCTGGTTACCGCCTAAAGTTTGGGAACAAGACGTTGATAATAATGCCGCGGCTAATGCCCTGAGAAAAAAAGATACACGCGTCTTATCTAAAGATGCCCAAGGTATTAATCGTGCCCCTATGAGGGCTTGGGAATAAGGCTCTCGTAATCATTTGTAATATTTCGTGCTTTGCACGCATGGGCGATTCTGATAGATTGGGAACATATCCAATAAATGGGTATATCTGAATAAAAATAATAAAAAACGACGATAAAGGCCTTAAAGCTCTTGGAAAATCTTTTTGATAACCTCCCCCTTATATTAATGATTTTATGTACGACTGGCGTGTTGGCTGGGATATTATCTGGTGTCTTTGGCCTAGGTGGCGGCGTTATTTTAGTGCCGGCATTCTATTATGTATTTACCTTTATGGGGTACGGCGAATATATCGCGATGCATATGGCGGTTGGCTCTGCGCTTGCTTGTTCTGTGCCCGCAACACTGGCGGCCTTTCAATCGCATTATCACAAAGAAAATGTTGATGTGTCTTTGTTAAAAAGCTGGGGTCCAACAATTTTGATTGGTGTGCTTTTAGGGGCTTATTTGGGTACATTACTTGAGGGATTAATCCTCTTAAAAATCTTTAGCATTTATTTGGTTTTTGCCGCGTTGGCGATGTTCCGCTCTAATGAAACAAAACCACTCTTTGATGATCTACCGAATGAGCCATGGCGCGGTATTTCTGGTGTTACAATCGGCAGTATTGCAAGTTTATTGGGCATTGGTGGTGGCACGATTACTGTACCGAAAATGGCGCTTTTTGGGAAACCCATGAAAGAGGCCGTCGGCACTGCGTCTGCGCTATCTGCACTGGTTTGTTTTTCTGGCACAATTAGTCATATTATTGTTGGTATGGCGGGCGGTGCGTCTTATGATTATTCTATTGGTCATGTTAATTGGCTGGCGTTTTTAATTGTTGCCCCTATTGGTATTGCTGCGGCTAAGGGTGGCGCTAGGCTTGCTGATCATATGAACCCCAACCACTTGCGGTGGATTTTTGCTTCCTTCATGATTTTCGTTTCTGGTAAAATGATGATTGATGCTTTTGGCATATCCCTCTAAACTGTTTTTATGAGTCTTATTCTTAAAACAAAAATTCGCAAAGAATCAAAACCTTATCAAGCCAATCGAACGGCAATGATGGCGCTTGTCTCGGATCTTAAAACAACGCTTTCAAAGATTGCGATCGGTGTCATGCGTGACGCCGATGATGCGCGCGCCAAGGCCAAATCGTTGCACAAAAAACACCTAGACCGCAACAAGATGCTGGTACGCGATCGCATTGATATGGTGATTGATATTGGCACGGCCTTTTTAGAATTTTCATCACTGGCTGCAAAAAATATGTATGGCGCCGATGTTCCCGCCGCAGGCATTGTGACGGGTATAGGCCGTGTATCGGGGCGTTTATGTGTGATTATTGCCAATGATGCCACGGTTAAGGGCGGGACATATTTCCCAATGACCGTTAAAAAACATTTACGTGCTCAAGAGATTGCGTTGGAAAACAAACTCCCCTGTATTTATTTGGTTGATAGTGGCGGCGCATTTTTACCCCTACAAGATGAGGTCTTCCCAGACAAAGATGATTTTGGGCGCATTTTTTATAATCAAGCCCGCATGTCCGCCGCGGGTATAGCACAAATTGCCGCAGTCATGGGATCGTGTACTGCTGGCGGGGCTTATATTCCCGCCATGTGTGATGAATCAATTATTGTGCGCGGGACGGGTACAATCTTCTTGGCGGGCCCTCCCTTGGTTAAGGCAGCAACAGGTGAAGTTGTCACTGCTGAAGATTTGGGCGGTGCCGATGTGCATTCCAAAGTATCTGGTGTAACCGATCATACCGTCGATAGCGACAGTGCCGCCTTAATGAAAGTCCGTGATTGTGTTGCTTCATTGGGGGATGATGCTGTGTCTCCCGATATCCCTCAAAAAATTGCCGAACCGCTTTATTCAACAGAAGAATTATACGGCGTTGTGCCGAGTGATTTAAAAACGCCCTATGATATTCGAGAGGTTATTGCGCGCATTGTTGATGGCAGTAAATTTCATGAATTTAAACGTGAATATGGATCGACCCTTGTCTGCGGTTTTGCAGAAATTCACGGCATGAAGGTCGGCATTATTGCCAATAATGGCGTTTTATTTTCTGAGAGTGCGCTAAAGGGCGCGCATTTTGTTCAACTTTGTTGTGCACGTAAAACACCGATTATTTTCTTACAAAACATTACTGGCTTTATGGTGGGCAGTAAATATGAAGCGGGCGGTATCGCCAAAGACGGGGCGAAATTAGTCACGGCCGTTTCATGTGCCAATGTGCCAAAAATCACTATGATGATTGGTGGCTCTTTTGGGGCGGGTAATTACGGCATGTGTGGACGTGCTTTTGGTGCACGTTTTGTTTGGAGTTGGCCAAATGCACGTATTTCTGTAATGGGCGGTGAACAGGCCGCTGGCGTTCTAGCACAGGTGAAGAAAGATCAAATCGAGGCCAAAGGTGAAACATGGTCCGAGGCCGATATAGAAGCCTTTAAAAAACCAATTATTGAGAAATATGAAGAACAGGGCCATCCCTACTATGCTAGTGCGCGTTTGTGGGACGATGGTGTTATCGACCCGAAAGATAGCCGTTTGGTTTTGGCCTTAAGTTTACGTGCGGCATTAAATGCCCCAATAGAAGACACTGATTACGGTGTATTTAGGATGTAATGATAATGACAGATTATGTACTTATTGATGAAAAAGACGACGTTTTAACGCTGACGTTAAATAGGGGTGAAACCCATAATGCGATGGACGAGGCATTGATTGCAACACTAACGAATGTTGTGCGATCAATTAAAACATCTATTCGCGCCGTCGTTTTTCGTGGTGCGGGAAAAAGTTTTTGTGCGGGCGCGGATCTAAATTATATGCGCCGTATGGGTGAGTTCTCTGCTGATGAGAATAAAGAAGATGCCTTAAAGCTAGCTCATTTATTTAAGGCTATTTATGATTTACCTATACCAACATTTTCTTTTGTTCATGGTGCGGCCTATGGCGGCGGTGTTGGTTTATCATCGGCATGTGATTTTGTGGTGGGCTGTGACACAAGTTTATTTTGTTTGTCTGAAGTAAAGTTGGGATTAGTTCCCGCAACGATATTTCCTTACTTAATTGATAAAATGGGGATTGCTAAAACACGCCACGCGTCGTTATCTGCTGAACGGTTCCACGGGAAACGCGCCTTTGAGATGGGTCTGTTGACCCATTACGAAGAAACACAAAAAGAGGCAGAAGCCAGTCTTTCTTTTTTAATTGATCTTATTAAAAAGGGCGGCGTTCATGCTCAAAAGACGATTAAGACTTTAGCGCGCGATCTTCATGGCTCGGACGTGATTGACGATCATATCATTGATCAAACAGCCCAAGTCATCGCCGAAATTCGTGGTCACGATGAAGCAAAAGAGGGATTAAACGCATTTTTTGATAAGCGCCCTGCGGCCTGGCGCACATAATTTATATATTTTTGTAACCTTTGTGATGCCCTAGCGAATAACAGGATATTAGCGCCTGTTTGTGGTGCGTATTTTAAAATATATAAAAGGATTATTCATCGTGGCTAAAAACGTTAAAAAATTAACGCTCTCCCTTTTCTCTTTTTTGGCTTTCGGGCTTTTCATTTCTTCAATCGTACCAGCCAATGCCGATATGATGAAAAAAGAAATGGCCAAAGAAATGGTGATGGAAAAACAACAAATGGTTACAGACAAAGCCATGATGTCTAAGGACGATATGATGAAGAAAGTTATCGTTTCTGACACCGGTTATTTCCCAAGTTTCGACCAAACGGGCTTCGAAGAAGCAATGGCAAAGGGCGAAAAAGTCTTGGTTCACATTAACGCGTCATGGTGTTCAACGTGTAAGTTACAGCGTGATGTATTGTTACCAGAAGTCACAACAGGTGATTACGGTGATGTAACATTCTACAGTCTTGATTTTGACGATGACAAAGACTTTATGGATCAGTTTGATGTTACAGAACGCAGTACAATTTTAATGTTTAATGATGGTCAACAGGTTGCGCGTATTGATCGCAGTAAAGATAAAGCTTTGATTGTCTCTAAAACACGCATGGCCTTTGGTCAGTAACAGAACATATCTCTAGTGGTTTCGACCATTAGTTTTGCCCTCGCTTTTATAATGCGCGCACGCCCCCTCTTGCGCCCTTATAAATAGCGAGGGTTTTTATTGACGGGATAAGACCAATTTTATAAGGCTCTGGGTTAGAACCTCATGTCCTTTTTGTGACAATATTGATTCAGGATGACATTGGAAGCTTGCAAAATGATCGCCGTGTAGCGCTAGGACATAGCCATCGTCATCATAATCAATGTCACCATTAAAGCGTGTTTCTTCTTGCTCCTTTTTCGGTGCGAAACTGTTGTAAAAACCAAGCGTGTAGGGGCGCCCAAAAATATTCACACGTCTTGCGACACCTTGTGTTGGCTTTGATTGTTGTACGACATGAAAGCCCTTATAATGTGCGATAGCTTGATGTCCCAAACATATACCAATCATTAAGCGCCCTTGATTAAAGAGATCTTTTACATGGGTGTTTAATTCCACTATGCGGGTATTATTCGGGTCGTTAATATCCCCAGGGCCAGGGCCAATCACAACCAGTTTAGATGTGTCTTTTTGGGGATCAAAATCATGGGTATCTTTGACGTGAATATCACAGCCATGATGGCGTAAAACATGACCAATCATATGAGCGAAATTATCCTCATTATTGATGATGGTGACACTTAAGCCCTTTAATATTGGCGAAGATTTTGGTGCGGTTTGTGTCATCATCCAAAAATTAGATAAATCTTTATTGCGCGCGGTTAATGTTGGCTCTAATCGTTTCGCCATCTCTGGTGTTAATTTTTCCGTATAACTATTTTTTTGTGTGCTATCTAAAAGACGCAAAATCGATGAAGCTTTGGCATATGTTTCCGTTCTCTCACTATATGGGTCTGAATCTCTTACGATACCAGCCCCCGCTTGAACACGAAAATGACCATCATGGAAAACCTCTATACCGCGCAAGAAAATGGCGGCATCAATCGTATCATGTTCTGGATCATAAAATCCAATTTCACCACTATAATAACGTCGTGATTCTGGTTCGTACTGTGCAACCAAACGCGCGGCACTTTCCATGGGGCCACCAATGACCGTTGGTGCATGAAGGGCTGTTTTTAAATGATTTAGAGCGCGGGTTAATGGTTTGCCGTGTTCATTCAGTGATCGTTGACCATTAAGGTGATATTCGGTGTGAATGACCGCGCCAATTTCTCGTAAATAAGGCCCTGTTATTTTACCACCATGGGGGCTGATCTCTGCCATCATCTTCATTTCTTCATCAACAACTTGGAATAATTCATTGATTTCTTTTTCATCGTTCAGGAAATTCTTAAGGCGTGCTTCGAAATTTTGCGTGCTTTCTGGTTGTATAACATCTGTATCATATTTACGGAATGTGCCCGCGATCGGGATCATGGTTTGGTGATCTTTTGTGATCTCTATATGACATTCTGGCGTGGCGGCCATCAGGAAGTTTTGATCGCCATTATTACTCATGAATATCGTCATATATTGCCCGCGTGATATCAGTAAGTCATGATAGAGACGCAATAAATCAACAGGATTAAAATCGGTGAATTGGCTTTTAAAACTACGTGAGATGACAACTTGCGTGGCATCGCCCTTGGCGATGTGATCTTTTTGGATTGTGCGTACCAAATCTTCAAAATCATTATCACTAATAGATGGTTCTATTACGCCCGACGTTAGTTCTAAATTTTGTTCTCTTATTAGTTCTTTTAGAACAGCAATGAATGATGCTCTGGATGTTTTTAAGGCTGTGCTCTCGGGCATAAGCGTTAGAATATCCGCATTGTCGCCTTTGTGGGTTTCAAATCCACGTTCTTTAATTGCACCATAAGGAAGGGCGAATAAGACAGGCACATTTTTTTGCTTTGCAAGGGTTTCTATATCATCAATTTTCCCGCATTTCTTTATCGTCCCTTGATAAAGGAATATCTCTTCGTTTTTTTCAATAAGGGCAAAGTCTGTTTTAATATCATTTGGGTCTGATAAAAGCCCTAAAAGAGCGTCCAAAATCTCTTTTGCTTGTTTATCTAATAGATCGTGCGCCGACATGATAAAATCCTCTTTATTAAAGCGTGTGAAAACATTACACTTTATCCCATGATAAGTAAAAAGATTAAGCATGTTGATAGTGTGTCAAAAACACACAATAAAACACCATTAAAGCAAGATGGCACAAGAGAGATTAGACGCGTTTTGATCGCTAATCGCGGCGAAATCGCTTGCCGTATTATTCAGACATTACGCTCCAAAGATATTCATGCCGTTGTGGTTTATTCAAGCGCCGATGAATATGCCCGTCATGTACAAATGGCGGATGAGGCGATTTTTATTGGCCCTGCACCAGCGGCAGAGAGTTACCTTGATAGCGATAAAATTATTCAGATTTGTAAAGATCATGCAATTGATGCGGTACATCCGGGCTATGGTTTTCTATCTGAGAATGCTGATTTTGCCAAAAAATTAAGCGCTGAAAATATTATCTTTATTGGCCCGCCAACCGCCGCCATTGATGCAATGGGCGATAAGGCAAAGGCAAAGGCTTTAATGGAAAAAGCCAATGTGCCTTTGGTGCCGGGTTATCATGGAGATAATCAATCGGATGAAAAATTACGGATTGAAGCCAAGAAAATTGGTTTCCCTGTTCTGTTGAAGGCCGTTGCGGGCGGCGGCGGTAAAGGGATGCGCCGCGTTAACTCAGAAAAAGAGTTTGATAACGCACTGAAAATGGCAAAAAGCGAAGCCAAAAAATCATTTGGCAATGACGTGATGTTGGTTGAAAAGTTTATTATTTCGTCCCGCCACATCGAGGTGCAAGTTTTTGGCGATATGCACGGTAATATCATTCATTTATTTGAACGTGATTGTTCGGTTCAGCGCCGTCACCAAAAAGTCATTGAAGAAGCACCTGCCTTTGATTTAGGCGAGGCTTTGCGTGTAGAAATCGCCAAAGCGGCGGTGAATGCTGCAAAAGCTGTTAATTATGTTGGGGCGGGAACGGTTGAATTTATTCTAGATGTCAGCCCAAATGATCAAGGCGAAACAAAACCATCTTTTTACTTTATGGAGATGAATACACGCCTACAAGTTGAGCACCCGGTTACAGAAGCCATTACGGGAACAGATCTGGTCGCTTGGCAGGTTGATGTGGCGGCGGGCAGGCCATTGCCAGTATCGCAAAAAGATTTGCATGTTATTGGTCATGCAATAGAGGTGCGTCTTTATGCCGAAGATCCGCAAGATGATTTTCTACCACAAGCGGGAACGATTAAACATTTTGTTCCGCCAATTATTCAAGATAAAACAGTACGCATCGACAGCGCGTTAAATGTTGTTGAATCGTGGCTTGAATGGCGCGGCGAAACACCGTCGCGTGATGAACAGGTTAGTGTTTTTTATGATCCGATGATTGCTAAAATTATCACCCATGGGCCAACGCGTACCGATGCCATTACGAAAATGTTAACGGCGCTGGATCAAACAGAAGTTGTTGGTATTAAAACCAATCGTGATTTTTTACGCGCGGCGATGCGCCATCAAAAATTTCAGCTAACACCGCCAACCACGGATTTTATTGCCAACCATAGTGACGATTTATTGTCACCGAATAAAACGACAGAGATCCATCGTTTGATCCACCAATCTTTAATGGCTCTTTTTGTTTTGGCGATGCAGAGTAATGCGCTTAAGAAACAAAATGATCAAAAGATGTATGATGTTTGGACGTCCTTAAATGATTGGCGCGTGGCAGGACAGAAAATACATGAAATAACGATCGGTGATTTAACATTATATGCCTCTTTTAGTGGTGTACAGGATGCTGTTTTAATCGGGCGTATAAGCGCCGATCCAGATATGGCGGAAAGTGATATCTTTACCCTCTCCTATGAGGTGCAAGGATTGATGCGTGCGACAATCGGGAATAGCACTTATGTATTCCGTGCGATTATTGATCCCAAGAATGATGTTCATTTATTCTTAAACGGCGAGCACGCAATTTACCCATGGGGTAATGCTCCTGATATATCTGGTGCGTTAGATAAAAAGGCGGATGGTTTGATTGCGCCCATGCCGGCGAAGATTGTTTCGATTGCCGTAAAAAATGGTGATGTGGTCAAAGAAGGCGATGCCTTATTGGTGCTAGAAGCCATGAAAATGGAACATAGTCTTTATGCGCCCCATGATGGTGTTGTTCAAGGGTTAAGCTTTAATGCTGGTGACCAGGTTGATGAAGGCACGGTTTTAATCGACATTAAAAAAGCCAGAGCATCATGAGTGATTTCGTTAAGATTGTAGAGGTCGGTCCCCGTGACGGCCTTCAAAATGAAAAAATCATTCTGCCCCTTTCTGTGAAAAAAGAATTGATTGAGCGCCTTAATCAGACGGGCGTTTCTGTGATTGAGGTCGGTGCGTGTGTCTCGCCCAAGTGGGTACCTCAAATGGCTAATAGTGTTGAGTTATTCAAAACTATAAAAAAGAAAAATACGATTTCTTATCCGATGCTTGTACCGAACCTGCGAGGGATGGAAGATGCCATGAATGCGGGCGTTAAAGAGATCGCCATTTTTGCCGCCGCTAGTGAAGGGTTTTCACAAAAAAATATTAATTGCTCTATCGCTGAAAGTTTTGATCGCTTTACTGATGCCGTTAAGGTCGCATTAGATAATGATATAAAAGTCCGTGGCTATGTGTCTTGTGTTATTGCGTGCCCGTATGATGGAAAAACCGACCCTCGTCAGGTGAGTGAAGTGACGAAACGCTTATTTGATTTGAGTGTTTATGAGGTTTCTTTGGGGGATACAATCGGTGCGGGCGAACCAGATACGGCCAAAGCATGCTTGGATCATGTTCTAAAAAATAATGATACAAATAAAATTGCATGGCATGCCCACGATACGAACGGTAGAGCTCTTGATGTGATCGAAACAGCTTATGATATGGGGGTGCGTGTTTTTGATGCTTCTATTGCAGGTTTGGGCGGGTGTCCCTATGCGGGCGGCGGCGCAAGCGGTAACGTGGCCACAGAGAAAGTGCTAGAGTTTTTTGATCAGAAACATAGTCCAACCCATATTGATCTAAATTTATACAAAGAACACGCCCAATGGATTTCTGCAATCCTTACAAAAATAAAATCAGAAGCGATATAACGCCATAGAAACATTATCACTCGAAACATTATCATGGCAGTTTTTTGGGGGGGCTTTTGCCGTCATTATTCTTAAGAACACAGCTCTGTGTATGGTTTGGTATTGTGGTAACCAAAGAATACTGAGGTCGTAAATGATAGAAGGTGTATTTTTTATTCAGCTTGTCGGCTTTATTGCGTTTGGTTTATCGACGATGGCGTTTCAATTTAAAAGCCAAAAAATTATGATTGCGATGCGCGCTTTTGCTGATTTGATATGGACAGCACATTATTGGTTTTTGGGCGGCTTTGCACCAGCTCTTGTTATCTTGTCGGCGGCTTTTAGAAGCATTTTCACGGTCTTTGTTTTCCCGCGTCACCGTGTGACGGTTATTCTTATTGCATGGATTGGGGCGGCGTCCGCATGTGCTTATTTTTATAATGATAATTGGCTGAATCTTTTACCTCTTTTGGCACATAGTATTTACGGTGTTGCGATTTATTTTCATGAAAATTATAAAATTAATCGCTCTTTGATGGCATCTGGATTTATCGTGTGGATTGTTGTTGGATTTGTTTTTGGCTCTTATGCAGAGATTATAAGTTCATCCATCGGTTTGTGTTCTTTATGTCTTGGTTTCTATCGACATAGAGAGAATAGGCCAGTGGATAGGAAATCAGAAAAAAATATTTAAAGAAAAACCGCCTGAATGGCGGTTCAGGCGGTATGTCTTTTTAATCTATAATGGCTTTTAAACCATTCCCCTCAGATATTAAATCTTCGACCATTCAAAAAACTGAGTAATTATGTCTTTCACACACACATCTTTTAAGGAGAAACATAATTTATAATATATATTAAGTATATCTAAAATTTTATGAAAAGTCAAATTTCATTTAATCTATATTTAGTCTAAATTAATAATTCATTTACCTTTTGCACATAAAAGACCCTCTAAGTTCGTAAAGAAAGCTTGAATTGTTGCGGGTTTCGGGACTATTATAAGGTCTGTTAAAAATAATAATTTTAGGGTCATATTTGTGTCTCAAACGAACCAAGCCACACAAACTCAACATGATTATGCGGATCAAGCAATGACCGCAAATACTGTTGTTGCGAATGATGTTCCTATCGATGATGGGTTGACGGCGAAGGGATTGGGCAGAAAAACCAAGAAAACACTGCTTGGTTTACTCTATGCCAACCCGTTTTATGGGTTAACGTTAAAAACGATGCGCGCAAAAACGATTATTTTGGTGCCTAATGATAACTGGCCCGGTGTCGCTGAAAAGGGTTGTTCTTTATTGAACAAGAATTATGATTTTGCGGGACAATCTGTCCATTCTGCTTTGCCGCCATGGATGATTAATGGCGCAAGCGATGATTTTTTGACAGAATTTCATAGCTTTGCTTGGTTGCGCGATTTACGAGCGGTTGGCGGCGATGCGGCAAGACGCAAGGCGCGCGCTTTGATTCTAGATTGGATACAAACATTTCCTAAATGGGAGGCCGATCTCTGGGCGCCTGATTTACTCGCGCGCCGTATTAATGCGTGGATTATGCATTATAATTTCTTTGGTGCTTCGGCGGATGAAGATTTTCGTGAAATTTTCATGACCAGCTTGATTGCACAGGCCAAGCATTTACTGCGTTTGAACTATAGTAACCAGTCTGTTGCCACACGTATGACGGCGTTAAAGGCACAATTATATATCCATATTTGTTTAACGATTTCTGATATTTCAGAAGAGCGTTTGATAACATTGATGGAACAAGAGGTCAGCGCCCAAATTTGGCAAGATGGTGTGCATGTGTCTCGTCATGGTGCGACCCATATGGCGTGTTTGGCGGATTTAATTGATTGTCGTAATTTATTAAAAGCCGCCCATGTTCCTGCACCACGTTTATTGGCGCAAGTTATTCAAAAAATGGCGGCTGCGTTAAAATTCTTTCGCCAAGCGGATGGTGTTCTAACCTGTTTAAATGGTGGACGTGAAGAAACACGCCTTATGATTGACACGGTTCTGTCGCAATCGGGTTATAAGGGCAAAGAAACAATATCTGCTAAACAGTCCGGTTTTGTTAAGGCGACAAGTGGTCGTGCCACCTTGTTTATGGATGTAGGGCCAGAAGGGCCTGATATTATCAATTGGCGCATGCCCGCATCTATTGAATTATCTGTTGGTAAGCAACGGGTTTTTGTCTCATGTGGTCGTCCACAGTATGAATCACATGACTTATATGATCCTTTGAATCGTTCACTCGCGGCTAGTGGTTTAACGCTTGATAATGCCGATGTGTCTTTTAAAGGATATCAAAATTTTGATATTGAACCGCGTCGTTTAACCGTTATGGATTCTGATAGTAGTGGTTCTAAGGGGACATTAATTGAAGCCTCGCATGCGGGGTATTATAAACAAAAGAAAACGATTCATCACCGCCGTGTGTTATTGGCACAAGACGGACATGACATTCGCGGCGAAGATATTCTGGTTGGCCCCGCTGGACATTATTATGCTGTGCGTTTTCATTTACATCCGAGTGTGCGCGCGTCTCTGATCCAAGATGGCTATGAAGTTTTATTGCAACCCCAAAAAGGTAAGGGTTTTAGATTTCTTGCAGGAGGGCATATCTTGCGCTTGGAAGAAAGTCTTTATATGGCGGACGGTTTAAATCCGAAAAAGACATTACAAATCGTGATTGAGGGACAAACAATTTCTGATACCACGGCCTTACAATGGGCGCTTTATCAAGAGACCAAGGCGTAGGCAATGACAGTAACCGATAATGCTTATCCGCCGATTACCCCCTATGAAACGGGGTTTCTTGATGTTGGTGATGCGGGTGATGACACGCGTCATATGATGTATTGGGAATTAAGCGGTAATCCAGACGGCGTGCCGATCGTTTTTCTTCATGGCGGGCCGGGCAGTGGTTCAAGCGCTAATAGACGACAATATTTTAATCCAGAAATTTACAAAATCATTCAATTTGATCAACGCGGTGCCGGACAAAGCACACCGCATGCTTGTCTTGTAAATAACACAACGCCGCATTTGGTTGCGGATATGGAGGCATTGCGTGCCCATTTAAATGTTGATACATGGCATGTAACGGGGGGGTCATGGGGCAGTACTTTGGCTTTGGCCTATACGGATGCATATCCAGACCGCGTCAATAGCCTTGTTATGTATGGTATATTTTTATGTCGTGAACAGGAATTGAAACAGCTTTATTGTGACGGCGGTGTTGCCAGTCAGATCTATCCAGATGTATTTTATCCTTATTTAAATTTATTGCCAGAGGCCGACCGCGCCGATCCGATGAGTGGCTATTATAAATTATTCACCAGCGATGATAGTGACTTGCGTAATAAAGCTTTAGATGCTTTTTCACGTCTCGAGTTAACATTATGCGCCCTGCAAGTCGATCAAGATGTCATCACGGCAATGATGGCGGATAAAGAATTTGTCCTATCACATTCCTTGATGGAAAATCATTATATGCGCAATGGCGGATTTATTGATGGTGATGCATTGTTAAAAACATTGCCTAAAAAAATACAGCATGTTCCCGTTCATATTGTACAAGGACGTTATGATTTGGTCTGTCCGTTTAAAACGGCATGGGAGATTCACAAAGCCATCCCGCACAGTCATCTGCATATTTCACCGATCGCTGGTCATACGGCGCGTGAGCCAGAAACCTGTGCTCTTTTATTGAAGATATACGACTTGATCGCACAAACATATCGTGACTATGGCGACAATTTACAAGCATCCACAGATAATGTTCTAGAAGCAGTTGAAGGTTAATAATGGCAAAAGCAAAAAAACAATATGTCTGTCAATCATGTGGCACTGTTCACAATAAGTGGGGTGGGCAATGTACGGGCTGCAATGAATGGAACACCTTGGTTGAAGAGGCCGAATCAATCGGCTCGACACCAAAGGGATTATCCAAGGGCAAGGGCAGTGTTATTAATTTCGTTTCTTTAAAAGGCGAACGTACGAAAGAGCCGCGTCGCCCAACGGGATCGTCTGAATTAGACCGTGTAACAGGTGGTGGTCTTGTACCAGGATCAGCGATTTTAATTGGCGGTGATCCAGGCATTGGTAAATCAACTCTGTTATTACAAACCGTTGCCAAGCTTGTTAAAAACGGCATGTCTTGCGCCTATATTTCAGGCGAAGAATCGGTTGACCAAATTCGTTTGCGCGCAGAGCGTATGCAAGTTAGTGACGCCGATGTTGATTTGGCATCCGCGACATCAATCCGCGATATTATTACCTCCCTTGAAGCAACAAAACCAGATCTAGTCGTAATCGATTCTATTCAAACCATGTATGTCGATAATATAGACAGTGCGCCCGGAACGGTTTCACAAGTGCGTGCTTCATCGGCGGAACTAATTCGTTTTTGTAAAAAACGTAATATCATCATGATGCTTGTTGGGCATGTCACCAAAGAAGGCGCGATTGCCGGCCCGCGTGTTTTGGAACATATGGTGGATACAGTTTTATATTTTGAGGGCGACCGCGGTCACCAATTCCGTATTTTACGCGCAGTGAAAAACCGCTTTGGTGCGACCGATGAAATTGGTGTTTTTGAAATGCGTGATACGGGACTAGCCGAAGTTTTAAACCCGTCTGAATTATTCCTGTCAGAGCGACGCGATAATATTTCTGGCTCTGCCGTTTTCGCAGGGATGGAGGGGACGCGCCCCGTCTTGGTGGAAATACAAGCTTTGGTCGTCCCGACGTCGTTTGGTACGCCGCGCCGTGCCGTTATTGGGTGGGATTCTAGTCGTCTGGCGATGGTCTTGGCGGTTCTAGAGGCCAGGGGCGGTATTAAACTATCAACCCATGATGTTTATTTGAATGTTGCGGGGGGCTTGCGCATTAATGAGCCTGCGGCTGATTTGGCTGTTGCAGCGGCGCTTATTTCTGCGGCGCATAATCAACCATTGGACCGCGATACGATATTTTTTGGTGAGATTGGTTTGGCGGGTGAAATTCGTACCGTTGGACAAACACCACAGCGTGTTAAAGAAGCGGCAAAACTAGGCTTTGAAAAAGCTGTCATGCCCCTTAATACATCCAAGAAAAAAACGAAGACACCAGACGTTTTAATTCAAAATGAAATGGAAGCCCTGTACCAGTTGCTTGGATTATTTAAAACTGATTGACGGCCTTAGCAGTTGCTTTTTATATCGATAGAGCTATGCTAATCTCTTATTTTAACAGACAGAAAAAACCTAAAAATAAAAAATCATGACACCATTAATTACTGACATTATTCTCCTTTCTATCTTGTTTATTTCGGCGGTGATTGCATTTGTGCGCGGCTTTATTAAAGAGGTTCTCACAATTTTTAGCCTACTTGGTGCCGCTGCCGCTGCCTATATTGGGGGCGGTACGACCAGTCCCTTTTTTGAAAGCTGGGGTGAGGGTTTAGCTGGTGAATCGGGACGTATTTGGGGCATGATCCCCCCAGAGATCTTTGGTGTTGTATTGGGGTATGGCGCAATCTTCTTGGCGTTGTTCATTCTCTTCTCAATTATGTCACATTTTATTGGCAAGATGGTACAGGATATGGGGCTTGGCTCGGTTGATAGAACGCTGGGCTTTGCTTTTGGTTTGGGGCGCGGTCTTTTAATTCTGGCGTTAATTAATATTCCTATCTTGGGGCTTATTCCAAAAGCAGATCAATCAACATGGTTAAAAGACGCCAAGATCATGACGCTTATTAATCAAACATCTGAGTGGGTTTTAAGTCTTAATCCATCGGAAGACGAAGAGCCGAAAGAAACTATTTTGGAAGCGGATGATTTGAAGGATATTAAGAGCAGTATCGAGGCCATTAAAGAGCGCGCCAAAATGACCGGTGATACAGTCCTTGAAGAGGGCGTTGGTTATCAAGAGAGGGCCCGAGAGAGCCTTGATGATTTAGTCAATAATGTTGAGCAATAGGACTTTAAATCATGGCATTATTTTTTAATGACACAACAATCAATAATTTAGATGAAAAACAAAAAATTGCCAGAACGCTTGCGGGATATGCGCGTGATGGTGATGTTATCGGCGCTGGATCTGGTTCAACTGCCTATCTTGCGCTAAAAGCTTTGGCAAAAATAGGTAAAAATATTACCTGTGTTCCAACCTCTATTGAGATTGATTTAACATGCCAAGAACTTGGTCTTAAAACAGCAAGTATCGATGATGTAAAACCAAATTGGTGTTTTGATGGGGCTGATGCGGTTGATGAAAATAGCGATATGATTAAGGGGCGCGGCGGTGCAATGTTACGTGAGAAAATTGTCATGGATGCAACACAAGGCCCGCGCTTTATTTTAATAGACCCGAGCAAAAATGTTGAAGATTTGTCAGATTATAAAAACTTTCCCGTAGAAATTGAGCCCACGCATTATCATGCTGTGATAGATCATTTACAAAAAATGGGCGCCAACGATATTGTGATACGTCAAGGGTCTGGCAAAGATGGTCCAACGATCACCGAGCATGGCAATATGATTTTGGATGTGCGCTTTGATGAGATCACGGGTGATTTAAATAATGATATTTTGGCAATAGACGGTGTGGCGGAAACGGGTTTATTTTTTGACTTTGCCCCCGTCATTATTTTACCGGATACGATAATTTATCGCGATTAAGGACTCTCATTATGGCTTATGATTTTAAAAATAAAGTATTTCTTGTCACGGGCGCATCCCGTGGTATCGGCTATCAAGTTTCTCTGGCGCTGGCGGCAAAGGGCGTGCATGTTGTTGCTTTGGCCAGAACGGTTGGTGGATTAGAAGAGTTGGACGATGCGATTAAAAATATTGGCGGTACCGCAACCTTAATCCCGTTTGATCTTAAAAAAACCAAAGATATTTTAACGTTGGGGCCAACTTTGGCACAAAAATTTTCGAATGAAGATATTGGGCCACTTGATGGTCTTATTGCCAATGCAGGTGTACTTGGGACATTAACACCCGTGGCGCACGCAAAAGCCAAAGAGTGGGATGACGTCATTGCGATTAACTTAACGGCTAATCAACGCCTTATCGCGACACTAGATCCGTTGTTACGCCACAGTGATGCGGGGCGCGCCGTTTTCTTAACATCAGGTATTACACAAATGGTTAGCCCTTATTGGGGGGCTTATGGCGTCACGAAAATTGCGTTGGAAAAATTGGTGGAAACCTATGCGGCGGAAACAAAGCTGACAAATTTGAAGGTTGTTAATTTTGATCCTGGCGTTGCCGCAACTAATATGCGCGCCGCTGCATTTCCAGGTGAAAATCCGGACACATTACAAACACCAAAACAGGTGGCTGATAAATTAGTTTCATTATTGGAAGATGATGCTTTTGAAACAGGATCAAGACTATCCGTTTAGGCATTTTTTAATTGCTGTATAGTTTCTTTATAATTATCACTGTTAAAAACCGCAGACCCCGCAACTAAAACATTGGCGCCAGCATCTTTTACAATTTTTGCCGTTTCTGGATTAATACCACCATCAACCTCTAGGTCAATAAGATGATTGGTCTCCATGAAATGTGCATCAATCTTCTTGCGCGTTGCTTTTATCTTATCACTCAGATCAATAAATTTCTGTCCACCAAATCCTGGGAAAACAGTCATAATTAAAATCAAGTCTACATGATGAATCACATCATCTAAAATATCAATCGGTGTATCGGGGTTCAGGGCAATACCAGCCTTTTTACCTAAGGAGCGAATGAACTTTAAATCTTCGATAATGTCTTTATTGCTCTCTGGATGGATGGTAATAATATCCGCGCCCGCATCTGCAAAGGCCTCAATAAAGGGGCGTACAGGATGTATCATTAAATGACAATCAAAGGTCTTTGCCGTGACAGGGCGTAATGATTTTATAACTACAGGACCAATTGTTAAGTTGGGTACAAAATGTCCATCCATGATATCAAGATGAATATAATCGGCACCAGCAATATCAACGGCATTAATTTCCGCGCCAAGTTTTGAGAAATCCGCAGATAAAATAGAAGGGGCGATTTTAATCATTTTCTTATCCCTTATGATAGGCGTTTCAGGCGCGCGGCAAAAAAACCATCCAAGCCATTATAATCTTTTAAATGAAAAGGTAGGGCGCGCATGTCGCCCTGGTCATTAATAAGCTCTTCAAAGCCAAAAACATCATCGGCGGTTAATGGCACGCGTTCAAAATTTTTATATTCATTCAAGAACCACACAATTTGATCTTCACCTTCATTTTTTTGTAAAGAACAGGTGCAATAAATCATCATGCCATCTATGGCTAGCATTTTACTGGCGGCGGACAAGATGCGTTTTTGTAAATTTGATAAGTTATCAATATCTTTTTCAGATTTTAAATAGGGCAGGTCGGGGTGTCGTCTTATTGTTCCCGTTGCAGAACAGGGGGCATCCAGTAATATGGCGTCGTATTCTTGTTTAGGATTTCCCTCAGAATGCCATTGTGTTGCGTCGGCGATGACTTTTTCAACATGGTCGTTAAACCCAAGGCGTTCCATATTGTCATCAAAACGTTTAAAGCGGGCTGGCGAACGATCAAGTGCGGTTACCGTACCACCAGCATTCTTGGATGCGATTTGTGCTGTTTTCCCGCCAGGGGCAGCACATAAATCGAGAACTCTTTTTTCCTCAATGTCGCCTAAAAAATGTACAGGAAGATTGGCGGCGAAATCTTGTACCCACCAAGTGCCAGCATCAAAGAATGGTAAATGCGTAACATTGCCCGCATCCATTAAACGAATTTGTCCGTTTGGCATTTCGGCATAATATAACTCTGGGTCTAATGCTTCAATGAACTCTGTGCGTGCGGCGTCATTTTTAAAACTAATATCAAGACTTGCTTCTGATAAATGGGCTTTGGCAATTTTCAAAGCGACGTCTTGTCCGTAATCATTCAACCACGCACGGCGCAAATACTCTGGTGTATTAAGATCAATTGTGTGTGGCGATAGGGTTTCAAATTCACGGGCGATATGACGCAAGACGCCGTTAATAACACCTTTATATTTTCTTAAAGATGGATTTCCATCTGCGAGCGTTACAGAACCATTAACCGCGGCATGGGGAGGGGTCTTTAGAATTAATAATTGTGTGATAGCGATGCGTAATAAGTGAAAAAAACGAGGCTGTGAAATGCGTTTTGGATCGTCCAAATTGGCCATGATTAAATCATCGATTTGCCCTAAGTGGCGCAATGTTGAGGCAACTAGGTGACGTACAAAACCACGATCACGCACGGATAGAGTGGGTAATGTGTCATTGTCATTTAAGGCACGGTCTAAATCGAGACGTTTAATTAAGATTTTATCGAGAATATCAATAGCACATTTACGTGATTCTAAACCAGATGTTTGATTGTCGTCTGAATCATTGGGGGGTGAGTTAGTGTGTTTTTTTATTTCATAGGTCATGGGGCTGATTATAAAAGCAAGAGATAAAATAAGCCACTTAAATAATAGGGAATGATATATTTAGGGCGCGAATGATTTAGGCGATTTTCTGCGCTGTATTTTTATAGCCTTTGAGGGCTGAATATTCTGATTAGCATGTAAAAACTTCTGTGCACCGCGAACAAGATAGCGGTCAAAGCGCTCTCTTTGTGTAAAATCGGATAGGTCTAATCGGGCCTTATATCCCCAGTAACGCCAATAATTACTGTGATTATTAAATTTATTTGTTCCTAATTGAGCATCTTTAAACCATAGAGCGGTCTCTATATCCGTTGCATTGGCGACCAAGGGATAGGATATATTTTTTTGATCTAAAAACCGCCAGAATTCAGTAGGGCGAGGGTTTTTACGCAGGGTTTGTATAGCATTTTCATTTTTTGAAAAAGCCTCTGGATCATTTTTAAAACGTTGGTCATTCATAAAATCCGCCATGTTACAAAAATGCTCAATCATGCCTCTATCTGGTTTGAACCCAATATATCCCCAGAAAAATGGACCATGGCTTAACATTGCGGTTAATGTTATATCGTCTAACTCTTTGCCTTCTATCGCATGTTCTAGCATGGGTATTATTGATAAAATATGTGGCGCAACACTTGTTTCTTTGGGGCGCACGGTCAGGCTTTTTATCTCCATATCAAAACTATAATGGCTGTTATTGTGTAGACGGAAATCAAACTCTGAAAAAGCACCTTGGTCTCTTGATTTTTGGGCACATCGGTTAAATTCCATTTTGATTGTCAGCAATTTCAGCCTTTGCCAATCATGGGGATTGTCTAGGTTGATTGTAATGAGATCAAAGAAATTATGTGGGTCTATCTGTGATAGGGCGGTAATGATCTGGCCTTGTTCTGTGCCTATTATGTCGGGCATTTTTGACAGGCTCTCGAAATTCTCGAAAGTTGTACCTTTTACTTTATATCTAACGATTTTGGCCATTATGCTATTATAAATAACTTTACATAAAAATCAAGCTATTTAGGCAATAATTGAGGCCATTTCTCTTAAACGCCTTACGCGTTCTTCGGTTTTCGGATGGGTGGAGAAAAGGCCATCAATCGCATGGACATGCAAGGGGTTGATGATAAACATATGTGCCGTTGCTGGGTTACTCTCTGCGGCATGATTATCGATGATGGCTGCTTTGCCAGCGATTTTTTCTAGGGCGTTTGCCAACCATAAAGGACGTCCACAGATTTCTGCGCCAATACGGTCTGCTTCATATTCGCGTGAACGGCTTATGGCCATTTGTACAAGGCTGGCCGCCAAGGGTGCTAGAATTGAGACAACTAAAACGCCAATCATGCCCATGGGTGCATTCCGATTGCTGCGTCCCATAAACATTGCCATATTGGCAACCATTGAGATTGCCCCCGCCAATGTTGCGGTAATGGTCATGATTAACGTATCGCGGTTTTTAATATGGGCCAATTCATGGGCAATGACGGCTGTAACTTCTTGGAAGTCTAGGCGTTCGATCAGGCCTGTTGTAATAGCGACCGCGCCATTTTCTGGATTACGCCCTGTTGCAAAGGCATTAGGTTGGGGATTATCAATAATATAAAGTTTTGGCATTGGCATGCCGATAGTGTCTGTCATTTGTTTTGTGACATCGTAATAATCATTGGCTTGTTCGGCCGTCAATGGCTTTGCCTTGTACAGTTTTAAAACGATCTTGTCGGAATTCCACCACGCGAAGACATTCATGGCGCAGGCAATCGCAAAAGCGATTAATCCGCCAATGGGTCCAGCGACCATCATGCCTATACCAACAAAAAAACATGTCAATGTTGCCATTAAGACAAAGGATTTTGCGTATCCATTCATAATTTTTCTTTCTCTTTGAGGGGGGTCGATATCAAGACCCTTGTATTTTTGATTATAGCTATCATATTAATCATATAGACACCCAATTGAAAGATATCAATATGACTGATGAGAATAAGAAGACACCTGTAAAAAATGATAAAATTTCAGAAACATATGAGCGCCGCGATATAGAACAGCCTGCTGGCGAGGTTGCAGGTACAGATAAAGCCGAGCCTACCCGTTTTGGTGATTGGGAAGTTGGCGGACGCTGTACTGATTTTTAATCATGGGATAAAACCATACACATGTGTTTTTTAATAAGAGCACAACTCCCCATAAGTCTTTGTTCTAAAATAGAACGCATCATATATTAACATTATTTTACAACTTATTGGTGTATAATAATGTGATGAATTTACGTCTTTTAAAATATATACCTTTTTTTGTCCTGACGTTTTTATTGGGCTTTGTTGTTGCCTCTGTCGCGCTTGCTAAGGATATGGTTTCTGGTCCCATTCCTGTTGAATTGATATCGGTGATTGATGGTGACACGGTTGATGTACGCGCCCATATTTGGTTGGGACAATCAATTACAACACGGGTGCGGTTGAATGGCATTGATACGCCTGAATTGCGCGCTAAATGTGATATCGAGGCTAACAAGGCCTTGCGTGCTAAAAGAATGTTAGAAAATTTGGTTGTCGGTCAAAAACTGACCTTGAAAAATGTTCACTATGGCAAATTTGCGGGGCGTGTTTTAGCCGATCTTTATATTAATGATGATCTTAATGTCACGCATCATTTAATTGATCAGAATGTGGCGCGTGTCTATCACGGTGGAAAGCGTCTTGGTTGGTGTTAAAAAGGATTTTGTTTTTTTATGCAAATCACTCTAAAATTATTCTTATGAAACCATTTGCCCCACAAGACATTGATAAATCAGAACATCGCGCCCGTATCCTTGTTTTTGGCAATGAAAAAGGCGGTTGTGGTAAATCAACCTTGGCCATGCATGTTGCTATTGGCTTATTACGCTTAGGCTTTTCGGTGGGATCTATTGATTTAGATTCTAGGCAGGGTAGTTTTTCGCGCTATCTACGTAATCGTTTTGATACAGTTAGACGTCTAGAGGGCGATGTTCATGGATTAGAGGGGATGAGCCCAACCCATATTCGTTTTATGCCGTCTGGTTCAGATGCTGATAAGGGCACACGTCGTAATTTACATGCGGGTACATTTTTAACAGGTGCGATCAATGAATTATCGCCGCATCATGATTTTATTATTATCGATACAGCGGGGCGCGATTGTTACATTAACCGCTTGGCACATTCTTTTGCCGATACGGTAATTACGCCCGTAAATCCGTCTTATATCGATCTTGACTTGATTGCCGATATTAATCCTGTTGGTCAATCTATTAATGGTGCTGGGCTTTATACAGCAATGATTGCTGAACAGCGCAGAAATAAGCTAAGTCGTGTTATTACCGAAGACATTAGCGCACGGTCAATTGATTGGATTGTTGTCCCTAATCGATTGCAAAAAAAGACAGATCAAAACGCGCATATGCTAAAAGAACAAGACTTTATCGTGAATGAAATCTTGCCCGATGCAGCACAAAAATTTGATTTTAAAATGGTGTCTGGATTTACCGAGCGTGCTTTGTTCCGCGATCTATTTCTAAAGGGACTAACTTTGCTTGATTTAGCCGAGGTGAAACAACAAGACTTGTCGCTGGACATTGTCCAAGCTCGTCAAGAGGTTCGCACGGTGGTCGAGGCCATAGGTCTTCGACGTTCTGTTGGGCGCCGCGTTTCTGCGTCTCAGGTTTTTCTTAATAGAGCATTGCCGATCAAGAAAACGGCTTAAAAACCACTTAATGGTTTTATGGACGAGGGCAGGAGATTTTTTTACCTGTTTGGCTTAAATCACTTAAATGACTTTGGTAATTCTGGATCGCATATTCTTGGCGTTTTGCGCCTTCTATTTTTTGTTGATAGAGCCTCTCGTAAACATCCTCATTTTGAAACGCAAATGTCGTGAACATTTCATATTGCTGTACAATATGTTCGGCGGGGGAATCATAAGCACCACCCCAGAACCACTCATCTGAAAACCCCATATAATACAGTGTTGAAACGCCGTGATGATCTTCTGGTAGTGTATCAAGTTTTGTAAAACCTAATTTAAATTGATAGGCGTGGTACATCTCATGATCAAGCGTTGTGATGAGCTCAACAAGATTATACAACCCATGTTCTTCTGATCCGGAATGAATGACCATTGTATTCGTGCTGCCATTATATAGGGCGTTACCCGTGGGAGTTTTTTCTACTAAAAACTTAACTGAGGGTGGGCTTACACCATAAGCATTGGCGGCAATGGCAATGATTTTATTAATGATTTCTAAGGCTTTTTCGGGGCCTTCATTATCCCAGATAGACATCCACTCTTCTTGTGTTTTTGGGACGCTTGCATCTGACTTCACCGCTTTAATAAATTGCCTCTGCATCTCCATTGTTTTGCGGCTTAGAGATGGTGGGTTTTTGGTGTTAAAGAAGAAGGCATCCATAATGCCATCCTTAATTTCAATTTTATCTTTTGATAATCTTGTCATTAAGTCGATCTGGTCGTAAACCGATAAATCTTTAAACCGATCGTTATCATATAGCCATTGCATATGTTTTCTGATCTGGTCTGGGGTGCCCGTTTGAATGATATCATAGCTGTAATGGGCAACACAGGCCTGATCATCATTTGCCGCCGTTGGTGCATATTCTGTAACCCATGATGGATCGACAGTTAAATTATTATTATTTTGTGCGGTTGCATTAAAAGACATCCCACAAATTGCCGAGGTGAGAACCAGAGCGTTAAAGATTCTGGAAAAATGTTTCATGCCTTCGATCATAAAGGTAATTTTTTGTTATGTAAACAAATTATATTATAAGATTATTGCTTATTCGGGTATTTTTATAATTAAAGGGTTTTGGGCGCAGAGCATATAAGGGGCTTATAGACCGGCCGTTTTGAGAGTGAGACACGATAGTTATTTCTTTGCTCTTGCTGCGTCTTTAAAAAGCTCTTTTCTAGGCCCTGGCTGAAAAGGCTTCTTTTTGTGGATCCATCTACCATATATTCATTAAGCATGTTGCCAATATATTGTTCAGACTGAAATGCTACTCTTTCTAAGATTGATGCCCTATAGGTATAGTATTTGGCATCATCATTAGAGTGCCATTTATTATAATAAGCCTCATGAAATAATGAGGCCATGATGGCTTGTTCGCCAGTGTAGCTCTCTGCATGCATGGCGGTTACATATTCTATAGCATGATCATGTTCATGGCCAATAAGCTGCATGGTTTTAATAAAGTCATAAATATTATGAAGCTTATGTGTGTGATCATAGTTAAGTGTAATTTTATGCGCAACCGCATCATAGAAGCCGCCAATAATGTTTTTCGCAGAGGTTAAATCTTGATAAGCAATTTCAACGTCAGGCGCCTCAGCACCAAAAATTTCGGCGCGTATATTAACAGCTTTTTGTGCAATGTTTTTAAGGGGGGTTGTGTCACCGCTTGCTTCCATTTCATCAAGTAAGCCTTGCCAATTCTCGGCATACGCCATGATTTCTGGATCATTAATAATGGCCTGTACATATTTTTCATTGACCTCAATCCACTTTAATTGCATCGCGGGGGGGAGATCAATGGCGTTATATAAAGCCGTTTTTAAGATATCGGGCAAGATTATATTCTCTGCGCTTAGGCGTTTGGTAATGCGCAATTTATCAAGATTGGTTATGCTATTAAAACCGCCATTTTCTTGTAATAAATAGAGATAATTTACCAATGTGTTACGATTGCCGGATTCGGCCATATGTTGAATATAATAACTCGCACACGATTGTTCATCGCTTATGGCCGCGGGTACATTGTCTAACGCCCATGATCCGGGAACCGCAATGCGTTCACTAGTCGTTGAGGGCATAACAGTATTGTTGCCTGATATAGGCTCGATAATGATACGTGTTTCCCCAGTCTGGGCTAGCGCATTCGTCGATAAACCCAAAAGACCGAGTGATAATGCTGATTTTAGGAATGTTTTTAATAAATTCATAACGTGATTATATAATACTTTACATAAAATGTAAATCACAAGCTTTTGCCATTAAGTTTTTGGTAAGACTTATTTAGTAGGAAAGGGCTGTTCTCTATGTGGGGATAGGGCAGTTAATACCGCCAGATTTTTTAACTTTTTTTCTATAAGAGTTTGATTCTGCGATTGCCGTTAGAAACGCTTCTTTATTTTCCTGATATTGCTTTTGGTAAGAGGTCGGATTATTAAAAGATAATTCAATTTGTTTAGCTGTTGCCCAAGCAACCGTTTCAATAGGATTGCTACGATAAGTCTTGCTTGTCGCGTTCTTGTAATAGAACTTGGTCCCGTTTAGTTGAAAGATTGATGCTAAATAAGCGTGTTCAATATTCTGACTATTTGCTGATGTCTCGACCTCTAACTCTTTAAAGATATTTTGTACAAAGTGATCCATTTCGTGAGCAATTAAATTAGTGAGCTTGTGAGGATCATTTATTTTGTGATCTGGCTGTCCAACGTTGATTTTGATATGACCGTTTTTATGTGATCCATTAATTATTCCTGTTTTTTCTTTAACAGCAGGATCATTATAAAAACTATGTGTTGGCATCTTGTTGAGACCAAATGCTTCAGCAC
Source organism: uncultured Bdellovibrionales bacterium (assembly GCA_964351525.1). Taxonomy (GTDB): domain Bacteria; phylum Pseudomonadota; class Alphaproteobacteria; order Micavibrionales; genus CAYGOD01. The sequence goes on from CAYGOD010000002.1 coordinate 231,540, forward strand.
GAATTTCTATAAGCCGTACGACATATTGTTTATGTGCTTTAGAAAGGTGGGTGTTTTCTTTTCCTACCCCAGTTATTGTGATGGTCTTTTCGTTCCATGATTTCGACAATTCTTTAAGCTGTTTATCTGTTGATACTGCGTTTATATAAGCATCGTTTCTTTCAAGCCACCAAAGTGCGATTTCTGGGGAAAGATTTACACCAGAGTAAAATTTATAGGCAATATCATTGTCAAAATTTAGACGGTTTTCAGAAATTGTCTCAAAGAGCGTTGCCTCAAACGATAGGGGAAGGCGCTCATAATCCTCGGCTGAAAGTCCCATAAACCAAGGGATAAAAGATCCGACAGCAACATTGTAATTGTGGGGGTTTGTGTCATGTCTAGTTTTTTTCATCGCGTTTCTGTGATGGTTTAGCGTCGTTAAATAATTTGAGGTAAAACAAACATCATCGTCATTTGTCATGCTATAGGCGTTTTGATTAATCCAATCAGCGGAGATGTTGGGTTCTTTGACATGACAGCCTGAAACCGCAAAGCCGCCGGCGATTAGAAAAGATGTGATAAATTTACGCATAATATTATTATGCATAATGTCCTTTTGTGGGCAAGTTAAAATCTTAGAATATTTAAAAAACGCAACATTATTTCTATTTTCTAAAATTTACCATTCGCGTTATTTTTTAACGGGGCGTGGTTTTATCGGTTCTTCGGATGTTTTGAGGCGCTCAAGGAGGTCACGAGAGACAACAGTATCTTTTGTGATTTGCCCTTCTGGAAGCAGGCCTAAACGACTTGCAAGATCTTGATAGTTGGTGATGTCACGATTATGATCTCTACCAAAATCTTTTTCATCCAAGACACCATTTTCTTTTAAGGGCCATAAGCGACAGTTATTTGGCGAGAGTTCATCCGTCAAAATCATAAAGCTTTCATCTTCATAATAAAGGCGTCCAAATTCAAGGCGTACATCAACCAATTTGAAGCCGATCCCCAAGAAAAGTCCACTTAAAAAGTCATTGACGCGTAGCGCCATCATGTAAATATCTTCAATCTCATCTTGGGTTGCCCAGCCAAAGGCGATTATGTGTTCATCGCTGATTATTGGATATTGACGCTTTTCATTTTTCAGCTGAAATTCAACGATTGATCGCGGCATTTGTGATCCCTCATCAATGCCTAGGCGTTCTGAAATATCCTTCGCGGCTAAGTTACGCACGACAATTTCAAAGGGCGGCGTATCTGTATCCCATACTAATTGCTCACGCATATTCATGACTTTAATGAAATGTGTCGGCACACCAATCTCATCCAATTGGGTCATTAAATAAGCTGATATACGATTATTTAAAACACCCTTGCCAAAGATCAGGTCGGTATTTTTTGCGTCTACTGGCGTCGTGCCACCAATAGAGGTGACGTTATTGGGGGTTTTTGTGGATACGGGCTTTTCTTTAACGTCTTTTTTCTTATCAAAAATCGTAAAGGGACGCATTGTGTCTTTGAAATGCTGGATTAATAATCCGTCTTCTGGACCTTCGAATAATGTCTTGGTGTGACCGTCATAAATTGTTTTGCGATTAATCATGGCTTTATAAATTTCGTCATCTTGGTTTTTCTTTAATCATATTACTCTATTATCTATAACGTGTTTATGATTATTTAAAAAGGAAACAATGATGTCTGACGTAAAGCAAAATAAATATCACCATGATCAAAATATGCAATTCAAGGTACAGGTAAAGGCCTCTAAGCTATTTGGCCTATGGGCGGCAGGTATCATGGGGTTTGATGGTGCCGAAGCTGAGAGTTATGCGTCAGAAGTTGTTGAGGCCGATTTCGAAGAACCAGGTTTTGAAGATGTCTTGCGTAAAGTTTCAAAAGATTTTAAAAAATCTGGTGCTAGGGTTGATGATAAACAAATGCGCCGCGTGCTAGATGAAAAGATCACAACGGCAAAACATGCCGTTATGGACGCGGAGAAATTGTAAAAATAGCGCGATACGTCTTAATAATATAGATGTATTTCTGGTGGCAGGTCATTGTCTGAGAGGGCGGGGAATTTATTGTAAAAATCTGGCAATAAACGAAAATCCCACCACTCTTCGGGTAGCGGCATAATATTTAGTCCTAAATCCGTGGCGGCTGTTAAGAATGCATTTTCTAAAGCGTGACGATTATCTAGTATCTCTTGTTTAAATGATGTGACGTTGCGTGCGGCTAAATTCGGTTCACCATCGGGTGCCAAATAGTCAAAGAGCGTCCCCATGTCGCGTTTTTCCTGTGTTGTATCATCGAACAATTCAACATCAACTGCCATTGCCCTTGGGTGTCCACCACCACCGGGCGTTGAGATAAGTTGATTTGGTTCTTCCAACCAATGCGGGTTAGCCCTAACCAGATCACAATTTTGCATGGCTGTTTGGGCATCAATTGTGCGCAAACAATCTTTAATGACTAAAGAATAATTATGCGTTTGCTTTAATAGTGTGGCCGCACCCAATGTTATGTGTGCTAAATCTGTATCACACCAACAGCGCGCCTGTTTTTTATAAAAGGCTGTTTTGAAAACATTATCGGGATGGTCTTTATCGCTATAGGCGAGATCAATTTTTATCGCATGAGATTTTTCAAAATCGTTCAAACAGACCAAACGATTGATTAAATCTTGCTTACTGTGGGATCGGGCACTCACGTACTTATTGTCCAGTGGCTATTTTTTTGAACAGTGCGCTGCGCTCTTTGTAATTATTAAAGGGTGGGCCAGATGGGCCCGCAGGGGCAAAAAGTATGACTTCATTTTCGCGCGCTTTTTCTTCCGCACCCCTAACGGCTTCTTCGAAGCTATCGTAAAAACTGGCAAATTTTGGTTTTAAAGCCATTAAATTTTCACCGCACGGATCAAAACAATGAATATGAATTTCTTCTTCGTCGTTTAAAATAGAAACGAAATCAGTAAAATCTTGACCGTTATCTTTACCACCGATTAGGAGATGAATATTATTCTCAGGGAATTGATCCAGCGCCATCAAGGATGCCTCTGGAATTGTTGCCAATGAATCATCTATCCAAAACTTCCCATCACGTTCACTGACCACTTCCAGACGATGTGCCAAGGTTTCCCAATCTTGTAAATAATCGCCTAAATTATCCAATAAGGCCGCCATATTGACCCACTCGGTTTGCTGTAAAATGGTCAAGACCTGTAACAGGTTGCGCTGTAAAGGGTCGCGAAAAAAGCGCTCGCCAATATCACTCATTTTTACTGCTAGAATATCCATGATGCGCAAGAAACCCTGACTGATATAAACATTATCCTCGACGAAATGCGTATTCTCATATCCTTCTGGCATATATTGATTCAGATCTTTCCAGATAAGCGCTTGGCACGTATTATCGCGCTCAAAGGGACTGAACTTGGTGGCGATATATGCATCTGTGCCGCCGTGCCAATCTGTGTGGGCACGGTAAATACTGGTCACCGCATGATAGGGGGCGTTATAGCGCATATCTGATAATTGATAAGATGATGTTTCAACAACAGCTACGGAATTTTCACCAAATAATGTGGTAAAGGGGCTTTCACCAATATTGCCCATCGCATAGGCATCAAGGCCGGCCTTGTTCAAAATATGTGTTAATAAAGAAACGGTCGTGCTCTTGCCTTTTGACCCCGTAATGGTAATTGTGCGTTTTGGTGCAAAATTCTCTAACCAGAAACTTAATGGTGTTGTATGGGGAATGTTTTTTGCACGTGCAGCAACCAATGCTTCATGCTCTAACGTAATGCCTGGGGATCTTAAAACGATAGCTTTTTTGGCATCTGGTACAGTGTTGATCTGTGTTAGAAAATCAGCTTCGTTTAAATATGTAATATTTTTTTGATTCTCAAATTGCTCGAATAAAGATGTTTTTGAATCTGTCACATAAAGATGACCATCTAGTTCCGCATTGGCTAAAAAATTGACACATGATGTGCCCTCAAGCCCAAGTCCGAGAATAAAAAAATCAGTGTTTTGATAGACGTCAATCATGGATACTCTGCTAATTCGTGTTCAACTACGGTCATTATCCGTTGTGGTAATGACGTTTTTATATCGTTGTTAGTGTCGTTTTTTTTCGCCTGTAACGCAATTAAATTCGTCATAAAATCATCGGTCCATATGTTTTTTTCAAGGCGTTTTTGTTCATAAAGAGTAATCAAAGAGGCTCTAGATTCGGTAATCGTACCAACACATTCCCATGGTTTTTGGTCGCTCAACCCTAAAATTTCTGTGTAATAAGGGTGTAATTCAGAGCCATTAACAAAGTCACCGCCAAAAATTGCTATGGCTTTTTCTTTTGACAAATAGGGTGATAAAATCAGCGCCGTAAACGCACATTTTGGACAGTTACCGCACCATGGTTGGTGTGTTGCGCTTTTATTATCATGGGTAAAGTTCTTATTACAGCTTAAAAAATAGGGATGATGTTCTGTTTGTTGCGCGAATAAATACCCAATTTTTTGTTCGTCAAGGGGGCGCAGAATTGAAAAATAACTGGGATAGTCGCCATCTAAGTTTTGTAAAAAGACGTTTATGTCGTTTTCGCATGCAGCACTTTTACTATATTGGTGATTAACGGGCATAATATCGCCCGTTTCTGTTTTATGCATCATTGTTGCCTCATCCGCAGATTTCTCATTGGCAAAAATAACGGCTTGTTTGTTTGTAAGACTGGCAAATACGAGCAAAATAAAACTATTAATCGCCGTAACGGGGACGTGACCATTGTGGCCTTGTTGTAGCGCTTTTGATTTTGGATCTAACAGTGATTTATCAAGGCGTCTCTGGATGAATGTCACCGCATTATCGCTGGCGGATTGAATGGTTTTTTCGATGGCTGGCGACAATGAAACACTGGCACGTATAGTGTTAGAGCACCCTGCTTTTTCAATTAAGGATTGTGCGACATACGAATCTTTACCGCCACCAAAGGCAACGATTGCAGAGTGTGGCATCAGCGGTGTTGCCATCACTCGTGTTTCTGTGTCTGTTGTTTTTTGAGGAAAAGCCCAGTCTTGCTGGTAGGGATAGGGAAGGTCGGCACGTATGAAGAATTCACCTAAACCTTCTTGATATAGGGATTGAATTAATATGCGAGCCGTATTTTTTTGAAAAATAAGATGGTCACATTTAAGGTTTTGGGCGGCATTTAATTTATAATAACTAACGCCGATAATTGCATGGAGCATATCGATTAACGGTTTTTGTTTTTGTAACGCCTCGGTTGTTGTCGGTAAAGGCAATGTGATAGTTTCGATGAATTCCCCAAAGGCCGAACAACGATAGTGAAAAGATAGCTTATTTGCTGCCTCGTCAAAGACCCAATCTATTATATGAAAGCTTGCTGTCATTGTGAAATCGCGTATAGTTAAAGGGTTAGTTGCTTGACTTTTATGCACGAAAACACACTATAAATCAAAGTAAATAGCACGATATTGAAAGAGACTAAAATATGCCAATTGCCGAAACAGATTTAAAAGCCATGCTGGTTGAGGGTTTTCCAGATGCCGATATTATCCTGACAGATTTGGCAGGAGATGGCGATCATTATAAGGCCGTTATAAAAAGTGATGCTTTTGAAGGAAAAAACCGTGTTCAACAACACCAAATGGTCTATAAATCATTACATGGAAAAATGGGCGGTGAATTACATGCCCTTGCCCTTGAAACAGGCACAAAATCGTAATAAATAAAGAATAATAAAAACAAGAAGGATCTTTATCATGACAGAAATGACACCAATACACGCCGACATTCAAAAAACCATCGACAGCAGTGATGTTGTCTTGTTTATGAAGGGCACAGATATTTTTCCACAATGTGGATTTTCCGCGGCCGTTGTACAGGTTTTAAACCATATGGAAGTAACATTTACATCTATCAATGTTTTGGAAGATGCTGAATTACGTCAAGGCATTAAAGAGTTTTCAAGCTGGCCAACAATCCCACAGCTTTACGTTAAGGGATCCTTTGTCGGCGGGTGTGACATTATTAAAGAAATGTACACAGAAGGTGAGTTACAGACATTATTCGCCGATCAAGACATTCAACATGTTGCGTAAGATTTTTTTTAAGATCTCGCATTTCTAATAAAATTAAAACATAATAAAGTCCTGATAATAACTTCAGAGCTTTATTTATATGATGGATATTTTTTTACAATTTTTGCCCTTTGTAGGGCTCGGCTTCGCGATGGGGTTCATTACCTCTGTTTCTGGCGGTGGTGGCGTTTTTGGTGTACCTGCATTCCTTATGTTGGGCTTGCCGCCCATGCATGCATTGGCTTTGAACCGTATCTCTGATATTGGTTGTTTGATTGGTGCGCTACCGAACTTTATGAAGGCGCGATTAATTGAAAAGAAACAATCTCTTCCTTTGCTTGTTTGTCTTTTGCTCGGTGCTGTACTGGGCGTTAATGTCATGGCTAATTTATTAGAAGAAGTACAAAAATATATTATTTTTAGCGGCGCCGTTTTGGCTATTTTATTAATGATTTTTAGTGATTTGCGCGGTTCTACAATAGTTGAAAATAAAGCATCTTTTTTACAATTATCAACCAAAACTAAAACCGCGTGCGGTTTTCTGTTTATATTTTTGTGTGGTATATGGGACGGCGTTTTGGCGATGGCTGGCGGTACAATGATTTTATTGGTTCTACATATTTTCTTTGATATGAATCTAAAACAAGCGCGTGGTACAGGGCTGTTTTTGGCTGTGCCCGAAACCCTGTTTACAACAGTCTTTCTACTTTATTATATCTATAATGATGCAACCAATTTCGCTGACTTTACCTCATATGGCTTTATTATCTTCTTATCGTCTTTGGTTGGTGCAATCATTGGCTCAAAAATGATGATTAAATATGATGTGCGCTTTATCCGCGGTTTTATATGTCTTGTTGCCGTTTTGATTATTGGTCGGCTTGTTTTCTTGCCGTTATAAGAGATCTATTTCCAATAAAAACGCCTCTAATTCTTCTTGGCTTTCTTGTATGATGAGGGCATGTGCAATCTCTGTTTCATAAATTTCTTGGTTTATTGTTTCATTCAAAAATGCGGCTATTTCGCGATCAGCCACTTGTGGCCCATAGAAAAATGAATAGAGACTAAGGACGACCAAGGTTATGCCCATTAAAGGCACAGCACGGCGCATCATCGTGAAAATAAACGGTGTTTCAGATGTTTTACGATCACTTATTTTGGTCATAATTTTCTCATTTAAATTTTGTGACGGTTTTGGGGTATCATATCCGTCAAGCATCGTGTTTAATGTTTTATCATCCATTGTCTTTACCTTTTTCTACTTTTGTAAGAAATCTTTCATTGTCTGGCGCGCTTTTGATAGATGTCGTTCAATTGCTTTTGGCGTTGTTTTTAGGCTTTTTGCGCATTCTTGATTTGTTAAACCATGATAATAGGTCAAAATCAAAATGGTGCGCTGTTTTTCATTCAAAACGGCCAAGCCATTACGTACCATATTTTTATGCTCAAGGGCTTTGTCGTTTGTCGGTGCAGACGTTGTTTCTATCATCTCTTTTTGATGGTCGGCGCGGCGCTTCATAGCGCGGCCAATATCACACCATTTATTGTAACAAAGCGTGTAAAGCCAGCTTGTGAATTTTGCTTTTTCGGGATCATAGTTTTTTGCTTTTTCCCAGAGTGTTAAAGCAACATCTTGGGTTAAATCCTCGGCATCATTTTGATTGGCACCCATACGATAAAAATATTTAAACATGATGGGGATAATATACGTCAATAATTTAGAAAAAGCAGCCCGATCACCATCGGCAACATGATTGATAAGCGATATGTAATCGGGCTGTTTCATTACTTTAATTAATTCTCTTGTATTATTCGGCGTCTTTAAGTTCTTGACGTTTTTGCTTATGTTCTTTTTTGAACTCTTTGCGCATTTCTTTCATTTTTGCACGGCGCTCTTCAGGTGATAGACCTTCTAATTCAGTTTTCATTTTTGCACGACGTTCTTCCATGCGCTCAAGACGTTCTGCGCGTTCTTCTGCAGTCATGCTTTGGAATTTCTCGCGTTTTTTATCAATGCGTGCTTTTTTTTCATCACTGAGGGCGTTGTATCGCTCCGTTGCTTTTTCGCTCTCATGCGTCCACCAGGGGCCTTTTTTAACATTATGTCTTTTATCTTTTATGGTTTCAGAAACCGTGGAGGGTGATGTTGTGATGTCTGTATCGTCGGCCATGGTTGGGCTGATTGATAGACCAAGAACGATGGCACCAGCCATTAAAAATGATGTTGTTTTTTGTGTGAATGTGTAGGTCATTATAATATCCTTTTTAGGGTTAATAGATAAATAAACAAAATGTCTATTCATACTATAATACGCTTGGGCGATAAAAATCCCCCCTTTTTAATTTTAAGACAAAAAAAACCCGCTATAAAAGCGGGTTTTTTATAAATTATGTTTTCTTAATAAGCGTTCCAGCCACGGTTGAAGGCACGTCCCATGCTTTGTGGGTTGCTTCTTTTTGTTCTTCGCTTAGTTGATTGTGCCATTTGATATGATTTACGCAACTTTTCAACATGTCTATCCATGGCACTAAAGGCTGCATCATCAAGCCTCAGGCTGTCTGCCAGAACGTGATTTGCATTCTGAGTTCCCTCCATAAAGCGGGACATTAGCACGCCCTCTTGTTCTGTCTCACATAATTGATATGCTTTTGAGATCAGAGTAGGCGTGAATTTGGCGCCCATAATAAGCGGGACATCTGTTGGATCAAAATCATACTCGTCTTCAATCGCTTTTTGCTCTGCTTTGGCAATGCGTTGTTTCTGCATGATGGCACGGGCCAGAACAGTGTCGGACATGGTCTTCCATACATGTTCTTGTTTAATGCCACGCTCTGTTGATTGGTCTAAAAATTTCTCGGATTCTTGCAAATAAACCTGCACTGCACGGCATATTGATAGGGCTGCTGATGTTGTTTTCTCAACCTGTGACAAATCAACGTGAACAGTATCTAATTCTTCTATTATATCATCTTGACGTAGCAGGAGGCCGACTCTTTGGACAAGAAGATTTGCTTGAAAGGCGCCTTGTTCTAGATTTTTTAATGGTTCATAATAATTAGTCATGACTAGGTTTAAGAACTCTTGCATGTCACTGACAATTTGAAGGCGTAAATCTTTTTGCTGTGCAATATTTGCACTATTCATGAAATAGGGATCTTTAGCCATGATAACAGAACAGAGTTCATCATTTTTTGATAAAACGGTCGCCGTTTCCTTAAGAACAGCTGCATATGATGCATTCATTTTCTTTTTGGTGGCTTCATAGTCTTGCATGAAGGCTGACTGTAACGTGAGTAAGTCTTTGTCGGTTCTTAGCTCTTCTCTTCTGAGCGCACGTTCTTCGCGTTTTTTACAGGTTCTGTCATAGGCTTGAATTTTCCCAAGGATGTCATTCTTTTTGACACGGACATTTGCTTTGCGACTCGTTGCTTTTTTAACAAATCTACTAAATTCTGTTGCACCAACACCGCCTTTACGCGCTAGATAACTTGTATATGTTTCATCACCCAGTTTTTCGCCGCCAATATATATAATCATATCACCAACATGGGTGGAATAATCATAATGATATGATCCTTGGCGCATACGAGACATTTCTTTGTCTGCTTCGCGATATATATCATCCTCAAAATCATAGTTGCTGGTGGTCATGCGGAGTGTTTCATCTAGTGCGCTTTGTGAACCGTGTTCATTAAGAATTCTTTGAACATCGTCCTTCATCTCATCCAGTTTCGCTTGTGCCTCATCATGTGTTTTTAGAAGATCGGCGGCACCATCTTTATGACCGGTATATGCGTTTTTGTAGGTACGAATAAATTTAACAAGTGTTTCTGTATCAGTGTCGCCACGGCGCTTTTGACGCGTAACAATATTTTTTAAGCCTTGCTTAATGGCGTCTACCGAACCAATTTCTTTAATGGCTGTTGCTTTCTCATGAAAAGCGCTTAACGCCGCCGTTGCGTCAATAAGCGCACCTTTTTCGATATCTTCTGCATCGGCAACCATAGAGGTTAATTGACCTATAGTATTTGATACTTCGTATAATGTATGGCGGGTCAGTTCTGGTGCTGCCGCTTCTTCAAATGGTTGTAGAACAGTGGCAGTTCCTGTCATTGGTGTGTCGTTTTGTGGTTCTGGCGTGCTCATACGTCTGTATCCTTATGTGTTAAACATCATTTACAATCTGTTAATAATTATGGAATATATACACATTATGTAATCTTGTCAATAGATTCATTGTAGATTCATGGCAGATTCTTATTTTTTTTTATCTATTTCATAAAAACACGTTATTATAAGGCCTGTTTTGACGGGACATGCCCATTTAAAAGGATATATTATGGCTTTTCGATTAGTGAATTTTTATGCAAGTGATGACCTAAGCCCAGATCTTATTACCACGATAGAGGCAATCGATGGTGTGCGTGATTGGAATATCAAGAAAAACAAAGACGATGTTCAGTATAGTTTTCTTGTACAAGTTCAAAAAACCCAAGAATTAACAGATAAATTACAACCCATTCTGAATAATGACGAACGGGCACAAATTGTTGTCCTACCGGTTGTAACAACAATTCCGTCTTTAGAAGAAGAGGTTGAGGATAGCTCAAAGAAGAAAACCGCAGGCATTAGCCGCGAAGAGCTTTATGTCGATGTGGCCAAGGGTGCCGAACTTGATAAATCATATATGCTGCTTGTTTTCTTTTCCACCATTGTGGCGGCGATTGGTTTGCTTGAAAATAACGTAGCGGTTGTTATTGGTGCGATGGTGATTGCACCTTTATTAGGACCCAATCTGGCATTTGCGTTGGCAACCGTATTAGGTGACACAGAGTTGATGAAAAAATCAGTCCGTACCAACGTTGTTGGTTTATTGGCGTCGGTAGTTCTGTCCTTCTTATTGGGGCTTTTCTGGTCAGGGCCTTTGGAACAAAGTCATGAATTTATGTCGCGCACCGATGTTGGTTTTTCCGGTGTTGTGTTGGCGATTGCGTCTGGTGCGGCGGCGGTTTTATCGCTTGTAACGGGTGTCTCGTCTGCATTGGTGGGGGTTATGGTTGCGGTTGCCTTATTGCCACCAGCGGTAGTGTTTGGTACGTCCCTTGGTGCGGGTGAGTTTATCTATGCCTTTGGCGCGTTCTTATTGCTCGCCGCCAACATTATTTGCGTCAATCTATCGGCGATTTTGGTGCTTATCTATAAAGATGTTCAACCCCGCAAATGGCAAGAAAAGAAAAACGCCAAAGTTATCTCTGGGCGCTATGTGGCCCTTTGGACGATTGCTCTGGGTGTGATCTTATTAATGTTGATTGCTAAATCATACATGGCTGATTTTTAAGCGGCTTTTTGCTTTTGATTTTCAACGCTTTTGACAATGACGTTTGCATAGTTAAAGCGCTGTATTGGCTTGAACTGTCTTTTGAACAGGTCTAGGCTTTTTGTTTCAGAACCGCCAGGGCATAGGGTTTTTATGCCATTTTCATTCAAGTGCTCAGCAAGCTTTAAATAAGATAATCGTGAAATCTCTGTGACTGTATTGTCATAGACTAGCCATAGGAGATTGGCTTGTTGATCGTTACTCAGATCCCAGGCGATGTATGCAACGGGGGTCTCGTCTATCTCTATCATTGCCGTTTGATAGGTATTCTTATTTGTTTCAATGATTTTAACACCTTCTAATAAGGTGTTAAAAATTTCTTCTTGTGATAGCCCAGGTTGTGAGGCGTCAATTTTTTTGGCTTGCTTTAACGCCCATTTCATTAAAACTTTTGGCTGTATTTTTGCGTTTAAACGGAAAGAAATTTTTTTGTCATCGAACTGGTATAGACAATATCGTAGTTTTCTGTATTTGCCACCTTTTAGCTCTGATAATTCTTGTGTTGAGTAATGGTATGTCGGATATACCCAATCCATGACGGTTTCATTTTCCGTTGCAAAATCATCTGATCCATCAATAAAGTGGCGTGATATTTTTGTTATTTTAGCATCTATTTTTTGTTCGGCATAACTTAACAGTTCTTCGCAATAGAGAGGCATATAATTGATGTGTTCATTGTCAATATTGGGGTGTTCACACTGTATTAAAATTGCATTCTTATTCCCTAAAATTGACGCTTTTTTACGACCCGTTATAAGGTAATAACCATAGGACGTGTTAAATGATGATAATTTTTGAAAACAGTCTTGGTTCTTTGTATTTGACGTAAAACTATCAAATAAAGCTTTACCTTCAGCGCTATCAAGGGGGAAGTGCTTAAAGTCATGGTCAGGGATTTTATAAGGAAGAATCATTTTTTACGTATCTTTTAATATCGGTGCGCGAGATGAATTCCAAACGAGTTGGAAGTTCTTACGGCGCTCTTCTGCAAGTGCCGCATTGCGAATTAATAGGATTTGTACGGGTTGTTGCCACAAAACAAAGGCGACGTTATCTCCATAAACATATGTGAGCGATGATGCGAAGAATGTTTTTGGCATCCAGCGATATGTGTTTAGGTGGCCTACAATTTCTTTTACGCCCTCACAAATAAGGAGGCGCTGGCGGATTTTTAATTTATCGCGTCTTTCAAGTTGGTCATTTAGGGTATCTAGTGAAAAATGTTTTAAGAACATTTCTTCGTCAGCACCAAAAGCTAGAAGCTCTCTTTGATCTTCTTCAACTTGTGATAGGCAGTTAATCATATCATCAAAAAGCGGAACAATTGCACGTGGGCCTTCAAATGTTTCAATAAGGCTTTTCTTCTTACGCACACCATCATCAATAAATTCAATGCCCGCTTGGTCAAAGGCGAGGATGATGTTTTCTTGGGTTTTTAGATTTGGTTTGTGTTTTTCGATCTCAATGTTACCGATCGCAGGTGTTGAAACGCCAACACGCTTGGCGAGTTCGCCTTGGCTCCATCCGATAAGGGCGCGTGCGGCGCGAATTTGCTCTGCTTTTAACATGGTATTTTTATACTTTATTTATGTATCTAGATCATTCTTTAAGATCGCGTTAATATGTAAAAATAAATCGTAATTAATCTTATAAACAATATATAATATAATGTCAAGTGATATGATATGCAAAAAACACCTTGACATTATGTAAATAAATAGTTAATATCTAAACCATAGAGCGAATAAAACGCTTAATCCTTTCGGGGTGATTGTCGGTTTCGATATCATGAAGGGGTTATTTATAAGGCGTTCTTATTTATATCTATACCCCAACCTTGTTCTATACTTTAAGGCCGAATTTTATATTCGGTCTTTTTTTTGTCCGCCCTTAAGCTTGATAAACCGTTCTTATCAGTCTATTTTGATCTACAGCTCAATAGTTAAAGGACCTTCCAAATGTATATTTTATTATCCCCTGCGAAAAAATTAAACTTTGCGGCGGCACCCGTCGAAATACCTGAATCAAAACCTGTTTTGATGAAAAAGACGGCAGCACTTTTGGGGGTTATGGCGCAAAAAACTCAAGATGATATAGCAAGGCTTATGCATCTCTCTGATAAATTGGCTATGTTAAATTTTGATCGTTATCAGGCCTTTGCTGCGCAAGAAAAAAAACAGGCGTTATTAGCATTTGACGGCGATGTTTATAAAGGGCTTGACGCGCAGGGCTTGGACGAAGAGGGCCTTAGCTATGCCGCCAATCACGTGGGCATCTTGTCTGGCTTATACGGCGTATTGCGCGGTAATGATGTGATGCAACCGTATCGTTTGGAAATGGGCACATCATTAAAGACCGATCACGGTAAGAACTTATATGAGTTTTGGGGTGATGATGTTACCGATACGATTAATGATTTTGTTACGACCGTCAAAGCGCCTTATATAGTAAACTTGGCATCACAGGAATATGCGAAAGTTGTCCAAAGAGATCGTTTATCTGTTCCTGTTATTAATGTGAAATTTAAAGAAATTAGGAACGGTAAGCCCCCAAAAATGATTGGTTTATATGCCAAGCGTGCACGCGGCATGATGGCGCGCTATGTGATTGATAATCGTATAACCGATATTGAGGCCTTGAAATCATTTGACACGGCTGGATATTTCTTCGTTAATAGAGATATAGATAATAACGAGATCGAATTTCACCGTATTCATAAATGAGTATTCATAAATAAAGCCATTTATTGGGGTGTTTTTTAAAGAGCCATAAAGCCGTGATCTTGTTTAAATTAAAACAGGATTTATAATGACCAAAGCCTCAACGCCTAAACCGCTCGACATTGTTCATCAAACACTACGAGATAGTTTTGATTCTTCTTTAATTTATTCAGGAGGGTCTTTATCTATTAAGGAACGCCTATATCATTATCAATCAGCGCAAATTCAGGCACGTATTGATCGGCGCGATGGCGCTAAAATATTGGGTAAACCATACCGTAGGAAAACACGTCTTGAAAAAACTCAAAATACTAAAAGAGGCAAAAGAGAGCGCCGTTATAAAACGCGCTTACTTAATAAGAAGCAACAGCAGAAATTATTAGATAAAGCCATGGATCAATTAACGCCGCGACAACGATTGATGGTTGAAAAGACACGTGCCCAAGATGAAAAAAGAAAACAAAATCGTCTTAAATTTAGATCACTTAAAAATGAGAAAGTAATAGCAAGGATGGCTGGTGAAGATAAAAAAAATGAAGCAAAGAGTTTAACGAGTGTTTTCACACTATCAACCAGTCCGCTGCGCCGGCAAAACCTGTGTCAAAGGGCTTATGTTTATTTGGCCGCACAAACCGCACAAAATGATTACACAATAAAAGATATAGAGAAGGTCTTTACACAAGATTTCATTCCTTTCATGAAGAGCGCTGGTTTATTCGATGTGTCTGTTAATGAAGCTGGCTATATAAAACGTTTGAAAGCGGCGTTTAAATTATATGAAACTGACCGCGAAGAATATTTTGACCAATATGCGAGTGATATTTTTGCATATCAGGCAGAGATGGACCGTATGGACATGTTGGATGGTTTGATTCAGGCTTTGTTATCAACCGTTGCGGTAAAAGATCTTAATATTATTGTGACCTCCGTTTATGATGTTGAGCAGGTAATAAAGGATAATGATATTGGTGTTGTATTGTCCATCGAACATCCAGGCGCAAAAGATTTAAAGGGCGGCCGTGCACCACGTTTAAAGGATGTTAATCAAAAAATTCTTTGTTTCTGGGATACTGAAAACGAAGATATTAAGCAAGGCCCAACAATGATTGATGTGGCAGAGGGGTTGGCTTTTTTGGAGAATAACAAAGATCGCCCCATTGTTGTTCATTGCAAGGCGGGAAAGCGCCGTTCTGTATCGATTGTTCTGGCGTATTTAGCCAAAGAAAAAGGTATTCCAGAAGCTATTAAATTAATGAAACAAATGCGTCCAATCGCAACGCCGAATATTTTGATTATTGCTTTGGCAGATAAATTCTTAAATATGGATGGTGCTTTGTTTAAGGCTGTTAATGAAGACCCTGAATTTAAGGCGCGGGCGGAGAAAATTCGTCAACGTATTAAGGATACGCCAAAAACCCGTGATTTCGAAATGCGCTAGGCTTGTCTAAAGGGGCAAAAAAGAAGCCCCGAAAGACAAAGCGTGAATTCTTTTCACTAGTCTTACCGGGGCTATCAAGTCAGGTCTGGATCAAACTTTATTCACATATCAACGTGTTGCGTCTCTCCGTGGGGTACTATTGTCGCAAGTGTCGAGGAAGGACATTAATTGGATCAATCGCATGTGTCGCAATGTGTATCTGATCTGACCATTTGGGGTAAAAGATTTTTCAAAAACATATCGTGAGTGTGTCAGGGGTAAGGGGTGACATGTCTTCTAAAATCTTAAAAAATTCCTTTTCTTTTATGCTTGTTCAACTGTTTTTTATTGTTTGACTTAATCAGCGTCACGTACCTTTTTATTCTGTGTCCAAGATTGGGGTATGTGTGTCATGTCATCGGTTTAATTAATCGATAAATATGTATGAACATAGGTAAAGATACGTGACGAGATTAGGGGGTCATGAATTGTTTTTATGTGATCCTTATTAAACGTTTTGCTTAAATTCTTTTTATTGTTTCTTGTCTAAAAGCGTTGCAGTCGCTGTGCCAAAAGATCTTGAAAATAGGACGAGATGCTGTTTTTTGAATAAAAATCGTTTCATTACAAGTGTTTGTATATGTTAATAGAGGGTTAATGTAATTCTATAGGCAATAATTACCCATTTTAATATAGGCAGTTATTGCCCAATAGTGTAAATATAGGCAATAATTACCTATTTTTACACTATTTAGGCTGTTATCTTCTCTTTTATATTTGCTCTTTACTTTTGCAGTGGGGGTGATTAATTAAAAGATATGCATATGACCGTCGTTAAAAACCCATCAATATCAGAAGAAACTCGCCATGTTCTGGCGATTGGCAATTTTGATGGCATTCATATAGGGCATCAAAAAATCATCAATTATTGTGTGAATCGCGCCAAAGAAACGAGTATTTCTTCTGGATTACTTAGCTTTACCCCGCATCCAAAACGTTTCTTCAAGCCAGATAGCGACAGCTTTATGATTTCGTCACCTGACCAAAAGCATGATTTGTTGAATGATATGGGGCTTGATCGTTATTTTATCCAAGATTTTAATAATGACTTTGCACATTTAAGTGCCGAAGATTTTATAACCACCATTCTTGTTGATGCCGTTAGGGTATCCACAGTCGTGATTGGTGCGGACTTTCGTTTTGGGCGTGATCGTGCGGGTGATATTGACTTGCTGCGCTCTTTTGGTAAAAAACATGATTTTACCGTAACTGTTATGGATGACGTTTTGGACGATCATGATAAAATTTATTCTTCTACGGCGACACGCGGTGCTATTGCCGCGGGTGATTTGGCGCTGGCCCACGCTATGTTGGGGCGTGATTTTGAAATAGAAGCTATTGTTGTGCACGGGGATAAGCGCGGGCGTGAACTTGGATATCCGACCGCTAATATGCGTTTAAAAGATGATTGTGGACGTGACTATATTCATCCAAAATACGGAATTTATGCGGTTTCTTTTGGTCTTAAACAAGCTGACGGCACATATATATGGCATGATGGCGTTGCCAATTTAGGCACGCGCCCCATGTTTAAAGCGCCAGCCCCTCTATTAGAGACATTTATTTTTGATTTCGATAAAGAGATTTACGATCAAACCGCACGCGTGCGCCTCAAACATTACATCCGTCCTGAAATGAAGTTTGATAATTTAGACGATTTAATCGTGCAAATGGATCAAGACACAGCCCAAGCCAAAGAATTTTTAGCTAAATAATAGATTATAGATGGATAAAACTTGGCATTCTGAGATGCTAAACGTTTTTAACGTAATCAGACCCAATCATTTTTGCTCTGTAGGACATGTCCTTGAGACGGGTCGCATAATAAAAAACAGCGCTGATTATAAATCAGCGCTGTTTTAATTTTTATATATAGCTATTTAGCCAAAACGTTTTGTACGTGGACGTGGGTTTATCACACGTATCATATTTGTTTGTGATAGTGCGCTCAATGAACGCTTAAAATTATTTAATGGGGCCTCTAACTGACCGCTCATCATTGTGATCGCGGCTGTTAGGTGACCGCGCAACACGACAGTGTTTTTACGTGTGTTGATAACAAAACTGTCTGCGCGCATCTGTGCCTGAACAAAGTCACCTGCGTTAAGATGCGTTTGGTATGTTAAATTATTAACCCGCACAATGATTGCACCGTCAAAAATATCGTTATGACCGTTTGCGTCTATGTTCTCTCTAAGGCTATCTAAGTCGGCGCTATTAAACAAAACACGGTTGCGGTTAATGTCTTTAATGTCGGCTGTTTCAAGGAATTTAGGGTCTCTACTTCCCCAGGGGCCTTTGTGGGCTTGTAACCCAGCAAATAAGTTACCGTTTTTATCCAACACGATATAGGTATCATGTGGCGATGTAAGGGCTGTGTTTAATCGTTCTCTGCCGGTATTAACAAACAGTGTGTCTGTGTCGGCGGCAATCGCAAAAGCGTTGCCAAAGCGGGCATGAATTTCGGGTGTATGGGGAAAGGAAGCATTGTTAAATGCCGTCTGATTTTGAATGTCTAATACGCTTAGTTGCATCGTCGTAACCTTTTGTGAATAAATATTTTTTGATTTTTGGGTGCGTTCTGACCCTGAATGTTTTACAATTTTTTTTGGCTATTTTCTTTTAGCTTTTATGTTCATGTGTGACGCATGTTTATCACATGAATTATCCTTTGCAATACAAACCCTATCGCTTTTCTTCAAAAGCAATAATCGAACAAAACCATGCAAATTTTATTAATTTTCAATCAAGAAGTCGCGCTTCTACATTAGGATATTACATGGATATATTTTTAACTCTTTTGGCAAAGATTGCCCCATTCTTTATCTATATCGCAATTGGTTACGTGATTGGGCGTTTCGTAAATCTGGATGTTAAGCGCCTCACATGGCAAGTATTGAGTCTAATTATTGCCCCGTTTATTTTTGTGGTTTTATTACAAGCCCCAATTGATGGCGAGGCATTCATGTTGGTGCCAATTGTGATGACGCTTATTTTAATGATGGTTTTCCTCTCACGGGTCATTGGTTTTTTTGTCTATCCAGATAAACCTCATATGGCCAGTTTGTTGAGCCTATCAACCGCATGGGGAAATAATGGTATGTTTGGTATCCCTGTGGTCGGCACATTATTTGGAACGGAGTATATCGCGATATGGGCATTGATGATTTTATCAAACTCTGTCACCTACCATACGGTTGGTTATGCGATCGGGGCGGCGGGCAATAAAGGCGATGATCACTTTATAAAGCGTCTAAAAATTATGGTGGTCGCTCTGGCTAAATTCCCTGTATTTTGGGGTATGGTTTTGGGCATTGTGGCAAATGTGTTTGTAACGGATATGTTGACGGATAATGCGCAACAAAATTTAGATATGATGTCTGATATTTTGAAACAAGCCGCTACGTTGGGTGGGATGGGCATTATAGGCCTTTTGGCTAGCCGTTATCATTTAAGGATTTCAACGCGATTTTTGGCATCGGTATTTTTACTGCGTTATTGTTTGTGGCCCTTATTAGCCACTTGTTTCATTTTCTTCAATAATACAGTATTTCATTTTTTACCCCGTGATTTAGCATTCTTGATTGCTATTTTTTCGCTTATGCCGTCTGCGATCATGGTGTCGTCCTATGCTGTTATTCATGATCTGGATGAGGGACAAGCCGTCATGATTATTTTTATTAATACCTTATTATCTTTATGCTTTTTGTCGTTGCTCAGTGTTTTTGTAACTTGAAAAGTGTTTTCGTGACTTAAAACGCGTTATCTTTTAAGGCTTGTTTTAGAAAGAGAGCAAGATAAACTATCCCCATGAAAAATAATCAAGTCACCTCCCCTGTAAAGAAAACCCGTCACGAGAGATTTTTTCGTTTGATCGTTATCGCCGCTATTGTGGCGCTGATCGTTTTGGCCGGTTTTACCATGCATAAAAATTATAAAGACAAGATTGAAGGGGCAGCGCCCTATATAGAAGCCGTTGAGATGGCACGCATAAGCAGTGACTTGGTCGGCGCTTATAATGCGATGAAAGAAATTCCTGATACGCATTTTGAAACGGTTTGGGATATTATTAAAGACCGTATTCCAAATTATGAACCAACATTATATTACGCATTAGCCGATATTTATATGCGTCAAGATCTAAAAGACGAGGCTTTGTTCTGGGTATTTCTTGCGCGCTTTCGTCTTAATCACGATGCACAATTATGTGCGGATAGTGAGACAGCAAAAAACTGGTACACGCATTTCGATGGGCGCTTTATGAATCAAGCATTGTGGGGGGAATATATAGCCCAATCAAAAACAAAAAAAGATGCGATGACGGCACGGTTATTGACGCGTGTTTTGGCATGGGACGCCGCTAACTTTAAACATTATGTATTACCGCTTTATTTATGTCGTTTATCTATTGGCCCACAAAAAATCAAAGATGGCGGCGTTAGTTTAATGGGTGACACAGCAGGCTGGGGTTTCATGCGCCAGGCTTTGCGTGATATTACGCAACAGCAAATTGACGCTTTTTCAAAAAAAGAGATTAACGAGAGTTTAAATAAAGAATAGGGCTGTAACGTTTTAGCTGTGATTGGCGAAGAACAAGTAACAGATTTTATAAAAGAGGATTATCAAATGTCGATTAAACATGTTTACACATCTCTATATTCTTTTATCGCATTTGCCTTTCTCGTGTCTTTGATGGCGTGGCCTCAAGTCACGAAAGCGCAAGAGGCAGAATATGTGCAGGCATCGTTAGTAACGCAGAATAATGCTTTTGTCGTTGGGCAAAAAGACGGCAATATTTTGGGTCTATTCCAAGATATTGCAGATCATTGGCATGTTTATTGGCGTAATGCTGGCGATAGCGGCTTGGAAACGCGCATAACATGGAATGATCTGCCCGATGGCGTAACAATTTCTGATATGACATGGCCTGTGCCACAGGTTATGCCTTATGAAGGGCTTATCAATTACGGTTATGAAGGCTCTGCCCTTTATCCGATGACGGTTGCGTTGGATGATAATTTTGTTGGTGATGAGGTCACGTTAAATGCTGATGTGACGTGGCTTGTTTGTATGGAAATTTGTATTCCTGAAAGTGCCAAAATTTCAATAACTGTGCCAGTTGTACAAGATGTATCTTTGGTGAATCCTTCTGTTAATGCGCCGCTTTTCAATGATGTGAATAAGCCCTATCCAGTTACCATAGAGGGCAATACGCGCGCTACGATTGCCAAAATAGATGTGGTGAACAATTTGGTTATCAATGCCGATATTGACGGCATATCTGATTTTAATCAGATTAAAACAGCGCATTTTTTCCCGTATGAATGGGGTATGTTGATTTATAGTGCCCCGCAAAAATACGGCGTACAGGACGGGCAATTCATTTTAGAAGTAGCCTCGCCAAGTGACCTCTTTCCAGCGCCTGAAGCACCACTAAGCGGAGTGTTGCGTTTGGATTTAACGGATGGTTCGGTTAGGGCTTATGAGCTGAATGCGGCCAAAGCCTTAGGTGCTAGTGATTTTTTAAGATTAAACGCAGGTGATGTTCAAAATAATAATATTGAAATAACGGCTCCTGTTATACAAGAAATTATCCAAGAAACAGGTGCAACCGTTACCCCTAATTTGCCACTTCCCTATTTAACAATTTTATTCTTTGCTCTATTGGGCGGAATTATTCTTAATTTGATGCCGTGTGTCTTCCCTGTCTTATCGATGAAGGCAATGGATTTGGTGCGTAAAACAGATGACGTTGATGCGACCGAAAAGACTTTCCGCATGGGCGGCCTTATTTATACCCTTGGTGTTGTGGTTTCATTTGGGGCCCTTGGTGGTCTGTTATTAGTGTTGCGCGCGGCTGGTCAAGAATTGGGCTGGGGTTTTCAATTACAATCCCCGATCTTTGTTGCCGCGATGGTGACATTATTCATGTTGGTTGGCTTCAATCTATTGGGCGTGTTTGAGATTAGTACAAAACTCATGTCTGCTGGTGGTGATTTGGCCACCAAGAAGGGCCATGCTGGATCATTCTGGACGGGTGTTCTTGCGGTGGTCGTTGCGTCACCTTGTACGGCACCGTTTATGGCGTCTGCCCTTGGTGCAACACTTATTCTGCATCCCGCTCAGTCTCTCTTGGTGTTTGTGGTGCTTGGTATTGGTTTGGCCTTGCCATACTTATTAGTTAGTTTCGTGCCCTTCCTACGTCGTGCGTTACCAAAACCAGGCGCATGGATGGATGGGTTTAAACAATTTATGGCATTTCCGATGTTTGCGTCTGCCTTGTGGTTGTTCTGGGTTTTATCCCAACAAGCCAGCGCGATGGTTTTGGTTGCTACCATGGCGATCACAATCGCGGCGCTATTCTTGTTATGGTCTAGCAACCGTCGAGGCCGTATTGGTGCATGGATTGGGATGATTGTTGGTGGTTTATTGATTGCTTATTTAACGGTGAATGTTCTGGTTAAGGCGCCAAGTGCCCATGATATATCTGAATCGTCAGCAACAGAAATCACACAGAAAGTTCCTGTTCAGAAATTCTCTGCTGATAAATTGGCATTGTTGCGCGCCCAAAATAAAGCCGTTTTTGTTAACATGACGGCGGCGTGGTGTATTACATGTTTAGCGAATGAGGGCAGTTCTTTGTCTCGTGATGTTGTTCAACAAGCTATGGTTGATAACGACATTACCTATATGAAAGGTGACTGGACAAATTTTGATGCCGAGATCACCACTTATCTAAAGAGCTATGGACGCTCTGGCGTTCCGCTCTATGTCTATTATGATGCAGATGGTAGTGAAAAAATCCTTCCGCAAATTTTAACCCCCGATCTTGTTCTGTCTGTCATTCAGGGCAATATCTAAATAAATTAATGACACTTAATATAATAGTATAGGAGAAGAAGAATGATTAAATCAGCAATGATGGCACTATGTGCTTTTTTATGTCTCGGTTTTGCCGGCCAAGCAAATGCGGACGACCACGGTGATAAGGAAATGATGGCGAAGATCGGTGAAAAAGCACCTATTTTTACAGCCACAGACAGTAACGGCGTAGAGCACACATTATCGGACTTTCTGGGTAAAACGGTTGTGCTTGAATGGACGAACCATGAATGTCCTTTCGTGAAGAAACATTATGATAGCGGGAACATGCAGGCGCTTCAGGTAGAAGCTGGCGATGATGTTATTTGGTTGTCAATCGTTTCATCCGCAGAAGGCAAGCAGGGCTTTGTTGATGGCGCGCAAGCGAATGAGCAAACATTGATCCGTGAAGCATCACCAACGGCTGTCTTGCTAGATGCAAGTGGTACAGTGGGTAAAATGTACAATGCCAAAACAACACCACATATGTTTGTGATTGATACGGCTGGTACACTTGTCTATGCGGGCGCGATTGATGATAATACATCGGCGAATCCTGCTGACGCTTTAACGGCAAATAACTATGTCCGTGCGGCCTTAAATGATTTGAAGGCTGGCGAATCTGTAAAAGTTACGGAAACAAAAGCCTATGGCTGTGGCGTTAAATATTAAATCACAATCGTAAATAATTAAGATAATGCGCCCCTTTCTTAACGATTGGGGTGTTTTTTTATGGTTTTTATTCGGTCTGTTTAAATATTAATGAAATTTTTACCGTTTCGGTTGCATGCTTAGATATACGGTGCTTAAACCGTTTTTATAAGAATAAATAATGGGTATGAAAACATGACGATCTCGACACAAACCAAAGGCGTTTACAGCAAAGAAGAATTACTGATGAAGATGGGAACCGTCGGCGTTTCTAAATTCAAAGATTTTCGTCTTGAACATTGTGAACGTACTTCCAAAGAGATCACATCTTATGCGGTTGTTGGGTTTGAGCAAGGGGATCGGATTTTGCGTGCTGAATCAATCGTCAAACGTAAGCAAAAAGATACAGAAACCGTTAAAGATTTTAGACAAGAATTTGGCATGTATTACGAAACAGCCGAAGAATGTGAAAATGCCATACAACATTTTGAATTGGTTGCCGAAAAAGAATGGATCACAGGCAATTACCGTATTAAAGACATTATTGTTGATGGCGAGGTTTACCCTGTTGAAGACGAAGGCCTTGTAGAATTGGCTTTGTCGATTTTCTATGCACGTTTGGTTGAAATTGAAATCATGAATGAAGAAAAAGTTGAGAGCTATAGTTATGACGACGTACAGGCTGATATGGTACGTGATGTTATAAATTCGGTTCTTTATGGTGATGATGAAACGCAGAATAATATTGAGATGCATAAAAAAGCGCAAACAATTCACGCGCGTATGCCGATGATTTGCTTTGATGACCGCCTTGTTACTTTTATTGGGGCCGGAAGCAACGAACGTGTTGCGACTAATTAAATAAAGCAGCAACGAACGTGTTGCGACCTGATTAACTTAAACTACAGCTTATAAAATCTATTCACCGCCAACTGTCATTGATGGGATCAGAATGGTCGGATAATTGTGACGTTTGTCGGTGGTGAGATCGTTCGCGACAATCATATCTTTGAACATATCAATTAAGTTGCTCGATAATGTTACTTCATGGACAGGATAGGCGATTACGCCATTTTCAATCCAAAACCCACTTGCGCCGACACTGTAATCGCCATTAGCAAGACTATTTGGTCTAGACATCAGGCTGGTTGCTAAAAACCCTGTACCGATATCTTTTAATAGGGCTTCTCTGGTTTTTTCACCAGGGGCAATAGTTAGATTGGTTGTAATGCCACTGCCACGCAAGTTTGGATCGTTTAGAGCATCACATTGACGCGCAGAACTTAAACCCCATATCCAGTTTGTTAAAACTCCGTCTTTGATAAGGTCGAGTTGCTTTAAAGCAAAGCCTTCGCCGTCAAATGGTTTACTACCAAGTCCACGTTTTTTGTGTGGGTTGTCAAATAAGTGAAGGTCTGTATTTTCAAAAAGCTTTTCGCCTTTTTTATCTTTCAGGAAACTAATGCCACGGGCAATATT
Organism: uncultured Bdellovibrionales bacterium; assembly: GCA_964351525.1. Lineage (GTDB taxonomy): Bacteria > Pseudomonadota > Alphaproteobacteria > Micavibrionales > CAYGOD01. Next base: position 256,188 of record CAYGOD010000002.1, read on the forward strand.
ACGCCCCGCAATGGCATCAATAAGTTGCCCGAACAAAGAACCAGCAATATCTGCATCATAAAAGACGGGATAGGTGCCTGTTTTGACTTTTTGAGGGTTTAATTTAAGGGCGGTTTTTTCTGCCGCCTTTATCCCGACATCTTCTGGTGATTTTAAATCTTCGAAATGTGCGGCGCCCGTATAATCATAATCGACTTGCATGGTTTCACCACTGCCGGCGATCGGTTGTACATAAAGACTGTAATGGGTATTTTTGTAACTACCCTTGAAACCGTTACTGGAAAGCATATGAATTTCGCTTTCATCAAAACTAACGCCAGCACCCTTGCTGTTTTCAACTTGCTTATGGCTTAGGGCTGCTGCCTCGGTGCGTTTGGCAAGATCGATTAAAACCGCTTCATCAATGATGTTATTATCTGCCAGCTCAAGCGCATCGATATCTTCTTGGGTAATATTTTTCGCGATTTGATCTGTGCTGGCTAATCCGCAATAGGGATCTTCTGGCAATAGATCAATTGTTTCTAATGCCGCATTGATTTGATTCTTAAGCGTTTCAATATCATGTTGGGTTGATGATAATGTTTGTTTTTTTTGGCCTTTAAAAAGACGAATAGTAATGCCATTACTTTCCGCACGTTCCAAAGATTCTGGCGTACCCAAACGTTGGTCATAGGCAAAGCTTTTGGCCTGTGCGACCTTAATGTCACAATCTGTTGCCCCATTTTTAAGGGCATGGTCAATAAGAGGCGAAAATTGATCGATAGAAAATTGGTCTGATGGCATGGCGCATAACCCTTTTGTAAAAATAATAACTATCTTTTAAGTAAGGGTCTTTGATCTAAGATTCAAGAACTTCGTCGGCAATAAGGTGTCCTGAGGGGATTGCCATTGTTTGGAATAGGATTCTGGCGGAGTTTTGCGGGAAGACTTCTTTGATAAAGCGTTCAACGACTTGCTTCATACGTAAGGTCGCATCAACCGGTTCGCGGTCGTTAATTGTGCGTTGCATTGTAATGACAAGGCGATTGGGGTCGATGTGGCCAATAAGGTCACTGCGGCGGCGACGTTGAAATAAGTTCTCTTTTAGGGCATCTATTGCAATTTGGTAATTGGCTTCTCCCATTTCACTTATTAATGTATTCGCATTATCAATAATGACATTCATGACGTAGGCTTTTTCACCATAGCGATCGGCGCGGTCAATGGATGACAAAAGGATTTGTGCCGTTGCAATACGTCCCATAAAACCTTGTGCGCATGGTATTGATGAATCATGTTCAAAGCGTGTCATTTCACCTTCAAATTTAATCATGCGCTTTGCATTATTGATTTGTTCTAAGATGTTGGCCTTATCAAGTGGTTTTTTGAACAGGTCATTTGCCCCGTATTTTAGTGCAATATCTTGGCTGTTTTCTGGTGTCGCGGCAATCATATAAGGATATGTTGCCTCTTTGCCGCCTAAGCGCCTAAGGGCAATAATCATAGGTCTGGCGGTGGGTTGAGGTTTTGGGTCGGCAAAAATTATTGACGCCTTTGTCTTCTCAAATAAACCCATTCCCTCTTCTAGCGACAAAGCATGGTGACAGGCAAGACCAGCACCGTTAAGGATTGCTTCAATATCGCTATATGCTTGGCGGTCACGGTCTATGATGATAACGTCATTTAAGTTCATGTTTTTTAAATCTTTTTGGCTTTATATTTAGAGAATATGTGAGGTGAAACGTCAAATAATGAAGATCATCATTTTATTCTTAAATAACTTTATGAGATTTTCCCCTAATACACAACCCGCTAAACAAATATTATTTGCTTTAAGGTCTTATTTTAAAGGATTTAAATGAAGAAATCTTTAAATCTTTTGTTGGCTGACTATAATCGCTGTAAAGCTTGCTTAAAAGCCTGATTTTGTGTTAAAAACACTTGAAATGTAATGTAAGACATAGATTAAGGACATACCATGACAATTTATCTTCACAAGAATGACTTGCCGGCCGACATTGAAATCGGTGCTTCCGTTGCGATTGATACCGAGGCCATGGGTTTGCGTTATCACCGTGATCGTTTATGTGTTCTCCAATTATCCGTGGGGAATGGTGATGCTCATTTGATACAGTTCGAACAGCCAGTTGATGGTAAACCAAGCTATGATGCGCCTGTTTTAAAAGCCATTATGGCTGACTCAAAAGTTGAAAAAATATTTCACTTTGCGCGTTTTGACGTTGCGATGATTTATAAATATCTAGGCGTTTTATGTGCACCGATTTATTGTACAAAAATTGCCTCTAAACTTTGTCGTACCTATACTAATCGTCATGGGTTGAAAGATTTATGCCGTCAGTTGATCGGTCAAGACATGAGCAAACAACAGCAAACCTCAGATTGGGGTGCGGTTGAACTTACTGAAGATCAACAAGTCTATGCGGCAAGTGATGTTTTATATCTTCACCGTTTAAAAGAAGAATTAGACATCATGGTGACGCGTGAAGGACGAACAGATTTAGCGCGATCATGTTTTGATTTCTTACCACACCGCGCTTTACTTGATCTTGAAGGATGGGAAGATCATGATATATTCTCTCACGAAGCGGCATAGTTAGGCTTAATAAGGAAATAGATAGATGACTGTTACAGATGTAAAGATTGACAAGACCAATCCAGATATTTTAAGCGCGTATCAAACGCTTGATATTGAAATTAGCGGTTTAGAACATTTGAAAGAAGCATTGGGGGCTGATTTCATACGCGCTCTTGACTTCATGGAAAATGCAACGGGACGTGTAATCGTTACGGGGATGGGTAAATCTGGCCATGTGGCACGTAAAATTGCCGCGACCCTGTCATCAACATGGACACCCGCTTTTTTTGTTCATCCTGGCGAAGCTAGTCACGGCGATTTGGGCATGATTAAGCGCGGCGAAGATGTTATTATTGCGCTGTCTGCATCGGGCAGTACGTCTGAATTATCAGATACGGTTGAATTTGCAAAACGTTTCTCAGTGCCGTTGATCGGCATAACAGCGAACGAAGATTCCTTATTAGGTCAAAAATCTGATGCGTTGCTATTATTACCACGTATTAATGAGGCTTGCCCGAATAATCAAGCCCCAACAACCAGCACAACAATGATGATGGCGTTGGGCGATTGTTTGGCGGTGGCGTTGTTAGAGCGCCGCAATATAACACCAGAGCAGTTTAAGGTCTTCCACCCTGGTGGAAAATTGGGACGTACTTTGTCTCGGGTTTCTGATGTTATGCAAGCACCGCGCGCTGTTGATTTTTTAAAGCCAGGGTCTGATTTTACACAAACACTTACTGCGATCACCAAAACAAATAACGGGTGCATTGCTGTTTCTGATGATAATGAAACCTTGCTTGGTTGGGTGACTGATGGAGATATTCGCCGTGCCAGCTTAAACGGTGAAACAACCAATCTAACGGCCCGCGACATGATGACGGAAAACCCGCGTCATGTATTGGTCGATGATTTGGGCGCAGAAGCCATGGCGATGATGAGTGAGAAACAAATCACAAATCTACCCGTTATGGAGGGTCAAAAACTAGTTGGTATCCTGCATATTCATGATTGTTTGCGTGCCGCAATCGCTTAAATTTAAATGATAGATAGCAGTTCTAATAACACCCAGAATGAACGCCGCGCCAGATTGGCGGGGGTTAATCGGTCTTATACTGGGCGATCTGCACGCCGTGATTTTTTTATTCGTTTTTTTAAATATGGCCTGCCTTTATTGGGGTTTTTCTTTCTTATTAGTTTGTTTGTTTTTCCTTACTTTTTGAAGCAAACAACAAATCTAACATTCGATGAAATTAAAATTGATGAACAAGTTGGTCATATTGAAATGGTTAACCCTGTTTATAAATCTTTTGGGCGCGATCAAACGCCGTATCGTGTTTCCGCACAGACAGCCGTTCGGATGATCAATAATCCAGATTCTATTTGGTTAAGTGAACCCCGCGCGACCATTGGTACAAAACAAGATGAAAATAGTACCAATATGGATGATTTTAAAAATAACAGCCTTAATGTTTCGGCGCGTTCAGGGGATTATGATCAAGAAATTGGTCAATTAAACTTAACGGGTAGCGTGCAATTAAGAGATCAGCAGGGTTATGTCCTTAATGGTGAAAGCCTTATGGTTGATCTTAAAACGGGTGATGCAACATCCACACAACCTATTAATGGTACAGGGCCACGCGGTGACTTAAAAGCCGAAGGATTAATTGTTAAACAAAGCGGATCCCATGTGATATTACAGGGACGTTCTCAAATTATTTTGCGTTAGGCATCTATTTCATTTAAAACTTATTCCTATGAAATCTTTCATTTATTCATTTCTTGTTTTTATTGTGATCGCCACTATTGGCGCATCGTCACTTTATGCCGAAGAAACGCGCACGCCTGTTGAGATCGAAGCAGATCAAGCCATTGAATGGGTGCGTGATCCAATTAAAACAGATCAAGGACAGTATATTGCCCGCGGCAATGCCGTCGCAACACAGGGTGAATATACGGTCAAGGCCGATATTCTGATTGCTGATTATCGTGAAAATAAACAAGGAAAGACTGATGTTTGGCGCTTTACGGCTAGAGGAAACGTGATTGTTACCGCCAACGGCTATAAAGCCACTGCGGATGAGGCGATTTACTTGATTGATAAAGAGGAAACCACTTTAAGAAATATTAAGAATGATAATGCAGAAACAAAACCGATTATTGTGATTAGTGAGGACGCCGAATTGCGCGCCTATGAGGAAATATATTTCTCACGTCAAGATAATGTGATTAAAGCGATTGGACGACCGCAAATCAAACAGGGTAATCGTGTCTTGCGAGCGAACATCCTTGAGGGACGTTTGGCGCAGAATACATCTACCAATACATCTACCAATACATCTACCGCTGATAAATCATCCTTGGCGGGTTCGGGCACATTGCGCTTAAAACGCGTTGATGCGGTGGGGAATGTTAAAATTGTTAGTCCTGACGAAGTTATAACGGGCGATAAAGCCTGGTATAATCTTGATAATGACAAGGCCGAGATAACGGGCGCAGTCAAAATTACCCGCGGTTCAAACCAATTAAATGGCGACCGTGCCATTATTGATCTTAAAAAAGGCACAAGCCAACTTGTTGCCAAACCAACCACCGTTACAAAAGATGATGGTCAGCCAGTGTCAACCGGCCGTGTTAAAGGCATTTTCTTCCTTGATAATAAGGGGGATAAATAATGGCTGGATTAGTGATTGAGAAGCTTGGTAAAAGCTATGGTAAGCGTCCTATTTTAAAAGACATTTCTATGCGCCTGAACCAAGGGGAGGCGGTTGCCTTGTTGGGTCCTAATGGTGCAGGTAAAACTACCTGTTTTTATATCATTAGTGGTTTGATCGCCGCCGATAAGGGCGCGATTATGATGGATGGCCAAGATGTGACATCATTACCGATGCATGAACGTGCACGTTTAGGCATTGGATATTTACCACAAGAGGCCTCAATTTTTCGCGGCATGACAGTTGAGCAAAATATCATGGCAATTATCCAGGCTACTGTTGAAAAAAAACACGAACGTGAAGCCTTTTTAGAAGATTTAATGGCTGAATTCTCTATCACTCATTTGCGCCGTACGCCGTCTATGGCTCTATCAGGCGGCGAGCGTCGCCGTTTAGAAATTGCGCGCGCTCTGGCATCTCATCCTAAATATATTTTATTGGACGAGCCGTTGGCAGGGATTGACCCATTGGCGGTCTCAGATATTCGTGATTTGATCATGCATCTTAAAAAGCGCGGTATTGGTGTGCTGATTACCGATCATAATGTACGTGATACGTTGGGTATTGTTGATCGTGCTTATATTTTGCATGAAGGCACAGTCTTGATGGAGGGTACACCCGAAGAGATCGTCGCCAATGAAGATGTGCGCCGTGTTTATTTGGGCGATTCCCTCGATCGCTAAGGTGGTTATGGGTGGTTATTTATTCACTTAATAAGCTTGATTGCATTTACCGGTTAAAAACGATAGAATAACATTATCAATTGATAGGCGCAGTCCTTGCCCTACTTCAATATCAGTGCAAATAAGAAATCTTTTTAAAAGAGAGTTATATCAATGTCTTCAGGTGGCCCAAATACTGGACCCAGATTAGATTTACGCCAAACCCAAGGGTTGGTGATGACTCCGCAGTTGCAACAGGCCATCAAATTGTTGCAAATGAGTAATCTTGAATTGTCTGAACATCTCATGGAAGAGCTGGAGAAAAACCCACTTCTTGAACGTGCCGAAGGCAATAATGCCCAAGACCAAGAAGACGCCGATGCAACAAGCCGTGAAAAAGAATTTATCAAAAGTGAAAGCGATCTTGAAGCGCTACAAAATTTGCCTCAGAGTAGACAAGAAAAAGACCCCGATGTCACCAAGGTTGACGCCGCACCGCTTGATGATAATTTCGACCATATTTGGAGCGGCGGTGATTCTTATGCGGGTACTGGCAAGGGTGGATCAAGTAATTTTGATGACAGTGATTTTTCCTATGAGAAGACGCTCACTAAAGAAAAATCTTTGCGCGATCATTTAGAAGAACAAATTATGTTGTCTTTTGATCATCCGCGCGAAAAGGCACTGGCTTTGGCGATGATGGATCGGATCAGTGCGGCTGGTTATTTGCGCGAAACCGCTGATGAGTTGGCGTTGAGTTTGGGTATTGAAAAGCCAGAAGTTGAGGGTGTTCTAACAAAATTAAAAGGCTTTGATCCTACGGGCATATTTGCGTATGACCTAAAGGAGTGTTTAGCCCTGCAGTTAAAAGAAAAAGATCGCTATGATCCCGCGATGCAGGCTTTTGTCGAAAATATTGAATTAATGGGACAGCATGATCATAAGAAGATTTTAGATGTGTGCGGTGTTGAGATCGAAGATCTGCGTGATATGATCATCGAAATCCGTCAATGTAATCCAAAGCCTGCTGGGCTGTTTGATCATGTGATTGTACAAACCGCCATTCCTGATGTTTTCGTTTTTCCGAAAAAAACAGATACGGGTATGGGTTGGCATATTGAATTAAATAAAGACACACTGCCGCGTGTTTTGGTCAATAATCGCTATTATACCGAAATTAAAACAATGGCACATAACAAGGAAGAGAAAAGCTTTGTTGAAGAGCAAATGCAAAATGCGAATTGGATGGTGCGCGCGATGGACCAGCGTGCGCAAACAATTTTGAAGGTGACGGCAGAAATCGTCAAACAACAAGACGCGTTTTTTGCCTATGGTTTACAATATTTAAAGCCCATGACCTTGCGCGATATTGCCGATAAAATTGAAATGCATGAAAGCACCGTTAGCCGTGTGACGAGTAGTAAATATATCGGTACACCGCGTGGCTTGTTTGATATGAAGTTCTTTTTTTCAAGTGGTTTGGGGTCTACAGATGGCGGGATGGAGCATTCTTCCGAGGCAGTGCGTGCGCGCATTAAGGCACTTATTGAAGGGGAAGATAAAATTCTGTCAGATGAAAAATTAGCGGCTCTTTTAAAGGCCGAAGGCATTGATATTGCACGCCGTACCGTTGCTAAATATCGCGAAGCCATGAATATCCCCACATCTAGCCTTAGAAAAAGACAACGCAAGAGCCTTTTGTAGGCGTCTTAAATTAATTCAAACTTATTTCATTTTTAAAGTATCTATTAACGCTTATAAGATAGAATAAAGATGCTTAATAATTTTTACTATTTATCCCCCAAAAAATAACAACACGCATCAAGGAGAAAAATATGCAAGTTGAAGTCAGTGGTCTACATATCAATGTCGGTGATAGCCTTCGTAATCACGTCAATGAATCACTCACAGATATGAAAGAAAAATATTTCGATCATGTCAGTAATGCGACCGTATTCTTTAGTAAAGAGCGCCACTTATTTAAGGTTGATATTCACATGAATGTTGGTCGTGGTATTGTTTTGAAAAGTTCTGCCGAAGGTGAAGATGCTTATCCAGCCTTTGATGGTGCAGCAACGCGCCTTGGTAAAAGATTGAAAAAATACAAATCTAAATTGCGCGATCATCAAAATCAAAATGTTGCGACAGCTGTTCAAATGTTAGCACAAGAGCGCACAATTGAAACAAAAGAAGACATTGATGATGCACCCAGTGAGCCATTGGTCATTGCTGATATGAAAACAATTATTGAAGATCTAACGGTGAGTGATGCAGTAATGCGCCTTGAATTGGGTGACTTACCAGCGCTTATGTTTAAGAACAAAGCCGATGGTGCATTTAATATGATTTATCGCCGTGCGGATGGAAATATTGGCTGGGTTAATCCAAAAGATTAACCCTAAACGTGATGTGTTAATCCAAAAGATTGATCTCAAACGTGATGCGTTAATTCGAAAAGAATAAGGAAAAACGCGTTTTATTAACAAATACGATACGATATTAAAAAGTTACGAATCCCATTAGATTACTGTCACTGTGGATTTGTAACTTTTATTTATCATAATCATCAAAGGTGCTTGCTTTTTAAAAAAGACCTGTGGTAAAATGAATATCAATCATAACAGCGCAGAGGTTTATTTATGCAGACTATTAGTTCTACAAAAACATCACCGACTCTTAGTACAACGACGACATTTGATTTAAATGACACAACACTTCAATTGGTGGCATCGCATGATGTTTCTGTTGGATCCAAGAAAACTGTTTTCCAGCTCTTGTCTGAAATTGCCTCTGAGGCTTCTGGCGTCAATAGCTATTCAATTTTAGAGCGCATGCAAGAGCGCGATAAATTATTAACCAGTGCGGTTGGTGACGGCGTCATGTTGCCGCAGGCTGAAATTCCGATGATTGATACGCCTGTTTTGGTTGTCACAACGTTGCATGCTCCAATTACATTTGAATATATGGTCGATAAGACACCCATTGATATCGCCGCTTTGTTACTTGTTCCCGAAAATAAGGGCACAAAAAATCTGCGTGATCTATCTCGCATTGCACGTCATCTGCGTGATGCGCGTATGCTAGAACTTATCCGCGGGGCTGATTCCTCAGATGCAATTATTTCTATTGTCTGCATGGCTCATGATGGGCCTGGACAAAATACTGTCTTGCGTAAAGCGGCCTAAGCTTTGTATGGTCAATAGCATGTTAGGTAAATTGCAATCGACAGACCATATTATTAAGGGCGCTGAATATTGCCACGAACCACTAATTTTTTTCTCTCATTTTTCCTCTGCTTGGCAAGGGCTTCGTGACAAGGTACGTAAACTCGAAACGCGCCAGTCTTACCATGAACCAGAAAACCCAAGTTATTGTGCTTTTTTAAGGGGCGATTTTGATCTTGCAATCACCTTAATTCAAGAATCAAAATTACAAGACGAAGCAGAAATATACACACTTTGTCGTGATCGTAATATTGACTTTATCAGATGTCGCCCCATAGCCTTTCCACTAACGGATTACTTAAAATGGGAAGTAGAGAATTATAAATATTCAATAGAAGCTGGCGAAAAGATTTTTTACTGTGATCTGAAGGACACATCATCTGTTTTTGATGAATTTGCAAAACATGATTTCATGGTTTTCGATAGTTCTATCGCTTTTATACATGATTATGATGAGCAAGGATTAATTCGAGGGGGGTGGATTATTAAAAAAGAGTCATCTATTCATGCCTTATGTGCGCTACATAATTATATATTACTAAAATCGGATCCCTTTGATCTGTTTTTCCATATTCAAAATAAAGTCCGTGACTCCTAGGATTTTTTTCTTCACACTAAACTATATCCTAAAATAACGGTCTGCTAGCCACAGCTCTAGGGATATATAAAATTTTCGTTCTACTTAAAGCCCTAGCGACAATTTTTATTATTTTATAAGAACTGCCGTTTAAATAACAAAAAGATCGTGTAAAACGATATGCAATAATAGGGAAGTAAAAGCGCATGGCCATTAATAAAAGGCCCACAGATAAAAAGCGTACCACATCCGAAGACAATACTCTGTCTGGGACACAATTAGACGATTCATTATCGTCGCGCCTATCTGATGGCAAAACATCACAAGAAAAACTTTTTGAAGCCGTTTCAGATATTACACGCATTACAGATAGTGGTGTTGATAGTGTTACTGAATATGATCAAATAGAGCGTCTATTATCGATTATTGTTAGACAACAATCTGATGCTTGTTACTATGAAAAAATTGGCTCAATTCGGATTTTTGATGTGAAAAAAAGCCCCGATACGTCTGTTTTAAGGCATGACCGCTCTATTAAAAAGGTCTTCACCCTTTATGATTTGCGTGAAGCTTTGGAGAGTCCCGCTGTGAAAATGATAATGGTACCAGATAGTGCAGCAATTGCACGCTTGGCTGTTTCTGATATCTGTGAATATTACCTACAGGCAAAAACAATCTTTGTCGAAACGTCCTAATATTTACCTCATTTGTGTTCAGCTGATTTTCTGTTATCATTATCGGTATGATAAAAGATATATCTCAAAATAATAGTCGGTACGATCAACCCCAAGAAGAAGGTTTGATAGATTTTCGTCAAGAAATTGACGCCGTGGATGCCGAAATTGTGGCCTTGCTTGCGAAACGGATGAATATTGTAAGTCGCGTTGCCGCTTATAAGCATATCCATGATATTGCGCCAATATTGCCCAAGCGTATTAAGCATGTTCGTGAGCAAGCTAAACAATATGGCCGCGAAAAAGGCCTGAACCCGCATTATCTGCATGATTTGTGGACGCGTATTATCGATGAATCATGTCGCGTTGAACAAGATTTTATCAACCATCATAAAGAGACTTAAGGGCGTATTTAAATCAATCATCTTGATTTTTAAATAATAGTCCCCCATAATAATTTTATCTTAATGTAATCTGCATTCTGCGGTATTCACATTTTCCTTATAAATACTGTTTCTGCCCCATTCTTTGGGACGAATTTATCATTGAATCTTTAAAGGATTTTTAAACGATGAAATTTTTTAATATCAATAGCCGCCTTGCTATATATGGGCTTATGGCTTGTGTTTGGTGTATCGGCGCGATGGTCTTTATTATTAGTTAAAATAATAAGCGCTTTTTGGTCACTTGACATAGCTTTATAAAGAATTGATTATACCAATCATCAATTTGGCGTCCGCCATTATTGTTATTCAACGACATGACATACTCAGAGGAAAAATTTCATGACATTTACAAAAAAACTTCTTTCTGGCGTGGCGGTTATTCTTCTGTCCGCTTCAATCAGTACTGTCTCATTTGCTGGATCAGATGGCTCTGAACTTAGTGCCGATCAACTATTCTTTCAAAATGGTGACCGTATGTCTGGTACGGTTTTAACGGTCAACCAAGATATCGTTTCTTTTAAAACCGCTTACGGTAATGTTTTAGAAATACCTGTTGATAAGATTGCGCGTGTTTCACAAGATAATGGCACATCACAATACAAGTTTGATGCAGAAACCGAAAGCCTAACATTAAGTGCTGTAGAAGAAATTAAAGCACCAAAATCAGATGTTGTAACAACGTCATATGAAGAAAAAGATGCCAGCATGGTTGGCGGTGTGCTTGATACATTGCTTGGTTTTGAAACCAAAGGTCACATCAAAATTGGTGGCGATAAATCACAAGGGAATACAGATCGCTCTAACATTAAACTTGATGCTGGTTTCAGTGGCGATATTGACGATAAGAATCGTGTGCGCTTGGATGCAGATGTTTACTATTCTGTTGATAAAGGATCACAAAAAGAAAATAACGCTGAGCTAGCCTTGAATTATGACCACTTTGTTTCAGAACAATGGTTTGTTAATGGTAATCTTTCGGCACGTAAGGATAAGTTAGCAGATCTTAAGCTAGAAACAATTGTCGGGGTGTCCGCTGGTTATCAGCCATATAAAAGTGATGACTTAAATCTTTTAGTAACATTGGGTCCAAGCTTTGTGATGCGTGAAGATGAAGATGGTAGTGAAACAGAAGCACTTAATGCCCATTGGTCGATGCGGTATGATCAGAAAATTTTTGATGGCCCTGTCAGTGTATTCCACAACCACGATATCTTCCAAAGTGTCGAAGAGAGCAAAGATTTAGTATTGCAAACCGAAACGGGTCTATCTGTGCCGATCACGGGTAACTTTATCGGGACAATGCAATTTGATTATGACTTTGATAATGATCCCGCGGCTGGTGCAAAAAACAAAGACCAGAAATACACAATTCTTTTGGGATATAAGTGGTAATTTCAAAATAATATCTCTATAAATACGACTATGCAGAATAAATTAACGACGTTCCTTAGAAGCCAATTTCAAGAATTTGTCTCGACAGATTTAAATAGGGTTTCTGGTGGACGTCGTTTTTTCTTGCGCGTTGGCCGTATTATTTATGCCTTGTTGGGTGATTTGGTAAAGGGGCATTTATCGCTTCAGGCAATGAGCCTTGTTTATACGACTCTTATAACTCTTGTTCCTTTGTTGGCGATTTCTTTTTCCGTCTTAAAAGGGTTTGGTATTCACAACCAAATAGAACCTTTCTTGCTTAATCTACTAGAACCATTGGGACGTGAGGCTGGCAAGATCACAGATAATATTATTGGTTTTGTTGATAATATTGAAGTTGGCGTTCTGGGTGTCGTTGGATTGGCATTCTTGGTTTATTCTGTTATCGCTTTGATGCAAAAAATTGAACGGGTTTTTAATACGATTTGGCGCGTAGAACGCAACCGTAGCTTGGCGCAACGTTTTAGCGATTATCTGTCAATTCTACTTGTATGGCCGTTGTTCATTTTTATCTCTGCAGGTCTGTCCACAACTGTTCAAAATTTTGATGTTCTATCCTATGTTGGTCTGCCAGAATATACAGATCAATTAGTGGCGTTATTTGGTGTGGTTATTCCTTATTTGATTATGACGCTGGCCTTTACATTCATTTTTTCTTTTATGCCAAACACACGCGTTAATATTTTTCCTGCGTTTGTAGGGGGCTTGTTTGCCGCCTTTATGTGGAAGGCTATGGGCTTTTTATTCTCGGCTTTGATTAGTAGCTCCGCCAGCTATGTCGCGATCTATGCCGCATTTGCAACGCTGATCTTATTTATGATTTGGATTTATCTGGGTTGGTTGGTTGTTTTACTAGGTGCAAGCATAAGTTTTTACGTGCAACACCCCCAACATATCTTAATGGGTTATTCCCGAATGACGCTTTCAAATCGCATGAGAGAAGCCTTAAGTCTTTCCATGATGGTTTTATTAACACGTTCTTTTTATAACAATAATAATGATTGGGATGCGGTTAAATTTAGTCATCATCTAAACGTGCCGGTTTCAACCGTTTTGGACGTTATGGCGACGCTAGAGAGCCTAGATTTTGTCACAAAAACAATCGATCATAATTCAACTTATTTACCTGCTATCCCTCTGGATCGCATGACGGTCGCGGCATTTCTAAATGCTGTACGCGCAGATGGTGAAGATGGCTTTATCGCCTTTAATCCAAAGAAGTTCGCTACGAATATAGGACTTGTATTTGACGGCAGTGTAACCGCAAGGCAAGCCCCCTTTAATCAATCGCTCAAGGATTTTAGTGCCGTGCAAGAAAAGGTGGCTTCTTCATCTAAAAAGGCGGTTAAGAAGAAAGAGATAGGTCGTAAGAAATAAAATTTCACTTAAGCGTCTGGCTTAAATTTCACACATAGCTCATAAATCATCAGGCGGTCAATCTTTTTGAAGCCTTTGATTTTCTTGAGTGCATGTTTATCCGCTAAAATTGTACAGCCCTGTTTGATAAGAAGCGTTTTGACATTAATAACCGCGTCTAATAACGCCCCTGGGCTTACTTCAAAGAAATGTGCTATTTGTTCTAACTCACTGATTGTTAAGTCGGCGTCGCCTTTCTCAAGGCGAGAGATTGACATGACACTCGTATCTAGGGCTTTTGAGATGCGTGTTTGAGACATGCTGTGCGTGTCACGCATCGCTTTTAGCATTTGACCTGTGATGATTGTAAAGGTTGTACCAATCATTTTATAACCATTCTTTAATTAACAATTCTGTTAACCATAGGATGCTCTATAAATAATGTAAAGAAAATCTTCTTGATGGGCTTATTCTACGATACGTAGATTACTTAATTCATTCCCGATTTTTTGGAAAACAGAGCGTAACTCACTGTTATTCGGGGAATTGAAATAATGCGCATTAGACGTCGCACAATTTCTAAATAAGTTTTGAGCCGTAGAGTTATTTAACTGAAAAGTGATTGTATAGACTGTAATCCCTTCATCTTTCATGGCCTCACAGGTTGCGCTCATGCGGCTGTTAACTTCTGTAGTGACTTGATTATTATTTGTCACGCCAAGGCGACCCCAGTTTTTACGACCATAGGCGGTGTAATCCGACCCAGATGGCCCACCACCTTGATAATCAAAAAATTGATTTGTTCCATCGGTTAAGATAATCGCTACTTTATCAATGAGTGGCTCGTCATAGGCTTTGGGGAGGGATATATCATCGGTTTCCCAGAGACCTTGCCATTTGGGTGAGAGGGTGCGCCACCCCCATACAAGTCCGAGATTGGTTAATGTTCCGCCACGGTGCCAAGGTAACATTTCATCAATAGCATCAATGACTGTTGTCTTAATGCCCGTTAATGGTGTAATGGCTGGCCCACAACCAAGATTAGGCCCAAGGCCATTATTCTGCCATGAATTTTCTTCACGGATTGGGGGATAGTTATTATCGACATCATCGGGATATAAATAAGGGGTGAACAAAGAATCGGCAGGAATGGTATCTGTTAAATCTTCGCCGTCACTGCGCGCTTCAACGCACCCTTTCCAGACAGTTCCTGTATAATCGCTCGGGTTATAGCCCTGCAACCATTCATCATAACCGCTACCAACATTAACGCTGGCTGAATAGGGGACGAGGCTGACCCAGAAATTATCAATTTCTTCTTGCTCACCATAAAGAATATTAATCAGATCGGTTGCGGCATCTTTCATCGCATCCATTTTGCCGCCACCCCGCATTGATCCAGTATTATCCATGATAAGGGATAACTCCATACCACGGACATTACGTTGGATTTTTGTTCTAGCAGAAACGCTTAAATTTTGTTTGTTTAAGATCCGCATAAAGCTGGTATCAATTGTTGCGCTTGCGGTCACGGTGATTTCATTTGTATTTTCATCATAGGTCGCAAAAGGACCTACAATTGTGGCATTCATGTAGTCATCTTTGAAGTTCAGATTAAAAAATCGTGTGACGTCTGCCTCAATATCTTCAACTGTAAGCGCTCTACCGGCTGCTAAACTGGCGGCATCTAAGCTTTCTGATAAATGACTTTTGATCATATAACCACGCGCACTATCTACGGCGATGCCCGCAAAACCGACAAGCGGAATGAAAGCTAAGGCCGCGTAAACCAAGATACTGCCGTCATGGTTGTGCAGAAAAGAGCTGATATGTTTCATTGGCTTAAAAGTAATCATTCTACCATTATGCCACAGTCATCTTAAAAAAATTTAAGTTTATGATTCAAACAAGATTAAATTTGAAAAATATCTATTAAAAATAAGCACAAAATTTTATTCAATTTCGAAACGAAAAATAAAAATATTGATACCTTATATATAGGCGGGCCTTTTTGATATATTTTTCATAATTTATTACACCTGTGGATAAATCTTAATAATTTGTTCATAAATAACCTGTTAAGCTAAAAGGGTAGACAAAACACACACATCAACGTTTACAACAATATATAAACTAAGTTTGTAACCTGAGGAGGTACATTATGATTACTTTAATTATGTCACACATCAAAGCATTTCAAGAAGCACAAGACGGTGCAACAGCCATTGAATACGGCCTTATTGCCGCCCTTGTATCGGTCGCAGCCATTGCCGGTTTCCAGGCGCTTGGTGGATCTTTAGACGGAATTTTTGAAGGTATTTCTGGTGAACTAGATACTGCAGCAACAGGCTTTACTGGTGCCGGCGGTGAAACACCACCAGCAGAAACTCCATAATAATATAACGTTGATTATGCCGAGAGTGTTTTTATGCGCTCTCGGCAAATCTTCTTTTTTATCTTTAATTTATTAAAGACCAAGTTTTAAGTCTGGCGGGGTTTTAAACAATGGGTATCTTTGATACATCACTAAGTCTGTTTGGTCGTGTATTTTCAGGTCTAGAAATCTTACAATTCACGTGTCTATTGGCAACGGGGATTGTTTTATTAATTGCACTGAAAACCGATGCACAGAAATTCCAAATACCAAATTGGGTTTCTTATGTGATTATCATTTCTTACGGCCTATTTATATCTGTTTCATATCTGCTTGGACATGTTGATATTATTGATATCGTCTATCATGCACTAACGGCAATTGGGTTCCTCATTATTGGTTTTATCCTTTTTGTTAAAAAATTATTCGGTGCGGGTGATGTCAAATTAATGAGTACTTTTGCATTATGGGTTGGTCCCAACCTTGCAATGCCATATTTGTTTCTCATTACACTTGCTGGCGGAATTGTTGCCCTTGTATTAGTAGGGTATCATTTCACAAAGCGCCGCTTTTGTGGTAATATCAAAGTCCAGAAGGATAATCTCCCGATGGTTAAGGTGCCCTATGCATTTGCCATCGTCCCAGTCAGCCTCTTTTTCTTGGCGCGTATCTATATAATATAACAACCGATCGGATGAGATCATGTTACGACGTATTTTATTTATGGCATTGGCCATTATTGCCGCGGCGATGATGTTTGTATTTGTTAAAAATGCAAAAAAACCAGCTATAAAAAATAATCAAGAACAAGCCGTTGTTCAGCAACAACCAGAAAATTTCGTCTTGGTTGCCGCCAAAAATATGTCTGCAGGAACATTTGTAGCGCCCGAAACAATCACATGGCAAGCATGGCCTGAAACGGGTTTGAATGATGCCTTCATTACAAAATCAAATAATGAAGCGGCCAATGAAAAAAAATTAGAAGAATTTTACGGTACGGTTGTGCGCCGTGGCTTGGTCAAAGGCGAGCCCATAAGTAGCAGTCGTATTATTAAGCCTGGTGATCGTGGATTTGTAGCCGCCATCTTACAAAAAGGAATGCGCGCGGTTTCCGTACAAGTTAATGCACAATCAGCGATTGCTGGTTTGGCTTTCCCTGGTGACAAGGTTGACATTTTGCTTACTCATTCTATCAGACAGCCTGATAATGAAGAGCGCCCAGTGCGCCAAGTTGCAGAAACGATTTTAGAAGATGTTCGGATTTTAGCGATGGATCAAAAAGTGGATGACCAAAATGCGGCGCCTTCTGTACCGAAAACAGCGACGCTTGAGGTTACGCCAAAACAGGCAGAAATCCTTATGGTTGCCACACAAATTGGCCGTCTATCTTTAACGTTAAGGGCCTTAACAATCGAAGATGCTTCTGATGAGAAAATTTCAAATGAGACGGATTCGGAAAATATCTCTTTGATAGAAGCGTCTGTTGCAGATGGCAATAAAGACATTATCGTTCCTGAAGAACGTGTTCGTTACACACTCGATGGCGAAGCTAGTCAAATATTATCGAATGATATGATGCAACGCAAAGTACAAATTATCCGCGGCAGTGTCACAGAAAATGTGACTATTCAAGGAGATGAATAATGAATAAAATTTTAAAAGATATCGGTCTTGGTGTAATTCTGGCATTAACTGTTTTCTTCTTTGCCACAGGCGGAGATGTTGAACGTGGCACCGATGGTTCTTTATCTATCACAACGGCGGCTATTGCTGTGCCTGCGGCTTACGAAGATATCAAAGATTACGGTGAAAAGCCTGTCCGTTTAATGGTTGATCAGGGTACATTAATGAAGTTGTCAAAACCAATTTCAACGGTTTTTGTGGCGGACGCAACAATCGCTGATGTTCAGGTTAAGACGCCAACATTGATTTACATTTATGGTCGTTTACCGGGGACAACAAATCTTTATGCGGTTGATGAAAATGAAAATGTCATTGTTAATCGCAAGGTAACAATTGCGTTTGAAACCCATCGCTTACAATCGGCGATGAACCAAATGCTTCCCCAAGCGGACATTAAGGTGAAATCATTGAATAACACTGTCGTCCTTCGTGGTGATGTGCGTAATGCATCTGATGCGGCCGATGCCGTTGCATTTGCACAACGTTTTGTTGGCAGTGGTAACAGTGTCATTAATCAATTAAAAATTACGGGTGCAAATCAGGTTAATTTACAAGTAACTATTGCTGAGATCTCACGTAGCTCTCTGAAGGACTTGGGTGTTAACTGGGATGTTGCCTCAACGATTGGTAATTTTGTTTTTGGATTGGCAACGGGTTCGCCAACCACGGCCGCAGGTAGTTTCCTAACACGTACTGGTGGCACGAATAATTTAGGTGTTGGATTCCAAGGCAATAATAGTTCTGTCAGTGCTTTAATTGATGCACTTGAACAGGAAGGCCTTATTCAGGTTATGGCAAAACCAAATTTAACGGCTTTGTCTGGTGAAACAGCAAGCTTCTTATCGGGTGGTGAATTTCCGGTTCCTGTAGCCCAAGAAGATAATCGTATCTCAATTGAGTTTCGTGAGTTTGGTGTATCACTGGCCTTTACACCAACGATTTTAGATGATAATCGCATATCCCTCCGTGTTAGACCAGAGGTCAGCCAGTTAAGTAATACGGGTGCGTTTAATGATGGTAATTTAAATGTTCCGGCCTTGAGTACACGCCGCGCCGAAACAACGGTTGAGATGGGATCAGGACAAAGCTTTGCGATTGCAGGTCTTTTACAACAGCGTATTGCACAAGATAACACCACAGTTCCAGGACTTGGCGATATTACGGGTGTATCGGCTTTATTCTCATCGGATAATATGGCGAAACAAGAAACTGAACTGGTTATTTTGGTGACACCGTATGTGGTTCAACCGACCAATGCGAAATTATCTAAACCAAATGATGGGTATGTGCCACCAAAAGATTCTGATCGTTATTTGCGCCGAGAGACGCATCGTCAACCTTTACGCAAACCACAAGCAGATATTATGAAGCCAATTTTAAGTACAAATAAATCTTCTGGTTTTCAATTGAATTAAGGAATAGATGAGTATGAAACAGACATTAAAAAACACAGTTATTGCATGTGGCACGCTTATTTTTCTGACCGCCTGTGGTGCATCTAATAATGCCGAGTGGGAGCCACGTTATGTTGCCCCAGAAGCAAATGTTGTTATGGCGCATGATGAAGTGGTGTTAGATTTTGTGGCTGGTACATGTACGCCGTATTTATCAAGCAAGGAAACGGTTGTTAGATCTCTAGAAGATATTCGTCCAGATCAGGTAACGAATATTGATATTTATGCACATAATAAAAATCAAGCAAACCGCGCCAAAGAAATGATAAAGCTTGCGGGTTTAAAGGAAAATCTGAAAACACATATGGTGCAGGCCGACATGTTTGACGAGAATAAGGCTATTATACATGTATCCCATTGGGATGCGCGCGTTGATGATTGCCCGAATTGGAACAAGCCATCTGGCACAGATTACAACAACAGCATGGGCAGTAGTTTTGGATGTGCAACAGCACAGAACTTAGCGGCGATGATTGTCAATCCGCATGATTTAAAGGCGGGTAAAAAAGCGTCACCAGCAGACGCACATCAAGGCGTTGGTGCAATTGAGCGCTATCGTACTGGCGAGATTATCGATATTGACCGAGAGGGTATTTTGTCACAATAGACAAAAAAATGACTATAAACAGGGCAAAAAAGAGAGATATGATTGTGGTTGAAGAAAGAAAACAGAAGAAAAAAGATGATATAAAATTTAAGGGCGCGTTCATGGGGTTTGCCACGGACGAACATACGCGCACAATCATCAATGAAGCCGCAAAAAATATTTGGCGTGAAGCATCCGTTAATTTAGCAGAGTTTGAAACAGTTCATAGCGTTCTTAAAAAGAATGGATTGGCCGATGTAACATTGGTGGATTTATCCCTAGAAGATGATATTCGTTATGCCGCTCAAGATCTTATTGAAATCAACAAACTTAAATCATTGATTATTATTGGTCGTGAGAACGAAGTCTCTCTTTATCGTGATTTGGTTGAATTGGGTGTCCAAGATTATTTGGTGAAACCCGTTACTGCACACGAAGTACAGCGTTCTTTGAATCGTGCGATGGAAGCGAATATTGTTGTCGATGAAGATGACATTAAGCCAGAAGTTATTACGGTCGTTGGTACGCGTGGCGGGGTAGGGACAAGTACAATCGCGGCTAATCTTGCGTGGATCATTGCCGAAGATATGAACCATACAACATGCTTGTTAGATTTTGATTTACATTACGGGACGAATGCATTGAATTTTGATATTCAACCGTGCATGGGGTTGCGTGATGCAATTCAGAAACCAGACCGTATGGATAATCTTTTATTCTCTAGTGCCTTAGTGAAGGTCACATCAAAGTTGAAAGTTTTTGCGGCAGAAGAAAATCCAGATTCTGAAATTCGTATTGCCTCTGCAGCTGTGAAAATGATGATTGATTTCTCGAAAGAAACGGCGCGTTACACAGTCCTTGATATGCCACGTTCTCATGTTCATTTATATGATACAGTTTTTACCAGTAGCCATTATTTGATCGTCGTGTCTGATCTATCCTTGGCGGGTATTCGCGATTCTGTACGCATTAAAGAATCAGCAAGAAAAATTGCGCCCAAGTTAAAAATTATTTTTGTAGTGAATAAATATCAAGATAGCCATGCACAAGTTTCAGAAAAAGATTTTGAACGCGGTATTGGTGAAAAAATAACGATGTTAATTCCTGACGATCCAAACCCGATTGGTAAGGCAGCGAATGCGGGTTGCGCTATTTCCAAACTTGATCAGAATTGTAAATCTGTACAAGCTCTAAAAAAATTGTGTGGCACGATGGTACAAGGCCAACATCAGAAAAAAGCCAATTGGCTGAATAAAATATTTAAACCGAAAGAGGATGCATAATGAAAGATCCCTTATCGCGCCTGAACCGGGGTAAAAATAAAGAGACCAACAAAGAAAAAGAACCAAAGGTTGAAACAGATCTTTTGCTTGATGATGATTTGGTTATAGAAGAGCAAGAGCATGTTCATGATGTTGACGACTCTTCTGCGGATTCTTTAGATACAGAAGAACCAAAAACGGTTTCTCATGTTCTATTAAACGCTTTACGCGAAGAGGGTTTATTGGAAAAATCGCCAAAGACATTGCGTGAGTGGTTTGATACGAAAATTAATAAAATCATGTCAACAGACAAACGTTTTATTGGCGATATTGATCATGATCAGGCTTTTAATGATTTACTTAGTCTCGTTCAATCTTACCGCCTGAATCATTTTAATGATGGGATGGGGGATGAAGGGAGTGAAGAGCTTGACGATACGACACGTATTGTCCTTGAAGCAAAAGACATTATTGCACCGGCTTTATTAGACAGAATTGACGCAACACGCGCCGCAACATTATCCGAAGAAGATTTACGTGGTCAAATTGAGGCCATTGTTTCAGAGCTATTGACGGAAAATGATTTCAGTCTTAATAAGGCCGAACAAGACCATTTAGTTGCAACTTTATTAAATGACATGCTGGGTTTTGGTCCCTTAGAACCGATTTTAAATGATGAAGATATCACCGATATTTTGGTCAATGGATATGATCAGATTTATGTTGAGCGTAAGGGTAAGTTAGAATTATCACCGATTAAGTTTCGCAATAATGACCACGTCATGAATATTGCAACGCGTATTGTAACGGGTATCGGCCGTCGCATTGACGAAACAACGCCGCTGTGTGATGCGCGTCTGCCAGATGGATCGCGTGTAAATATTATTATTCCGCCACTGGCCCTTGATGGACCATCAATCTCAATTCGTAAATTCCCTAAACATGGCATCACGTTAGATGTGATGGCACGCCAAGGAAACATCTCTGATAATATGGCGACAGTTTTAAAAATTGCTGCGCGGTCGCGTTTGAATATTCTAATCTCTGGCGGTACTGGTTCTGGTAAAACAACAAGCCTTAATGCCATGTCACAAATGATTGATGCGGGCGAGCGTATCGTAACAATTGAAGATGCGGCTGAATTACAATTACAACAGCCCCATGTTGTACGCCTTGAAACACGCCCTCCAAACTTAGAAGGCGATGGACAAATCACCATGCGTGACCTTGTAAAGAACTCTCTTCGTATGCGCCCGGATCGTGTGATTTTGGGTGAGATTCGTGGCTCGGAAGCGGTCGATATGTTACAGGCCATGAACACGGGGCATGATGGGTCTTTATGTACAATTCACGCGAATAATCCTCGTGAGGCATTAACCCGACTAGAAAACATGGTTGGGATGGCAGGTATTAATTTACCCGCAAAGGCCGTTCGCACACAGATTTCATCAGCTGTGGATTTGATCTTACAGGTTAGCCGTATGCGCGACGGTATGCGCCGCATCACACATGTTACAGAAATTGTTGGCATGGAGGGTGACGTGGTTACGACACAAGATTTATTCACCTATGAATTTACAGGCGAAGGCGATGACGGGAAATTAACGGGTGAGTTTAAATCATCTGGTCTGCGTCCTTATTTTGTTGATCGGGCGAATTACTTTGGTTTAGAGCGCGCCTTGTTGGCCGCTATGGGTGTTAATTAGATTTGAAAGAAAGACGTAATCGTTGGATTTATTAACTGGAGACATAACATATCTTTTTTATATCGGTGGTGCGATATTCTTTGTGATATGCGCTTATCTAGCACTTGCCCCCTCTAATGTGCCTGACCGTTATAATGACCGCCTGAAACGCGTTCGCGCTGACGGATATGGTGCAACAGCGATGCAAAAAATATTAAAAGGGAACGCCGTTGATATTCGCAAACATGGCAAGGAAAGCAATCTTGATGCATTCTTAAAACGCATAACACCAAAGCCAGAATTATTACAATCCCGCTTGGATAGAACTGGTAAGTCCATTCGTATTATTCATTTCTTTATTGCGACATTAATTTTAACTATATTGATTTCTTTTATTCTTATTTCTAAAAAAATTGCACCTTTTTTGGCTATTGTGGGGGCGCTTGTTCTTGCTTATAAGGTCATTGATTTTATTATCTCATTCTTGGTAAAACGACGTACTGCAAAATTCATTAAATTCTTTCCTGATGCCATTGATTTGATGGTGCGTGGTATTAAATCGGGTTTACCGTTAACGCAGACGATTCAATCAATTGGGTATGAAATGGAGGGCCCTGTTGGGGTTGAGTTCAGTCATGTCGCCAATGCTATTAAATTAGGTGTTGATATGAATGAGGCCTTGTTAGAACGTTCACGTATTTTGGATATTGCAGAGTTAAAATTCTTTTGTATTGCGCTGTCTATTCAACAAGAAACGGGTGGTAACTTAGCAGAAACTTTGTCTAATCTTTCCACAATATTGCGCAAGCGAAAACAAGTGCAAATGAAAATTAAAGCCATGTCATCAGAGGCAAAGGCCAGCGCCATTATTATTGGTTCGCTACCTTTTATCATGTATGGCATTTTGAAAATTATGAGTCCTGAATATGTTGAACCATTATTTAATGACCCGCGTGGTATTAAGCTGGCAATCTTTGGATTGTTTATGATCGGTCTTGGTGCATTTGTAATGAATAGAATTGTGAGCTTCGAAATATAATGATGTCATTTCTCACGGAATATAGATTGGAATTAGGCGCCGCCATGATGGCGTTCTTAACCGTGCTTGGTTTGTGGAAATCTATGTTACCAGCGGATCCGGTATCGAATCGTATTAATAAGATCAATGCGCGCCGTGAAGATCTTATCGCCGATCAATTATCGGCAAAACGTCTTAAAGCGGCGGATAAATTTTCTCGCGATCAAATTGGCATGAATACCGTAAAGCGTGTTGTTGAGAAATTAAAACTAATGGGTTCTGAACATGCCGAAGGTCTGCAAATGCAGTTGGCACAAGCGGGCTATCGCGGGCGCGATGCGATGATGGTCTTCCTGTTTTTTAAAGCAATTTCACCGCTTATTTTTGGTGCCTTTGGGGTGTTCGTTGCCTATAGTATATTGGATGGAAAGATCACTGGCACAATGCAATTACTCGTTTCTGTTGTTGGTGTAACGGGGGGGTATTATGCACCGCAAGTTTTTGTTAAAAACATGAAACAAAAACGCGGCGCCGCAATTCGCAAAGCAATGCCGGATGCTTTGGATTTACTGGTTATTTGTGCACAATCGGGATTAAGTTTGGACGCTAGTTTAAAACGCGTTGCCAATGAAATGGCTGAGGCTTATCCAGAACTATCAGAAGAATTTACATTGGCATCGGTTGAGTTAGGCTTTTTACCGAACAGAACAGATGCGCTGTATAATTTAAATAAACGTGTTGATTTAGCACAAATGCGTTCTCTTATTTCAACACTAATTCAAACGGAAAAATATGGAACACCGCTTTCAAATTCTTTGAGGGTTTTAGCCGCGGAATATCGCGATGAACGCATGATGAAGGCAGAAGAAAAGGCGGCACGCTTGCCAGCCATCCTAACATTACCCATGATTATTTTTATTTTGCCGCCTTTATTTATCGTTCTGTTATCGCCAGGCCTTTTAAGCGCGATTGATAGTTTCCGTACAATGAACTAAGGCTTTATAGACCATTAATTAATCGCAATAGCTCTAACGACGAAGCGGTCGTTTTGCCATAGGTTGCAATCAATGCATCAATATCGCCCGCGGGCATGATATTTGATAATTCTTCTCGTACTAATGTATCATCACCACTTAGAATAGTCGCTATTGCCTTATTTTGATGATAGAGGCTGTTGTCTGGCTCTAGGGCTATCACCTTATTGAATAAAGCGCGCGCGGCCTCTGTTTGCCCTGTAACGGCAAATGAAAGACCTAGATTATTCATCAATGAGATGTTCTTCGGGTCTATGTTTAGGCCATCTTGATATATTTTTTGTGCTTTTATGTGGTCGGCATTTAGATCAAGACTTACACCATACCAATTATAAAGGCGGGGGCTTTGTATATCTTGTGTCGCTTGTGATAAGTATGTGACGGCATCATTTATGTCATACAGCATTAAGTTTTTTGCGTAGGTAACGACGACATCTTCGTTGGTTGGTTCATTTGAGGCGGCTTTTTGAAAAAAACCTAAACCGGCCTCAACATCACCCGCGGCAATCATACTATTGCCCAAGTTAATTAATTTTTGTGTGGCACTGTGGGGGGCTGTTGGCGGTGTTTTTTGTTGCTGGGTTGTCGTACAACCGCTCAACATAAAAACGATCAAAAGCGTCGAAAATAAAGATAAAAAGCGAGACATAATAAACCTTTTTTCAAAGTAAAAGAACTATACTGTAAGATAGACGATAATTCTGTGTATAGAAACATTATTTTTAAAAATCAATATGATGACAATAAAAAATATAGAAAAAAAACTAACCGACTTTGCCAAAAGCGAAGACGGTGTTGCCGCCGTTGAGTTCGCAATTGTGGGCAGTGTAACATTATTATCGGTTATTGCCGTGATTGAAATTTTAATGGTTCTAGCGGTTTCTATTTTAGTAGAGGGAGGCGTGCGCGAGGCTGCCCGTTTTGGTATTACAGGATCAGAAGGTAGTAGTTCCCGTATAGAGCGTATTCAAGAGATCATCGGTAATCACACATTAGGGTTGATAGACATGAATACGGCCAGCGTTGAAACCTTCGTTTATGAGAGCTTTGCTGATATTGGATTACCAGAAGAATTTACTGATAACGCACCGAATAACGGAATTTGGGATGAGGGCGAGGCATTCGTCGACGCCAACAGTAATGGTGTTTGGGATCCCGATCGTGGCACTGTTGGTTTAGGGGACGCCGATGAAATTGTTCTCTATCGTGTATCTTATGATCTGCCGTTTTTAACGGGATTAATGGCGCCGATTATAGGGAAGAATTTCACGCGTTTAGAAACGGTTGTTCCTGTTCGGAATGAACCATATAGAATTATTGATTCATGATAAAAAACATACGATCTCTCATGCATAAATTTCATCACAATCGCTCTGGATCGATTGTGATTGAGGCGGCTATCTTCTTGCCTATGTTGGCATTATTCTTGGTTTTTTCCTTTGAAACCGCACGCTATATACTCATTAATCAGAAACTATCACGGGCTAGTGCCTCTTTAAATGATTTGATGTCACGCGTTGAAAGCCCAGAAAATAATATTGATGATTTTATTAATATTGCGGCACAAACAATGGCGCCTTTTTATAATTCAAGTGCGATGCGTGTTTTTTCAACAATCATGACAAAACCAGAAGACAGTTTGGCGGAGATCGTATGGCAATATAATGGTGGTGGAACCTTAGCCGCATCTAGTGCTTATGGTGTTGAGGGAAGTGTGCCAAATATGCCAGGTGATTTTACGTGGCGTGATAACGAAACGATTTTATCAACTGAGATTTATTATCAATACAGCACGTTCTTCAATCTACCGACATGGGAGAGCCGTACACTTTATGTGGCCTCCTTTAATAAGCCGCGCTTACAAAATTTAACTACGCTTGAAAATTAAGTCTCAATAGTAACTTCCAACCAGATTTATCGTCTGACCGTTTAAGCCTTCTTTAAAACGTGTTAAGCCGACAGCATGCTGCTGATTTACCCCCCCCAAATCCAGATGCGCCGTACCATGATTTTCTTTCAAATATTGAAGCCCTGACCATAGTGCCAGATAGCCCGCATTTACCGATCGTCCGGCATTGGATTGCCACGCCGCTTGGTAAGTTGCGCTGGTGTTGTGGCGCAGAAACACAGCAAAGGAAATGACTTTATTATTTTGAAGAATACGGGTAAATGTAACGGCGTTCTCTGTGGATGCTTTTTTAAGTAATAAATTTAAGAATTGTGAAGAGGGGCCATCATAATTTTTATCTCTTTTATAATAAAGCAGAAACTCTTTCGCATATTTCAGGCTATCATCATGGATAACGGTTAGGTCTGATTTTTGTGCCTTATTAAGGCTGTTGCGCCATTTCTGTTTTAGGTTTTTGCGTAAGTCCCCAGTGTTTGGTTTCAAATTGAGCAAACATGTTTGATAGGGTTTTGTATTTATGACGCTACGCCATTTGGCGTTCTCTATGAGCGGAATTAATTCTTGGTCATATATTTCAGGCATGAAAATCGTTTTGTGGAAAAGATGTCTTGGCATTAAATCGCGTAATACAAGCATAAATTCTGCTATATTTTCTGTTGTTGGTTCGATCAACCAAATAGGACCACGATCTAACCGTGTGCGGCGATAAAATCCACCCAGACTATAGAAATCGGAGATCATAAAAAATCCGACTGTTTTTGTGTCTTTTAATAGGGTGAAAAAACGCGGCCGTAAATTATGTTTGATTAAAACGGTTTGACCGTAATAATGGCTTTGCGTGATTGGAATAAAAACGTCGCGATATTCCGTACCGCATTGTTCGATCATTGCGCTATATGTATCATGTTCATGAAATGTGATGGTCATGGGATATTAACGGTACAAGAAGCGGCCAATCAAATAGCCAAGTCCAGCAAGCACCAAAATGGGTAAGTAATGCCACAGAAGATTACCGTAGAGGGAGTCAATGGGGCAGGTCATGCGACAACCCATCACAGCGATTGATGATACACTGAGGAAGCACGCAAAACCAGCCATTGAAGTGTGGACGGGGCGTGCGCGTTTGACCAAATAAACCATGATAATGATCGGGAAAACACTGAGCATGGCTAGGTTTTTAACGCGGTACATAATTTCATCAAAATTTAAATAACGATCAAGATCTGCGCTGTCGCCCATGATCATGCAATATGACGATAACCCAATAATGATGAGGGTTGAAATACCCAATTGGATCTTTGTGGTCAGATCAATGGTGTCACGGGGTATAGAAAGGCGGAATGTTGCCAGTGCCGCAATAAATCCAGATAGAAATAAGGCAACCAATTGATAAAAAACGGCTTTATTTTCCATGATGGTGGCAATGTCATGACGAAACCCAAGGCCAGAAACACCGATAGCAACCAATGTATAGGCAATGAAAATAAAGGCAATAGCGCGTCGGTTCCAACACATTGTTGGTTTCACCGGATCGGCGTCTTTGCAAAGGCTGCTTATAAAATCTTTATGATTTTCCACGTGTTTGACCTTTAATTCTTTTTGTTATCTTTATCTAATATTGGTTTAATCTATTGTTTTTCAATTATTTTTATTGTGCGCTGTGTTGTTCTTTCAAATCATGAAAGGCGCGATGGATAATAACCTTAATATTGCTCTCTGTTGTTTTATAGGTCACTGCAATATCAGCCAATTTTTCCCCCATAATTTTTGAGCGATAGACAATATCACGCTGTTTTTTTGGTAATGTATTGAGGATTTTCTCAACATCTAACCGTGCCTCATTATCATTATTCGTTTCATCCCCGAAAAAGGTTTCAAGAGAATCTGGAATTTGTACTTCACGGTCAGATTTTTTGTATGATTTTCTTAAGGCATCCAGCATTTTAAAGCGCGCAAGACCGTATAACCAATTCTCAAAGGGCAGGTCTGGTACATAGGTGTGTCTGCTTGTATGAACAGCCATAAGCGTTTCTTGGATAATGTCATCAACATCACCATCAAAGATGCGTTTTTTGAAATAAGTCGTTAAGAGGGGCACTGCGGCTTCTAAAACAAGTTGATAGGCTTTTTGATCGCCTTTTTGTGCGGCGCGCATATGGTCGCTTAATGTTAGTGTATTATCACCACTATCTTGCTTGGAATTTTTTGACCATTTCATCATGATGTTTAGAAGACTATATCTGTTGTCCAAAAGCAAGGAAGATTTAATAATCCAAGACACAAAAAAACCACCATTTTGATGGTGGTTTTTGTTAACGTATAAGCATTAAGGTTTTAATTTCCGCTCACGTCTTTGTTTTAATTTTTGATGCGCACGCCTTAGTGTCTCAACATTTGTACTGGCAACTTTATCACCAAAATTATGTACGGCATCCTTTGCGTGGCTTGGTCCGAATGCATCCCAGAACTGTAACATCAGTTTCCCATTGCCCGCCCATAGGCTGGCATCAAAAAGATCGTGAATTTTAAAATCGCGCTCAATAGCATCAAGGAAGTTGTGCCCTGTACTGCTTTTTTGAGAGGCGTGTTCAAAAGAGAGGTAAATGTCATTCTGTGGATCAATTAAAGACAGAACATGGCCATGATGACCGAAGCGCACGGCTTTTGACATGAGCGTTTCATCTGTAAAGCCAGTTGTTTGATACAGGTCTTCTAACGTTATCGGCGTGCCTTTTTGCTCCATCATATCCATGATCATATCAATCTGGTCCCACGCGGCCTTTGTGCCCATGAAACAAACGCCGTGATTGCAGCCATCAAGTGTTATTGGCATGAATAAATCTTCTTTGGTGGTATTGGCGTCCAATGTAAAATCAAGCGAAGCAAATGTTTGGTCTTCTGCCTCTTCATAAACAACATTGATATCTACATCTTTGGCCTTTGATTTGTCTTGTGGCACATGTGACCAAAGCTCTAGCATTTCATCAAGGCGCCCTGCCCAAATATCTTTATGGAAGATAGCGCCCAAATTAGTATCAGCGGCCTCTTGAATGAAGCTATTTGAATCACCATAGGGGCGTGCCAGATCTTCTATTGAAAATTCTAGACCGTGATTTCTGAAGAAAATAACCCAGCGTCTAAAGCTATTGAAATGCGCGACCATATGAAAATTTGAAACCCCGTCATCATCTTGTGGAATCATAAGGTCTTGCGTGTCGGGATCAAGGTTAACCAAATCCAGAACTTCTTTATACAAATCTATAAGGCCTTTATCAATAACCTCTTCTAATGATGAGCTGCGTTGATTTAGAGCCATCTCAATAATATCTAGGCGATATGATTGTCCCGCGCGTGACGCAATTTCTCTACGGACATTTGTGATGGGGATTGCAGTTCTTTGTTGTTTTGAGAGCATATAATAGACGCTCATCATTTCGGCTTCACGCCCTTCCCACAGATCTGGATTAAACACGGCACCGCGTGCCTGTGAGGCATAGCTATATTCGATAACCTTATTATTATCATTGATTTTTCTACCAAAGAAAAATCTATCAAGCTTAATGTTCGATTGTTGTAAAAGGGGAATAACTGTTTTAAATTCTTGCCAGAATTTTTGTTCTTCCAAAAGGGTGTGGATTACGCCATCAATATGATCATGACGATAGGGTGTGAAAAGAGCATCCTTTTCAATGACAACATTTTCTAGGCCGCGCACTTCTTCTAAGGCGGCTTTGTTACCGCCAACCAGATGGATTAAATTTTCTTCTTTAATACCAATTTGAAGGCCCAGCCAGAGCTGTTGGACTTTTATGCTGTCTTTATGTGTCATTCTTTTATCTTTTACGTTGTATGGGCTTTATAATATGTGTGTTTTATTAATCTTCATTTTCAAGGAAGATAATTTTTTCCGATGTTGCCTTTGCACAAATAAAGGCAAGGGCCGAAACAGGCACATATAAAGCATCAGTAATAAGAATTGTTTTTACCGTGTTGCCTTCGACGGCTTCTTTAAGCTCATTAAAGCTTTGCGGCTGAACGATGCTTTCTTCTTGGCGCAACCAGTCGCCCTGCCAATCATTTTGTAAAAAGAAGACTTTCACCATCCCGAAAACTTTAACGGGGTTAGATGTGGCTTGTTTTAGTGCTAGCTGCGTTAAAACTTTGTTACGCTGGGTTAGGTCAACACGCGATTGTTGCTTCGTCTCCGTTTTGTTGTTTTGTGTCATTAGTGCTCTCCTGTTAGTACCCTGTTATTTTTATTTTTTTATTATTATTCCATGTTTATTTATGGTGTTTTATTATCTTTTTTTATTACTTATATATAGCCAACACTATATTGCGCGCTTTTGCAAGAGGCTTCCGCCCTTTTTCACAAGATAGTTCTTGTTAAAGCATTCAATATCGTCATTGACTAATAGCTCTTCTAGAGACCTGTTCTCTTCGGCACCAAGGCCAAAAACAGATTGATTGCGCATCAAGAAAGCCAATTTAAGAGATTTGTTAAGGTCATCACTCTGTTTGCCAGCAACTTTTAACAAACCATCTCTAATTTTACGTTCTGCGTGCGGGTCTTTACGTGATACATAATTATGACGTGCAAGCATAAAGTTACGGCTTAGTGTTTTGTCATCAATTGTTCCAATAACCAGTGTTTTACCTGTTTCTCGGCTGCGTACAATATGAACGGGGCTCTCTAGGCCATCTTCGTCTTGTACCATGACTGTGGTAATAGCGATTTTACCGCCTGTGTTTTCGGCCATTTTCACAGATTTGTCGTCGTCATGAATGGCTAATAAACCAGAATCAGAAAGACCATTATTCCAGAGCGCCCCCATGTTAATTTGACCGATAACGGGCATAACAAGTGTGCTTAGGAACGACTTTTCATCAATCAAATCATTGTCATTAACATCTGGGGTCGTATCAATAAGGTTTCCGTCTTCATCTTCTCTGGGGGTTGCATCCAAAGATTGTCCACTAACCAATGGCTGGCGGATAAAGGTGCGCTTGCTTGGGTTTAAGAAGATTAAATCCTGTGCATGATTGTTAAATGTTTTGGTTAAACTTTCTTCATCATCATTGGCGGGTTTAAGATCACGCGTATCAAGCGTGTCTAAATGTGTAATTAGGCTAATAATCTGACTTTTCGGCACCAATGCATTGTCACTTTTGTCTTTATGCGTCGGCATGGTTTCGCGGATATGGTCGGCTAATAATTTTTGAATAACATCGGCTTTTGATGATATATTATAGCCATTAAGTGGACTAATGTTAAAGCCTCTACCAAAACGATGATTTGTGTTTTTGCGGCCTTCATTCAACTCATTATCTGCTAGGCCGTGTTCACGCGCCCATGTCATAAGCTGTTCATAGGTTGCCATTTTTCCGCGTCCAAAAGTATGGTCTAGGATCTCTTGAATAATAATTTCATTCAGGCGCGTCCCATAATTAAGAGATGTCGGCTCAATTTCACCCTGTACAAGAGAGGGTGGGGTGTCGTAACGTCCAATATCATAACCATCACTTTGTGATAGGGGTTTTGACGACGCAAAATTGTGACGAACTTTTTCAAGCCATGTAATAATCTTACGATATCCCATTGCGACTTCTTTGCGGTATTCTGGCTCATCAATTTCTTCCATGACGCGCGCATCATCAACGCCGATTAGATCAACATTATCAGGATCCAGCATAAAGGACCACTTATGACAGAAAGAGGCAAGCTTTTTGCAATCGGTAAAGAAATGTTTCCAGTTCTTGATGAAATCAAATGATTCATCGGGAATCATCGCAATATCTTCGTCTGACAAACCGTCTGTGCGACGATTATAAAGAAATTCACGGAAAGCTTCAGGATCAGCATCCCATTGATTGACGCCATTCTTGTACCCTGTTTTGAAAAGGGTTGAAATGGGAACGCCCGTGGCAAATTGTGTCCATGCGTGCAACCAATCATCTTCGGTTGATTTTGCAATCGTGTAGGGGTTCCAACGCTGGTTGGCTGATTCTGATAGCTCGCGTGTTGTCACGCCGTCAACAACGGCATTACCGGCGGCGGTCACGAAAAAGTTTGGCCCCATATCTTTGCGTTTTAATGTGTATGACTTACCGCCTTTGCCTTCATTTTTAAGGGGGCTTTGAATTGTGATCTCACCTGGTCCTTCACCGCGGAAGAACTGTAAGATTGTCTGCATACAATCATCTGTACCCTCTTTGGATTTATTATATTCATCCAAAATAATCGGGCAATCTTCAGTGAACGCCTGATAGATAGGTCCTGGAACCATTTTAAGACCAAGGGCGTTTTGTCCGCCTTGATCTAATCCCTCTAGGCGACGCACGGCTTCGAGCGCTGTTTGAACGCGCTTCATGTATTCAGGGTGATCGTTATAGTCGGTATGATCGCCTTCATAACCTTCTTCTCGCCCATTGATACTGTCTGCATTGCCGATGCGATCCCATAAAAAGACAACACGGCCCGTTTCAGCATCTTCAAGATAGCCTTCACCCATGGCATTTTGTAACAGACTTTTTGAAACAGGGTTTAGTTCACCAGCGGCGGCCTTGATCTCAAGTTCTTCAAAAAAACCCTTGTCGCTGTCAAAATCAAGAACGGTTTCCCACAAAAGATCGTGTAAGTTTTTACCACCACAATCAACGAAGAAGGGTTTCTTGGTTGTGCGCAATGAGGCATGGACACCAGCAAGGAATGTTTTACCAGCACCAGGATAACCCTTAACGAACTCAATACGGTTCATGCTGTCGGGTAGGCGTTTATTTAATCCATCGATAAAGAATTTTAACATGCTTGGTTTTGGCATATTGCGGTAGAGCTGTCCCATCACCTCTGCTTCTGGCTTATCCGAATAGATGATGGTTGGTTTATCGTCATCTTCCATGACGCTCCATTGGCGTACGGGGACGGTTTTACCATCGATGATTTTCTCATCAATTTTTAACATGGGATAGGGACGACCTGTAACGCCAAAAATCATACGCCTTAAAACGACACCATTTTTGTCAGTAATTGTTGGCGGATAGCGCTTGTCGAATTCGGCGCTAGTGCCATTGCGTGCACCAGTATTAACATCATCTTGATGTACTGGAGTCGGATTTTTCTTGTCGTTTTTACTCATTTTAGGGCCTCATCCTGTTATAGGCACGGCGCGCTGCGCTCTTTTTATTTTTAGCGGACTTTGCTATGAAACTTCCACTTTGTCTTATTTTTTTAAACAATAATTTCACAATTGCCAAGGGAATTTCTTGATAATTTGCCGTAGTGGTTATGTCTATTTTTTGAATTGGTCTTTTAGTTTCAATGTCTTGAGACACTTTATACATGCGTGTATTCATCGGTGTGGTGTTAATAACTGAGAAATCAATGGTTACTTCACGCGACTGTTCGAGGAATATTTCTATAGCCTTTGTTGCCGCTGCCGAATCACTAATATCTCCATCAGAGATGACGACAATATGCGTATAACCAGAAATATCACCGGCATTTGCCTTTTTCTCGGCGAGCATTTTTGCGGTATCAATAATGGCAGGCCCCAAGTTAGTTCCAGAGTTTAGGCCCGTACGGAAGCTTTCAAAACTTTCACCAACTTTGTTGCGTGGGTCCTTGGGTTTCGCGAACCATTTAACCGTGCTGTCACCCCACATACCGACATACAGATTAATCCCATCAAGGCGCCTTGATGCCTCATATAATATTGCGGCTGTGGTCAGGGCTACATCAATGGGTTTTGCGCCACCCGTACCCATGTAACCATTTGAGCTCATACTGCCAGAGCCATCAATAAGAAGAACAATGTCAACGGGGGCGGGGCTCATGGATTGCTGATCATCATGAAAGCGCTCTAAATGTTTCTTTTCAATATTTTGACCAGTTTTTTTTCTAATAACCAACGCGCGATGTTTATCTAAATTCAGACGATCAATTTCTCCCGCTTTCGGGATAAGCGTCATTTGTTTTGAACGAATAGTTTCACGTTTTAACTGGGCTTCCTTAAGTTTAACCATGCCTTTTTGCGCCGCGGAAATTGCAGAGCTTAATTTGGCCATTTGTTCTAAATAGCGATCCCATCCTTCATCAATAATGGGGACGTCGTCGCGACCTTTGTTCTTGCCGCCTTCTTTGGGTTTCTTCTTACTGGGCTTACCAGGCTTGTCGCTTTCTTGCCCGTCAGCGTCACTATCACCATCTCCGTCGCCATCTTCGCCGTCTTGACCATCTGCGTCTTGACCTTCTTGATCGGCTTCCATATCGGATATTTCATCGGCTAGATCGTCGGCGCTTTGACCCTCTTGATCACCATCATCATCCAAGCCGTCGGCGCTTTCGCCCTCATTGGCCTGTTCGTCGCCATCTTGACCTTGTCCGTCATTGTCTTGGCTCATTTCTTTGGCTTGTTCTTCTGGTGTTTCAGACGGGGTGTCGACATCGGGCATGTCGCCGACATCATCCACATCGGTATTACTGTCTCCCTGACCTTGATTTAGTTCTTGATCATAGTCATCGGATTCGCTTGTCTCGCCATTCTGATCGCTATCAGCGTCTTCTTCAGTAGCGCTTTCGCCAGATTCCGCCTCTTGACCGTCCTGATTTTCACCATCGTCTCCCTGTTCGTCAGGGTCGGGTTTAGCATTAGGATCAGGTTTAGCATTAGGATCAGGTTTAGCATTAGGATCAGGTTTAGCATTAGGATCAGGCTTAGCATTGGGATCAGGCTTAGCATTAGGATCGGGTTTAGCATTAGGATCGGGTTGCCCTTCGCCATCTTGGCTCTCACCGTCCTGATTTTCACCGTCTTGCCCGTCACCACCTTCTTGATCGGCGCTGTCGTCTGGTTCACCGTCTTGGTTTTGTTCTTGATCTTGTTGGTCTTGGGCTTGATCCATTTCTTCTTCAAGCTTTTCCATCTCTTGCTTGATAATGGCCTCGACATGATGTTTGGCAAAATCGTCCCATAATTTTTCAATAATAGCATTGCGCTTTTTGTTGGTCGCGCCGGCTTGTGCCATGAAATAATCCAATCCATTGATCAGATCATCATAATTAGGCTTTAAAAAGCGCAGGCCGTTATTTTTATCTTGGAGCGCACCAAGAAGGTCTAAATAATCATGTTCACTTGGTGTTTGACCACCAGCTTTGCGACGTCGGCGTATTTTCTCTGGATATAAATTAACGCCGTGCCAGCCCTCTAATGTGTCATCGAATAACCCATTTTTCTGCTGATAGCTGTATTTCATGATATCAACGAGTTTGAAGAAAGATGTAACGGCATCATCTGGCTTTGGATTGTCAGCGTCTTTTGTTTCTTTTGCGTCACGCGGTCTTAATCCGTCCAACGTAGCCGTCAGGTTATTCAAGGAGAAATCAAAATCTTGATATGAATTGCTCGCCATATCCGAACTATTTTGATGCATAGTTGATGTTTGGGCGCCTTGTGAGAAAAGATTATAAAGTTGCCATTCTAAATTAAAGCGTCGTAGGTGTTTGTACGCTTCACGATCTAGCTTTTTTCCTTGTTTCTCAAGTGCTTTTTGTGTGTCTTTAATGCGCTTTATTTGTTTTTGTAAATAAGCCATGCGAGGCGGATATTGTTGCACCAAAAGCCCTTGACCAACTTTATCCATGATCCGTGATCTATAGTGCCCTAAGCCAGCAGTTAGCGCCTCCATAAGATCAATGCGCAGTAATTTCGACGATGGTAAATAATGTGTTCCGCCACCAATTTTACCCCAAGAGATTTTATTGCTGTCTCTGGTGGCTGTGTTGGCGTTATTCACATTGGCGTAGAGTTCTTTTTTCGCACGAATAGAGCCGGTTAATTGTTGCCATAAAATGCTTTTCGACACAGATGGCGGCGTCCCATCTTTATTGGCTTCTAACCCCCAATTTAGGGTCATTTCAGGTGTTGTGTGAATAATGCCCAATGCGGCCGCCCAGACAAATTGCTTTTCTTGTGATGTTAAATCTGGCGGTGTTGTTGTGCGCCCCATAAGCAAGGCTAGCTTGGCTTTCTCTATTTCTGCGCGGAGGGATTGGTTTTTTTCAAATCCTTGAAAAAGAAGATCTAGATGTGCAGGGCTTAATTCTTTGCGCTTTATGAGGGTGCTTAAAACATGGCGTCTTGCGGTCATGTGGTCTTGGAAAAGGCTCTGAATATCGGGCATATTTGGTTTTTGGCTCGGCCAAGCATACCGATTGAAAATAGTTTTAAAGCCATTTTTTATAGCTTTATTCTTTGGCTTTTTTTGATCGTTTTTTGCCATTATGCCGTATTGCTAAAGCGCCCTGTTTTTATTTTTTTATCAAAAATTTGATCGTTTAAGCCTGTTATGAATTGAATTTATGTAATCAATGCATGAATTGAACTATATTTTTGAAATTTTATTTTATTAAAAATAGTATGCACGCGAATATTCTTCATGTCACGCATTAATTCTGAATGACATTAGGTGGCGAAAAAATATGAAAAAACTGTTATTTTTCATAGCGATAGATTCTTCTTTAAATTAGCAAACCCACACATACGCTAGTGTTTTCTTTACCTTTTTGAGGTAAACTAAAGGTGGGAAAGTGTGTCTGTATGAACGTTGGTTTTTACGGTTTGACGTAGTGCGCTGTTTTTAAATAAGAAAATAGCATTTTGAAAAGAGAAAAAAGAAAGGTTTAAGACAAAAAAAATTAAATGACTATTGCTCTTTCACCATCGATAAGAAGAAATGTTTTGAGTTTACAGCAAACTCAACGCGTTTTTGATCGCACATCTTTGCGATTATCGACGGGTAAAAAAGTTAATAGTGCACTTGATAACGCCAATTCTTTCTTTGCCTCTCAAAATCTTTTAAGCAGTGCACGTTCCTTCAATCGTATTCGCGATAATTTAGGGCAAGTGCAAGGTAATATTAGAAATGCACAAACAGGCCTTGAGGCCATAGAGCGCTCTTTACTTCAGGCGGAATCTCTAGCGCAACAAATCTTAGAGACAGAGGATTTTGGTTTTGCTGGTGGCGCAACACCGCAAACATTAAATGATTTAATCGTGGCGGACAATCCGAATGGTTATTGGCGTTTAAATGAGACTGGTGGGACAACCGCAACAAATTTGGGGTCTGGTGGGGGTATTAACGGTACCTATCAAAACGGTGCCACCAATAACGGTGCGGCCATTATTACCAACCAGGGTGAAACAACGGGTGTCTTCAATGGCGGGAATGATCGTATTCGCATTCCCAATAGTAACCAGATCAACCTCGGTAATCAGGCAGAGCGCACGATTGAAATCACCTTTAGCACCAACCGTGTTAGTGGTCCACGTCAAATATTGTGGGAAGAGGGCGGCGGCGTTAATGCACTAAATATTTATATTGATAATGACCGTCTTTATGTGAATGGCGTCGATCAGGCCGATTGGGGACCCTTTAACATCAGTCGCGGCATTTCTGCGAATACGACATATCACGTAGCATTGGTTTTGGACGCACCAAATGGTACGTTTGAAGGATTCCTTGATGGTGATTCAATGGGGACTGGTGTGGTTACGCGCAGTTTATCGCCCCATAGTGGCGGTATTGCGATTGGTGGCTTGAATGGCAGTTCTTTCTTACATGATGGTAATGCTACGGGTAATTTAGGCTTTGATGGTCAGATCGCCGAGGTGGCGCTTTATAACCGTGTCTTAACACAGGCGGATTTCCAAGCCCGAACAAATGCGATTGTTGAAGATGGTATTTCATTGGCGGATGAGGTGATTGGCGTGATTGGTGCGGCGAATGATATTGCCCAAGATTCTGGATATCGTAGCAATAATTTGTTGCTTGGCGATACGGTACGTGCGCAATTTAATAAAGACAATACATCAGGTCTAGATCTTGTGGGGCAAGATTTCTCAACGATTGGGTTGGGGCTTGATACATTGTCTTTTGAAAATCCCGTTGATACGCAACAAGCACTAGATGATATTCGTGCCGCCATTGAAAGCGTTAGGGAATACAGTCGTAGCCTGTCTTTTGAATCTAATGTTATTGATGCCCGTATAGAATTTTCTCGTCGTATCGCTAATAATTTTGAAGAAGGATCTGATAAATTAGTTTTAGCCGATATGAACGAGGAAAGCGCAAACTTACTCGCTATCCAAACGCGTCAGTCTCTTGCTGCGATAGCTCTTCAATTAGCCTCACAAACACAACAGGGCGTCTTGTCTCTCTTTGTCTAGAGATATATTAGTGTTTTTAGTAACTGCGCCCAATTAAGACTGTTTCGCCGTTATCACTCGTTGGTTTACAACGCGGCGTTAGGGAGAATTCTTTCTTCAATGCTTCAAAATCAGCATGGGTCAGAATATCAACGCTCATTTTCACAAAACCAGCTTGATTATCCTCTGTTTTGAAGTAATCGCGCGCTTGGTCTATCGTATCACAAGGGACAATACGTGCATCCATATAGGCCTTTGCCTCATTAAATAGATTTTGTTGAATGGCTTCTAGGCGTTCTGTAATCGTTGAGATCAAAGCATCTTGTGTAACTGTTTCTTTACTGTCACGACCAATGTCACGGCGTGTGACGGTTGCCTGGCCAGCTTCGGCTTCACGGGCGCCGATTTCAACGCGCAAGGGCACGCCTTTTTTAATACTGTCCCACATTTTATCGCCGTTACGGATGTCACGTGTGTCAACACGTGCGCGAATGTCTTTGGCGATCAAGGCTGTTCTTAAATCTTCACAGGCTTGTAATGTTGCCTCGTCACCGTCTTTACCTTTGGTGATTGGCAGGATAATAACTTGTGTTGGCGCAACATTTGGTGGTAAGCGCATACCGTCATCATCACTATGTGTCATGATAAGGCCGCCAATCATGCGCGTGGACAGACCCCACGACGTTGTATGGCAAAGCTCTTCGCCGCCCCCTTTGGTTTGGTATGTTATATTTTCAGCCTTAGAGAATGTCGTGCCTAAATAATGCGATGTACCCGCCTGTAATGACTTGCCATCTTGCATCATTGCCTCGATTGTCAGTGTCGAAACAGCACCAGGGAATTTTTCATCGTCTGTTTTCTCACCAATAATAACGGGTATTGCCAATAGATCTTCGGCAACTTGGCGATAGACATCGATCATAATATTGGCGTCTTTTTCTGCTTCTTCTGCGGTGGCAAATGCATTGTGGCCTTCTTGCCATAGAAACTCTGACGTACGCAAGAAAATACGCGGACGCATTTCCCAGCGCATAACATTACACCACTGGTTTAATTTTAAGGGCAGGTCACGGTAAGACTGAATCCATTTTGACATGCTTTCCGCGATAATCGTTTCAGAGGTCGGACGTATAACATAGGGCTCTTGTAATTCACCCGCTGGTTTTAGTCCACCCTTGCCATCATCTTCTAAGCGGTGATGCGTAACAACCGCACATTCTTTGGCAAATCCATCAATATGTTCGGCTTCCTTCGCAATATAGCTTAGTGGGATAAGAAGCGGGAAATAGGCGTTACGCACATCTTGTTGTTTAATCAGCTTGTCTAGAAAAGCCTGAATATTCTCCCATAACGCATAACCGTCTGGTTTAATCACCATACAACCGCGCACAGGCGAGTTCTCGGCCAAATCAGCCGCTTTAATAACCTCTTGGTACCATTGTGGGAAATCCTCACCGCGTGTTGGTGTAATGGCTGTACGGGGCTTTTTTTGCTGTTGCTGTTTATTCTGGCTCATGGCTTTTTTCACTTTGGTTATAGTAGGGTTGCACATCGTAGATGATAAGGGCTGATATTAGGCGCTTAGATCGGAAACTTCAACGATCAATTCTTATTCTTTATGAGTGTATTGACATAAAAAATTAAGTATAGTAAAAATAGTGCAGAAAAGAGAAAAAGCGCATGATTACATCAAAAAAAGAATGGACTAACGTCCTTAACAAAAATCCAGATTTTACAGACATGTTCAATGCGGTTGGTATGGATGATATAGACCAGCGTCTTTATTTCTCTGAGCTACGCAAAGAACAGAAAGTAACGCTCGATGAATATAGGGAGCATATTGCTTCAATAGGTATGGCTGGTCTTGTTGTTGCAATTGGAACGGCGGGCATAGGGTCTGGATGGAATATTGTTTCTAATACTGCGCTTGTTTTGTCTTTAATGTCTTACGGATATTGTCTTGCGAAGAAAAATGATCAACGGGAACGCAGTCTATCCCCTAAAAAATTGCGGGCAGTTAATGCATTACAGCGCGCGGCGCTTGAATGGCGCTCAGAGCAGAATGTTGTGCGGTTGGTCGGAGACACTGATAAAATCATGCCTAAATTACCTGCGTTAAGATCGTAAAGAAAATAATTTAAATTCATAATATTGAAAAACTGGTGGAGATGAGCGGTCTCGAACCGCCGACCTCTTGCATGCCATGCAAGCGCTCTCCCAACTGAGCTACATCCCCTTATGCTGATGGCTACTAGCCAAAACTAGCGCGACTTACTTTGAATTTTCCGCTTCCTTCATTCAGGGCAACGTAAACATTAAATCGATCTGGATTATGATCCATAGTTACCATTTGACCGGGCATTCTGAATCTATAAGACGCACTGTTATCATTAAAGAATTTGATTATATCCTGATAGACCCGATCGTTTCTATCTAAGCTCACGCAGCCATTATCGTTTATAGCTTTAATTTCTAATCCTACAAACTTATTGAACTCTGTGCTTAATTTTGAATTTTTCATTATTATATCTCTCCTGTTTATTTAAATGATTAGCGCCGAATTTTACCTTATAAATCAACGTTGATATATATATATGTAGGGATTTTTTTAAATGATGGCAAGGGGAAATTAGGGAGGGCTTAGGGAATTAAATCTCTAATTCATGCATGGCTAATTCATCGATTAGATGAATTGGGGCATCGCATACGGCTTTAATATGCGGCGCGTATTCATCAATCGGCCATGCATTAGCGTGTGGAATAAAGTTAGCGTTTACAATGCCTGTACCTTTTAAGACATCAGCACCGCTATTGCTATAGCCATAACGGCACAGCGCCATGCCACCCGATGATGAACCGACGATTAGGTCTTTATTATCTTTTATCAGAGCGCCATCAATGTTTTTAATCACGGCGTTTTGTGCCTGTGAATTACCGCCTTGCATGAATAAAACGCGGTGGTGTGGTAATTCTTGAATAAATGTGTCACGTCCAGCAATTGTGATATGTGTGTTTGGCGACATTTGTTTGAAGGTCGCAATTAGTTGCTCTAAATGCGGAAATTTTTCTGGGGCTTCTTGTGCAAGAAAGCTGATTAATATTTTATTGTCTGCTTTGTGCGCGGCGTCATTTAATTTGGTAAATAACGGTATGTCTGTGCCCGCCTGTTCCCAATATCCAGGGTAGCCGCCATGTAAAATAATACGTGTCATTATTTTGCCTTTTTAATCAAATAGCCAGTTTGGCCAGTTGAGTTGCTCCTGCTCATCACGCGCCATAACATCAAAGTCGGTGACGGCTGTTAATGGCAGTATATCATATAAATGTGGGAATAAAATACCGCCGCGCGCTGGTTCCCAAATTATCTCTGCGGGTAGTTTCATGACATCAATTTTCGCAACTATAAGCGGGTTTTCTTGGGCAAAATATTTTTCGGCGGTACTTTTGACATACTCTGCGCTGGAGAAATGTATATAGCCATCCGTGAGGTCAATCGGTGCACCATGAAAAACGCCACTTTTTTCAAAGTCGCGCCATTCATTCATTAAAAATAATTTGTAGATATAGGGTGATAGTGTCTTAGCCATTACAATCGGCCTTGTTATTTGTCACGTCTTCCCATGCAACTTTTTTGCGATAGATTGTGGATGGGCTGATCTGTAATAAATGTGCCGCTTTCGGGATGTTACCATCACAAAGAGTAATTGCTTGTTCAATAATTTCTTTTTCGATCATCCACAATGGACGAATTTCTTCGATAGATTTTATTTGTACAACACGCGGCGCTTGGTTTTTAATAGCATTTCTCATTTTTATCCCCTTAATTATTGTTTTTGTTTTATTGGGTTTTTTATTTTTTTAAGCTATTTCACACATGATTATCGGTCAAATATATCCTATATTCAATCTATGGTTGTAGATATTTCCTAATACCTACTGATGAATTTAGCTTAAAAAAGTAAATAAATCTTTAGGATTAAGCGGCAATTGCCTCAACCGTTACTGACTGGTTCGCCAAAGATTGTGTGTAATCAATCTGTAGGGCCAGCTTGCCCAATGTACGGTTTACGATGTCTGTGTTTTCTACATCTACACGTTGGCCTTGGTCGTGAACGGCAATGATGTCGATATTTTGTTTGTTAATAACCATGTCGATTTTTACTGGAAAGCCACAAAAACCGTCTTGTAATGTTAGGCCGGAGAGTTCAATACGGTTTTTGTTTTTTGTTACCTTATAACCAACCTCAACAGAAGGCATATGTGGTAGAGCTTGGAAATGTGTGGTTGTACCATTGGCAAAGTTACCCGTGCCAATTTGTGCGCATAAGCCAGCGAGGCCTAAAAGATTTGCAAGTGCGATGCTAGAAAAGTTCATATCTATACTCCCGATATAATGTCGATCTTATGTGTGATCGTTATTATTGTTAACCTTGTTTTGTTCTTCAGCTTTTTTGCTCATATGGCTAGCACTCATTTTGCGGTGCGTTTGTTGCTGATATATTCATTTTCCATAAAAAACAGGTTTAGCACAATAGGGAACTGCAATATTTCCATAATTAATTTACGTGCGATATTCTATATATCAAATTACATTATAAAATATATCGTTTATACGTTATCGATTTTTAAAATAACGTCTCTCATATAGAAAAAACCAACAAAGGGACCTTTGTTGTCGGCATAATTATTAGCTATATGCGTGGTGCGGTTGATTTCTATTCTGATAGCCTGTGCCCGTGATGTACTAGATAATACGGCCACGCTTTAAGAAAGATCAATTTTATACGCTGTACACATCATAATTGACTGAATTATACGTATACAAAAAAAAGCCCCATCATTACTGACGGGGCTTTTTTTATTTACTTTATAATCGTGATGCTTAATTTCTGTTGCCTAAGAACATCATTAGGTACTGGAATAGCAATACAAAGTTTAGATAAAGACTAAGCGCGCCCATTGTGGCCACTTTGCCGTTATCTTCTTCAGAGCGTGCCATAGAATAGCTCTCTTTAATTCTTTGCGTGTCATAAGCAGTCATACCAGTAAAGATAATCACCCCTAGGATTGATATAATCCAATGCATCATTGAGGAAGCGATAAAGATGTTAACAATGCTGGCAATAATAATCCCGACCAAACCCATCATTAAGAATGAGCCCATGGCTGATAGATCTTTCTTCGTTGTATAGCCCCACAAACTCATCGTTAGGAAAGTGGCGGAGGTAATAAAGAACACACGTACTATACTTGTGCCTGTATACATCATGAACAAAGATGCCATTGAAATACCAAATAATCCAGCAAACACATAAAAACGTCCACGGATATTGGCGGCTGATTTTGTCATCATTGCTTTGTTACCAAGACCGAACCATAAAAAGGCTAGTGGAGCAAAGGCGGCAACCCAAAATAAAGGTGTGCCAAAAATGACATTATATAAGGCGGGGGTATTCGCAACAGCAAAAGCAACAGCACCCGTAACACCAAGACCCATTGTCATGACATTATAAACAC
Source organism: uncultured Bdellovibrionales bacterium (assembly GCA_964351525.1). Taxonomy (GTDB): domain Bacteria; phylum Pseudomonadota; class Alphaproteobacteria; order Micavibrionales; genus CAYGOD01. The sequence goes on from CAYGOD010000002.1 coordinate 300,569, forward strand.
GAACCATATGGGCGCGTAGGCCCTGATCAATATTAACGTCATCGCGTCCACCGGTGACAACCGTTGCCGCATCTGCATTATTTTTTGTTTCCCAATTCATTTTCTTATCTCCTGAAATATGAACATTAATTTATAACCACTTACTAATATATAGCGATTAGAAAGGGCTTCAATAGAAATCGGTGCTATCGCTTTATTTTATGGGGTTTTGGCTCTGTTTTTAGTTATTGTGACAAAACAAAATCAAACATTACGGAAAATTTACTAATTCTTAAAAACTTTCGTGCAGAATGTGTTTATTACATAAGATGATTAATGAATTTAAAACAAAAAATAATGTAAAAATTCATTTAAATAACGTGATAGATAAGAAAGGTTTTGGAACCATGTCTAAACATAAAGAACCACTAATTGACCTAATCCCAGAAGATTGCGTCGCAATTAATGAGATTATCGCCTTTGCCGACGAACTGTCGGCACGTGAAAAAGCCGAAGGTTGGGAAAAGCATGAAGATGCCAACGCCCTGCGCACGCCTTTATCACGTCAATTATCATCAATTACAACGGGTAAATTAGAGCGCGGCTGTAGCTGGTATGATTTTGCCCCTGACAGTGCTTGGATCGCAGAGGGAAACATTGATGAGATTTCATTACGCGTCTTTAAAGCAGCGGAAATTCATTCTCGCATCTTAAATCCGGGTAAGGGTATGCACTATCATGATACATTTGCGTCCCTTGTGACGGCCTGTACCACAGACCCACAAATTGCAGACAAAGTGGCCTTGGTACGCAAACGCGCCCTTAAAAGCGGTGTCTTGGATGCCCATAAAACGGAATTCCACGAATATACATTAGAAGCATTAGAAAACGTTAGAAAAGAAATGGAGGCCTAAGATGAAAGTACATCAAGGAATGAGTTTAAAAGCGATTGAACAAGAAGCGGCACGCATCGCTAGTAAAACAGGACAAAGCCTGCAAGGAACGATGAACAGGGCATTATCAAAAGCCATGAATCCGAAACCAAGTTCTCGTTCACCAAAAGCGTCTATGTAGTTTTATATCAATATAATAATTGAAGAAGCCATCCATATTTTGGATGGTTTTTTCTTTGATCGGTATTAAATCTAAAGCGTTTTACCGCGCAGTAATTTTGGCGCGTTGGATGAATTGGCACCCGATAAGCCCATAGCTTGACGCATAAAGAAACGCTTGGCAAATGGCGTTTTTTCCACCAACCCCAACCCAATTTGACGCGCCCAGCGTACGGGTGCAATGTCATTTGAAAAGAGACGGTTTAAGCCATCGGTCGCCATCATCATGGTTTGATTATCAAAACGGCGACGACGTTCATAGGCGGTGGTAAGAGTACGTGCACCCAAATCAAGTCCTAAGCGTTTTTGATCAACGATCAATTCCGCCAATAACGCCACATCACGCATGCCTAAATTAAGCCCCTGTCCGGCAATCGGGTGCATTTTATGGGCGGCTTCGCCGATTAATGCCATGCGGACGGCTGTATATTTTTTGGCGTGTTTTAAACTTAAGGGGTATGAGTAACGCCCGCCGACCAATGATACTGTGCCCAACTGATTGCCAAATTTCTCATTCAGTGCCGCATTAAAATCATCATCATTTAGATCCGTTATGGCGGTGGCATTTTCACCGTGAATTGACCAAACAACAGATGACCGTGTGCGCTCACCTGTGTCATTTTTCATCGGTAAAATGGCAAAGGGCCCGTCGGGCAAGAAATGTTCAACAGCAATATTTTCATGATCTAGTTCATGATCCACACAACATACAATTGCGGTTTGTTTGTAATCCCATCCGTGTGTCGTAATACCCGCCCAATCGCGCACGGTTGAATTTTGTCCGTCTGCACCGATTAGGATTTTGGCTTGAATAATCTGTCCATCATCTAGGGCGACAGTAACGCCAAAATCATCACGCTCAAATGAATTGGCGGTTGCGGGGGCGCATAATGTGACATTATCGGCCTTATTAATCTGTTTATATAAGACAGAGCGCATAAAGCGATTATCAATGATCCATCCAAAGGCCTTGTCACCAATCTCGCGGTGGTCGAAATGTAGAAACATTGGCGAGGTGCCATCGGCAACGCGAATTTCATCAATGGGGCATGTATGGGGTTCTAATTGATCCCAGATTCCTGCAGCTTCTAAAACGCGGCGAGACCCAAGCGAAAGAGCGGTCGTACGCCCATCAAATTCGGGCTTCATGGTTTTTGGTGGTTCAAATTTTTCAATACAGACAACCGAAACGCCATAAATCCCCAGAATGGTCGCCAAACTCAATCCCATTAATCCACCCCCAACCATAACCACATCGGCTTTAATGGGTTTTGGGGCAGATTTTTTATTGTGTTTATCAGTCATAGATCTCAATATAGCGCATCCACCAAAAAATCCCATAAAAAAAGCCCCGACAATAGCGGGGCTTTAAATAAATATGTCTTTTAAGTCTTACTCCGCTGTGTCTTGTACGATTGGTTCATCATCAACCATTTCGATTAAACCATTCGGATAAACGTGGAATTGGGCGGAGAATAAAGATGTGCCGTAATAAACCATACCGGTACAGTCATATTTGCCATCTTCGGTCATGCCGTTAAATGTTGCCTCTGTAACAGAGTCATTAATTAATTCTTTGATTTCTGGGCGTACGCTTTCTGGTAATTTAAGCGCGCTTGAATCTTCGGCAATAAGAAATGGGCCTTTGTCGCCGTGCACGAAGAAACAGAAGAAACGCAAGTAATCCAGAACATTCTCTTCGTTAAGGAAGATTTTTGCAGTGTGGTTAATCTCGTGGATGGGTGTGCTCATGCCATTAAGGCGATAGAAATTTCCGCCATAGCCCATAAAGTAAAGCGCGCCGACTTCTGGTCCCCATGTTTTATCTACAACACGGATAAGGGCAACTTTTTTATAATAAGCCATTGGGCGCCATGATACAGATGTTGTATCGGCATTGGTCATGTGGGTGCCATCAATGGGGGTTACTTTGCCTAAGAAATCAGCCTGATCCTTGCCTTGTAGGGGATTCCATGGGCCTTGTTCATATAAATCGGTCATTATTTTGTCCTTATCTCGACATGTTTGATTTCATCAATACGTTACTTACTATAGATCAGAAATCTTATCACTTTATTAATGCGATACTATCAGTGAGTTACTTCACTTCGTTTAGTGACCAATCATACTGATAATCGACTGTTTTTAAGTTTACTGTATTGAGGCGTTCTTTCAACCCCTCATCCGCAAAATTTTGTAAATGTTTTATAAAAGCAACGTCAGATGTTCCAAAATCAACACGGTACCATTTATAAAGTGTAGATAATGTAAGGGCGTTAGCCTCATCTATCATAACGGCGCGCGGGTGATTGATAAATTGTGCAGCCCCGCGATTTAAATGAAATTCAAGATCATCCGCATGGGCGGCTTTGGCCTGAAGATGTGGGCACCCAATGGAGGCGCAGGTTAAGACGTAATGTATCCGTGCATCTTGCCAAATGGGGCGCAAGATACGGTGTTCAATGTCATCAAGAGATATTTGTTCATTTTCAATAGTCATGATCTTTTGTGACCAAGGGCCAGAGGCAAATAGAGCGGGATTAAGATCAATGTCGCGGATTGATTCAACGGGATAATGATCCAAAATCACATCAATGGTCTTGGCATTATAAAGATTGATCCAGAAGGCTTGTTGTTCATTGGGGTTATAATTTGATATCACTATATTTTGTAAGCCATCTAAATAGCGGTCTAGCGCTACGCCGTCTGCTTCGCTAATCCCTGCATAATTGACGACATTGACGCCTTCATTATTATGATTAACAGAAATATATCGCATTAAAAATGTATCAAAAAAGCTATGATCGATGGTTTCGGTGCTTGTCGCATCATGGGTTTTCCAGAGCTCCCATAGCTTTGCTTTTGGTGCGGCTTGCGCGGTGCTGATGGCTAAAAACAAGATTGATAGCGCCATGAAGCCGGCCATTATAAGGCGGTAAGTGTTATTGATTGATGTGGTGGTTTGCGTGTTCATTATTAATGTCCCTTAACTCATGGTTTATCTTAAAATCTAAACAGGAATTTTACAATCTTTTGTGTTTTTTCAGAAAATAATGTTGGTGTGTAATAAGAACCCGCAACACGCTTACTGATTTCCCCTAATGTTGGATAGGGTGAAATATAAGTCGCAATATCGGCGATTTTTAGATTTTTATGAATCGCTAATGTCCATAGTTGAATAAGTTCACCAGCATTCTCACCAACAATCCCTGCACCAATGATTCGGTTTTTACGGAATCCTTTCTTAAAAGCGATGATCTTAATCATGCCTTCTGTTTTACGCGTTGCGCGCGCACGGTCATTGTCTTTAAAGGAAAAACGCAGAACTGTTATCTTGTCCGCGCCATATTGTTCGACGGCCTGTGCTTCGGTTAGTCCTGTCTGTGCAAGCTCTGGATCAGTATAAGTGACATAGGGCAGGGCACGATAATCAACTTTGGCGGGAATTTTGAATAACATATTTTTAACGACAACGCCTGCATGATAGCCAGCAATATGCGTAAATTGTGGGCCACCAACACAATCGCCAACCGCATAAATATGTTTTTGTGAAACTGAGCGTAATTTTGCATCCACCGTAATCCCGCGATTTGTATATTGTACGCCCGCTTTGGCGAGGCCTAGATTTGAGAGTGCAGGGCGACGACCCGTTGCCAATAAGATATGAGAGCCAGTAATTTTGTGGGCTGTTTCTTCACCCTCTTTTCCGTGTGTATACTCAATTGAAACCTTGGGCGATGCGCCTTTGATTTCGGTGATGCGGGCATGCTCAATCATATGAATGCCATCTTTTTCAAGAGATTTTCGGACAAATATTGATAATTCTGCGTCATCACGGGGCAAAACTTTTTGATCGGTGATGATTGTTACGTCACTGCCTAAACGACGATGGGCTTGCGCCATTTCAACACCGATAGGGCCACCACCAATAACGATTAAATGTTTTGGTTGTTCTGGCAGAGAGAAAATTTCTTCGTTCGTTACAAACCCAGAATTCTCTAAGCCTTTGATCGGTGGAATAAAGGGCGCAGATCCGGTGGCAATAACGAATTTCTTGGCTTTGACTGTTATGTCTGTGCCATCAATCGAAACAGTGTCTTTATCAATAAAGCTGGCGCGGCCTTTAATCACTTTTGCGCCTAACCCCTCAAACCGCTCAACGGAATCATGGGGCGCAATGCCTGCGATGACTTCTGCGACATGGTGTTGTACGGCCATATAGTCAATGTCTGGCTGTTTTGAGGTTACACCCATCGCATTTAAAATATCGTCTGGCGTACTATCAGGCGTAATAACGGTTTTTTGCACATCGTGTGCGCGTTTTGCCGCGGCTAATAAAGCCTTTGATGGCACACAGCCTGTATTTAGGCAGTCGCCGCCCATTTCACCTTTTTCAATCAGAACAACATTAAGCCCCAGTTGTGCCGTAGCCGCCGTAATCGATAATCCGCCAGATCCAGCGCCAATGACGCATATATCATATGTTTGTAACATGTCTTTTATTCCTTCTTATTTATCTTATTTGGTTTTAATTTTTTTATATATGGCAGGAACCATGGCAAGCATGGCCAAGCCCAATAGGGGAAGTAAAATTTCTTTATCAAAAATAATGCCTAAATTTGGTTCCTGACCACTAGCGATTAAGTGATCTAATGTACCGCCCAGACTTACATAGACGGCAGAGCCTGGGATGATACCGATAAAGGTTGTGAGTATATAAGTGACTGTACCAACCCCGAAAATAGCGGGAACGATATTGACCAGCCAAAAAGGGAAGAGAGGCACAAGACGTAAAACAAGCATATAGGATAATGCATTTTCTTTAAATCCAGTCTCAAATTTCGATAAAATCCCCGTTTCGCCGCCCGTATTTAATTTTGCTTTGAAAAAGTCACGTAAAAATGTTTTTGCCAGAATAAAGATAATCGTCGCGCCAATCGTTGCGCCAATGACAACGGATATTGTGCCTGTAACAAAGCCGAATAAAAAACCACCCAGTAAGGTTAAGATCGATGCACCAGGAATGGACAGGGCAACAACCGCCGCATAAGCACAGACAAAAATTAGAACACTTATAAGAAATTTATCGGTTACAAAATTTGTTAAGGCTTCATGGTTGGCCTTTAAGCTTTCGAAACTTAAAAAGGATGTTACTGTTTCTAATGTACCAGTTACATAGAGGAGGGCAATTGTTACGATAAGGGCTGTGGCAGTTAGTATTTTTACGGTTTTGGTCATTTTTCTCTATCATCTCTGGCTTATGGTGGTGATTCTCATGTAAAAGCTGTTTTTTTGTTTGACAAGGTTGGCGTCGCGCCGTATAAACTGAACCTTAATTACAGTGTTTTTATAGGCCAAGGTCTAATAGGTTACAAAAAAGGATTAAAGATATGAAACGTACCTTCCAACCCAGTGTTATTGTTCGTAAGCGCCGCCACGGTTTTCGTGCACGTATGGCAACACCAAATGGTCGTAACATATTGGCACGTCGTCGTGCAAGGGGCCGTAAGGTATTGTCTAAGTAAGACGTACTTGGTGGCATAAATATGCCACAATCGATCCGTTATACATACCAGAATTCTTAAATGATGCCGTTTTGAAACAAAAGCGGCACATTTTTTATGTGTAAAAGACAAAATAAAGGAAAAATCATGAGCGACCAGAGCGTTAAAATATTATTGGCAGAAATAGAAGCCGAGGTGCAAAGTGCACGTGAAAAATTCCCCGGTAAGAATATGACTTTTGCGGCCCTGATTGAAGAGGTTGGTGAATTAGCCACGGCAACGTTTGAAGAAAGCGCCGATCATGTCCGCAAAGAAGCCGTCCAAGTCGCCGCCATGGCAATGCGGTTAGTCCTTGATGGTGATTACAGTTATGATGATTGGCGTGAGAAAAAGAAATTGGGCATTTTGGGTTCAGATAAAGTAATCTAGGGATGATGTTTAAGAAATTAAGAAAGCGCGCAGATTTTTTGCATGTTGCCAAGCAACGCAAAGCTTGGGTTACCAAGGCCTTTGTTATTCAAACGGGCGAGCGTCGCTCAGAGCTTGAGGGCGATGCAGTGGGCGATACGGTGATGGAAGCCCGTTTTGGTTTCACGGCAACCAAGAAGATCGGCAATGCGGTAAAACGTAACCGCGCGAAACGCCTTATGCGTGAAATTGTACGTCTATATCACAAAGACAACCAAGATATGTTCAAAACGCCCATGGATTACGTGATTGTTGCACGCCCTGATATAATCTCGCTTGATTTTGAACGATTGCAAAAAGATCTGGCTTGGGCGTTCCGTAAGCTGAATATAGTTGAAAATAATGATTAAAAAGATAGTCATTAAAATATTAACGGGGTTTATTAGGTTTTATCAATTATGTGTGTCGCCTTTCACTCAGAGTGCTTGTCGTTATCAACCAACCTGTTCTTCTTATATGATTGAAGCTATTAATAGCCACGGTGCTTTGCGCGGTTTATGGTTCGGGGTAAAGCGTATTGGGCGGTGTCATCCCATCACTTTTTTGGGCGGTGGTCATGGCTATGATCCTGTGCCACCTGAAACAAAAACGCCATCAGAATAATTCACCCCTTTGATATAATTTTAAACCATATTTGATGCTTGCTTTTTAAGGGCAGTAATTTTAAAACTGTGGTTCAGCTTTGAATCATTATTAATGAAAGATGTCGTGACACGCCATGCAAGATTTTAAACCCGCACATAATACCAAAAATCAATCCAGTGATAACCGTAATATTTTATGGGCTGTTGTTATTTCCCTGTTTATTTTGGGCGCGTTTCATATGTTGTATGAAAAACCACGCCAAGAACGCCTTGAGGCACAACGTGCTTTGATGGTGGAGCAAGGGGTGCTGGCTGCCCCTGCATCTTTTAAAGATGCAATTACGGCACAAGAGGCAACACCAACAAAAACTATCGCACCATCAAAGCGTTTCCCCATTAAAACAGCCTCTATGACGGGTTCAATCCGCCTTAATGGTGCCCGTATTGACGATGTTACTTTGGTTAATTACGATAAAACCCTCAATTCAGATGAAAAAATCCAATTGCTTACACCACTGGGTAATGCAAAACCCTATTACGCGGAATTTGGTTGGTTAGCGGTTGCCCCAAATCTGAAAGTACCGGGTAAAGAAACATCGTGGCGCGTTAGTTCACAAAATGAAATATTGAGCGAAGATAGCCCTGTTACATTGACATGGAATAATGGTCAGGGCCTTGTCTTTAATCGCACTATTACTGTTGATGAAAATTATTTGTTCACGGTTAGGCAAACGGTTGAGAATAAAACGGGTAATAATGTCACATTATTCCCCTATGGCCTGATTAATCGCCTTGGTATTCCAGACGATTACGCCAGCATCTATATTCTACATGAAGGCCCGATCGGTTTCATGGAAGAAGAATTACAAGAACTTGGTTATGACGATTTACAAGATGACGGTCTGATCGAATTCTCTGATAATGCAGGCGGATGGATTGGTATTACCGATAAATATTGGTTGGCTGCCTTGATTCCTAATGTAAATGATGAACATGATATGCGTTTTTCTTATCAGCCTGCAAAAACGGGCGAAGAAGATGGGCGTTATCAAGCCGATTACCGTGGTAAAGCCATTGTTATTCCTGCTAATAGTTCAGCATCAACCGAAAATGCATTTTTTGCGGGTGCTAAAAAATTATCTATTTTGGCACAATATGAAGAAGAGCTGAACGTTGATCACCTTGACTTAGCGATTGATTTTGGCTGGTTTTATTTCATTACAAAACCGTTTTTCTATATGATTTTATGGATCCATGGTCTTGTTGGTAATATGGGTGTCGCGATTATTTTCTTCACGATTTTCTTGCGTATTTGTATGTTCCCATTGGCAAACAAAGCGTTCCGTTCTATGGCAAAAATGAAGAAATTAGCGCCAAAATTACAGTCTCTTAAGGATAAGCATGGTAAAGATCGTCAGAAATTACAGCAATCTATTATGGAGTTGTATCAAAAAGAAAAGGTCACACCATTAAGCGGGTGTGCGCCGATGATTATTCAGATCCCAATTTTCTTTGCGCTTTATAAGGTTTTATATGTTGCGATTGAAATGCGTCATGCGCCTTTCTTTGGCTGGATTCAAGATCTATCAGTTCAAGATCCAACGACAATCTTTAACGGGTTCGGTCTATTGCCGTTCGACCCACCATCTTTCATGATGATTGGGGCGTGGCCTGTTTTGATGTGCTTGACGTTGGTTGCACAACAAATGCTTAATCCAAAACCACAAGATGAAACACAAGCAAAAATCATGATGGCGTTCCCGTTCTTTATGACGTTTATTTTGGCGCGTTTCCCAGCAGGTTTGGTTGTGTATTGGACATGCAGTAACCTGTTCTCTGTGTTGCAACAATATGTGATTATGCGCTCTATGGGTATTTCACGTAAAAGCATCATGGAAGAGCGCGAGGCCGAAAAAGCCAAAGCGACGGCAGAGAAAAATTCAGACAAGAAGCCTGAGAAAAAAGCTGGCCCAACCAAGCCTAAAGCCAAAAAAAAGAAGTCAAAAAAGAAAAATAAATAAGGGCTGATTAACCATAAATTTTCTTGCCAGGGCAAATAATATATCCTAGACTATTTGTATTCAAAAATAAAAAGCGTAAGAGAGCCGATGAACGGTTCATTAAAAATTGCGCTTATGAAACAGAAGGCTAGACAATCATGACATCACAAATACCAGCGCTTAAAACACGCCGTTTAATTTTCACACAAAATGAGGTTGCGCTAAATTATACGCGCGATATCTACGTGATGCGCCCTGTATTATTTGGTGCCTTGGTCCGTGATTTTGCAGAACAACTTAATGATGAACGCGGGTACCGCGCAGCGCATTTATCGCTTTTGGTTTTAAATGCATTCCTTCAGGGACGCTATGCCGCAAATGTTATATTTACCTCTTTAATAGATGTTGACCCTATCAGTCAAGATGACCTAAGGCGTGGGTTACAGCCCGGTGAATATGATCTTGCTTTTGCGCGTACTTTTGATGAAAGAACAGCGGAGCGTGTTAATAGCTTAACAGCAGATTTTGTTAATAATGGTTATAAGGGCTATAGCTTGCTCGCGCAAAAAGACATTACAACTGATAAAAAAGGCAATGAAGTCCATTCATTCACCGCACCCGCCTATGCCTTTGATTTAAATAAAAATAGTAAGCATGATTTATTGGATTTAACCGACGCACAAATCGGCGCGGCAATTCTTTACAATTTTCAATCAGGTTTGGATGTTAAACAGGGGCGCTTGCAAAGCAATCTCTATGAAAAACATTTGAATAAGTTCTTATTTGATGACGATAATACATTTGATTCAGAGTTAAATATTCGTGTGCGTAACAAAGATGTACGCTTTGCGATGTCTGGTATTTGGAATATGCATTTTGGTCTTAAAAAGTCATCCGAGAGGGTCAATGCTCTGGGGCGTCGAAACCAGTTATCTCTCTATGTGAAGCGTCAGATAGAGAAAGATGAATTAGGTCTTTAACTCTTTTTATCGTGGATCATGGATTTATTTTCACAAGACGTTAGGGGCGATAATAATATATTACCTAGAGGCGGCGAGGTTCATTATTATGGCCCTGTTTTTGACGCTCAAAGCGCCGATCATCATTTTAATGAACTATCCCAAAATATTCTATGGCAACCCGATGAAGTAAAAATCATGGGGAAACATATTTTTACCAAACGCCATGTTGCTTGGTACGCACAACAAGCCTTCGAATATCGATATTCGGGTATCACAAAAAAAGCCCATTTATGGACAGATGGTTTATTAACCATTAAAAAATCTATCGAAGACGTTAGCGGAGAGACCTTCAATTCTTGCCTCCTTAATTTGTACCATGATGGTTCTGAGGGTATGACATGGCACAGTGACGGTGAAAAAATGCTAAAGAAAAACGGCGCTATTGCATCGATTAGTCTTGGCGCGGAACGAAAATTTTCCTTCAAGCATAAAGACACAAAAGAGAAGATTGATATCTTTCTAGAACATGGCAGTTTATTGGTCATGAAAGGCAAAACACAATCAAACTGGTTGCACCGCTTGCCACCAACCACCCGCGTTAAAACACCGCGCATTAATTTAACATTTCGCACGATCGTCCAGCAATTATAATCACACTGCCGCGCTTGTATTACGCGCGGTTTTTCTATATAAAAACCTGATGAGTAAAACCGCATTAAATGATCCGCAATCGCCACAACAATTTGACCTTGATACAGGTCAGGTTAATCGTGGTACGGCTTTATTTAAAGGCGAGATCACGTTTAAATTAGGCGTGGCGAATTTGGTGCAATTACCAGAAGATAATTTACCCGAAGTTGCCTTTGCGGGGCGTTCAAATGTTGGTAAATCAAGCTTGCTCAATGCGTTAACACGCCGCCGTGCCTTGGCACGCACATCGAACACACCGGGCCGCACGCAAGAAATGAATTTCTTCACGGTTGAAGAAGCGGGATATATTGTCGATTTACCTGGCTATGGCTATGCCAAAGTTTCAAAAACCAAAGTTCAGGCATGGACAGATATGTTGACCCAATATTTACGCGGTCGCGCTAGATTGCGTCTTGCGTGCGTTTTGATTGATTCACGCCATGGGATTAAAGCCAATGATAAAGAGATTATGGCTATGTTGGATGTTGCCGCCGTGCCTTATCAAATTGTTTTAACCAAGGCAGATAAATTAAAGCGTACCGAACATCAAAGTGTCATTGACACCGCGCGCGCAGTCTTAAAAATTCATCCAGCTGCCTATCCAGAGCCATTATTGACGAGTGCCGAAAAGGGCTGGGGTATGGATCTTTTGGCGGGGCGTCTGGGCTCAATTTACGGCGTTTAATTAAAATCTATAATTTATTTGTCTGGTAATTTTGTTCGCCTTATGTTCTAATTTGAACATTGAAACATCTCTTATTTTTCGGAAAAATTTATGTCTTTTTTTACTGTTGAATATCTTACCATTCATATTGAACCGATCACATTTGGTATATTAATTGGTGCTGTTGTTACTATGATCATCGCATTTTTTATGATGCGCTTGATCATTGCACGCGCGCTTACCAACAAAGATAATGATCACATCCGCACCTCAAGTAATCTAGAATTTTCAGAGAAAATGATTCTAGAGCTTAAAGAAGAACTAGCCGCCAAAGATGATTTGATAACAGAGCTTCAGGCCGTGCGTGCACGTTTAGAAACAAGTTTGCATCATGAGCGCGACATGATTGAGAAAAATCTCAAAACCATTGAGGCCGCTAAACAAGACCTATCCAATATGTTTAAGGCCCTCAGCCAAGAAGCTTTGCAAACAAATAACAAAGCTTTCCTAGATCTTGCAAAAGAGAACTTGGAAAAAATGCATATTCAATCGCGTGAAGATTTAGAGAAAAAAGAAAAAGCCATTGAACAATTGGTTAAGCCAGTCTCTGAATCGTTAAGTAAGATTGATGAAAAAATTAATCATTTAGAAAAAGAGCGCGTGGGTGCTTATGAACAATTGAAAGAACATTTAAGTCACATGGCCGCGGATCAGGTAAAGTTACGCGGTGAAACATCTCAACTGGTGCGTGCGCTGCGTGCTCCGACAACTAAGGGGCGTTGGGGTGAGATCCATCTTAAAAATACCGTTAAAATGGCGGGAATGGTTGAACATGTTGATTTTGTTGAACAAGATAGTTTTAAAGATGAAGGTAAATTAAAGCGCCCCGATATGGTCGTGCACATGCCGGGGGGACAAAAAATTATCGTCGATGCGAAAGCGCCCGTCGATGCTTATTATGATTTATTGGCGGATAATATTACACCTGAAAAACGCGATGAAGGTCATGCACGTCTTGCACGTCTTGTCCGTGACCATGTCAAGGGATTGGCAAGCAAAGCCTATTGGGATCAATTTGAAAGCCCTGAATTTGTTATCATGTTCTTACCCAATGAAGGCTTCTTTAGTGCTGCTGTTGAAAAAGACCCGGGGCTTTTAGAATTTAGTATCGAACAAAAAGTTATTCCCGCATCTCCGACAACATTGGTGGCGCTATTGCGCGCCGTTGCCTATGGTTGGCAACAAGAAAAACTAGCCGAGAATGCGCGTGAGATTTCAGATTTGGGCGCACAACTTTATGAGCGTCTTTCGACATTTGGTGAACATTTACAAAAAATGGGCGGCGGTTTGAATAATGCCCTTAGCGCCTATAACAAGGCTATTGGATCATTAGAAGGCAGTGTCTTGCCTGCCGCACGTAAGTTTAAAGATTTACATGTGACCACCAAGAAAAAAGAGATTCCAAGCCTCGCACCCATTGAAACCGTGACCCGCGGTCTTAGTGCACCAGAATTATTATTGCCTGATAATGATGACGAACCAAAGGATAAGCGCCTAGCTTCAAAATCAAAAAAGAAGAAAATTTAAGCCGTCTTCATCGCCCTATAGCATGTACTTGATAGCGCGGCTTCCGCGACGCGGTGTTGTTGATATTCTTTTGCCGTCTATTGCGACTTCGTCTTGAAGCTCACGTAGCCTGCTGAGCGCATTATCGATTTTTTCTATTGATTGCGATAAATTCGATCGTGCCAGGGGTGTTTCATCAAAATATTGATAAATTTCTGGTATTGAGATGACAGTTTTTTCTAAAGCTGTTTTGAATAATTCATCACCGTTGGTTATTTGATATGATTTTGTTGGAATGCAAAAAACACCGCTTATTCCAAGATAAGTGAATAAATAATCTGTATTTAGTGTTATTTGATTCGTTTCATTAATATTGAGACGCATCATATTGACATGTCTTCCGTTGATTGTGGGTATATATACAATCTGCCCATTTTGTCTTTGTTGACCTCTTTCTCTTTTAACTTTCCGCCCAGTGAAACCAAGAACAAGCGCATTTTTTGCCCTTCTATATTTCCGCATTGGAGCATCTTTTGTTACGCTTTTTATATTTTTACGTGTGACGGATTTATATTTTTTATTCGCTTTTAAAACATCCTCTCTAAAGAGAGAAAAGGCTTGAAGAATTTTTTCTTTAAGGTGGTCTGCGGTTTCCGCCGTTGCTAATTCTTGTTGTTTCTTTTTCGTCTTGTTCATAAAGAAATCTGCTAAATTAAGGTCGAATTTCATAGCACTAGAGCCTTTTTTGGTTTTGTTTGTACCAAAGGCATGATCTCATTAAGTCTTTTATGAAGATGGCGAAAGCAAAGGTCTGTATTATCCAGACTTGTGCTCACGGCACTGTAACGCGTGGGCAGGCCCATATTGTTATATTCTCTACGTTCGTCATGAAAATAAATACTGTTATCAACATTTGGTTGTAAGGTGATGACATGCTCTGGTGAACCACTGGAGTGAGATGTTATTTTAATGGAAATATGAGGTCGATATTTATTGGTCCATACAAGATCATCTTTTTTCCCCAGCTGTTTACTTATTGTTATGTTATAAGGGGTCTTGCTGGACATTTCACTAGCAATCGAGCCCAACATAATATCATAGTTGGTTATTAATTGATTAATGCGGCTTAGTTGTTCGTGTTGTGTGACGGCTGGTGCCTTTGGAAGTGGTGTGTATCCGCGTATTGTATTAAATATTTTGCGTATAAATTTCATTATAGCCCCTCTGTCTGAATTATTATTTCACTATTAGGCTATATTACAGAGTTTTAGTTCTTATGTCAAGCTGGGCTGGGGGATTGTTTTTTGTTTATTTTCTTGGCTTTCCGCGCGTTTTCTTTCGCTTGTTCTTGTGCAACGAGGCGGTCATAAAGATGATAATGCGCAAGGGTGGGGAGCGCATAAAGATTGCGCGCATTTGGTGCAACGGAAAAACCATCAACACCACAGGCAAGCATTCTCGCGGCACTTTTTATATCTGTGGCATGGTCACCACAAACAGTAACAGCATGTGTGTAGCGCGTTACGTGGCAAAAATCTTTAATAATCAAGAGCAATTCACGCGGCGCGACGATAAAGGGATCAAAACCATGTTGTTTTTTATAGGCTTCACGGGCCGTAATATCGCCCCGTTTTATGCCTGTAATGTCTTGTGTTAAATCATTGGTGCCAAAACTAAAGAAATCACATATTTTCATCAATTCATCGCGATCTTTTAACAAAGCGCGATTTTCGATCATTGTGCCAAATTTAAAAGTGGCTTTGGTGCTATTATTCTTACGTTCTTGAAAAGCTTTATCGTAGATGTTTTTTACATGTTGAACGTCTTGTGCTGATTTCAGATTCGGCATCATAACCTCAATTGTTTTGGCTGAATCGCCACGCGCCACTTGAGATAAATTACAAATAATATTCATTTGGGCTTCATACAGGTCAGGCCAAATAGTGAGAGCATCCATACCCTTTATATCATTGATTGAGCCGTAAACTTGTTGAAACTCTTCTAACTCACCTTGGTTAAATAACTCTTTGATATTTAAATCAAATAAACGAAAACGGGTGCGGCGCAAGAAGCTCGCACTATCAAATATTTTTTGATATGAGATCTGCATCTGGATGGTTAACGCCTCTAAAGTCTTAGGAGAGGGGGACAGTATATATTGTTTTAAGGCAACAAATTGTTTCACATTGTTTTGTGCAATATGTTCGGTTCTAACTAGCCCAACATCGTGATTGCCTTCTAGATAAGGGCAATCATCACGACTAATATTTAACTCTACACGAAGACTTTTTCTGCCAAAATAACGAGCAAAGGCATTTTTTAATTCTGTGCTCTGACTATAGGCTGTTACTTTATTTTTTTTGTCACTGCTTAGGGCTTGTTGATGTAGTTCCTTAATTTTATTCGGATTAACAATAAGGCCTTTTTTGTATTCTTTATTAACAATGGCAACATCTTGTCCTTTACGAATGGTATGGTCGCCCAATGATATTGTTGTTTGGTTTTTATAAAAATTGCCCCGTTTGCCTTTTACAGCTTCTTCAAATCCTTCCCTCAAAGATGCTTTATCTTTTGCGTGCCCAAATAAACCCGCAACATTATAAGAATCACAAATGAGGCCCATATGGGCGGCTAAATATGTGCCCGTTGTAATGACCCCAGCAATTTTTTGATCGCTGACTAAACGTGCTAATGCGGGTGTATATTGCCGCGTAATAAGAATCGGTTTTTTGTCACCCTGGGTATATTTTTCTATATCACTAGGGGAGAAAATGGCGGGACCCATGGCCGACATTTTCGTGCCCACGTGAAAACGTTCATCATAATCAAGTCTATCATCTAATGTAAATAAACCCTGCATAGCCATATTGGCATGCATCATTGCGTCGTTGCGCGCCAGATCAATGGCTTGGGCGGTCGTTATTTCTTTATTGGATAAACGAGAGAAGATATTACTCTGTTTTGCTTGTTTCAAGCTCTCCATGTCATCTCTTTGATTATATTCATTAATCGTTAATGGGAAATCGGTATCAAATGTTTCATTTAAAAAAATCCGTAAACCGTCACTGGCTGGAATGGTTTTGCTGGGAATTGTTTCAGGATAAAGATGATGATGTATAGTATCAACTTCTGAAACAGAACTAAATCCAAAGACAACATCCGGACATTTAGCCATTAATTTCACTGATTCCACCACGGCATTATGGCGTTCCAGCGACAGATAAATAATTGTTGGCATTGGGTGGTTGGCGTAATGTTCTTGATGATCGGCTAATATCTTATCGGCGCTTACATGCCCGCATCCACCGACATCCAGCAAATAAAGTTTTGGGGGTGCTTGTTTTTTTGAACGAGATTCTTTTAGAATATCGGTTAGCCCAAACCTATTTTCAAAAGCAATAAGCGCATCCGGATTCTCTGGGAATAATGCATCCGCTATATCGACCAACCGATTGGTCAAATAATCATGGTCTTGAACTAACACGATCTGTGTGGATGTATTTTCTTGTGACATTACTCTCATTCTTTAAATATATTGGCATGAATATAGCATATTTATTTTTTTATGTAAATATAAAATGACTAAAAATACCTTGTATCAAAGGGGTAAGCTATTATATAAAACACTATGACTATTTTACGCATATATGAGCCACCAGCACCAGTTTTACGCCAAGTCGCCAAGCCAGTGAAGGCCGTGACGGACGAGGTGCGTGCGATTTTCGATGATCTGTTAGAAACAATGTATGATGATAATGGTATCGGTTTGGCGGCACCCCAGGTCGGTATTTCAGAGCGTTTGATTACTATGGACTTACAAGAAGATGTGCGCGGTGTGGATGAACGCAACGCTGGTAATGAGACGGATATAAATATTGAAACGGGGAAGCCCGCCAAGAAAATCTATTATATTGCCAACCCAGAAGTGGTTTGGCAGTCTGAAGAAACAGACGTGTGCATGGAGGGATGCTTGTCAGTACCGGGTATGTTTGCCGAGGTGATAAGACCCGCACAGGTCCATGTGAAATATTTTGATTATGACGGGAACGAACAATTGCTTAAAGCGAGCGGGCTTTTATCGGCCTGTATCCAGCATGAAATTGACCATCTGAACGGTGTTTTATTTATCGATCATTTATCCAAAATGAAAAAAGATCGTTTTTTGAAGAAACTACAGAAGTCTCAAAAAGAGCGCGGACTTATTTAACCGCACCATTGCGTTAAAACCACCTAAAGGGGTATTAAAATATGCGTATTGCATTTATGGGCACGCCGGATTTTTCCACCCCAGCCTTACAAAAATTAATTGATAGCGATCATGACGTTGTTGCTGTTTATACACAACCACCACGTCCATCGGGGCGGGGACAATCGGTTACCGAATCCCCCATACATTTATTGGCTGAAAGCCATGGTATCGACGTGCGCCATCCAAAAAATTTCAAAAAACAGGCAGATATGGACATGTTCAAAGCGCTTAATTTGGACTTGGCGATTGTTGCGGCCTATGGATTGATTTTACCGCCAGAGGTTTTAGATGCCCCTAAATTTGGCTGTCTTAATATTCATGCGTCTTTGTTACCACGATGGCGCGGTGCCGCACCAATACAGCGCGCAATCATGGCCAATGATGCAGAAACGGGAATTTGTTTAATGCAAATGGAGGCAGGTCTTGATACTGGTCCCGTTATGATGCGCCATACACTGCCAATTAACGCGAATACGACAACACAAGCATTGCATGATGATCTGGCCGTTGCTGGCGGCGATATGCTAGAGCCAGCCCTGATGATGATTGAAGCGGGCATAGCCGAGTTTGAAACACAGCCAGAAGACGGTGTCACCTATGCTCATAAATTAAAAAAATCAGAAGGGCTTATTGATTTTTCTGAGGATGCGGGTTTATTAGAACGTAAAATCCGTGCTTTAAATCCGTGGCCTGGTACATGGTGTGAAATTGGACCAGAGAAAGTACGCTTAAAAATATTAGAAGCCGAATTCGTCGATGGTATCCGTGCTCCTGTCGGTCAATTAATGGATCGTGATTTTACCATCGCGTGTGGGAACGGTGGTTTGCGTCTCTTAAAAGTTCAACCTGCTTCACGCCCCGCAATGCATGCGCGCGATTTCTTAAATGGCACATCTTTTCGTACAGGTATGTTAATACAAACAGGCAAGATGGCCTAAACGAGTTGACGATGAGTGATAATTTCTCCCCAACAGATACAACAAATAAACAGCGCTGGAAGCTCATTATTGAATATGATGGTGCTGCGTTTAAGGGCTGGCAGCGTCAAGACAATGTTATGTCGGTTCAACAAGCTTTGGAAGAAGCCGTTGAAGAATTTTGTCAGCAAAAAATAGAATGTTTTGCATCGGGACGCACAGATTCTGGTGTTCATGCGATGGGGCAAGTTGTTCATTTTGATGTTAATATTGATCCACGTCATACACCGTTTGTTGTTCGCAAAGCTCTTAATGCGTTGGTTCGCCCACATCCGATTGCGGTTGTTGATGTTGAAAAAGTTGGCTTTGATTTTCATGCGCGCTTTGATGCCAAGGAGCGCTTTTATCGTTATTTGATGTTGGAGCGCCGTATGTTTTCACCCCATTGGAAGGGGCGCGTCTGGCACATTGATTTACCAGATCACATAGATGCTCTTGATGTTGATAATATGCGTGCAGGTGCCAAACATTTAATTGGTCATCAAGATTTTAGTTCTTTCCGCGCGTCTGCTTGTCAATCCACTGGGCCTATGCGTACTATTAATAATATTCATTTTACGGTGCGTGATATGTCTGATCAGATGTTCACGCCAGCGCGTTTAATCACAATGCATATATCGGCGAAATCATTCCTGCATCATCAGGTGCGGAACATCATTGGAACATTAAAAGAAGTCGGTCAGGGTGTTTATGCGCCAGATGATATCAAGGCAATATTAGGGGCGAAAAGCCGTTGTGCGGCCGGTATTACCGCACCGCCAGAGGGCCTCTATTTTGAAAAGACTCGTTACTGATTTTGAAACTTACGTTAAGCGTTTTTAAGGCTATTATCTGATGAGGGCTTCATGCCGCGACTATCGTCACTTTGTATAATCAAGCGCGGTTTTACACCATAGGTAATGTTGTAGTCTTGAATCAGATCGTGAACCGCATTATCAAGGCCAATATTACTGCCACGTCTTAATTTGTCATCTGTGGTTAGGCTTTGTTGATAATGCACAAAATGTCTGTGCGCCATTGAAAAAGCATCATTGAGCATATCGTCGTTTTTGATGGCCTCAATAAGCGGTGATTTTTCATCACCTTCTATTTCATCACCTTCTATAGAGCCACGTGCTTTAAAGCGTGCATCTAAATCAAAACCAATTTTATAACTAATGGCTATCATTATTCCGTGCTTGTTGAATGTTGATAGGTTTTGGGCATCATGGCTAACCATTTCCTTAATAAGCGCATGTAAATTGGTTGCACCAAAAGGATAGAGCGTTGTGCGTTTATCACTCATGCTCTTATGTCTGTCTGACATGGCTGTAATGTAACCGTGAAAATGTTCATCCGCGACATTAATCATATTTTCTTTTGAAAATTTATAAGCCCAGGCAGCGAATTTTGGTACTTGGAGCTCTGTTAATCCATATGTGATGAAATCTTTTAAAGTTTCATGATGGCTTAATGTCTCTGATAAAACACGCAAAGCATTATTATGAACACCCGCTGCCGTTTGTGTCAAAAATGTAAGCCTGCCAAGGGGGTGGGCATTTTTAATACTTGATAAAAGCGCGATTTTTTTCTCATTCGTGTCGGCGCGTGCCATGGCTTGTGACGGCGCTATACTAACCAAAGCACCCCAGTCATCCAAAAGATTATCTAGCTGTGTTTTATATGTTTGTACTGAATCTGTATGCGTCATTTGTGACATATCCCCTTATTTCTTATAGGATAGGGGAATATGGTTAATAATATGTAACTATTCATGATGATTTTATAGTTTCTGACGCGATTTAAGCGCGGTCATAATCGTGCCCTCATCCATATAATCTAACTCACCACCAACAGGCATACCGTGGGCAAGGCGCGTGACGTGGACATCGACATTAAAATCATTAATGCGTTCTTGTAAATAATGGGCGGTTGTTTGTCCATCAACTGTGGCTTTTAGGGCAATAATTATTTCCGTGGGCGGGGTTTGCGCGATGCGTGACATTAATTCTGTAATCGTTAAATCATCAGGCGTTATGCCATCAAGGGCCGATAACGTGCCGCCTAATACATGATATTCCCCGTTAAATGCCTTTGTACGCTCCATTGCCCACAAATCCGCTACATTCTCCACCACACATAACATACGCATGTCACGCCCCGAATCTTGGCAAATGTGGCATATTTCACTGGTGTCGAGATTCCCACATTGCTGGCAAGTCATGATAGTATCATGGGTTTTTTGTAGGGTGGTGATAAAAGGCGCAAAAAAACTATCTTTATTTTGCAACATATAAAGCGTTGCTCGCTTGGCGGATTTTTGTCCAAAACCAGGCAACTTGGCGATCATTTTGATCAAGCGCTCTATATCTAAATTACTCATGTTATAACTATTGATGATTCATGGGCTACGATCAATCATATCACTATGTAGCGCGCGGTATATAATCGCAATAAACTTGATGATCGTCAACGCCGAGGGTTTTTAAGGTTTCGATCGTCGCAAAAGCCATAGCTGGGGGGCCAGCAACATAATATTTTTCATCGGATAGATTAGCATCTTTTAAGGTTTTTACGATTAAATCAGTCACATAACCAACATGTAGATTTGTCTGTCCACCGTCTTTTAAACGATCAACGGCTAAATGAATGGTTAGATTATTATAGTGTTTTTGGATTTCGATTAGCCAATCGGGCAAATAGATTTGCGTTTCATCCGCTGCACCCCAGAATAAATAAATTGGCGTGTCTTTTAATATGTCTTTGTGATGATCTAAAATCGCCTTCATGGGCGCCATACCGACACCACCTGCACATAAGACAAGTGGTGTTTTTATGTCTGTATTCACAACCATATCACCGCGCACATCATGAAGGTAAATTTCCCTCAGGGCGGGATCTGTTAATTTATGGCTCAACCCCGTTTCATCACTGCCTTTTTTAAAATGAAAGCTCAGGCGGTTTTCATCGGCGTGTGACGCAATTGAATATGGTTTCGCATGGTCCCCATCAATTGAAATAAAATGGTCCCCATCAATTGAAATAAAGGCATATTGACCGGCACTATAATCAAACATCGGGCGTTCCACATGCACAATCACAACATCGTCATGCGGTGTCTCACGGGATAATAATGTTAATTTTGCAGGCATGACTGTGATGACTTTCTATTCTATATCGATCATCAATTTAGAGCGATGATACCAAATATTCCAGCTTTTATTACAAGATAAAAAAAGCCCACCAAATATGGCGGGCTTTTGTAATAATTCATTTTCCGTTTAGCGGTTGACTCCAGCGTTCGGGCCTTGAGGTCTTTGAGCCTTTGCTTTTTGATCTTGTTCGGTATTTTGGGGTTTTGGCGCCTCTTCTGCGGGTTTTGGTTTAACGATGTCATTAATTTGACCGTTAATTTTTCCTAAAGAGGTTCTGGCATCCTGAGCAATATGGTGGACTTCTGAGTTTGACGCACTATCCCTAAAGTCTCTATCTTTTAAAGCTTTCACAAGGATCTTGTTTTCATTAGAAGCCATTCGCCAGAATTTTTTCTTTTGCTCTTCGCTTAAATTTTTATCTGCTGATATACGCTCTTCTGTTTTATGTAGAGCTAATAGAAACGCACGCAAGGTTCCACGCGGTTCATTGATGGCATATTCCGTTCTTTGATCACGTGTACTAACTCGCATGATTTCATCCATATCAGAGATAGCCTTGTCAATTGCTCCCAATTCATCTTGTTGACTATCGGTAGCAAAATCACGTTGCGGGTTTCCTCGTGCCTTCTTAGGTTTTTCTTTAGGTCCTTCATTCTTGGGCGCATCGGGATCTTCGAATCCGATTCTGGCCACACCTTCAGGTGCTGGCTCGGCTCTGGGTGCTTCATAGCCAATACCAATAGGACGGGCTTGTTTCTCAGATGCTCTTGGATCAACCTGAGGTGCATCAGGCCCTTGACCAGACGGGCCATCATTTTCTGGCCCGTTATTGGTGGGTGCTTGTTCGTTATCGGCGTCGGCACTTGGGTTTTGCATGTTGGGGTCTTCATTGATGCCTAACTTGCCTTTTAGAATTTCTTTAATAAATGCGCGATGCTTGCCTTTTGTCATGTCATAAAAAGACATGTCTCTGTTTTTGAATATTCCAGCATGACCATCAATTAATGCATCAAGTGTATTTTCACGTGTTTGTTGCTTCAAATCTTTCATTTCTGCTTCGGTGATATCACCGGCTTCGTGACGCTCTTCAATGTGTTTAATTGCTTGCGCCAGCTCTTTTTTCAACTCGTCTGGTGTATTAAGCGCGATATAATTCGCGATAATCATACTTTTTTGGGTTGGTGTGCCGCCAAGTTTAATGGAAGATGATTTGCGCTCTAGTAATTGAGCGGCAAAAGCTTGGGCGCCAAAATCTGTCAAGCTCTCGCCTTGGAAACTAATCGTTTTACCATCATCGAGTATGTGACCAGATTTATCGGCCAGTGCCAATGCCATTTGCTTGCCGTGTGGGCTGACGCTCGCAAACATACTCATTGTTTGTTCTGAAGGTTTATCCAAGTCGAGCTTTTTATACATCGCCGTCATCATTGCGACTTGTTCGGCGCGTTGTTGTGCTTGTTTTTCTCTTTCTAAAGCCTTCTCTTCTGTTTCTAAGGCCCTCTCTTCTTCCTCCGCTTTCATATCGGCGTAGGCTTTGTCGTCCATTTCCTGTTTTCTGCGCTGGCGTTCTTCTTCACGCGCTTTATCAGCGGCGTTCTTCATATCATCTGGGCCAAGGTCTGGTTTTTCTCTATTAAGATCTTCAGCGTATGTTTCGTTTTCTGGTGTATCAACCATGTGATTTAGTCCCCTTAAATCGTTTAAATTATTACCATATTATAATGACTTTGTTAATAAAGAGTCAATGAAAATGCGGTTTTGCGCTTATTGTTCCTAATCGGCATCCCCGTCATCATCCCCTAGAGAAATTAAACTGGCATTACCACCAGACGCGGTTGTGTTAATAGACAAGGTACGTTCGGTGGCAAAACGGTATAAATATGTTGGCCCGCCGGCCTTTGGGCCCGTGCCCGATAATCCTTCACCGCCAAAGGGCTGTACGCCGACAACTGCGCCTGTCATACTTCGATTTACATAGCTATTGCCCACGTTAATGCGCGCAGCGATATCTTTGACTGAAAAGTCAATACGGCTGTGGATCCCCAGAGTAAGACCGAATTTCGTGTCATTCACGGCCTTAATAATTTTTTCTAACTCTTTGCCTTTATAGCGAATGATATGCAGGATTGGCCCGAAGACCTCATCCGTTAAAATCTCCAAATTGTCTAATTCAAAGATGTGTGGTGCAACAAAATGGCTGTTATTCATGTCTTTTGATAAATCGAGTGATGCGATAAATGTCGCTTCTTTGCGCATACGCAGAATATGGTCATCTAACCCCTGTTTTGCGGCCACATCAATGACGGGTCCGATATCCGTCGCATGATCGGCGGGATCGCCAATTTTTTGACATTTTAAGGCATTTTTTAGCATGGTGATAATGGTCGGTGCAATTTCCTCTTGTAGAAATAAAACACGCAAAGCCGAACAGCGTTGTCCAGCGGAATGGAAGCTTGATTTGATAACATCATCAACCACTTGCTCTGGCAGGGCGGTATTATCAACAATCATTGCATTTTGACCACCCGTTTCGGCGATGAGTGGAATGATTGCACCATCACGATTGGCGATGCCACGCTGAATCAGTTTCGCAACGGCGGTAGAGCCGGTAAAGGCAAAGCCCTTGATGCGTTCATCTGGAATGGTTTTTGCCCCAAATTCAGAGCCTTTCGCCAGAACAAGCTGAAGCACATCCGTTGGGATGCCCGCTTGATGCATTAATTTAACGGCTTCATAGCCAATCAAGCTTGTTTGTTCAGCGGGTTTTGCCAAGACACTATTCCCCGCCATCAATGCGGCAACGATTTGGCCTGTAAAAATAGCTAAGGGGAAGTTCCACGGACTGATACAGGCCCAAACGCCGCGCCCATGATAGGACAACCAGTTTTCCTCACCTGTAGGGCCGGGCAATAAAATTGGTTCGCCAAATTTCGTGACCCCTTGGGCGGCGTAATAGCGACAAAAATCTATGGCTTCGCGTACTTCGTCAACGCCGTCTTTCCAGGTCTTGCCCGCTTCTAATGTTAAAAGCGCAATAAAGCGGTCGCGTTGTTCTTCCAAAAGATTGGTATATATGTTTAGTGCATCGGCGCGTGTTTGTGCCTCTGAGCGTGACCAATGAATAAAACCTTTTTCGGCTGTCTCAATGGCCGTTTCTATTGCCGCATCATCACACAAAACCATTGCCCCCAGTTGACTGTCATGACTCGGGTTTTTAATGTCTTTAATTGTCCCTTTTTTAATTTCTTTGCCGTTAATAATCGCAAATGCCTTGTGGTTCTTATGGGTCTGTTTTCTGAGGGCTGTTTTTAATGTTTCTTCGGTTGATTTTGTTTCTAAATCATATCCCGCAGAGTTATCACGCTCTGATCCAAACATTGTGACGGGGGCGTCAATTTTTGGATGGGGGATTTGACTATAGCGGGCTAATTTTTCTAGCGGTGTTTCACTTAAGGATTCTGGAGAAATATTTTCATCCATGATTTGATTTACGAATGATGAATTAGCACCATTTTCCAGCATACGACGCACCAAATAGGGCAGTAAATCTTTGTGTGTGCCAACGGGGGCGTAAATACGACACGGCACGTTTTCTTGTGTCGTGATAAGATTATAAAGCGGTTCGCCCATGCCGTGTAGGCGTTGGAATTCGTAAGACGCATTGCCGCCTGTTGCCAAAATTGTCGCCGCCGTATAAGCATTATGCGTGGCGAGTTGCGGATAGAAATAGTCTTTATGTTCTAATAATTTTAACGCGCACGCTTTATAAGATAAATCCGTCATGGCTTTGCGTGTGAAAACCGAATAATTTGCGTGCCCTTCAACTTGTGAGCGTTTAATTTCCGTGTCCCAATAAGCCCCCTTAACAAGGCGTACCATTAATTTACGACCTGTTTTCTTGCTTAATTCAGCTAACCAATCAACCGCGTCAAAGGCACGTTTTTGATAGGCTTGTAGGGCTAAACCAAAGCCTTCCCAGCCATCTAAATCGGGATCGTTAAATACGGCGGCGATTAATTCAAAAGATATTTCAAGACGCTCTGTTTCTTCGGCATCAACCGTCAGGCCAATATTATAATGCTTGCATCGCAAGGCTAATTTTTTCAAAAGGGTGGTTAATTCTGGCAAGCACGTCTCGCGCTGTGCAAATTCATAACGGGGATGAATGGCAGATAATTTAACGGAAATACCAGCACGATTTTGGGGGTTACCCTCTGGATTATTGGTTTGGGCGGCGATGCCTATTTTTTCAATTGCTTGGGCATAAATGTCAAAATAACGTTTTGCGTCCTCATGGGTGCGCGCACCTTCACCAAGCATATCATAAGAGTAAGTAAAGCCCTTATCCTCGAAATCTTTGGCACGTTTTAGAGCTTTCTCAATGGTTTGCCCCATGACAAATTGTTGTCCCAATAATTTCATGGCCTGAAGCATGGCTGTGCGGATGACTGGTTCACCAAGGCGTTTTACAATTTTACCCATAGTAGATTTTTGCGAAGCACCCATAACAGTGCGATCATCATCCATCACATTACCAGACATCATCAATGCCCAGCTAGATAGGCTTAAGAACATATCGTCGGCGGCTTTGGCGTGCTTTTTCCAATCCGCATTGGTAATTTTATCTTCGATTAAGGCATTCGCTGTATCGGCATCGGGCACACGTAATAATGCCTCTGCTAAACACATCAGGGCGATACCTTCTGGCGTGGTTAAGCCAAACTCATCGAGGAAATTTTCAATCGCGATTGATTTCTTGGGTGTATTGCGGACATCTTTAATCAGATTGGCAGAGCGATTCTTGATTATGTCTGTATTAAGGTTTTTTGTTTCAATATAGGCTTTGAGGCGCTCGTAATGTTCGATTTCATCGACACGATAAGAGGCATCAAGTGCCTTAAAGCTAGGTATGTTCTTTTGAGAAAGCGTCTCTTTTGCTTTTTTTATCGGCATAATAAAGCCCCTTAATAATGATCCTATTCAATCCTTATTAATGATAGAAGATTTTCGACAATTATCAATCTTAATGCGACTTATTTAATGTGCTTCTTAATGAGCCTCTGCCCAATTATCACCAATACCGGCTTCGGCAATCAGCGGGATTGAGAAGGATACGACATTTTCCATGATGTCTTTGATTTGTGCGACATAGGATTCGACATGATTTTCATCGATTTCAAAGATTAATTCATCATGAATTTGTAACAGCATTTTAACAGGCCAATTTTCTGTCTCAATACGGCGATCAATTTCGATCATCGCTTTTTTGATGATGTCTGCGGCCGTTCCTTGTAGGGGGGCGTTAATGGCTTGGCGTTCGGCAAAGCCGCGTACAGAGAAATTCTTGTCATTAATACCAGACATGAAACATTTACGTCCCATATGCGTTAAAACATAGCCATGCTTTCTGGCAAATTCTTTTTGTGATTCCATGTAGATTTCTAGCTCGGGAAAACGCGCCATATATTGTTTAATATAGGCATTGGCGTCAACCGCATCGGCACCAATCTGTTTTGCTAAACCCCAACCGCTAATGCCGTAAATAATACCGAAATTAATCGCTTTTGCTTTACGGCGCAGGTCATTTGAGACCTCATCAATGGGCGTGTCAAAAACTTGCGATGCGGTGTGTGTGTGAATGTCAACACCATCGCGGAAGGCTTGCTTTAACGATTCAATTCCTGCTAGTTCCGCCGCTAAACGCAATTCAACCTGAGAGTAATCAATTGAGGCAATTTTATATCCCTTTTCGGCGATAAAGGCCTCGCGGATTTTGCGCCCTTCTTCTGTACGAATAGGAATATTTTGAATATTAGGGTCTGATGATGCTAAGCGGCCCGTGCTGGTCGCGGCCATCGAAAATGATGTATGAACACGCCCCGATAAAATACCAATCTGATTTTGTAGCGCATCTGTATAGGTGCTTTTTAACTTCGCTAAACCGCGCCATTCAAGCACATCTTGGACAATTTTATGACCCTGCTGAGCGAGAGGTTCAAGCACCGATTGTGCCGTTGACCATGCACCTGTTTTGCTCTTTTTACCACTTGGTATGCCCATCGCATCAAATAAGACTTCGCCTAATTGTTTGGGGGAGGCAATGTTAAAGCTCTGTTCCGCTTGTTCGTGAATTTTACGTTCAAGAACGTCTAATTTTTGCCCGAAATCTGTGCTCATATTACGCAACATAATGGGATCTATTTTGATGCCCTTATGTTCCATACGCGCAATAACTTCGGCGAGCGGACGATCAACACGTTGATAAATCGTCATCATCTGTTCTTCGGCAAGGCGTGGTTTTAAAAGATTATATAGACGCATCGTATAATCGGCATCTTCCGCCGCATATTCAGCGGCAATTTTAATATCGATTTGATCAAAGGTTTTTTGTTTTTTGCCCGTACCGGCAATTTCTTTGAATGAGATCGGGGCGTGACCAAAGTAAAGCTTACATAGATTATCCATTGAATGGCTGTGCTTTGTGCCATCTGTGATATAAGAAATTAACAATGTGTCATCAACGGGGGCGGGTTGTACATCATGTTGATAGAAAAGTTGCAGATCAAATTTAATGTTGTGTCCAATTTTTAAAATTGATTGATCTTCTAAAATGGGCTTAAGAGCCGTCATCACATTTTTTAACGCGAGTTGGGGAATGACTTCATTATCACTTTCGTTGTCTTTGCTATCGTCTTTTGGTGCATCAAAATTAAAACCTGTTTCGACATCTTTTGTTTGATGTTGTAGGGGAATATAACAGGCCGTTCCTGGCTCAACACATAATGATATACCGACTAATTTTGCTTGTGACGGTGTTAAACCATCGGTTTCTGTGTCAATGGCAACATAACCGCGATGTTTAATGGCTTTAATCCATGTGTCCAGGTCAGCCATTGTGTTAACGATGCTGTACTTTTTTTCAGCATCTTGATGGACGGCGTCGCTCATGAGCATTTCACGGTTTTCGGCATGGAAATTAAGACGGGATTCAAGGCGTGCTAAGGTTGTTTTAAAACCATGTTCTTTTAGGAATTCGACCAATTTATTGTTATCTGGTTTATAAGCATCAATCTCGTCTAATGTGCATGGTACAGGGACCTGGTCATCTAATGTTACGAGTTTCATTGATAGGCGTGCATTATCGGCAAATTCTATTAAGTTTTCACGGCGCTTATTTTGTTTAATTTCATGTGCGTGATGAAGTAGGTTTTCTAAATTATCATATTCTTCTATTAAAAGGGCGGCGGTTTTAACGCCGATGCCAGGCACACCGGGAATATTATCAGACGAATCCCCGGCTAAGGCCTGAATATCGACAACTTTATCGGGATAAACACCAAATTTCTCAAAAACCTCTTGATGGCCAATCATGCGGTTTTTCATGGCATCAAACATCGTCACATTATCATTGATAAGTTGCATCAGGTCTTTATCAGACGATACAATGATGGTATCGCGTCCTTGTTCTGTGGCCATGCGCGCATAGGTGGCAATCAAATCATCGGCTTCATAACCGCTGACTTCAAGGGACGGTAAATTAAAGGCATTGACGGCCTCTTTAATAAGTCCAAATTGTGGAATAAGGTCTTCTGGTGTTTCGCCGCGATTTGCTTTGTACTCTGAATATAGCTCATTGCGAAAGGTTGATCCGCTTGCATCAAAAATCACAGCCACGGAGTGGGCGTTCTTATCTGTCAAAAGCTTTGCCAACATATTACAAAAGCCCATCACTGCATTAACGGGTACACCGTGCGGGTTGGTTAGGGGCGGCAGGGCATGGAAAGCGCGGAAAATAAATCCAAATCCATCAACAAGATAAAGAGGTTCTTTAGAAATAATATTCTTTTCTTTTTGCGCTGCTGCATTCATAAGGGCGTGCCTATTCGATAAAAGTGTATGGGTATATGCCTTCCTTATAGCGCATTTTATCTAAAATTTTAAATGATTTTGTCACAAAAACCTCTCCCCATTAGGATTTTATTTACATAATTATTATATTCTTAAATGGTACTATTGATGTACGCCAAGAATAAGAGTTTAGGTTTTAGAAATGGTGTACGGCAAGAAAATAGCAAGAGAATATAAGATGTCACATAATTAAAAAGAAAGAAAATTGACATGATAGGGACTAATTTATTTTTAACAGCAGCGGTTGCGGGTGCATTGACTTTGTCTATGACGGGATCCTTTGATGTTTTGAAAAAAGCAACGCATAACGTTGTGAATGTTTATGAAGTGGCGCATCAGATTGATCCGTGGAACAATAAAAGAGGTGACTATATCAAGCATCAAGTGGCTTTATATAAGACCTCAGGCAAGTTAGAGGGTTTTGCTGGAACGGTGATGACGTTGGAATTGGATAATAATGGCCGCTTGATGGCCAGTAATATCTAACCAGTAATATCTAATAAGTAATATCTAAAATAAAAGAATTAAGGAACAATACTTAAAGAACAACACTACAGAATTGATCTTGGGGTCGATGGAAACACGTCATGTCTTTCAATCTATAACCCCTAAAACTTCGACCATATCCTCACTAAAAAGATTTTAAGAGGACATGTTTTTACCCAAGATTCAATGAACCGTCATACATAGGCTTGCCCAGCTATTATGTGTGGCGGTTTTTTTTATAAACACCAACAAATCCTTGCTTTAAAGCCGTTGAATGAATAGGATAAAGCCTTATATAAAACCTATTCTAATAGTCTTTTTTTATCATTCCAACTTACATCAAGAACCATATGGCACGTCGAACATCATCCTCCAGATCCCGTAAAACGCAAGAAAAGCACTGGCTTCCCGTTGGTGTAAAGGTTTTCTTTGCGCGTCGTGTTGTTGATTTTTGTGCCTTTTTTATACTGGCGTTGGCGCTTGTTTCAGCCCTTGCTCTGGGTAGCTATACCCCCGGCGACCCATCATTAAATACCAGTTCAGCCATCAATGAAATTCATAATTGGGTGGGCGTTTATGGGGCTTATTTTGCTGATATATTTATTCAAACTTTGGGTCTTGCTGCTCTCGTTTTGCCTGTTGTCTTGGTGGTTTGGGGGTGGCATATATTCAAACGTGTAACAATGCCCCGCATGTCTTTGCGTTTTGTAGCGTTCTTATCGGCGTTCTTGGTTTGGTCGTTTACGTTATATTTTATTGATTTTGGCAATTTCTGGTACATGGATAATACATCCAGTGCGGGTGGCAGTTTCGGTGTTTTAACAGGCAGTAAAACCTTGCCAATTATTGAACAATCGGTAGGCCGTTTTTCATCATGGTTCTTAATTTTTGTTGGATTAATCGCGGCAATGGCATTGACGTCCTATGCGGTTTTTGTAACGTTTGGTGACTGGTATCGCGGTGCACGACGCGTAACACTTTATATCGCCCTAGCTGTTTTAAAAGTCATTGTTGCAATTGGCGCAGGGCTTAAAACATTAAAACAAGGTATTACACGCTATAATGATGATGATTACCTTGAACATGATCCTCTTCACCGTCCCTCAAATGGTGGTGATGAAACGACATTAATGGCGCGTGTGCAGCATAAAATTACTGATTTAGTAAGTGCGATCAAGCAAATGCGCCCCGTTATTGATGAGGCGCCTTTCGATGGTGGCCATATTATCCATGAGCCAGCATCTGTCGCGAAGCCTTTGGCGGAAACATCCAGACCAACCGTCGCAAAGCCTGTGCAAGAAGCTTCTACTGTTGTCCCTTCATCTTCCGCGCCCGCACAAAACAAGCGTATCGCGGTGGGTATGCAGGCAACAATTGAAGAGACTGATAAGCCTTTGCCACAACCGAAAACGGAAAACTGGGTTTTTCCTCCTCTTGATTTGTTGCAGACCCCGAAAATATCTACAACGAAGATGGATGAAGCTGAATTACAGGCGCAGGCAGAGCGCTTACAAGAAGTTCTTGCTGATTTTGGTATCAAGGGTGATATTGTTAAAATTCACCCTGGGCCCGTTGTCACACTGTATGAACTTGAGCCATCGCCCGGTACAAAGTCCTCGCGCGTGATCTCTTTGTCTGAAGATATTGCCAGATCAATGGAGGCTATATCGGTACGTGCCGCGGTAATTCCTGGTAAGAATGCTATTGGTATTGAAATTCCTAATGAAACACGCGAAACCGTTTATTTACGCAGTTTGTTACAAACCAAATATTACGCTGAAACCAAATGTAAAATCCCGCTTGTTTTGGGTAAAGATATTGGTGGTCATCCTATTATCGCCGATTTGGGTAAAATGCCTCACTTATTGGTGGCTGGTACGACGGGATCTGGTAAATCAGTCGCCGTTAATACGATGCTTTTATCAATGATTTATGCGCTACCGCCTGAAAAATGTCGTTTCATTATGATTGATCCTAAAATGTTGGAATTATCGGTCTATGACGGTATTCCTCATTTATTAAGCCCTGTTGTTACAGAGCCTGGCAAAGCGGTTGTTGCCTTGAAATGGGCAGTGCGTGAAATGGAGGAGCGTTATCGCTCTATGTCGAAATTGGGTGTGCGTAATATTGACGGCTATAATATGCGTATTAAACAAGCTATCGAAGATAGCGAAGTCCTCACCAAAAAAGTTCAAACAGGATTTGATGCCGATACGGGCAAACCTGTCTTTGAAGAACAGGCCATTGATTTAGTCGAGTTGCCTTACATCGTTATCGTCGTTGATGAATTTGCCGATCTTATGATGGTGGCTGGTAAAGATGTTGAGGCAGCTGTACAGCGTTTGGCTCAAATGGCGCGCGCGGCTGGTATTCATCTTATCATGGCGACACAGCGCCCATCGGTTGATGTTATTACGGGTACAGTTAAGGCCAACTTCCCGACACGTATTTCATTCCAAGTAACGTCAAAAATTGACAGTCGCACCATTTTAGGTGAGGGCGGCGCCGAAAGCCTTCTTGGTATGGGTGATATGCTTTATATGGCTTCTGGGGGTCGTATTACACGTGTTCATGGTCCCTTCGCGAGTGACGATGAAGTCGAAAAAATCGTTAAACACTGTAAACGCCACGGCCAGCCATCCTATATTGAAGATGTCACAGACGAAAGTGGTGGCGGTGATATATTGGGTCTGTTTGGTGAAGGTGATGATAAAAACAGTGAATATGATGAGCTTTATGACGAAGCCGTGGCAATCGTTGCGCGGGATCAAAAGGCATCAACCAGCTATATTCAACGCCAATTGCAAATTGGCTATAACCGCGCCGCGCGTATTATTGAGCAAATGGAAAAAGACGGCGTTATTGGCCCTGCCAATCATGTCGGTAAGCGCGAAATTAAAATTGGTGAGAGATAATGATGGTAAAACATATCAATAGTTTATGTGTTGCATTCCTGATGGTGATGTTTTTTATCGCCTCAACGGCTTTTGCAGATGATGTAAAACTGTCTAAGGAAGAAAAAGCAAAAATTCAAACGCTGGAAAAAATCGAGGACTACATTAAGTCCATCGATACATTACAAGCACGCTTTACCCAAACGGCAGAGGTTTATGCCGATGACCTAATGGGCACATTTTATCTGGAACGCCCTGGTAAGTTGCGTTTTGAATATGATGATCCTATTAAGGATTATATCGTATCTGATGGGCGCTTTATTTATTATTGGGACGGCGAGATGGAAAATTACAGCTCTGCCTTAACGTCTAGTACTTTAGCGGCCTTTCTTGTGCGTGAAGAACCTGGATTGACCTCTGATAAGTTCGACATTATCGACATTGCGCGTAAAAATAAAATGTTGGGTATCACCGTGATCTATAAAGGTGAACCGGAAAAGGGGCGTTTAACGCTTATTTTTAAAGAAAAACCGACATTAGAGCTCGCGCGCTGGCAGGTCGTAGACGCCCAAGGCTATGTCACCCAAATCGAATTATCAGATATCAAAAAAGGGACTGAAAAACAGCCCCTAGATTTTGATCAAGACCTCTTTGTCTTCGTAGATCCAGATATCGCAAATCCCGGTTTTAATTAATTGGGTATGAAGTCTAGAACGTTTGTCTTTTTCGCACAGGCGGTAAGCTTTATGACATCGGGGTTATTGACGAGATGACCGGCATCAATATCATGGTCATGATAAAAATCACGAAGCCTTGTTTCTGTTACAGTGCTTATTTTCCACATTCTTTCACGCTTGCTCGTCTGAAGATTGTAGCCTTCAAAAATCTCTAGGGCAATATCAGCGTAATTTTGAGAGGCCCTCATTTTATATGACACACCTTCTGGGTAGCGTGTTTCGATTGTTACTCCGTCACATATCTTATCTGCCGGTCCTGTATACTGAGTTACAGCTTGCCAAGGCTTCTCTTCGGCTTTTTGTGTGTTACTGAAAATATCTGTGCAGCCACTTAATAAAATCGCTGGCGCAACTATATATAAAGCCCATTTTTTCGATAAAAACGTCATGTGTATTTCCTTATTTTGAATATTTAAAGACACTATAGGGCGCTATTTGTGTTATGTCAACTATTGGGGGCTGATGAGGCCACGCAATGCGTTTGGAGGTGTTGTGTTATGAACAATTTTTTGGCCTGTTTGTGCATATTCAAAACAAGTTACAAGTTTTTTAATGTCACCGCTAAGAGCGTTGTGTTGCTTTAGTCTCTTTAGATTTAGGATTTGGCTATTCTTGTGATTAAAAGCAATTGATCTATCGCTGGCGTCAATATAGACATTGTTTGGCTCGGCTGTTGTCATCCACATAGATATGGTTGTCGT
Organism: uncultured Bdellovibrionales bacterium; assembly: GCA_964351525.1. Lineage (GTDB taxonomy): Bacteria > Pseudomonadota > Alphaproteobacteria > Micavibrionales > CAYGOD01. Next base: position 335,184 of record CAYGOD010000002.1, read on the forward strand.
ACGATCATGTCTTTTGGTGAGGTCATAAATTAAACCATCTTGTTTAATCGTAACATTATTGCATGACTGTGCCGCAGATTGTTGATTAGCGATTTGTGTGGGCTGATCATGGTTATTTTTCTGCCGACAATTTTGTATTGTCATGATCGTCAGCCCAGCAAGCAAGCCTAGTTTACAAAATTCCCAAAGCGGATGAGTTTCTTTTTTCATTATTATCGTCCCTATTTAACGGTATAATAGCAATATAGTTGTCATAATGAAAGATATTTTTTATAATAATTTTGGGATCGTGTTATCGAGCGCTAAAATTATTGCTCGATATTATTATCTTTTTTGAATTTGCGCCACTTGGTTACGTTGCGGTTATGGTCTTTGAGAGTTTTGGCGAAGGCATGACCGCCTGTGCCGTCCGCAACAAAATAGATATAATTGTGTGTGGCAGGATTGAATACCGCGCGCAAGCTTGCAGCACCTGGATTACAGATCGGTGTTGGTGGCAACCCTGCAACTTGGTAGGTATTATAAGAGGAATTAAATTTCCAATCACTGCGATAGAGGGGTCTGTCCATTTGTCCCCATTTCTCACTTAGTGGGTAAATGATTGTTGGGTCGGATTGTAACATCATACCGATATTTAGGCGGTTGATGAACACACCGGCGACCTTTGCACGCTCTGCCCCGACGCCTGTTTCTTTTTCAACGATTGATGCCAAAATAAGGGCTTCTTCTTTAGACTTTAGCGGTAATTGAAATCCTGTATCATTCTTTTGATAGCTGTCCCAAAGGTCGTTTAATAGGGTGGACTTGGCACTTGTCATGCGATGGATGATACTTTGTCTGGTATCGTTTTTTGAAAAATTATAGGTTTGTGGCATTAAATAGCCCTCTGATAAGGTATCAACATTAATCTCGCCTGTTAGGCCCTCTGTATCTTCTAGAATGGCTGCAATTTGTCGCACGGTCAGGCCTTCTGGAATTGTGACTTGGCGCTGAACTGTTTTGCCCGTTTGGAATAAATGAATAAGGCTTAGGATTGAGGCGTCTTGGTTGATTTTATATTCGCCAGCTTTTAGTGATTTTTTTTGGGATAAAATTCGCGCAGGCCATTCGAAAAAAGTACGATTTTCGATGATGCCTTGATCTGATAATTGGCGGGTGATTTGCTTGATTGATGCACCTTTGTTAATCACAAAATTTTGTGAATTTGTGATGTCTAGCGGCGCTTGTAATGATCTATATCCTAAAAAAATAATCAGGCACAGCGCAAATAATCCAAATAAAGAGGTGATGAAAAGAGTTTTGAATAAACGGTGTGAGGTCATGATTTAATCGTCTAGTTTTTTGAAAATAAGAGACGCATTTGTGCCCCCAAAACCAAATGAATTAGACAGGGCATAGCGAATTTCTTTTTGCTTTGCCTTGTGCGGGATAAGATCAATTCCAACACAACCATCAGACGGATTCTCAAGATTAAGTGTTGGCGGTAGTGTCCCAGTTTTAAGCGCAAGCGCACAAAAGATCGCTTCAACTGCACCCGCCGCACCCAATAAATGACCAATAGCGGATTTGGTTGATGAAACACTGACTTTGTCTAATGTGTTGGCGCATAAGCGTTTGATTGCGCCAATTTCAATATCATCACCCAGCGGTGTTGATGTACCGTGGGCATTGACATAGCCAATGTCATCGGCGCTGATATTGGCTGATTTTAGCGCGTTTTGCATCGCCCGGAAACCGCCATTACCGTCTTCTGCGGGGGAGGTAATGTGATGAGCATCGCCCGACATACCGTAACCGATAACTTCTGCGTATATTTTCGCACCGCGCGCTTTGGCATGTTCATATTCTTCTAAGACGACAACACCTGCACCCTCGGCGATTACGAAACCATCACGGTCTTTGTCAAATGGACGAGATCCGCCCGTTGGATTGTCATTATATCCCGTTGATAGTGCGCGCGCCGCAGCAAAGCCCGCAACACCTAGTCTTGATACGGCGGCTTCGGCACCACCAGCAATCATCACGTCGGCATCGCCTAACATAATCATGCGCGATGCATCACCAATCGCGTGTGTCCCCGTGGCACAGGCCGTAACGGGGGCGTGGTTGGGGCCTTTAAAGCCATATTTAATGGATACATGACCAGAGACTAAATTAATCAAAGCGGATGGAATAAAGAACGGTGAAATACGGCGCGGACCACGATTTTCCAGTGTCAATGCACCCTCCGCAATATTAGGCAGGCCACCGATACCAGAACCAATCATAACGCCAGTGCGACATGCTTGTTCGTCATTTTCAGGTGTCCAGCCAGAATCTTCAATGGCTTCTTGCGCCGCCGCCATACCAAAATGGATGAATTTATCCATTTTTTTCTGTTCTTTGGTCGATACGAATTGGTTGACATCGAATAATCCATTTTCGGCTGTAGCGGGCGTGTCGTCGGTTGCGTAGGGCACTGTGCCGGCAATTTGTGATGACAGATCGCTGGCATCAAAGTGCGTGATAGGTTTTAAACCACTTTTACCAGATGTCAGCGCATCCCAGTTATAATCAAGACCTGCCCCAAGTGGGCTGATAATACCCATACCTGTGATAACAACACGGCGTAATGGAAATCTATGCATTTTAAGGTCTTTCTGATTCTTGACTGAGTTTGCTTTTCTATAGATATAAAAATGGCTTTGTTTTCAAAAGAAGATTTTAACAATCCTCCTTAAAAAATCAAAGCCATTTATAAAAATTCTAGATCAGTGACTTATTGATTTTTTTCAATAAATGAAACTGCATCTTGTACTGTTGTGATGTTTTCAGCAGCATCATCAGGAATTTCGATACCGAATTCTTCTTCAAACGCCATTACTAGTTCAACTGTATCAAGGCTATCAGCGCCAAGGTCATCGATAAAGCTTGCTGCAGGAACAACTTTTTCTGCATCTGCGCCTAGTTGTTCGATAACGATTTCTTTTACTTTGTTTGCTACATCACTCATTTTACTGATCCTTTGGTTGTGTTTTGTGGTTGTGTTTTGTTGGGTTAATTAAATTCTACACTTATTAAATCATGGTATTTATTCAAATATCCGAGAATGTTGAAAATACCACATCATTTTTATTATGCAAGGCTGAATAACATAACCCCTTGTTCCTCTGCAAGTAAAAACGTCATTTTGCGTGCATGTTTTTTATTTAAAAACGATTAAGTAACTGTTTTTAAATTATAAATTATTACGCAAAGCGTTTAGATCATCGCCATACCGCCATTAACATGGAGGGTTTGGCCTGTCATATAAGCCGATTCATTGGATGCCAAATAAACAACAGCAGCCGCGATTTCATCAACTGTGCCCATGCGTCCTGCTGGGATACCGCTATTTAATTTATCCTTTTGACCATCATCTAGTGCGTCTGTCATGGCTGTTGCAATAAAGCCCGGTGCGATACAGTTAACGGTAATGTTACGGCTTGCAACTTCGGCGGCGATTGACTTGCTCATGCCGATCATGCCGGCTTTGGATGCGGCATAGTTCGCTTGACCAGGGTTACCTGTAACGCCAACGATTGATGTAATGCCAATGATACGACCCCAACGGCCTTTCATCATACCCTTCATGACGCCGCGTGATAGTTTAAACACAGATGCCAAATTCACATTAAGTACAGAATCCCAATCGTCATCTTTTAAACGCAGGGCAAGATTGTCGCGTGTAATGCCGGCATTATTGACGAGTATATCAATACCGCCCATGAGTTCATTTGTTTTTGCGATTAAATCGGTTTCTGCGCCTTCTTCACCTAAATTGGCAGTCGCGATAAAGCTACGCTCGCCCAATGAGGCCTGAAGGGTTTTTAACTTTTCTTCATTACGACCATGAAGTGTTACAATTGCACCTTGTGCATGAAGTTGCGTTGCGATTGCCGCACCAATGCCACCAGAAGCCCCGGTAATAAGTGCGCGTTTGCCGTCTAAATTAAATAATGTCATGAGTATATATCCTTAAAAATATAGGGTTTGATTAACTATTGTCTTTTACAAAGGCCTCTAAGTCATCCGCTTTTTGTAAAGATAGGGGGGTGATGTCTTTGTTGATGCGCTTGACTAGGCCACTTAATACCTTGCCTGCGCCAATTTCAACTGTCCGTGTCACATTATTGTGTGCCATCCAATTAATGGTTTCTGTCCAACGCACCTGACCCGTGACTTGCTGTACCAATAAATCACGAATACGGGTTTGATCATTTTCTGGTTGAACGGAAATATTGGCAATGACGGGCAGTTCTGGTGCTGAAAAAGCAATCTCGGCCAATGTGTCGCGCATCACGTCTGCGGCGGGTTGCATCATAGAACAATGGAACGGCGCACTGACGGGTAATAAAAGTGCGCGTTTTGCGCCGCGTTCAGTTGCAATTGTGATGGCTTGTTCAATCGCGGCCTTTGCACCACTAATCACGACCTGACCGGGGGAGTTATCATTGGCACACTCACATACGTCACCGCTTAAGCGGGCCGCTTCTGAGGCGATATCAATAACAACGTCCATGTCTAGCCCTAAAATTGCGGCCATGGCGCCTTGACCAACGGGAACGGCCTTCTGCATGGCTTGACCGCGTGTCTTAAGGGCGCGTGCGCAATCTGATAATGAGAGTGCGCTAACGGCAGTAAGTGCCGAATATTCCCCCAAAGAATGCCCAGCAACATAAATGCCATTATCTTTTAAATTGAAATCAAAATCTTTTGACAATGTACGAACCATGGCAACACTGACTGCCATAAGGGCGGGTTGTGTGTTTTCCGTTAGGTTTAAATCTGCCGTATCACCGCGGAAAATCATGTCACTTAAATTAAAGCTCAATGCGTCATTGATTTCTTCAAAGACAAGGCGTGCTGTCTCAAAGTTTTCATAGAGATCAAGCCCCATGCCAATTGACTGACTGCCTTGTCCTGGGAAAATAAATGCTGTTGTCATGTGATCGATCCTTAAGCGTTATATAAAAAATCTCTTCATTAATACTGTTTGAAATACTCATTTTTGAGAAAGAAATCAAGTTTTATAGATATGTGTGATGTTTTTCGTCATAAAACACTTGCGCTTGGCGGGGTTTGCCCCTATAAAAACCGTGATATGACTCATTATGGGCATATTATTTAAGGAAACTCCTTGCTGGTGACGATATACGGATCATCAGCTACCAACAGCCAAAAGGAGAATATACATGGCTTTTTACGAGACGACCTTTATTGTGCGTCAGGATGTTTCAACTGCACAAGTTGAAACCTTGACCAAAGAATACCAAGACATTGTTAAAAAGAACGGCGGCAAAGTTGTTCGTGTTGAAAACTGGGGTTTACGTCAGCTAGCTTATCTAGTTAACAAAAACCGCAAGGGTCATTACGTTATGCTTTGCATCGATGGTGGTGCACCTGCGATCAATGAATTAGATCGTCAGTTCCGTTTGAGCGAAGACGTGATTCGTTCAATGACAATCAAAATTGACGCTATTAGCGACGAGCCTTCAGTGCTTGTGCAAAAAGCAGCAGCATAATTAATATAAAGGAGATTTAAAATGGCGATGAAACGTAGTTTCTCAAGACGCAAAAAATCTTGCCCTTTCAAGGGTGATAATGCGCCAGTAATTGATTATAAAAATGTAGATTTGTTGGTACGTTATGTATCTGATCGTGGTAAAATCATGCCATCACGCATCACATCTGTATCACGCAAAAAGCAACGCGAACTAGCCCGTGCCATTAAACGCGCACGTATGTTGGCCTTGTTACCATTTGCAGTAACTTTAACTGAAAAACAACGCTTTAAGCCCGAATATCGTTCACAAAGAACTGGCGATAAACGCGGTGGTGGTTATAAAGGAGGACGTTCATAATGCAAATCGTTCTATTAGAAAAAGTAGGCCGTTTAGGCGGTATTGGTGATGTTGTTACCGTTAAAAACGGTTACGCACGTAATTTCTTGTTACCACGTAACAAGGCTCTTCGTGCGACCAAGTCTAACTTGGCTGTTTTTGAGGCAGAAAAAGCAACATTAGAAAAAGCATCGGCACAACGCCAAAAAGATGCTGAAAAATTAGCTAAAGTGATTGAGGGCAAAACAGTTGCGGTTATCCGTGCAGCCTCTGAATCAGGTCAGCTCTATGGTTCAGTATCAACACGTGACATTTCAAACGCTGTTTCAACATTGGGTGAAACTGTTGCGCGTGATCAAGTTGTGATTAACCAAAGCTTTAAAATCTTGGGCTTGTTCCCTGTAACAATTCAGCTTCACCCCGAAGTGACGGCTGAAGTTATAATTAACATTGCTCGTTCAGAAGATGAAGCCGCGATCCAAGAAAAAGAAGGTCGTGCGCTGATTTCTACAAGTAACTTTGATGATGACGAAGATGAGTACGTACCATCTCCTGCTGTTGAAGCGACTGAAGAAACATCTGAAGAAGAAGCTGATGCAGAATCTGCTGAAGCTGTTGTTGAAGAGACAACAGAAGAAGTTGCCGCTTAGTTATCAGCTTTAATAAATTATTTTAAGAATGCGCCTTTCGCTATGTGATTGGCGCATTTTTTATTACCTCCGAAACCTTTATAAGATTCTTGTGGATAAAATGTGCGTAACCCGCATTGTTTCTGGACAAAATGGGCGCTTGTCATCTATGGTGATTTTTTATGACGATCTAACCGCAATCAAAGGCATCCATCTATGACCGACATCATCCCTGATATGAACGATATTCCCCCCGTTGCCGAAGATGATCGTGGAGATGTTATTTTAGAGCCGTCTGAAGCGGGCACGCCTATTGATGTTGCAAAAATGCACGGTGCTGGCTTTGTTGGGTCTATTACGGCTAAACACGCGGTTGAGCCGGTGAATAACAATCAGGAAGAAGAAGACTTAAAGCGCTTACCAGCTAATGAGGACGCGGAACAGTCATTATTGGGCGCCCTTTTGATTGATAACCGTTTAGTGGAAAAAGTATCTGATTTTCTTGAGCCAAAACATTTCTACCAGCCTGTTCATGGTCGTATCTATGAAGTTATTTTACGATATGTTGATCGCGGTCAAGTCGCGGATCCCGTAACGTTAAAAATGGTGTTTGATGAAGATGATGACTTATCACATGTGGGCGGTGCGCAGTATCTAACCCATTTAGCGGCCAATGTTATTACTACCGTCAGTGTCGATCACTATGGGCAAGTTGTTTATGAATTATTCTTGCGTCGTGAGCTCATTGATATTGGTCGTCAAACAATGCAGACCGCTTATGATAGTTCCTTAGATGAGCCCGCAGAGCAACAAATTGAAGGTACTGAACAACGTCTTTATGATTTGGCAACAAAGGGCGATCATAAAAAAGGTTTTGTTGATTTTAAAACGTCATTGACGACCTCTATCTCTGTTGCCGAAAAAGCCTTTAAAAATGTTGGTTCTGTGACCGGTGTTACGACGGGTTTAAGCGATCTAGATAAAAAATTGGGTGGTTTGCAACCCTCGGATCTTTTGATTTTGGCGGGACGCCCATCAATGGGTAAAACCGCTTTGGCAACCTGTATTGCCTTTAACTGTGCCAAGGCAGCATGGGAAACAAAAGGTAAAAGTGGCGGCGCAGTCGGGTTTTTCTCGCTTGAGATGTCATCGGATCAGCTGGCAACGCGTATTTTGGCAGGTGAGGCCTTAGTACCAAGTGACAAAATTCGTCGTGGTGAGGTTAAGGACACAGATTTCCGCCGTTTTGTTGAAAAATGTCAGCTATTGATGGACGTGCCATTATTTATCGATGATACGCCTAGTTTGTCGATTTCTGCGGTTAGAACGCGTGCGCGTCGTCTAAAGCGCCAGCATGGCTTGGGCATGATTGTTGTCGATTACCTACAGCTTTTGACGGGGTCTGGTAAGGCCTCTGAGAATCGCGTGCAAGAAGTCTCTGAAATTACCCGTGGATTAAAAGGTTTAGCTAAAGAGCTCCATATTCCTGTTTTAGCCCTATCTCAGCTTTCTCGTCAGGTGGAATCGCGTGAAGACAAGCGCCCGATGATGTCGGATTTGCGTGAATCGGGATCGATTGAGCAGGATGCTGATGTTGTGATGTTCGTTTATCGTGAACAATATTATCTTGAGCGCGCCGAACCATCGCGCCGCGTAGAGGAAAGTGATGATAAATTCAATGATCGTTATGAAAGCTGGCAACAAAAACTAGCCGAAGTTCATAATGTCGGTGAATGTATTTTAGCGAAACAGCGTCACGGTCCTATTGGTACAGTTAAAATGTTCTTTGATGGGCAATATACACGCTTTAGTGATCTTGACCCGAATAGACAATAAGCGCCTATTTGATTTCTATAAAATAGATGACAAATTACTTCATTTTCGTTACATGTTATAGGGTATAAATAACGCATTCTTTAAAAGATAAAACTCATGGCAAATAGCAAGACTTCTAATAACGCGTCTAATAATGTCGTTCAACCTTTTTTGTTTTTTCAAATGGTTGGTCGCACGGTTATGAAATTCTTAACCAGTATTGGTGCGTTAACGGTATTCTTGCTTAAGAGTATTTGGTGCACGATTACACCACCATATTCTTATAAAAATCTGTGGAAACAAATCATTCAAATTGGCTATTATTCTTTGCCTGTTGTTGGGTTGACGACACTCTTTACGGGGATGGTTTTGGCGTTGCAATCTTATACAGGCTTCTCTCGCTTCTCTGCTGAGGGCGCAGTTGCGGCTGTTGTTGTTTTGTCTATCACGCGGGAATTAGCGCCTGTATTGGCAGGCCTTATGGTCGCTGGTCGTATTGGTGCTTCTATGGCGGCAGAGATCGGTACGATGCGTGTGACCGAACAAATTGATGCACTTTACACCTTATCGGCTAATCCTTTTCGTTATCTTATCGCGCCGCGTCTTTTAGCGGCTGTGTTGACCTTGCCTTTGTTGGTATTGGCGGGTGATATTATTGGTGTGTTTGGCGGTTATATTGTCGCGGTGTTTAAACTTGGGTTTAACCCCGCTAGTTATCTGGCACAGACATGGGATTTCTTAGAACCGATGGATGTTATTTCAGGGCTAATTAAAGCCGCCGTATTTGGATTTTGGGTGGCGGCGATGGGCTGTTATCATGGTTTTTATTCTGGGCGCGGGGCACAAGGTGTGGGCGCGGCAACGACACATGCCGTTGTATCCTCATCAATTCTGATCCTTATTTTCAATTATCTGTTAACGCAGGTTTTCTTTTCTTAAGGACGATATTTGATCATGGCAAAAAATACAGAACATAAAGTTGAGTTAAACGCCGTTGAAAAACGCTTTGGGACTAATCACGTTTTGCGTGACATTAACCTAACCGTTGCCCCCGGTGAATCACACGTTATTATTGGTGGATCTGGTAGTGGTAAATCGGTGATGCTTAAATGTATCTTGGGGCTGATGAACCCCAGCTCTGGCTCTATTAAAATTGATGGCGAAGAAACCGCGCATTTATCTCTGACGCGCCGCGATCATCTTATGCAAAAATTTGGGATGTTATTCCAAGGTGGCGCGCTGTTTGATAGTTTACCCGTTTGGAAAAATGTTACCTTTGGCCTTTTACAGCGTGGTGAAATTAAGGTTAGTGAGGCGCGTGATTTAGCGGCGGAAAAATTGGCCTCTGTTGGTCTTGGTGCGTCTGTTATTGATCAATTCCCTGCTGAATTATCTGGTGGTATGCAAAAACGTGTTGCCTTGGCGCGCGCAATTGCGGCGACACCAGAAATTATTTTCTTTGATGAACCAACGACGGGTCTTGATCCAATTATGGCGGACGTGATTAACGATCTGATCGTGAAATGCGTTAAAGAATTGGGCGCTACGGCGATAACGATTACACATGACATGGCCAGTGCGCGCAAAATTGCCGATCGTATTTCGATGCTCTATCAGGGCGAACTGATTTGGACGGGCGATATCAAAAAACTTGATAAATCAGGGAATGATCATGTTGAGCAATTTATCCATGGTCGCGCTCAAGGCCCGATTGACAGTACGTTAAGCCATAAATAATACCTCATGAAAAATAACAGCAAACTTCTTAAAACACTCCTTGCGCTTTTCTCTATTGGATCAGTGTTCTTGGTTATTGGCGTTGTTGTTATTATTATGGCGATCTATCATTACGGGCAAGACCTGCCTGAATATAGTAAATTAAAAGATTATAAGCCGCCGATTATGACGCGTCTTTATGCGGGTGACGGTAGTTTGATTGCTGAATATGCCAGTGAAAAGCGTATTTTTGTTCCCATACATGCTATTCCAAAACATGTGATTTATGCGTTCTTATCAGCAGAGGATAAAAATTATTTTTCTCATAAGGGGATTGATTTTGTCGGTGTTCTGCGTGCCACCGTGAATAATGTTAAAAATATTCAAAGCGGTCGCCGTTTAGAGGGGGCATCAACAATTACCCAGCAGGTGGCAAAGAATTTCCTGCTTACAGGCGTGGTCAGTATTGAACGTAAAGTTAAAGAAGCCATCCTCGCATTTCGTATTGAGAAAGCTTTTTCTAAACAGCATATTTTAGAACTTTACTTGAATGAGATTTTCCTTGGGAATCGTTCTTATGGCGTTGCCGCGGCGGCGTTAAATTACTTTGATAAATCTTTGGATGAATTGACTTTGGATGAGGCTGCGTTATTGGCATCCTTACCAAAAGCACCATCACGCTTTGATCCGTTCCGCAATCCAGAGCGCGCAATAGAAAGACGCGATTGGGTGCTTGGCCGCTTAGCCGAAGATGATCGCATTACGAGTAGTCAGGCCGAATTGGCACAAAAACAGCCCATCACATTAAAGCGCCCTGATCGTAGCAAGTTTGTATCGGCACGTTATTTCGCCGAAGATGTACGCCGTGAATTGATCGCTGAATATGGTGATGACATTATTTATTTGGGGGGCTTAAGTGTTCGTACGTCCCTTGACCCTGAATTACAAAATCATGCGATATCTGCCTTGCGTAAAGGATTAGAAGCCTATGACCATCGTCATGGTTATCGCGGCAAGATTGATAAAGTCGACGATATGAGTAATTGGCACGCTGCTTTGAAAGAAATGACAAGGCCTGAAAATATGCCTTCTGATTGGCATATGGCGGTTGTGTTAAGTGCGCGTTCTAGCCATTTAGAGATTGGCCTCAAAGATGGCTTAAAAGGTAGAGTTGCCCTTAAGGACTTGGCGTGGGCGCGTAAATCTCTTAAGCGCGGTTTATATTTGGGTCCCGAGATCAATGGTGCACATAAGGTTGCAACCAAGGGTGATGTTGTTCTCGTGATGCGAAAAGAAACAAAAGATGATACCGCCTCTACTGATTATGCCTTAAAACAAATTCCTAATGTTGAGGGCGCTTTGGTTGCTATGGACCCCCATACGGGTCGCATTTTGGCGATGCAAGGCGGCTATAAAGCGGGGGTCAGTGGCTTTAATCGTGTGACACAAGCCAAACGCCAGCCTGGATCAGCGATGAAACCTTTTGTTTATCTGGCTGCTTTGGATCAGGGATTTACGCCGTCTAACCTTGTTTTGGATGCGCCGTTTGTTATTGAGCAGGGTTACGGCCTTCCTAAATGGCGACCTGCTAACTATTCTAATGAATTTTATGGACCGACTCCAATTCGTGTTGGTTTAGAAAAATCTAAAAACTTAATGACTGTGCGTTTGGCATATCATTTGGGCATGGATGTGATTGCCGATTACGCAAAACGTTTTGGCTTTGACACAAATATGCAAAAAACCTTGGCGATGTCATTGGGGGCAGGGGAAACAACATTACTTGATTTGGTGTCCTCTTATGCTATTTTGGTCAATGGCGGTAAACGTGTCCAGCCGAACTTAATAGACCGAATTCAAGATCGTAATGGTAAGACCGTTTATAAAAAGCAAAACCAAGCCTGTATTGATTGTACAGATTTAGTGGAGTTTGAGGGACAAGACCCAAATCCTATTGAAGATAAAAGATTACAAGTTTCTGATCCGCGCACATCCTATCAAATTGTTTCAATGTTAGAGGGGGTCGTTCAGCGTGGCACGGCAACGCGCTTAAAGAAATTAAATCGTCCGTTGGCTGGGAAAACGGGGACAACGAATAATTCAAAAGATGCTTGGTTTATTGGTTTCTCACCTGATTTGGTTGTCGGTGTTTTTGTCGGTTTTGATGAGCCGCGTACCTTAGGTAAACGTGAAACGGGGTCAAGTACTGCCGCGCCAATATTTGGCGACTTCATGGAAAAAGCATTAAAAGGCAAACCTATTATTCCTTTTAGAATGCCTGACGGTCTTCAGCTTGTACGCGTTAATCCCAAAACAGGTCGTCCTACAAAATCGGGTGAAGTGGCGATTTGGGAATCATTCTTGCCTGGAACAGAACCGAATAACCAACAATATATTCTAGATAAGAGCGGTTTGAACTTGATGGTTGGAAATGACCCGAATTCAGCCAAGGGATCGGCTGTGATTGGTACGGGCGGTCTTTACTAGATGCGTAAATACGCTAATTCTACGTAATATTATTTCTTTTAATAAAAATCATTCTCATTTAGCTTGACGAAAATCCACTAACTTTGTTATCGTAATGACATTCATTCTTAATAAAAATGTTTGAGGTCGATATGGCAATTTTATGTATTTGTAACAAGTTTAATGAAAAAATTGTGACTGAAACAGTCCAGTTGCACACGGCACAGTTACCGAAAAAACCAAATGCTGATGATATGTATCAGCTATATGTTGATGTTTTTAAAGCTTGTGGTCTTACGTATCAAGGGCGTGATGATGCAAAGCCAAAATGTACCGTATGTTTTGAGGCTTTTGTAGAATTAACAATAGATAAGGTTCTGGCAGATAAATTCCAACCTTCACTTCTAACTGATCTTAATGAGGAAATTCGCGCTAAAAGAGAGATCTATGATATTCGTAGAAAAACGAAGCAATTACGCGCGGCTTAATCTATTTCTTATAAAAACCCCCTTTTTACAATAAAACTCTGGCATCCCGTTTAAAAAACGCTAAAATCTATTCATATTTAAAAATAGGGAGAGATTTTTTATGTTCAATAAAATTAAAATAATAGCCGTGGCATCTATCATGGCCTTAACACTAGGAGTTTTTTTTATGTCTTCAGAAACAAACGCAGCCTTTGATAAAGAGAATATGCTGTATTTAGAGCTTGATAATGGTCGTGTTATAATTGAATTACGCCCTGATCTTGCACCGATCCACGTTGATCGCATTAAAGAATTAACACGTGAAAAGTTTTACGATGGTATCGTTTTTCACCGTGTGATTGATGGCTTTATGGCACAAACAGGTGACCCAACAGGTACAGGCATGGGCGGTTCAGGCCAAAATATCGATGCTGAATTCACACAACAGCCTTTTGAGCGCGGTACGGTTGGTATGGCACGCTCAAGTAGCCCAAATAGTGCAGATAGCCAGTTCTTCATTATGTTTGATGAGGGCTCATTCTTGAATGGTCAATATACAGTTTTTGGTCAAGTAATCGAGGGTATGGAAGCCGTTGATAAAATCAAACGCGGTGAACCACCGGTTGATCCTGACAAAATCATCTCTTTGCGCGTTGCCGCTGATGTTGCTGAATAATTTTTAGCTTCTAAGAAATGACAGATTTTATAAATAGCGCTTTTCTGCGTGATAGTTCTTTAACAAAAGAACAATCATGGTGGAAAGGCGCTATTATTTATCAAATATATCCACGCTCTTTTCAAGATAGTAACAGTGATGGTATCGGCGATCTTGCAGGAATCACACAACGATTGCCTTATTTAAACTCTATCCACGTTGATGCACTTTGGTTATCACCATTTTTCAAATCGCCTATGGATGATTTTGGGTATGATGTGTCAAATTATTGTGCGGTTGATCCTATATTTGGCACGCTTGATGATTTTGATGCAATGGTTAGTGCGGCGAGAACACATGCTCTAAAAATTATTATTGACCTTGTCTTTAGCCACACCTCAATTAAACATGAGTGGTTTGAGAAAAGTCGCTCGCGCATTGATGGTTATGAAGATTTTTATGTCTGGGCAGATCCTCTAATCGACGGTTCTCCGCCCAATAATTGGTTGGCACATTTTGGCGGTGCGGCGTGGTCTTGGGATTCTAAGCGTGGGCAATATTACCTGCATAATTTTCTACCCTCTATGCCAGACTTGAATCTACATAATCAAAAAGTTCAAGATGCGCTGTTAGATGTTATGCGCTTTTGGTTGGATCGTGGTGTGTCGGGCTTTCGCCTTGATGTTGTTGATTATTATGCGCATGATCCTGCATTAACAAATAATCCTCCACTAGCCACAGGGAGACAACCGAAACGAATTGAGCCTTATATGATGCAAGAGCATCGTTACAATCGTAACCATGAAAACATCATGCCTTTTATTAAGAGAATGCGTCATTTATGCGATACATATACGAATAGTGACATCATGATGGTCGCTGAAATTTCTGAAGCGGGTGGGGTAGAGGCCAGTGTTTACTATACTAATTCGGAGGATAAATTGCATACATCCTATAATTTTGAACTATTGAGCGATGAGTTCTCTCCCAGTCATGTTAAAGAAACAATTACAAAATATTCAGAGGCCGCACCAAATGGTTGGCCATCCTGGTCGTTTTCAAATCATGATGCGGTGCGTGTAGCAACACGCTGGGCATTAAAGAAACATCAAGACAAGCCTGATGCGCGTTTTATTAAAATGATCAATGCGTTGTTGTTGTGTTTGCGAGGAACAATTTACATCTATCAAGGTCAGGAATTGGGCTTTGAACAAGTCGATGTTGCGTTTGAGGATATGAAAGACCCCTATGGCATTTTTCAATATCCAGAAAATAAGGGGCGCGATGGATGTCGTACGCCTATGATTTGGGATAGTGAAGAACCATATGGCGGTTTTAGTGATGTGAAGCCGTGGTTACCGATAGGGAAAGAAAATCTTCATCTATCTGTTGCGTCACAAGAGCCAAAAGATCAATCAATTATTAACGACTTCAGACAATTGACGGCGCTGCGCAAAGAGAGTGATCTGATGAATCTTGGTGATATCAGCTTCATTCACAACTGTTCGGATTTACTGGCATTTGTCCGCACATATGGCACACATAAAAAAATATGTATTTTCAATTTCTCTGAGAATGACTTTTTAATGCCTAGCAGTATTATTAATTATATTGGTAAAGCCTCACCAGATAAGATTAGTGGCTATGGCTACTATCTAATCGATTTATAATTTTTACATTGAAGCCTTATAAAATAATACCTCAAGCCGCTTTAATATATATCTACTTTTTCTCATATTTCTCTTGCAAAAGCCTGTATAATTATGTAAAGTATTGTTGTTCTAGAGGGATAATTATATGTATTTCGAATTTGATTTAAAAAGTTTTGTGGAGGCGTGGCGTGATTATCAAGATAATCAGTTCCTTGGTATGTCTTCAGACAGCTATCAAGACATGTATAACCACCATGGTGTAGATGGTGGTTATAGTCATGGCCTAGCCCAAAACGATTTTCTAAGAGAATATTTATGTGGTCGTGATGATCAACATAAATTAATTTTATCCTTACTTAACCCATTAGAGCCGTCTGATTTCTATAATGTAATTAAACAGGGATTAAAGTTCTCCCCCGAGGTCTCACTGAATTTTAATGAATTTGATCGCGTTGGGCTCGATGTCGGCTATCAAGATGAAGATATTAACTTTGAAGCAAAAAGGGAGTTTTATTTAGACGATGATGATCAGCTTTGTGTGGAACATGATAAAATGCACGTATTGAATGCCGTAAACCAACCCATGAATTTTGGAATTGGTTCACGATTTTTGAATAACTCTTTTCATCTATATGACAGATTAAAGGTAAAAAAAATTATAATCCCTTCCCCACAACAAAATGGTATTCATGCATGGTTGAAAATGGGGTTTGTTTTACCGAAGAAGAACTGGGATATAGATTTATCAGAACGTTTTGATGCCGTTCTGGATAATCTTGAAAATGAGCAAATGATACCGGCTTCATTAGCCCGTAAAATACGCCATGTCGCCGATATAAATGGCCGATATGTTTTGAACGCTGTAGCACGATCAGACAGATATATTTCGACAGGTATGGCAAAAGAACAGCATCTTGTAAATACAATTATAAACGAGATGATGAATGACAGCGCATTGATGGAAACAGAGTTTGGCTGTGGCTATGAAGCTGACTTGACGTCCAAGGTACAGCGTAAGCGCTTTAATAATTATTTCGCTGATCGTAACTTAAAAACTTTACCGCCATTGAGAAAAACAAAGCGTGGCGGTGCTTCTGGGGCTGATCTGAAACCTTAAATATTAAAGTGGAATGCCTAAATCTTGTGCTTCTAGCTTTCTGATCTCATCACGAATTTTTGCTGCTTCTTCGAAATCAAGATTACTGGCGGCTTCGCGCATTTCTTTTTCTAAAACTTCTAAATGTTTCTTCAAATTCGCGCCGACTAAGCGACGTTGTTTTTGATTACCTGAATCTGCGGCAATTTTATAACCGTCTTCGTTATCTTGATCATAAGAAATATCTCTTGATCCTTCGATAATCTCGTTAATTTTCATTGAAACAGATTGTGGGGTAATGCCATGCTTTTCATTGTGCGCGACTTGTTTTTCACGGCGACGGTCTGTTTCTTCTAGGGCTGCTTTTATACTATTCGTCATTTTATCGGCATATAAAATGGCACGCCCATTAATATTACGCGCCGCACGCCCAACGGTTTGGATAAGCGACCGCCTAGAACGCAAGAATCCTTCTTTGTCAGCATCTAAGATCGCTACTAACTCACACTCTGGAATATCCAATCCTTCGCGCAGGAGGTTAATACCGATTAGAATATCAAAAGTACCAAGACGTAAGTCTCGTAAAATTTCAAGGCGCTCTAGCGTATCAATATCAGAGTGCATATAGCGTGCTTTTAGGCCTGCTTCCGCCATATAATCACTCAAGGCCTCAGCCATTTTTTTGGTTAAGGTTGTCACTAGAACGCGACCGCCACGACCACTGACTTCCTTGCATTCCGCCAATAGATCATCAACTTGATTTGTAACAGGACGAATAATTGTTGGGGGATCAATTAGGCCAGTTGGTCGCACAACCTGTTCGACAAAATCACCGCTTGTTTGGTTTAATTCCCAATCCCCAGGAGTTGCAGAAACATGAATGGATTGAGGTCGTAAACTGTCCCATTCTTCAAATTTTAGCGGCCGATTATCTTTACAAGAAGGGAGGCGAAAACCAAAATCAGATAGGGTGTTTTTACGCGCTCTGTCACCCTTAAACATGCCGCCAATTTGTGGAATCATAACATGGCTCTCATCTGTAAAAAGGAGAGCATTTTCAGGTAAATATTCAAACAACGTAGGGGGGGCTTCACCCTGTGCGCGTCCCGTTAAGTAACGCGAATAGTTTTCAATACCATTACAGACCCCTGCCGCCGCAAGCATTTCCAAATCAAACTGAACGCGTTGCTCTATGCGTTGCGCTTCTATTAATTTATTTTCTGTTTCAAATTCTTTGATGCGCTGTTTTAGTTCTACTTTAATGCCTTTAATGGCCTGTGCGATTGTGGGGCCAGGGGTGACATAGTGAGAGTTCGCATATATTTTGATTGTCTGTAAATCGGCCGTTTTAGCACCTGTTAAAGGATCAAATTCGACAATGGATTCAATGTCATCACCAAATTGATCAATCCGCCATGCACGGTCTTCCAGGTGGGCGGGGAATAATTCAATAACATCTCCACGCACGCGAAAACAGCCGCGTTCAAAGGCAATGTCATTACGTTTATATTGTAGCTTTACAAGGTCCTTGATAATCGCATCGCGTGACATCTCATCACCTTGCGAAAGTGTCACTGTCATAGCGCGGTAATCTTGCGATGACCCGATACCATAAATACAAGAAACAGAGGCAACGATAATTACATCTTTGCGTTCGAACAAAGCGCGCGTTGCGGCGTGGCGCATGCGGTCAATTTGTTCATTAATTGAGGATTCTTTTTCAATAAAAGTGTCGCTACGCGCGACATAGGCTTCTGGTTGATAATAGTCATAGTAGGAAACAAAATATTCGACAGCATTCTCAGGGAAGAAGGCTTTAAATTCGCCATAGAGTTGTGCCGCTAATGTTTTGTTTGGCGCTAAAATAAGCGCTGGACGTTGTGTGCGTTCGATAATATTGGCGACGGTAAATGTTTTACCAGACCCCGTGACACCCAATAAAACTTGATCTGTCAGACCGTCATTAATGCCGTCAACCAAAGCATCAATGGCTTGTGGTTGGTCGCCTGCTGGCTGAAAGTCAGAATGAATTTTAAACGGTATATCCATGATCTATAAGATACGCGTCTTTAGACAAAAAGAAAGGTCAAAAGATTTAAAACAATCAATATCCCACCAAGGATATAAGCAAATTTACAAATATGTCTTGGCAATGCCGTAATGTCCAAATGAAAATAAATGTAAATGTGACAAAAGGCGGAAACCATTAAATGCAATTTCACCCAAGCTGCATATTCAGGCAATGCCATCCATATACTAGCGAGGCATACAGTTTGTAAAATGGCAGTCCATAAATACCAAGTTTTTGCATAGTTACGCATCGAAATACTGGAGGCTATGGCTACCCAAATGATTGTCGGAACTAATGTCCAGCTAAAGATGAGCCATGTTTTTGTATAGATGGCAGTTTCAAATAATAGTCCTTGCCAGAAAGACAAGCCGTGCGCTTGTATTGAGATGCCTGCTAATATTGCAAAGAATAAAAAGACATAGATCGGTAATAGGCGCGCCATAAATAGAACTGAAAAACGTTTAGGCGGCGTTTTCTCATAAAATTCACTTTCATTGCGCGCTTTTACATCGCGTGGATTTCCCGCCCATGTGGCGCGGTCATCTTTATCGAACATATTTGGATTTTTACGTTTTTTCTTCATGTTTTACTATAGCATCAACTGGATATTAAGGACACGGAAATAGCGTATAAAAAGCCAGAGCGATAGCGGGCGCAGCAATAAAATTCTGGTGTTGTTGATTATTAGCCAAATAGTCGCGCACAATAATAATTTCTTGTTCTTGGGTTAGGGTTTCTGGCAGGCAGAAATTGATGGTCGGCGCGGTGCCAAGTGATCTAACTAGAACATGATAATCAATAATGCCTTGGATGTATGATCCACAAGAGGAAATCTCTGTCTTTTTATCACTTTGGCACAATTCTAGAAGTGTTCGCGCATCCATGACTTTATGGGCGTAGACATTTTTTGATATCATGAATGATAAACCAAAAATCATAATAATAACAAAGCGCATCACAGTCTTATTTTTTTTGCTCTTTTAATGCGGCGAGCGCAGCAAAAGGTGAGTTCGTGAAGCTATCTTTATTCTTACTGTTTGATTTTTTCGATTTAGATTTCTTGCTCGACGTTTTTTTAGTCTTGCTCTCATCATTATCATTGGTCGTTGTATCTTTCTTGGTGTTATTCGATGGCAACCAAAAAGTTTTTTCATCTTTTGATTTTGTGATGAACCCCATGCGGCGTACTAATTTTTGTGCGCTATCATAATCCAAGCCAATCATGTTGACATGCTCTGGTTGTAAGGTCGTTACACCTTTTTCAGCAGTATCATATAATTTGGAATTAAGGCGTTCTAGCATATCAAGGCGAATGGCACGATTGGCAATCGGATAAAAACCAACGCGTGATAAGAAATCATCGTGCCCATTATCTTTAACAGGGACAGTGATATGCCCACCATCAGGCAAGCTGTGACGTGTTGGTGTGTTATAGCTGTTCCATAAAATGCCCATCAATGTCTGTTGTGGGCGACGCAGTGAGTCTTTTAGATAAAGGCTGAATGCGCCAAGATAAATGTCATGCGCTTTTAGGACACGTTTATCATCAAGACTTAAATCACCAGCAAAATCTTTAATATCTTGGCGTTGTACCCAACCATAATTCTCGTAAATCTGATAGAGGATGCCGCGGACAGCACCACTTATTTTAAGCGTTTGTTCTGTTGGCTCTTCGTCTTTATTCGCTCTACTCTTAAGGGTGATCTCGTTGTCACTGTTCTTAAGGCGTAAAAGATTATGCAGCGTTTTTTCAATATAATCATTAACCCAATTATTGAGCATTTTTTCTAATTTATCAATTTGCTCACGGTTGAGCAAATCACGCTGGAATAACTTAATCTGTGGTGCAAAGAACTCTTGTCCTTTGACAAGGCGCGCAATGCGTTCTGTTTTATAAAACAATGTCCCATCGGGGTTTAGTTTCATTTCCTTTAAATCGCTTTTAATGCTTTCAATTTTTTCATCAAAATAAGGCATCAAAGCAGGGCGCACGATTTTGAAAATAGCGGCACGATCTTCCTCATAAGACACATCATAATTTTTAAAACCAAAGCCTGACGCCATACCGATTGGCGTCGTACCAATGAAGACCTCACCTGTGTCTTCGATTGTTGCCTGAATGCCGTCATTGGCGCCAATGTTTTTCAAGATCAGGGCAGATTGTTTATTCACGAATTTTGCGCTGAGGCGTTGGTGCAACATATCAGACAACATGTCTTCAATGGCTTTTGTTTGCTCTTGCGCTTGTTTGGGATCTTTTAACCAATGGGGACGATGGGCGATATAGCACCATGTGCGAATATGAGAAATACGGCCCATCAATGTATCAATATCACCGTCCGTACGGTTAAGACGTTTGATAGATTGCTCGAACCAATCTTGATTAATTTTGCCTAAACCATCATTTAACTCTGATCGTAAATCAGTGAACACACGCTTAATGAAACGCACATGTTCTTCGTTAAGGATATTACGAAAGTCGGGTATCTGGCATACTTCCCACAATAAGCGGACAAGGTCAGGTGTTTTGATGTGATTGATGATCTCAAAATCACCCATCATTTTCTTCAATGTCATATAATCAGTTGCTGGGCGACCTTTTAATAAGGGCTCATCCGTTGCTGGGCGATCTAATGATGTTGCTAGTTCTTTTAGGCTGTTGAAATTCAGATCATCATTACGCCAGTATAATTTTGTAATGGGGTCAAATTTATGGTTTTGCAGATTTTGTACTTGCTCGGGTGTTAGGTCTTTGGCACCAGCCGTTAAACCGAAACTACCATCTGTCTTATAGCGTCCCGCACGTCCCGCAATTTGTCCGATTTCTAAATTCTTAAGGGGGCGGTTTTTCTTGCCGTCGAATTTATTAAGGGCTGCAAATGCTACATGTTTTATATCTAAATTAAGCCCCATACCAATCGCATCGGTTGCAACCAGATAATCAACTTCACCTGATTGATATAGCTCAACTTGCGCGTTACGTGTACGCGGCGATAATGCACCTAGAACAATCGCTGTACCACCTTTTTGACGGCGTAGAATTTCGGCGATGGCATAAACTTCATCAACAGAGAATGCTACAACGGCACTGCGCGCCGGTAGGCGTGTTAATTTCTTAAAGCCTTTATATTTTAAATCCGATAAACGGGGCTTCTCAATAATATCAATGGTGGGTATAACGCGTTTGATGACATCAGCCATCGCATCAGAACCGATGAATAATGTTGCCTCCGAACCGCGTGCATGAAGAAGACGGTTAGTGAACGTATGGCCGCGTTCTGGATCAGAACAAAGCTGTATCTCGTCAACCCCAACAAAGTCAAAAGACCTAGATACAGGCATGGATTCTGTTGTGCATAAGAAATAACGCGCTTGATCGGGAATGATTTTTTCTTCACCCGTGATAAGGGCAACATCGGCGACACTGGTCTGTTCTACGACACGGTCATAGGCTTCACGGGCCAAAAGCCTCAAGGGAAAGCCAATCATGCCATTTTTATAAGACAGTAATTGTTCCAACGCATAATGGGTTTTCCCCGTATTTGTTGGCCCTAATATAGCTTTAATGTTGCGATTTTCGTCTATCATGGTAAAACCTTGGTTATGATACGTTTAATGAATGATCTTATATATAGCGTAAAGCCTTTTAGGGCTTTGCTTCTCATAGCTTTGTTTTTACAGTTTTTTGGCGGAACTGCAAGCATTGCTTATGCAAAAATTGAAATTACTGAGGCAAATGCGCTTATTGTGCAAGAACGTCTTGCTCCTTTGTTTAAAACACTCCTCCCTAGTCTTATCGCGCCAGGTGATTATATTTTACATCAAGACGGTGACGTGACCGTTGAAAGAGCAGATGATTTTTATGCGGTAACATCGCCGAGCATAAGCCTACATCACAAAACTAAAAACAGCGTTGTTGATGTTGGCATGATTGCGGCCAATATTATTCCTATTCAGGAAACCGCGGACATGAATTCATGGCGTGTTTCTTTGGCGCTACCAACGCCGATATTTTTCTTTGAAGAACAAGCACAGGCAGGGCAATTAGTCATAGAAGATCAGGCTATCGTTTTTGATGTGATAGATAAAGGCGGCCTCTTATCGATGCGCAATTTAAAAATGGCGCTACAAAATGTTAAATATGATTATTTTGAACCGCAAATTTACGTAGGCGTCGATGCCTTGCTGCTGGAAGCGGCAGAACCGAATACTAAAACTGTGGAAATCATGGATATGGTTGATACGCTTTATATGGATGTGCGCCTGCGTAATTTAGATGCACATTTATTGCAAATCTTAAAGATTCCCAATGGTCAGCCATTACCTTTCTGGGCCTCCTTATTGAAAACTGTTGCGCAAGTTGATGATACAAAACCAGGCGAATATCGTTATGAAATTTTTGCAACACAAAACGGAAAAATGATGATCAACACGCTTGATTTTTCACAATTATTGCCCCTTATAAAAAACAAATAAGTCATATTATTGAAGGAGAAACATCGTGGCCAAAACCGTTAAAAAATCCAATAATAAGGATCAAAATAAACAAGAATTTCAAGCAGAGGTGTCACGTCTTTTAGGCATTGTTGCCCATTCCCTTTATTCAAACCGTGATGTGTTTTTAAGAGAACTTATTTCGAATGCTTCAGATGCGTGTGATAAGTTGCGTTATAAGGCCTCAAGTGAAGTTGGCTTATTAAAGCAAGAACGTGACTATGGTATTACGGTTCGTCTTGATAAAGATGCCAAAAAAATTATTGTTTCCGATAATGGTATCGGGATGGATGAACAAGATTTAATTGATAATTTGGGAACGATTGCGCGATCTGGAACGGCTAAGTTTCTAGAGGATGCAAAAGAAAAAAATGTCGATTTAATTGGGCAATTTGGTGTTGGCTTTTATGCATCATTTATGGCGGCAGATACAGTCGAAGTCATTACCAAAAAAGCGGGAACGGAAACAGCCTATTCTTGGGTTAGTGACGGTAAAACGGGGTTTGAAATCACTGAATCTAAACGCGATGACTTTGGTACTGATGTTATCTTAAACATTAAAGACGATGCAGAAGAATTTTTAAACCCACTTCATTTGACAAAAATAATTCTAACCTATTCCGATCATATAGACGTGCCAATTAATCTGGTTCATAAAGATAGCACAGGTGAAGATAAGCAAGAAATCATCAATCAAGGATCTGCACTTTGGACGCGTTCAAAAAATGAGATTACGGATGAGCAATACCAGCAATTTTATAGTCATATAGGCGCGGCTGCTGCTGGTGGCTTTGATATACCCTTAAAGACGATGCATTGGCGCGCAGAAGGCACGATTGAATATACAGGTCTGTTATTCTTACCTTCTATGCGTCCATGGAATTTATTCGACCCACAGCGTAAACATGGTGTGCGTCTTTATGTCCGCCGTGTCTTTATCACCGATGAGTGTGAAAACTTAGTACCAGCATGGTTACGATTTCTAAAAGGGGTTATCGACAGTCAAGATCTACCTCTTAACATCAGTCGTGAAATGTTGCAAACAAACCCTATGGTTAATAAAATTCGCAAGGGCATCGTTTCCAAAGCCTTGAGCACGATTAAAGATTTGAAAAAAGAGCCCCAAGATTTTGATAATTTCTGGCGTAACTTTGGGTCTGTTTTAAAAGAGGGGCTCTACGAAATTGGCGATCACCGTGATAAGATTTTAGACCTCTGTGTGTTTCATTCGTCACGTCGTGATGAACAGATTTCATTACAAGATTATGTTGATGGCATGAAAGATGGACAAAAAGAAATTTACTATATGACTGGTGACGATTATGCCGCAATAAAAAATAGCCCGCAGATGGAAGCTTTCATTAAAAATGACGTCGAAGTTCTTTTGATGACAGATACGATTGATGGTTTCTGGGTTTCCGTTATTGGGAATTATAAAGACCATAATTTTGTCTCTATTACCAAGGGTGAAATCGATCTTGAAAATATGAATCAAGAAACTGATGTTAAAAAAACTGATAATGAGAATGAAGAGCAGGACAAAAAAGATGAAGATGTGCCTGTTATTATTGCACGCTTAAAAGAGGCTCTTGGTAATCATGTGAAATCGGTACGCTCATCAAAACGTCTTGTAAATAGTTTGGCATGTCTGGTTGCGGATCAGGGCGACGCCGATTTATCCGTTGAAAAAATTATTCAACAGAATCAAGATGGTGCTAGTCAAAGCAAACGTATTCTTGAGGTAAATTTAGACCATGATGTGCTAACCGCTCTTGATAAAGCATCAGATGAGATGTTTAAAGATTATGCATGGGCAATATTTGAACAAGCACGTTTACTTGATGGACAACAACCCAAAGACATGACGCGTTTTATTCGTATTTTGAACGAGTTAACAGTAAAAGCGATTAATTAAAATGTCGGTTTTGTTGTAATTAAAATCGGTTTTTGTTGCTGTGGTTTTGATTTAAAATCGACAGGACATTCTTTGCTGAAAATAAATTTCTGGATATCTTGAAAGTCTGAAAATACTTTGACGGCACCTTCTTTGATAAGGGCTTGTGTCCGGGCACAGTCAATTTTATCGTAATCTTTATGAGCTGAATCAATATAGCCGATGAAATGCATGTCTGCGGCTTTAGCGGCGATGGCATCTTGAATGGTGTCACCAATAACTAACGTTTTACTTGGTGTGATTCCCTGTTCTTCGTTGGCGTAAAGAAAATTACCAGGATTTGGTTTCATACCGTCAATTTTACCTTGATCCACTAATGTTCCGCCACAATAAAGCTCTTCAAAATCAAAATAACGCCCTAGCCCTGTTTGTTCTGGTGAGAGTGCTTTTAATAATGTTGGTGTGCGGTTGCTGGTTCCTAATACGGTTTTAACATTTTTATCTTTTAAGGTTTGTAATAATTCTTCTGCACCATCAAACGCAGTAACCGAATGATTGCTATAGATAGTTGCTTTGGCGGCGCGTAATTGCTCGCGTATGTCGCTGGCTTCGGTCTCAACAAAATCTTTACCTGCCTGGTAATAGCCGTGGCGTATTTTATCCATTGATGAAGCCCCGCCAAATTCATTCAGCATTTCTTCGTATGTTACAGGTAAATGATGATCGTTTAAAATATCAGCACAGATATTGGCATAGGCTCTGTCACTATTTACCAATGTGCCATCAAAATCAAAGATGATCATTGTGTCTGGTTCTGGCGCTGTTTGTACATCAATAAGAAATGGTATGAAATCATTCAGCTCTTCTGGCTCTAAGGCATCATGAAAATCAATATCCCAGAAACTAGAATCATTCACATGGCGGGCTATTGTTGCGTGTAGATTTTCAAGAGCGTCATTGAAGATGGGCGATAGGCCACCATAAAGCGCGCTGTGGGCATCATAATCGGGTAAAATATCAATGATGCTTAGGCCGCGCCAAATGGGTTTGTGAACATAATTATCCCATTCAAGATCTATCGCATTGTAACCGTCATTCTCTTGTAAAATTAAATTATATTGGTGCAGGGCAACATCGGTGATGGCTTGGCGTAAATGTTCATCATAATAAAATAAAGAGAATGTTGCCTTAAATGCGGATTCTCTGCTTTTTGTTTTTTCTCGCGTTTCTTTATATAAGCGACAAAATTCTGGCATGCGCTTTTCAACACTCAACCATATATGGCTCAGTTGAGGGTCTTTAATATGCACCTCATAGGCATGATCAATCATTGTTGCAAAGGCTTCAGCCTCGGCTAGAAAATAACGGGCAACCAGATCTTGAGGTTTTGGAATGCCATCAAAAGCAATTGGATATCGCCCCTGTGACGCTTGAATAAAATGCGTCAATTCATGGGCAAGACTAATAACAAGATCTTTTGCAGGTGATTCTAAATCTATAATCAGATAATGTTTAAGCTGGTTCTGAGGGGTATATCCAGCAGAGTAGGCGGCGTGTATCTTAATTTCTTGATTGTTTTGTGCCGTTTGGCGCATTTTGGCGCTCATTGGCATGATGATAACCGGTTCTTTTACGGCTTTCAGACAATCTTCTAAGAAAAAAGGATCGCATTGTAACAGGGTTACATGCAGTTTTCTTAGTTCTTCTGGGCTTAAACGTGAAGCATCAATCAAGCGTTCAAGTGCTTTATCAATCATAGTCTCAAATTTATCTGTCGATTTGCCCATCAAAACCTACTTTCCTATTCTTCATCATGGGGTAAAATCTTTAAAAAACCATGAATCAAAAAACGCCCCACAAAAAGGGACGTTTTATAAAATATTATATGCTATATGAGAGGTTTAAGCCGCTTGTTCTGAATCTGATTCAGTATTGGATTCAATTGGCGCTTGTTGTGCTACTTGAGAGGCTGCAGGCGCAGTTTTCTCCATTGGGGGCAAGCCCTCCCCAATCGCGCTTAAGTATAGTTCTGTTAGATATTCTTCTTCTTGGCGCTTATCGCGGTCCATTTTACGCAGTCTGATGACTTTACGGATGATTTTCGGATCAAAACCAACAGATTTTGCTTCGCCCATAACTTCGCGAATATCTTCGGCGAGAACTTTTTTTTCTTCTTCTAAACGCTCTACACGGTCAATATATGATTTTAAACGTTCTCCGGAAACACCAGCACTGTCAGACATATTCTTTATTCCTTTTAATAATTAATGGTCGGGTGATTTATAGCTTTGTTTTATATCGTGGATTCGCGCCTATTGCCAGAACCTTTTTTTTGCGCTAAAAAAACGCTTAAGATGCAAAAGGATATTAAGAGATGACAGCCATGGCTAAACAAACAGCACGTCCAACCAACCAACCAATCGTTGTGGCGGCACTCTATCATTTTACACCCATGCCCGATGCCCAAGAACGGCAAGCTGATTTCAAAGCCAAGATGATTGATCTTGGCGTTAAGGGCACTATTCTCGTTACACCCGAGGGAATTAATGGGACAATTTCTGGGGCGGGCGATGCGATTGATGCTTTTCTATCTTATTTGAAGAGCGATCAGCGTTTTACTGATTTGGATCATAAAGAAAGTTATATGGATCACCACCCGTTTGAACGATCAAAGGTGAAATTAAAAAAAGAGACAATTTCCATTGGTGAAGAAACCAACATGTGCTTGCGTGGGCAATATGTTGAAGCCAAAGATTGGAATGATTTAATTAGTGATCCTAAAACAATATTGGTCGATACGCGTAATGACTATGAATATATATTGGGAACATTTAAAGGCGCGATTAATCCAAAAACGCGTACGTTTAAACAATTCCCCGCAGTCATGCGTAAAATTATGAAGCCTTTTAAAAAGAAAAAATCGGATGTAAAGGTAGCGATGTTTTGTACAGGCGGTATTCGATGTGAAAAATCGACATCGTGGATGATGCAAGAAGGCTATGATGATGTTTATCATCTCAAGGGCGGTATTTTAAAATATCTTGAAGACATTCCCAAAGAAGAGAGCTTGTGGCACGGGGATTGTTATGTGTTTGATGACCGCGTTGCTGTGGATCATGATTTGAAACCGTCAACGTCTGCGCAAGTGTGTCATCAATGTGGTGGCACAATTATTGCCCGTGATATGACCTCACCGTTATTTCGGTTTGGCGAGCAATGCATTAATTGCGCGCCAAAATGGCAACGCACATTGAACCATTGGTATCGTCAATATCGTAACTGGCGCTTTGGGCGTTCTGGTTAGATATATTTATTTATTTAAAGAGGTTGCTCTAGCGCTTCTAAGAAATCAATGGCGATATGATCTGCGCTTGGCGTTGTTTGTGGAATGCGCGTTATTTGTACACTGAACAAATATTTCTTTTTATTATCAAACATAGATTTTAGTAACACGCGGCGTTGGCGATCATTGCCACGCGCCGTGTCCATGTTTCCTTCATAGAGGCTGATAAGAACACGTACATCGACCAGCCACTTATAATAACCATCAACGCTACCCTCATTGACGATGTTTGCTTGCCCAAGAAAGACGCTTGAGATATTTTTATACTCATTCTTGTTTGCGGCATAAAGCTGACTGGTGAGAAGAAAATTTCCAAAATGATCCATACCTGCACCCGTAAAAGGTAACTTACTTTGATCGCGTAACAGTCCGTCAATTAATCCGGCCTCGATATTCAAAATTTCTGCCATGCGTAACATGACAAATTCTTGAACTTCACCATTGGTGATATGTTTTTCATCTAAAGGAACTGCATTTGATAACAGACTATCAATGGGTTTCAAATTATTCATGAAACTTGTGATGCTGGATTCATCGGGCGGATTAAAGTCGGGCTGTAATCTTACTTGTGCATGGGCTGCGGTGATGGGTGTCGATAAGACCATACATAAAGCGAGCAAGATGATAAAATAAGGTTTACGCATTATTTTTTTCATGAAAGGGCATGATATTTTTAAGGCCTGTTTTAACTTTTTGCATGAGACCACCAAATTTAAGAACATCGGCAATGCGATTATTTAAGAACATCCATGTTTTCTGGTGTTCATCGGAACTATCATTGAGCCAATAAAGCGTTGTTGATTTTATGACGCCGCTTAATAACATACGTTTTGTGTAATGATTATAGTCGGTTGCTGTGTCACCCGCCTCATACCACATGACATCAGCAGTGCGCCAAATAAATTGTGCGGGCTTTATAAGGCGTTTTGGTGAGATGAATTGTTTCATTGCAGTGCGCACCGCTTCTTTATGCGGCGTTAAGATCTCTAGGCGTGTTTTTACTAACCAATTGATTTTTTCATTAATTTTTAAGGTGTCAAATTCTTTATTATCGTGGCGCTTGGCTAACATGTCTTGGTCTGCCCATGCGCCAAAAAATTCAATCAGTGCCATGATATCATGTCCAAACAAAGCCTCACCATCCAGCCCTGTTTGCTCGGATGTTTGTGTCATCATCTTATGTGTCCATCCGTCAAAGGGGATGTTTTTTAGGGCTTGCGTTAAATATGTTACTTTATTTTTATCCATAGTGCTTAATATAGGGTTTTTCAATAATGAAGCAATATCTTTATTGCTTGCTTTTCATTGTTAACACCATAAATTAAATCGCATAAAGGAAATAATTCTATGACTATTGATGATGTGCCAAAGGATGATAAAAATTTTAAAGAAACGAACTCTTTAGGGGGGCGTTTAAAGCGCTATGCCAAAGTATCTGGCACAATGACTAATCTTGCAGCGAAATTGGCAGGTCAGAAATATTTAGGGCTGAACATAGAAAAAGATATTCATGCGGAAGACCTTAAAAATGCTTTGGGTAATCTTAAGGGCCCCCTGATGAAGATGGCTCAATTATTGGCAACAATTCCTGGTGCTTTACCCAAAGAATATGCCTCAGAATTACAACATCTACAATCTAACGCCCCGCCCATGGGTTGGCCCTTTGTGCGTCGCCGCATGAAAACAGAATTGGGCGTTGGTTGGCAATCCAAGTTTGCCTCCTTCGAACGCGAAGCCGCCGCTGCCGCGTCTTTGGGGCAGGTCCACAAGGCTGTCACATTACAGGGCGATGATGTTGCGTGTAAATTACAGTATCCCGATATGGCATCCGCGGTAGAGGCTGATCTGAAACAGTTAAAATTATTACTGGGCGTCTTTGAAAGTTATGATAAGGCCGTGTCAACCAAGGCCGTTCAGACGGAAATCGGTGCGCGTCTGCGCGAAGAGTTAGACTATCGACTAGAAGCTAATTTTGGTAGGCTGTATCACCATATCCTAAGAGATGAAAAAAATGTTCATGTGGCGGAAATCTATGATGATTTATCAACTGAGCGTCTTTTGACAACGACATGGTTGCAAGGGGATAAGATACTCAATTATATTGATCATCCACAAGAAGTGCGTAATCAACTAGCGCTTAATATGTTTCGAGCTTGGTATGTGCCGCTTTACCATTATGGCGTTGTGCACGGTGACCCTCATTTGGGGAATTACTCTGTGCGTGATGATTACAGCATTAATTTATTGGATTTTGGCTGTGTTCGTGTTTTCCCACCCAGCTTTGTTAAGGGTGTTCTAGAGCTTTACTATGCACTGCGCGATAATGACGAAGAGCGTGCGGCAAATGCTTATAAAATCTGGGGTTTTAAGAATTTAACCAAAGAATTGGTTGATGTTCTCAATGTTTGGGCGCGTTTTTTATATGCCCCCGTTTTAGATGATAGGATTCGTACAATAGGTGAGGTCGGTCATGACGCCGATAATAATGGCGTTTATGGCCGTGAAACCGCCCAAAAAGTCCATGCTGAATTGCGTAAGGTTGGCGGTGTTTCGGTGCCGCGCGAATTTGTTTTCATGGATCGTGCCGCTCTTGGCCTTGGTTCTGTGTTTATTCATTTAAAGGCAGAGATCAACTGGTATCAGCTATTTAATGAAATGATTGCTGATTTTGATATTGATGCACTGACCAAACGTCAAGACGACGCACTTCTTTTGGCGGGCATATCCAAAGAAGAACTTATATAGTTGGTGATATAATTATTCCTTGACAGTTACGCCCCGATATTTTACTTTTTTATTAAATTACGAAAAATAAAATATATGTTCAGAGAGGCTTTCATCATGTCAAAGCGCGACTTATTATCATCAACTGCATCATCATCTTTTGCCGACCGTGCGGTTATCGCCATGGGCGATAAAAAATTTCCTCTGGTTAAAAGCTATAAAGAGCATGCTAAAACACCACCGAAGCTTGCGTATAAAATTATAGACGAAGACACGATTGCTCTTTTAAATGATGCAAGGGATATGCATGAAAAGGCATTGGTTGATTATTCCTATGAATTACGCACTGTTTTTGGTGTGGATCATATATATCCATTGCACCCTGCTGGCAAAGGTCAGTTTTTTGGTATTGAAGATGAATCAAAAAGCAATGAACAAGAATGGCATAATGTTGTCGATTTTAAAGATAGAAAACTATATGAAATCCGCCAAGACACCAAAGAGGGTCAAAAATTAAGCAGTCTATTTAATCAAGCACAAACCGCTTTTGTTCAATATAATCAAGCCTATTTTGCGATGCAAGACGAGGTTTTGAATGAGCCATCAAATGATCCATATTTAGGTAAAGAGTTATTGCAGGGCATTAATGGATGGTACGTTGTTGTGAATAATCCAGCTTATGTTGCCTATACAGAGCATTGGGGTATGTCAAGCGAGCGCCAAGAAACAGGCGAGGCTGTCTTTAATCCGAACCAGTATGTGCGCGTTAATGCACAGCTTCAAGATTATTTGATTGAGCGCGGTATGTTGATGGAGGCTGTTTCACCTCATGACGCCTATACGGACGTAAATGCTTTCACAAAAATGATGAAATTCCAAGATGGCTTTAAGGACTTGGTTGATACAACGGCGATCGTTTACACACCAGCGAATAAGCCCAAATAATCATGAAAACACAAAAAACCGCAAAAAAATCACCGCAAAAAACCGTTTCACTCAATCTTTATGATGATAATGAAGTTGTTTATATTGAGATTGAGGGAGAAAAATTCCCTCTTATCCGTACCGTCGACCAAGATATTTTTGAAGATGCCGAAATAACCTATCGTGTTTTTGATTCAGTCTTACAAAAACAGTTAGAGGATATCGTTCAGGGTCATAAAGATCTGGAGGCAGGATATCATCAAACACTGCGCAAAGATTTTAACATTCAGACAATTTACTCTGGGGGCTATCAGTCACATTACGGCTTAGTGAATGATGAAGAAATTGATGAAGAGGCTTGGATTTATTCTGGATCCACTGATATAGAAGCGGTCTATCAGCTTGATAATGAAACACATGAGGGCGTAGCCCTTATAAATGGTTTGGACGAAGCAGAAGATATTAAAAATCATGCTATCTCTGTTTTAAAACTAAGAGCCACACAGCTTTTAGGCGCAAATGTCTTACCTGAGAATATAGACGCTGGTGAGTTTTACGATCCTTTAAATCGTGATTTTGAGGTCGGTATAAAGGGCGTTTATGTATCTCACCTTAATCCAGCCCATGCTGCCTATGTTGAAGATATAGAAATGGGGCATGCCGTTTTTAACGTTGAGCGTTATAAGATTCTAAAACGTTTGGCAGATCAGTTCGCCTATCAAATGCAAGACAGGGTTGTCGTATGTGATCCCAATGACATGGATAGGGACATTAACGATCATGATAGACAACAAAGCTTTGCCGAGGCTTACCGTCCGGATACGGGGCGCGTGCGCTATGACGTTTTTCGTCCTTCTTACTAATATTTATAGCCTTTTAATATTCCACAAAGAATCCAAAATATTTTGATTTTTGGCGCATAACCGTGTATCAATTTAGGCACGCTACTATATTATTTATTCTTATATTTTACTGTTGATAGATTAAGGAAAAGACATGCTTATTGGTGTTGTTCGCGAGATAAGAGAATTTGAAGCCCGTGTTGCCATTACCCCAGATATGGTCAAGAAATATTATGCCGATGGGTTCAAGGTTATTATTGAAACCAATGCTGGTTTAGGCGCAAATATAACGGATAGCATGTTTAAAGATGCGGGCGCGACAATCGTTAAAACAGCCAAAGACGTTTTATCCAAAGCAGATATTCTCCTTAAAGTTTGGCGCCCCCTCGCAAAAGGCGATCAAGGTAAGGCCGATGAATTAAAAGACCTTAAAAAAGGCACAACCATTATTTCCCTTATGGCACCGCATAATGCCGAAAAACAAATAAAACATTTCCAAGACCATAAAAACACCGCCTTTGCGCTTGAATCCGTTCCGCGTATTACCCGTGCGCAATCGATGGATGTTTTGTCATCACAATCAAATTTGGCGGGTTATCGCTCTATTATTGAGGCCAGCACATATTTCGGTCGCGCCTTCCCAATGATGATGACAGCGGCTGGAACAGTTGCCCCTGCTAAGATTTTAATCATGGGGGCTGGTGTTGCCGGTCTTCAGGCCATCGCAACGGCGCGTCGTTTGGGCGGTGTCGTTAGTGCAACTGATGTGCGTATGGCGGCGAAAGAGCAAGTTGAAAGTCTGGGCGCAAGCTTTGTCATGGTCGAAGATGACGAAGTTAAAAATGCCGAAACTGCTGGCGGTTATGCCAAAGAAATGAGCGCCGCTTATAAAAAGAAACAAGCAGCCTTGATCGCGGAAACAATTCCAAAACAAGATATCGTTATTACAACGGCCCTCATTCCTGGGCGTCCTGCACCAGTTCTCATCACGAAGGACATGGTTAAGAAAATGCGTGCTGGTTCTATTATTGTTGATCTAGCGGTTGAGCAGGGCGGTAATTGTGAAATGGCAAAACCGGGTCAGGTTTATACAACCGATAACGGCGTGACGATTGTGGGTCATTTAAATTTACCAGCACGTTTGGCGGCCGATGCCTCATCTTTGTATGCACGTAATGTTTATAATTTCGTTTCTCTTTTATGGGATAAAGAAGCGAAAAAATTAAACGTTAATTTCGATGATGAAATCATTAAGGCAAGTTGTCTGGTTTTTGACGCAAAGCCAAAAGCCAAAAAAGCGCCGGTCAAGAAAGAAACGTCTAAAAAGACTGTAGCTAAGAAGGCCGTTAAAAAAGTGGCAAAAAAGAAAACGACCGCGGTAAAGAAGAAGGCCACCAAAAAAACAACTGCACCAAAAAAAACCGCCAAAAAAATTGCGACAAAGAAAACGTCCACAAAATCATAAGGATTTAGCACATGGAATTTACTGAAACATTATCACAACAAACCGAACGCCTTGCTAGTAGCGCAAAAGACTTCTCTTATGAGGCAAGTTACGAAGCAAACCGCATTGCGGCCGAGGCAAACCAAGCCATCGCAAATACGATTCCTGTTGAAACAATGCCGTATATTGTGGCCGGACTAACAGTATTCGTCTTGGCTTGTTTTGTCGGTTATTATGTTGTTTGGCACGTTACACCAGCCCTTCATTCACCTCTGATGGCGGTAACAAATGCCGTATCATCGGTAATTATTGTGGGCGCGGTTATTGCGCTTGGCGCGACGGAGGCCTCGGCTTTTGCGCAATTTATGGGTTTTATGGCTGTGATGTTGGCATCGATTAATATTTTCGGTGGCTTTATTGTCACGCGCCGCATGTTGCAAATGTTTAAGAAAAAGAATTAGTAAGATTTACGAATTATCTCAAGAGAATTATTAAGGAATAAAAATTATGATCGTTTTCGCATCAATGGCCTATTTGGTTTCGGGCATTTTATTTATCATGGCGTTGCGCGGTTTATCGCATCCAGAGACAGCACGCCAAGGTAATATGTTTGGCATGATCGGTATGGCGATCGCCATTGTTACGACATTGATGTTGCCGAATGTCCAAAATTATTGGTACATCGTTTTAGGCCTTATCATTGGTGGCGGTATCGGAACCGTTATTGCGCTGAAGATTGAAATGACGGCCCTACCACAATTGGTTGCGGGTTTTCACTCACTTGTGGGTTTGGCGGCTGTCTTTGTTGCATCTGCCGCATTCTTTGCACCAGAGGCCTATAGTATAGGCACACAAGGCGCGATCGCAATGGGCTCTATCATTGAAATGTCAATCGGTGTTGCCATCGGCGCGATCACCTTTACGGGATCTATTGTCGCTTTCGCAAAATTACAAGGGTTGGTTTCTGGTAAACCATTAAGCTTTAAAGGTCAGCATTTACTGAATTTAGTTCTGGGTATTTTAGCGATAATCTTAGTTGCTAAACTGGTTGTTACACAAGATGCAGCAACCTTCTGGATGATTGTTATTTTAGCCTTCATGTTGGGTGTGCTTATTATTCTCCCTATTGGCGGTGCTGATATGCCTGTTGTTGTATCTATGTTGAACAGTTACTCTGGTTGGGCCGCTGCGGGTATCGGCTTCACGCTCCAAAACAATCTCCTTATTATTACGGGTGCACTTGTTGGTGCTTCTGGTGCAATTCTGTCCTATATCATGTGTAAGGGGATGAATCGATCTTTCATCAGCGTTATATTGGGCGGCTTTGGCGGAGAAACTGTTGCCTCCAGCGAAGATATGGGGGACCGCGTTGTTAAGCGTGGTTCTGCTGAGGATGCGGCTTTTATCATGAAGAATGCGTCCAGTGTTATCATCGTTCCGGGTTACGGTATGGCTGTTGCGCAAGCTCAACATGCGCTGCGTGAAATGGTTGATTTATTGAAAAAAGAAGGTGTATCGGTTAAATACGCGATCCACCCTGTTGCTGGTCGCATGCCTGGTCATATGAATGTTCTATTGGCAGAGGCAAACGTGCCATATGATGATGTTTTTGAATTAGAAGAGATCAATCGTGATTTCGCACAGGCCGATGTGGCCTTTGTGATCGGTGCAAATGATATCACAAACCCAGCCGCGAAAGACGACCCGGCATCACCAATTTATGGTATGCCGATTTTGGAGGTTAAAGGCGCGCAAACAGTTCTATTTGTAAAACGTTCTTTAAGTTCAGGTTATGCAGGGATTGATAATAAATTATTTTACGGCGATAATACGATGATGCTTCTCGATGATGCCAAGAAAATGTGCGAAAATATTATCAAAGCGATGGAATAAACTATTAATCAGTAGAGGATTATATCATGTCAGACGAAAAACAGCGCCTTAGCGATCATATTCTAGAAGCCCTTGAAATGGCTGTCAGTCAAAAGGATAAAGATATTTCAACCGCTCTTGCGCGCGCATTAGAAATGTCTTTAACACGTCAAGCGGGCGGTTCAGGATTTGTAGAACGTCGTGAGTATGATGCAAAAATTCAGTCTCTATTGGAACAAGTTTCGGGTATGTAATTCATGCTGTTGTATGAGGCGCACTGAGAAGAAGCACCACTCTTACTTATTTAATAAGATCAATCCATTCTTGCTCGGATAAAATTGATATGCCCAGATCAGTGGCTTTTTTCAATTTTGACCCAGCTTTTTCACCAGCAACCAAATAGTCTGTTTTTGATGATATGGCGCTACCAACTTTTGCGCCTAAACGCTCTGCTTGGGCTTTGGCTTCATTTCGTGATAATTGTGATAAACTTCCCGTAAAGACAACAGACTTACCAAAAACGGGATTGCTATTGTCATGTTCAATGACCTCCATATCAGTAATAGTCATATGGGCTAACAGTTTTTCGACTTCTTTATAATTCGCGTCTTCATGGAAAAATGCCGTGAGATCGGCGATGGTCGATGGCCCAATATCATCGACGGCTAAAAGATTCTGATATGTTTGACCTGTCTCATCATGGGCTTCAATCATCTTGGTAATAAATACATCAATATTTTGATAAATTTGCGCTAATTTCTTCGCGCTGGCTTGACCGATTTGTCTTATCCCCAAGGCATAAATAAAACGATCAAGTGGCAGGGTGCGCTTTTCATTTATGGCGATGAATAATTTT
This sequence comes from uncultured Bdellovibrionales bacterium, assembly GCA_964351525.1. Classification (GTDB taxonomy): domain Bacteria; phylum Pseudomonadota; class Alphaproteobacteria; order Micavibrionales; genus CAYGOD01. Next base: position 372,005 of record CAYGOD010000002.1, read on the forward strand.
ATCGCTGACTTATCACCCCAGCCTTCCTTTTTACGGATGGGGGTTAGGCTCTCTTTATCGCGTGCCTCAAGCGTAAATAAATCAGAAGGCGTTTTAACCAATCCTTCTTCATAAAATTGGCGCATGATGCGATCACCAAGACCATCAATATCCAGTGCTAATTTAGATACAAAATGCTTTAATCGCTCAACCGCTTGTGCAGGACAAATGAGACCACCTGTACATCTCTTTGCAACTTCCCCTTCGGGGCGTATTGCCTCACTGCCACATTCGGGACATGTGTTTGGAAAGATAAAGGGAACACTATCTATGGGGCGTTTATCAAGAAACGATTTAAGGATTTGTGGTATCACATCGCCTGCGCGCTGTAATTGAACCGTGTCACCAACACGCACATCTTTGCGCCCAATTTCATCTTCGTTATGCAGGGTGGCGCGTGACACGACAACACCGCCAACGGTTACGGGCTCAAGCTCTGCTACGGGTGTTAATGTACCTGTACGACCAACTTGAATGGTAATGTCACGAATAATTGATATGGCTTTTTCAGCAGGGAATTTTCTAGCGATCGCCCAGCGCGGGGCCCTTGCTACAAAGCCTAAACGTTCTTGTAAATCCCAATCATTGACTTTGTAAACCAAGCCATCAATGTCAAAGCCAAGGTGAGGGCGTTGATCTTCTAGTGTTTCATAGGCAGTTTCAATATCATCAATCGTAACGCACGATTTCACGGGTGCACTCACTTGAAATCCAAATTTAGTGAGATTTTGATAGAGCCCTTGCTGTGTTGTTGTGATTGATGTGCTAGAATCACCTAACGCATAGGCGAAGAATCGTAACGGACGCTGGGCCGTTATGGCGCTATCTAATTGTCGCACAGAACCAGCGGCGGCATTGCGCGGATTTGCAAAGATGGGTTCGCCGTCTTTTTCGCGCTGTTTATTTAAGGCCTGAAAATCATCATTGCGTATATATATTTCGCCGCGCACTTCTAAAATTTTTGGAACGTTTAAACCAGTTAATCTATGCGGTATATCCACGATGGTTTTTGCATTATTGGTAATGTCTTCGCCGGTCTCTCCATCACCGCGCGTGGCGGCCTGAGTTAAGATTCCATCTTCGTATCGTAATGAACAGCTAAGCCCATCAATCTTTGGCTCTGCCCAATATTCAATAGATTCATCATTTGAAATATTTAAGAATTTTTTGACGCGGATATTAAAATCAATCATATCCATTTTTGAGAACGCATTACCCAGTGATAACATCGGCACGCTATGTTTTACTTTTTCAAATTTATCAAGAATTTTCCCGCCGACATTTTTATTGGGACTGTCACCTCGAATGAGGTCGGGATATTTTTCTTCAAGCTCATTATTCTCAAGGCGTAATGAATCATAATCACCATCACTGATTTCTGGATTATCTTCACCATGATAGAGATCGTCATGGCGTTTAATTTCGGTGGCTAAAAACTTTAAACGCTTTTTTGCATGTTCTTTTTCACCATCTTGATCAAGTGTGTCAAAAAGAGAGGGGGGATTTTTCGACATGATAATTAAGCCGCTTTTAATAACGTTGATGCATGGGCGCGGGCTTCTGCGGTGATTTCGGCACCGGCAATCATACGCGCGATTTCTTCTAACCGTGTGGCGCTGTCAATGACTTTGATAGAAGTCACAGTTTTGTTGTTAACAACATTTTTTTCAATGAAGAAATGATGATGGCCTTTGGCGGCTACTTGGGCGCTGTGGGTGACGACTAAGACTTGGCGGGCGTGGCTTAAGCGTAATAGTTTCTCGCCAACCGCGTCGGCTGTGGCGCCGCCAATACCGCTATCAACTTCGTCAAAGACAAGTGTTTGCGCGCCGTGAGCATCTTTCGATAGAACTGTTTTTAGCGCCAACATAAGGCGTGATAACTCGCCGCCCGATGCGACTTTGGATAATTTATCCATGCTGCTGCCTGGGTTGGTGGCGATATTAAAGGACACGTTGGATATGCCATTGGCGTTCCACTTGTCTTCCTCTAATTCTTGGATATCTGTTTCAAAAATTGCCTTTTCCATTTTAAGAGACGGCAATTCTACCATGACTTGTTTATCAATAATTTTCGCGGTTTTAATGCGTGCTTCATGAAGGGTACGTGCAGTCTTCTCAAATATAATCGTTGCTTCTTTTAGGGCGTTTTCAAGGGAGCGTAATGTTTCTTCTTGGTTCTCAATATGGTTCAAACGCGTGCGGTATGTTTGCACAACATTGATCAGATCGTCTGGCTGGCATTGATGTTTACGTGCCAGATCTTTCAGCGTAAAGAGGCGCTCTTCAACATCTGTTAGATCATCATCTTCTTCCATCTCTTTATTAAGAATGGCCTGAAAAGAAAACAAACTATCCGATAATAATGTTTGGATGTTGCTGATTTGATCTAGTAAAGGAGATAAGTTCTCTGTATCGAATTGTTCAATACGGGACAATGCCAAGACCGCATCATTGATTTTTTCATCTGCTCCTGCACGCCCATTTAAGCTTGTGTTGGCGGCGCTTAAACTGTCTTGCATGGCAACTTTGTTCTTTAATGTTTTGCGTTTTTCTTCTAGCTCATCATGCTCGCCTTGTTGGGGTGAAAAGCTTTCAAGCTCATTGAGGACATAGCGTAAATAATCTTCATCACGCGCATCGTTATCTAAACGTTCTTTAAGGGTATTGAGGTCTTTTAAAAGGGACTGACGTTTTTTCCATGCTTCGCGTGTTGATTGGCGTAGTTTTTCATGACCGCCAAAGAAATCAACCAGATCGCGATGTTCATTTTCTTTCATCAAAGCGTGTGTATCAAATTGCCCATGAATATCAACCAAGAAAGCGCTTATTTTCTTTAGGCTGTTCAGCGTAACAGATTGGTCATTGATGAAAATCTTGTTGCCACCAGAGGCACTTATTATGCGACGTAATAAGATGCTTTGATCATTGTTTGTTGGTAGATCAAGATCATTCAAAATTGCGTGGATAGGGTGATTTTTGGCAAAAGAAAAACGCGCACTTACATGTGCTTCTTCGCAATCTTTACGGATCAGACGGGTTTCCGCACGCGCACCCAAAATAAGCCCCAGGGAATCCAATAAGATAGATTTACCCGCACCTGTTTCACCACTTAAAACCGTCATCCCATCATTGAGATCGATATCAAGTGTATCGATTAAAACAATATTACGAATGGATAAATGGGTTAGCATATAATTTCTGTTTCTTTTCTAATTTGTAATTGAACGCCATGCGCGTGTTACAAAGTTATCACTGTTGCGTGTTTCACCGTTTATTACCAACGCATAGGCATCTTCGTACCAGTCTGATCCTGGATAATTGTGCCCCAATAATGCGGCATTCTCTTTGGCTTCATTAACAAGACCGATCGCCATATATATTTCTGTTAAACGGTACAGCGCTTCGGCAACGTGACTGGTTGTTTGGTAATTATTCACAACATTTTGAAACCGGCGCAGGGCGGCATTGTATATTTGTTGTTTCTGGTAATAGCGCCCAACTTCCATTTCACGGCCCGCCAAGTTGTCGCTGGTTAGGTCAAGCTTTAACTTAGCATCACGTGCATAATTGCTGTTTGGAAAGCGGCGGATGACGGTGCCTAATGCCTCTGCGGCACGCTCTGTCATTTCCTGATCGCGGCGAACATCTGAGATTTGGTCATAGTAGGACAGAGCCTTTAGATAATATGCATAGTCGATACGTTCATCAGCGGGATGTAATTTAATAAAGCGATCTAGACCCGCAATAGCGCGTCCATAGGTTTCAGATTTATAATGAGCAAAAGAAGACATAAGTGCGGCGCGTTTTGCCCAAACTGAGGCAGGGTGTAAGCGTTCGATATCATCAAATTCTTTGGCGGCTATTTTGTAGTCACCGTTCTCTAGTGTTGCTTGGGCCTGTTGATATAGTTGCTCAACGGCTGGTTTTACTTCAGCTGTTGGTTCTTCAACACTTTTGGCTGTACTGCATGCGGTTAAGAAGATTGCGCATAGAAGTGCGGCAAAGAAAGGCATAAAATAAGATCGGATCATGGTGCGTGTCATCATACTAGCATTCATATAAAAGTGATTCTTGGATAAGAATAATTATATATCAGCACCTAAAGGCGCGCAATAGAAGAAGCAATGATAAAAGGATTAGCCGATATTATAAATGGGCTGTTTCACTTTTGTTGTGAACCATGATTGCAACGGGATTAACATCACGGCGTTCTTCATAGCGCCAGCAATCAGGATTAGCGAATAGGGCATGAAGCATTTGATTATTAACGGCATGTCCGGCGCGAACACCAACGAAATGACCAATAATCTCGGCACCAGCCAGATAAATATCACCAATTGAATCAAGAATTTTATGACGCACAAATTCATCTTTATAGCGCAGGCCACCTGAATTTAGGACTTTATCACCATCAACAACAACGGCGTTTTCTAAAGATCCGCCACGGGCAAGGCCAATAGATTTCAAATATTCAACCTCTTCTAAAAGACCAAACGTGCGTGCATCCGAAATTTCTTCTTCAAAAGCGCCCGCCGTTAATTTTACGCTATAATGTTGCTTGCCAATAAGGGCCGACTTTTGGCTGAAATCGATATCGAAAGAATAGGTTGGAACACGTGCAGGCTTAAGAGACGCGCTTTTATCTTCATCGGTGAAGTGAATGTCTTTTGTGATGACGATGACGCGGCGTGTTTTATTTTGTTGTATAATTCCCGCTTCTTCGATCAGGGCCATAAAGTCTTTAGCGCTACCGTCCATGATAGGCATTTCTTCGTTATCCATCTCAATGATGGCATTATCAATTTTTGAGGCAGCGATAGCGGCCATTAAATGTTCAATTGTACCGACCTTGACGCCGTCTTCATTGGCGATAACAGTACATAGTTTTGTGTCGATAACCTTGTCCCACATGGCGGGAATGACGGGATTTTTACCGCTAATGTCACTGCGGACATACACAATACCTGTGTTCTCTGGGGCGGGGCGCACTGTTACATGGGTGTCTTGACCTGAATGAACGCCAACACCGCTAAAAGAGAATGAATTTTGTAATGTATGTTGCATGGTTGCCCGCTTTTTAAATCATTATGGTTTTACGATTTTACTATAACGGACAGGGCGGTGTAAAAACCAATCACACGCTGCAACAAACTGTTACATCATACATAAAGAAATCCCCCTATCATTGATGATAGGGGGATTAATTAGGTGCTTATTTTATTTTTTAGTTAGCTTGTCTACGTAAAAAAGCAGGAATATCAAGGTCACCATCATCTTTTGGTGCAGTATTTATACTCAAACTGCCTTGAGGCGTTGTCGCTGTTCCGCCTAAAGAACCGCCCAAAGAAGGCTGAACTTTTGGTTCGTTTGTTTCTTCTGTTTCGCGAATACGGCTTGTAACTGTTTGTGTTAGGCGCTCAAATAATGTTGGCGTGCGTGTTTCTTCCACTGTTTTTGTCGGTGTCGTCATTTCAACAGGCGTGTTTGTTGTCACTGATTGTGTATGAGGAGCTGGCGTTGTTATGTGTGTTTCTGTTGTCGCATTCATTGCCTTTGGTGGAATGAAAGCACCTTGTAAGCGTTGACCAGATTGTGCAGGTACGGCTTGCTGAGACACCGGGTTTTGATACGCAGGAATGTTCGTTCCTGTTGTATAGGGCGCTGGGGCATGCGTTTGCGTTGTCGTTTGAGCTGTCTGCGGTTGCGTCAACTCAACTTTTGTTGCTTGTGCTTGCTGAACAATATCAGACTGGACTGGTGCTGTATAAGGTGTGCCAGCCGCAGGGATATGGTGTCCGCTTTGTGTGCGGATGCCTGTATTTACTGTTGTGTTTGTTGTAACGTTTGTTTGTGGTGCAGTTACGGGTCTGTTTTGCAGCCCTGTTGCGGTTTGTTGTTGTGTTTCAGGTCGCTTTACTGGTGTATAACCACCGGTATTAGAGCCGCCCAACATGCCTTCGGCTTGGTCGATTCCTGTTGCAACAACTGAAATGCGGATTTGATCTGTCATGTTATCATCAAAGGTAGAACCAAAGATGATGTTAGCATCTGGATCAACTTCTTCACGTACACGATTGACGGCTTCGTCAACTTCGAAGAGTGAAATATCATGACCACCAGTGATGTTAATCAGAACGCCCTTAGCGCCCTTCATTGAAACATCATCAAGAAGTGGGTTGGAAATTGCTGATTCTGCGGCGTCTAGGGCACGACGTTCACCAGAAGCTTCGCCGGTTCCCATCATTGCTTTACCCATCTCACCCATAACAGATTTAATATCGGCAAAATCAAGATTAATCAGACCCGGCATAACAATAAGATCAGTTACACCGCGCACGCCTGATTGCAGAACGTCATCAGCCATCTTAAAGGCATCAGAGAAGGATGTTTTTTCATTGGCAATGCGGAATAGATTTTGGTTTGGAATAACGATTAATGTATCAACGTAAGATTGAAGATCTTCTAGGCCCTCATCAGCAAGGCGCATACGTGTCGCACCTTCGAAATGGAAGGGCTTTGTTGCAACGCCGACTGTCAAGATGCCCAGGTCACGAGCTGCACGTGCGATAACCGCCGCGGCGCCTGTGCCTGTTCCGCCACCCATACCACAGGTAACGAAAACCATGTTAGAGCCTTCGAGATAAGAAATAATCTCATCAATACTTTCTTCAGCAGCCGCGCGACCAACATCAGGGCGTGCACCAGCACCCAAGCCCTGGGTAACGGTTGTGCCTAATTGGATTTTTTTATCAGCAAGGCTGTTTTGCAGGGCTTGAGAATCTGTATTACAAACGAGAAATTCACATCCTTCTAAACCAGAACGGATCATGTTATCAACGGCGTTACCACCAGCACCACCAACACCAACAACCATAATACGGGGTGTTAAACGTGTTGTTTCATTGTTTATACGTACATTAATCATCTCAAAAAGCTCCTTATAATTTCGGCGATATAAAGAGTTTACGGTGATTTGCGGCAGAGTTCCAACATCAAAAAGATCAAAACAGCCTCATATTGTTGCTTTTTTTGATTCTATTTTTACAAAAAAGAATCAAAAATGATTCTATATAGAATCAAAGGTTTATCGTTTTTGATGTGAATGATGTGGTTTTGCTTACCAGTTTTTTTTGACCCTCTTAAATGTTTGGGCCGAAAACTTACCAGTTTTCTTTGACCCAATGCCTCAGTTGATCAAAAATTGACCATGCGGAGTAGGGGGAATAGACGTGCGGTGCTTCGTGATCGCAAAAGACGGTGTAATGCAAGAGACCCACGGCTGTTGAGAATGAGGGTTCATTAATGCGCTCATCCAGCATTGGTTTTGCAAGGCGAACTTGTTTATCCAACATATAAGCAGCGAAATCGGCAATACCGGGAAGTTCAGAGGTACCACCTGTTAAAACGGCGCGCCGGCCACTGATTTCACGCAGGCCACTGTCATCAATTTGGGCGCGGATCATTTCAAACATTTCTTCTAAACGGGGGCGGATGATCCCTAATAAAATTGATCTTGGCACATGATTAACATTGGCAATATCATTATCTCCAACCAAAGGCACTTCGATCATGTCGCGGTCACCAATTGGGGATGAGATCGCAGAGCCGTAAAGCGTTTTAATGCGCTCAGCATAGGCGACAGGGGTTGTTAAGCCCTTGGCAATGTCACTGGTAATGTGATTACCGCCAAGGGGGACAGCGCCCGCATAGAGTAATTTGTTATTTGAAAAAATACTAATGTCACTGGTGCCGGCACCTATATCAATAAGAACAGCGCCCATTTCACGCTCATCACGGACAAGACATCCAAGTCCCGACGCATAAGCGGCATTACACAGACGATCAATTTCAATATGATTTTCTTCAACCGCTTTGGCAAGATTGCGAATAGGCATCGACGGGCTTGTGACTTGTAAGGTCTCAACATCTAATGTGTCGGCTAAAATGCCTTCGGGATTTTCAATTTTTTCACCGCCATCGACTGAGAAACCGAGGGGGATCTTATGAATCACTTCTTGGCTGTCTGGAATAGCATCACTGTTACATTGATTTAAAATTTTGCCGATATGATTGCTGCTAATATCTTGACCTTTTAAATTAAGGTGTGATTTTGCGGGAAATAATAATGTGCCTTTGGAGGCAACATTAATCGTCATTGATTCAATAGGTACACCATTTAAATGACGACGTGCCGATTGTTCAGCGGCTTGGATGGCCTGACCAATGGCGGATTGACACAACATACTGTCAATGACTTCACCGCGCCGGACACCTCTGGATGCTTGATGCCCATAGCCAAGTAATTTAAAGCCAACATTATCTTCATATGACGCAATTAAACAGACAATCTTACTGGTACCCACATCAATAGATGTGACCAGACGTACATTCTTGTTCGTCTTGCCGCTCTTTTCTGGCGCTTGGGGATCTGAATTTTTTCTAAATAACATGAAATGATACTATCTGATTTCTACTATATTTCTTTGGCTTTTAAAGTTTTTAAAGCCCCTTGTTTAATAGAGGTGTTTTTGTGTGCTGGTTTATTGTCTGGGGCATCGGGACCAACACGAACAATATGACGGTCTTTGAGGCGCATATCAAGGCGTACAATATTTTTTGTTAAAAGGCCATCATGTTCAATAAAGGCACTGAGACGATCTAGGGCGCCGTTCATGGCCACTTGATTTTCAGGCAATAAAATTTCCGTGCCATTCTCTAGGGATAGATTCCAGCGCCTTTGGCTAATCAATTTCATGCCTTTGACGTGAATATTCAAAAAGGGACGTGCGTCCAATGCACTTAATATAATCTCAGATTTCTCTGGGGCTGATGAGCCTGTTATGAGTGGCAGATGTGAAAAATGGTTATACATGTCCTCATACATAACCAATGTCGTTTCACCACTCATGGTCTTGTTTAGGATATAGCGTTTATGACCATGGTAATAACGCGCGCGTGGATTTAATTCATGCAGGGTGATTGCCAAACGATTAGGTAATATGCGTTGTACCGACACATCATCAACCCATGCCATTTTATTTTTGATGGTTTCACGCACATCATCTAAAGATGCCGCAAAAATTGATTGCCCGCCATGGGGTGTTATTAATGTTGATAGTTCATCACGGTCACTTAGGGTGCGACCCTCTACATCAATATAAGCAACGGCAAAACCATTATCTTTAGCCAGAGCGTGAAACGTTTCTTTAGTCTGTGTTTGCCAAATATTAAATTGACCACTGGTTGCGCCCCAAATTAGAAAACCAAAAAATAATAATGATGCAATGCACATAAAACCCGTGCGCGGGCGCATGTGAATACCAATTTTTTTCAAAGACTGTGTAAAGCCATTGCCTGATTTATAGCGCTTGCGCGAGGTGTTAATCCCAGATTTTTTATTTGTGCGATAAGACATAAGGACGAATAAACCAGTAAAGATGGATAAAATAATAGAGGTCTGTAAAATTATGATCTTTTTGTCACGGCTGATTTATGGTGTGCTTTGTTGTAATTATAAAAAGCGGCCAATCCGTTTGATTTCCCAACGCAGGCGAAAACCATAATGGTTAAAGACTTTATCGCGAATGGCTTCGCCTAAATCTTCGAGGTCTTTTGCTGTTGCTGTTCCATCATTGATCATGAAGTTACGGTGTAGGGATGACATAGAGGCGCCACCTATTATTAGTGTATCAGCCCCAGAGCCTTTTATCAATTCCCAACTTTTCATTTTAGGTAAATTTATTGCCTCACATTCGGCCTCCGTTGGATTGGCAAAGGTTGATCCGCTGGTGCGTTCTTTAATAGGTTGGCTTGCTTCGCGTTTTTTACGAATATCTTGGATTTCAGACTTTAAATTTCCTGTGCTGTTCGACCCGCTAATATTAAATTCTGCATGGGTGAAGATAACGTTATCGGGCGTATCTGTGTGGCGATAGCGCATCTTTAAATCATCTGGTGTGTAGGATATCACATCACCATTATAGGTAACGCCATATGCGGTTTTTAAAATATCTTTAAATTCCCCGCCATAAGCACCCGCATTCATTTTTAGGCCGCCACCAACTGTACCGGGGATACCACTTAAAAAAGAAAAGCCGCTTAAGCCCGCATCAGCCGCATAGCGTGCAATATTAACATCCAGGGCGAATGCGCCAGCGGTTAAAATTTTATCATCATGAGTAATATCGCTAAAGCCGCGTCCTAATTTAATCACAATACCAGCAATCCCGCCGTCACGAATGATGATGTTTGATGACGCCCCCAAAACCGTTATCGGGACATCATGAGATTTAATGATTTTAAGAAACGTGATCAGGTCATTGTGATCTTTGGGCTTAAATAAAAGATCAGCAGGGCCGCCAACTTTAAACCAGCTGGCATTGGCTAGTGACGCACCGCGTTTCATTGATCCCTTAATCGATGAAAAATCGAGCGTATCAAGTAGATCATTGTAATCGGTTATTGTGGCCATTCTCTTTAAGCCGATTTCTTGCCATTTAAGAAGGACTCTAAACGAGAGGGCATGTCATTCGCCCATGTCGTGATATCGCCAGCCCCTAAAAAGACAATCATGTCACCCGGCTTAGCGCTCTGATTAAGATGGTTGGTTAGGCTATCCATGTCTTCGATATAATGTGCGTTGTAGGGAACCGCTTTGGCTAGGGTTTGGCTATTTACCATGTCGATCGGTGTTTCGCCAGCGGCATAAACGGGGATAATGCATACGCTTTCCGCGCCGTCAAAACATTGTGCGAAATCATCAAATAAATCATTTAAACGGGAATAGCGATGCGGTTGCATAACGACGTGAATTTTTGCATCCTTATATGTATCGCGTGTTTCAATGGTACTTTTCGCAGCTTGTAAGACAGCTTTTATTTCGACAGGATGATGTCCGTAATCGTCAATAATTTGAATATCATTAACAATACCCGTTGTTGTGAAGCGTCGTTTAACGCCGTCAAAACCGTCAAATATGTTCTGTATTTTTGCCTGATCTAAACCACCTTTTGATAGATCAAAAAGAATGGCGAGGGCGGATAAGGCATTTTGTACATTATGATTACCAGTCATCGGCAGGCAAATATTATCAATTTGTGTGCCATCTGGGAAATCTACGCTAAAATATGTTTTTGATCCCTTGGGGATAATGTTACTGCCACGTATTTGTGCGCTCTCATCAAAACCGTAGGTCAGAGTACGTAATGTGCCTAATTCAGAAAGCATTTCTTTTACAACGGGATGATCGGCACATAAAACGCCTAAACCATAAAAGGGGATATGGGATAAAAATGTACGATAGGCTTTTTTCATCGTGTCAAAATCGCCGTAATTTTCCATGTGTTCTGGATCAATATTTAAAACAACACCGATCACTGGCCATAAACGTTTAAAAGATTGATCGCTTTCATCGGCTTCGGCAACCAACCAATCGCCTTGACCAAGGCGTGTATTAGAGCCATAAGCATTAATGATACCGCCATTAATGACCGTGGGATCAAGATCCATTTTTTCCAAAACGTGACCGACCAATGATGTCGTTGTGGTCTTGCCGTGCGTACCAGAAATGGCAATCGACCATTTCATACGCATGATCTCGGCCAGCATTTGCGCACGTGGTAGAATAATTAGGTTTTTTTCTTTGGCTGCAACAAGCTCTGGATTATTGTCTTTGATCGCTGAAGAAAACACAACGGCCTGTGCTTCTTGAAGATTGGCAGCGTCATGACCAATAGCGGTTTTTATGCCCATTTTTGCCAAGCGCTGAACATTGGCGCCATCTTTCATATCAGATCCATGAACATGATAGCCTAAATTGTTCAAAATTTCGGCCAAGCCAGACATGCCAATGCCGCCAATACCAATAAAATGGATAGATCCAAAATCGAGAGGAAGTCGTTTCATGATATGTATATCTTTATTGTGTCTATAATATATTGCTTAAGATAGCACATTATAGGCTTTACTTTACGCTTTCAACATCTCTTTGATCAATTGCATAAAGCGTGCGGTCGCATCTAAAACACCCATATCCTTTGCGTTCTTTGCCATTTGGGATAAAGCATCTGGTGTGTTCATAAGTGTTTCAAGGCGCTCACTTAGGTTTTCGACGGTGAAACTATCTTCTACCATCAATAAACCAGCCTTATTGTCAACAACTGCCAAGGCATTTTTCTTTTGTTGTTCATCACTATGGACCGTCATCGGTACGTAAATCGCGGGGCGACCTATGGCTGTGATTTCAGACACGGTGGTTGCACCAGAACGACAGATAATAAGATGGCTTTGGGCAATTTTATCGGCAATAGATTCAAAAAATGGTGCGATTTTTGTGCGGACATGTGTGTCGCTATAGGCGTTCTGAACAGCCTCTAAATCATCACTGCGACATTGCTGTGTCACGATCAAGCGTTTTTGATAATGATCGGGGAGGGCCTTGATTGCTTGCGGGATTATCTGTCCAAATAATGTCGCGCCCTGTGATCCGCCTGTAATGAATAAATGAAAATCATTCTCTGGCGTCGGGGTGACATAGTTGGTTTGCGTGGCGTCTATAATCGCGGCGCGCATTGGATTGCCAATAAGATGTGCTTTGCTCTTATAGCGTTTGGGCAGACTTTCAGTTTCTTTATAGGAAATGGCGAGAGCAGTGGCTTCGCGCATTAACGCTTGGTTGGCCGCCCCAAGGACAGCATTTGAATCATGCAAAATTGTTTTTTTGTTCAATAGTTGTGCCATACGCATAAATGGAAAAGACGGATACCCACCAAACCCAATCGCCAAGGCAGGACGATAGCGGATTAACATCACCAGTGATTGCACCATGCCCCATATAATGAAAAAGGCTGATTTTATTTTGCCTGATAGCCCCGCATAAATAGGCGCGCTTGAGGTGCTGTGTAGTGATAATTTTGGGCTAGTTCTAGACAATTGTTCACGATAATTCAATCCGCGTTTATCGGTGACCAGATGCACGTCAAATCCCTCATCAATAAGGGCTTGTGATAAAGCTTGTGCAGGGAATAAATGCCCGCCTGTACCGCCAGCGATCACCATGATTGTTTTTTGGATTGTTTTTTGTTTTTTATGCGTTGTCATGATTTAAGATTAACTGATTTTTCCTGAAACAGGAATCGTTTTTGTATTTTTTGGTAAGGATGACTGCGCCACATTGGACGGCGCGTGCACACCTTTGAAGCTTGGTTTTTTACGACAGAGCGATAAAATAAACCCCATTAAAATTCCGATCGAGATCAGGGATGAGCCACCATAGCTCACAAACGGAAGTGTCATGCCTTTGGTCGGGATCATGTGTAGTGACGACATCATGTGAATGAGGGTTTGACAGGTGAATAATGTCACAAGACCGCTAAGTGCTAGAACACCAAACAATGAATGGCTATGAAGGGCTTTTGAAATAACACGATAGATGATCGCGGCAAATAAGATGACCAAAATCATTGTCCAGATTAAGCCCATTTCTTCGCCCGACACGGCAAAAATGAAATCGGCATGGGCATCGGGGAGGCGCATTTTAATTGTGCCCTCGCCTGGACCAACACCAAATAACCCGCCAGAGGCAAAAGCATCCATAGCTTTTTCAATCTGGTATGTATCGCCCGATTCAGGATTGAGGAAACGATCTATACGACTTTGCACATGGGATAGGTTAAAATACGCCCAAACAAGAAGGGTTAAGCCAGCCCCACCAAGAATGAGAATAAGAAAGATCGGAAAGCCCGCCATAAAGATCTGAGACCCCAGCATAATAAGGGTAAGAACGGTCATTCCTAAATCGGGTTGTGATAAGAGTAAAACAACAATCATTGCGGTTAGACCCGCTAATACACCATAGTTTTTTCTGGCGAAGCCTTCTTGTTGGCGTGCGATTAACCATGCCGCGACAATCGCAAAGCACGGTTTCATGAATTCAGAAGGCTGTAAAGAGAAGGGACCAATATAGATCCAGCGCGTCGCGCCCTTGGCTTCTGCCCCCATAAATAAGGTTAGAACCATTAAGCCCATCGCACCCAAAAGCCCCAGCGTAGCCATGCGCCGCATCCAGTCCTCATTCATCATAGAAATGATGAGCATCGCCGAGAGAGAGATCACCAAATAAACCAAATGGCGATTAACAAAATGGAAGGAAGAAAGTTTTAGATGTTCCGCAACGGCAGGACTGGCCGCGGTAACAAGAAAAACGCCGAATAAGCTTAAGGCCAAAGTCATGGTTAAGAGGGGACGATCAACCGTCCACCACCATCGACCTAATATTGACCTGTCTGTTCTAGCGATCATTTATTTTTTAACGCAGTTTTAAAGTTGATAAACCGATAAGGGCAAGAATAAGCGCGATAATCCAAAAACGTGTGACAACTTTGGTTTCAGGCCAGCCTTTTTTCTCAAAGTGGTGATGAATAGGCGCCATTAAGAAGACGCGTTTGCCGCGTATTTTAAAGGAAGCCACTTGAAGGATAACGGAAATTGTTTCCATGACAAAGATACCACCAATAATGGCCAAAACAATTTCATGCTTTGTTATAACTGCCATCATGCCGAGCAATCCACCCATAGCCAAAGAACCCGTGTCACCCATAAAGACGTCGGCGGGCGGCGCATTGTACCATAAAAAACCGAGGCCAGCGCCGATTAGCGCGCCACATATAATCGCAATTTCACCACTGCCCGCAACAAAACTGAGATGAAGGTAATTGGCAAAAACAAAATTCCCGACAAGATAGGTAATGATACCAAAGCAAGCGGTGGCGATCATGATCGTCCCAATAGCAAGACCATCTAAACCATCTGTCAAATTAACCGCATTGGCGGTTCCAACGATAACCAACATCGCAAAAGGAATAAAGAAAACGCCCAAATCAATCATGAAATCCTTCAGGAATGGAAAGGATAACATAGTGGATAGTGAGGTATCTTGGGCAACATGTGTCACGCAATAACAAGCAATAGCGGCAATAGAAAACTGCAAAAACAAACGTATGCGCCCAGATAGGCCATCACTGCTGCGGCTGGTTAGTTTCATATAATCATCAACAAAACCAATTGCGCCATATGATAAAAGAACACCCAAACAAATCCAGAGATAAGGATTTGTGATGTCGCCCCATAAAAGTCCAGAAATGCTAATGCTGATTAAAATCAGTAAACCACCCATTGTCGGCGTGCCTTGTTTTATCAGATGTGTTTGGGGGCCGTCTTTGCGAATGGGTTGACCTTCGCCTTGTTTGTTTTTTAACCAGCGAATAAAGGCTGGGCCACAGAAAAGTGAGATTAACAGCGCTGTAATAAGTGCGCCACCACTGCGGAATGTGATGTAATTCAACAGATTTAAAAAACCAAATTGATCGATATAAGGGGTCAGAAAATAATGAAGCATATAAAATTATTCTTTCAATAAAGCGCCTTTATATATCGTTTGCGGTACCGCTAAGCGCATAGAGTAATGTCGGCATATCGTTGATTGCTTTTTTAACCAATACTTGCTCTGGTACTGATTTATTGTGCGCATAATGATGTAGTTTAAAGGCACGAATAACTTTGTCAAAGCGTGATTTTTTGTGACCATTAAGAAGAATGTGATCATTGCCTTGAATAAGTTTTGGCATGGCTTCGATAAAATCTTCTACGCGGTCGAATGAATAATCATAGGCCGCATCATCAAAGTTTTGTCCAACGGCAATAACACAATCAATGCCCCATTGGCGGGCATGATCAATTAAGTCGGCTTGGATTTCACCAGCACCACCATTAAGTGTTGGGATATCACTTAAAACCAGAACGCGTCTTTTGGTGACTGTTTTTAATTTTGAAAAATTGGCAATCGCTGTTTCTGTCGCAAGGGGGGAAATATGGGCGGTTTCATCAATGATCGTTACCGCATCATTATGCCAGTTAAACGCATGCTCTTTCCCGCGTTTGGATAAGGCGCGAACATTACCCACTGATCTCATCGCTTTTTCAATAGATAGACCACAGGCCTTAATTGTTAACATGCTGGACAGCATTGCATCAATCATGTGGCGGTCGCCTTGGCGTAATGTGCATGAATAGCGTTCGCCTAATATTTCAAATGAGACGCGTGTTAGATCGCCTTCTGGGGTTGCATTAATAAAACGCGCATGGGCATGTTTACTACCGCCATATCCCCAAACACATTTCATGCCTTTGGTACGTGCTTCTGCCATTAATGTTGGATAATAAGGGCAATCAGCATCTAAAATAACCGTGCCATTTGGTGGCATTGCTTCGAACAAGCCCAGTGTCTCATTCACTAAATCATCTAATGATTCAAAATGATCGTGATTGGGTTGTGTGATTTTACCTAGGACAACAATATTGGGCTTAACTTGATTACCAAAGGCAAAAGCCTCTCCGAAACGTTCTACATTGATTTCAAATAAGCCGACTTCTGTTTTGGGGTGTAGGTTAGCGAGGCTGAGGGGAATGTTTAGGTGTGGTGTTAAGCTCTCGTCTTGTTTTGTGTGTAGGACTTTTTGACGTGAGAGTGCCGCATTTAAAAACGTCTTTAATGTTGTCTTGCCCAATACACCACCAATCGCGATGGATTTCATTGGATCACATTTAAGGCGCGCAACGGCCGCCAAGTCATATAGCGCACTCATGACATTATCGACCAATAAAAATGCCATGCGTCCTTGTAATTGTGCTGGTACGGCCAGAACAATGGCGGCGGCCGCACCGCGTTTATAGGCCTTAACCAAACCCGCCATATCGGTTTCATCAACCTGCACATACAAATCACCAGGGCTTAGTGTGTGGGAATCAATGCTGACCCCACTGGCGACCCATGACTGGGTTGAAATGCCTTGTGTTATGGCTTCGGCTTCACCGGCAGTCCATAAAAGAGGGGCTGTAAAAATACGATTATTAAGGACAGCATTCATGTTACACAGATCTCCGTTGATCATTAGTTTTTGAGTTTGGTTTGGTATTTGTTTTTAAAATTTCTTTGACGATAGATGGATCGTGGAATGGATGTTTTACGCCCTTGATCTCTTGTCCATCTTCATGGCCTTTGCCTGCGATAATCAAAATATCGTCTTTTTCGAGCATGGCGATTCCATGTTCTATTCCGGCACGTCGTCCATCAATTTCTATCGCATCTGGGCAACCAACTTTGGCTTGTTTGCGTATTTCCACGGGGTTTTCACTACGCGGATTGTCATCACTTAAGATAACGATATCGGCAAAATCCTCACAAGCTTTGCCCATTGGTGCGCGTTTTGTATTATCGCGATCACCGCCACAGCCAAACAGAATGATTAAGCGCTTGTCTGTATGCGGGCGCATGGCTTTTAATACATTTTCTAAGGCATCGGGGGTGTGGGCGTAATCAACATAAACATGACCCCCCGTATCTGTTGTCGCACAATATTCTAGGCGACCTTCGATTGGGTTAAGTGTTTCTAAGAGATTTAGTTGATCAGCCGATAAATTGATCAGTAAGGCCGCACATAACGCATTATAGGCCTGAAAATGTCCTATAAGGGGAAGTGAGATCGTTAGGCGTTCACCCTTATATGTTAGATCAATCTCTTGTCCGTGTGTTTGTGGGGCAAGCGCGTGAATTTGTGCTGTGTCTTCATCTGTGCCAAATGTTTCAACTGTGATATTATTCGCCTCACAAAGGCTTGATAGTTTTGCACCCCATAGACCATCATTAACAATAACGGCGCGTTTTTCTGAGAGATCAAGATCGGTAAATAAACGCGCTTTGGCCTCAAAATAGTGATTCATATCACCGTGATAATCTAAATGATCTTGGCTTAAATTCGTAAAGGCTGCGGCTGTAATATTGACGCCGTCTAAACGATGTTGGTCAAGGCCGTGGCTTGAGGCTTCCATCGCGAGGGCTTTAACACCGGCTTTTGCTGCTTCGTCTAAAATCTCATGCAATCTTACTGGATCGGCGGTAGTTAAGTGTGCATCAATCGTTGCGTGATCGCTTTTAAATCCTAATGTACCGAGGCTGGCGGCTTTAATGTTTTGTTTTTCTAATAATTGTGCCGCCATTGCCGCGACAGATGTTTTACCGTTTGTGCCCGTGACTACAAAAATCTGTTCTGGTTGTTTGGGGTGTAATCGCGCCGCCAAGTAACTTAATGTTTGGCGAGGATTATCAACGGTTATAAAGGGGATATTGCTATCAGAAATAGATTGTGGCGCGTCTTTACCGGTTTCGGCAATGATTGCTACCGCGCCTGTATTTATGGCTTGGTCGATGAAATTAAACCCATCAAAAGCAATACCCGTTATAGCAACAAAAATATCACCTTTTTTGAGGGTGCGTGTATCTGCCGATATACCCGTTAAAGGCACGTCTTTCAAGAGATCAGATAACATATCGTTTTTCAAATCAGGCACAGAATACTCTTTAATGCTTAAGGACTAAGCACGTAAAATAGTTAAAGAATGATCGGTAAAATCTGCCAATGCTTGCACTGTTAACAATCGGCAAATAAGAGAGTGCCTATTGTTTAATAGTTGCCTTAACGGCCATTGACGAATCGTAACGATTTATGTCGGTTTGTGATAGGGGAGGAATCCCCAAGATAGAAGACATGCGCATGATGGTGTTTTTTACAGCAGGTGCTGCAACCCATCCACCAGTTGCATAACCATAGCTTGCCTGATTCCCAATCGGCTCGTCAACCATGATATAAACAATAAATTCAGGATTATTCATTGGAAAGGCTCCGAGAAAAGATGAAATAAGACTTTTTTTGCTGTAAGAGCCTGCTTTTGCCTTCTCTGACGTCCCTGTTTTTCCGCCGACAAGATAGCCATCAACATCGGCATTTTTACCCGTACCGTTTAAAACGGTCAGACGCATCATTTCGCGCAAATAATTTGATGTGCTTTGTGAGACCACACGCTTTTGATCGCTAAGAATATCGGGCGCTGTTTTGGTAAAGCGCGGTGTTACGGCAATGCCACCATTAAGAACACTAGCGGCTGCACTGGCGACATGAAGCGGGCTAACAGCGATCCCGTGTCCATAAGAGGTTGTTGCTGTGTGAATTTTACGCCATGGTTTTGGGGTAAGGGGGGCACCCGTTTCTGGAATATCTGTTTTGATACGATCAAAAAATCCGAGATCATGGTAAAAAGCCTGCATTTGTTCTGCGCCAACTTTTTCTGCCATTTTGACATGACCGATATTTGACGAATGCATAAAGATTTCAGGCACGCTCATGATGCGTTTTTGAGCATGAAAGTCGGTAATGGTAAAGCGTCCATATTTTATTGGTTTGCGACAATCAAATGTTGATTGAATTGATATATCAGGGCTTTCCAAAGCAGCTGCTGCAGAAAATAATTTAAAGGTCGACCCCATTTCAAAAACACCCAACGTAGCACGGTTGAATTTTTCATTTTCTTTGGCCTTAAAGGGGTGTTGTGGATTAAAACTAGGCAGAGATGATAGCGCAACAATTTCACCCGTTTTAGCATTTAAAACAATGCCGCCGCCGGCCTTGGCGTCAAATTTATCAATCGCTTTTTGAATCTCATCATTCAATATATGTTGAATTTTACTATTGATCGATAGGTAAAGTGGCTCTGGATTGGTGGTTATTCTGTCATCTAATCCACGTTCTAGGCCTGTAATGCCTTTATTGTCGACATTGGTATACCCTAATATGTGGCTCATGGTTTTTTCAAGCGGGTAGAGGCGTTTATATTCTTTTTTAAAACTTAATGCCTTGTGACCATATTTATTGGCTTTATAAAATTCATCGGGGGATAGGTGGCGCTTGACCCAAACAAAGCGGTTCTTGCTGTCTAGTTTTTTGGCAAGCCGTTCCACATCAATTTCGGGAAATAGCTCTTTTAATTCTTGGGCTGTTTTTTTTGGGTCAGCAACCAATGTTGCATCAGCATAAAGTGATTCAACCTGCATAGAATGTGCGAGTAATATGCCATTACTGTCGTAAATTGGTGCGCGTTCGCCCGCAAAGTTCTTATCATTTTCGGTGGTGGCATATAAATCCTCATGCAAAATGTCATTGCTGTTACCAAAATTAACGAGTGTTAAATCACCAAGACGAAATAAAACCGCACTCAGGCCAATAAAGATAATAAAGCCAGCAAAAATTAAGCGCCCCTTTGCACGTGTAATGCTAGAGGGGGTATAGGGTGTTTGATCTTTTTTTGGTTTTAACCCGTGATTAAGGCTCATGATATGGTCATAAAAATAAAGGGTTTATTAGTAAGAAAAAGAAGAGGCGGTTTTTAAGCCGGTTTTGCGCGCGGGGCGATTTTTAGGCACAGGTGGCACAAATAATCCAGACGATAATGTCGGGTCATAGTGGTTAATGTTTGCGATTAGATCGACACCGCTATTATTTTCATTTTGGCGTAATTCAATAGTGTTATAATCGACAAAACGCGTCGCATCGGCCATGGCATAGCGTTGTTCTTGTTTGAATTTTGTTTTTGCAATGCGTTCCAAGCGTGAGGGGGCTGATAAATAAGCAATTTCACTTTTTAACAAGTTTATGCGCTCTTCTTCTTGTCCGATTTCAGCCAATGTGCGGTGATAGCGTTCTTCCGCGTGACGGGCTTCTAAGCTTACATAAAACAAAAAGCCCGCGGCAAAAACCACGCAAACACAGGCAAGGGCTTTAGACAGTTTTGATGTTTTGTTAGGGCGAATAATCATGAAGTAGACTCCACAGGGAAAGGAGGCGTAAAAGGACTTACTGTTCTTATAGCATAGCGCAATTTAGCAGATCTTGCACGCGGATTCGCTTCGGCCTCTGCTTTTGAGACCTCTGTCGCTTTGCGCGTAATTAATTTAAACAATGGATCTGGCTCATCATCGCCATCCGTCGGCAGAGAGGGCATATAACGAGAACCTTTGCGTGCGACTTGACTTTCTTTACGCATAAAGCGCTTAACGATACCGTCTTCAAGCGAATGGAATGTTACCAACACAAGACGGCCGCCAGTTTTCAATAATGCCTTTGAGGCCTCAAGCGCTTTTTCCAATGCACCCAATTCGTCATTGACGTGAATACGCAGGGCTTGGAATGTACGGGTTGCTGGATGACGTTTCTGTTTACGATTATACGGTACGGCATTTCTAACAATATCAGCCAGCTGTAATGTCGTTTCAATCGGCGCATTGGCGCGCTCTATTACAATTCGTTTGGCAATGCGGCGGGAAAAACGCTCATCACCATAGCGATAAATCACATTTGCAATATCTTCTTCTTCGGCGTCATTAATAAAATCTTTGGCACTAAGGCCCTCTTGTGACATGCGCATATCAAGCGGGCCATCATTCATGAATGAGAAACCGCGTTCGGCGACATCAATTTGCATGGATGATACACCAATATCTAAGACAATCGCATCGACTTGTTTAATGTCGCGTTCGCTTAACAACGCATCGATATTGGCGAAATTACCCTCTATCATCGAAAAACGCTTATTGCTTTTGGCTAACTCATGCCCTGTCGATAGGGCAACGGGGTCTTGGTCAATGCCAATGACGTTGCAATTCGCATGATCCAAAATGGCGCGTGTGTAGCCGCCCGCCCCAAACGTGCCATCAACAATAATCTCGCTGTCCTTGGCATCAATGGCCTCTAAAACCTCACGCAACATAACGGGAATGTGGGTTTCATAGGATGAAAAATCAAATATTTCAGATGGGATATCTTTGGGCGTGGTGGGTTTGGGCATGTTTAGGCCTCATTCTTATTATGAATGGCCTTGGGCAGGGTTAACCCTTTGCTCGAGATATTTTTACGCGCTTCTTCTTTGCGTGTTTTTAATGTCGCGGGTGACCAGAGTTGGAATTTCTGACCTAAGCCAACAAAGGCCACTTGACCATCAAAGCCTGCATAATCGATTAACTCTTGGGGAATGATAATACGTCCATCGCCATCAATAGAGAGCGGCACAGATTCTGCGAAAATCGCTGTTGCCATATCGTCATGTGCATCAGAGAACATATCAAAATGATCCAGACGATCACTTAACCCGTCCATACGATCCATCGAAAAGCCTTCTAAGGCCTTATGATTATTCGAACGAAACAAAACGATTTGTTGGTAATGGTCTGGCTGATCTTTAGCGATGATAAGGGTATTGCGGAAAGAGGCAGGAAAAGAGACTCGTCCCTTTTTATCAATTTTATTTATATATGTTGATAAAAATAAGCTCACTTCTTCCTCATTCGTAATCTTTTTGTCAATTTACGGCTTAAACCAATGATCTCAATAATAGGGGGACTACAAATAGTAACTTTAAAGAGAGAGAAAGAATTGGCTAAGTTGAACTACTGGCTTGGGTCGCCCCCCTAATTGAGATATCTACATCAAAAGTCTCTTAAAAAATCAACAATCAATGCTTATCTGGTATCTAATGGTATATCATGGTTTTTTATGGTTCGTCAATGAAAAAGAGTCCTTTTTGTAGGTTTTGAGAGTCTGTTTTTCAAGGCGTGCTGATTTAACATGCTGGGCGAGATGTAGGTAAAATCTGAGATTTATAAAGAAAATAGAAATCAATGTGCCTATAAGCCGGGTTTTGTACCGTTAAACGGCGACAATCATTCATCTGGATTTTGATTTACACCAAAATTCTAGCGACCTACCCGAATGACGATGTGAGAAAACACCATAATGCCATTCCTATTTGGTCTTGCTCCTAGTGGGGTTTTGCGTGCCTTTTCTATTACTAGAAAAGCGGTGGTCTCTTACACACACCTTTTCACCCTTACCTGCTTACGGTTACCCACAAACAGGCGGTCTATTTTCTGTGCCACTTTCCCTTGTTTTACCGTTACCAATAAAACCGCTGGCCATTAACCAGCACTATTTCCTCATGGAGCCCGGACTTTCCTCGATATGCTTACACAAACCGCGATTGTCCAGCACATTGATTTCTAATGTTTTTATAGATAGAAAATCAAAGGTTATCAAGATTATTATAAACGGAATTCCTGCCACGGAAAGCGTGGTCCGGGATCGGTTTTACGGATCGGAGCAATTTGGTCGTGACCTAGAATAAGGTCATCGCGGATCGGGTGTCGGGTTTTAATGTCTTTTATTAAGTGCTTTAGGGCGTTGATTTGTCGTTCATCAAAGGCGCTTAAAAAATCTTCTTGTTTGTTCATCAATTCAATGCCAATTGAACAGTAATTCACATTCTCTCTCGTTTTCCCATCAACGTCCCATGACGATACGCCCGCATGCCATGCGCGTTTTTCTTCTGAAACAATGGCATAAATTGTACCGTCGTGATCAATTAAATAATGGGCGCTAACCGCGCTGTGATCTGTGGGGTTCGGATTTGTGAGCGTATCAAGTGCGCGCGCCAAATTATACCCAATCGCATGGATAATGATCATATCAATCATCACGCCGTCTGGACGGTCATCAAAGTTTGGGGATGGTTTATTGATTATTTTCATGGTGTTATTAGACCCGTTTTCTTGATCATATTTCAAGGATTAATTTCACGCCTGTTTATTTGATTGATCACAATTTCATGGCTTGAAAAACAGGCGGAATGACATTATATATAGAATGGTAATTTCTAATGAAGGATATTTGGCACCGTTGACGCGCCGCTTCCTTTGATACATAAACCCAAAATAATCGATTTTAAAAAAAAGAGTTATATAATATGCGCCTTCATTCACGTTCTTCCCTTTATCGTTTCATGTTGTTTGGTCTTTCCCTTGTTGCTATTTTATTTGCAACAAATTTTGCTTTTGCAGGACAGCCAGAGCCATGGCAGTTAAACTTCCAAACACCAGCAACATCAATTAAAGAAGATGTTGATAGCTTCCATGATCTTCTTTTGTGGATTACGGGTGGGATCACATTATTTGTGACACTGTTGTTGGCTTATGTTGCGATACGTTTTAGGCGCTCTAAAAACCCTGTGCCCTCAAAGACAACGCATAATGTGATGTTAGAGGTCGTGTGGACAATCATTCCTGTTCTTATTTTGATCGTCATTGCCATTCCTTCTTTCCGCCTTTTGTATAAACATAACGCCGTACAAGACGCGGAAATGACAATTGTCGCCAAGGGATATCAGTGGTACTGGGGCTATGAATATGTTGATCATGGTGGGTTCTCATTTCTGTCTTACATGGTTCCTGATGAAGATCTTAAGCCTGGTCAGCCGCGTTTATTACAAACTGATACTGAAATGGTTGTGCCCGTTGATACAAAAATCCGCATGATGGTGACGGGTGAAGATGTTATTCACGCATGGACTATTCCTGCATTCGGTGTGAAAAAAGATGCCGTACCTGGACGAATGAATGAAATTTGGTTCCAAGTCGACCGTGTTGGTACATATTATGGTCAGTGTTCTGAGATTTGCGGAACGGGCCATGGCTTTATGCCGATCACGGTGCGTGTTGTTGAAAAAGAAGAATTTGAAGAATGGGTTAAGTGGGCTCAAGAAGAATATGCCAGCCTAGACGGCGCTTCTTATAATCGTTATGCATCATTGAAGTAATAGTGAAATAATTTTATGACACAAACATCACATTCATTAACAGAAACGACTGCTCATGACTCAAAAGAGCCTGTGCGTTATTTCTTTGATTGTGAATTTAACGAAGTGGATAACACACGCACAGATGGAGCAGCCCCGTTCTACAATATTGATTTTATAAGTATTGGTATTGTTTCAGAAAATGGTGCGGTCTATCACGGTGTTAACAAAGATTTTGATTTAGAATTAGCCAAGAAAAATAAATGGCTTAGCGATAATGTTTTGCAAAAATTACCAGAGCAATCAACGTGGAAAACAATCTCTGAAATCAGACAAGATGTATTGGGCTTTATTAAACCAGATCAAGAAATAGAACTTTGGGCAAGAAATAATGCCCATGATGTTGTTAGCTTTTGTCGCTTGTTTGGCACGATGATGACAATGCGCCAAACATTTAATGCGCTTGGCGTTAAGAAGGTGACGTTTAGAGATATCAATGAATTTAGGCATGATCCAGATATTGATTTCAACAAGCTTGATGTTAAGGATGAAACAAGAGCACATACCGCAGATTACGATGCAAATTTTGAAAGACATCTCTATAAACAAATAATGACACTTAAATCCAGAGCACGATTAAAACTATAATTAATAAAACAAACGATAAATAATAAGAAAACAAAAAGGATAGACGACATGGCAGATCATAAACCCGGATTTTTTACGCGCTGGTTTTGTTCAACAAACCATAAAGATATTGGAACGCTTTATATTATCTTCGCAATTATAGCTGGTGTTATCGGTGGTTTGGCATCGATTGCTATGCGTCTGGAATTACAAGATCCGGGCATGCAATTCATGACCGATGGTCAGCAATGGAATGTATTTATTACCGCGCACGGCCTGATTATGGTCTTCTTCGTTGTAATGCCGGCCTTGATTGGTGGGTTTGGTAACTGGTTTGTACCGTTACAAATTGGTGCGCCTGATATGGCGTTTCCGCGTTTAAATAATATTTCTTTCTGGCTTATTGTGCCAGCGTTCTTATTGCTTGTTGCGTCTGCCTTTGTTGGCTCTGGTGCGGGAACAGGGTGGACGATTTATCCGCCATTGTCCAGTATTCTGGGACATCCTGATGCCTCGGTCGATATGGCTATTTTTGCCCTTCACCTTGCGGGTGCTTCTTCGATTTTGGGGGCGGCAAACTTTATTACAACCATCTTTAATATGCGCGCACCGGGTATGACAATTCACAAAATGCCCCTCTTTGTGTGGGCGATGTTGGTTACATCATTCCTCCTATTATTGGCGGTTCCTGTTCTTGGTGGCGCGATTACGATGCTTTTAACGGATCGTAATTTTGGTACTGACTTCTTTAATCCTGCCGCTGGTGGTGATCCAATTTTGTTCCAACACTTGTTCTGGTTCTTTGGTCACCCTGAGGTTTATATTATGATCTTGCCTGCTTTTGGTATTGTCTCTCATATCATCTCTACTTTCTCTCGTAAGCCTGTATTTGGTTATTTGGGAATGGCATATGCGATGGTTGCGATTGGTTTCGTTGGCTTTATCGTTTGGGCTCACCATATGTTTACAACTGGGATTAACTTTGAGGCACAGGCCTATTTCACGGCGGCAACCCTAATTATTGCTGTGCCGACAGGGATTAAGATTTTCTCTTGGATTGCAACAATGTGGGGTGGTTCACTTGAGTTTAAGACACCGATGTTGTGGGCGATTGGCTTCATATTCTTGTTTACCGTTGGTGGTGTAACAGGGGTTGTGTTGGCCAATGCGGGTATCGATATTGCTTTGCATGATACATATTATGTTGTCGCGCATTTTCATTACGTTTTATCACTAGGTGCGGTTTTTGCGATCTTTGCTGGTTTCTATTACTGGTTTGGTAAGATGAGCGGTAAAATGTATTCTGAATTCTGGGGTAAAGTCCACTTTTGGATGACATTTATTGGTGTTAACTTAACGTTCTTCCCGATGCATTTCCTTGGTCTTGCTGGTATGCCACGACGTATTCCAGATTATCCAGATGCGTATCAAGGATGGAACGAGATTGCTTCTTATGGATCTTACTTGTCTGGTGCATCAATTATTCTGTTTATCTTAATTGTTGCTCATGCCTTTATTTGGGGCCGCAAAGCAGAGGATAATTATTGGGGCGAGGGTGCAACAACACTAGAGTGGACGGTTTCGTCCCCACCACCTTTCCACCAATTCGATATTCAGCCTAAGGTTGAGAATTAGAAATAATAAAAGCCCTCACATGTTGAGGGCTTTTTTATGGCTGACATTTTAGATGAGAACGGTTTTTATTGACGTTTGACTGCAACACATTTAAATTGATTCTTAATAATAAAAATAAATAACAGGGTTTAGTAAGGAATAATAATGGGTTACCGAGATACATTTAACTATATGATTTTGATAGCATTTGAGAAATTCTCAATGGCAAATGATCCGCATCTGTTTCTAGAAATAGAGAATTTGATGTATGAAAATGATATGGATTTATTCGGCGAGAATGATGCGTTTAGATTATCTTTAGACGAGGTGAAACAAGCTATAGCGCCCGGCATCAATACACGTATTAAACAAGAGATGTCAGACTCTGAAAAATCACGGGTTGCAAGAGAGCGTAGACAAGCAGAAAAATTGTCGGCGATTAAATAATTACTTTATCTACAGACCTTGCTATAGCCCCTTAATGGGGCTATATATCTATCAGGATATAATGAATATATAGATGAAAAATATGGCCTCTTCAAAAACAACATCAGCGACCGATATTAAGGCAAAATCAGATGCAGCATCTGTCACTGTTCTGCCTCAGGCGGTTGCGCGTGATTATTGGGAATTGTTTAAGCCCCGCGTCATGAGCCTTGTTGTTTTCTCGGCGTTTGCTGGGCTTTATATGGCGCCGTCGGATATGCTTAGTGATATGCATCCCTACGTGATCTTTATCGCTATTCTATCAATTGCTGTTGGTGCTGGTGCCAGTGGTGCATTAAACATGTGGTATGACCGTGATATTGACGCCATCATGGAGCGAACCAAAGATCGCCCTTTACCGCGCGGTGTTATAGCGCCAAGCGATGCCCTGTTTTTTGCCGTTTTATTAACGATCATGTCTGTTTCTTTATTGGGATTGGCAACCAATTGGGTAGCGGCGGGGCTTTTGGCTTTCGCTTCATTCTTCTATTTCGCTATTTATACCGTTATTTTAAAAAGACGTACGTCGCAAAATATTGTAATTGGCGGCGCGGCCGGTGCTTTTCCGCCAATGATTGGTTGGGCCGCCGTGACGGGTACGATGCCGATGGAATCACTCCTTTTATTTGCGATCATATTCATGTGGACACCGCCTCATTTCTGGGCGCTCGCTTTATTTCGCGCGAAAGATTATGAAGAGGCTGGCGTGCCGATGATGCCTTCTACGGCTGGCGAAAAATCAACAAAATGGCAAATGCTTTTTTATACGATTTCTTTAATTCCCTTAACGCTGGCGCCTTATTTCTTAGGCATGGTTGGTATGGTCTATTTAATTGGTGCGATTATTTTAAATGCGCTCTTTATGATTAGTGCCGTTCAAGTATTACGCGAAAAAGAGGGCGAATATAAGTACGCTAAGCGTATGTTCGGCTATTCAATCTTATATTTATTTTTAATATTCACGGTCATGATGGCTGATAAAATATAACTCTTTAATCTTTAGGAAAAAAACATGTCTAGAAGCCCTGTCCACGATGCAAAAAAGAAAAAGAACTATATCGTTTTGGCTCTGCTTGCCGCCTTTATGATTGGTTTATTTGTTTTAACTATCGTTCGCATGAGCTAACTTGCCATATGAGTTAATTTTTATAGGTTTCATTGATGACCGATTATCACGCACGTAATCAAAAAAACTTAAGAACATTGGGCATGTTATTTGGCCTTGTGTTTGTGATGATTGCCGTCGCCTTTGCATCGGTACCGCTTTATGATTTATTTTGTCGTGTAACGGGATATGGCGGGACAACAGGCACGGCGGATATGTTGCCAACAACCGTTATTGACCGCACAATTAAAGTGCGTTTTTACGCACAAACAGCTCAAAATATGCCTTGGACATTTGAAGCAGAACAGACATCTGTTGACGTTAAAATTGGGCAAGGCGGTTTGACATCTTACTACGCAAAAAACCCAACCAATGATACCGTTGTCGGCACGGCTCTTTATAATGTTACGCCCTTAAAAGTCGGGAAATATTTCAAGAAAATTCAGTGTTTTTGTTTTGATGCGCAGGTTTTGCCCGCCAATAAAGACATGCATATGCCCGTTTATTTTTACGTCGATCCGGCATTTCATGAAGATCCATTAATGGATGATGTAGATACGATTAATTTATCTTATACGTTCTTTGAGGCAGAAAGTGATTTGCTTGAGGATGCGTTGGAAGCCTATTATTCTCAAAATGATGAAAGTTAATCAGGCGTTAAATGCGCCAAAGAAATACTTGCAAAATAAGGCTTAAAAAACGATACTGTAAATGCTTAATACTAAAGCATCTTAACAGATTTTAGATTTATTATAAAAGGTCGCTTACATGGCAGAAGAAATCAAATACGGTACAACCGGTAAACCTCATCCTTATCACCTTGTAAATCCGAGCCCTTGGCCGATGTTGGCATCTTTTGCGGCTGGTTTGACAGCTGTTGGTGCAGTTTTATTCATGCATGAGGTTGAGTGGGCTGGTTTTAATGTCGGTCTTAAAGGACTGTTGATTGGTTTTATAGCGCTTATTTTGGTGTCTATTTTCTGGTGGAAAGATGTCATTTACGAAGCTGTTACAGAAAAAGCTCATTCCCCAATTGCTAAAATTGGTATGCGCTATGGTATGGCATTGTTTATTGCCTCAGAGGTTATGTTCTTTGTTGCGTTCTTTTGGGCGTTCTTCCATGCGAGTTTATTCCCCACGGAAGCCATTGGCGCGGTATGGCCACCCGCAGGTATCGAAACATTTGATCCACTTGATTTACCATTTTTGATGACATTAATCCTCCTTCTTTCTGGATGTTCCGTTACATGGGCACACCATGAAATGATTGAAGGCAACATGGACGAGGCGGCTAAAGCACTCGGTTGGACAGTGTTCTTGGGCGTATTCTTTACGTGCTTCCAAATGTATGAATATTCACATGCTACATTTGGTTTTGGTGAAAATATTTATGGTGCAACATTCTATATGGCGACAGGCTTCCACGGTTTCCATGTCCTGGTTGGGACAATATTCTTGGCTGTTTGTTGGGCAAGAACCGTTAAAGGTCATTTCACAAAAGAGAGCCATTTTGGTTTTGAGGCCGCGGCGTGGTATTGGCATTTTGTCGATGTTGTGTGGTTGTTCTTGTTCGTTTCAATTTACTGGTGGGGCGCATAATAATCGTGCCGCATCGTAAGAGCGAACAGTCTGCATTTTTTACAAATCTTAAAAAAGGTCTTTTATGCCGATGCCCTAAATGTGGCGTCGGCAAAGCCTATACTGGTCTTTTAAAACTTAAAGACGAGTGCGCTGTTTGTGGCCTCAAAATAGGCAGTAACGATATCGGGGATGGCGCGATTGTTTTCCTTGTTTTTGTTTTAGGCTTTGTGCTTGTGCCCCTCGCGATTTGGGTTGATTTTAAATTCCACCCATCTGTCTTAACGCACATTGTTTTATGGGGTGTTGTTGGTGTAGGTGGAACCGTTGCTTTATTGCGACCAACAAAAGCGTATATCTTAGCACTTATTTATTTTCATCGCCCAGACATGTGGGGAGAGAAAAAAAATGATTAAAAAAATACTGGCCTATAGTTTTATTATTGGCGGCGTTCTGATGTTATCCGCATTGTCTTTCTGGCAAGTTGAGCGCCTGTCATGGAAAGAGAATTTAATTCAAGAAATTGAATTGGGATTAGCCAATCCCGCAAAGGCAATATCCAATAAAAAAGACATTGGAAATCTATCTTTGTACAGCAAGGTGACACTAAGGGGCGAATTTTTATATAACTATGAACGTTATTTACAACCCCGCGTGCGTTCATCAAAGCGCGGGGATGCGCAACAGGGTGTTGAGCATTTAGTGCCATTTTTATTAAATGATAAACGCACAATTGTTTTTGTTAATCGTGGCTGGTTTCCAAAGTCGATTACGGCGAGTGATGCCATCTTAGATCGCATTCCCAGACCAACCGGACAGCAAAATATCATGGGCGTTATTCACCCAGTACCGCGTGGTAATATTTTCACCCCTCAAAATGACTTTGATAATGATTATATCTATTGGGCCGATATTAAGGGTCTGATGAATCACTATGATATGAATGAGCGCGCCTATGGATATTTGCTCAAGGAAATAATGAATGATAATTCTTCTCAATCGGTTTACCTGCCGCAGAAATTTGATGCGGAAATTACGATGGCAAATAACCACAAGAAATATGCTTATTTCTGGGGTTCTATGGCAATCATCTGGGCTGGTTTTGGGGTGATGTTTATAAGAAAAAGAAAAGGGTATTAAGGTGTTTGGTAAAAAAGATTCAAATATCACACCGTTCGCAGGACAAATTTTAATGAGCGAGCGTATGTTGTTAACACCCTATCAGTATATTGACAGCGAAGAATGGATCGAAGCCAGAAAAGAAACACGCAGTCTTCTAATACCGTGGGAGCCAACATGGTCAAAGGATGTATTGACCGAACGCGCTTTTAAAACCCGTGTGGATTTCTTTACTGAGGGCGCAAAACAAGATCTCTATTATTGCTTCCTGAATCGCCTGAAAGACAGTAATCGTTTAATTGGTGGAATTGGGCTTAATCGTGTGAATCGCGGTGTTGAACAAACGGGCGTCATTGGTTATTGGTGTCGCCGTGATGATATGCGTAATGGTTATACGATAGAGGCGATCAACCGTATCTTAGAATTCTCTTTTAATGATTTAAAACTAAACCGTGTGCAAGCATCTTGTATGCCAGCCAATAAGGCAGGGTTAAAAACCTTGGAAAAAGCAGGTTTTACAAAAGAGGGAACCGCGCGCCAATATCTAAAAATCCAAGGCGAATGGGAAGATCACTTTATTTTTTCTCGTCTCGCATCAGATGTTTAAGCAAGGCCTTGGCGTTTGCTAAAGTTTAATAAATCAATGCCCATTTTATTCAATGCCGCTTGCCATTGCTCTTCTGATTTTGTTTCAAAAAGAAGTTTTTCGTCTACGTCACAGACAAGCCATGTATCGCTGCATAATTCTTGGTCTAATTGACCCGCTTCCCATCCTGCATAACCAAGGGCAAAAATGATATTCTTTGGCCCTTCATCTTTGGCGACACGTTTTAAAATATCTTGTGTGGCGGTTACTTGTAATATTTGTGTTTTGTATACAGAGTCTTTAAAAGAAACATCATTTGAATGTAGAAAGAAACCGCGCTCTTTATCCATAGGACCACCAAAATAAATATCTATATTTTTATTGTCTAAATTAAGATCGTCTGTATTTTCTTTTTTGTCGAATAAATCGATCAATGGCACGCGTCTTAGTTTTTTATTAATAACGATCCCTGTCGCACCATTTTTGTCATGCTCTAAGATATAAATAAGCGCATTTTCAAAACGCTTATCTTTCATCATTGGCGTTGCAACCAATAGTTTTTGTTCCAGCGATGTAAGGGCCTCTGTTTTCATCTTATTCCGTTTCTTGAAAAACGCGCTCTAAGATCATATCAACATGGCGGATATAATATTGGGCATTAAATAAGTCTTTTAAATCCGTGGGGTTTATATGATCGGTTAAGCGCGGATCGGCACCCAATGTATCAAAAAGATTTTGATCTTCATTATCCCATACCGACATGGCGGCGTCTTGTACAATTTTATAGGCGATTTCACGCTGCATACCTGTTTCGGTTAGTGCCAACATCACGCGCTGTGAATAAACTAGCCCGCGTGTTTGATTGAGATTTTTTAGCATGGCGTCTGGATAAAGTGTCAGATTTTCAATCACGCCTGTTAAACGGTTTAGAGCAAAATCAAGCGCGATAAAGGCATCGGGCAGGGAGATACGCTCCACGGAAGAGTGTGAAATATCACGCTCATGCCATAAGGTAACATTTTCTAATGCGGGTAAAATTTGTGCGCGAATAATGCGTGCTAAACCCGTTAGATTTTCTGTTAGAACAGGATTGCGCTTATGGGGCATTGCCGAAGACCCTTTTTGACCAGCATGAAAAAACTCTTCTGCTTCGCGGACTTCGGTGCGTTGTAAGTGACGAATTTCAACGGCGATGTTTTCAATAGATGATGCAATGACGGCCAACACAGAAACTAAAAATGCATGCCGGTCACGGGGGATTATTTGTGTGGCAACTGTTTCGCATCTAAGGTTTAATTTGTCGGCAACGTAACTTTCTATGCGTGGATCAATTGTCGCATAACTACCCATTGCGCCAGACAGGGTGCAGGTTGAGATATCTTTCTTGGCTTGAGCAAGACGTTCTTTAGCACGTCCAAAAGCCGCGTAATGACTGGCGAGCTTAAGTCCAAAACTGGTTGGCTCGCCGTGGATACCGTGGCTGCGCCCAATGCAAATCATATCTTTGGCGTCATGAATACGTTTTTTGAAAGCTTCTAATAACTTTGATAAGCCATCATCAATAATCTCGCAGGCCGCAATCATCTGCAGAGAGAAGCCAGTATCAATAACATCAGATGACGTAAGGCCTTTGTGAATAAAACGTGCATTGTCACCAACATATTCACCGACATTGGTTAAAAAGGCGATTACGTCATGGCGGGTTTCTTTTTCGATTTCGGCGATGCGTTTTAAGTCAAAATCGGCTTTGGCGCGAATATCAATGGCGGCCTCTCTTGGAATTTCACCAATGTCCGCCATGGCATCACAAGCCAAAATTTCAACGTCCAACATTTTGCGAAAACGCATTTCTTGTGACCAAATATTTGTCATTTCAGGGCGGGAATAACGTGGAATCATAAGAATCGATCCTTAATTTAATTTTTATAATGAATGGATTTAAAGTACACTATATCATCATTGATGAGAAAAGATTTTTAATCAAAATAGGATAACTGAAAATAATGAACACCAAAGCAGCCTCTCTCTTTTTTACGCTCTCTAGCCTTATTCTGGTTGGGTATATTTTAATCATTGGGCAATCGATTATTATGCCGTTCGTGATTGCGGTTTTCTTGTGGTATTTGATCAAATCTTTGGCGCATAAGATACAATCTTTAACATCACTCACGTCACTATGGGCCAAATTGGCATCGGTGGTTGTGATTTTTGGCGCTATTGTTTTGTTTGTTGATATTAGCAAAGATAATGTGAAGGCATTTATCGATCAGGCGCCTGTTTATCAAGACAATATAAGTCAATTTATTGGCCTCTATGCCGAACGTTTTGGCGCGATTGATAAAACAGTTTTTCAGGATCTCGCTGCTAAAATTAATTTTGGAAAATTAGCCGCGGGTATTGTATCTGCGATTGGTAATGTTACAACGATGACGGTAACAATTATCCTTTATCTGGCTTTCTTATTCTTAGAAGAAAAAACATTCCATTGGAAGATGGACGCTTTATTCCCTGGCAAAAAAGAACGTAAAGAAATTGGCAGTTTAATCAAAGAAATTGGTCAATCATTTGAACATTATATTGGCTTAAAAACTGCCGCCTCTGTTGCTATGGGGGTCATGGGTTATGGTGTTCTGTTATCAATCGGCGTGGATAATGCGATTTTCTGGGCATTGATATTTGGTGTTCTTAATTTTGTCCCTTATTTAGGGCCTGTTATTGGGACGGTTTTGCCAGTGATGGCGGCAATTGTACAATTTGGTAGTTTTGGTGAGGCGGGCATTGTTGCCCTTGGTTTGGGTGCTATTGCCTTTGTTATTGGTAATATCATTGAACCAAAATTATTTGGTAATTCCCTTAATCTAAGTCCGCTAGTCTTTATGATCTCTTTGGCGGTATGGGGAAGTTTGTGGGGAATCATCGGGATGATTTTATGTATCCCTATTATGGTCGGTATTATGATTACCTTGTCGAAATTTAAGGCGACAAAGAACTTATCTTTATTGATGGCAGAGAGAAAGCCAAACTAGAGAAAACCTAAATAAGACCCATATTACGGAAGCTGGCTGTTTCATTGCGTGCGACGATTACATGGTCGTGGACAATAATGCCGATGGCCTTGCCCGCGGTAATAATATCATTGGTCATGGTGATGTCTGCTTTACTGGGTTTTGGATCGCCGCTTGGGTGGTTATGCACCAAAATAATTGCTGTCGCATTTAGGGCGAGGGCGCGTTTAATAACTTCACGCGGATAAACGGGGGTATGGTCTATCGTACCTTCTTGTTGGACCTCATCGGCGATAAGGCGGTTTTTTTTATCAAGAAATAGAACGCGAAATTGCTCGATCTTTAATGTTCCCATCACAGAGCGACAATAATCAACCAATGCATTCCACGATGAGATAATATCACGGTTCATGACATGTTGTTGTAGCATCATCTGGGCACTAGCTTGAATGGCCTTAAGACCTACGGCACAATTATAGCTGACACCCTTAATAGTGCAAAGCTCATCAATCGTAGCACCCAATACATTCCCGAAAGAGCCAAAATGTTTAATGAGTTCTTTGGCGAGTGGTTTCGTGTCTTTGCGCGGTATGGCTTGGAATAAAATAAGCTCAAGTAATTCATAATCTGCCAATCCATCAGACCCATTTTCTGCAAAACGTGCGCGTAAACGATCGCGATGTCCGTGATAATGTTTGGCTTCTGGTTTTTCTTTTTTTAGAGATGGTGTTGTTTTTTTGTTTGTTTCTTCAAGCGCAAATAAGCTTTGCGCGATAAGCGCATCACTTAGTTGTTTTTGCTTGTTATCAGAATCGCTCATATGTTTTTAAGTGTATGGTGGGCACAACCAGCCTTTGGGTGATTGTGTGAAAATCTCATAACCATCTTTTGTAACGGCCAGGGAATGTTCAAATTGTGCGGATAATTTACGGTCTTTGGTGATGGCCGTCCAACCGTCACTCATGACTTTTACTTGCCATGTTCCTACATTAATCATTGGTTCAATAGTAAAGAACATGCCTTCTTCTAAAACTGCACCTTCACCCATGTTACCATAGTGGAGAATTGACGGGGCTTCGTGAAAAACGCGTCCTAAACCGTGACCACAAAAATCACGGACAACGCCGTATCGTTTGCCCTCTGCAAAGCTTTGGATGGCGTAACCGATATCGCCCAATGTTGCGCCTGGTTTAACAACCTCAATACCGCGCATCATTGCCTCATAGGTAACATCAACCAAAAGACGTGCCTTAGTGGATATATTATCGCCAACAAAAAACATACGACTTGTGTCACCGTGCCAGCCATCAAGAATAACCGTCACATCAATATTAACCGTGTCACCATCCATTAATTTTTTATCAGACGGGATCCCGTGACAGACAACATGATTAACAGAGGTACAAATTGATTTTGGAAAACCGCGATAGTTAAGGGGGGCGGGGATGGCATCATGTTCAATAATAAAATTATGGCATAATTCATCTAATGTCGCCGTGGTTACACCGGGGACAACATGGGGCGTAATAAAGTCGAGCGTCTTAGCGGCTAATTGGCCGGCCTTGCGCATGCCTTCATAATCATCTGCTGGATGAATTGTAATTGCTTCTGAACGGCTCATATTATTTCCTTGGATATGCTGTACTTGTCTTATTGCGTTAAACACCCTAATTTATATAGAGCAAATACGCCCAAATTGAAACCATTTTAAAAAAGAGATCCTCTAAATGTCTGAGAATAAAATATACCGCGCTGGCCTTATAATCATAGGCAATGAAATTTTATCAGGGCGTACCAAAGATAAAAATTTAGGCTATATTGCCGAAAAATTAACCGAGGCAGGTATTCGTTTAAGCGAGGTGCGCGTTATTCCAGATATAGAAGATGAAGTGATTGAAACGGTGCGTCATTTATCGTCTAAATTTGACTATGTATTCACAACGGGCGGCATTGGCCCAACCCATGACGATATTACCTCTTATTGTGTCGGTAAGGCCTTTGATGCCCCACTAGAAGAAAATAAAGATGCCGTTGCCATGTTGGCTGATTATTATCCAGAAGGGCAACTAACACAAGCACGCTTGAGGATGGCACAGATACCTGTTGGGGCCTCACTTATTCCTAATCCTGTCTCTGGGGCGCCAGGATTTCAGCTAGGGAATGTTTATGTGATGGCGGGTGTGCCACGCATTATGCAGGGTATGTGTGATTATGTAGTGCCAACATTGGCTGGTGGTGTACCAATGGAGTCGATTACGATTGAATGTAAAACAGGTGAAAGCATTATCGCCGCCGCTTTAGGGGATATTGACGCAAAATATAGCGATATTGATATTGGCAGTTATCCATCTTTTAAAAATGGTTTTCCATCGGTCTCGCTGGTACTGCGTGCAACAGATATGACGCATTTAACACAGGCGGTTGATGAATTGCGCGGTGTTTTGAAAGATATGGCCATTGAGATCATGAATGATCAATAGCAAACATACTCACATTTAATGTTGGTTTGTAGGAATTAGTTCAGGTGGTAGGCGCGGGGGGACTTGAACCCCCACGATCTTGCGATCTCAGGATTTTAAGTCCTGTGCGTCTACCAATTCCGCCACGCGCCCAAAATAGATTTATAAAATCTATTTAATTACCTAATAGACGACATATTTCTAACAGTAGAATCTAAGAAAAGCAAACGCTTTCATCAAAGAATTTAACACAATCTTAATAAATTTTTGGTCTTCTAAACAATAGTGGGGTTATTAAAGCGCTTTTAGCGTGATTTTCCTGCTTTATTCACTGTTTCTAACTTGATCTCAAGAAAGCCAAAAATTATGCATCTAAATGCCCATATCATGGAAATTCTATCATCCCGTATCTGTCACGACTTGATTAGCCCCGTTGGTGCTATTTCTAATGGCGTTGAATTAATCGAAGAATTTGGCATTGAAGACGGCGATGAAGCGATTGAACTGATTGCATCAAGTGCAACAAAAGCATCTATCCATTTGCGTGCCTTTCGTTGGGCCTATGGATCATCGGGGGCGGATAGTGATGTCAAACCTCATGATATTAAAGATATTTGTCAAAAATGGGTCGGTTTAACAAGGGCAGAGCTCTCTTGGGCTGATTCACCTATATTAACCGCTACATTACCACCACGCGGCATGTTGAAAACATTATTGAATGTTGTGATTGCTGCGAATGAAGGCTTGGCAACGGGGGGGCATATTTCCGTAGAAGTTACGGATGATCCTGTTTTAACATTCTTGGTCGGTGTGCGCGGTGATCGCTTGACCTTTAAAGAAGGCTCTCTTGCAGCCGTCCAAGGCACATTGGCCGAAGATCAATGTGATACACGCAATGTACATGCCTATGTAACGCGTTGTATGGCGGATAAATATGGTTTTAAATTAAATTACGAATCCGCCGGTGATAACGCAGGCTTGTTCACATTAAGTGAATAAACGGTTTTAGCGCTCAGATCGGTCTTATGTGCTAATGTTCGCGCTATATGTATTAGGGTAATTTATTGATATAAAACAAAAATGAGTGTTTTAAATAATGCTAATTTCAGCTAACATAAAATTTCTAAAATAAGTTTCTTACTTATTTTTTAAGATCAGGTTTCATCTTTATTTCAATAAATAGTTTTTATTTTATTTGTCATTTATAAGAAACATTAACGTCTTTTTGGCACTTTAGAGGCATAATAAATAGATCATAATATTTGCTCCATGTGGTATTAAACAGGATAAGGATTTTAAAAATCAATGGATGAGTTAGTTGCTGAATTCTTAACAGAAACCAGAGAAAGCCTAGAGCTGCTGGATAATGAAATTATTACATTGGAACAAAACCCCAATGACAAGGCGCTATTATCCAATATTTTCCGTGTCATGCATACCGTCAAGGGGACGTGTGGTTTCCTTGGGTTATCACGTCTAGAGGGCGTTGCTCATGCTGGAGAAAATGTTTTAGGGCTTTACCGTGATGGCGTTTTAGAAGTAAAGCCAGAATCAGTTTCTCTGATTTTAGAATCTCTCGATCGTATTAAAGAAATTGTCGATGGGATAGAGCAAACAGGCGAAGAACCACAAGGCGATGATGCGCCTTTAATTGCCAAATTAGATGAAATCGTTAATTCACAGGGCGGCATTGATGTCATTGATGATGATATTTTTACACCTGTACCAGCTAGTGAAACAGCGGCGCTTGCCAATAATATGTCTTCTGATTCTGCTAACAAGACCCTAGATGATATCTTCCAGCCTGTACCTGCTGATCTAACGGGTATGACGGCGGCTGAAATTATGGCGATTGATGTTAGTAAGCTTGAACCACAAAATATCGCGGTATCAGAACCAGAACAAACCCCAGCTGTTATTGAAGCACCAAAGCCCGTTGTGCAAGTAAAGGCAGAGGAACCGAAAAAAGAAGTTCAAGCCATTGCGCAAACATTGCGCGTTAATGTTGATGCGTTAGAGAATTTAATGACAATGGTGTCTGAGTTGGTTTTGACACGTAATCAGTTATTACAGATTTTACGCGACCAAAGTGAAACGGAATTTACAGGACCTTTACAGCGTTTAAACCATGTGGTTTCAGACCTGCAAGAAGGTGTGATGAAAACGCGCATGCAACCAATTGGTAATGCATGGTCAAAATTACCGCGTATTATTCGTGATCTATCACAAGAGCTAAACAAGAAGATAAATCTTGATATGCGCGGTCAAGAAACTGAGCTTGACCGTCAAGTGTTGGAATTAATTAAAGATCCTTTGACACATATGGTCCGTAATTCTGCTGATCATGGGATTGAAATGCCAGCCGATCGTGTCGCCGCTGGTAAGCCAGAGATGGGGACTGTTTTATTACAAGCTTTTCATGAGGGTGGCTATATCATCATTGAAATTAAGGATGATGGTAAGGGTATTCCCGTTGACGTGTTGAAACGCAAAATTGTTGAAAAGAACATTGCGACACAAGCCGAAGTCGACGCAATGACCGACACACAAGTACAAAAACATATTTTCCATGCTGGTTTTTCAACGGCCGAAAAAGTAACGGCAGTTTCTGGACGCGGTGTTGGGATGGATGTTGTACGTACCAATATTGAAAAAATCGGTGGGACGGTTGATCTTAAATCTGTTGAGGGCCAAGGATCGAGCTTTACAATTAAAATCCCACTGACATTGGCGATTGTATCAGCCTTGATTGTTGAGGTTGCACAAGAACGTTACGCCATTCCACAATTAAGCGTGAAAGAATTAGTGCGCGCCACCGGAACGGGTGAACATCGTATTGAATATTTAAAAGGTACGCCTGTGTTGCGTTTACGCGATCGTTTATTACCTCTTGTTTCTATGAAAACAATGTTAAAAATGAATGATAAAAACTTGCGGGAGAAAATCACGCTGAATGATGATCTCGAAATTGACGTTCCAGAAAATAATCTTGTCGATACGATTAAAGAACAAACATCAACGACGGATATGTCTGGCGATATAGATGTCTCGTCTGAACATTATATTGTTGTGACACAAATAGGCACATATACATTCGGTATTATTGTTGATCGTGTTTTTGACACTGAAGAAATTGTTGTGAAGCCAATATCGCCAATGTTACGCCATATTCCAATTTATGCCGGTAATACAGTCTTGGGCGACGGTAGTGTCATTATGATTTTAGATCCAAATGGCATCGCCAATGAATCGGGTGACTTGAGTGCTACAGATACAGCCATTCAAGCAGAGCAAGATAATAGTGGTAACGCAACGGCAAGTGATACAACATCACTGCTTGTTTTTCGTGCGGGGTCTGGTGCGCCAAAGGCCGTGCCATTGTCACTCATTGCGCGTTTAGAAGATATTGAAAGTAAAGATATTGAATACTCAAATAATCAATATGTTGTTCAATATCGTGGGCAATTAATGCCGCTTGTTCCTTTTAGTAACGAGATCAAAGTTGATGCGGGGGCCTATAACACAGATAACAAAGAAAATAGCTCTTTGCGTCAGGGGTATATGCCTGTTCTTGTTTTTGCCGATCACTTGCGATCAATGGGGCTAATTGTTGATGAGATTATTGATATCGTTGAAGAAAAAGTAACGGTCGAAACCTCAACGGCAAATGAAAGCACATTTGGTACGGCGATTATTGATGGAAAAGCAACGGACGTCATTAATGTTGGGCATTACTTGAATAAAGGACATAAAGATTGGTTTGGTATAGCAGAAACAGATGATCCGTTTGAGGGTGATGTTTCAAAGCGTGTCTTGATGGTTGATGATAGCCCGTTTTTCCGCAATATGTTGGTGCCTCTATTGACCATTGGCGGTTACGATGTAACGGCGGTTGAGGGGCCAAAAGAAGCTTTTGATATGCTGGATAAAAAGACATTCGATATTATTATCAGTGATATTGAAATGCCCGATATTAGTGGTTTTGAATTTGCTGAACAATTACGGGGCAGCAAGTCTAAATGGTCCAACCTACCCATGATTGCTTTATCATCACATGCAACGCCAGATGATATGGCGCGTGGCAAGGCCGTTGGTTTTGATAGTTATGTGCCAAAATTTGATAAAGATGAGATTATGGTGGCACTTAATGAAGCATTGTTAAAATCTAATCGTAAAGAATGTGAAAACACATCTGTCTTATTAGATAGCTAGGAACTTAGAGGACAAATTAATGACAGGCATACAATCAGCTGCACGTCTCGCAGAAAAAAACCGTGTCGCGGGTCGTAAGGACGGTGACGATTTAGAAAATAAGATTGAATATCTTACTATGCGCATTGATGGACAACTATTTGGACTGTCTGTTATGCAAGTGCAGGATGTTTTGTCGGCGCAAAAACTAACTTATATTCCTTTGGCGCCAGAGGCTGTTGCTGGTGCGCTTAATTTACGCGGACGTATTGTGACCTCAATCGATATGCGTGTGCGCATGGGCTTTGGAAAAACCAAACAAGAAAAAAATATGAACATTGTCGTCGAGCATGGTAGTGAGCTTTACTCTCTTATCGTTGATGAGGTTGGGGATGTTGTTGCGTTGTCCGAAAATGAATTGGAAAAAAATCCCGCTACATTACAGGCCTCGTGGCAGTCGATCTCTAAGGGTATTTATCGATTGTCTGGTGACCTAATGATTATTTTGGATGTCGATTATTTGTTACAATCCATGACCCCGAAAAGCGTAGATGAATAAAAGAGCCTGTAGAAAAGGATAAAAAAAATGAAAAAATTTCTTGTTGTTGATGATAGTGGCGTTGTGCGTAAAGTTGCCCGCCGCATTATTGAAACGATTGGTGGTTTTGAAGTGCATGAGGCCGAGGATGGTAAAATTGCCCTTGATTTCTGTTTGAATGAAATGCCCGATGCTGTTTTATTAGATTGGAATATGCCTGTGATGACAGGGATAGAATTTTTAATAGAGCTTAGAAAAGCACCTGGTGGCGATGCACCCAAGGTTCTATTTTGTACCACAGAAAATGATATTTCATTTATTCAAAAGGCTATTATGTCTGGGGCTAATGAATATATTATGAAGCCTTTTGATGCGCAGATACTACAAGATAAAATGACACAAGTCGGTTTATTATAATTTATTTTTTAAAAGAAATTTCATGATGACAGCAACCGAAAAACCGAAAAATGCCAATGCCATCCGTGTGATGGTCGTTGATGATTCTGCCGTTATTCGCGGGCTGTTCACACGTACGTTAGAATCTAATCCAGACATTGAGGTTGTTGCTTCTGTTCCAAATGGTGAGTTGGCGGTGCGCAAATTAGATACGATTACGGTTGATGTGATTGTCCTTGATATTGAAATGCCCGTGATGGACGGAATCACTGCTTTACCTCTTTTGCTTGAGAAAGACCCACTAGTTAAAGTTATCATTGCATCAACCTTATCAACCAAAAATGCAGTTGTAACATTTGAAGCATTGGAAAAGGGTGCTGCAGAATGTTTAAGCAAGCCATCAACGACACGCGAACTGAGTAGTGCTGAAGATTTCCGCCGTGAATTATTGGCCAAGACTTTGTCATTGGGTAAAGTCGTGCAAGAGATCCGAAATCCAACACCGAGAGTCGTTGTGAAAACACCGATAGATAGAGGCGCTTTAGAGCGTTCAGCAACACCAAAGAACGACACCGAAACGATCAGTACGTATCAGGCCAATAAACCAATTTATGTTGATATTAATCAACATGAATTTTTGTTGAAAAAAGAAACACGTATTCGTAAACCAAGTGCTATAGTAATCGGTAGTTCTACGGGGGGGCCTCAAGCTTTGTTCAAGGTTTTAAAACAACTAAAAGGCGTTACGCAACCTATCTTTATCACGCAACATATGCCCGAAACATTTACAACGATTTTGGCACAGCATATTGAACGTGAAACAGGGCTGATTTGCAAAGAGGGTGTTGATAACGAAATTGTTATTGCTGGACGTGCTTATCTCGCTCCTGGTGGTTATCATATGTGTGTTGAACGTGACGGTGTTGATGTACGGATTAAACTCAATAAAGACGCCCCTGAAAATTATTGTCGTCCAGCCGTTGATCCTATGTTGCGTTCGTTACAAAAAATTTACGGGACAGAAATTTTAACAACCATTCTGACGGGCATGGGATATGACGGACAAAAGGCCAGTAAAGCCTTGAGTGACGCTGGGGGTATGGTTTTAGCACAAAATGAGGAAACATCTGTGGTCTGGGGTATGCCCGGCGCCGTTGCTAAGTTAGGAATATGTTTTGATGTATTACCGATTGATAAAATAGGCGAACGCGTTAGACGCATTGCCGATATGCATTAAGAATTTTATAAAAACAATAATAAAAAAAAGAATTAGATATAACTATGCAATCACATGATTTTACAGTATTTCAAAATCTCCTTAAAACCACATCTGGTCTGGTGATTGATGAGAGTAAGGGGTATTTGCTCGAATCTCGTTTAAAACCAATTCTATCAAAATATCAACTTAATGATATTGCTGGATTGGCAGGTAAAATTCGCGCCAATCAGAACTCTCCCGAGGCATGGGAGGTGGTTGAGGCAATGACAACCAATGAAACCTCTTTTTTCCGTGATACACGTCCGTTTGATATGTTCCGTGATCATATTATTCCAGACCTGATGGAAAAAAAGAAAATGGGTTTGCGTAAAATTCGTATTTGGTCTGCTGCCTGTTCAAGTGGTCAAGAGGCTTATTCTTTGGCGATGATTATCAAAGAAAAAGGCTGGTTGAATGAGGGCTGGCAGTTTGAGATTATCGGTACAGATATTTCCAATGATATTCTAGATACTGCCAAAGAGGGCTTATATACTCAATTTGAAGTACAGCGCGGTTTGCCAATTCAAATGTTGGTGAAATATTTTACACAAGATAATGAGAAATGGCGCATCAATGATGAGATCAAGAAAATGATCAAATTCAGTAATTTTAATTTATTAAAACCCATGCTTGCATTAGGTAAGTTTGATCTTATTTTCTGTCGTAATGTCCTTATTTATTTTGATCAACCAACTAAGGGCGTTGTATTAGATGCGATGCACAAGGTCATTGATCCCAAGGGGCATTTGGTTCTTGGCGGTGCCGAAACCGTTCTTGGTATCACCGAAAATTTCAAACCAGTCTCAGGCCAACGTGGCCTTTACGCACCACAGTAGACAAAGCATCACATTTCATTATATCTGTTAGACGAT
Source organism: uncultured Bdellovibrionales bacterium (assembly GCA_964351525.1). GTDB lineage: Bacteria > Pseudomonadota > Alphaproteobacteria > Micavibrionales > CAYGOD01. The sequence goes on from CAYGOD010000002.1 coordinate 416,387, forward strand.
AGGGTGGATCTATTAGGTTTGGTACGTATAGATCTATCAGCTCGTCAATTACATGAAGACAATAGCTGTGCATCATTTTAAGTTTCGGCATATTGCAACGTATTAATGATTTTACCTCAGAAACGCACGACATTTTCATTTCCACAAGATCTGGGGCATCTATGCTTTTCAGAAAAGGCATATAGTAGAGACAGTAATCTTTCATCTTTATGATGTTCGGTAAAAAAAGAGTTTCGATTCGTGATTCCTGAGCGCCAATAATGACATGCTGCCCAAGCATTAAATTTCCCTTACTAATGTGTAGTTGCTTGTTGCCACCATAATATCGATTAAAAGTTTCGTGGAAACTTTCGTAACTGTTAGAATCTATTTTTCTAAGTACTTTGTTTTTATTATTAAATACAAACCCTCCAAGCAATGCATCACCATTTGTACGATTGATTGAATGAATTCTACCTTTTTGTATCCAAGCCTGATCACCATAAAAAATATTCCCACTTTCTTCGTGATATTTGAATGTTTGATTGCCTACTAACTCAAATCCGTCTGGTAGGATTGATTTATTTTCATTAAAATTCACATCAAAATGTTTTTTTAATGAAGCAGATAGTCCGTCTATAATATTATCGGGATTGCCGCGAAATGTATTATCGGCGTAATCAACACTATGATTATAGCGATTGGTAATTTTAATAAAGCCACCACTCTTTGCAATTTGAATTGAAATGACTGATGTTCCATATTCATCTTCGCGTCGCTCCTGACCTTTGAAATCAGCACGCTTAATATCATCAATATTCTTTTTTACAGCGTGTATGATGTAGTAATCTTTATAACGCGCACGATCATTAAAAGTGCAAAGGAGCTCATCGCTTTCAAAATAACGTTCAATGCTATTTTGTTTTTCTAGTGTATCTGCGTGAAAGGCATTATAGCCGGCGCGATCAAGAAGGGTAAGCGGGTCTTCTATTACAGGCCCATCTGGAACTGGGGTATTATCAATCTCAAGCAAGCTCATTAAATAGGGAATAAGCCCTAGGGCATCTTCTGGATCGCGCCCGGCATGGCGCAGAATGAGATTAATTTCTGGAATTTCAAAGATACCATTATTGGCGGCGCGCAAGGCCTGTGCAAACTTCTCACCATTTTGCTTTTTAACTTTATTATACATCATAACATATGTATCATTCTGTATAAATTATGTCAATAAAAAGAAGATTTTAAGATATAAAAAAAGCCCCAAGATTAATCTGGGGCTTTTCTTTATTTGATTAAGGCTATTGATTAACCTGTTTTATCATTTTTCTGTGGTTCACGTAGAACATATCCACGGCCCCAAACAGTTTCAATATAGTTTTCGCCATCTGTCATTTCTTCTAACTTCTTACGAAGCTTACAGATAAAGACATCAATGATTTTCACTTCTGGTTCATCCATACCGCCATATAGATGGTTCAAAAATGATTCCTTGGTTAATGTTGTGCCTTTGCGTAGAGATAACAATTCAAGAATTTTATATTCCTTACCCGTCAAGTGAACAGGCTTGCCATCAACTTCGACTGTGCGAGCATCTAAATTAACCTCTAGACGGCCTGTCGTGATTTTACTTTGTGCATGGCCTTTACTACGACGAACAATGGCTTGGATACGAGCCAATAATTCACGCTTATCAAACGGTTTAACAAGATAGTCATCAGCACCAAAGCCAAGGCTCTTAATTTTGCTTTCCATTTCGCCAATACCTGACAGGATCAGGATGGGTGTCTCAACTTTTGAGGCGCGCAAACGGCGTAGAACCTCATAGCCATCCATATCGGGCAGCATGAGATCAAGAATAATAATATCGTAATCATAAAGTTTACCGATTTCTAAACCATCTTCGCCCATTTCTGTGACATCAATGATAAAGCCTTCGGATTTGAGCATTAGCTCAATTGATTTTGCAACCGCAGCATCATCTTCAACAAGTAAAACGCGCATAAGGGTTCTTCCTTTCAGTTTCTTATTTTATATTTCTCAAAAATTGATTTAAGAAAATCTATCTTTATATTGTCGTTAACTTTTATTAATAAAATGTTAACGGCGGAAAGATCTGTTCGCTATTGATCAATAAAGGACAAGACGAATGTCTTAATTTTTAGTATAATATAAATGACTTACAATGCAACGTAAGAAATTAACCTTTATTAATAAAAATCACGTTAAATGCCTCTTTATGGCAAAAAATCATAAAAAACATGTCTGATCGTCTAAACGATATTAAAAAATTATACGCCAAAGAGCGTCTTGCCGACAAAGTTATCTCCGCCATTAATGAATGTGCGGACTATGGGGGCTATGGTGTTGTCTCCAAGGTTTTGGGTATGTTGGTTGAGGTGCAAGGCGGGGAGAATTTTTTAACCGTTGGCGCGCGCTGTGTTTTACGCCCTGATAATAAGCCTGAAATTCTCTGTGAAGTTATTGGTTTTAATGAAGGGCAGGCCTTGGTCATGCCTTTTGGTGATTTAACGGGTGTGGGACCAGGGTGCCCCGCATATATGGATCAAAAAGAAGGTCTTATTTCCCCTGATCAATCTTGGCTTGGGCGTGTTATAAATGCCTTGGGCGAACCGCTGGACGGTGGTTTGCCGTTACAACGCGGCCCTAAAACCGTGTCTATTAAACAAAAAGCCCCTCCAGCACAAAACCGTCAACGTGTCGGTGAACGCCTTGACGTTGGTGTGCGTGCACTTAATAGTTTTTTGCCCTCATGTAAGGGGCAACGTATGGGAATTTTTGCGGGGTCTGGTGTTGGTAAATCTGTGATGATGTCAATGATGGCGCGTTATTCTAATGCGGATGTCATTATTATTGGTTTAGTGGGTGAACGTGGGCGCGAAGTTCAAGAGTTTATCGAAGATGATCTGGGCGAAGAGGGGCTGAAAAAAGCCGTTGTTGTGGTTGCAACATCTGATGAACCGCCTTTGGTACGCCGTCAAGCCGCTTATATGACGTTGGCTGTGGCCGAATATTTCCGTGATCAAGGCAAAGAAGTTCTGCTACTTATGGATTCAGTAACGCGTTTTGCGATGGCACAACGCGAAATTGGTTTATCAATTGGTGAACCGCCAACGAGTAAAGGCTATCCACCAACGACCTTTACCGAATTGGCGAGCCTTTTAGAACGCGCAGGTCCAGGACCTAAAGGATCAGGCAATATTACAGGTATTTTTACTGTTTTGGTTGAGGGTGACGATCAAAATGAACCGATTTCCGATGCTGTGCGCGGTATCTTGGATGGTCACATTGTAATGGATCGCAAAATTGCCGATCGTGGGCGTTATCCCGCCATTGATATTTTAAAGAGCGTTTCGCGTACTGTTCCTGAATGTTTAGAGGGTGATGAGTACGATGTACTGCGCGACGCGCGTCGTGCGATTTCATCTTATGAAGATATGGAAGAACTGATCCGTCTTGGTGCATATCGCCAAGGGACTGATCCGCAAACTGACCGCGCTATTATGCTCTATCCACAAATAGAAGAATTTTTGACACAGCGTAAAAATGAACAAAGCACAATTCCGGAATGTTTTAGCACATTGCGCACAATTCTAGGTCATGTTGATCCCAATGCGCCAGTCGATCCAGAGACTGATGATAAAGTGAGTGCATAACGATGGCAAAGCTTGATGGTTTGATCCGCCTTTATACTTATCAATTAGACGAAAAGAAAAAAGAATTGGGAGAGTTAAATACACTCTTAACCTCGCAAGAAACAGCCCTAAAAAACTTATACGAAGAACGCAAACGTGAAGAAAGATTTGCGGCCAATGATCCAACATTACTGATGAGTTTTAGTGAGTATCTAAAAGCCTTTAAAATCAAAGATGAAAAAATTAAAAAGGCGATTAAACGCCTTGAAGAACAAATAGATGAAATGCGTGAACATGTTCGCGAGGCATTTGCCGAATTGAAAAAATTCGAAATCATTCAACGCCGCCGCGAAGAAGAGGCCACCGCCAAACAAGCCAAAAACGAAGCCGCGGAACTCGATGAAATCGGCCTAGAAAACCATCGCCGGAAAGAAGATATTTTGTAGCGAACATAATTGTTACGCTTTGTTTTCCTGAAAATAAACCCAATCTGTTTTTCCTTGGAAACCAAGCGTACCAAAAAGGCCTAGAGTTTCAAGAACATTCATATAGCCATCTTTGATTTCTAATTGTGTTTCACGGGGCAGGGGTGTTTCTAAACGCACCATCATATTCATGATTTTTTCTTGGAAGAGGCCGTCAATTTGGACGAGGCCTAATTTGCTCATCGTCACATTGACGAGAAAGCGAATATCATTGATTTTCTTTTTATCATTGTGTGAATTGTTATCTTGTGATGTTTCATCATTACCCTGTTGATGTTCAGGGTTGCGTACTAAAATCTGGATAGGTTGGATTTGCTGATCGGTGATAAGAGGTAGATTAAAACTACGAAATTCTAAGCCACTTCTGGTTTCTGTCATGGTGTTTTTTAGACCTTTAAAACCGTTCTCTAGTTTACTTAAAAGGGCAGGATTATCTTTTGATAATTGATTATTCATGACCTGACCCAACCAACCGCCGACGGATGATCCGCCTTGTAATGCCGACATAAGAAAGAGCATATTACTGGGTAAATTACCATTAAGTAAGGGGGCTTGTGGCATTGCATTACCGATTGAGGCCGCCGTCATGGCGTTTGGTAATAGCATGGCCAATAATTCATCCAAACCATTAAAAGACGAAACACCGGGTAATAATGGCGCAGATGTAAGGGGCAGAGCGCTATTGACAAGCGGTGTATTAATAATCGCTGTTTCTGTTGATGGGATAAGGCGTAGATTAATAGTCGACCCAACCGATAACGATGTGTCGCTTAATACCAGAAGACTAGGTTGATTGGCTGTTACGGTTATACCGTTGATGGTCTGTCCTGCATTGAGCTGTAAGATAGGTAGGCCTTGATTATTGCTACCTACGATGGTGCCTTGTAAAACAGGTGCATTATTTGTTGCTGTGGTATTGATCTGTAAAACACCATTTTGAGTATTTAAAGTAACACTGTTGGTGGACGATACTTGTCCCGTATTGGGCGCGCTGTTAGGCAGAATTTGTACGATTAAATTACTTTGTGCGTTCAGTGTATTAGACGGGTTTTGAATAAACGGGGATAGTGCCTGTCGTGTTTGAACATTGTTGGTGCTGTTTGTATTTAATAAAATGGCTTCAATAAAACCTTGTGTGTTTGCCAAATTGTTCAAGGGGCCAACGGCTTGTGTTGTGCTTGGTAATACAGGTGTTTGTCCTGTTGTAACAGGATTGCTTATTAAGCTAATTTTGTTCAAGACGGGCGGCGCACCCGGTTTGAATTCAAGACTATAGCGCCCACCTTGGTTTAAGGCATTGGCTAGTTGTGGCGGCACTTCCAATTTTACCGCACCGCCCTTGGCGCTTAATGTGACGAGGCTTGGTTGATTGGTGGTGTTTTGTACTTGTTGGACAATCGCTTCTAATCGTTGTAACGCTTCACGTCCAGAAGCGATGGCACGCGCAATTGCCGGCGGTAATTCAACAGCAACAGATTGGGACAATAATGTCTGCAATTGCGCTGCTTGAGATTGTGATAATGTTTGGGTAGTTGTTCCAGAAGATGCAGAGGCGGGGGACGATAATTGCGCAAGAATTTGTTGGCTTGATAAAATGTCAGCCATAATCATGCCCTCCTGCTCTATAAAAGAAAGATGTTACTGTCCAGAGATCTGTTTTAGTTTATCTAAACGATAAACAATTTTCTCTGCAATATTTTCTAAGTCTTGCGCCGCATCGGCATTTGGCGAGCGGGTCAAGATTGGTGTTTGTGCACGAATGGCTTCACGGACTTTGGCGTCACGGCGAATAATGCCCGCCATTGGTGGGCGTAATTTAAGAAAGTTTTCACAGGCCTTAAGCAATGTTTTATAGGTTTTTTCGCCTTCTAATTTGCTGTGTGACATGTTCACAACGACTTGGATTGAGCGCGCTAAACCAGCCGCGTGGCATAGTTTGATATAAGCATAGGCATCGGTTAATGATGTTGGCTCATCTGTGCTAACCAGTAATGTTGTTGCCGTGGCGGATGATAACATGCGGACTGTGCGATCAACGCCGGCACCCAAATCAATCAAGATGGCATCATATTGTTTTGATAGACCAAGTAATTGATCGCGCAACATGCTGAGGCGTTGACTTGGCAGTGCTGATAATGACGCAGAACCAGAGCGTCCAGCAACAATATCAAATCCACCTTCTTCGTAATGATGGATGACACGCTCCATTGTTAAACGACCATGAATAACATCGCTCAAGTCGCGTTTTGGCATTAAGCCTAATTGAACATCAACATTGGCCAGACCCAAATCACCATCAAAGAGCAAGACTTTCTTACCTTTTTTAGCAAGGGCATGGGCCAAGCTAACAGAGAACCAAGTTTTTCCGACACCGCCCTTACCGCTGGCGATGGCAATCATATTTGCCGCGCGCTTTGGCGCACCATTGCCTGTTTTCGTCTTGGCAATTGTTTGCGGTGTCGTCTTGGTTGCGGCTGCTGTTGGTTTATTATCACTCATAACTATTCTACCTTACGTGATTTGTTCTTTTTGTCAAAGAGGTGAGGGATTAAAATTTTTGCTAATGCGTCTGAATTTATTGAAAATAAGCCATCAACGACTTGTTCTGTATTCGCGCCGTCACTTAAGGGAATTTTTGCCATATAAGCGGCACATAAAATCCCGCCATAGCGACGCGCAAAATCGAGGCGCGTTGGGATAAGACCTGAAATTTTTAACGTACCAAAGGCGCGGGCAATATCGGCGTTTTCTTGTGGGTCACCGCCAGCGGGCATGACCAAATAAGGCGATAAGGACGTTGATTTTAGCGTGATTGCCAATTCTTTCATTGCATCCATGTCAAAAGGATTTGTGCCAGCACTATCGATAATAATTTGATCGGCATCCGCATGCATAGCGATGGCCTCTTTAAGAGTAGGCAGGTCTTCGGCTTCGATTAGAGGAATATCCAAAACATCGGTAAAGGCCTTTAATTGTTCTAATGCACCAGCCCGCTTTGTATCGGTAGAAATAACAACAACATTTAATTTATTCATGACGCCGCGCGCAGCAATTTTTGCGGCTGTCAATGTTTTGCCAGCCCCAGGCGCACCAATTAAAATGATCGGTTGATCAAAAGATTCGCGTGGTAAGGGTGCATAATTATAAACCCGGTCAAGCGCACCAGAAAGGGCAGCGATTGTTTCTTGTTCGTCACCATTGCTGGCGGCGGATATAATCATATCAATGATATCGGCTGGGACATTGTGACGCAACAAACCCTCAGTGATGGGTTCAATAAATCCATATTCTTGTAAATCGCCCGCGTCATCTTCTGCCATTTCCCAATCAAAGAAATCAAAATCTTCGGTGAACTCTTCTTCATCATCTTTAATGGCAAACGCATTCTCAAAATATGCTTCTTCAGCGTCATCAATAATGTCTTCTTTGTCCGATGTTAAACTGCGATCTGGCCTGTCCAAATTAAGATCTGCATCATCAAACATGTCATTATTATCATGCTCATTATTGTAATCGCGGCTCTCTTTTAAGAAACTATCGAACCGTTCCTCTAATGTCACATGCAAGGCATCTACCGATTCTTCATCATCATAATCCCAGTGATCTTCGCCAAAATCGAGGGGTGCTTCTTGCTCTAATGTGATTTCTTCGATAGCAGCGGTGACACGGAATTTTTTATCGGCCTTATCTTCGCGCGTAGAAATTATGATCGCGTCTTCGCCCATGGCCTCTTTTACAAGGGCCATAGCCTGCGTCATTGTATCTGCTTCGAATGATTTTAATCTCATAAAATTAATCTAGTCTCTATATCTGTATTTTTCAAAATATTTTTATTCTATCTGGCCTAATGTTTTGATCTTGGCTTTGGGATGAATTTCACTTTGTGCCATAACTGTTGTTTGTGGTCTAAAGCGCTCAATAATTGATCGTACATAAGGGCGAATATAAGGGCTTGTTAAAAGAACAGGGTTTTCGCCTTGCGCTGCTAGTTGCTCATATTTCGCACGTACTTTTTGAATAAAATCTTGTAGTTGGGATGGGGGCATAGAAAGACTTTTTTCATCGCCCTCACCAATGAGTGAGCCTGCGAACGCCGCTTCCCATTCACCTGATAATGTGATCATTGGGATCATACCAAGAATGTTAGAATATTGATCACATAGCTGACGGGCCATACGACTGCGTACATGTTCTGTAATCATATTCACATTACGTGTTGCTTGTGCGCCTTCGGCAACGGCCTCAATGATTGCGGGTAAATCACGAATTGAAATACGTTCTGCTAATAAATTTTGTAGCACGCGTTGTAATGATCCAATAGTGATTTGTGATGGGACAAGATCAGAGATCATTTTCTGATGGGCATCACTTAATTCATCCAATAATTTTTGTGTTTCTGTATAGGATAATAAATCCGCCATGTTATCTTTTACGACCTCTGTTAGATGTGTCGTAATAACGGTTGCTGGATCAACAACGGTAAGGCCGTTAAATTGTGCTTCTTCGCGATTTGCTTCTTCAATCCACATGGCTGGTAGGCCAAAGGTCGGCTCGGTTGTTTTCTCGCCAGGTAATGTGATGGCTTTGCCAGAAGGGTCCATGCAAAGCAACATAGTTGGGCGCACTTCAGAGCGTCCAGATTCAATCTCTTTTACCTTAACGGAATAGGCATTGGCGGGCAGTTGTAAATTATCTTGAATGCGCACAGAGGGCAAAACAAAGCCCATTTCTTCGGCGAGCTGACGGCGTAAACCTTTAACTTGTTCGGTTAGCTTTCCGCCGCTCTCTTTATTAACAAGGGGTAGTAAACCATAGCCCAGTTCAAGACGAATAATATCCATTGCCAATGTTTTTGAAATAGGTTCGTCGGCGGGTTTGGGTGGTGCTTTTGCGGCGGCTTCTTGAGCAGTCGTTTCTGCTGCTTCTCTATCTTGTTTGCGACCGCTTAAGAAAGCCATACCAGCAAGTGCCGCAGCAAGTGTTAAGAAGGGTAGAACAGGAAGTCCTGGTAAAAGAGCAAGGGCAATCATTAAAACGGCACTTAAACTCATGGCACGCGGGTAGTGACTTAGCTGACCGAAAACAGCCTTATCTGCTGAACCTTTTACGCCAGCTTTCGTGACCAAAAGACCTGCGGCGATTGATACGATCAGCGCAGGAATCTGTGAAACCAAGCCATCACCAATTGTCAGCATCGTGTATGTTTTTGCTGCTTCGCCTAGGCTTAAATCCATTTGCGCCGTACCGATAATGATACCACCAATAACATTGATGAATGTAATCATTATTCCCGCAATGGCATCACCGCGAACAAATTTCGCGGCACCATCCATAGCACCAAAAAATGTGCTTTCTTGTTCTAATTCTGAACGGCGTCTTTTTGCGCCTCCTTCGTCAATCAGGCCTGATGATAAATCAGCATCAATCGCCATCTGTTTACCAGGCATCGCATCCAAGCTAAAACGTGCGGCAACCTCTGCAATACGTGTCGCACCCTTGGTAATAACAACGAAGTTTACAATCACTAAAATCGTAAAAACGATGATCCCGATGATATAATTATTCCCCGTTAAAAAGCCCCCGAAGGCTTGAATAACGTCCCCCGCGGCATCTGTCCCATTGTGGCCTTCGCCTAAAATTAGACGTGTGGAGGCAAGGTTTAATGCCAAGCGTATCATTGTTGCGATCAACAAAATTGTTGGAAAAGAAGTAAATTCAAGTGAGCGTTGAATAAATAGAACCGTCATTAGAATCATCACAGAAAACGCCATAGAAAAGGCGAGTGAGGCATCCAATAACCAGCTAGGCATTGGTAAAATAAGGACAACCAAGATGGCAATCATACCAAGGGCTAGCGCAACGTCACCACGAAAAACATTAGCGAAACTTAATCCAAAATTTAAAGGCGCAGAGCTGCCACCACCAGTATTATTGGCGGGCTTATTATTACTGGATGGTGTTGGTAAATTATCTGTCATTAGATATTAAATGACCCGTTTATCCTTGTTAAAAGTTATTTAGCTTTTGATTGATGGGCTTCTGGAATTTCCAAACCATCATCATTATATTGGCGTAATTTATTGCGTAATGTGCGAATTGAAATGCCTAAAATATTGGCAGCATGGGTGCGATTGCCCAAACAATGATCCAAGGTATCAATGATTAAATCACGTTCTACATGGGCAACCGTACGACCAACAAGGGCAGAGGTTGCTGTATCTGGCGCACTCTCATTTGGCGCGGTTTCGACTGTTGCCGGTGTCGATGTACCAGCCACTTCATCATCACCAAACGGCGTTAACGAATCTGCAGAATAAGGATTGCCAGCCGCAACTGGCACAGCTTGTGCTGCTTGCGGTGTTGGATTATCAAGACCAGAACTATTCCCCAAAACGCCGCTCGATGAGGGCGGGGAACCATAAGGATTAGCTGGTGAAATTTGTTGTGTAGGTGCTTGGGCAGGTGTCGCCGGTATCGGTGCTTGACCAGCAAGGATAATCGCCTCTGGTTCAATATGATCTTCTGTTGAAATTAACACGGCGCGGTGCATTGTGTTTTCAAGCTCGCGGATGTTACCACGCCACACATGATTAAAAATTTTGTGCATAGCCCCTTCGGAAACTTGCTTAACAGGCATATCATTTTGACCTGCATATTTTTGGACAAAAAATGTAGTTAGTTTGGCCAAATCCTGACGACGTTCACGCAAAGGCGGCAATAATAAATTCACGACATTAAGGCGGAAATATAAATCCTCCCGAAAATTCCCGGCCATTACTTCGCGTTGTAAATCACGGTTACTGGTTGCCAACAAACGAATATCAACCTTGACTGGCTTACCGCCACCAAGGCGATCAATTTCTTTTTCTTGAATAGCACGCAGTAATTTCGCTTGTAATAGAGGGTGCATCTCACTCACTTCATCAAGTAAAAGCGTGCCACCATCGGCCTCTTCAAATTTACCAATACGCCGCGCAACAGCACCGGTAAAGGCGCCTTTTTCATGACCAAATAATTCAGATTCAAGTAAATTTTCCGGAATTGCCGCACAGTTTACAGAGATAAAACGACCATTGACGCGAGGGCTGTTCTCATGAATAAAGCGCGCCATGACTTCTTTACCTGTACCTGATTCACCGGTAATTAATACGGTGGCGGTACTAGGTGCAATTTGTTTTGCCATTTTCATGACAGGGATCATCGCGGGATCATCGGCAATCATGGAGCGATCTTCTTGCGTAACGGCGGCTAAAACCGCAGCAATAAGCTCAGCATCAGGCGGCAAGGGAACATATTCTTTTGCCCCTGATTTAATTGCACGAATAACAGATTGTTTGTCATTGCCAATACCACAAGCAACCACAGGAATGGCAATACGTTCTAATTTCAACTGATCGATAAATTGCTTCACATCTTCTTTAACATCAATCATGACTAACTCAATGCCGTCACCATTACGCAGGGCAATTAAGCCCTGTTCAATTGTTGTGGAATGCATGACTTTGGCACCGCGTGATAGTGCGATTTTACCAGCGTCTGAAATATGACCTTCTAGATGTCCAATAATAAGAAGTTTCATTTTGGGTCTCTTATCCTTTTTATTTACCTTTAAAGAAGTTCAAACGGTTTGTTGGCGCCACGCTGTTATTGAGAACAATTTCTAAACGACGCGGGTTTTCATGTTTTGCCATAGAGATCGCCGCCTGTAATATCAAACGTCTCTCTGAGTTTTCTTCCAATGAATTTTTTTCTAATTTTGACGCGATGGGCGACAAAATGACTGTCCCCAAGAATGCACCATAGAGTGTCGTTAAAAGGGCAACAGCCATAGAGGGTCCAATGATTGATGGGTCATCTAATTGTGCCAACATTTGCACCAAACCGATCAATGTACCAATAAGCCCCATTGCTGGCGCGACCTCAGCTGCACGATAGAGCAGTTCCGCTGATTTTTCATGACGGTCTTTAACAGCCTCAATCTCGCCTAACATAATACGCTGAATATCTGGCGCGGTATAACCATCACTGACATAACCAAGGGCACGTTTTAGGGTTGGATTGCGTCCAGCGTCTTTCTCAATAGACTGTAGAGATAAAACACCATGTTTTTTGGCAATGACGGCAATTTCCAAAAGGGTCTTTAATAATGTACGGCTGTTGAGTGGTTTTTTGGTTATCGCGCGCGCAACAATAGTTGGGGTGCTAAGGATGTCACTGATACTGAATGACATCATCGTCACGGCTATTGTACCACCAACAACAATAAGGAGAGACGGTACGTTCAAAAAAGAATTTAAATTTCCCCCCATATAAAGCGCCATGCCGATAAAGCCAATAGCGCCAATAAAGCCCAACACTGTTGCACTATCGGTTTTTGATTTTACCGCAGGGATAAAAATTCTAGGGACGTCCCCGCCTTTTTTGTCATTATCTGCCATTGTTTTTTTATGTCTCTTATAGCGGTTATGTGCGGTCAGATTTAATAATTTCTGTCATGGTAACACCAAGGCGGTCTTCGTTAATAACGACCTCACCGCGGGCAACCAAACGATCATTCACGTAAATGTCAACGGCTTCTCCAACACGGCGATCCAATTCAACAACAGCACCACGACCTAACTTTAAGAGCTGGCTTACTTGCATTGTTGATTTACCGAGAACGGCAGAGATTTGCACAGGGATATCATAGATAGCCTCTACGTCTTTCTCTGTTGCACCGGGGGGGGCAAAATCAGATGCGCTTAGTGCGCCGCCTTCATTTTCATGTGGGTTTTCACCAATGGCTTCATCGGCACCAAAATCCATGTTTTCTAGTTCTGTGTCATCAGTCATTTTTTATTCTCCTGTGGTCGCGTTATTATTTATATCTCGTTTTTCTTCTAAGCTTTTCTCTTCTTGTATTTTCTCTGGGGCATTTATGAATGCTGGGTCTGGTTCTTTCTCTGTGTTGCTCGTTTCATAGTCGGTTGGTGCATTTAAATAATCATCAATTGAATCGCCCTTTAAGAGAGATGTTATTTGTGTTTCAATTTCCGTCCATAAGTGCGGGATAATGCGTGTTACACCGCCAATCCCCCAGTCTAATTTACAGTCACCAGCGGCGATACGTTCGTCGGCCTTAAATGTTGCGCGACCTTTGTAATCATTTTCTTCTATAAAGCCACTCAAGCGTGCCTCTAAATCATCTAAGATAGAAGGGTGCACAAAGATAATCAGTTCTTTAACTGTGATATTATTGCGTAAGGCGCGTTCAATCAGGCGTGCAATTTCATCTGTGCCCTGCGTTTCTACAAAACGCGGCATCATTTTCTTAATAATCGCAACGGCAACATTTATCGTTTCTTTTTCTTGAACGGCTTCTGCCGCTGACTGCATAGAGATTAAACGATCGAATTGTAGGGTGAGCTTTTCAAAACTGGTTGCAACACGCTCTTCTTGTGTTGTTAGGGCATCTCGCTGTCCTTGAGACAAACCATTATCATAAGCATCTTGCACGGCGCGGTCGTAATCATCTTGTCTGTAGGTGACTTCTTTGCTGGCTTCGGCAGCAAGGCGTGCTTGCTCCTCTAGCTTATCAAAGTCATTCTCTTCAACGACCATATATGGTTTTTGTTCTGTCATTAGTAAACCAATTCATCATCAGAGTTACCGCGGGAAATAATGATTTCACCCTTCGCGGCAAGGTCTTTGGCTGTGTTCACCATCAATTGTTGTGATTCTTCTACTTCCTTAAGACGAACAGGACCCATTGCGGTCATATCTTCACGCATAATTTTTGCGGCGCGCTCTGACATGTTACTAAAGAACATATCTTTCATATCATCACCCGCACCCTTAAGGGCAAGGGAAAGCTTATCACGATCAACCGCACGAATAATCGATTGCACGCCTTGCGCATCCAAAACACTTAAGTCTTCAAAAGTGAACATCAGTTCACGAATACGCTCTGCAGATTCTGTGCTTTTTTCCTCTAAGGCGGTCATTAAGCGCTGTTCAACGGCGCGGTCAAAATTGTTAAAGATCTCAGCCATTTCTTCATGAGGATCTTGACGGCTTGTGCGCGCAAGGTTCGACATGAATTCTGTACGCAGGGTTTTTTCGACGTCTTCTAAAACTTCTTTTTGGACGACCTCCATGCGCAACATGCGCGTAATGACCTCCATTGAAAAGCTTTCAGGCAATAATGACAAGACGCGCGCGGCGTGATCCGTACCAATTTTTGACAAAACAACGGCAACTGTCTGGGGATATTCTTTCTTTAAGAAGGTTGCTAAGACCTCTTCGTTCACATTGGTCAGTTTTTCCCACATTGTACGTCCAGCAGGCCCGCGGATTTCTTCCATGATTTGACCAACTTTGTCTTTCCCTAAAACTTTGGCTAAAAGACGTTCGGTTGTATCAAAAGACCCAACCAAAGAACTGGTTGACGACATTTGATCTGCAAAATCAACAAAAAGTTTCTCAATCACATTGGCACTAACAACGCCAAGCGTTGCCATTGTTTGTGACAATTCCATGATCTCTTCATCATCCATATGCTCGAATAATTTCGCTGCATTTTCTTCGCCAATAGACAGCAAGAAAATAGAGGCTTTTTCTTTTCCAGCAAGGGTTCTGTAATCTTCTCTTACGCGCATGATCTGTTCACTATTATAGGATTAATTTTCTTGGTACATCCAATTACGAATAACGGATACGGTTTCATTCGGGTGCTTTTCTACTAATTCATTTACTTTTTGTACGGCCGCCGCTTTAACGCGCCCCTCAACCTTGTCCATATTAATCATATCGTCCGCGCCATCACCGCTATTTGGTGCGGCCAAGGCCGCTTGGTTTTCAAGTTGTGAGGTAATAAGGTTTTCTAATTCATTATCGAGGCTGCCTGTCGCTGCTGTCGCCGATTCAATAAGCTTGTTAACTAGGGGCTGCAACACAAGGAAAACTACCAGAAGTGCAACAATCGCCAAGGTAACTGTTTCTGCAATATCAAGCAAATCAGCGCGCTCAAACCCCATGATTGTTGTGTCTGCTAAAATGTCTTCTGGCTCTTGTTCGCCACCAGCAAATTTAAGATTTAAAACTTCGATTGTATCGCCGCGCGCATCATCAAAACCAATAGCCGATCGCACAAGAGATTCAATTTGTTCAATTTCTTTTTCACTGCGTGGTTGATAGGTTTTCACACCTTCTGCATCTGTCACATATGTGCCATCAAGAAGAACAGCAACAGACAGGCGCGTCACTTGGCCTGTTTCTTTCACGTGATTGCGAATAGTTTTTGTAATTTCAAAGTTTGTGATTTCTTCAGTACGGTTTGATGTGTTTGATGATCCACCACCTTGACCCGCAGGCGCATTTACTAGGCCTGGCAGGTTGTTGCCAACAGTAACACCGGCATTACGAGAGCCATCATTTTCTTCTAAGCTTTCTTCGATAACTTGTGTTGAACGAACAACCTGACCTTCTGGGTCATAGATTTCTGAATTTGATGAAATGCGATCAAAATCAAGTTCGGCGGAAACGTTGGCGCGGACATTACCAAAGCCAACAATTTCTGTAATAAGGTCTTCAACCATACGCGACATGCGGCGCTCATAGGCTTGCTGCATGTCTTCGGCATTTTCACCAAAGAAGGCCTCTGGATTATCACTGTCATCAACACCGCGTGCGAGTAATTTACCATTTTCATCAACAATGGAAACGCGCGCAGGCTTTAATTGTGGGACAGCAGCGGCAACCATATGTTGAATGGCCGATATTTGTTCTGCGCCCAAATCTTGACCAGAGCGTAATTTAACAAAAACACTGGCGGTTGCGGGCTGTGCATCACGGCTGAATAATTGACGTTTTGGTAAAACCAAATGAATGCGGGCTGTTTTAACAGATTTTAATGTGCTGATTGTGCGACCAATTTCACCCTCAAGGGCGCGGACTTGGTTGATATTTTGTACAAAGTCGGTTGTACCAAAGCTAGATTGTTCATCAAACAATTCATACCCAACAGACGCAGAAGAGGGCAGGCCTTCTTCTGCTAAGATCATGCGCGCACGTCCAACATCATTATCGGCAACGCTGACGGATGTACCATCAACACTTAGTTGATAGGGGATATTGACTTGCTCTAGTTTGGCTGCTATCGCACCCGTATCGTTACTATCTAAATTCGAATAGAGAAGTGCTAAATCAGTATTTGATAAGCGCGCCGTAATGAAAATGAAGAAAAGAATGATACCAAATAAGACAGCACCCATCATACCAAGGCGTGCGGGGCCGACTGCTTTGACTGTTTCTGATAATGTACTCAACCGTTCATATCCTTATATGTGATGCATGATATCTCATGCGGCCCTTTTTATTTTTTATAAGGCCAATATAATTGTCTTTTTAGTTTGGGTCTCTAAGCACTTGGTTAAGGCTTAAATCATTCTTGATTATGTGATCATTATTTTGATTAACTCGAATAATAATCACTTTGTCTTCACGAACAGCTCTGCTCATCTTCTCATGATAACAGGACTACTCTACTATAATATATAACAAAATTTAACATTCGGCAAATTTTGCCCATCATTTTATGCATTTTTTTCGTGTTTTTTATCGATTATGTTCGAAACTGGGCATATTTGCCTAATAATGTTCGATTTTTAGCCATATTCAAATAGTTAAGTGAGTCTTAATTATTATTTTAATCTTCTTGTATTTTTATACATATTCTTGACTTTTCCTCGTATTTTGCTATAATAAAGATAGTAGGATGACTCTGACTGTAGCATTATATCATTACAGATTGGGCAGAGCACCAATATTGCAGAAGCAATGGTTAAAAGTTTTTATAAGCGGGGTCTTATAAAGCTATAGGTTCAAATAGGGGTATTTGTACCAATAGTATAAAAAAGCTTTTAATGTTAAACATAGGAAGTGTGTCATGACTGATAATATTATCATACCATCATCTGTCGCCAGTGCGGGCGCTGCGTCTCTTAATATAAGAGCCGAGCAAGCTGTACAACAGCCGGTTGCAACAAATGAGCAGCCTTCAGATTTTTCAAGAACAAACCCACCATTTGTTAGTCCGGCGATACGCCTCGACTATGAAACACAACAGGTGGTCTTAGAATTCCGTGATTCAATAAGTGGCGAAGTAGAGCGCCAAATTGAACCTAACAGCCGTATTGAGGCATATACACCGCCAACATCATCGGATCGTGCAGAAAATGTTGATATTGAAATTTCTTCACAATCATCACCCCCCCCATCATCAGGGGCACAATCTGTAAATGCTCAAGATGTGTCAGTTCCTGAATCGTCTGGTAATAATTCCGCTGCGGCATCATCAGCATCAACGGTTGATCCACAAACACCGTTAGCAAGTGGTGATACATCATCCTTTGCGTAAACGATGATAAAAAAATATTAAAAAAAACGCCTCAATTACGAGGCGTTTTTTGTGTTTTTAGCTAATCGCTTTTAGTGGTTCAATTTCGCGATACTTCTTTTAGGTGTCGCCTCAACCATATCAAAAAGTTTCTGAAGCTCTGCTTTTGAGACTAACGTAATTGTTGGACGCATGGGGATAAACGGCTTTTTATATTTAATTTTACGATAAAGGCCTTTATCAATCACTTCGGAAACGGCATCTGGATTTATTAATAGGCTACGTTTGGATGCCATGGAAAAATCACGGTCATAGCCGCTATTGTCAATATTGGGGTTTAGGGCAGTCTTATTATATTGATCACGCAGATGTTTTTTAATGGCTTTTTTTGCTAATCTTCTTTTAATTGGATCTTGTTCTAGATGGCTGTCTTTCACTAGCTCGCCCGGGATTGAACCCTCTAGACCCTCAAGCTCGATCATATTCGGCAATACTTTTTGGATATCGGCAACGGTTGCTGTTTTTAATGTGATGATGACTTGTCTGTCAAGGTTAGAAAAACTGATTGTTAAGGCTGTTTCGTTTAATCCACTAGGAAAACCATTGATAACACTAATTCTGTCTGCAATTTTTGCTAACGGCACATATTTTTCTGTGCCTGTCGGCAGTATTTGGCCGTCTCTATCTGCTAATGCTTGATGTAAAGGACTTGGTTTAGGCGTATAGATCAATGTTAATGCGTTGTTATGGCTTGTAATAACGCCACCGTTGATCTGTAAAATACCGTCCCTTAAATAATCAATATATTCTTCCATGGTCTATCCTTTTTTGAATGATTTTATAATGGTTTGTATGAGCTCGCTTTTATTGCGGTTGTTCTTTTATCTTTTGATAGTCCGAATAATTCCTCTAGCTCTTCAACACTGTCTAGTGAGGCAAACTCGCATGCTGGAAAATCAGCACTTAAGATGATCTTAGTATAACGTCCGTGGTCTTCTATGCGATCTATGGTATTTCTATTAATCAAGGCACGTTCAAAGGTAACGTAAGAACTATATGTTGCTATTGCTACTTCACGATATACGCCATCTAAGTGAACGGCAACGGCCTCTTCCATATTAGGGAGGTCAAAATATTCGGAGGGAATAGAAGCTGCCATGATGTCTATTTCAACAAAATCAGGCGATAGAGTTTTAAAATCATCTAGTGTCATCTGGTCTTTATTCATAAATTTCATGGGACCATCGTCTTTAAAACCAATAATTAAATAATCAGAATCAATGACATAGCCAATGTGTTGATTGACTTGATTATGGGGCATAGAGCGTTCCCAGAATTCACCACGAAATGTTTCGTAATAACTATCCATAGCGGATCTCCTCAGTAAATAAATTATTTTGATATGTAATTATAATATGAAAATGTATCACGTGAAAGATGGCGTGTCAAATGATGGCGGGCAGTCAATATTTAGGCAAATATTTTATATATTAGGCATGATTAGGCAGCGTTTCTAAGAGCAGAATGTAATCATCTTTTTGAAATAGTTTTGCAGAGCCATAGGAGATATCTTTAATTCCGTTTTTTGTGCGATTAAAAATGACGGTCTCATATAAAGTGCTATAGCCGCTGTCCTTCGTGATAACAAGATCATTAGTGTGACTTTTTTCTATTTCTGGGGCTTTCTCAAAGGGCTTTGGGGTGTTTAAGTTGGTAACGAAGATTGTCTCACCGAGAGGCATAAAATAATACGATCCCCAATGATTATAAAATTCCCCGCAATAAGATGATAGCTTGGTATTCGCACGGTAATGCTTTTGAAAGTGGTCGATAATATGCCATAGGCCATTTTGTAGCATTGCCGTATCTGCAGCATAGCTGTTTGTCATGATTGAAATCACAATATTGGCTTTTGGATTAATATAGGTACGAGACAAATGCCCAGGCATTCCACCTGTATGACCATTTAGACGATATCCTCCAACTATGTTATGAACAACACCAAGCCCATAGCCAAAATTCGGCTGTCTTTGATCAACACCAAAATATTTTGACAGCATCTTTTCTTTTAATCTATCGGATAAAAGCAAACCCGTTCCAATCATCAGTGCGCTATAAAAACGACACAGGCTTTCTGGGTTACTACAGACACCAGCAGCGGCAATCATGCCTTTCGTGTCAATATTACTGTTTATAGGGATAATCTTTTTTGTTCCTGGAGCATATTTATTGTGCCCTGCACTATAGGGCGCATTGTTCGGATCATAGCTTGCACAAATTCTATTTAGCTCTAAAGGTTTAAAAATATGTGTTGTGATATAATCTTCAAATGAAAGCCCTGAAACATCTTCAAGTATATATCCCAGCAGGGCATAGGCAAAATTCGAATATCTAAATATTTTTCCAGGTGTGGTTAAGAGCGCCGATGTTTCATAAAAAGATAAAATTTCATCTTTGGTAGGAAAGGCGCGCAGACAGCTAAAAAATGTTGCATCATCACCATCACGCGATAATCCAGAGCTGTGGCTTAAAAGATGTTCAATTGTGACATCGTTTATCTTTGTATCTGGATTGCTTTTTAATTGTGGAATGAAATAGGTCAATTTATCCGTGAGTGACAGCTTATTGGCCTCAACCAGTTGTAATATTGATAGTGCTGTAAAGCTTTTTGTATGGGAGGCGGACAGAAACAAATGATTGGGCGTTAATATTTCTTTTGTGTCATGATTGGCAAAGCCAAAGCTTTTATTATAAACAAGACTATCGTCGTGCATAATTGCAATGCTGTGGCCGGGGACTTGTTCATTTAAATCTGTTTGGCGCTGTAGCCATAAATCGCAGAAATCAATTGCGGCATTAAGAGCGGAAATATTAAGATTTTCTGTCACGTTTTATGTGTCACTTCATTACAATTCTACATCAAAATCCATTAATGGCTTTGCGGGCTGTGTGTTGTCCGATTGGACTTCGGGTGTCTGTTGTGCATATGGATTTGGGGCGACAGGCGTTTGCTGTGCTGCCTTTAAGGCGTTGTTGCGAGAATTACGGATACTGTCTTGAAGGCCGGCGGCGATGTTTCGATTAATATTGATCAAAACATCAAACTTTTCTGCTGTACCATCGGCGCGGATATCAAGCGTGCGTTTAAAAACAAATAAACCAAGATTTGCAATATTATTACGAATGGCGACCTCTAGGCCCGTATCGTCTTTTTGCATTTCAGCGGTGAAGATCGCCCATAATTGTTGATTGGTTGTTAAGGCTTCGTCTAATTGATCGATAGTATGTGATCCCCAGTTGTCTTTGAGGGCCTGTAAACGTTCTGCGGCCTTAATCAATGCGCGCACCTCAATCTCTCGCGGGTCACTCATCGAGGCTTTATTGGTTTTATCATAGGCGCCAAGCGCTTTGGTATAATCGTTAGACATTATTCTCGCTTTGCTTTGTTCTTTTTATGCCGTGTTGCCAGCCATAAGATCTGTTTCATAGTTGATTAGATCTTGGGCCGTTTTTAATGCCTTGTAATAGTGGTTCATTAATAAATGTTCATTGATAAGAGTAATTAGTGGAATTGTGCTGGGCGCGGCATCTTGAACATCTTTGATAAGTTCAAAATAAGTGGCATGCAGATCTTCGGGCGTTGTTGATAAATACATTAATTGAATGGCAAAATAAATTTTCTTGCACGGCGTATCGGCAGCATCTTCTGTGATAATATCTTTTTCACGCAAAATTGGTGTATCGCCCTCTATGTAGAGGCGCGCACGATTTTTGTCATTACGAACAACGGCTTGTCCGATGACAACACGTTCATTTGGTTTTAGATCAATGACAAGAGCCATAATAATTCGTCCTTTTTATTTTGTGTGGATAACCCACTCTATTAAGTTTACGCGAGAAGGGGTTAAAGAATGCTTTATGTGTTTGCGATAAGCGCAAGATCATCTCGTGTTTTAGGGCGCGCTATTTGAGAACACTAAAAGTATGATAACGCAAAAGGAGATTCTTGGAAATCGAAAATCAGAAGTTAAAAATGGAAAACCAGCGAGATTTCTCTCGCTGGTTAAATCCAATTTGGCTTCCTCGAAAAACCGGACTTTTATAAAGTACGATCTTAGAAGAGAGACAACACGGCCTGTTGAGCCTGAGAGGCCAAAGACAATGATGTAACACCAAGCTGCTGTCTTGTCTGCAAGGCAAGCAAGTTAGCACCTTCTTCGTTTTGGTCAGCCAATGTAAGCTTATCAGAACCTTCTAAAAGGTTATTAATAATACCTTTTGTGAAGTCTTCACGGTTCTGAATTGTTGTTAAGTTAGAACCAAATACACGTGCTTGTGAACGTAAGTTAGCAAGCGCTGTATCAATTTCAGCTAAACCAGCATCAAGTAAGGCATCTGTTGTAAAGTCAGCAGCAGTTGCTATACCAACACCAGCGGCATCATATGTGACACCTGTAACTGTGATTGTACTTGATGAATCTTCGTTGAAGTTTACGACAAGGTTATCACCGTCCAACAAGTTAACACCACGGTAACCAGTATCCTGGATCGCTTGGTCAATTTGTGTACGAACAGCATCATAATCAACTTCTAATGCAATGGCTTCGGCAGAACCAACACCAGCATCACGTGCTGCATTAGCTAGACCTTCAGCTTGTTCAACAAGGCTAGTGATTAACTCAATACCCTCATCAGCGGCTTGAAGTGTTTGTACAGCCTGGCCCATACCATCTAAAAGACGGCTAAGGTCACTGGCACGGTTGTCAAGACCCTGTGACGCGAAGAATGCATTAGCATCATCAAGCGCAGAGTTAACTTTACGACCAGTCGACAAACGCAGCTGGGTTCTGTCAGTTAGGCTTTGTGTATTTTGAAGGGATAATAGGTTACTACGAATCGCAGAACCGAGAACAATATCAGACATATCAAATTTCCTTTCCTAGGAGGTTGTGTCTATTTACTTTTAGTTACGAGGAGATACTTTCCTCATACTTCTATCATCGCATGTAATCATTAATAAATGGTTACAATTATGAGAGGTCTTATTTCTTTTTTGATTTTTATGATGAGATCGCTAAAGAAACTGTATGTATGCGCTTATCTAATAAGAATATATGAGTATAGAGCGCCAACTTACCCTGTTTATGATAACCGCTTTAAAATATTTTTCAATACTAAATAAAGCTCTTGAGACATGTTTGTTATGCTTATAGCAAATCAAACGAGATAAAAAAACGGGATGCTTATTCTTTAAGCATCCCGTTTTAGTATTATCATATGACTTCTTGTCATTATACATTGTGCAAACACATTCTGCGTTCTTGTATGATTGAATTCATGGCATACCGTTAAAAACGTTTGATCCAGCCTGAATTTCTTTTTATTAAGAAAGGGACATTCTGTCTTTTCTTATCTTAAGCCTTTATATACAGCGCTTAATTATTGTGCCGCTTGTCTTGCTGAGTCTAGTTCACGATTAATCAATTCTTTCTCGTGAGCCAAAAGGTTCTTAGTTTCTTTTAGAGCGCGGTAAAGATCACCTTCTAAAATTCTTTCACCAATTGATAAGAAGAAGAACGTTGTTGATGGCGCGGCATCTTGAATTTCGCGTACAAGCTTGAAATATTCTTCATAAAAAGGTGTTGGGTCTTTTGACAGATACATAAGCTGTACAACTAAATATAGTTTTTTACAGGCTGTATCTGCTTTTTCTGGTGTCATAACATCCTTTTCACGCAAGATTGGCGCATTGCCTTGGATGTTAATTTTTGTGCGGTGGTCAGATGCCGATATAACAGCGTCGCCAACAACAACTTTTTCGTTTGGTTTTAGATCAATAATAAGTCCCATAATGTGGTACTCCTTTTATATTGTGTTATTAACAGATGTAATCGTTTTTTATAGATGACGATTAGTTTTAGAAGAGGTTCAAGACGGCCTGATCTGCCTGAGATGCTAATGACAATGATGTCACACCAAGCTGCTGTCTTGTCTGTAGGGCAAGCATATTTGCACCTTCTTCATTTTGGTCAGCCAAGGTTAACTTGTCTGATCCTTCTGTTAAGTTGTTAATTAATCGCTCTGTAAAGCTTTCACGATTTTGAATAACATTTAAGTTTGATCCAAAAACACGGGCTTGTTGACGTAGGCTGGCAAGGGCTGTATCAAGCTCTGCTAAGTTTGCGCCAATGGTCGCATTCGTAGAAAAGTCAGCGGCTGTTACAATACCAAGACCAGCAGAGTCAAATGTTACGCCTGTTAATGTGATGGTACTGGTTGATGTTTCGTTAAACTCAACCAATAGATCATCACCATTAAGGAGGTTAATCCCGCGATAGCCCGTATCTTGAACAACTTCATTGATTTGTACGACAATTGCGGCATAATCTGCTTGTAAGGCAACAGCGGCTGTTGAGCCGGCGCCTTCGTCACGCGCTGTATTGGCAATCGCTTCGGCTTGTTCAACCAAACTTGTTAAAAGAGTAATACCTTCGTCGGCATTCTTAATTGTTTGGATTGATTGTCCCATACCATCCAATAGACGGCTAAGGTCACCCGCACGGTTGTTCAGTGCTTGAGAGGCGAAAAATGCATTCGCATCATCGAGGGCTGAGTTAACTTTACGACCTGTTGATAGACGTATTTGTGTTCTATCTAGGAAGTCTCCTGTAGTTTGCAAGCTCAATAGGTTTGAGCGTAATGCGGCTGATAAAGCAATATCGTTGGCCATTTTCATGTCTCCTTAGTTATATACAAGGGTTCGTTTTTCTCGAAAAATCCATTCTTTTCATTCTGAACCCGATGTTTGCTTTGTGGTGCTTTATTAAGAGAAGAAATGTCATGTCCTTTTGTCATTTCTTATGAACCTCTTCAGGGAAAGCGGGTTTACTTATTATCTAAGCCTTAACAGTTCCTCTGTTAATTCATCGGCTGTGGTAATTATTTTAGTGGCAGCAGAGTAAGCGCGCTGCGTCACAATCATTTTGGTAAATTCATCGGCTAGATCGACGTTAGAGCCTTCTAAAGTACCACCTTGAATGAGGCCCGAACCACCATCTCCAGGAATACGTAAGTTAAAGTCACCCGAGCGATCTGTTTGGCGATAGGCGTTACCTGTAACCTCATCAAGGCCATCGGCATTGGCAAAGGTTGCCAAAGGTAGCTGATAAATACGTGTTGACTGACCATTAGAGAAGTTGGCAACAAGGAAGCCTTCTTCATCGACAGATATTCCTGTTCTAAGTCCAAGCTCGGCACCATTTTGGTTTACGAATACAACGTTATATTCACCAGAAAACTGGGTGAAGTTTGTAACGCGGAAATCAATATCTTGGGGATCCGAACCATTACCCCAGTTAATACCAGTTAGACCGACATCAACTTCGCCATCGGCACCAGGGGCGGCGTTAATTGTACCGTCACCGTCAAAGTTAATCGCACCAGAGCGCAAAACAGAACCATTGGGAGATAAAACCTCGGCTTCCCACCAGCCAAAGGGGTTCGCTTCATTTTCAAGAGGCGTTAATAATGTCGGTACAACAGGGGCTGCGATAGCGCCGGCTGCGACACCAAGGTCACCACCAGCAAGCGGTGTGCCCGTTACATCTGTTAATGTGATTGCATCACCAGGTGCATTTGCCGCAAAGGCTAGTTCACCAGCATCTGTCACATAAGCGATACCGCCAACAATAGAAGCGTTAATATTAGTTGCAACATCACTGATGTTATCGCCCGGATTGATTGTTACTGTAACGGCGGGGTTCGCACCAAATTGTACAGAGAACTGGTTACCAGCGGCAATATTCGGCAAGGTTGTTAAGTCTGTTGTGCCAGATAGATCAACGGTACCTATCGTTTCTGCTGTTGGTGTACCGATCTTACGAAAATTGATCGTTAGATCTTGTGCCGCACCAAGTGAATCAAAGACACGAAGCCCACGAGAGAAATCAACATTCTCTGTTCCTGTTAAAGGATAAGCATTGTCAATTTCTGAGGCATCAAGGTTAATTGAAATCTCCGCCGTTGATGTTGGGCGTGTTAAACCACCCGCGAATGATACCTGTGCAGGCTCAAGCGATGAAATATCAGAGTTAGCAGATGGAATGTCTCCATTATCATCCAAAGGCCAGCCGTAAAGATAGAAGCCCGCCGAGTTTCTCAAGAAACCTTCTGAATCTTCGGTGAAAGAACCGGCGCGTGTGTAAAGGGGCTCTGTCTGATCGTCCGGCGTTGCACGAACAACATAGAAACCATTACCAGATACAGATATATCAGTCGGTGAATTTGTTTGTGAGATATTTCCTTGCTCACTAATGCGATTTTTTTGAACCGCAAAAACTGATCCTGGGCTATAGGCTGTTGAGCCTGAGCTCTGTGTAACAACTGATTGGAAATCCGCATCAATACGCTTATACCCAACGGTTGAAACGTTTGCGATGTTATTTGATAATGTTGCCAAAGACTGACTTTGTGCACCAAGGGCTGAAACCCCCGTAAATAGTGAACCGAATAAACTCATAATGTGTCTCCTTTCAAGGACTTGTTATTATTAATTCTTATAAAGTTGGTGGCGTTGATGCCGATAAAATATTGTTAAAGGATACGAATTGATTGCCAGCGGTTAGCATCAGTTGGCCATCAACTGTCTCCACGCCGTCAACCAAGACAGTTACGTTTGTTTGTGCGTCTTCGATAATCTCACCTTCACCATCCAATGGCTCAAGTGCGATACGATAATTGCCAGCTGGTAGAGGATTACCCGAACCATCGGTGCCGTCCCAAACAATTTTGTTCTTACCGCCATCAATTGTACCGCGGCCCTCAAACAGAGGCTGGTTGTCTTCATCCAAGATCGTGTAATTAACAGCCGAAGCACCACCAGCAGGCAGGTCATAACTGAACTCATAGGGAACGCCTTCTGCGTGATCAAAGAACTGTCCTGGAATTTCAACATTCATGCCGATATAGCCAAGGGCGATTGATGTCAAAGATAGGTCTTGTAGTGTCACAAGCTCTTCTAGGCGCTCATTTGATTTAATTTGCTGCTCAACCTGAGAAAACTGAACCAGTTGGTTCGTAAATTCAGATGAATCATCTGGATCTAATGGATCTTGGTTTTGCAATTGTGTTGTTAGCAAAAGCAAGAAGTCATCAAAATCACTGGCAAGTCCCTGCTCATCAGTTTCGGCCTCGGTTAGTGACTCAGCAACAGCACTAGCCGTTGTTTGTGTAGGGAAACTATTAAGACCACTTAAAATATCTGCCATGTTATTAATCCTTTATTTTTTAATCTTGTTTAAACAACGATGTTGACTTGGGTTGCGCTTAGAACGCCGAGAGAGGATGTTTGCATCTGGATCTCTTGTGTTTCAACCGCACTTGTCATGACTTCATCATCAAGTGAGAAATCATCACTGTTATTCTTGTTCTTATCTGTCTCGCGGCCTTCATCATTTTGTTGACGCAAATCAAAGGCCAAGCCATCTTCTGCTGTCTCTAAGCCAGCTTCTTCTAATAGGGCTTGGATCGATGAAGAATCTTGCTTCAATAGTTCTAATGTTTCGGGGCGTTCTGCACGGATAACCGCTTTAACGCGTCCGTCTTCGGCAATATCAAATTCAATATCAACCTTACCAAGGCTTGCAGGGTCTAGTTGAAGGGAGATTTTCTCTAATTTGCCCTCTACGCCTTTTTGTAACTGCATCATCACTTGTTCGCTTGGTGCACTTGTATAGCCAGGTGCTTTAGCTTGCGTGATATGACTTGCAAAACTTTGCGCAGCGGTTGGTGTACCGCTTGCGGTGGCGCGACTGGCGGCCAAGTCTTTAGTCATGAATAATGTTTCTGCGTCACTGTCATTAAAGCCTTGACCAAAATCACCGCCATTACTCATCTCAAATCCGTCAATGCTGATACCATCAGCGCTTGAAATCATTGCTAAGTCAGTGCCAGATAAGCTGTTCTGTGTTGTGTTCGCGTTATTTTGTGCAACATTCGCGACAAGAGATGCGGCGTTATTCATGCCCGTATCTGTGCCGCCAAATAATTGTGCTGTGATAAGGCTGTTACTGTTCTGGTTCGAGCTTGTTGTCGCACCTTGGATAGAACTGCGCCATTCATATATATCGACAGCATTTTCTAAAATAGGGGTTTCACCATTAACTAACTGTGAAAAAACATTATTTACAGTGTTTGCATTTGTCGGTGTTTGTGCTGTTTCGCCAGTATTTTTAATACCGTCTTTTACAAGGGCATTTTGTGCTGCATTAATAACGGGCTGTGAGGCTGTTGTTTTTGCATCAATCGGTGTAACAGTTATAAGGCTTGCATCGGTATTTGTTGTTGGTGTCACTAAGGGGCTAACGATCCCCGTATTTTGATTGATGGCTTCTTGTGCGATAACAAGACCGGCTTGAATTCCTGTTTGCGACAACGCATTATTTTGTGCATTATTTTGTTGTGTCGTTGGCGCTTCAATAGATGTGCCCAATGACGCAGAGCTATTTGTCGTTGTTTGTGCGCCAGGCTCAATTTGTGACAACATCAAGGCTAAGAAATCTGTTGTTTCAACGGTAGAAAGATCTTGAGTGTCCTCTTTATTATCAACGTCATCTTTTTCAGACACATCATCATTCTTATAGTCAGCACGCTTATATGACTTATCATCATCAAAGCTAGGCTTTTGAGGAATTGATTGTCTGGCGTTAACAAATGCAAATGTTGCGTCGGTCATTGTTTTTCTTTCTCTTCAATCTCTTTTGTCATTTTTACCCAGTTGGCTGTGATGACTTTTGTTCTGCTATAAGCAATGCACAGCCCGTGCCAATTTTTAAACCATTGATATATAATAATTTTTATTGATTTTTCGCACATATTATACGAATGGTGCTATGCGTTTTTGGTCATAGGTAGCTTTATCGTTAGGCAGTTTTTACCCTGTGAATAAGGGTATGACACTATCATGCAAAAACACCGCCTTATAAGCGGTGTCTGTTGATGGAAGGAGGATCAAAATAGGGCTTTTATAATGTCTCATTGTAAGACAAATAAACGGCTTTTTTCTGTTGTTGCATTGCCGTGCCATAGGGCGAGTAATTAATACTATTTTCGGCCATATGATTTTTGGCAATACCAATGATACGGCTTGATAAGCGTTTCGATAGCACCGCTGCTTTTTCTAGGGCGAGTTTATTTTCTTGAATGGCGGAGCGGAATAGGGCGCGTTCTTTTTCAAAGATGTCTTTTGCGGCTTGGGGCACTGTCTTTAATAATGCGCCTTGTGTACCAATTATTTCAATTGCATCGGCGTAATCATTGGCCGCCTGTTTTTTGGCGTCGTGTAATTGACCTGCTTGACGATAATCAAATTCATTAAGCGCTTTGGTTTCTTGTGTTATCACATCACGGAAATGTTGTGTGGCTTTCAATGTGGCCTGCATCATTTCTTTGAGTGTCATAGGACGCGGCCTTACTAATGTTTGTGAATCGACGGCGTTTTCATCATCATGTATTTTTGATGATTCTGCTTCTGGCGTTTTACCGGGATATCTTGTTTTTATAATCATGATTATTCAGCTTCTTGCATTTTTAAAATCTGTGTATAAATAGAATCGCTAAGGCCAATTCCACCGGCCTTTGCCAAACCTTTACCGTATTCATCAACCATCATCTCGCGGAAAATTTTTTCACTATTACCACCGCCAAAATAACCATCTGTTGGTAGATCATTGAACATATGGGCAACCATCTGAGAGATAAAAAGACCTTCTAGCTCTTCTGCCGCAGCAGCGGCTTCTTCTCGGTTTTTCCCTTGAAAGCGTGATTGTAAGTCACCAAGATCATTTATGGCGGATTGTTTTTGTGATTGCGCTTGTGCATTACCAATAATATTTGAAACATCGATATCCATTTTGATCTCCTTTCATCGCTTTAAGTGTAAGTTAGTTTTTTATAAAAGTTGTATCTCTGCCTGAAGAGCTCCAGCCGCTTTGATTGATTGTAAAATACTAATCATATCGCGTGGTCCAACACCAAGGGCGTTCAGGGATTCAACCAGTTCTTGTAGGGTTACGCCAGCGCTTAAAACGGCCAGTTTCTCGGCGCTATCGCTGTCAACGCCAACGGCGGTACGATTAACAACCTCTGTTGTGCCGCCTTGTGCAAATGGCTGTGGTTGTGAAACAAGCGGTGTTTCTGTTACGCGAATTGTTAAGTTTCCTTGCGCGATCGCAACGGTACTGATTGTTACATTCTGTCCCATCACGATAATGCCTGATGTTTCATCAATAACGACACGCGCCACTTGATCAGGGCGAATTTTTAGCTGTTCTATATCTGTAATAATATTAAAGACACTACCCTCCATGTCTGGACTACGCATCAGAACAATATTTGATGGGCTTTCGGCGCGCGCTGCTGGGAATTGTAAGAAGTCGTTAATAGCCTTTTCAACGCGGCGGGCCGTTGTAAAATCTGGATTACGCAGGGTGATATTAACGGTTTTGAGTGTTTCTAGGTCAAAATCAATCTCACGTTCGATGATACCACCATTGGATAGGCGTGCCTGTGTTGGAATATTTTGTGTGACCGTATCGGCCTCACCGCCCGCTGTAAAGCCAGAGGCAACAATAGAGCCTTGTGCTACGGCATAAACTTCGCCGTCTGCACCAATAAGGGGTGTAGCTAATAATGTACCGCCTTGTAAGCTCTCTGAATCACCCATTGCTGATACTTGTACATCAATGGTTGTACCATGCTTAGCAAAAGGGGGTAATTTGGCTGTAACCATAACGGCGGCGACAGTATTTGTATTAATATTCTGTGTACCGATATTAACGCCTAAACGTTCTAACATCGCAACCAAGCTTTGTTGTGTAAAGGGGGTGTTGGCCAATGTATCACCCGTACCGTTCAAACCAACGATTAAACCATAGCCCACCAGAACGTTATCACGCACACCTTCGAATTGGACGATGTCTTTAATGCGGACTTGATTGGCGTCTGCTTGTGAACCAATGGTTGGGATCATCAATATGAATGCCATTATCGTTAAGATAGCAAGCGTCATAAGGCGAGACTGTCTGTTTTTAACTGGTATTTCTATCGTATGGTCTATGTTCTGTTGGTTATTCAGCATTATATTTTCACCTTTTTTATCAAACTTCGTGTTCATTTTTGCCTTTAGTATTAAAAATTCTTTTCTCTGTAAAACACCGTTTCAAGAGTTGTGCCAAAAAATTATTACTTAAGGTGTTGTTATATAACAATAAAGATATTTAGGTGGTTTTTGGTTGTTTGCGATGCGGGCAAAATTTACCGACTAGCAATCTCTCATAAAATCGCGTTATAGTTTCAATAAGAATAGTTATGCGTATAAAATAAAAAACGTATTTATAATAAGAAGAGCATCATGGACGTTAAAGGCCCTACCGGTCCCAGTAAGACTGGAAAAACAGATAAGAGCAAGAAGAGCAAAGGCAGCAGCAGCGCAGCCGGCGCATTTGCGTCTTTTTTGGATGGTGCGGATGAAAGCAGTAGCAATGCAGGCACATCATCGCTGCAAGCTACTGCACCCCTAGATGCTATTTTGGCCATGCAGGGGATTGACCCAGATGAGGCACGTAAAGCCCGTGGGCAAGAAGTGCGCCGCGGTTTTGATTTGCTGGAGTCCTTAGATGATATTCGTATTGGGTTGTTAACGGGAACGATTTCTGGTGCAAATTTAACGCGTTTACAAGACCTTATCGAAACACAGCGCGCCCAAATAGATGATCCGAAACTCCTTGAGATTATGGATGATATTGATTTACGCGCCGCCATTGAGCTAGCGAAATTTCAGCGTGATAACGCATAATTTATAAAGAGTGACAATTCATAATTTATATATGCGTTAGATATTCTAAAAAACAGATCGCTTTATTTATTCCTTTTTTAATTGCCTTTTAACTTTGTAAGTCTATAATTTTACATTATTATTTTGATAATCTATTAGAGGAGATATCGCATGACAAATTCAGTCGCAAATTCAGTCAATGTTTCACCCGATTACAAACCGACCACCGACGAAGATTTTATGAATCCAACGATGTTGGAATATTTTCGTTTAAAGCTGATTGCGTGGCGTGATGAATTACTACAAGAATCCTCTGATACGATTAAGGAACTTCAGCAAGAGAATCTGCAAAAGCCAGACTTAACAGACCGTGCTTCTGCGGAAACGGATCATGCCCTTGAACTGCGTACGCGTGATCGCGAGCGTAAATTAATCTCTAAAATTAACAAAGCACTGCGTAAAGTTGAAAGTGGCGACTATGGTTTTTGTGAAGAAACAGACGAACCAATCGCCGTCGCACGTTTGGATGCCCGCCCGATTGCACAATACACAATCGAAGCCCAAGAGCGCCACGAACGTAAAGAAAAAGTATCTCGTGACGAGTAATTAAATAATTATAATTAAAAATTCAAAACTGCCACTCATTCACGTGATTGGCGGTTTTTTTTTATAGACTTAAGGTTTAGGTGTCTGCGTCTTGTACTTTTTCCTTATTGGCAATGGCGCATTTCATATGGCCGTAGATTTGGATGGCTTGATGGTTTAGGGCTTTTTTAATTTTCTTGGGCTCTATGACATCTTTGAAGGATTCTAGCGTTTCAATAACGGGGTCGATATTATTGCCGAAATTCTCAACGATGAAGTCTAGGTTGGTGCCGCTTTTTTGTAAGGCTACATTCGTTTTTAAGCGATTGGTTGTTGAAAAATGTGAGGCTTTCAAATAACCAAAAACATTCTCTTTATCGAGCCATGCATTCCATGTTGGTGTTGCTTTTAATTTTAATTTTTCATCTAAATGATAGCGGATATTATGGGCATGTGTATTCAGATTATTATTGAGATAATCATAGGTACTGAACAGTGTTTGTAGCTGTGTGGTTTTTAGTTCTCGAGCATTATTTTGTTTGCTTTCATACAAAACAAATAATAATGATGGAAGGGTAAAGAGTGCGGTAACGCCAGCAAGGAAATCACCTATCTGACTAGGGTTATTCAAAAATGACCGTACCATATCATTGCTATCGAGCCATGTTATATATCCTATACAAGCTAAGATCACGGCGCCAAACCAGATGAGTGTGTATTTCATTGCGCTTTAATCCTTCTAATTATATAGCCTATGGGTGTTTTTAATTTAGCAGGATATGTGCGTTGAAACTAGTGCGTTTAAATATTTTTAACGATTGGGTGCTATGCTAAAAAAAGAGGTCGGCCCTGTTTATAGAGCCGACCAGAGTTTGGTGGGTGAGATAACTAAACTTATTTTTTCTTCTGTTTTTTCCTTGCGTTGCCCTTTTGGGCGGCGCTTTTTTTTATGTGGAAAAAGTCGGTAGAAGGTTAAAATGGATAAATAATATCAAGAACCTGTTGTCCATAGCGGGGTTGTTGAACATCAGAGATCTGTCCGCGTCCGCCATATGAAATACGGGCTTCGGCGATTTGATCATAATTAATTGAATTACCTGGTGAAATGTCCACTGGACGAATGACGCCAGCGACTTTTAGTTCGCGTACTTCAAAGTTTAAGCGCACTTCTTGTTTGCCAGCAATGACCATATTGCCATTGGGTAAGACATCGGCAACAACGGCGGCAATGCGTGTTTCAATTTTTTCTTCACGTTCAATTTCACCGGTACCAACGTTGTTTGTTTGACCATCAATATTAACCAAATTCGGCAATGTTGCGGCGCCTGGTAAAATCTTATCTAAGTACGATTCAAAACCAAGAGCCGTGTTCAGGTTATTATTTTCAGTGTTCTGACGCGTACGTGTTGTTTCGTTTGTTAGCTCCGCTGTATCATCAATTTCAATGATAACGGTTAAAATATCACCAATATCAGAGGCGCGTTGATCTTTGAAAAAGCCCTTACGACTAGCTTGCCACAGAGAGTTTTTCACGGAAGAATCCGCTTGTTGTACAGTCTCTGGCATCGGCATAGAAACAAAATTATAATCGGGTGTTTCTTTTACATTCTCGATGGGCGCTAAAGCGGGTGCTTTGCCAATATTTTGCATACGATCTGCAACCGATGAGCACGCCGTTAATGAAATGCTCAGGGCAATAATAGCCGTCATGTTCAGCAAGTGTTTTTTATATGTTTTTTGTTTCATCTTATTCATTGTCCCACTCCTTATTTATTTGTATCAAATATGTTATTTATTTGTTTTTATTTTATTATTTAAAATGCAATTGTTGTACCAGACTGTACGCGGACCAAATTATCATCTTCGACGATGGCCTCTATAATGCGATTACTTGTGCTGTTTGCGACACGAATGAGGTCACCTTTAGCACCATTTTCTAAGGCACGTCCTTTAGATGTTAATTGTAATTTCCCTGTATCTAATAACATTGTCACGGCACTGCCTTTTTTAACAACTTCAGGGGCTTGAACATCGGACAAACGGATGGCGGTTTGGCTGTTCACAAAGCGTCTTGGTGTCATACCGATAAGTTGTTCGGCATCCACCACATTGTTACGCGCCACTTTACCCAATTCCATTTCTACCCAGTTAATGTCATTCATTGTAATGACGTCACCATTGCGCATTTTTTCGGCTAAAACAGGTATTTCTGTTAGGCGTGTTACGCGACCAACCACACGGTGTGTTTTGTTGTCGTCTGTTTTGAAGACTGCATCAACGCGGCCTGTGCGACTATCGTAATCAAGTGTTTCAATATCAACCACGGCGTTATATTTGCTTGGTAAGATAATGTCATTCATGCGACTGCCCAATTCAACCTTAAATGTACCAAGATTATGGTCTTGTACGATTTTGTCTTCTAGGGCGTTTTTAATGTCTTTCATGGTAATAAGGGTGGCATCACGTGTTATTTTGACGGTATCTTGCGCGTAACTACCCTGCCAATCTAGATCGAAAGACAACGCAATTTGATTGAGATCATAGCTGTTTAATTTCATCTCATGGCCTGGCGCCGGGGCGGGTGCCAGAACAAAAGATTTATGTTTGGTAATACCGTTAAAGACATCACCCAATGTTAAGACATCCTTTTCAAGCATTATCGTTTCATTCACACTCAAAGGTGCTTTTGCCGATGCCTTCTTGGCTGCCTGTGCATTATTCATCAGGGGCGTTGCGCATAAAAATGCGATTGCTACCGTGCCTAATAATGCTTTTTTAAATGTATGTTTCATTGTTTTCACCTTAAAATTATTTCTTAATTTCTATGATCGTGATGTCCTGCTTACGTCTTATCTAAGCTGAGCTGTCGTACTTAACATCTCGTCACTTGTACGAATAACTTTTGAATTCATTTCATAAGCACGCTGTGCAGTAATCATATTTGTAATCTCAGCAACAACGTCAACGTTTGAGTTCTCTAGGGCGCCCTGAATAAGATCACCAAAACCATCTTGACCTGGGTTGCCCGTGATTGGGGAACCAGAAGCTGCGGTTTCAAGCAAGATATTATCACCAATGGCTTCTAAGCCTGCTTCATTAGGGAAAACGGCCGTTTGGATTTGCCCAACATTCGTCAAGTTAATCTGACCTTGGATTTTTGCAAAAACTTCGCCATTCGGGTTGATTGTCACATCAATCGTGTCGTCTGGGATCGTTAATCCAGGTTCTAGAGCAAAGCCTTCAGATGTTACAATTTCACCTGTTTCACTCATTTGGAATGATCCGGCGCGAGTATATCCTGTTTCACCGCTAGGCAATTCAATCTGGAACCAACCTTTTCCATCAATGGCTAAATCAAGTTCGTTACTTGTGATCTGTAATGTTCCTTGCTCATGGACACGGTAAACTGAACCGGCCTTTACACCTGCACCTAGCTGAATACCGGCGGGAACAATTGTACCGACATCAGAAGAGTTAGAGCCAGGGCGCACAATATTTTGATATAAAAGATCGTGAAATTCTGGGCGTTGTCTTTTAAAGCCATTGGTGGTCATGTTGGCAATGTTGTTGGCAATAACGTCAACATTTAATTGCTGGGCTAACATACCTGTTGATGCAATATCAAGTGATCTCATGGGGTTATCTCCTTAGTTTTTATTATTATCTTTTTTGTTAAATTACTGTTTAATTGCTTTTAATTATCCTGAAAGGCGGCCGAGCTTTTGAATGGCACCGCGCATACGTTCATGTTCATTTTTGATGATTGTTTGGTTCATTTGGTACATACGAGAGATCTCAATCATCTCTGTCATTTGAACAACCGCTTGTACGTTAGAGCCTTCAACCATGCCTTGATATACTTCTGTATTTTTTGCGGGGTTTCCTTCGACCTCTGCAATATAAATACCTTGGCCTAACTCACGCAGTGTTTGATCATTATCAAATTCCATTAATTTAAAGCTGTCTATGTCATTACCATCGACATAAATATTCCCTTTTTTATCAATAACAATCTCTGTTGCATTATCGGGGATTACGATGGGGGCGTTACTGACGCCTAGTACTTTATTGCCAGAAGGGGTTACAATCTCATTGTTGCTGTTAAGGGCAAAACTACCGGCACGGGTATAGGCTTCGCCGCCTGTTCTTTCATTTTCAACGGCGAAATATCCTTGGCCTTGTAGGGCAAAATCATACGTGTTACTGGTGCGCTGAATTGGGCCTTGCTCAAGATTGGTGAACATACCGTAATCCATGACCATGCGAGACGGGAACTTTTCGCCCATTTCGCCCATTTTCTCTTCGGTCTGCACCATGTGTTGGCTTTTAAAACCAGAGGTTGATGCATTGGCAATGTTATTGGCGATCAAATTCATCTGCTGTTGCAGTGTCATTTGTTTTGATAACGAAATGTAGCTGGTATTTTCCATTTATCTCTAACCCTTTTTTTAAGTGAGGCTTTATCGGCCCGTTTAAATCTCTTTTAGATATATGCGATCTTGCTTGCCGCGTTTTATCTGGTTTAATGTTTTGCACACACCGTGCCAAAAATATTTTATCATTATATAACAGTAGCTTGTTCTATTATAGGGGTGGGTTTTGTCTGTTATATGGGGATGTTTCTATTGCGGGATAGCTAGGAAAAAACCGCCTTATTGAACAAAAATGGCAAAAAATGCCTGATTTGGTTCCTTGAGCCTTGGTAGCCGAAAGTGATCGTGTAAATATAGCGACCATATGTATGTATAAGTTCTTGAATAAAGGGGTGAAAATACCCTATAGTTTTATAGGTCTATTTATAAAAGCGTTCTTGCTTTTAATTGTAGCTCAAAACAAAAGACAATTTACGGCAGGAAAATGGAAAAAATCAATGGTTGCTGATGCACAAGAAAATGATGAAGCATTCGATGATGAAGGCGCCGTTGAGGGTGAAGAAGCCCTAGGCGAAGAAGAGTCTGGGGGGTTTGGACCCAAACAAATCGTCTTGTTTATTGTTTTACCACTTTTGATTTTGGTCGGTGTTGGTGCCGGTCTCTATTTTGGCGGCTTTATTGGTGGCGGCGATGAGGCCCCTGTAGCAGCCGAAGAAATTATGGTTGATGATAAAAGTACGGGTATTTTCTATGATTTACCTGATGTGATCGTAAACTTGAGTAATACAGGTCGTAAACCGCGCTTTTTAAAAATCAGTATTTCTCTGGAACTCGCAAAAACAGAAGATACCGCTTTGATCGAAACGGTACTACCACGCGTCATGGATCATTTTCAAACATATCTACGTGAACTGCGTGAGCCGGACTTGCGCGGATCTGCCGGTATTTACCGTTTAAGACTTGAATTATTAGCGCGTGTTAATGCCGCTATTTACCCTGAACAAGTTCGCGATATATTATTTAGGGAAATTTTGGTACAATAATTGCTAGGTAGTTCTTCGGGTGTATCTATCATTGGCTTATCCAATAGATTGCTAATAGGTTGCCAATAGGTTGTATGCCAGATAAAATTAAAGGATCTCTAATAGCCGCACGGTTATAATGAATTAAGATATGACAGATCAGAACGCAAATATCGATAACGCCGAAACGGAAGACATGTCCGAAGAAGAGCGTAAGATGATGGAGGAATGGGATTCCATGGCCGATGGCGATGCTGTTGCTGATTCCGCTGATGGTGGTGTCTCTGCTGATGTAGATGATGAGCTTGGCGAAGATGGCGAAGCGCGTATTCTTAATCAAGACGAAATTGATAGCCTCCTTGGCTTTGATGGCGATGAAGAAGGTGGTGAACGTTCTGGTCTCAAAGCCTTGGTTAATAGTGCCATGGTCAATTATGAGCGTCTGCCGATGCTCGATATTGTTTTTGATCGCCTTGTCCGCCTCATGTCAACAAGTCTGCGTAACCTTACATCTGATAATGTTGAAATTAGTTTAGATCAAATTTCATCTGTTCGTTTTGGTGATTACCTTAACTCAATTCCTTTACCTGCTATGTTGTCTGTCTTTAAAGCCGAAGAGTGGGATAACTATGGCTTGATGACTGTTGATAGTTCTTTGATCTACTCTGTAGTCGATGTTTTACTCGGTGGACGCCGTGGTACATCTGCAATGCGGGTTGAGGGTCGTCCCTATACAACAATTGAGTTGCGTCTTGTTGAACGCATGATTACCGTGATGTTAGCTGATTTATCCTCTGCATTTGATCCGTTATCGCCTGTTACTTTCCGTATGGAGCGTATCGAAACCAATCCGCGTTTTGCTGCAATTACACAAGGAAATAATGCCTGTGTCTTGATAAATATGCGTGTGGATATGGGGGACCGTGGCGGTCGTGTTGAAATTCTCATCCCTTATGCAACCTTAGAGCCTGTGCGCGAATTGCTTTTACAGATGTTTATGGGTGAAAAATTTGGCCGTGATTCAATTTGGGAAAATCACTTAACCAATGAGCTTTATAAAACAACGATTGAACTAGATGCTGTTTTGGGTGAGGCGACGGTTTCTCTTCATGATGTATTAAACTGGAAACCAGGATCAAAAGTTATTTTAGATAGTTTCCCCGAAGATCCTGTTGAAATGCGCTGTGGCGCGTTTCCTATGTTCCTTGGAACACCTGGTCAAAAAAAGGGCAATATTGCCATCCGTATCCAAGAAGATATTGAGAAAAAACCCGATTAAGTAACTATTTTAGTCATAGAAGAGAATAAATATATAGATGTTTGCCCTTGGTTTAGATTTCCTGATTTTGATTTTGTTAGCGATAGCCATCGTTTTCACATTCAAGCTATATAAACAATTACAGGATTTTAAGAAAAATAAAGAAGATTTCTTAAAAGCCATTATGGACTTAAATACGGCAACCGGAAGCGCCGAGCGCGCCATAGCAGGCTTGCGTCATAATTCAGATGAAATTGCGGGTAAGCTTCAAAGTGAAATGAGTGAGGCCCAAAAATTATTTGATGAATTACATTTTATGAATGATGCGGGTAATAACTTGGCGCAGCGTTTGGAAAATTTAGCCGAAAAAGCCAACGAATCCCATGGATTAAAGCAACCATCGGCGAAAAAAGCACCAAAAATAAAAAAGCGCACAAAAGCCGAAGAGGATTTGTTGAAAGCTTTGAAGGATAGTTAAAATGACAAAGGCAGACCAAAAGAAAAGTTTTCTAAGGCGTCACGGTATTTTGCCAATCATATTGGTCGTGCTGGTTTTGGCGTTTGGTTTGCGTGGATTTAACTTTGCTGAAGATGTGCAGCATATTGCACAAAACTTCACCCATGCCGGTTTTAATACTGCGGTCGCGGCGGATGGTGAAATGGTATCAAAAGATGATATGGGCGGTGCGATGACGCCCGATAACGTCTTTGCCGAACCACCAATAATGCCGACCCGTGACTTTTTGGAAGAAGAGAATTTTTCTTCAAGCGAAGTCGAAATACTACAATCCTTGTCTAAGCGCCGTAAAGACATTGATAAAAAAGAACGTGGGCTGCAGCAAAAAGAGGCGTTGTTAGCCGCGGCTGAAAAGCAGATTGAGACAAAGATGTCTGAGCTGAGTGCGCTACGTCAAGAAATTCAAAATTTACTTGGTCAACAGCAAGAAGAACAAGAGGGTCGCATAAACAGCCTCGTACGTATGTATGAGTCGATGAAGGCCAAAGACGCAGCGACAATTTTTGATACACTGGAGATGGAAGTCTTGTTAAGCGTGATTGGACGTATGTCTGAACGTAAGGCTGCACCTGTCTTGGCACAAATGAACCCTGAGGTTGCGCGCGAGGTCACGATTAATTTGGCCGCACAAAAGCAACTGCCTCAGCTGCCTGAAAACTAGGATATTCCTTAAAAACATAATATAAACCATGTTCTTATGCTTTCCAGCTTAAGAGTGTTTTAACTTTATATCGTCATAATAATGTTTATAAAAATAAGAATAATCAGTGAGGAGATTATACCGTGGTTGATAAGTCGATGAATGTTTTGGTTGTGGACGATTACGCAACAATGCGCCGTATTATTAAGAATCTTTTGAAGCAATTAGGTTTTAACAATATCCAGGAAGCCGCCGATGGCAAAGAGGCCTTTGCTCTTGCCGGTAAGACAAAGTTTGGTCTGATTATATCGGATTGGAATATGGAGCCCATGACAGGTTTAGAGCTCCTTAAGCAAATCCGTGCAACAGAGGCGACCAAGGCTACACCTTTCATCATGATTACGGCCGAGAGTAAAACGGAGAATGTTATCGCCGCCAAACAAGCAGGCGTTAATAATTATATTGTTAAGCCGTTTAATGCTGAAACATTAAAGCAGAAAATGTCGAGCGTTATCGGAGAATTCTAAATATGGATAAGCAAAATACAATTGATGCGGTTAACGAAGACGCAACAGCAACAATGGAACAAATGGGCCGTCCTTTTTCCAAGGATGAGGTCTTAAACATCATTAATTCTGTTGTTGGTAAAATTGAGACCAACAAAACACATCCTATTTATAAAGATCTTAAGGCCTTGGCTGATTATATAGAAGAGTCGCGTCGTGAGATATCAAATCTTGCTCCTATTGCTATTGGGCAAGAACATATCCCTTCTGCCACCGACGAACTTGATGCTGTTGTTAAATCGACTGAGGAGGCAACGGGTAAGATCATGGATAATTGTGAATTATTAGAAGTCACAGCCGAAAAAATAACAGATGAGGGTAATAAAGAGCGGGTGCTTGAGGCCGTTACAAATATTTATGAAGCATGTGGATTTCAAGATATTACGGGACAACGTATCGCAAAGGTTGTTAACACATTGCGCCATATTGAAACACAAGTGAATATGATCGTTGAGGCCGTTGGTTTGGAAGTCGGGGCCTCGGATGATCTAGAAAAAGACGGCGATGAGGCCTTGTTAAACGGGCCGCAAATGCAATCTCAAGCGATTAATCAAGATGATATTGACGCGCTTTTGGCGAGTTTTGATTAGTCTTTTCTCTGATTATTCACAGAGAACATAAATATCCTTATTTTTTAGCGTGTTATGCTCTATTTCTTTTTGCTTTTTAGGGGCAAATAACATGAAATAGAGGGATGAAACGTAACTCTGCCTCAACACAACTTTTATCGCTCGCGCTGTTTATCGTTATTCTGGCGTTTTTTATCGTGTTAAATACAATTTCTGATTATCGTGAAGACAAGGTTATCCCTGTTCTTGCCTCACTTGAGGCAGCGTTTGCGTCACAACTTATTTCGGCTAAGGGTTTGCCGTCCGAAACAGAGAATTTCGAAGATGTTGATTTATTCGCTGGCTCTGCGCTTGATGCGCTCGATGTATCATTCCGCAATGCTTTTGATCTTATTTCGTCGAAACGCATCGATGGCGGGCGCGGTCTTGAAATCGTATTGGATAAAAAGACCTTTCAAAACGCGATGGAGCAAGCCAATAATACTGCCTTTCAAAGCTTAATGGAAAAGATGTTTGATATATCACGGGAGAATGCGTTTCTTATGCATGTTGTTGGACGCGCTAAAAACCCTTATGACGCCCCCGCAGACGAGGTGTCATCAATTGGTTTTTACATGATGAATGCTGGTTTTTCACCCTCTTTTTTAACGCTGTCGATGGAACACGGTGATCCCGCTAGTTTGGCATTTCGTTTTTTGCGTGATAAGCGTCTTATTGTTATGCCTAGTCAGGTGAGTGACGATAAAAAACGGGATGAAAAGAAGCCAAATGAAGTGCCCAATGAAGTAAAGGGTGGGCAAGAATAATGTCATCATCTCTTAGCGATCATTTTAATACAACCGATTTGCCGCCCGCAAATACTAAAAAAATTGAACGACAGGCAACGTGGCTTATATCATTCACGGATGTGATTAGTCTGATGTTGGCGTTCTTTGTTTTGTTGTTTTCTATGAAACAACCAGACCAAGATAATTGGACAAAAGTACTGTCAACGTTAGACGGCGAAGCAAAACAATTTTATGGGATGCCTTTTGTTGCGGGCAATGCCGATCAAAATAATATTTCATCGATTAAAAAGAATAAAGAATTCGCGTTGAACTATATCGAAGCATTAATTAAGCATTATATAGAATCCGCAGGAACATTATCCACGGTTGATATGGTGCGTTATGAAGATTTTATCATTATGTCAGTCCCCTTGTTCGATGCTAGCTATAAACAAGAAGCTCAGAGCTTAGCGCGCGCCTTGGGACGCATTGATAATAAAATTGATATGGTTGTTTATGCACAAAAACCATCAGAATTAACACAAGCGCTTGCTAAAGCGCAGGGCTTTGGTAAGATTCTAACTGAGGCTGGTTATAATAAAGATATTACGTTGTTGAGCCAAACGCATGAAGATGCGGATGAACTAAAACGTACAATTAATTTTAAGGGTGCTGATATGATTTTGCGTATGACCATCCATAATGGCGATAAAAAGTAAAAAGATAGATGATAAAACATAAAAAACAGATAATAAAAAGGCGCGTTTTAACGTCTTTGTTTGTGGCGGGTCTTTGTGGCGGTCTGTTTTTTATCATGCCTGATGAAATAAAAATATCACCAGCAATGGCACAAGAACGCGGACAGATTAAGATTATTGATTTGTCAAAACCGACATCTAGAAACACCTCAAAGAACCCCGTTCGTTCATCATCTTCAATATCTACGGTTGCTAAAACGGCGATTAATGTGCGGACAGCCCATCATCCTAGTTATGATCGTATTGTTTTTGATTGGGGGAGGCGTACTGCTGTTATGCGCTCTGATGATAAAACAACAGCGGGCGATAATCGTGTACGTCTGAAATTTGATTATCCAGGGTCGTTGCCTGCATCAGTTACAAACAAAGAAAATTTACCGCGTGTGAAAAGCTTAAAGATTTTAAACACCAATCCCTTAGAGATTGAAATGGTCTTAAATAATGCTTATATGAAACGCTCTGAATTGGGGTCTCGTATTGTTTTTGATTTTTATGACATTGAACAGGCTGTGCCTAATGCAGGGCGTTCTGTGACAGACAC
The DNA here is from genome assembly GCA_964351525.1 of uncultured Bdellovibrionales bacterium. Taxonomy (GTDB): domain Bacteria; phylum Pseudomonadota; class Alphaproteobacteria; order Micavibrionales; genus CAYGOD01. The sequence goes on from CAYGOD010000002.1 coordinate 459,306, forward strand.
AGCGTCACCTATTGAACAGCCTACCCTTGAAAAAAAGCAGTCGGCCACAAGAGATAAGTCAGGCGCACAAATTCTCATTGTGCGCGGTAATAAGGCAGCAGAGCCAGCGCCTATGTTGAAAGCAGATAATGTATCAAATGCGAACGAAGGACCGCTGGTGAAAGCCCAGATAGATGAAGCGGTTAATGACGATGAAGTTAATGATGATGCAGATATATCAGCGCCATCTCTATCGAATGTTTTAGAAAAGAGACAGGTCGGTTTTGAACGCACATCAAGGGCGGTACCGCAACCGAATGTATCGCTTGATGATATTGCGATGAATGATGAAAATTTATCACCGCGTGAGCGTGCTGTTCAAAATGCTATTCGCAAGGCAGGTCAAGATATTATTGGCTTTAATCAATCTCGTTTGAAGGTGGGGGATAGTGTCTCTATTTCTTCTTTGAAGCCATTAAAGCTAGCTGTTTTTAGACGGGGAAACATTTTATGGATTGTACAATCAGATAAGCGAAAATCGGTACCGCCTGTTGTTAATAGCGCACAGCAAATTAACGTTAATCCGTTAGACGATCAAAGCGGTAACGCGCAGGCATGGCGTTTTCCAATTGATGAAGCCGCGCATTTCAATGTGGTGAATAATGAATTCTCATGGGATGTTCAGGTGACAGACAGCTATGTCCAAGATCCCTCCCTTGATATCCGTTCGGAAAAAATCGATTATCGCGGGCAGGAAACATATGCCCTGATCATGAATGTTGAGCGTCCATCAACGGTGCTTTCATTTAGTGATCCTGTATTGGGGGATAAGATATTTGCCATACCGTTGCATCAAGATCGTTTGAAGGTCAACATTGCCCAAACCCTGCCTGAGTTTTCATTTATCCCCGCGGATGTTGGTGTTGTGGTGAAACCACAAACGCAAACATTAGAGCTGTTTTTTGAAAATACGGACCTATTTATCACTAATCGTGAGGGGCTAATGGTATCAGATGCCTTAGCCTCATCTTCTATGAGCTTTTCTAAGAAAAATAAAGGTGATAACAAAAGCCAAGCACGCTTATTTGATTTAGAAAACTGGTTTGTGACAACGCCGCAAGATTTCCAAGACCATCGCCGTGTCTTTGAAAATCAAGCCGCTGTAACATCGGATCAGAATGAGCGTATTCGTAATATAATTGATTTGGCCAAGCTGTATTTCGTTAATGGGTTTGGGTCAGAGGCTGCTGGTTTAATGCGTATGGCAAAACAAGATGATAAGCGTCTTGTCGATAATATAACATTTTTGGCACTTGAGGGGGCAGCTCTGTCATTAGCTGATCAATATGATAAGGCAGCAATATTACTTGAAGATGGTCGTATCTTTGATCAACCAGAAATCGCCCTTTGGCGTGGTTATTCTAACGCTCGCCAAGGAAAGTGGAGAAAAGCCTATGATGATTTTGCCGCTACGGGTAATTTGGTCATGGAATATCCAGATACCTTAAAACCACGTCTTTTAAAAATGATGGCAGAGGCCGCATTAAATGTTCAAGATGTTATCAATGCCGAGAACTTAATCAATGTGTTCGATGGTCTTGATAACGCAACTAGAAAAGATGACTCTGCGACACAATTCTTTAAGGGTAAATTGGCTTATTTAAACAAAGACTATGATAAGGCGAAGCCATATTTACAGGCGGCATCTAACGGCTCTGATCGTTATTACCGCGCAAAGGCGGCTTTTGAGTTCTTAAAGCTTCAAGAACAAACGGATTCAATTACAACCGAAGAAGCGACCGAAATTTTGGAACGTTTGCGTTATATATGGCGCGGTGATGATTTTGAAATTAACGTGACAGAGCATTTGGGCGATTTCTATATTGATAAGGGTCAATATCGTGAGGGTCTTAATACACTGCGTTCCATTATTCCTTTGTTGGAAAATGATCAAGAAAAAACTGAAGAAATAACACAAAAACTAACCCAAACATTTGGGGCATTGTTTATCGAAGATCGCGCGGATAAGAAATTACCGCCGTTAACGGCCTTGGCCCTTTATAATGAATTTAGTGAGCTAACGCCAAGCGGTGCAGACGGTGATCGCGCCATTCAGAATTTGGCGGAACGTATGGTTGATGTTGATCTCCTTGACCGTGCCGCATCCTTACTTGAACACCAAATTAAATTCCGTTTAGAGGGTGAAGAAAAGCAACGTGTTGCAACACGTTTGGCGGCTATTCGTCTGATCGATAGTTCACCAACGGCAGCAATCGAAGCGCTGGATCGTTTGGAAGGTGAAATCTTGCCAGATGATCTCAAAGAACAAGGTTTGCTTTTACGTGCGCGCGCCTTGTCACAATTGGGACGCCCTGATGATGCTATTAAAATTTTATCTGGACTGAACAGCGAAGATGCACATCGTTTGAATATCGACACAAATTGGCGTGCTAGCAGATGGATGGATGCCGCGCGCGCGATTGATCCTTTGTTGGACTATACACTCGATAAAGAAGATCTTGTTTCCGATGGGGGACAGGTCGTGCGCCTTACGCCAGAAGCCTCTGATCTTGTGTTGAACAAGGCTGTGGCTTTCGTTTTAGCGGGCGAACAAGGCGAGGTTCGCGAATTATTCCGCACCTATGGTTTAGCAATGCAAGGTACGCGCAATGCAGACTTATTCACGCTTATTACCCGCGCGCCCAAGCCGGGTGAATTGGCAGATCTTTCAACACTACAATCGCATGTATCAGAAGTTGATATGTTCAATAGTTTCTTAGAGGCCTATCGACGACCTCCATTGACTGAGAACGCTCCAGAGGCCGAACCGACCGACGATATTCAGGGTGGATAATTCTAGTTTTATCTATGCGTATCATCTTTTTATAAAGAAGCCTTAATTTGTCTATATTCCTCATTCTTGGCGTGGTTTTTCTTGTCGCATCCTTGGTCCAATCTGCAATCGGATTTGGGTTTGGGTTGTTAGCGATTACTCCTGCCTTGCTTTTGTTCGAGCCTGTTCTCGCGGTACAGATTGTCATCTTAGGAAATCTATTTATGGCGTTATTAATGTCTCCTCTATTAAGAAAAAGCATACCAAAAAACGATTATTTAGGTTGTGTGCGGGTAGTCTTTTAGGCTTTCCTCTTGGCATATTCGCTGTGCAACATCTTGATGTGAATATGTTGAAAATTTCGGTTGCTGCTCTTATTTTATTAACAACAGTGCATATGATTTTCTATAATGGTGAGCCAAAAGAAAAGGCCGTGAAAAATCAAAAAATACACGGTACGAATTATATCATTGGTTTAATCTCCGGTGCGTTAATGAGCGGTCTGTCAACACCAGGTCCCGTTATTATGCTGTACTTATCTAAGCTGCGTTTAAATAAAGACGAGGTTAGGGCGACTATTTTGGGGTTCTATGCATTGGCTTATGCGGGGGCTGCATTAACGCAATATATAATGGTGGGGTTTTCAAGCCAGCTTTATGATCTCATCTGGTCTATGATCCCGTTTATTATTCTTGGTGTTGTGATAGGTCATTTGGTTGCCAAACATATCAAGCAAAACATGTTTCGCATGATAGTTCTGACAGTTCTAATCGTCTCATCTGTTTATACAATTTGGGTAACGGTCTAGCGTTATTGATTAAAGCTCTCAATCAAGCTACCGGCAATAAGATACCAGCCATCGACCAGAACGAAGAAGATGATTTTGAACGGGAGTGAGATCATTACGGGGGGCAACATCATCATACCCATCGACATCAAAATTGAGGCCGTGACAAGGTCAATAATAAGAAATGGCATAAAGATCATAAAGCCAATTTCAAAGGCGCGCCGTAATTCAGAAATCATGAAGGCAGGAATAAGAACGCGGATTGGTGTTGCTTCTGGGCTATCAACAACCTCGATTTCCGCGGCATTAAAAAACAGTTCAAGATCGGATTCACGTGTGTTTTTTAACATGAAGGCATGGAATGGTTCCATGCCGCGCTCAAAGGCTTCCATCTCTGTTATTTCTTCATTTATTAGCGGTAAAAATGCAGCGTCATAGGCCTGTGTTAGAACGGGTTGCATGATGAAAAGTGTTAGGAATAATGCCAAAGAAATCATCACTGTGTTCGGCGGTGTCTGCTGTAAACCCATTGCCGTTCTTAAGAATGACAAGACCACGACAATACGGGTAAAAGAGGTCATCATAATGAGGATTGAGGGTGCAAGGGATAGGACACTCAAGAGTAAAATCATTTGAATGATACGCCCTGATGTCGTCCCCGCACTTTCTGTACCAGCAGCCGCGCCAAGGTCAAGGGTAAGGCTCTGTGCAAATGCATCGGGGCCAAAACCAGCGATTAAACCGATAAACGCAGCTAAAGACGTCAGGGCAAATAAGCCCGATTTCCATGATGTTAAAAAACGAACGATTTTAGATGGCTCGTTAGGTGTTCTTGTCGTGGTTGCGACTGTGTTTAAAGTGTCTGTCTGCGTCATTTATAGGGCTCTTTATTTATATGTGATTGTTATAGGGTAGCTTTATTTTTCAATCACGTCTGCTTTTTTCTTCGTTATTTGTGTACTGGATATTAATAAGTCTTGTCCGCCGCCCGTTAGGATAAGATGTTCATCCACGCCATTTTGCACGCGCATTAAACGACGTTTCCCATCAACAGCTTTGGTTTCAAGAATGCTGATCTGCTTATCATCTTTGGCTAAACCATGATGGGCATTTGCAATGCCAAATCGTTTAATCAGGAGTAAAACAAAATATAATCCAGCCAAAACAACGACTAAAGAGATAATAAAGCGTGAATAATCGAGTGATTCCATGGTTTTAAAGTGCCTATATGACGTTCTTGTTATGATTGTTTAATGTTATTTTGAATGGCGCGCGCCAAACGATCAAGCGTTATAATCATCTTTTTTAAAAGCGGTTCAAAATTCCGGGCTTCTTTACCGGGCAATGATTGTACTTTTTCGCAAAGACGTGTGATTTTCTCATCCAGCCCGATCATCGAAACATCATCACCGCCAAGGCTCTCGGTTGTCTTGTTTTCCAACGTTTCCACCATCATAGCAATCTCTTTGGTTAATAAAGCCAAGAGAGTAGGATCAGCATGTTGTGTCATCTTTTGCGTCCTTTTCTGGTGCGGATTTTTCATTTTTCTCTTTCTCTATTGCTGCTTTTTTAGCATATTCTTTGAGCAGAGAGAAATCAGGTTTATAGCTTTTTGGTAATGTGCCATTAGCTTTGTAAACTTGGATCAAAATTTCTGCAACGGCCACGATGGCTTCTGTTGGAATCTCATTGTCTAGTTCTACAAGTGATAGGATTTCGGCTAGATCGGCGTCTTTTCTAACTTTTACACCTTGGGCAAAGGCCATTTCTAATATTTTTTCAGCCACCGCGCCGTGCCCGCTGGCTGTTATGATCGGCAGTTCATTGGTATTATCACGATCATTCTTAAGGGCAATCGCGACTTTTTTCTTATTTTTATCGTCAATCTTATCATCACCAAGGGGGCTGATAATCTGATCAATTTGGGAGTTGTCGCTTTTTTTCATGATTGGCACGTTTTTCGCAAGTCTATACCGTAGGAAGTGATTTGTTCGTGTGAGAATAGCAAGTTTTTCCGCTTTTGGCGAAAAATAAAGATAAATCAGCGTCAAAAACTGTTAAAATAATTAAAAATAGGCAAAAAATGCCTTATTTACGCATATGGTGAGATAAAATGAGTTTAGAAAATATTGGATTATTTAAGGTAATGGGCGAAAAAATGAACTGGCTTGGTCAACGCCAAGTCGTCATTGCTGGTAATATTACAAATGCTGATACACCTGGCGCTAAGCCACAAGACTTACAAGCTTTTAGTTTTAAGCGCGCCCTACAAGGTGGCGGCACATTAAAACAGCCCTCTGGTGCAGGCAAGAAATCATTAGTTGCCCAAACCGCTCCTAATCATATTCAAAGTCAAACATCTGGTAATGGCATGGCGCGCGAGATCAAGCAAAAGACTGTTTATGAAACAGCACCTGCGGGTAATGCGGTTATTGTTGAAGAACAACTTATGAAGGCCAGTAAAACAGCAATGGATTATCAAGCAACAGCGAATTTATATAAGAAGCATGTTAATTTAATTATGTTGTCATTAGGCCGTAATGGCGGATAATATAAAGATAATATAAATAAGAATTTATTGGGAAGGAGATAGACGATGGATTTAACCGATGCAATGCTAATATCAGCCCAAGGTATGCGTGCCCAAGGTGGCCGTATGAAAGTTATTTCAGAAAACGTTGCCAATGCAAATACGGCGGCAAACACGCCTGAGGAGCTACCTTATCAACGCCAAATTGTTACTTTTAAAACAGAGCTTGATCGTGCCACGGGTGTGGAAACCGTTGCTGTTGATAAAATTGTTATGGATCAAAGCGATTTCCGTTTGAAGTTACAGCCCGGCCACCCAGGCGCTGATGAAAATGGATATATCCGTTTGCCCAATGTGAATATGTTGGTCGAAACCATGGATATGCGCGAGGCCCAAAGATCTTACGAAGCCAATTTGAATATGATTGAATTAAGCCGATCAATGGTAATGCGTACCGTTGATATGTTACGTGAATAGTTACTTTAGCGCTTAAAAATACTATAATAGAGAACGAAAGACATTAAAAAGGATATTGACCATGATTAAAGCACCAGATGCCATTTCAGCCTATCAAAATGCCGGTAAGTTACAACAAGGCGGCGTTGGCGGCGTGGGTAATATTGGCAATATCGGCAATATCGATAGTAAAGGCCCCAATCAACCGGGTACATTTGCCGATTTGGTAAAAGAGGGTATCCAAGATACAATCGCTGTGACCAGAGCATCTGAAGATGTATCAGCACAATTTATCGCGGGTAATGCCGACATCCAAGATGTTGTTGCCGCCGTTGGTAATGCCGAAATCACATTAAACACAGTGACTGCCATCCGCGATCGCATGGTAACGGCCCTTCAAGAAATCATGCGCATGCCGATTTAATTATCAGGGGTATTAGCCTTTGGCGGGGTGTTCGCAGAATTCTTTGATATAATAATTCTTTATTTAAAAATCGCTTTGCGCTGTAAAGTGAATAGCGGTACTATATTTCCATGACAGAAGCAGAAATTATTGATGTAGCCAAAGAGGCCATGTGGGTGTGTATCAAAATGGGTACGCCGATCATGTTAATTGGCTTGATTGTCGGTGTGGCGATTTCTCTTATTCAGGCCCTAACGCAAATTCAGGAAATGACCCTTGCTTTTGTTCCCAAAATTATCGCTATTTTTATAGGTCTCTTCATATTTATGCCTGGTTTGGCGACGATATTGGTGCCTTATACAAAAAATCTGTTACAATCGGTGACCGGATTTAGTGGTTAGTGGGGCTTGACGTATAAATGCAAAGCTTATTAACCGAATTTCTGACCTCCTTTCTTTTTGTCTATATCATGGTGTTCGTGCGTTTTGGTACGGCGATCATGATTATGCCTGGTTTTGGTGACACGTTTGTATCCCCTCAGGTTAGGCTTTATTTCGTGCTGGCATTATCATTAGTGGTCGCGCCCGCACTGACCACATCTATTCCCACACCACCATCGAGTGCCGTGGCCTTGGTCGGTATGGTTTCTATTGAAGCTATTATTGGTTTTTTCATTGGGACAATCGCGCGGATCATGATGTCGGTTTTATCGGTGGCGGGGATGATGATCTCAATGCAGTCGGGTCTTGCTAGTGCACAGGTATTTAACCCCACTATGTCGGGGCAGGGATCTATTATCGGTGCTTATTTATCTGTCGTGGGTGTGGTCTTGATTTTTGTTACAGACTTGCATCATCTTCTTATTTTGTCTGTATTTCATTCTTATGATGTCTTCCCATTTGCAACATTGGGTGATGTGGGGGACATATCTCAAACAATTACCCGTTTAGTTGCTGAGAGCTTTAATATAGGTATTCAATTTGCCGTGCCCTTTATTATTGTATCATTAATGATTTATCTGGCGCTGGGTGTGATGGCGCGTTTAATGCCACAAATGCAGATTTTCTTTATTGCGCTACCAATTCAAATTATTGTCAGCCTTATGTTGTTGGCGATTGTTGTCGGTAGCGGTCTCTATTATTGGTTGGGGCATTTCGAAAGTGCTTTGATCGGCATACTTGGCGGAAGGGGGTGAGGGGTATAAATGTCTGGAGAAGATACACAAGATGACAGTCAGAAAACCGAAGACCCCACGCCCAAACGCCTTCAAGAGATGCGGGATAAGGGCCAAGTTGCGATGAGCCGAGAAATCAATAGCTGGTTGATGTTATTCACTGGTACGTTGATTCTTGTCTTTCTGGGGCCGTGGTTTTTTAGTGGTATTTCTGGTGTTATGACGGCCTTTATTGAAAAACCCCATTTGTTATTGGCGGATTCAATGGGATTTCATAACGTGATGGTTGAAACCTTTAGGGGGATTGGGGGGTATTTAACCCTGCCTGCTATCTTACTTATCGTGGCCGCTATTATTGGACCTTTTGCACAGATAGGGCCGATCTTTTCTTCTGAAACCATTCAGCCCAAATTAGAGAAAATCAGTTTGATTAAGGGGATGGGGCGCTTATTTGCAATGCGTTCAATCGTCGAATTCCTTAAGGGGATTGTTAAAATGGTTATCGTTGGCGTCGTCATCGGTATTATTTTATATCCCGTTCTGGATGAAACGCCCGGTTATGTTGGGCAATCAATGGGCTTTATGATGGCAAAAATCATTGAATTGACAATCAAGGTTATGATCGGTGTGTTAGCCGTTTTATTCGTTGTGGCGGTGTTAGACCTTATATATCAGCGCCACGAACACATGAAAAAAGCCAAGATGAGCCGCCAAGATATTAAGGATGAATATAAGCAATCAGAGGGTGACCCACACGTTAAGGGACGCTTGCGGATGTTGCGCCAAGAGCGCGCACGTAAACGCATGATGGCTGATGTACCAAAAGCTGATGTTATTATTACTAACCCGACCCACTATGCGATTGCCTTGCGGTATAATCCCCAAAAAATGAATGCGCCAGTGATGATTGCCAAGGGTGTTGACGCGGTTGCTTTGCGTATCCGTGCGGTTGCGACCGAACATAAAATACCGATCATGGAGAATAAGCCGCTCGCTCGTGCCTTGCATGCTAGTATGGAGCTTGATCAAGAAATTCCTGCTGAACACTTTAAGGCTGTCGCTGCAATTATCTCTTATGTATTTAAACAAAAGGGAAAAAGTCTCAGCTAGAACCATCAATCGCTTAAGGGGTTTTAAAAGCTGTGGTATGATACCTTTTCTTGCTGTAAAATAACACGCAATATACATCTTATATGATCTCTATTTATTTAGGCACTATCTATTATTTATGAAGAAAATTAATAAAAAACACGAATTCTTTATCGCGCCCGAAGGGGGTGATATGGATTTATTCGCAGAGAGCGCCGAACATGATGTTGGTTCGGGGGCGGGGTCTTTTAATCCTATCTTGTGGTTGATTATCTTGTTTGTGGTTGGTTTTCTATGTCTTGAGTTCATCCAATTCTTTCTACCCGAGGCTGTTGTAAAACAATGGTTTCAAGGGCATACGACCTTGTTATTCGTTATTATTGCGGCTTTTTTGGCGGTTTTTATTATGACCTTGTTTGGTTTTTTCAGATTACAGGGCGCACGCCGCCAGGTTGCTCAAGAATACGCTTTGATGAAAAGCGTTCTAGAGGGATCAAAGGGCGCGCGTTTTATTTGTGATCCACAAGGGCTTGGTTTATATGCAAATATTAAATTCTACGATATTGTTGGTCTGCGCGATGAGGCCCTACAGAATAATTTTACACTTCAGGCATTAGAGGTGTTTTTTGCCGATAGTTTGGCGCAAGCTAATATCTCATTGCAAGATATGGCTGCCGCTGCGCGTGACGGCGAAAGTCAGCTTTTTGAAATTCCGTTCACGGATAGTGAGGGTATGGAGAAACATTTCGCCATTGCCATTCATGCGGTGGGGGGATGGAAAAACTATACCCATGTCCGTATTGATGACATTACCGACAGACGGGACATAGAAAAAGTCACAGATTTTGAGCGTCAGCGCTTGTTAGACTTCATGGATAATGCCTTGGTTGGCTTCTTTTCGGTTGATGAGCAAGGGCGTTTTCTTTTTGCAAATTCTACGCTGGCAAGGTGGTTGGGGGTTAAAGAAACCGATTTCGACGGTATGACACTACACGATTGTTTGGTTGATCCGCCCATTGGTGGCATGGCCTATGATGTTGTTGAGGGCGGCGGCACAAAACAGTTTGGCGAAATGTATTTAAAGACGGCTGATGGTGAAACTTTCCTTGTTGCCATTGCCCATGCGGTTATTCATGAAAATGGTGAAGCGGTACGTACGCAATCGGTTGTGCGTGATTTGACCCCCGAATATGAAATGAAAGAGGCGTTAAAACGTTCTGAAGATCGTTTTCATCGCTTTTTTGATGACGCGCCAACGGGTATATTATTGATGAATCAAGATGGTAAAATCGAAGAGGTCAATAAGTCTTTTTGTACGATGACGGGACAAAAGGCCTCAGGCCTTATTGGTACGTTCTTGGTGGAAGCGCTTAATAAAGAAAGTCAGCCACAGTTAAAGTCTCTTATTCGTGCTATTGATTTAAAAACCGAAGCGAAAAAAGAGGCCATTGAAGTTCACTTATTGCCATCCTATGGCGATATGACGTTGCAATTAACGGCCAATAAATTACGCGGTAGTAAAAGCTTTATCATTCACGTATCTGATCTATCTAGGCAAAAACAGCTTGAGGTGCAATTCACCCAATCACAAAAAATGCAAGCCGTGGGTCAATTGGCGGGCGGTATCGCGCATGATTTTAATAATTTGCTGACGGCTATGATCGGTTTTTGTGATTTATTGCTTGAGCGTCATCAGGCAGGTGATCCATCATTCCAAGATATTATGCAGATTCAACAAAATGCCAATCGCGCCGCAAATTTGGTGCGTCAATTATTGGCTTTTAGTCGCCAGCAGACCTTGCGTCCACAATTACTAGATATGACAGATGTTTTGTCCGAGTTGTCTAACTTATTGCGTCGTTTGATCGGCGTGAACATTACCTTGACGATGCATCATGGTCGCGATTTGTGGCCGATTAAGGCAGATCAGGGGCAAATGGATCAGGTCTTTATTAATCTGGTCGTTAATGCCCGTGATGCCATGGTCGAAAAAGCCAGTAAGTCCAAAGATAAAAAAACAAAGAAAGATGGTGAAATCACCATCACCAGTGAAGCATTTCAGAATGATAACGAGATAGAATTGGTTTCTGATACTTTGCCACAAGGTGAGTGGGTTAAGATTGATGTGCGCGATCAAGGCTGTGGTATTCCAGAAGATATTATTACCCGTATCTTTGATCCTTTTTTCACAACAAAGGGATTGGGTGAGGGAACGGGTTTAGGGCTATCAACGGTCTATGGTATTATCCGTCAAACAGGGGGGTATTTAGATGTACAGTCGGTCGTTGATAATGGAACTGTGTTTACAATCTTCTTGCCGCGTGCCTCTGCCGATGATTTAGAGAAGCTAAAGGTTGTTGAAAAAGAAATCGTCAAAGCCAAAGATTTGACAGGATCAGAACGTATCTTGTTGGTTGAAGATGAGGAGGCTGTGCGTAAATTCTCCAAGCGCGCTTTGTCTGCCAAGGGCTATGAAGTGCTTGAGGCTGAACATGGCGCGGCTGCTGTTAAGGTTTACGATGATAATGATGGACAAGTTGATCTAGTCATTACCGATGTCATGATGCCCGAAATGGACGGCCCGACGATGGCCAAAATATTACAAGAAAAAGACCCTGCTATTAGAATATTATTTGTCTCTGGTTTCAGCGAAGATCGCATCAGTGATTATGCGGGCGATAATATTTACTTCCTCGCTAAGCCGTTCAGTCTTAAGCAATTGGCTGGAAAAGTTAAAGAAATTCTTGAAGAATCGCAATAAGATCATTTGATGGCTTTAATCATCAATGTGGATGGCATTGCCATGGTTGAAAAAACTATAGACAAAAAAGAACAAAGCAAGTACAAATAAGAGTAAGAGATAAACCGATTCCTTTTAACAGCATAAGAAAGATATGACTATGGATAAGCAAAAAGCACTTGAATCAGCCCTTGGGCAAATCGAACGCGCCTTTGGTAAGGGCTCTATTATGAAGCTTGGTGGTGAAGGTCAAAATATTGATATTGAAACAGTTCCCACGGGTTCTCTTTCATTGGATATCGCCTTGGGTATTGGCGGACTTCCTCGTGGTCGCGTTATTGAAGTTTATGGTCCTGAGAGCTCGGGTAAAACGACATTGGCTCTTCATGTCATTGCTGAGGCACAAAAATTAGGCGGAACATGTGCTTTTATTGATGCTGAGCATGCGCTTGATCCAACATATGCTAAAAAGCTTGGCTGTAATATTGAGGAACTTCTTATTTCTCAACCAGATGCAGGTGAGCAGGCCTTGGAAATTACAGATACATTGGTGCGCTCAGGTGCGCTTGACGTCTTGGTTATTGACTCTGTTGCGGCGCTAACTCCGCGCGCGGAGCTTGAGGGTGATATGGGTGACAGTCATATGGGGCTACAAGCTCGTTTGATGAGCCAGGCTTTAAGAAAACTGACATCATCAATTTCAAAATCAAATACGATTGTTATCTTCATTAACCAAATTCGTCAAAAAATTGGTATTATGTTTGGTAATCCGGAAACAACAACAGGTGGTAATGCGCTTAAGTTCTATGCTTCTGTGCGTCTTGATATCCGCCGTATCGGTGCGATTAAAGATAAAGAAGAAATTACAGGTAACCGCACGCGCGTTAAAGTTGTTAAAAATAAAATGGCCCCACCATTCCGTCAGGTTGAATTTGATATCATGTATGGTGAGGGTGTTTCCAAGAATGGGGAAATCCTTGATCTAGGTGTTCAGGCGGAGATCGTTGATAAAGCTGGTGCATGGTATTCTTACCAAGGCCAAAAAGTTGGACAAGGACGGGAGAATTCAAAAATCTTCTTACAGGAAAACCCTGATATTAAAGCGGAGATTGAAAATAAAATTCGTGCTAATGCCGGGCTTGTTGCTGAAAAACTTATGGTTGGAGCTGAACATGATGAGGCCGCCAACGCTGTATCTGAGGCGGTCGAGACAAAAGATGCTAAAAAACCAAAAGAAGTTGCTGCATAATCAAGCAAGTACATAACATATCGAAAGGCCAGAGGTTATTCTCTGGTCTTTTTTTATAGTTTTGATTTTATTTGGACGTTCCAATTTTTGCATAACGCAAGAACATCCTTTTGTGTGTTTGTTATATAATTACGCAATCTGTGGATAACTGTTGTTCTTTCCACAGTTCAAAATATTCTCGTGGATAACAGTGTCTTTTACGACTCGGGGCACTACCGCTCCTCCTCATTATCTGTTAACAATAATGACATCACACAGATAAGAAATATTTTTTAAGATCCTTGGTGCCACAAGACATGTTCTTGTTTTCCAATTGATCCAGACTGCTGTTGTTAGCTGTGTATTTGAACAATATTTTATTTAAAGGGGTTAGCAATGAGCTGGACAGATGATCGCGTAGATGTTTTAAAGAAATTATGGACAGAAGGGCGTACAGCCAGCGAGATTGCAAAAGAATTGGGCGGTGTGACTCGTAATGCCGTTATCGGTAAGGTTCACCGTCTTGGTTTATCTGGTCGTCCATCACCCATTAAGCGTCGTACGAAAAAAGCCGAAGCAAAACGCAGTGCTGCGTTGAAGACGAAAAAGACAGCAACAACGGTTACTCCTATTCGCAAGAAACAAGAAATCTTTATTCCCGCTGATGGCGGCGCTGAGTTGCTAGAACTTAAGGAAAGCATGTGCAAGTGGCCTATTGGAGACCCTAAAACATCTGAATTTCGTTTTTGTGGCCAAAAGAAAACCTCTGGTATTCCTTATTGTGAACACCATGCGGCTGTTGCTTATCAGGGATCAAAGCGCAAAAAAATATTGCAGTCGAAAAAAGTTATAAACACAAAGAAATAAGTCACGCTATAGAGTGATTTAAAGAAAAAGCCTCTTCGCCCAGTCGAAGGGGCTTTCTTCTTATCGCTCAATTTGTTAATAGCCGGGATATTATTTGTTTTTAGGAACGAATGGTTTATTTTAATATATGTATATTTTTACTTATTTTCTTCACCTAAATTAAGAGCTCACTTTATATCATGTCAAAAAAATCTAATATCTTGGCGATCTGTATTGCTCTTGTGGCACTTATCTGGATCGGATCTGGTTTTTTAAAGAATGATCATAGTAAGAGTGTTTCTAGCGCTAGCGTGACAGAATCAGAATTAGAAGATGGTCAAGAACTGTTTCAAGTTCGCGTTGCTGACTTAATAGCACAAGATTATCAACAGCGTGTCTCAATCACAGGGTTAACCCAAGCTTTCTTGGATGTTACAGTGCGCGCCGAGGTTGCTGGCGCGGTTCGTGCGACACCTATTGATGAGGGTCGCTTTGTAATGAAAGACACGGTGATTTTTGAATTAGCCATGGAAGATCGTTTGGCGATAAAAAAACAAGCTGAAGCCGCCATGCACCAAGCACACATTGAATATAAGGCCGCCACTCAATTACAGAAAAAAGGCTATAGCTCAGACGTCCGTCTAGCAACGGCGCGCGCAAATTTAGACGCAGCACAAGCGTCTGTAGACCGCGCTATATTAGATGTGAATAACGTCCAAATTAAAGCGCCTTTTGACGGAATCTTAGAAAGACGTATGCTAGATGTTGGTGATTTCGCCAGTCGCGGGGATGCATTATTAAGATTTGTATCTCTGTCGCCGATAAAAGTAACCGCGTTTGTAACAGAGCAACAAAAGGTAATTATTACAAAAGGTAATAAAGCGCAAATTACTTTGGTTGATGGTCATGAAATTGAGGGTGAGATTGTTTATGTTGCGTCCATTGCTGATCCAACAAGTCGTACCTTTGAAATTGAACTCTGGGCGGATAATGCCGACAATAAAATATCGGCTGGATTGACAGCGAATATTGAGGTGCTAGGGAACAGCTATCGCGCTTATAAGGTTTCACCGTCTGTTTTAACTCTATCTGATTCAGGCATTGTTGGGGTTAAGCTTGTTGGTGATGATGATCTTGTCACGTTTCATCCTGTGAAAATCTTAACAGATACAAAAGATGGTATTTGGATTAAAGGATTAGATGATGATATTCGTCTGATCACTGTTGGGCAAGAATTTGTGATTGATGGTCAATTGGTTGACCCTGTTTTATCCGATGATATTAAGGGGCAATAATCAATGTCGTTAATTGATGGAGCCTTTGCAAGAACACGAACAGCCATGATGGTACTAGCGCTGTTGTTTATAGCGGGCATTTATGCCTATGCTGACATTCCCAAGGAATCTGACCCTGATATTAATATTCCTATTATATATGTCTCTATGCATCTTGAGGGGATTTCCCCGAATGACGCGGAACGTATTTTAATCCGCCCAATGGAGCAGGAATTGGCGTCAATCGAGGGCCTCAAAGAATTGCGTGCAACAGGCTATTTAGGCGGCGGTAATGTCATCCTTGAGTTCGAAGCAGGATTTGACGCCGATAAGGCATTAACGGATGTCCGAGAGGCTGTTGATAAAGCAAAATCAGAACTACCCGCAGAGGCCGATGAGCCAAAAGTTGAAGAGGTAAATTTTAGTCTCTTCCCTGTCATTACCGTGACCCTATCAGGCGACATACCAGAGCGCACATTATTGCGCATGGCACGTAATTTACAAGATCGTTTGGAAACGCTGTCTTATGTTTTAGAGGCGCCAATTGCAGGTGACCGCGAAGAACAGGTTGAAATTATTATTAATCCCGACGTGATAGAGAGTTACGGCCTTAACGGCGCAGAGATTTTAGAGTTTTTTAGTCGCAGTAATCGTCTTGTCGCTGCTGGTCAAATGGATACAGGACAGGGGCGTTTTGCCATTCAATTACCGGGCTTGTTAGAAGATATCAATGACATTTTAGATATGCCCGTAAAGGTTGAGGGTGATTCATCTGTTACGTTACGCAATTTGGTTGAAGTGCGGAAAACATTTAAAGATCCAGAAAATTTTGCATGGTTTGATGGGCGTAAATCTTTGGCGATTGAGGTTGTTAAACGGACAGGTGAAAATGTAATTGAAACCATTGATGCGGTTAAAGAGATCGTCGCAGATGAATCTCAATTTTGGCCAGATCATGTCCAGATTAATTTCTCACAAGATCAATCAAAGCAAATTAAAACAATGTTGAGCGATCTACAGAATAATGTGATTAGTGCGATTTTATTGGTAATGATTGTTTGTGTCGCTGCTCTTGGTTTACGTGGTGCTAGTTTGGTAGGCATTGCAATCCCTGGTTCATTCTTAACTGGTTTGCTAGTCTTATATTTAATGGGCTTAACGGTTAATGTTGTCGTTCTTTTTGCACTGATTTTATCTGTAGGGATGTTGGTTGATGGGGCCATTGTTGTCACCGAATATGCCGACCGTGAAATGATGGAGGGGCAAAAGCCTCGCGATGCGTATTTCTTTGCCGCAAAACGCATGGCATGGCCGATTATTGCTTCAACGGCGACCACATTGGCGGCATTTTTACCATTGCTTTTCTGGCCAGGCATTGTTGGTGAATTTATGTTTTATTTGCCACTGACTTTGATTGCGACGTTAATTGCATCACTTCTTATGGCCTTGGTTTTTGTACCAACAATTGGTGCCTTAATTGGCAAGCCAGCTATTGTGTCTGATGAAAAAGGCTCTGAAAAATTATCTTATGATGAATTACTTTCTTTAAAAGGCCCGAGCGGTCTTTATGTCGGATTTTTGAGCAAGGTTTTAAAATTCCCGGGAACGATCTTATTAGTTGCACTGGCAATGTTAGTTGGTGTTCAATGGTATTATGCGACCCACGGAAATGGTGTTGAGTTTTTCCCAAATATTGAACCCGAATATGCATCGGTTTTGGTCCACGCACGCGGCAATTTATCGGTTTATGAGCAAGATAATTTGGTCAATGAGGTTGTGAAACAAATCCAAGGTATTGATGGTATAGAGCACATATACGCGCGCAGTGGTGCTGCGGCTTCTTCGGGCGATGATTTAGCAGAGGATGTTATCGGCCAGATTCAATTAGAGTTTGAAGAATGGGATCAACGTAAAACGGCGGATGAAATATTTGTCGATATCCGTGAGGCGACCAAAAACAATGCCGGTCTTATTATCGAAACGCGCAAGGCACAAGAGGGGCCTAAATCAGGTAAGGCCCTGCAAATTCAGCTGAGATCTTATGACGCTGATATTTTGGATAAAACTGCTGATGATGTTTTAAAAGCTTTAGATGCTGTTGGTGGTTTTATTGATATTGAGGATACACGACCTATCCCTGGTATTGAATGGGAACTGCAAGTTGATCGTGCACAGGCCGCCAAATTTGGTCTTGATACAACTTTGATTGGAAACTCTATTCGTATCGTCACTAATGGTTTGAAAGCCGCCGAATATCGCCCTGATGATTCAGATGAAGAGGTTGATGTTGTTATTCGTCACGCGCCAGAATTTAGAACATTGGATCAGTTGGACCGTGTTAAAATCGAAACGGGTGCGGGGTCAATTCCTGTGTCAAATTTTGTTCAACGTGTGGCCATAGAAAAGGTCGGAAAAGTTAACCGTGTTGACCAACAAAAATCAATTACGATTAAGGCTGATTTGCCGCCCACTCTTAATATCAATGATAAAATAAAAGCATTAGAAGTTTATTTTACGGATAAGCCAATATCGCCCTTGGTGCGCTTTGCTTTTAAGGGTGATAATGAAAATCAACAGGAATCCCAAGCCTTTTTAATGGGCGCGTTTATTGTTGCACTGTTTATCATGGCGATTATTTTAGTGACACAATTCAATAGTTTCTATAGTGCATTTCTTATCTTGTCAGCAGTGATCATGTCCACCATTGGTGTCTTTATAGGACTAATTATCACGGGACAACCATTTGGTATTGTGATGAGCGGGGTAGGGGTTATTGCCTTGGCGGGTATTGTGGTGAATAATAATATTGTTCTAATCGATACGTTTGATTATTTGCGCGCACAGAATGAGGGGCTTTCTAAAAAAACACAAAAATCTATCATGCATCTTATTGTCTTAACCGGCTATCAACGGTTACGCCCTGTTGTGTTAACAACCATCACAACGGTGTTGGGATTATTACCCATGGTTCTGCAAATGAATATTGACTTTGTTTCACGCGATATATCAATCGGTGCACCGTCTACACAATGGTGGGTTGGCTTGGCAACGGCGATTTGTTTTGGTCTTATTTTCTCAACTATATTAACATTGGTAGTGACGCCAGCGGCGCTTATTTATCGTTCTAAATTAACGACATATAAAAATAATATTTCTAATTTTATTACAAGAAAGGTGTATGCATCATGAAGCAATCATCACAATATCCAAAAGATGTTCAATGGGATATGGCGATAGAGCCAAGACCTGTTTATACAATTTTGGAAGATACTGTTGAAAAATACGGGTCACGTCCCGCTTTTGATTTTATGAACAAGAAATATAGCTATGCCCAATTGGGGCGCATGGTGAATCAGTTTGCCGCGGGCTTGCAAAAAATTGGTGTAAAAAAAGACGTAAAAGTGGGTCTGTTCCTGCCAAACTCGCCTTATTTTATTATCTCTTACTATGCAATTTTAAAAGCGGGCGGTACGGTTGTTAATTATAATCCTCTTTATGCAGAGCGCGAAATTGAATATCAGATCAATGACAGCGACACCGAGATTATGATCACCCTTGATTTGAAAATGCTGTACGACAAGGTAGATCATTGTCTTCATGCTACGGATTTGAAAAAGATCATTGTGTGTGGCATGAAAGATATTCTACCTTTCCCTAAAAATATATTATTTTCTTTATTAAAGAAAAAAGACATAGCAGGTGAGCTGTTGAACAAAGCCAAATGGGGTGAGGATCACTATCGTTTTGACGATCTATTAGATAATGAAAACGCCCCCACAGCCATTGACATTGATGTCGATAATGATGTTGCCGTTATTCAATATACGGGTGGCACAACGGGTGTGCCAAAGGGCGCTATGTTAACCCATACTAATATTTATGCGAACACGCATCAAGCAGCCGCTTGGTTCACAGGGGTCGAAGTTGGTAAAGATAGCATGCTCGGTGTGTTACCATTTTTCCACGTATTTGCCATGATTGTTGTGATGAATTTAAGTGTCAAAAATGCGATGGAAATTATTGCGATGCCGCGCTTTGATATGGAAGATGCGTTAAAGATCATTGATAAAAAGAAACCAACAATGTTTCCCGCCGTACCCGCAATTTATTCAGGGATTGTGCATCATAAAAATATTAAGAAATATGACCTTAGCTCCATTCGCTATTGTATTTCTGGCGGTGCGCCATTAGCCGTTGAAGTGAAGCATGCTTTTGAGAAGATCACAGGCTGTAAATTAGCCGAAGGCTATGGCTTGACAGAAAGCTCTCCTGTGGCGGCCTGTAATCCCTTAGAGGGGATTAATAAACCAGGATCAATCGGTTTGCCATTACCGCAAACGGTGATTGAAATTATATCACGTGATGATGGTATAACAGTGATGCCGACTGCCGAGGCTGGCGAGCTTTGTATTCGTGGACCACAAGTCATGAAGGGCTATTATAAGCGTGATGATGAGACAGCCTCAACCATCCGTAATGGTCGCCTTCATACAGGTGATGTCGCCTATATTGATGAAGAGGGCTACATTTTCATTATTGATCGTATCAAAGATCTTATCATCACCAACGGGTATAATGTCTATCCGCGTCATGTGGAGGAAGCAATTTATAAGCACCAATCTGTCCAAGAGTGTATTGTTGGCGGACTGCCAGATATTAAACGCGGTGAAATTGTTAAGGCATGGATTAAGTTAAAGGATGGTCACACATTATCTATTGAAGAAATGAAAGAGCATTTATCGGATAAAGTGTCCGCCTATGAAATGCCGCGCCAAATAGAATTTCGCGACACCGAATTACCAAAGACAATGATTGGCAAGCTTTCACGCAAAGATATTATCGCCCAAGAAGTCGCCCATAATGCGACAAAGAGATAGCGTTTCTTTATATAATATCATGAAAGCCAAACGCCATGATTGTCATGATTGCGGTGACGATTAGTAAAACGGCACTGTAACATAATAGGGCTTTGCGCAAATGTATAGCGCTTGGCTTTGCGGTTGCATCATCATGACCAATCCATGGTTGATTACTACTTATACCATCTTGTAGCGCAGGCCCCATTAACGTTAAATTCGTTACATTGGCCATGACAGCAATAATTTTTAAATGATTTGTTTTTGCCACGCGGAGAAGCGCGAATAATTTTTGCAGAGATTTTGGATTAATTAATAGGGATAAAATTCCGATAAGAATTGTTGATAATATCATCGGTATAAAGTTTAAGATTGTATAAGTCATTGTGATCGTAAACGCATAATCCTTGGCTTGGCTGTGTTGATAGCTGGATGTGAAATATAGGGCGGATAAAGATGAATATATTACCAAGCCATAAAGCCCAAAGATGAGATAGAAAAAGCATGGTGCAATCAGAAAACGTTCTATTGACCGTGTTAAATAAATGACTAAATCACGGTGACATTTATGAATGTCTGATAATTTTGAATCATCTTGGGTTAAGTCATAAAAAAACATGGCTCTTTGTGTGCTTTTAGTCTTCAGCATTTTTAGGCCTTTAATATAAGTCGTCCAAGATTGTAGCGTCGATACTGATAGACCAATAATCATGATTTCTAAAATTACGTGATAGCCATCAAAGACAGGAAGATTAAATATAAAACGCATACAGAAAATCACGCTGGTGAGAATAAAGATTAGAGCGACAAATCCACGTATTTTTTTTTCAGTTTTTGAGCGCTGAGCGCGGTTTAACTTTTGGTAAAAGAATGCGCCTATAGCTTTAAAAAATTGCCATATAAGGGGGAACTTTCCAAAAGGCAGCATGCCAATAATAAAAGAAAGCAGAAGCCCATAGAGCAATATGGTGGGGTGACCCATAAAGTCTGTGTAGTTTGATATATTTAAAAATGACATTTAAAAAATCCTTTTATTATTTACGTTATGCTGAAAGCCATAAAATACGTGCGGCCCAGTCACAGTGTTTCTTTAAAATTGTTTGTTTCGCATCATTTGTAATTATTTGATAATCATGGGCTGTTTCTATTGCTAGATGACCAATGTTATAGCTTTTTTGCTCTGTGTCGTTACTTTGGATGATAACTAAATCATTGCGCCGTAATCCCGATCCCATATCGAGGAGAGCAATGGTTCCTGCTTTAATATTATGATCTTTATAATCTTGGCTAACTTCAAACGCCAAATGGATATTGTCATCATGCTCTATTAGGGGGAGCGTTTCTAATGTATCGATTTCATTAAAGTTTAACCCTGTATCATTTTGAATGAAATGAGGGTAATGGTTAAATGATTTCTGTTTGTTTTTATCAATAGGCTGTATGAAGCTATTTAAGCTTGTATTGGTTACAGCCAGTATTTTTGCAATACTTTCTGTGCTGGGCCAGCGTAACTTGCCGCTTAACGCAACGCGTTTACTTTTATTGAAGGTGGTGGGGTCTAGTCCTGCCAAGCGTGCTAAACCAGAGGGGCTTAGGTTATTATCTTTCGCCAGTTCATCTATCGCGTACCATATTGTCTTATGCGTTAACATTGATCTTGTCTTTCTATGTGAATTTATCCCTAAAAAAGAGACATTTAAATTATCTCACAGGAATTTACCCCTGTATATAGGAATAAAAGCATAAAAATATTAAAAAAGTGTTGACATAGGAATAAATACCTACTATTCTATAAAAAGCATCGGGATAAGTGCGTCTAAATTTAAAGATCCTTTCCCTATGACTATTTAAACAAGTAATAGGGAGAAGGACATGCCGAAAGACATGAACCAGGATGCGTCAAGCAAGCCATGTCAGGGCAGGTGATTAATGCGATGGCATCTTTGGGAACAATATGGACGGTCGGGCTATCTGTATTAGGCATCTATGTTTATAAGCGTAGCCAAGATAAAAAGCACGGCATGCCCGCGACTGATAAAGATCAAAACGTCACGCCTTTTCAATCTATTATAGATTTATTGCTCAAGAATAAGGCTTGATCTTTTCATAAGGCTTGTTTAGGCTTTTCTATATTACGTATATGAAAAAATATGAGTAATTATTTATCTGTTAAGTAACTGATAAGTAATAAGATTAAATTAAGTGTGAATCACGTGATTCGTTTAATTAATGCTCTTAAACACATTTTGTGGGATGTCTTGATTGTGCTAGCCGCCGATAAGCCAAATAAAACAACGCCAAAACGCACAGGATCTAATCCCGCAGCGTCGACTGTTGTGTCGCGTAAACCCAAGAAACAGCGCCAGAAAAATACGCTATCGACTTTATTCCTGCGTCCTTCTTTTGTTTTAACGCTGGTTGTGGCGGTTCTTTCGCTCTTTATTCTTTATATAACCTATAAAAGCGCGACTATCGGTGCATCCATGGGGTTCTTGATGATTGTGTTAACAATCTTTGGGGCGGGTGTTTCTTATGAGGTCATAAGTCGTCGTCGTTGGGAGGCCGCTTTAAGTGTTTACTTCCGCAACATGGAAAAACGTGTTGATCAATTATCAGACTCCCACGACCAAGAATTGTCACGCTTAAAGCTAGCCCTTTCGGCGCTGATTGATGAGCGCCAAGATGAGGCATTTCAAGAAGAAATATCCAAGCTAGAAGAATTAAATATCCAACGTGATACCGAAAAAAGCACATTGCATCATTTAATGGCACAAAATTTATCTGATTATGAAGAAACCGAATTGGAGCCAGAATTTAACGATGAAGATGTAACGCCATATGAAACGGTCTTACCGTCTTTTGATAATGACGAAACGCAAAAGAAAGCCTTAAACACGCCCAATGCTGATGCTGCATTAAACCAAGCGATGTTCGCGTCATCACCCGTGCCAGATGATGTTATAATTAGTGCGATTAAGCGTGACCGTATGGATGTGTTTTCACAACCTGTTGTAAAGCTACCCTCTAGAACAACAATTGGTTATGAATGTTTTGCACGTGCAAAGGGGCTGCATGATAAATTTATTCATGCAAAAAATTATGCTCAAACCGTTGGTGCGGAAAATCTTTGGCCAACGATCGATAATTTCCTCCTTATGCGCGTTATTCAGTATATTCGTAAAAGTGAAAATCACGTTGAAAATATGGTCTATTTCCTAAATATGGATGAAGATACGTTCAACGACGAAGATTTCATTTTGGATATGATTGAGTATCTTTCCGATTCTCCATCAATTGCCCGTTGTTTGGTTCTAGAATTCTCACAAGACGCATTTTATAACTTGCAGAAGAACCACAAAAACCTGCTTCAGGGTCTAAAGACTGCAGGCTGTAAATTCTCCCTCGATCATGTTGATGATTTAACGTTGAAGGCGCAAGATCTGTTTAGTAAAAATATTCGCTATATCAAACTCGATACTGAATTCGTTCAGGACACAGCCACTTCCCGAATCGGGCTGGTCGCGCTGAATACGTTGAAGAAAGATTTATACCGCAACGGTATTGATCTTATTATCCAGAAAATTGAGCAAGACGATGCTCTATTACAGCTTCTGGACTATAATATTGACTATGGACAAGGCTATCTCTTTGGTGTGCCTGAGAAAATGTCTCTGAAAAAAGTCGCCTAATTCCCTAATAATTTGCCTTATTATCGCCACATTTATACCAATTTAGTCAGAAATAAGGCAGATTTTAATTCCTTTTTCATCTTTTTTATGGCATAATTATCAAAGTAATATGTTTATATCATCGTTAATAGTAAGGTTTTTTTAAGCTTTAGCGCTTAACATAGAAGATGGGAATGGTATATTTGCGTCACTTTAAGTATAAAAAGGACGTTTGAAGGTTTAGAGTTTTTGGTTTAGGGGGCCACCCACATAATGAGTATAGCTGACGATATTGCGAAACAACGCAACCGACCGGTACGTGAAAAAACACGCACAATCATGCGCACCTTGTTCATGCCAGAAATCAAACTCAGTTTTGGTACAACGGGCATGACACACCGCGCTTTCTTAAGCGTGATTGCCGCAATGTTCATTCAATCTGGATTATTGGCCTATAACCACCCCGCAAAATCAATGGATACTATCGGCTCTTATGGCTTACGCGATTTGATGGGCGAGGCATGGTATAACCTGCGCCATCGTGGCACGGGCGATATTCAACAATACGGCCTATTCTTCAGTGTCTTTCTCCTTTTCGCCCTCGCCATTATGATGGTCGTAACCTTCGCCGCACAAATGTTCACAAGTGTGGCACAGGCCGCAGGCGCAGGAACACCAGGTGGTTTATTCACCTCCCCAGACCCAGATAATGATATTGGTTTGCAGCTTATTAAATATTTGGTTGGCATGGCTTCAGAAGGCGGCGGTGGTGCTGCTGAGCAAGCGCTGGGAACAGCGCTATCTATGTATTCATATGGTGTTCTTGTAATCGCTACTTTTATTATCGCATGGGCCATCTTGTCAATCGTGGTTGATACTGCGGCTACTGGTAAATTCTTCGGTGGGCGCCATAATCCTGTTTGGTGGCCAATACGCCTTATTTTTGCGTTGGGTATTTTGATTCCTTTGGGGCACGGCTTTAACGCAGGACAATATATGGTTATTCAAATTGCGAAATGGGGTTCTAACCTAGCGTCAAATGTTTGGGTTGCATATGTTGATGATCTTTTAAGTGACGGAATGGCGGAGTTTATTGCAAATAAATACCCTCCAGGAGAGGTCGCCCAAGATATGAAGTCTATTGCAAAGATCGCTCTATGTATGCACGGGACAAATAAAACGCTTTCCGATCAAGGGAAAACGTCGAGCTATAAAAAATGGATTCGGCCTCATGCTCCTGTACTGCGTAAAGGAAAAGAGTATGTCTACACTGTCGGCGAGGCTTCAGGTTTGTTTAGAAATAAAGCCAAGTGTGGTCGTATTATTGTATCGAAAAATTTAGCAGGTGGGACAAAAGAATCTTCAAACAACGATGAAGATTGGTCTTTTACAGCGCTTGCCAATTCTATTATTTCAAGCAGTAATCTCCACGATGAATATTTTACAATATATAATGATACTTATGCAAGGCTTTTAAGCAATGCTGACCCCATAGGGAGTGGCTTTGTAGACGCATTCTATAGTTCAGGCGCGAATTTTGATACGAGCTCCGTTTCTGCATCACTGGGACCTATGGTTGATACCTATATGAATTACGAAAGCAGGATGAATGACGCTACTGAGGCCGCTATAACTGCTAATGAAGGCTACATTGAAGATGTTATGAATGAAGTTAAATCAGCAGGGTGGCCAATGGCATCATTATGGTATTACGTCATTAGTAGTGCCAATGCACAGTTGGATGCAGCAGTTAAATCAGCACCGAGTGTTGATGTCGGGTATTTCAATGATCCTTCTACAAAAGACCTAACGCGATATGAACGCAAGCACAACCAAAGAGCACGAGAAAATGAAGGACAACGCGTCTACATTCAATTTGATCAATGGTGGAATTCACAAGTCTCAAACATATTGGATAGTGCGACAGCGCAGGAAACAAATCCAACGCGTCTTGGCTTCTATGGAGCCCTAGAAACAACATCTGTTGAAAGGGGGTCTAATGACGCAGGAACACAAAGTAAATTATTTGATTCTAAGGCTGTATGGACAGTAATGGCAAAATTTAATGGCAGCTTAAAGAACCTTTCCATTTCTGGGGATGGCCCGCACCCAATCGTTGTTATGGCTGAGATAGGTCGGGAAATGATTTGGGCTGCCACAGGTATTATACTGGCAGCTACAGTGGTGCCTTTTGGTCTTGCAATGGTTGCTGCGGCAGTTCCTTTTGTCGGTAATGTTGGTGCTGCTATGGCAGAAGGGGTCCAATTCTTTGGCCTTCTAATGTTCGTTCTTGTAAGCCCCCTTATGATTGGTGGGGTTGTATTGTCAATAATTTTACCCATGACGCCTTTCATTCGTTTTGTATTCGCTATCTCAGGGTGGTTAATCGCGATAATTGAAGCAGTCGTTATGGTTCCTATCATGGCTCTTGGACATTTGCGTACAGATGGTGAAGGAATTATGGGGCCTATGCTTCAATCTGCTTATATTATGATGTTGCAACTATTGTTGCGTCCTGTACTGATTTTACTTGGATTAATTTTCTCAATGTTCTTAGTAAGCGTGACTGTCGGATTTGTTAATGATATGTTCATGGCAATGCTTGATACAATTCCTATCGGTGGTGGCTGGAATCCACTTAATCACATAATCCGTTTTGTGGGATTTGGTGTCATGTATGGTGTTCTTATGTTTGGGTTAATTAATTCTTCATTCAAGATTGTAGATTTATTCCCAGAAGCTGTTGTGAAATATTTAGGCTCCGGTGCCTCTGGTGGTATGCAAGATCGCGAGGAAAGCGGCTTTAATCAGGCGATTCTAGCATCCGCAGTCTTCGCTAGCGGGAACCCAA
The DNA here is from genome assembly GCA_964351525.1 of uncultured Bdellovibrionales bacterium. GTDB lineage: Bacteria > Pseudomonadota > Alphaproteobacteria > Micavibrionales > CAYGOD01. The sequence continues at coordinate 486,020 of CAYGOD010000002.1, forward strand.
TAGATAAAGGTTCTGCGAAAGCGGGGCTTAAAACTAAGACGGATGCAATAAAAGGCCCTAAAGGTAAAGGTGAAGACTAGGCCGTTTGAAAAACATATATTTTTTAAAACGCGCGATAATTATATCGTGCGTTTTTTTTGTATTTTCTCCTCGCATATTCTTATTCATTTCTTGATGAAACTCGGCTACTCTAAAACTCATATAAGAACCTGATTATTTGAATAAAGGGCGTTGGGCTATGTCTCGTTTTACACTATTATCTTTTTTGTCTATTTTTGTGATTTTTCTAATGGTGCATGATAATTGTGCTGTGGCTTCGGTTGGTGAATATAATGCGCCGCAACATGCGATTGCGTTAGATGCTGATCCTAAATATGGCGCTGACTTCACCCATTTTGACTATGTTAATCCAGATGCCGTTAAGGGCGGTAAATTGCGCGTCGCGGTGATTGGCACCTATGATAGTTTGCATCCTTATATTTTAAAAGGCATCGCCGCCGCGGGGATTGGTTTGACGACACAAACATTAATGGAGAGCAGTGACGATGAAGCATTCAGTAAATATGGCTCTGTCGCAAAATCAATCCGTACGAATCCTGATAATAAAGGCGTTATTTTTGACTTGCATGAAACGGCAAAGTTCCATGATGGTACACCCGTTGCGGCGGATGATATTGTTTGGGGCTTTAATATTTTACGTGAAAAAGGCAACCCGTTTTACAAGGCCTATTACCGTGATGTGAAAGAGGTGCGCGCACTGTCCCCTAAGCAAGTTGAATTTCTGTTTGTTGATGATGTGAATAACAAAGAACTTCCTCTTATTTTGGGACAAATTCCAATCATGTCCAAAGCCTATTGGGACAAGGAAGAGAATGATTTTGCGAAAACAAGGTTAACTGCGCCCCTTGGCTCTGGACCCTATCGTGTGAAAGATGTTAAATCAGGACAATCAATTACATTTGAACGTGTGCAAGATTGGTGGGCCAAAGACCTACCACTTAATGTCGGTCGTTATAATTTTGACGAAGTTGAATTTGTTTATTTCCGTGATGATTCCGTCGCATTACAGGCTTTTTTATCGGGTGATGTTGATGTCCGTCAAGAATACACCGCCAAAACATGGGCGACCTCTTATGAGGGCGATGCCGTAAAAGAGGGCCGTATCATAAAGGCAGAGATTACCAATCAATTGCCCACGGGTATGCAGGCCTTTATCTATAATATTCGCCGTGATATTTTTAAAGATAAGGATGTGCGTGAAGCCATTTCCTATGCGTTTGATTTTGAGTGGTCTAACAAGCAATTTGCGTATGGTGCCTATAAACGTACGACTAGTTATTTTTCTAATTCTGAACTGGCATCATCGGGATTACCCTCACCAGAAGAGCTTGCGATCTTAGAGCCGTTTAAAGATCAATTGCCACGTGAGATTTTCGAAGCTGCCTATCAACCGCCAACAAGCGATGGCAGTGGTAATAACCGCCGTCAATTAAAACAAGGTATGGATATTTTAGACAAGGCAGGTTGGGTTCTTGGCGCTGATAAAATTCGTGTCAAAAACAATACACGCTTATCTTTTGAGATTATTGTGAATAATCCAGCATTTGAGCGCTGGTTTAATCCTTTTATTAAAAATCTAAAACGCATGGGTGTTGAGGCAAAATTACGTGTGCTTGACACGGCGCAATATCAAAACCGTATTGATCAATTTGATTTTGATATGACGGTGCATGTTTTTGGGCAATCAAATTACCCAGGGAACGAGCAACGTGATTATTGGCATTCATCAAAAGTTGATGTTGCGGGGACGCGTAATTTAGTCGGCATTGCCGATCCCGTTATCGATGCTTTAGTTGATTTGGTTATACAATCGCCCGATCGTGAAACATTAGTGCATCGCACGCGCGCCCTTGACCGTGTTTTATTATCAGGGCATTATCTGATCCCGAACTGGCATATTAACAGCTGGCGCGTTGGGCATTGGCATTATCTAAAGCGTCCTGACGTAACCGCGCCTTATGGTCTTGGAATTTTTGATCGATGGTGGCGTGATAATACGGTTAATTAATTTCTTTGCAACGTAAACGAAGCCTTTATAATCAGTGACATGTTTAATTATATTCTTAAACGTCTGTTACTTATTATCCCGACAATGATTGGTATCATGTTGATTAATTTTGCCGTGATTCAAGCAACTCCTGGTGGGCCTATTGAGCAGACCTTGGCAAAATTACAAGGAACAGCAATTGATGCAACCGCGCGTATCGGTGGCACTGGCCAAGGTGATTTCGTTGCCCAAATGGACACGCAAAAGCTAAGCCTTAATAGTACAAGCTCTTCCTCAAAATATCGCGGTGCTCAAGGATTAGACCCAGAATTTATCGCCGAGTTAGAGCGCCAATATGGATTTGATAAGCCGGTTCATGAGCGTTTCTTTATTATGATGAAAGACTACTTAACCTTTGATTTTGGCTCTAGCTATTTCAAAGATCAGCGCGTTATTGATCTCGTTTGGCAGAAGCTGCCCGTTTCAATTTCTTTGGGACTATGGACGACGTTGTTAGTTTATTTAATCTCTATTCCCTTGGGTATTAAAAAAGCGGTCAGTGACGGCTCTCGCTTTGATATATGGACTAGTGGTTTTATTATCGTTGGCTATGCCATACCAGGGTTTTTATTTGCAATATTATTGATTGTTTTATTTGCTGGGGGGCAATATTTGGATTGGTTCCCGTTGCGCGGGCTGGTGTCTGATGGTTTTGAAACCATGACATTCTTTGAAAAAATAAAAGATTATTTGTGGCATATTACTTTACCTGTTCTGGCGATGGTTATCTCTGGGTTTGCGTCATTGACGATGTTGACCAAGAACTCATTTTTAGATGAAATTAACAAACAATATGTTCTTACCGCACGCGCAAAGGGGTTGACCGAAAAAGCCGTTCTATATAAACATGTTTTTCGTAATGCTATGTTGATTGTTATTGCGGGTTTCCCTGCCGCGTTTATTGGTATTCTATTTACCGGGTCTCTATTGATAGAAGTTATTTTTTCCTTAGATGGTTTGGGCTTGCTCGGTTTTGAGGCTGCACTAAACAGAGATTATCCAGTCATGTTTGCGACGCTTTATATCTTTACGCTGATCGGATTGGTTTTAAATTTGATCAGTGATCTGACTTATATGGTGATAGATCCACGCATTGATTTTGATGGGCGTGCAGGGTAATAGGCATGGAAAAAATTACAACAAATCCAATAACAAAACGCCGTATTCAAATGTTCAAGGCCAATCGTCGTGGCTATATTTCCATGTGGGTTTTTCTTTTGATATTTTGTTTAACGTTGTGCGCGGAGTTAATTGCGAACGATAAACCGATTGCGATTTTTTATGATGGTGGTTTATATGCGCCGATTGTTGCGCTCTATCCTGAAACAGCATTTGGGGGTGACTTTGAAACCGAGGCTGATTACCGTGATCCTTATGTACAAGAGCTAATTATAAAAAAAAATGGAACCATTATCTGGCCGCTTATTCGTTATTCTTATGATACAATTAATTATGATCTAACCGTTCCCGCCCCCTCATCACCAAGCTTTCAAAATTGGCTAGGCACAGATGATCAAGGGCGTGATGTGTTGGCTCGCTTAATTTATGGCTTTCGAATATCGGTTGTTTTTGCCTTGGCGTTAACGATTTTAAGCTCAGTGATTGGGGTCATGGCGGGGGCTGTTCAAGGATATTTTGGTGGACGTGTTGATTTATATTTTCAGCGCTTTATTGAGGTTTGGTCTGGTTTGCCTGTTTTATATTTATTGATTATTATGGCGGCGATTATTGAGCCCAGCTTTATGAGTTTGCTTATTTTGATGCTCATTTTTTCTTGGATGGCGTTGGTCGGGGTTGTTAGGGCTGAGTTTTTACGCGCACGTAATTTCGATTATGTGCGTGCGGCCAAAGCATTGGGCGTGTCCGATGTTACAATTATGATACGCCATGTATTACCCAACGCGATGGTCGCTACCATTACGTTTTTGCCGTTTATTGTCACGGGGGCGATTGCGACATTGACCAGTTTGGATTTCCTAGGTTTTGGTATGCCTCCTGGATCACCGTCTTTGGGTGAAATGGTGGCGCAGGGGAAAAATAACTTACAAGCGCCTTGGCTCGGATTAACAGCATTCTTCACTTTAGCGATTATGTTGAGCTTACTGACCTTCGTTGGTGAGGCCGTGCGTGACGCCTTTGATCCTCGTAAAACGATAGAGGGTAAGTAATATGACCGATCTTGTAACCGTTAAAAAATTATCTATCGATTTTAAAACGCCCTCGGGCGTATTTAATGCGGTGCGTGATATTAATTTCACGATTAAAAAAGGTAAGACGCTGGCTTTGGTTGGTGAGTCTGGATCTGGTAAATCAATTACCGCTTTATCAATTTTAAAATTATTATCACAATCGGCGCATTATCCAATGGGATCAATTACGGTTGAGGGGCAAGATATTTTAAATTCTACGGAAGATGTGATGCGCCGTGTGCGTGGCAATAAGATTGGTATCATCTTCCAAGAGCCTATGACATCCTTAAACCCACTTCATACGATTGAACGTCAAATCGCCGAAGTCTTATTTTTGCATCAACATATGTCGAAGAAAGATGCACATATCCGTGTCTTAGAATTGATGGACTTGGTTGGCTTGTCTGGTTTAAAAGACCGCTTAAATGCTTTCCCCCATGAATTGTCAGGCGGGCAAAGACAGCGCGTAATGATCGCGATGGCAATTGCCAATGATCCTGAAATCTTGATCGCGGATGAACCAACAACGGCATTGGATGTCACGGTGCAGGCACAAATATTGGACTTACTAAAAGACTTGCAAAAGAAAATGGGGATGGCAATTTTACTTATTTCTCATGATTTTGGTGTGGTTAAACATATGGCACATGACATATGTGTGATGAAGTCTGGTGATATGGTTGAGGCAGGTACCGCTAAAAACGTTTTAACAAAACCACAACATGCCTATACGAAAATGTTGTTGTCATCGATTCCAAAGGGTAGCCCCAGCGCCTATGATAAATTGGCGAAACCAATTTTAACGGCGGATCAGATGAAGGTATATTTCACTCAAAAGAAAAGCTTCTTTGGTAAGGCTTTAAGCTTTGTGAAGGCCGTTGATGATATTTCTTTTGATTTGCGTCCTGGTGAAACATTGGGTGTCGTCGGTGAGTCCGGATCGGGCAAGACGACATTGGCCAATGCGATTTTAGGCTTATTGCCAGCACAAGGTCGTGTGCGTTTTAAAGATGATGATTTATTGCGTATTTCAAGAAAACGCCTACGCCATTTACGCAGCGACATTCAAATTGTTTTTCAAGATCCGTATGGGGCCTTATCGCCGCGTCTATCTGTAGCACAAATTATTGCCGAGGGCTTACTTATCCATGAAAAACATCTAAACGCGGAACAGCGTGATTTGCGTGTGGTCGATATTATGGATGAGGTTGGGCTTGATCCTGAAACGCGCCACCGTTATCCACATGAATTTTCCGGTGGACAGCGCCAACGTGTATCAATTGCCCGGGCGATGATCTTAAAGCCAAAATTGGTTGTATTGGATGAGCCAACCTCAGCCCTTGATCTTACTGTTCAATCACAGATCATAGATTTACTCCGTGATTTACAAAAGAAATATGGCTTGGCCTATATTTTCATCAGCCACGATTTGGCCGTTGTGCGCGTTTTGTCACATAATGTGATTGTCATGCAAAATGGTGTGGTTGTCGAAACGGGTGATGTGAATAAGATCTTTGATACGCCAAGGCAAGATTATACAAAGACACTTATCAAGGCCGCACTCGCTCATTAAATTAGTTCACTAATAAATTTTATTTTAAGGATTCATTCCTGCCATTTTAACGGTTGGCCTATAGCTATTGTTCACTATACGATAATAGGCTTCGCGTGTTGTTGGCTCTGCTCTTTGTATATTTAACGGTTGCGCAACAAAGTCTTGGACAAGTGACGATAGGTTTGCTTGGTTATCACCACCCACACTATCTAACCATTTCCAATTTCTGTTTTGAAGGCTAAGTCGGGGTGTTTCACTAATATAATTAACGCTGACCATATAGGGATTAATTACACCGACGGCATAAGTGTCAATAAACTCTGAAGATTGTAAAAGAATTTGGAATGAAAGTTGTTGGACTTCGTCAAGTGATAAAAAGCCTTGTTCTTGCTCTTTCTGTTCTAGGTATTTAATCGTCATTGATAAATTTATATTGTCTTTCATTGAATTAAAAAGTTCAGGGCGCGTATTTTTTTGTTCCCATGCGTAACGCATCTGCCATGAGTGGGCAAAGGCTTCATTAATCAAATTCATTTTCACAGCGTCTTCAATGCTATAAAGATTTGTGTTTAAGAAATAGACCCCATGTTTTGTTGCTTCGCGTTGTAATTGCGCATGAACAATTTCTTGTACGAGCGAAACTTCCGAAGTGTCGTCGCCTCTCTCAAAGAATGCTGCGTTCATACTAATAGATTGATGGGAAATATAAGCTGGAGAATTCTCGTAATATGCGGGAATAAAAGCACCAACAATATTGTTTTCCATGATGTCTGCGCAAATGGGTGTATCTTGCGAGGCAAAGCCTTCAAAGATTTTTTCCCCTGTTTCTGTTGCTAAAATATTTTCTAAAAAACGCTGGATGTCTTCATTATATTTTTGATCGGCAACTGTGGCTGCTTTCGTGAAGCCACCTGTTTTATTGTATAGGCAACGCTCATAGCTGTTTTGCACATAGAGGTTAAAGTCTGTTTTTTGCCATTGTCTGAAGTCTGCTTTATGAAGCGGTCTATCAGGGTTTTTACCATCGGGGGCTGTTGCACGTTCAGACGTAATGTCATAGCCAAAACGGGATGCATTTTTATGGGCATTATGCAGGTTATCAATACGATTATGTGTTGATTGATATGTTTTTTCTTTTACAGATCCAATTGCATTAAAATCAAGGCGTGTATTACCATTGTAACTATCCACCGGAATAAGGGCATCAAGGAAAGAGAAGTCTTCGTTCTGCAAGCGTGTATCTTGTACAAGTCCGCCATTCTTTATGTATTTTTCGTATATTTTTAAATATTCATTTGTGTCTTTATCGACGCTGTAAGCCGTATCGAAATAAGTGTTAAAGGCTATGATTTTAATATCATATTCTGATACGCCATTAGCTTCTGCGTACTCGATATTAGCGATGATTTTGGCTGTATCGGGTCTTGCTTTTAGCTCCTCCCAATAAGCATCATACCGTTTGTTTTCCCACGCATAAAAAACGCTCATTGCCTTGGCGGCCGCTTGCTGTATAAGGTGAAATTTAAGGCCGTCTTCTGGATTGTAAATAAAGAAATGTTGCGCGTGGATATCATTTTTTAAGGCCTTTTGGAAAATATATGCACGTGTTATTTCTGATATATAAGCAGCCTCTACGCTATCGCCTCTACTCGTTAAAGAACCATTTAAGGCGACTTGTAAGCCTTCGTAATTATACGGAACTAATGACATACCAGAGACACCAAACGCGGATAGCTCATCTGATGCCAAATCAAGGGAAATACAGCTGGCCATGCGCGTTAAGTTCACATTATCTAGTAACTCTTGCCCAGTACGTGTTTTGCGCACTTCTTTTATGATGGACGCAATAATATCGCTGGCCTCTGGTGCGGGCGCGTATTTTTTGCCTATGGCACAATTATCATAGCTAGTCTGTGCATAAAGATCGATAGACGTATGGCTGTAATTTTGCAATGCAGGGTCTGGTAAGCGATATTCCCCGGCTATTGATGTTGTGGATAGTGACATAGATGCGATACCGCTGAGCACTAGAACATTAAATCTATTCAATATTTTAGAAAGGGATAAGCTGTTTTTCGTGATTTTTTGGCGTGCATGTTTACGCGGTATCGTATTAACGGATCTCTGCGCGCGTTTCTGCATTTCTAAAGCCTTCCTGATTGCTATTATCGACGGATGCTTATAATGCATCTCTTGATCTTATAAAGATAATAAACTTTTCATAACTATATGTCAAATGATAATTTTATTACTTAATTAGTATTGTTTATATAGTAAAGGAACTCAAGCGAGAATTTGGATAAAAACCAAGAAAGCCAGTAATGAGCATAAAAAAGAGCCCTATTCTCAATGAATAGGGCTCTTTATAATTATTTTCACTCAATTTGATTGTTTATATCGTATGCAACGAATCAAATATCAGCAATTATTCTAGTCTTTGTTCGTGTTGCGACGTGCGCGACGAACTGCTTCTGATTTCTCGCGTTTGCGTTTTTCAGATGGCTTTTCGAAATGTTTGCGGGCTCTCGCTTCGCGGAATAGACCTTCACGCTGTGCTTTTTTCTTTAGCGCGCGTAGAGCCTGTTCAACATTATTATCTCTTACTGTTACCTGTACTATGGGAATCACCACCATTCTTGCGTACGTTAAATTAAATTCTAATCTTTTAAGTATCAGACTAATAGATGAAAAAAAAGTAAAAACTGTTACTTATCATCACCTTTTAGCTATTTTTTCTAAATAATAGTTTCGTTTTATAATGATTTTATCAATCATGCGTGTGAAGCTAGTGTGTGGTGTTGTTTCTTTGGCTTCTTTAAGTGTAAACCAACGCCCACCCAAAACCTCTTCTTCTTGCAAGACGGGAGCCTCGTCTTCATTGGCAATGACAAGGCAGCGCATATCATAATGTGTATGGGCTGGCACAACATCACCATTTTTTGTATTTTCAGGGATAGGGTGTACATCTATGTCAAAAATTTCAGGTATAGTGATCAGATCGACTAAACCCGTTTCTTCTTCTGTCTCACGGGTGCCTACATCAATAAAATCTGGTGACCCTTCTGCGTGTCCACCAGGGTTAATCCAAATATTCAATTTTTTATGATGAATAAGAAAAACTTTTGTTAGGTCCTTATTTACGACTAGGGCAGAGCCAGTGATATGGCCTGTTAAATTTTCACGTGAGAAAGGGATGTCTACCTGGGATAGTAGGCTGAGGACTTTATCCTTATGGGCGCCTTCTGTTTCATCATAGGGGCTATAGTCTTCAAGAACCATTTTGAAGTCATTCATTGTTTTTATAATCATTGGCATTTCTTTTTAAATTAGATATTAAGTTTTAAAGTGGCACCTCTGGCGCGGCGTGCCTTTAGGGCTTTTATTTTTGGAACAATTCGTCTGAAGCTAGATTTATTAGAGGTCTTAACCAGATCGTCAATTTTGACCCATTTATAGTCACCAACTTCGCGGTCTGCAAGGGTAATTTTTTCACTCATATCACCGATAACCAAGATGGCTGTATCATAATCGGCTTCTTCAGATTTGTGCGGCACTTTGGTTTTGACGTGGCTCATTTTACCTCTTTTAACGATATAGTCATAGCAATGGAGGTCTAAGAAACCAGCAACTGGCCTTAAGTTTTTAAGACCCGTTTCTTCTAAAACTTCCATCAGGGCGGTTTCATGAACCGACTCTAAATCATCACAATGTCCACCTGGGTTAATCCAAACCCCTAATTTTTTATGTTTTATAAGCAATGTGTGCGTCATCGCTGGATTAACGATAAAGGCGGTTGCTGTAAAATGTTTGGGTGTTGCGTATCGATTAAAGGGTTTTTCTTGACCTCGAATGAGAGCGATAAAGCGCTGTCTGTTTTTCTCTTCTTCACGGTCAAAAGGCGTGTACGCGATAAGCGCACGCAAGAAAGCGTTTTTTGTCTTTGGATATGATGTGATCATAAAATAAGCCTTAAGTTTTTTGTATGAACTATTATAACATATCGAGGTTCTTAAATGCCACTATTTTGATTCATAAAACGACGATCAGTATTTTGTCTTTGCTCTAAAATGAGTTATATTATGCCCTATAAGAATAATAAAATAACAGTTCAGGAGCAAGATCGCCCATGGGAATGGCCTTAAAAGACGTAACACTTGATGATAAATACCGCTTTGATAAAGAGCGCGTTTATTTAAACGGCATCCAAGCTCTTGTGCGTTTACCCCTTATGCAACGTTTTCAAGATCAAGCACACGGGTTAAAAACAGCGGGCTTTATCTCTGGTTATCGCGGGTCACCATTGGGGGGCTACGACCTTTATCTCTCACAAGCGCAAAAATTCTTAAAAGAACAAGATATTCACTTTCAACCGGGCTTAAACGAAGATATTGCCCTGACGACTGTATGGGGCTCACAACAGGTTGCTTTGCGTCCGCAAAATATGACCCATGATGGTGTATTTGGAATTTGGTATGGTAAGGGACCTGGCGTTGACCGCTCTTTAGATGCACTCAAGCATGCGAATGCCGCTGGTACACATGCTAATGGCGGTGTCTTACTACTTGCCGGTGACGATCATTCTTGTAAGTCCTCAACATTTCCCCATCAATCAGAACAGGCCTTAATTCATTGTTTCGTGCCGATGTTAAACCCATCATCAATCCAAGATATTTTGGATATGGGGTTATTTGGTATCGCGATGAGCCGTTACTCTGGCCTATGGGTTGGTTTTAAATGCCTTGGCGACACGATGGATTCTAGTGCGTCCGTTTATGCGCGCCATGAAAAAATTGATTTTAAAATACCTACCGATTTTGAGATGCCAGAGGGTGGTTTATCTATTCGCTGGCCTGATACGGGCGTTGCCCAAGAGGCGCGTTTGCTCAATTACAAATTGCCTGCCGCCAAAGCCTTCGCGCGTGCCAATAATATCGATAAAGTAACCTACGAGAGTAAAAAACCGTCCTTGGGGATCGTGACAACAGGTAAAGCTTATAATGATGTTATGCAAGCTTTGCGCGTCATGGATATGGAGTGGGAAGATGTTGAGCGTCTTGGTATTTCCATTTATAAGGTTGGCATGGTATGGCCCCTTGAGGATCAAGGATTAAAAGAGTTCGCCAAAGATAAACAAGCCTTGTTTGTTGTTGAAGAAAAGCGCGGATTAATCGAGGATCAGGCAAAATCAGCCCTGTATGGTATGAAAAATGCCCCCGAAATTGTTGGTAAAAAGACACAGGATGGTTCTGTTTTATTACCTGATTATTACGAGATAACACCTTATATGATTGCCGAGGGCATCATGGGGCTTCTAAAGCGTCTTAAGGTGAGCAAGAAACAAGATCTATCGGTTTTTGAGAAATCAATGAAAGCCCTTAGCGCCTCAGAAGATCGTTTGACCGAAAATTCACCCATTGCACGTACTCCTTATTATTGTTCTGGTTGCCCGCATAACACATCAACCAAAGTACCAGAGGGCAGTCGTGCCATGGCGGGTATTGGGTGTCATTACATGGCAACATGGATTGACAATAATACCTCTACCTTTACGCAAATGGGCGGTGAGGGAACACCGTGGATTGGACAATCACCATTTTTAAATGAAGATCATATCTTTGCCAATTTGGGCGATGGTACCTATCAGCATTCTGGCCTAATGGCGATCCGCGCAGCATGTGCGGCGTCTTATGATGGCAAGAAAACAGGGCAAGATTTCAATATTACCTATAAAGTTTTGTATAATGACGCGGTGGCAATGACCGGTGGTCAAGATGTTGAGGGTCAATTAAGCGTTGATCAAATTTCACGCCAAGTTGCCGCCGAGGGTGTCACAAAAATCGTTGTGGTCAGCGATGATATTGAAAAATATGCGATTAAACTAGACGGCGTTGCATGGAACTTTGCAGATACGACGGAATTTTATCATCGTTCAGACTTGATGCGTGTTCAAAAAATGTTGCGTGATACGAAAGGCGTATCGGTAATGATCTATGATCAAACCTGTGCCGCAGAAAAACGCCGTCGTCGTAAGCGCGGTAAAATGTATGACCCAATTAAACGCGTGATGATCAATGAACAAGTTTGTGAGGGTTGCGGCGATTGTGGTAAGAAATCAAATTGTGTATCAATCTTGCCCGTTGAAACCGAATATGGCCGTAAACGCCAAATTGATCAATCTAGCTGTAATAAAGATTATTCATGCGTTGATGGTTTTTGCCCTAGTTTTGTGACAATTGAGGGTACGGATTTGAAGAAACCTAAACCTTCCGCAGACCAATCTATTGATGCGAAATTATCAGACTTACCAGAGCCTAAAAAACATGACCTGAAAAAAGGCAATTGGTCTATCTTGTTGACTGGTATAGGCGGTACAGGCGTTGTGACCATTGGTGCTTTATTGGCAATGGCGGCGCATTTAGAAGGCAAAGGCGGTCAAACTATGGATCAGATCGGCTTGGCCCAAAAAGGCGGCGCGGTCATGACTCATATTCGCTTTGGTGAAAAACCAGAGAATATTTTCACCGCAAAAATTGGTGTTGGTCAGGCCGATGTGATTATGGGCTCTGATATGGTTGTGACATCTGGCGGTGCGGTTTTATCGACACTGAAGAAACAAAAAACCGTCTGTATTTTAAACAGTAACGTCATGCCAACGGGTGACTTTACCAAAATGCCTGATTTACAAATTCCCGATCAACTTATGCTGGATATTATTAAGGATGCGGTTGGTGAAGAATTTGTTCATACATTACCAATTACTCATTTGGCAACGGCCTTGTTGGGTAACTCAATTGCGACCAATATTTTTCTTGTTGGCTATGCCTATCAAAAGGGTCTGATACCACTCGAATTTTCATCTATTATGCGCGCCATTGAACTAAACGGCGTTGCGGTTGAGATGAATAAGCGTGCCTTTGCATGGGGACGTTTAGCGGCAGAAGAGTTAGAAACAGTTATGATTGCGGCAAAGCCAAAGCAAGATGTTAAGCTTGCCACATACCGTGAAAAATCAGCCACAGTGGAAGATAAAGTGACACGCCGCGTTGCGATGTTAACCGACTATCAAAACAAAGCCTATGCGGCGCGTTATGAGGCCTTAGTTAAAGCGGTTAAGGACAAAGATATCAATAAAGACAAACTTTTAACAAAAGCGGTAGCGCAATATTTATACAAGGTCATGGCCTATAAAGATGAGTATGAGGTTGCACGTCTTTACGCCCAAACGGATTTTAAGGCTCAGATCAAAGCACAGTTTGAAAAGGGCTATAAAGTTAAATTCCATTTAGCACCGCCTCTGATAGCTAAGCGCGATAAAGATACGGGGGAATTAAAGAAAATGGAATTGGGCTCTTACATGTTCCCCTTATTCTCATTGATGGCAAAATTAAAAGGGTTGCGTGGTACGCCGTTTGATATCTTTGGCTATACATCAGAGCGTAAGATGGAGCGTCAGCTGATCACCGATTATCAAGAAATGATTACGCATATTCTTAATAACTTGAACAAAGATAATTATGATTTGGCTGTACAGCTTGTTTCAATTCCTGAAGATATTCGTGGTTTTGGTCACGTCAAAGAACGTCATTTTGAAGCGGCGATGGAGAAACAAGCCGATTTATTGGCACAATTTAATGGCAATACAAAAACAGTAATCAAGGCGGCTTAATTATTAAGGCGCTTTTGGCTTTTGTTTTGCTGTGTGCGCTAACTTAGCTGTTTTTTTTAAAGGCGCGGTTTGACCTTTTAGCCATTTAGCAACATCTTGTGGCAGATTTTGTGCGACCGTTTTATAAACGCGGTCATGATAATCGTTGATCCACGCGATCTCTGCATCATTTAACAATGACACATCAATCAAGCGACGATCCATCGGTGCTAAAGTTAGGTCACGGAAGCAAAGATTCTTATCATCATCTGTGTCTTGTTCAATCAAAACCAAATTCTCTATACGAATACCATAGTGACCTTCTTGGTAATAACCTGGTTCGTTTGAAACAATCATGCCAGCATTATAACCCTCTTTCCAATAAGGGGTAATGCCTTGGGGGCCTTCATGGACGCCTAAATAAATACCAACACCATGACCTGTCCCGTGGCCATAATCTAAACCAACAGATTTCAAAGATGCACGTGCCGCATTATCGATTTCTTTGCCCGTAGTTTGTGGTGTAATGGTGAATTGTGAAACGGCGATATGGCCTTTTAACACATGGGTAAAATTCGTAACGGCATCGGGCATAATCGCACCAGGATTACCAATGGCAATCGTGCGGGTTACGTCCGTGGTACCATGTAAATATTGCCCGCCACTGTCGCATAAAAAGACACTGTCTTTTTCTAATGTTTTATTTGTGTCTTTGGTTGCGCGGTAATGAACGATCGCACCATTTGATCCAGCCCCTGAAATTGTGTCAAAGCTAGGGCCTTTATAATCGGGATGTTCTTGGCGAAAATTCTCTAAGGCGACAACGGCATCTAATTCTGTTTTTGATCCATCTTGTGCCTGTGTATCAAGCCAATGTAGGAATTTACACAAGGCAATTGCATCAATTTCATGTGCCTTGATCATGGCTTTTTGTTCTGACGGTGTTTTAATCGCCTTTGGCAAATGACACGGGTTCTTCTTTTTAATAAGCGTGTTTAATGATTTTAATAACAGATCTTCAATTCCTACCGTGCCTTCATTGGGGTCAATCTGAACTACTTTATTATTAAGTGCTGATAGGTCCGTATAGAAATCATCATAATCCTTAACCATGACATCATTATTCACAAAATATGTCTTGAGGGTGTCTGTTAGTTTTGCTTTATCGATATAAAGCGTCGTCGCACCATTTTTATCAAGGGTTAAATAGCTTAAGGTCACGGGTGTGCACGCAATGTCGCGCCCTCGAATGTTTAAAAACCACGCAATGGATGTCAGGTCATTAACGATCAAGCGATCCGCATCGTTTTTTGCAATTTCGGCTAAGATGTCTGTACGTTTTGCGTCAATATCACGTCCCGCAAGGGCAAGGGGGTATTCAATGACGGGACTTAAGGGTATTGGTGCGCGTTTATGTTTTCCTGTTTCCTTATCCCATGCGCGCTCTAGTGGTGATGTATTATTGGTGATAACCAATGTTGCACCAACATCACCACAGGCCTCTTTTAATAAAGCCGCCAAATTCATTGATGCGATTTGACCATCAACACCGACTTTTGCGCCTTTTTTCACATGTGTGATGATCCATTTTTTTAAAGCATCACGGCTATAATCTTCATAGGCAAAGAGATCATCTGGGCATTCTGCTTTGACTTGTAATGTATAACGACTATCACTAAAAATTGCGGATTTGCCGTCTTTGTTGATCATGGCCGCACCCGCAGAGCCGGTAAATCCTGTCGCGTAAGATAAGCGTTCGTGACGCGCTGGTACGTATTCATTATTAAATTCATCACGTCGCAGAACAATAAAATGATCTAAATCATCATGTGTCATCTCACTCTTGATTGCGTCCATTCGCGGTGCAGGATTTTTATAGTCTATCTCTGGTGATTGTAAAGAGGCGCGATATTGACGTAACTGTTCTTTTTCCGGATCGCTTAGCGTCGCAGATTTCAGAAGGTCGAGCCAGCCATCATCTTTAAAAAAAGGATCAGCCGCATTGACGCCATTAATAATCGCATCGAGGTCAGAGATTGATAATGTTATGCCCATCTCCGTTAAATTATTTTCTGTCAGCATCTTTTATTCTCCTCTATTCCTCTATCGTAACTGTTTTAGGTAGTAAAATCCATCCTTGTACGGACGACTTCATCGCACCCGCATAGGTCTCTGCAACATCGCCATAGCCCCAAAACACATCGCCGCGTATTGGGCCGCGAATGGCGCCGCCCGTATCTTGTGTGACGTATAGACGCGCCATTTTAACATCTTCTTTTGTCGGGTGATCGAAGACGGCGTAATAGGGAGCATGATAAGGGATCTTCGTATAATCAATTGCCAATGAACGCGTCGGCGTTAATTCCAAGCCAGAACCACCAACGGGACCGTCGCCCTTGAGTTGCCTAAAGAAAACATAGGAGGGGTTCTTATTTTTGAGAGCATCAGCCTTGTCAGGGTTTCCTTTTAACCATGTACGAATAGATTGCAGGGAGACCGTTTCTTTGGTTAATTCACCCATCTCAATCAAATCACGCCCAATCGCACGATAAACATGACCATTCTGTCCGTCATAACCAACACGCATGGTTGAGCCATCATTCATGACAATACGACCAGAGCCTTGAATTTGTAGAAAGAATGCTTCAATTGGATCGTCGACATAGACTAATTCTAGTTCTTGACCATCAAGTGCACCATTCACAATATTTGCGCGATCTTCAAACGGAGTTAGGCGTCCCGACGCAACGCGTCCAGCAATACGCTCACCTTTTAAGCTGTCCCGAAAGTCGCCTAAATCGACCATAACCAAATCACCGGGGCGTTTATGAAGGGGGGTTTGATACGCTCCTGTTTTTGTCGCAGATCCCTTTAGCGATGCCTCATAATATCCTGTAAAGAGGCCTGTATTTTTTGAGGATGATCCCGTTTGAGCAATTAACTGATAGGGTGTGAAAAAGGTCTCAAAGTACAGGCGTAATGAATCATTATCGTTTTTGTTAATTTCTTTTAACATCTCACAGGCTGGCTGCCAATCAGCAACGGTGCCACCGTAATTGCCTTTAAATCTTTTATTGCCAAAGCTACTATTTTTATCACGACGTAATGTCACACCACATGATTTTTGAAATGTCTCATAGACAGATTTCAAATCGTGATTTTGCCAATTTGTGAGTTGTGAAAATGATGCTTTTTCTAACCGCAATGTTGCATCGCTATCGTCTTTTGGTGTAACCGAACATCCATGAATAATTATTAATAAAGAGGTTACTACCAAAAATGATAATATATTTTTGTATGATAAGGTCATGGTTGTATCCGTTATTATTGCGTGCGTGTAGCGGTTAAAATCCAGTTTGGATCTTGTGTGTCTAGGTCTTTTGTAAATGTCCAAATATCGGTGATTTCATGAATTTGATCTGGGTCGCCCATCAAGATTTCACCGTCTGTATTTTTCATGACTTTGACTTCTTCTGCGGTAAAGGAAACTGTAACAGAGGCTTTGTTGGCAAAGACACCAGCCTCTGTTATCTCTGCCTTTTTAACATTTATGATATCAGTATGTAATATATGGCCTTTCTCGGCGCGGTCATCAATAACGCTTTCAAAGCTATCCATTAACTCACCGCTTAAAAGAGGTTCTAATGTTTCTTTGTCGCCCTTGGCAAAGGCTTCGACGATCAGCTCAAATGCATATTTAGCACCATTGATAAAGTCGTGCGGGGTAAAGCCACGGTCTTTTAGAGATATTTTAGTTAATGTCGCATCAATATTCTTATTCCCCGTTGATTGAATGAAATCTTTGGGGGTCATTGGGCTGTCATCTTTTAGGTGGGCATCATCTTTTGATTTAGATGCGGTCGATTTTTTATCGTCTTTTTTAATATCAAAGATTGTTTTACGTTCGCGTTCTTCGCCATGTTTTGTGCCTAAAATACCCTTATAGCGGAAATAAAGGAACAGGGCGATACCACCAAAGATAAGCAGGTCAAGAAGCAGGAAGTTCATGGTTTTTCTTTCTTTTAGAAAATGTGTTGTGACATAAGTGCGCACAAAGGCTTATTTCATATGCTTTTACAGTACTGTTAATCATTTAGATTGGCAAAAAGAAAAATAAAGATTATATTCCTGAAAAAGAAGAAACAAAAAATTACGTTATTTAGGTTTTAAGCTGTGCGTTTGTTAACAATTACCCCACTAACCGTTTTACTCATCATTGTATTCATGATGTTTGTTGAGTTATCAATCTTAGGCGCCATGGCCGATCAATTCGGCGGCTTGTTTGTTGCCTTATGGGTTGTGGGAACAATGTGTTTTGGTGGTTACTTAATTAAAACAAAATTTTGGCAGAGCTTTGTTGGCGGCGGCGTTAGTGAAAAACGCATTCAAAAAGAGAATTTGTCAGCGATTGACCATATTCAGCGCGCATTTTTATCATTATTTGCAGGCATCTTATTAATTATCCCTGGTCTTGTGACGGATATATTTGGGCTGATTATGGCACTGCCGGTTTTAAGATCATATATGATCACGTTTTTAAGTTCTGTTGGCTTGATGGACTATACGCATAAAAGAGTTTATGATGACGATGTATTTTCTGCAAAACAAACGTTTTCGGGGCAAGCAACACAAGAAAACGATCAGCCTCCAAAAACAACCCCAACAATAGATGGTGATTTTTACGAAGTTCAACAAAAAGGAGATAAAAAATGAGCGAGAAAAAAGAAACAGAGAAAAAAGAAGATAATGCGGGCGAACAAGCCGGTATTCCTATCCAAATTTTATCCCAATATGTGAAGGATTTTTCTTTTGAAAACCCGAATGCACCGGCGATATTTTCACAAATGAAAACAGCACCAAATGTTGCTGTAAATGTAAATGTAGAAGCCCGCAAAATGGGTGACGATGGGTATGAAGTATCTTTGGTTATCAATGGTAATGCGACAAATGAGAAGAGCGAGAAATATTTCGTCGCTGAACTTGTTTATTGTGCCTTGGTTGCCCTAAAGGACGTTCCCGAAGAAGCGGTCAAGCCAATCTTGCTTATCGAAGTACCACGTATGATTTTCCCGTTTGCCCGTAACATTATGGCAGACATGACACGCGAGGGTGGTTACCCACCATTGATGATTAACCCTGTTGATTTTGTATCATTATATAAAAAAGGCATGGAGCAAGCCAATCAAGCCGCTGCATCTGGTCAATCGGGCACTGCGTAAATAAACACAATAATAAATAAAAACCGCTCTTATAATTTAAGGGCGGTTTTTTTATGTCTTAACTGTTCTTCCAAAGGGGATTTTTAAGTTTTTCTAGCATGGCCTTGTGTGCTGTTTGTTCGGCGTCGGATATTTTAAAAATACGAGGTTCGCGTTTTTGTTTCTTTGGTGATAGTTCTAGCGGGTTATGATCGTCACTATTTTGCGAGGCGTTTAGCTCTAGTCCTTGTTGGCGACCGCCAATAAGCTCTAAATAAACCTCTGCTAATAACTCAGAATCCAATAATGCGCCGTGATAAGTACGGCTTGAATTATCAATGTTGAAGCGCTTACATAGGGCATCCAAGCTGGCGGGGGAGCCGGGGAATTTACGCCGTGCCATTGTTAATGTATCAATGACCTTGTTGGGCAGGGTCGGAAAGCCACCATGCTTAAGTTGGTAATTCAAAAAATTCATATCAAATTCGGCGTTATGGGCGATCAAAATATCATCGCCAACAAAGGTACGAAAATCATCAATCACTTGTGAGAAAAGTGGTTTGTCTTTCAGGAAATCTTCCGTAAGGCCGTGGACATTGACGGCTTCAATCGGGACGTCACGTTCAGGATTAATATATTGGTGATAGGTGTTGCCCGTTGGCATATGATCGATCAATTCAATACAGCCAATCTCAATTAATTTATGACCATCGGAGGGATCAAATCCCGTTGTCTCTGTATCGAATATAATTTCTCTTAGCGTTGGTTTTGTCATGATCTTACTGTCTTATATGTTGATGGTGGGGGTGATAGCCATGAACTGTGGCATCATCGCTTTAATGCGGGCTTTGGCTTCGTCAATGCCATCTTCCATGGATAGGCTGAAATCAGCGCGTTTTAATTTCTCAGTTGCGGGCATTTGTTTTTCTAAAATGGCCTCTAACCGTTCAACCGTCATATTTGGGCGCGCTAAGACACGTTTTCGTTGAATGAGATCAGAAGTATAGACAACCAGTACGGCATCACAGCGGTCTTCGCCCTTTGTTTCATAAAGCAGAGGGATATCTAATACTACAAGGTCAGATCCTTTGTCTGCTTGTTCCTTGACAAAATCATCGGTTTTTGCACGTACCAGTGGGTGCAAGATAGCCTCTATTTTTTTCAAAGACACGTCATCATTGAAGACAATCTGCCCTAATTTCTGACGGCTAATATATTTATTGCCGTCATCATCGATTTCGGCTGTTGTTGGAAATAGCGTCTCTATTTTTGCAACGGCACCGCCATTAACATCTAATAATGCATGGGTTGCCGCGTCCGCGTCATGGACGGGAATATCAAATTCACGGAATAGATTGGCGGCGGTGCTTTTGCCCATCCCGACAGATCCTGTTAAGCCCAATATAATCATGTGTTTTAGTTCCTTATTCTCTAGAATGTTTTGATTATAGAGGTCTTTAGATCATCGTCAATCGCTGGATATATATTGGTCCAATGCTTGAATGCATGGGCGGCCTGATAAAGGAGCATATCTAGCCCGTTGATGGTTTGTTGATCTCTGTTTTTTGCTTGTTTTAAAAATGTTGTTTCAAGGGGATTATAAACAAGATCATAAAAAATCGTTTCTTGTTGCGTGGCTGAAAAATTAAAGGGTAGGTCATCATAGTATTCAAGGTTATTTTTTACCATACCGCACGATGTTGTATTGATAATCATATCAATTTTTTGGTCCTTTACAAAAGGTTCAACATCGCCATAGGGTAGGGCGTGAGTTTCGGTGATAGATGTTAAAGAAGCGATTTTTTCAAAGCTACGATTAGTGACGGTTATCTTTTTGGCACCAATTATTTTTAAGCCATACAGAATGGCTCTGGATGCCCCGCCCGCGCCGATAACCAGAATATTGTCTATGTTTTTAAGATGTTTGAGCGGTTCAAGAAAGCCTAGGTAATCGGTATTATCTCCATAGAGTTTTCCCTCTCTTTTATACACGGTATTGACCGCACCAATCGCGGTGGCGGCGTCACTTAAGATATCAAGATAGGGGATGATTTTTTGTTTGTGTGGGGCTGTTAAATTAAAACCATCATAGTGATTGATTGCTGTTCTTATTTCATTATCAAACTTTTCTGGCTGAATATCATACAGCCCATAATCGCCGTTAATGTCATTATCGCATAGCCAGTGATTATGAATCATCGGCGAGCGTGATTGCTCCACGGGGTGACCTACAAGGCATAGCTTAAGGGGTGATTGTTTCATGATTATTCTTTATTCATTATCTTTAAAATTTCTGCGGATGTTTCCTCCACTGACCGTCTGGTGACATCAATAACGGGCCATTTCATTTTGCTGTAAAAGCGACGGGCATATTTCACCTCTTCTTCAACTTTATCCAAATTGATATAGTCTGTTTCATTGCGCTCTTTTAATTCCGTTAAGCGGGAACTCCGAATATCAACTAATCTTTTGGGGCTGGTGGTTAAGGCAATAACAAAGGGCGCTTTTAAATTTGTTAAGTGACCTTCATCTGTAACGCCTGGAATAAATGGAATGTTGGCCGCCTTTACGCCCCGATTACTGAGGTAAATACAGGTCGGAGTTTTTGATGTTCTAGAAACACCAACGATAACCACATCTGCATCTTCGATATGTTGTCCCAGCTGCCCATCATCATTTTGCATGGCGTAATCCATGGCATCAATGCGATCAAAATAATCATCGGTTAATTGATGTTGCAAGCCGGGGGTTGATAGGCTTGGTTGACCAAGGAAGCTAGAGAGGCTTTTTAAAACAGGCTCTAATACAGGAATAGCGGGGATGTCATGGCGACGGCAAAAGCGTTTTAAGGTGCGACGCAAATCTTCGTCAACAATTGTAAAAAAAACAATGCCTTTTTTATCAAGAATACCGGCGCATGTGCTCTCCATGCGTTTATTGTTACGGATCATATGCCAGAAATGCTCGATTGGTTCGATGTCCTGGAACTGTGATATACAGGCTCTGGCAACATTGTGTAACGTTCCGCCCGTTGAGTCCGAAACAAGATGTAAATGGAAGGTTTTTTTCATGAAACAAAAATAGCACATTTTGTAATAAAGATAACAGAATAAATAGGTTAAAGGTTATTCTACACTTGTGTTTTTATTAACTATTCTGTAAGCAGATATATATATTATTAAAATGGGTTATAATTTTTATTATTTTAGGGCAACATACTGATGAAAAAACTATTCGCAAAACTCTTTCTAATCGCACTACTGGCTATGCCGCTGGGTTCCTGTTCTAGTGCCTCTTCGGTGAATAATGACTTATCGTCATATGATCAGGTTAATGACCCATTAGAAACAATTAACCGTGCTATCTTCTCTTTCAATGGCGTCGTTGATAAAATTGCATTCCGTCCTGTTGCTCAAGGCTATCGTAAAGTACTGCCTGAGTTCGCGCGTGACGGTATTCAGAACTTCTTTAGAAACCTTTTATCACCGACAGATCTTGCGAATCAAATCTTGCAAGGCGATATCGATGGCGCGGCAACAACAACCGCACGTTTCTTAATGAACTCAACGGTTGGTATTGCTGGTTTTATTGATGCTGCTGATAAAGCGGGTATTCCTTATGAGGGTGAAGATTTCGGTCAGACATTGGCTGTGTGGGGCGTGCCAAGCGGACCTTATATCGTCCTCCCCTTGATGGGGCCCTCAACAGTACGTGATTTTGCTGGTATGGCGGCTGATTTTGTAACAAATCCGGTTTACTGGAATGCAGAAGGAACAGGCGTTGATGATCGTTTGATCGGTCAAAATATTACAACAGCCATTGATCAACGTGCACGTTTGATTGATCCTTTGGATGACTTAAGAGCCAATTCTCTTGATTACTATGCGGCAATCCGCAGCGTTTATACACAATTTAGAAATGCACAAATTGATGATGTTCAAGAAGGTGCGGTTATGGGCTCAAGAACAGCAAGCCTGAACGATTATGATGATTATGCGTTCATGGAAAATGGTGAATAATAATGGTTAAAACACTGCAAACATCTTTATTTACAGGCTTTTTCATTCTTATGGCGTTTTTCGTTTCTCCGGTACAGGCGGAAACGGACGTAAGAGCCCAAAAATTTGTTCAAACATTGGGGAATGAAGCCATCGCTTTACTCGCAGTTGAGGGTCAAGCAGAAGAGGCGTTCAAAAAAGATTTTGGTCGCTTGTTAACACGTTATTTTGATATTGAAACTATTGGTCGTTTTACCTTGGGTAAAAATTGGCGTCTTGCAACAGAAGAGCAGCAGGACGAGTTTTTAGATTTATTCAAAAAAATGGTTGTCTCAATTTATGCTGATAAATTCCAAGATTATACAAATGAAAAATTTAATGTGATTAGTGCTGTTGTTAAAAACAAGCGTGATTCTATTGTAACCAGCCAAATTGAATTTGATGGTGAACGCCCCCCCATTCGTCTTGAGTGGCGTGTCCGTAACAAAGATTCAAAGCTTAAAATTATAGATCTGTCTATAGAGGGTGTTAGCATGAGCATCACCCAACGTTCTGACTTTGCCTCTGTCATCACACGCGGCGGTGGCATGGAAGCCCTGTTGGAGCTTATGAGAGAACAGTATAATTAATAATCATATAGCTTCTGGAATATAAAATACTGCTATTGATGAGCGGTATTTTTTTATGAATTTTCTTGCAATTCTTTTTATTATTATGTAAAGTAAAGCAATGGTATCTAAAAAGCAAAATTTTAACTATGGTTGGTGCTATACTGATTGGAAATCAGGGCATTCTATGGGGCGCAAAGATTATGTGCAAAATAGTGATACAGCAAGATTTGTTTCAGAAACGTTGAAAAAATATGGCTTGCCACAGCCTTGTGTAAAAAGTGAAGTATTTCGCGGTAGAGGGCATGATCTTTTATTTCTAGATAGCCATGGTGTTGTGATAAGAATTGGGCCAACGAATGTATCTGATCTTTTAAACCTAGGGATTTTACAGCCTATTCATTGGGTTGATGACGAGAATACAGCTATTACAATTGCCATATATCCAGGGATTGAACTCTATAAAAATATAAATAAGCATAATTCTTTGTTTGGTAACGTTGGGAAATTAACGCGGATAATTAAAGCTTTTGGTAACAATCATCACGATAATGATGCGCGAAATTGTGGTGTGGTAAATGTCTATGATAAAAAAGGAAATGAAAGGCTATTACCCATAGCCCTTGATCCAGATAATCACTTTCTGGCAAAAACAAAAAAGAAACCTGTTGTAATGAGGTCAAATTTATATAGTGATGGGCATGAAAACATACATATGCAAAAAACACATATAGAGGCAATTCAAACTGTCTATGAAGAAAGAAAAAGACTTTTTAATAGGTGTTCATATGCTGATTTATATATGCAGGCCTTTGAATATCACCAGCCCTTAAGGCGCGCCTTTGGTGTGTTTGATAAAGATGATATCTCAGAGATAGAAAAAAATCGTGCATGGCAGATGACTAAGAACTTTCGTGACGATGGCTATCAAATTTGGGGGAGCACGAGGGCAACGCCTGAAAATCCTAAGGGACTTATTGCAAAAGCAACAACAGTTTTTGCTAAACGTAAGAACGTGCAATTACCAAAAAGAGAATTATTACAAACAAGACGGCTTCATAAGCCTTGGTCTAAAACACCATAGTGATTTAACGCGTCACAGGCCTGTATTTAATGCGGGTTGGTTGATCCGCATCTGCGCCCAAACGACGTTTCTTGTCTTTCTCATAGTCTTCGTAGTTACCCTCAAACCAGACAACCTTTGAATCACCTTCATAGGCAAGGATGTGCGTTGCGAGGCGGTCAAGGAACCAGCGATCATGCGAGATAATAACCGCACAACCAGCAAAATTCATTAAGCCTTCTTCAAGGGCGCGCAATGTATCAATATCTAAATCATTTGTTGGTTCATCGAGCATGAGAACATTCGCGCCGCTCTTCAGCATCTTGGCCAAATGGACCCGGTTACGTTCACCACCAGAGAGTAATCCGACTTTCTTCTGCTGATCTTGGCCTTTGAAATTAAAGCTGCCGACATAGGCGCGGCTAGACATTGTTCTATCGCCAACCTCCATCATGTCGGTACCGCCAGAAATTTCTTCCCAGACATTTTTACTGTCATCAAGCGAATCACGGCTTTGATCAACATAACCAAGCTTAACTGTGTCGCCGACCTTAAACTCACCGCTATCCGGTGTTTCTTGGCCTGTGACCATACGGAACATTGTTGTTTTACCCGCACCGTTAGGCCCAATAATACCGACAATACCACCAGCGGGTAGGCTGAAGTTCATGTCATCAAATAATAGCTTATCGCCGTACGCTTTCTTAACGCCCTTGGCTTGGATCACGATATCACCAAGGCGTGGCCCTGATGGAATTGCGATGGCGGTTGCTTCATAGGCATCCTCTTTACTGTCAGCGAGGAGTTGCTCGTAAGAATTAATACGCGCCTTGTTCTTCGCTTGGCGTGCTTTGGGGGACTGACGTACCCATTCCAATTCACGGGCCAATGTTTTCTGGCGTGCATCTTCTTGTTTTGATTCTTGCTGAAGACGTTTTTGTTTTTGTTCTAACCAGCTTGTGTAATTACCCTCATACGGAATACCCGAGCCACGATCCAATTCAAGGATCCAGCCCGTTACATGATCAAGGAAATAGCGATCATGCGTAATCATGACGACTGTGCCTGGATAATCACCAAGGAAACGCTGTAACCAAGAAACAGATTCGGCATCCAAGTGGTTGGTTGGTTCATCAAGCAAGAGCATATCTGGCTTTTCAAGAAGAAGCTTACAAAGTGCGACACGGCGACGCTCTCCCCCTGATAGGTTTTTAACGTCTTTATCGGCGGGCGGACAGCGTAGAGCGTCCATAGCAATCTCAACGGTGCGTTCCAAATCCCATGCATCCGCAGCATCAATTTTTTCTTGAAGTTCACCTTGTTTCTCAATCAGATCATTCATCTCATCGGGGTCTGTGATCTCACCAAATTTCATGCTAATTTCTTGGAATTCATCCAATAATGCCTTGGTCTCTGCCATGGCCATCATGACGTTTTCGCCGACTGTCATCGTTTCGTCTAATTTTGGCTCTTGGGCAAGGTAGCCAATTTTAAGATCTTTTGCGCCCCATGCTTCGCCATTGAAGTCTTTGTCAATACCGGCCATGATTTTCAGCAAGGTCGACTTACCCGCACCATTGTGACCCAAAACACCAATTTTCGCACCGGGGTAAAAAGATAACCAAATACCGCTTAAGACCGTTTTCCCACCGGGATAGGTTTTACTTAAGTCTTTCATGACATATGCGTATTGACCTGACATTTTGCGAATATCCTTTTATCTGTAAATGATTATATAACATTATATAATGCGTGGACTATGTTGTGTTTTTAGCGTATTTTTAAGAAGAAAAAAAGCGTATAATTTTTATTCAATATATTTGAAAAAAGAAGGTCCATAAACAATGTCCCGTATCGATGATTTTGAGCCAGATTTAGCCTCACAAAATGATGGCCAACAGCCATTGTCACAAGCCACAACAATTGAAACGCGCAGCGATGCCGCAGGTATTAAAGGTAAAACGGGCGATAAGAAAAAAAGCTGGGATAATCGCTTAAAAAAACCCATTAGTACAAAAAAAGGTGGGGGTATGGATTTTCCCAATCGTCCAGAGACACAAGCCTTTCCGAAGATAAAAATCAATCTTGATTGGTCACAACCACCCGTCCAAGGTTTTATGAATTCAATCAAGGCGGCGATGGGAAAAATACCGCGCGTAGATTTAGATCTGGGCTGTTTGTATGAGTTAAATGACGGATCACGCGGCGTTGTTCAGGCATTTGGTAATATATTTGGCGATTATAATAATGCCCCTTATATTGAGCTACAGGGCGATGATGATACTGGTGCAGGGCTCGGTGAAGATCTTTATATTAATGGCGAAAAATGGCAAGATTTTCGTCGTATCGTTGTTTATGCCTACATCTATAAAGGCGCGTATTCTTGGTCTAAAACGGACGCCAAGGCAGTCTTAACCATGGAAGGGTATGATTCACTAGAGGTAGAATTATGCGAGTTTTGTGATGGGCTTCCCGTTTGTGCGTTATTGAAGTTAGAAAATAAAGACGGCTCAATGAAACTCACTAATTTAAATGAATATTATTCTGGTCATGCTGAAATGGACCGCGCCTTTGGCTTTGGTATTAATTGGGGTCAAGGCGAGAAGTAAGAATACAGGATACAAAAATGACATTAATCGATATGAGTTTCAGCGGTGTAGATGCCCTTATTTTATCAATGGGTGCCATCATAGCGGGGATCTATTTCCTTGCTAAGGGCGGTGCATGGACAATTGATGGCGCTGTTTCCTTGGCTAATCGCGCCAAAATATCACCACTTTTAATTGGTTTTACTATTATTGCTTTCGGAACATCTCTCCCTGAATTAATCGTTTCCGTGAACGCCAATTTAAAGGGCTTTGCAGGGCTTTCTATTGGAAATGTGATTGGCTCTAATATTGCGAATATTTTGTTGGTTATTGGCGCAACGGCGATTATAACACCTTTGGTCGTCACCGTTGATCGTGCGATGAAGCGTGATTTATGTTTGTTGGGTGCCAGTACATTAGCCCTTGTCTATATGATTAAAGAAACCATGATTACCCAAGGTCAAGGTACCGCAATGCTCGGTATTTTGATTATCTATGTGGTCTATCAATTCATCCAAAGCAAGCGTGCCAAAGAAATCCCTGCTGAATTATTAGAAGAGACAAAAAATGTGTATGAGCATGCGGGACAAGCTGCTTTATTTTTATTCCTAGGTCTTATTGGTATCGCATTAGGGGCTGAAATTCTTGTTCGTGGCGCGGTTGTTGGTGCAACCGTTTTGGGCGTACCAGAAAGTGTGATTGGCGTTACATTGGTTGCATTTGGTACATCGCTGCCCGAATTGGTTACTTGTGTGATTGCGGCGCGTCAAAACCAAACGAGCCTTGTTTTGGGTAACATCATCGGATCGTGCGTATTTAATATTCTATCGATCATTGGTATAACGGCGCTTATTTCTGGCATGGATATAGCCAATATTGCCGATGCTCTGCGTGAGTTTGATAGCTATGTGATGATGATTGTGACGGTGTTATTTATCGCGCAAATTATGATCTTTAAACGCTTTGGTAAGGCCCTTGGTTGGGTTATGGTCTTGACCTATTGTGGTTTTACTATTTACAAATTTATTTAAATAAAGAGGATTTAAACCCATGCATATGATTGAAAAAGGCGCAGAATATAACTTGATGGCGAATGACGGCGCATTGCGTAATATTCGTATTGTTTTCGGATGGGAAATGGAGAGCGTCAAGAATGAATTTGGTGACAATCCTTTAACAGAAGTTCCGTTTGATATTGATGCCAGCTGTTTCATGCTCAATAATTTTAAGAAAATCCGCAGCGAGCATGACTTTGTCTTTTATAATAATGCCACATCTGAAGATGGCGAGGTTATTCATTTAAATGATACACAGATTGCCGATGTTCCTGGGATCAATGAAACAGAAGGTCATGAAGTTATAACCGTTGCGCTAGATAAGATTCCTTATGAAATCGCTTATTTATCTTTTTCCCTAAGCATTCATAATGCGACAGAACGCAAACAAAATTTTGGTATGATTAAATCATTATCAATGCAGGTCTTTGATGCGGATGCCAATGTTGCCGTGGCTGAAATGCGTCTCACAGAGAATGATTTGACGGGTGGTCATGCCATCATTGTCGGCGAAATATCACGCGTTGCAGCCGATTGGATATTCAAATCTGAAGGTGTAATTGTTGAGGCAGGATTAGTCCAAATAGCACGTGATTTTGATGTCGATGTACGTGAATCCTAAAACCTTAATCTTAGAATCCTCTGCCAGCTTTTAGTAAGCTTTCAGAATTAATCTTTGGTGATTTACCGCCGCCATCATCCCAGCGGTCGCCGAATTGACCGCTTTCAAAGAAGGCAATTTTTTCAATTTCATCAAAATCAGGCAGATTGCCTTTTTCAATTTCTTGGGCACAGAGCAAAAAGAACTTCATTGATTTTTCAGCCCAGTTGAAAATATTACTGTGGATCATTTCTTTATTATTCACATAGCATTTATCAATTAAGAAATCCCCAGTGCGTTGTAATTTTGCTTCTAAATAGAAAACTTGCTTAATAGGGGCTGTTTTCATTGGCGGTTCATCATAAGACACAACGATTTGTGCTTCTAATTTATCTATCTCATCGCCAAAGCCGTCAATACGGACATCAGCCGCGACGGTGGCCTCTATTTCATCGCTATAATGCGCCCATTGCTCAGAGTCGAACAAATTGAGTGTTCGATACACATAAAGCTTTGCCATTATTTCGCCTAGTTTCGCGCGCATTATTTTTATCTAACCTTAAACGTGTCTTTCATTTACGATGATATTAAGTTATTCTTTTTGTAGGATAAAAAGCCTTTTTATCATCTCATTATATAGTATTACGCGATAAAGGTTAAGAATGGATTACGAGATACTCGGCGGCGAAGCTTTTCCGCTTTTAAAAGTGACATTGGGGGCCAATGAAACCATTAAAGCAGAATCACGTGCCATGGTGTCAATGAGCACGTCCTTGTCGCTTAAAGGGACGCTAGATGGTGGTATCGGTAAGGCCATAGCACGTAAATTTGTTGGCGAATCTGCCTTTATGCAAGAGATAAGAGCCGATGGTGGTGCCGGATGGGCGCTATTAGCCAGCTTTTTGCCTGGGTCGATCATGTCATTGCCGATGAAGGGCGAAGAAATATGCGTCCAAAAGGGCAGTTTTTTAGCCGCTAGCCAAGATATTGAGGTCGGTGCCAAGGTTCAGTCAATCAGTAAAGGCCTGTTTGGCGGTGAGGGGTTATTCGTTGTTAAGGTTTCTGGTGTGGGGGATTTGTTTTTATCAAGCTATGGCGGAATTTATCCGATTGATATTAAGGCGGGCGAAGAGATATTGGTTGATAACGGTCATTTGGTTGCATGGGATGCATCTCTTAATTATGAGATCACAAAGGGTGGTAACACATGGTTTTCATCCATGACGTCTGGCGAATTTATTGCGCTGCGATTTAAAGGGCCCGGTCGTATTTGGTTACAATCAAGAAATTTAAAGGATTTTAAGAATTGGCTGGTATCATTAATGCCAGTAAGACGTTCTAGTTAAGCTATGTCAGTTTTAATGAGACCGCAATTAACGTGAGGACTATATGGATTTAAATTTAATTATTGTTGTTGGTGCTATTATTATAGGCTTTGCGCTTTTGTCCTTGATTATGATCTGGGGTTTTCGAAAGGTTTCGAAGTCTGTTGACCGTCAAGCCTATTTTGAACGCAAGCGCCAAAAAATCTTGGTTGGGCGTGAAAAAGCGGTTCTTGCGGCCTCTCTTATGGGGGAAATCAACGAGAATAAAAATAAATGTGAAGCCTTTATCACTATTTATTCTGAAATGTTGCGGGGATTACGTGACGACAGTCGCAAGCCTTCTTATCAACAAACGGGAGATTTCGTTCATAAAAGCCCATCCCTTAGCCGCTTTATTTATGATAGTAATCTGGTGAATATGACGATGCTTGAAGCAGGGCTGGTGACTGAACTGGCAGAGATTTACTCAATTATTGAAACAGACCCTGAATATTTAAGTCTTGATCCAGATATGCCACTTGAGACGGCGGTTCGTTTGGTTGAAATGATTGTTAAGAACGCTGAATCTGTGATTGGTGCCTTGAGTAAAGTTCACCCATCATTAGAAATTGTTGTGCGCAATGCACCAAAAGCTTCTCTTTAAAAAGCACCATCTGGAACCACATAAATATCTGGGTTTTGGGGGTCTTTTTGATAAGACATTTTTAAGAGTAAATTTGGCGTTTCGACTTGTGTGTCGGCGGTAAGACCTTCTAGGATGAGGCCTGCCATGTGTCCTTGTTTATCTGTGGCTTTCAGCAACATAACTGTTTTATCATCAATACGGATGCCTGTTACAATTTTATCGGCATCAAAATTTTGTTTAAGAAAATATTGTTGTAAACTGCCCCCTATGCCCAAAATAACTTCGGGTGTTTGTGCTTCATCCTCAACGCTATTCCAAACAATATTGATTTGAATTAATGTCTCACTTTTGTGGCCAAAAATATATGAAATAAAGGCCGTACCCGTATCCGCGATTAAATCATTCACGGTGATAGACAGGCTTTTGGTGCGTGTCACACTATTTTCACCAGTTATTATTTGTTCATCATTAAGATTAAAATCTTTTTTGATTGAGGCAATTGATTGATCAATAGTCATGTCAAATTCAGCGCCGCGAAAGCCCTTTATTTGTGCTGTTTTTTTGATCTCTTGTGTTATCTCTTTTTCATCGGCATTGGATATATTGACCTGTAGTCCAAATGTCGTGACAAAGAACAGTGCAAAGATAATTGATAAAATATAAAAATGAGAGGTACGCATGGTGGGGGCCTTTTATGTTCTATTTTTTAGTGAGATGGCGTTGATAAAGATTTTGCCAATTATTCATTGAAAATAATTGGGCGTAAATAAAGGCCATATAGCCTTTTTTCTTAAGAGATAGATAATCTGCATCGCTTAGTTTTTTGAGTTTCTCTTCGTCAATACATGAAACACGCCGGAAACCCAGGTCTTTAACAAGATCCAGATTAAGCGGTGTTAAAAGATCTAGCGCTTTAATCGTTTTACAAAAATCATTTGTTTTTATGCCCGCTTCAAAATAATTTTGCGCGAAAGATGCTGCATTTTTAACGAAATCAGCGGCAACACCGTCTTGATAAAAACGATCTTTGGTTTTTTTCTGAACCGTTTCTCTGGTGTCATCAATGCATAACACTAAATTCTGGCTTTGGTCTTGTTCGGCTAAAATAAAGGGATAGCGACGAATATAGGCTGGAATATAAAAATCAGCTTCCCAGTCATTTTTTTGATCGATGAATAAATTCTGATCTGGCTTTAGCCCCATAATGACAGCTAGCGTTAGGTCTGTTTCACCAATAAATAGCAGAGGATAATCACGCATCGCAATGGGCATCTCAACCAATGTTATGGGCACGGCCGCCGTGTTTTTGGCGAAACTAAATTTTAGCTGTGGGTTTAAGCCTTTATCGCCATAGTCATCATTGTTCAAAAAACACGGCTTATGATAGAAAATCGGTAAATTTTCTTGGAGGCTTTGTTTTTCTATTGGTGTCTTTGACATGGGGATGGGGGCTTTTTATATTTTTAAAAGAAACGATGCGGTGATCTATAGGTAGCGAGAATATCATACCCTCAGTCGGATATTATTGCATCTGATTTTTAATGGATTATTACGTTAATTATTCTTGAATTTGCCATATTAAATATCTATAGTAAAAAACATGTCTAGTATTATTGATTTTAACACCCATATGGCGATAGAAAGCGGTAATAAATCCCGCTATTCATTATCCGATATTCTCTATCGCATTATTGCCGATAAATCAGAGGATTTCTTTGCCCATCATGACTTGATGGTCACACAAAGTGATGGATATGATAATACAGGTGATATTGATTTATTAAATTTACACGCGGTTAATCCCAAGGATTTACCATCATTGCCGCCCGTTATGGCTTTGTCTTCTGCGGCAAATACAGAAACATTTATGTCTGTATTGCAAGATTTGACGGGACTTTACGCCAGCTCTGAAAATCATCTTGAACAGGTTAAGCGCGGTAACGCTCGAATTAATAAAACAATGATACAGCATTTTGACTGTAGCGCGCTAAGCGCTCTTGATCCAGCAACGGCAAAACGCATTAGTGAACAGATATTATCACCAAACAAAGAGATCACTATTATGGTGTCTGGTCTTGATATTGTTACGCAAACGGTAACTCCCGATCAAATTAAGCATAAAGGTGATGCCGCTTTTTCAAAAATGATTGTGCGGGCCTCTTTGGCGGCGGCTATGAAAGATCAAGCACGTAGCGGTTTAATTGTGTTGACGGGTGAAACAAGGACTCTTGATGATTTTTTATATGCGTCACCATTGAATGATTTTTACGATAATTTATTCTCATCAGAAACTGAAAATGGCGTTTATAAGCGTTATCAATATTTGAAATATTGTTTGAAAGACCAAGAGATTCGAAAAAAAATAGATCGTTCTTTTTGTGGTTTAGACGGTGTTAATCAGGCAATTTTCTTTAAAGAATTTGAAGCGCGTATTCGTCCATTATTAATTGATGATGGTGCTCTGCGTCTTATGGTTGATGGCCCTTATGCTATCCCTAAAAATATTGGTCTAGATCTTATTTTAAGCGTCTATAGCTTATTTGATAAAGAGCACTTCCGATTAACACAACAGGCCAGTCACATGTTCGGTAATGTTGTAACGATGATGGGTATTTCTTATGATGATATTCATGCCAAGGGTAGTGATGTTCATAGTGCGCAAGGCGTAATAGATATTTTAGCTGCCGAAGTTATGGGCGAGGCCATTGACCGTTTGGGACGCGATGCAAAATTATCAGATGACCCACATAAAGACAGGTTTGATATTAATATCTTTAATATTTTAAATAGCGCAACGGGCAGTCGCCATGCAACATTTGAAAAAATTGTGATTAAGTCAGAAGATGTTTACCGCGCCGCCGTCTCTTTGGCGGGACATTCATTTTTTGGTTACAGCCTTATAAATGAAATGAAAGACAGATTACAATCAATGAGAGCAAGACTTGCTGAGGATAAAGACAAGCCGAATAAGATCATGCCTGTATCTTATGGATCATCTAAACCATCATAATTCACAATAAAGGCAATAATGAATGGTGCCTTTTTTTGCATGAAAGGTACTTTTGGTATGTGTTTTTGGAAAATGACGGCCCTGAACAAGAAAGTGGGGTCTGCACTTAAGCAGATCCCCAAACCATTCCCGTTCAACTTAGCCATCTTCATGCTACCTAACTGAATTAAATGAGTCAATTCAAGGCTTTATATTTCTACGGGATTCTGTCTAAAAAAGCGCAGAAAGCAATAATATTACAAAAACGACATAAAAGAATCAGTTTTAGCGCAATATTATAAGAAAGGAATCGAACGGTTGATTCTTTTCGATCAAATTTTGAATCTAATCTTACACACCGCTTGTATCTTAAGCTTTTTTATTCGGCATAGATTTATTTGCTGAGGGCTTTTGGACGAGCGGTGTCGCTTCACCTGCGCGCTCTAAGATGGGATAAGCAACGGCAGCAATATGGCTGTTAATGCGCTTAAAGTCACGGATGATATCCATATGCATTGAGCTGGTTGATAATGTTTCGCTATTGCCTTCACGCATGCGCTCCATGTGACTTTTTGTTGTGCGTAATTCGGCGGCGCGGAATGATTTCTTTTCTTTAAGCAAGCGCTTGGCAGCTTTTACATCACCAGAGACAAACGCATTGCATGATGCTTTCAGGTTACTGACGACTGATTTATGCATCGCTTTAATCTCGCCAAAACCTTCTTCGGAAAAAGTGCGTTGATGATGAATTTTTTTCTCTGCTAATTCCATGACATTTTTGACAACAATATCACCGATATGTTCCATATTGGTCGCAAAGGCGAAGACCTCCATAAAGCGTGCAGAATGTTTATTATCAAATTCATCTTCTGATAAGCGAACCAGATAGCGTTTGATATGAGAAAATAATGTATCAACCGTATCATCTAAATTACGGACATGGTTGACTTGTTCTTTATCATTGGTTTCAAATGGCTTGATGCTTTCTTTTAGCATGTTCAAAACCATGTCACCTAAACGCAAGGCCTCACGACTTGCACAGGCAAGCGCCGCCGTTGGGTTATCAATCAGCTTCATATCTAAATATTGCGGTGTAGCGGGATCATCATCTTTGAGAGTATTGGGAATAATTTTTTTCGTGAGTGATGCAATAAAAGGCACGATGGGTAAAAAGAAGAGCGCCATAACAAGGTTAAACGCCGTGTGAAAATTCACGATCGCACGCTCATCCCCTAAAATGCCCGATGCCATTAATGCGGGTAACTGATCTAGGAATAAAAGGCAGGCAAAGCCAAACAGTAAACGCATCAGGAGATTCCCAAAGGTCACGCGGAAAGTCGTAATGCCCATTTTAGCGGTGATTACAACGGGGGCCAGACCACTACCAATGTTTGAGCCAATAATCATAACAATACCAAGTTCGGTTGAAACAATATTCGCACTGACCAATGCCATTGTTAATAATACAAAAGCAAGGCTGGAATGAAGTAACCATGTGAGCGCAGCGGCCAAGATAAGGGCGAAGATAGGATCTTCCGCCAAAGGCTCAAACAAAAGCTTAATGATAGGGGATTCGCGTAATTCATAAGGGCCAGATACAATCATCTCTAGTGCCATAAACAGAAATCCTAAGCCTAAAAGGATGCGCCCAATATTCTTGCCTTTTGTTGTCTTGCCATAGACAGCAGTAACAAAAACACCAGCAATCAACAAAATGGGCATAAGCCACGATAAATCAAGGCTGACGAATTGAGCAACGAGGGTTGTCCCAACATTCGCACCCAACATGATCGCCAAAGCCATGGATAATTTAATAAGGCCTTGCCCCGCAAAGGATGAGACGACGAGGGCGGTGGCATTCGAGCTTTGTAAAAGGGTTGTAACGCCCATACCGCTGAACGCCGCAAAGACACGGTTTTGTGTGCTTTTTTCTAAAACAGCATTAAGGCGATAACCAAAGGCTTTAACCATGCCTTTTTTAACCATGCCAACAGCCCAGATTAAAAGACAGATCCCTGCAATCATTGTAAGTAATAAAGCTGAACTTGAAATAGCGCGTGCCTCCTAATGAATAAGATGCTAATAATAGAGCCTATTGATTATAAATTCAAACACCAACTTGTTTTAGATTCTATGCCCTTAATGACGCTTATCATATTGGCCGCTATTCAAGGTCTGACAGAGTTCCTCCCTGTATCATCAAGTGGGCATTTAGTTTTTATGCCACAATTTTTTAATATGACCGATCAAGGCCTAGAAATTGATGTTGCGGTTCATTTGGGCAGTGTATTTGCCGTCATTCTTTATTTTTACCGAGATGTTTTTGGTCTTTTTACAGGCCTGTTTGATTATTTCACCTGTCGCAGAACTGATAACGCACGCTTAATGGAAATGGTTGTTATTGCCACTGTTCCTATTTTAATTGCTGGCGCGTTATTGCATTCCTTTATACCAAATGGCATTCGTTCGGTTGAGGTTATAGGTTGGGCAACGTTGATTTTTGGTGTTGTGCTGGGCATTTCTGATCGTTGTGATTTTAATGACAGCGCAATCGAAAAGAAAACAAACGGTGCGGCTTTTTTCATCGGCTTGGCTCAGATTCTGGCGCTTATTCCAGGGACAAGCCGTTCTGGTATTACGATGACGGCGGCGCGTTTTTTAAAGATAAATCGTGTCCAAGCAGGACGCTTTTCGATGCTCCTCTCAATTCCCACAATCTTGGCCGCGTCCTTAATAACGGGCTATGATGCTTATCAAGAGGGCGACACTCAGTCATATACTGATATGATTTATGCGGTTATGATCTCTTTTGTCACAGCATTTGCCGCGATTCACTTCTTTATGCGGTGGATTTCTAAATTTTCCTTTATGCCCTTTGTCGTCTATCGTATTGTCTTAGGGATTGGCATATTGGCTTATATCTATATTTAACGACCTAATACTTAAACGATGAACGGGGATTACTATGATACAGAATTTTTCTAAAACACTGGCGATTGCGGGCCTTGGTCTCTTATTATCAACATCATCGCTATCTGCCAATGAATTACCCGTTAAACATGTAACCTTATCCAGTGCAGGACTTGTGCAATTACATCATGAAGGCCAAGTTGAAAAATCAGATACATTGGAAATTGCTGTACCTTTAGATCAGGTCGATGATGTCCTGAAAAGCTTGGTTATCATGGATAAACAAGGACAGCTTGTTTCTGTGAATTTACCAGGAAAAACACCTTTAGAACAAAATTTCAAAAACTTACCTTTCTCGGCGGCTGACCTACAGGAAACGGGGTCTTTCTTAAAGACCTTGCAAGGCGTTCATGTCTCTATCGACAGTCAAGACGGCGACTATGAGGGGCGTATCGTCACGGTTGAGGAAGAACTAACAACGACGCAAGACGGTGAGGCAGTGCGCTACCGCGTCGTATTACTTAGTAGCGAGGGTATTGTTAATCTTTTCCTTGATGATGTCCGTGTCATTGATATTAAAGACAAAGCCCAAAAAGATTTATACCAGCAAGCGTTAAACAGTATCGTAGAAGGCAAAGCCAAAACCAACCGTACTTTAACTGTTGCTCTAGAGGGTGATAAAAAACGTGATGTGTCTTATTCTTATGTGGTTGAAGCACCTTTGTGGAAAACCGCTTATCGTCTGGTTGTGCCCAATGCTGGTGAGAAAAAAGGCTTTATTCAAGGCTGGGGTGTTTTAGAAAATATGACAGGGCAAGATTGGGATAATGTTTCTTTAACACTGACCTCTGGCGCGCCGGTTACTTATCAACAAGCTTTATATGAGAGTTATTACTCTGAGCGACCAATATTACCAGTTGAGGTTTTTGGTAAGATTATGCCACGCCGCGATGACGGTGTTGTTGTATCTAACCGTTCAGCAAACGGTAAATCAGCCGCGCGCGGTATGGTTCGTTCTAAGGCTCTTAATTTTATGGCGAATGATATGGCAGAAGAAAGCATGATGTCTTTGTCTGCTGCACCGCAAATGGCTTCTGATTCAATCGTTAAAATGGGTGGTCAAACAAAGGTCTCTGATGATACCGCGATGATCCGCTTTACTTTGCCACAAAAGATATCATTAAAGGCGGGGCATTCAATGATGGTTCCCTTTATTAACAAGGATATTTTAATGGATGCCATCCATGTCTATCAGCCAGATACGCATCGCGATCATCCCTTGGCTTCGGTGTCCTTTAATAATAATGCGGGGCATGCGCTACCGCCTGGAATTATAACCTTATATGATAAAGACGGTTATGTTGGCGATGCACAAATGCCAATCGTTGCGGATGGTGATGATCGTTTCATCTCTTATGCATTGGACACGAAAACAAAGATTAACAGCCAAGTCAGTTTTGATCGCCAAGAATTAAGCATCAAGCGTGTTGATGGTGTGTTAAAAGTCAGCGTCAAGCAAGTCGAGAAAACAACTTATGATCTTAAAGCCCCGAAAAATGAAACACGCCACATCGTTTTGGAAAAACCAAAACAAGCTGGCTGGGAGTTAATAGGCACTAATATTGAAAAAATTGAAGAAACCAAGAGTCATTGGCGCATTCACGTGAAACTTGAAAAGGGTGAAGAAAAAAACATTTCTGTCCTAAAGGGTAAAACCACACTAGAAGTGCTAAGCCTTAACAATCTTGATCCACAGCGCCTTGATCGCCTAAGTCTGATGAATATGGATGATGCGGCAAAGAAAGCGTTCAAAATATTAGCGGATAAAAAACGTCAATTGGCAAAATTACAGCGCGATGTTTCAAACTATGAGCAACAAATCCGTACAATCGAAAATGGTCAAGAGCGCATTCGTCAGAATTATAAAACAGTCCCTGCAAAATCTGATCTTGCCGCGCGCTATTTGTCACAGCTAGAAGAACAAGAAGATAGTCTTGATAGCTTACGCAAGTCACTAGACAAGGCGCGCAATCAAAAGCGTGACGTGGAAAATGATTTTAAAGATATGTTAGCTGATATTAAGATTTAACCGGTAAAGCGGATAAATTCTATCTTGGTTGAGCCATAAATGCGTTCATCCAGCACGGTAAAGCCCGTTGGAATGGTCTCTGGCTTTTTGACATCACTTTCAACGATGCATAATGCGTCTGGGCTTAGGACGCCGCTATCACGCAAATTCTCCATGGTGGATGTACCAAAGCCACGACCATAGGGCGGATCAATAAAGACCAAATCAAATTCACGCCGACCAATATAATATTTTTTTGTTGAATCATGTTTGGCAATAATACACTTGCCGTGTGCTTGTAGCGCATCAATATTGGCGGTGGTAATTTTTAACGCATCTTGTGCCTTGTCACAGAAATAACAAAACTCTGCGCCGTTTGACAGGGCTTCAATCCCTAAAGCACCCGTGCCACAATACGCATCCAAAACATGGGATGCTTCAAACCCGTCAAAGATCGGGTTGCCATCATGGTCTGTCCCGTGATGTAGGATATTAAAAAGAGATTGGCGCACACGATCACTGGTTGGTCTTGTGTTATTGCCTTGGGGCGATTTAATCGGGCGACCCGCCCATTGTCCACTTGTTACACGCATTATTCTTAAGCTTATTGTTTATTTTCGGTTATCTATTTTTGGCTGTCTTTGAAATATTGACTTAATTGTTCTTTTAAGACCTTGCCGGTGACTTCTTCGATATGACCCTTGGGCATGTTGCCTAATTGGAAAGGGCCATATGACATACGAATAAGGCGGTTAACCTGTAGGTCAAAATGTTCGAAAACCTTACGGATTTCACGGTTTTTCCCCTCAAGCAAGCCAACGTTAAACCATGTGTTATGCCCTTGCTCTTTATCAAGCGTGATTTCAATAGAACCATATTTAATACCATCAATCGTGATGCCATCAATCAATTTTTCAAGTTCTTGTAAATTATAACGCCCATGCGCACGCACACGGTAACGGCGCTTCCATCCCGTTGATGGATGTTCCAAATGGCGTGATAATGCGCCGTCATTGGTAAGGAGCAAAAGCCCTTCTGTATTATAATCTAATCGTCCAACAGAGATAATATGTTTGATGTCTTTCGATAGTTTTTGATGAATGTCTTGAAAAACGGTTGGACGGTCTTTTTCATCATTATGAGAGGTGATAAAACCCGCTTGTTTATGATAACGCCATAATTGAGTTTCCGTACCGCGACTTATTGCGCGCCCATCGACCACAATGCGATCGGCATCGGTCACAAAGGTTGCTGGCGTTTTAATTTGTTTTCCATTAACGGACACATCGCCTTGCTCAATCTTGCGCTCTGCTTCACGGCGTGAACAGATGCCCGCGCGTGCGATTACTTTTGCAATGCGGTCACCCACTGGTTTTTCGTTACTGGATTTTGTATTATTCGGTTGCATTTCTTTGTGCCTCGCTTAAATCTATATCTATGACCTTTTGTAGCACACCCGACACCGATCATAAAGCCTATATGCGCATTGCTTTGGACGAAGCGCGAAAAGCATCCTTAAAGGGCGAAGTTCCCGTTGGCGCGGTTTTGGTACACAAAGGTAAAATCCTTTATCAAGGCGGCAATATTGTTGAAACACGCAAAGACCCCTCCGGCCATGCGGAGATTGTCGCTATTCGTACGGCATCAGAGATTTTAAATGAAAAACGCCTACCAGAATGTGATCTTTATGTTACGCTAGAGCCATGTACAATGTGTGCTGGTGCGATTGCCCACGCCCGTATAAAGCGCATTATTTTCGCCGCAACGGATGAAAAAGGCGGTGCAGTGACATCGGGGGTCAAATTCTTTGATCAACCGACATGCCACCATCACCCTGAAATCATTGTATTACAAGATATGGCATTAGAGGCCGGGCAGTTATTAAAAGATTTTTTTAAAGAGAGAAGAAAAAATACTTAAATGAGTGATTTATTTGATCCACCAGTAAATAATCAGCCATCCATGACGAATGTGCCAGAGTTCAGCGTGTCCGATTTAAGCCTGAATTTAAAAGCTATGGTTGAAGGGGCATTTTCGCATGTACGTGTGCGCGGTGAATTGTCACGCGTAACGATTGCCAAATCGGGGCATTGTTATTCCAGTATCAAAGATGATAATGCCGTTTTAGACGCGATTATTTGGCGCGGCACCATGAGTAAGATCTCTGTTCAGCCAGAAGAGGGATTAGAGGTCGTCGTAACGGGACGCTTAACAACCTATCCAGGGCGATCAAATTATCAAATTATTATCGAAGATATGGCCTTGGCAGGCCAGGGCGCATTGCTGAAAATGCTAGAAGAGCGCCGCAAGAAGTTACAAGCAGAAGGCTTGTTTGATAGTGCACGTAAAAAACAACTCCCCACAATGCCAACGCGTATCGGCGTTATTACGTCGCCTACGGGGGCGGTAATTCGCGATATTCTACATCGCTTACAAGATCGTTTTCCGTGTCATGTCATGTTATACCCCGTTAATGTTCAAGGTGCGGGTGCGGCGGCGCAGGTGATTAAGGCGTTAAAATCTTTTGAAACGTTAAAAGAACATAATCCAGAGGCCGCACCAGATTTATTAATTGTTGCGCGCGGCGGTGGCTCGATAGAGGATTTAATGCCGTTTAATGATGAAGCCATGGTGCGTGCCATTGCGGCATCATCTTATCCTATTATTTCTGCGATTGGGCATGAAACGGACACAACTTTAGTTGATTATGCTGCTGATTTACGCGCGCCAACACCCACGGGCGCGGCAGAAATGGCCGTTCCCGTGCGCGCAGAAATGTTGCGTACAATAGAAGAGGTTAATTTAAGGCTGGGCAGGGCGATGGACCG
This sequence comes from uncultured Bdellovibrionales bacterium, assembly GCA_964351525.1. Lineage (GTDB taxonomy): Bacteria > Pseudomonadota > Alphaproteobacteria > Micavibrionales > CAYGOD01. Next base: position 527,372 of record CAYGOD010000002.1, read on the forward strand.
TCATATTGACCGCAAAAAATCAATGATTGCCACAATGGCGCGTGGTCTTATCCACCCAAGACAGCGTATTGAAAATGTAACACAGCGCCTTGATATGGCGATAGAACGCCTAGCACGCTCAAAATTTCAAATGTTCGATCATCGTAAATCACGCGTATCAGGATTGGCGTCACAATTAAAACACCCCCAAGATATGATTAAACTATCAACACTACGCCTAGAAAATCAAGGAAAACGACTTTCTGAACGTGTTCAAACCCAGATGACACAGGCACAAACAAGATTTGAAGCCAAGATTCGTTTGCTTGAGAGTTTTTCCTATAAATCAGTCCTCAAACGAGGATTTGCCGTCATAAAAGACAGTGATTCTGGGCAAATTATTAAAGATTTTTCAAAAACCACCCCGCAAATGACCATTACCCTGCATGATGGTGATGTTAGCGTTAAAAAGATTTCTTAAGTCATAAAAATAAAAAATATTATATTTCAATGCGATAGGCATTATTTTCGATAATATTTTTAACTTATGAAAACTTATCTAAAATCCCACCTATTATTTACCATATAAAAAACATACTCCTGTAAACTTAATTTATAGTCGAAGAAGTAGTTATGGGGAACTATTGGGGTAAATAATGGATTTAGATCTTTCAACACATAAAAAGTCATTTAACCGCGTGTCTCGCTTAGACGAGAAAAGCACTGTTGTTAAATTAGAAAACAAACTTGCGGGCTTTGCCGTATTCGTGATGGTTTTATGTGCTTTATTCCTTGCTCTTGGTACACCAAATGCCAATGCCTCTACATCTGAACGTTCAATCAAATTATCGTCTCTTGTTTCACCGCATGCCGCGAAGAACACGGTTTACCAAAATAACAGATCACAACCTTCAATCTTTGGTGCTTCGGAAACAAAATCAACTGACATCCGTCCTTTCAAAAAATGGACGAGTGTTTTGCGCCGTTACCAACGTCAAATGATGACATCTGAGGCCGCAACATATAAGGCCTGGTTCGCCCGCATGGAATATTTACGCGACAAGCCAGTCATGGAGCGCATCCGTCAGGTTAATAACATCGTTAATCTAAACCGCTATGTGAATGATCAGCAGGGTTACGGCCAGAGCGACCATTGGGCGACACCTGTAGAATTCATCACCAAACGTTACGGTGATTGTGAAGACTTCGCGATTGCTAAATTGATGGCCCTAAAAGCCCTTGGTCTTTCTGAAAGCTCTATGCGCATCGCGGTTGTTCAAGATAAGCAAAAGAATGTACCCCATGCCGTATTGGTTGTGTCACATAATGGTCAATCTTACTTGTTAGATAATCAAATCAAGCAGGTTGTGAACACAAGCCAAGTAGCACATTACGCCCCTTTCTACTCTATCTCACGCACAGCATGGTGGAGACATATCGAACCACAGAAAACAGCCATGTTGCGTTAATCGGATAATCTTATAACTATTGAAATAATAAAGAGCGGTGACAAGATCACCGTTTTTTGTTATTTAAACGCTATGACATTAAATTTAGAAGATCATCTCTTATATCGTGACGCGCTTATCTTGGTTATTAACAAGCCAGGGGGGATTCCCGTCCATAAAGGGCCAAAGGGCGGCGAAACCCTTGATCAATATTTTGATCAGTTAACATTTGGTCTGCCCCGTTTACCGCAATTGGCGCATAGGCTTGATCGCGGGACAAGTGGCTGTCTGGTTCTGGGTCGTCACCGTAAAGCTTTACAAAAGATGATGAAGCTCTTTAAAAATGGCCATATTGAAAAAACATATATCGCCGTTGTTCATGGCCATGTCATTGATGATGAGGGCATTATTGACGCGCCTTTGGGTAAGAAATCACAAGATAAGCGCAGTTGGCATATGAAGGTCGATGTTGAGAAGGGCGCACCGTCTTTAACAGCATTCACCGTGATAAAGCGATCAACCGAAGGCGCGCCTCGCACATGGCTATCATTATCCCCTAAAACCGGTCGTACCCATCAGTTACGCGTTCATTGCGCCCATTTGGGGCATCCGATAATGGGGGATTATATTTACGGAGAGGTTGCGGTGAATGAGCATGAGCCATTAATGCTCCATGCCTCAAAATTAATTATCCCGCTATACAAAAACAGGGCGCCCCTAGTGATAGAGGCGCCCCAACCTGAGTATTTTTAAAATTCTTGTTTTAATTTATGGTTTTAGGTCTGCAGCAGGGATACAGTTAGCCCCTTGAATGCGCTTGTAAACTTTCCAGTCTTGGTTCAAGAATCGTAATGGCGTATTACGCCAAATACTGTTATCCCAGTGATATTTACTAGATCTACATATTGAACCTTTTTCTACTTTAGTAATAAAGTCATCACCAGGATCCCACTGCATGGGGAATATAAGAGAGCTTCGTGCTTCTAGATATTGAGCTGGTGCTTCGAATTTTTTGTCTTTTTTTGACATTTCCACTATTTCTTGGCGTATCTCATAGGCATGTTGAAAGCTTGTAGCACCTTTTAAAGGCGTTGATGATATACGATATACATCATTTTTAAACATGCCTTCTTTTGTTAAATCTTCGGTCTCGCTAGTTACATAGTAATATTGATCATGATCTAATGTAATCCCATAAAATACAGGAGCGGCGACCAAAGAACTGCCATAAACAATGGCGGCTGGGATCAGGACTTTTTCTGCACCAAAGCGCATTGCAGCAAATGTTGCAACACCAGCGGCGGCCGTCGCAATTAAGCCTACATTAAAGAATGCATAAGCAGCCACGCTACCACCGATTGCTAATTTAGCAATAGGACGCATTTTAGGAGGGAGTTGTTTGCCTAAAAATGTTTTGCGTGGGTTAGCATCTGTTTCAGGCTCATAAATCGCGCCAGCAATTGCGCTCATGACGCCCGGTGCCATTGATTGACCAATGCTGAAAGCACCCTTGGCAAGAGATGCTGATACTTTGCCAGTAAAGGCGATTGCGGGCACTAAATATTGTGACACAACCCCTTGCGCATTAAAGCCCTTCTGTAGATCAGATTCTGGCTTTTTATTATCGTTATTATCAGTCATAATTTTTCTCTTTTTCTTTTCTAAATTAACCAGTCATCTGGAGTTTGGCAGGAGGCTGGCGTCTCACTGGCACATTTTTAGGTGCACGTGGCTCATCCTCAATAATATTTACCGTAAGTTCTGCTGTATTGGTATCAAAGCCTATCGCAATACGCAAGCCTTTATCTTCGTCATAGTCTGGTTTGATTGACTCTTGGAGGTAAATTGGTGTAAAAGCATCTTTCAAGCGGTCTTTCAAAAGCTTGGCAACTTTACGTGCACCATTACGGCGATCATAAAGTGTATCAATAATATTCTTATATGTTTCGTCAGCAATGATAAGTTCAATATTCTCTTCAGCCATTTCTTTGATCGTACCACCAGCGACAAGCTTGGCGATTGTTAGCATTGAATCGTCTTCTAAGTAATCAAGGCATGATAAGAAATCAAAACGGTTTAACAGTTCTGGCTTCACGTCTGTATTGCCTGATAAAATAGCATTAGTGATTGTTTCTTCAGCTTTTGGAATTGTCATGCCATCTTCGTTAAATATTTCTGCCATTAAGTTTGATGTGGCAACAATAATAACGTTCGTGCAATCAATAACATTTCCCTTTTTATCATTCACGGTGCCTTCATCAAGGATGTTCATGAGGGCATCTAAAACAGATGGATGTGCTTTTTCAATTTCATCAATCAAAAGAACCGCATTTGGATTTTTCTTAAGTGACTCTGTTAATATGCCACCATCTTCATAACCAACAAGACCAGCATCTGCACCCAATAATGTGCTTACACCAGAATCGCTCTTATAATCCTGCATCATAATTTTCACAAGAGGGCGACCTGTTTCTTCGGCAATAACTTTGGTAAGTTCCGATTTACCAACACCAGAGGGGCCGATACCAAACATAGAAACAACTGGTTTCGTACGTTTTTTCTTCTTAAATGCTTCTGCCGTTTGAATGGCAGTTACAATTTTATCCACGGCTCTGTCTTGACCAATAATACGGTCTTTAACGCTTTGCCCTAGCTTAGACAACATTTCACGCGCTTTGCGATCATTGTTCTTGGCATCAATACCTGTTAGCGCGGTGAATATTTCACGGACATCGGAGGCATCAATTGTGACGGGTTGATGACGATATTTATCATATTTAGCGTATGTTTTTTGGTCTTGTGTCTCTTTTTCTTTGCGTAATTGTGCGATTGCTTTCTTGGCGCTGCTATATTGAACTGTTTTATTTTGTTCAAACTCTTCTTCAGAAGGTGTGTAGTTGTCTACAGCTTCTTTAATAAAGGCCTCAGTTGCCTCTGCACGCTCTTTTATATCTTTAATTTCAGCGAACTGCCCGCTATTATTGACTTGTGCTTTGACAATATTTTCTTGCTTAGTTTTAAGCGTTGTTATGATTTTCTCGCTCTCACGCGCAACATCTTCTTGCGCCTTGAGGATGGCTTCATCAAATTGTGAGGCACCCATTTGGCGGTGAATATCGCGCGCTAGACGCATATTATGCTCGTTTGTTAGCGTTTCTAACTCTAATGTAAGTGTTTCTAATGTGTTCTCTTGCTCATCAGACAGGTTGTCTTGTGCTTCTAAATCTTTAATTTGTGCTTTGGTCAAGCGTATTTCTTTGGGCTCTAATAGTTCTTGAGCATAAAAATTTGCGACAATCGCAGCACGAAGATCAAGGGAACGCGCAGGCTGAGCCGTTGTGAAATAAGGACTTGTCTGGAATTTATTTGATAGGTTCAAGATTTCAGCTTCAGCCGCATCAGATAAAGTGACGCCGAGATATCTATTTGTTAAATGTTCGCGTGTCTCTCTTAAGATCGCTGATGTTGTGTTTTCGTCACTTTCATTAACGGCAAGTGTTGTGAACAGGCTGTGACCATGGGGAATAACGGACATAAGATCATTAGCACGATTTTTACCAGGCACGTCTTTTACCATCATGATTGCTTTAAAATCATTATTTGATAAGGCTGCAGATAAGCGGATTGCCGGACTTCTGAGATGAAAGCGGTTAAGTGTCGTCATTAATAAATCCATGTCTTCAATAACAAGAACAGGCATTTTTCCTTGACCATCTTCAGACCCCTTACTGGCATTTTCAAGCGTATCGAACACCGCGTTTAAGGTTCTCTCAATTTCTATTTTATCTTCTGTATTGAATAATATTTCTGTATCAAGGAAATAATAGTCATTTCTTAATAGTGGATATGTAATTGATGATTTAATGAAATCTGTTTCTAAAATTTTATTACCAGATAAACCATCTGCTCTTGCTTGTTTTAGACGCTCTTGCATCTGTGTAATGGCTAAGACTTGTGTCGTTTTACCAACGCCGTTTTTACCTGTTAAAATGATATTGGATTCACTTTCTTTTGAAAAAATCGCTGTAATATCTGTCATATGGCCTGTGCCATAAAATTTATCAAAAGCAGGGTGGTTTTTCTTCATATATGCGGATGCGCTAAGCAATACGTCTTTTGTTTCTGTAGGAGATGACATCACTATCTATCCTTTTTCTTTATACTCGGGTTACTCAGGGTTCTTGGGTGCTGGTGGTTAATCAGCGTCACTATCAGGTCTTTATTTATTGAGGAAGGAGGGGAAGATTAACGTTAGACATTTATCTTCCCCTATATCCATTATTTTTTATGGTCTTAAAACAGGGCCGCGGGATCTCATTCTTGCAGATGTGGCGGTTGCACCTTTGCTTTCAGCCTGTGCACGTTCCAAGTCCCTAACGGCCTCTTTTGTGTCCTTAAGAGCTTCGTCTGTTCTGTCGTTCAATGCCTGCTGTGTTACTGCATCTTGATTCAACATTTGTGTTGTATCTTCTAAGCTCTGCTTGATGCGATTAAGATCTTTAATGCTTTCTTCTTTTAACAGGTCTGAACGTCTCTTAGCTTTTCTTAGTGCTAGGCCGGTTTTACCTTGAAGATCTCTGGCATTTGAAGCATTCATTAACGTTGTTACAATATTACGAATACCTTCAATCGAAGCATCTAGCGTTGCCATACTGTTTGGAACAACACCTGCATACGTATTGTAACGTGTACAAATCTCTTCATGGGCCGTCTTGTCTTCTTTGTGCTTCTGTGATGTAACTTGAGCATTCATGACCGCTGTCACAGATGTATTGACAAGGTTACTTGAGGCCTTCTTCAATGTTTCATACATTTCATCAGCACGTTCTTTTTTATCTGTCGCACGGCGCAAGATTTCTTGTGTTACTGTTGCAGAAACTGTGAAATCAGCAATATTTGCACTTTCGAAATCATCATCAGAAATCGCATTTTCTGCTTTTTCATTTGCTAAAAAAGCGGCTTGATACTCTGCATGGAATTTATGCAAGTTGCCCGCGGCGCGATCATCAATTTGTTCAAAAATAGATGATAAAAGCTTTAATTCTGAGGCAAGGGCTTTTTGCTTGCCTAAGATATAAGCACTATTGTCAACTTTGATTTTTGCACGTGTGCGTGCCATGGCATTACTCTCTTTAATGCTTGCGGCAACCTGTTTACCAATATCTTTAACTTCACGCATCATGGCATTGAATTCGGGATCATCGGTTTTGATGATTGATAAAATGCGTGTACGCTCTTCAATGTCTAAGCTTAGTTCTGCAAGTTGCTCCGTCACCGGCCTAAGGGCTTCGCGTGCTTTGAATAATTTAGAATTTGTTGTTAATTCAAAAGCACCAAGTTCTCTTTCACGACTTTCTTCTTTATAAGGATAGCCAGTCAGCTCTTTAATTTTATCATTGATCTCTTCTAATTCTACTTTTGAACTATCGAGAGCCTCTTGATTTGATTTATCCCAAAATTTAATGTTAATACGACTTGTCGTAGACGTAAGGCGTGTAATGCGATCTTGTGTATTGCGATAGTTACGCTCAAGCTGATAGATTTTTTGCTCAAGTTTTGCAATTTCATCACTTTGACTGTTTTTGCTTTCTACTAATGTATTGAAAAGCTTTTGGTCTTTTTCGGCATCACTTAATAATTCAGCTAAATCTTTTTGAGCACTATCACCGTTACCATTTGCCAGACGACTTTCAAGGTAATCGGCAACGGGGGCAACAATCTCATTCGCTTTTTCATGTTTTGCCTTATATGAAGAGATTAATTTGTTAATAGCAGCAATTGATGTATCGCTGTTAAATTCTACAGTGGTAGCATCATTAATCTCTTGGTTTTCATTACCCAAAGCTTCAATGCGCTCTGACATGTTAATAACAAAATCATTCAACATCGCGTTATTTTTAAGAACGGCCTCATCTTCATCAACACCGGCATCTGGCACAAACATTTCAGATAACTTGTCCATCTTTTCTTCAAGCGTTAGTTCTTCATCTCTAACAATCGTCGTAATTTTATCTGTGAAATCACTGATTTCTTGATCGGAAGCATCACTGCGCTGCATTTGTTCAGCAACCTTTACAGTGTTACTTACTAATGCTGTACGTGCATCTTCCAATTCTGTTTCTTCTTCCGAGCGAAGGTCAGCAGTTAGCTGGTCAGCAGCCTCGTCAAAGTCTTTTTCTGCTTGATCTGCTTTACCAGTTACCTCGTTAAGTTGGTTAAGGAAGTCATCTTCAGTTGGGTTTGTTGTATGATCAGTCATTTTTTTATCTTTCTTTTCAGGTTTCTTAAGGTGTTAATAAAAAATTAATATTTCCATATGACCCTATTTATATACATAATAACAAAATGAGTCAATATCTTTTTCCATATTTTGGTATGTTTTTTTTGCCTGTACAAAAACATTAGGTAAGGTGCAATGATAAGGTTCTGTTTTTAAACAAAAAACATATTAACGGATGAAGCGAAAAAGCCCCACTATGTTTGCTTACATAGCGGGGCTTATTTTATATATTTGATCTTTAAAGGCTCAAATAGTCCTTTTATATGGACTTCTTACTTCGGAGTCTTCTGCGCAGGCTTTCTTTTTGGTGTCGCTTTCTTCTGCACCTTGGCGTCTTTCGCCATAAAGGACTTAAAGTGATCAACGTCAATAACCTGACGTACCATCGCATCCACATCATTCATAGCTTTTAATTCAGCCTTTGTAATGACTTTGGCTTTAACGGCTTCGTCACGGTTAAGTGACTGGACGGTTCCAGCCTTTCTTGCCGCTTTGATTTTCTTTTCTAATGGCTCTAGCACTTCAATCGTCCCTTTAAAGGCAGCATTAAGCTTGGCCAGTGGGTCATTAGGATCGGTTGGCACATACATGCCTGCCGTTAAACGATCACGCGCAGGGCCGTCATTAAAGATTGATTGTGCAACCTTTAGGCTTAACGCATCTGTGGGCTTTTTAGATAAAAGCGGCATATTTGACAGCTTCATCAACATACGCATCGCGAAAGAGGGGTAATTGCGTGTTAAATCCTTCATCGCATCTTCGGCTCTATATAAGAGTGTCTCCGTTGCCCATTGTACGGTTGCAAGATCTTCTTTTGGACGACCTTGAATTTCATAGCGGCGCAAGACACATGAAGCCATGTAAAGATTACTCATCACATCACCAAAGCGCTTAGAAACATGTTCTTTCATCTTCAGCTTGCCACCCAAATGCGCAAGGGCAAGGCTGGCACAAAAGTTAAATGACGCACTTAAGCGATTAATGCGCTGATAATAACGGCTTGTGTTTTTATCATCAACTGGCGATTTGCTTAAGCGACCATTGGTGAAGCCATAGAAAACGCTGCGGAAGAAATTGGCTGTTGTGTTTGCAACCATGCCATAGAATAGCTTACCCAGACGTTTCTCATCTTTTTTCGTAATAGAATCGGCATCACGTTGTAATTCTTTCATGATACCAGGTACATAAGGGTGCGCCATTGTTGCACCTTGACCAAAGATAAGGAGCGTGCGCGTCATGATATTTGCCCCTTCAACGGTAATGCCGACTGGAAGGGCTTGGTAATTTGTTGCCAAATAGTTATTCGGCCCGTTACAAATGCCCTTACCTGCATGAACATCCATTGCGTCGTTCATACCTTCACGGTTTAATTCTGTAAGATGATATTTTAGAATTGCAGAGGCCACTGAAAGGCCTTTACCTTCCAATTTTGGATCATCAAGTATCTGTAAGCTGGTTTCCAAAGTAGAATCTGCAATATATGCATTGGCGGCAATACGTGTAAGGGCTTCTTCAACACCTTCAAAAGAACCAACCGAGGCATTAAACTGACGACGTACTCGGCTATAAGCGCCCGTACTCCATGCGGCAAGTTTTAAGCCTGCTGAGCCCATAGTAGGCAATGAAATACAGCGACCAATGCCAAGACATTCCATGAGCATCTTCCAGCCTTGGCCCGCCATTTCCGCGCCGCCAATAATGTCGTCTGGTGAAATGATCACATCTTTACCCCAGTTGGGACCGTTTTGGAACGGCACATCAACAGGGCGGTGACGATCACCAATGGTCACACCAGGTAGGGTTGTATCAATAAGGGCTGCAGTAATGCCTGGTTTTGTACCTTGACCTAATAGATTGTCAGGATCGTGTAACTGGAACGCTAATCCTAATGTTGTTGAGATCGGCCCTAACGTGATATAGCGCTTTTCCCAGTTGAGTTTAATTTTTACATCGCCATTATCGTCTTTATAGACAAGACCGCTGGCGCTAATGCTTGTCGCATCTGATCCTGCTTTTGGTTCTGTTAAGGCAAAGGCGGGGATTTCTTCGCCTTTGGCAAGGCGCGGCAAGAAATACTCTTTTTGTTCTTTTGTCCCATAGCGGTGGATAAGCTCACCGGGTCCTAGGGAGTTGGGCACCATGATTGATACGGCAGCCGTTACCGAACGACTTGCGATTTTCTTAATGACTTGTGAGTGGGCATAGTGCGAAAAACCTAGGCCACCTTCTTTTTTAGAGATTTCCATCCCTAAGAATTTATTTGTTTTCACAAAGTCCCATACGTCTTTGGGCATATCGGCTTCATCACTATTATTAATCGCCCACTGATCCAACATGGCACATAATTCTTCTGTCGGGCCATTAATAAAGTCTTTTTCAGCCTTTGTTAATTTTGGTTTTGGCAGATCTTTTAAAATTGTATCGAAATTAGGCTTGCCTGTGAATAGTTCAGCTTCAAAACCAACGGCACCAGCTTCTAGGGCTATGGCTTCTGATTTAGACAAGGGGGGCATCATCGATTTTAGAGCCTCACGACGCGTGCCCTGACTAAATAGTTTTAGTAAGTTAAGTGCTGGATTGGTTTTCTTCTTTTTCGGTGTAGCCATTATTATTGTCCCTCATTCTGACGTGTTTTTTTATTTATATTAATAAGATAGGGTGATTGCCCATATCAGACAAGATTATTTGAATGAAAATGTCGTATTTTTATATGAACTTGACATAAAGAAATAATTCTTTAAAAATAAGACATCAAAATACATATCTAATAAGGATAAAGCCCATGTCAAATGCCCCTGTCGTAGAAACAAAAACATACGCCTTTATGATGATCCGTGGTCTAAGAGATGATCGTCACGTTGTCGAAGTGAAAAGCCGTCGGGTAAAAAAACTGCTAAATGATCCAGCTTTAAAAAAATATGTAGATCACTGTATCGGGTTTAGCTTCTTTACAGTGGAACAAGTTAATGTTGATGGTAAGGCTTACACGGGTGAGACTAAGCACGATAAAAAAACATATTTTATTGCCGATATATATAAGAAGGCTGCTATATTGAAAAAAGATGGAAGCCTAGCTGAACGTGCGCGCATTAATTGGTATGATAAAACGCATGTATTCGTTACTAAAGATGGTGCAATTACTGCATTTCATAGGTCAGATAAAAATCTAGTCGTGTTAACCCCAAACACGTTAGAGCAGATTTTTCCAGCTAAATCATCACCGAAGAAAACGCCTAAAAATAGATTCGCGCCTTCCTAAAATATGGCTTAATTAAAAGCCCTTGGCTTTGCTTGAGGATTTATTTTTACTTGATCTTGATAATTCCTGGCATTGTCGCTAATTTTTTGCCATGTGCTACGGTCTATCAAATTATCACGTAGATCATTTGCACGTTCTATTTTCTTCTTAAAATGTCTACGAGCACCAATATTGGCTATAATTGATAGGGTGAATATGCCGACTAACACTGTATCTAGAGAGATAAAGTTTCCATTAGAAATATCTTTGGCGGCATCATCCGCAAACGCAACAATAAAGATAAGCGGTATAGCAAAGCTCTCTACTTTTTTGCTTCTTTCTTTTTTAACCTCTTGAACATTTTGGCGTTGTTCAGAATCTGTATCGGCTTTTTTTGTCTCTTTATAAAGATTTCTATAGGCCTTGAATGCTTGGTTTTTGTTCAAACCAAGGGCGTTGAAATATGCCTTTAAGTGCGGATTGTTATTAATATGCGTGTTGCATTGCTGTTTGTTCACGATTTTATCCTTTAGTTTAACTATTAATCAATGGTTGTGGCATGGCTGAACGATCTTTTGCTATGGCGGCTTTATAGTTACGCGCCTTGCGTCCAATCATATCCCATGTTTCACGTTCAATATAATTATCATGGCTTGCCGCCGCGCTTTTGAATTCTTTTTTATAGGAAGAGCTAATAGCAGCAAAGACGCCAAGGCAGAGTAGGTTCATGCCAATTAACGCTATGTTGATAACTCCCGTTTCTGCTTTCGATGAAACCGCGGCGGTCGTATTAACAAGAGTTATTGCAGCCCACATTAAAGCGAGGCTTTGATTGACCCGCATTGCTTTTTTTTTGGTTTTTGATGGCGCTTGTTTTTCTTGTGCTTCATCTGTCAAGCTCGTCTGATTTCGTGCAACGGCGTACGCGCCATAATGTCTGTTTTTTTTAAAGCCAAGAGCATTAAAATAATCGATAATATGTGGCTTGTCCGATATGTATGCGTTGAATTGTTTTTTGTTCATGGCCATCCCCCATATGTGTCATAAATTTATATTGACGAAAATATACATATTATGACAAAAAGTCAAGGTGTTTTATTGATCTAAAGCACTTGTTTGGTGCTTTAGAATTTTATGCCTGGGCTTTTTTAGCTTTTGCGTCATCGGCGCGTGTGAGGGATAGGAATACGTCTTCAAGATCTGCGTCATGGGTGGCGATATCTTTGATAGTGATTTTCTCTTGTGCCAAATCTTTTAAAATTTGATCGAAGGATGTTTTACTGGGTCTGTATTTCAGGCGTAGGGATGTGTCGTCAACCATTTCCGCTTCATAAGATTTAAGCGTTGTAGGGATTGTTTTAAGGGGATGATCAAGAGTAACAATAATTTCCTTAGCATCAAATAAGCCGAGGAGGTTTTCTTTACTATCACAGGTGATCAATTCGCCATGATTAATGATGGCGATTGTGTCGCATAATTCTTGGGCTTCTTCTAAATAATGTGTTGTTAGAATAATGGTAACACCCATGGCATTTAATTTGCGGACATTATCCCATAATTGTTGGCGTAATTCGATATCAACGCCGGCTGTTGGTTCATCTAAAACTAAGATGGGCGGATTATGAACCATGGCTTTTGCAACCATCAAACGGCGGCGCATACCACCAGACAGGCGGCGGGCATAGGTTTGTGCCTTGTCAGATAGTCCAACTAGTTCGAGGAGTTCTTTGGTGCGACGGTCTTTTGATCTTACACCATAGAGGCCAGCTTGGAGATCTAGCGCATCTTCGGGAGTGAAGAACGCATCTAGATTTAACTCTTGCGGGACAATCCCGATGGCGGCCTTTGCTTGGCGTGTGTTTTTAATAATATCATGCCCCCAGATTTTGGCTTCACCCGATGTTTTATTGACCAATCCAGCCAAGATATTGATCAAGGTAGATTTTCCCGCACCATTGGGGCCCAATAACGCAAAAATTGACCCACGTTTGATCTTCAGCGTGATATTTTTTAACGCATGTTTATCCGGGTCCTTACCGCCTTTATATATCTTGTTTAGATTCTTAATATCGATGGCGTAATCGGGGTAATTTTCACTCATAATAATTATTCTTTTTCTGGTTTGATGTAATCTTCAAGTGGCCATTTCATAAAGGCAAACCACCAGACAGCAATGATTTGTACAAAAGGAACCAATAGTAAAAGTGACCATGCGGGGCTAAGGCCCGCACGCGCCAAAATCTTGCCGACAAGATACATCGTATAAACAATGATGATGCCAGCCAATGAATATTCTAACCATTGTGGAATGGTAAAGAGGTCATTTAGAAAGGTCATTTATAGGTCCTCTTCTGATGTCATATTATTCATGATCGGCCATGCTTTGTGCCCGATAAACGCAATCGTAACAAGCCATCCAACATAGGGGATTAATGCCGGTAATAAATAGGCTGGGTTTAATCCAACACGTTTAATAATTTTATATAAAGGGTACGCAATGAATGCAACAAAGATAAAATACTTAAGCATCGGGTCGGTTATGAGAGAGTTCTCATTGGGCCAGTTTTCAAACATGCCGATTAAATCCTTTTAATTTGGTGAAGAATGACAGCCATGATTGCCACCAATATGAAAGCACCCGCTTGATGCATTGCCGCAACAGGGATGGCAACATGGGATAAAAGCGTAACAATGCCTAAGCTCATTTGGATAAGTACCATTGCGCCCAACGCCATGAACCACTTACTTTCGGTAAAACGATGGAGTGACCAAGCCAGAACGAGACCAACCGTGACATAAGCAAGAATACGGTGGCTAAATTGGATCATAGCGTGATTTTCAAAGAAGTTTGCAATGATTGGTGTTAATTGAAAGGCTTCTGCGGGCATCCAAGTGTCACCCATTTTCGGGAAACTGTTATAGATAAGACCCGAATCTGTTCCTGCCACAAACGCACCCCATACAACTGTTAAGCTAATTGAGAGGAGACATAAAATGCCAAAGCCCACGCCTTGATGGCGGATTTTACTTTTATAATCTAAACAATCAAGAGCAACCCAAATCAGGGCAAAGAAAATGACAAAGGCCAAGCCCAAATGCGCGGCGAGGCGATAATGGCTAACCGATGGAATATCTGCTAAACCAGACATCACCATGTACCATCCCATAACGGCTTGACACGCACCAAGGAATAAAAGCCCCAATAGCTTTGGCTTTAAATTTAGTGCGCTTGTGTCTTTGAAATAGCCGCGCGCCCAGAAAATAACCATTGGTACAAAATAGACCATACCAATCAAGCGCCCCCAAAAGCGGTGGAACCACTCCCAAAAGAAAATATATTGGAATTCATCCAAAGACATGCCTGTATTTTTATGTTGATATTCCGCTGTGCCACGATAAAGATCAAAAACACGCTGCCATTCGGCCTCTGTTAAGGGGGGTAGAGCCCCAACAAGGGGGCGCCATTCAACCATGGATAAACCACTTTCGGTAAGGCGTGTAATAGCCCCGATGACTGCCATCGCGAATACGAAGCCCGCGGTGGTGATGAGCCAAATACCGACAGGCTTTAAAGATTTTTGTGTTGTATATGTCATGTGATTTTTATCTTTTTTGGTGCAATTTTCTCTCAATATGATAGTCAATATACGGTAATTAGGAATAACTTCAATATGAGAGATGTAAAAATATGCCCTCCGATCATGACACAGCCAATAATGCATTAGAAAAAGACTATCACGACAATAGCGTGGTTTTCTATGATACTGAATATTGGACACAAGAGGGGTGCCAAGCACGACGTTGGCGCGGTTTTAATGATTACCCTCCTATTCTTGTGCAATATGCGGCATACCGTGTTGGTTTAAGTGACGATTTGCCGATTATTGATGAAATTGATTTTCTGGTGAAGCCGACCTACCAAGGTGATGATGTTCCTATCACGGATTTCTTTGTTGAGTTAACGGGTTTACAAAAAGATGAGATCGCTCAGGGCTGTACAATGCCGATTGCCATGGCGCAAATTAAAGATTTCGTTGGGTCATCATTATGCTTCTCTTATGGGCGTGATGACATGGCGACCCTCATACAAAGCTGTTTTATCCATGATGTTGCGATGCCTATCAAAGAACCTCAAGGTGTTGATATTCGTCATATGATTCATAATGCAGGCTTAAGTGAGGCCGAACTTAATGCACAATCAAGTGGCACGATCGCCAATCATTACGGCATTACCGTTGCCGAAGAAACAGCCGTGCATAATGCGGCTTATGATACGATGTCTTTGATTTTAACGGCGCGCCACCTCTTGAAAGAAGGGGCGCTGAACTTAGATGATTTCAGAAAACAACATCATATTATAAGACAGGTTTAGATCTGATGAGTATTGCAAAGTTAAAAGCCGAAAATTTCGAAATTTTTGATGGCGCGGATGATGCGGTCATTGAAACCGATGTGGTTATTATCGGTGCAGGGCCTGTTGGTTTATTCGCCGTTTTCGAACTTGGTCTATTAGACATCAAGGCGCACTTAATCGATATTTTGGATAAGCCAGGTGGGCAATGTTCAGAACTTTATCCAGAAAAACCAATCTATGATATTCCCGCATGGCCAATTATTTCTGGTCAAGAATTAACAGATCGTTTGATCGAACAGATTAAACCCTTTTCGCCAGTATTTCATTTCTCACAAATGGTTGAAGGTCTAGAAAAGCAAGAAGATGGCAGATGGAAGGTTACAACCAATATCGGTCGCACATTCTTGTGTAAGGTTGTTGTTATCGCCGCGGGCGGTGGCTCATTCATGCCGAAAAAACCGCCAATTCCAGGAATCGATGAGTTTGAGGGTAAATCTGTTTTCTATGCTGTGCGTAAAATGGCACCGTTTGAGGGTAAAAATATTCTTGTGGCGGGGGGCGGTGACTCGGCGCTTGATTGGTGCTTGAATTTAGAACCTAAGGCCGCGTCTATGCAACTTGTCCATCGCCGTGATGATTTTCGCGCCGCGCCCGATAGTGTGAATAAAATGCGAGATCTTGTCGCCGATGATAAAATGACGTTACATATCGCACAGATCAAAGAACTGATCGGAGCAGATGGTCAATTAGAGGCAGTCCGCGTCAGTGATAAGGAAAAAGGTGAGTATGAAATCCCTTGTGATACATTGCTGGCTTTTTATGGTTTAACAATGAAGTTGGGTCCGATTGCGAATTTTGGCCTGCAATTGCATGAAAATTTAATTCCCGTTGATACTGAAAAATTCGAAACATCAGAGCCAGGTATTTTTGCGATTGGGGATATCAACCATTATCCAGGTAAGTTAAAGCTGATTTTATCCGGATTTCACGAGGCCGCCTTGATGTCACAGCAGGCCTTTCGTTATATTTATCCCGATAAAAAATTGCGCTTTCAATATACGACATCGTCATCGTCGCTACAGAAAAAATTAGGCGTTAAAGATTAAATACTTATCAACGAAATCTTGCTATCATAAAGGGCATAAAATTATTGGGGGGTGTAAGATCATATGAGCGATATTCAAGAAAAGTCACCAGAATCGGATGTTCCAAATTTAGATGTGAAAGCTTTGGCCAAAGAGGCGTTGAAAAAACGTTATCCTGTTAATGCTGGCGCTTGTGCTGGCTTTGCGTATGGATTTTTCTTTAAGAATATTATTTTCTCATTACGTCTTATTGTTCCTTATATTCTTATCTTTATTGGGGCTGAGGTCTTGTTCAGCTCTTACTTAGAGGCCAACACGCTCAATATGCATACATTGATGCATCATGCTCTTATCTATTTGATCATGGGATGGATGATTTTTGGGATTTCTCGCCGCGTGCTTCTGGAAGAACGCTTATCCAATCTAAAATTTGGTGAAATATTTGGCGGCGACCGTATGGCCGCTTTGATCAATGCGATGATAGTTTTTTGTATGGCTGGATTGGCGGTTGATTATTCAAATCAAGAACTGATGGCGACAATGCTTGATGGCGGCGTTCATAAGGGCAATTTATTGCTTGTACTCATTTATACTTATGCGATTTCAATTTTCTATATGGTTGGGTTTTTGGCGATTGCTCTGGGGGCAGAGGCCAAACCGCTCTCTTATCTTTATCGTTGTTTTAGTCCTCTATATTTAACCAAGATATTCATTTTGTGGCTTGTTTGCGCGTTACCTGTTTTGGCTATTTATTACGCGATTAATTTCTTTGTTGTTTTAGGCGGGGATTTTGATTTGGCAGAACAGCTTATGAACCGCCAAGGGTTTGTTGATATGCTCGCTTATGCGATTACAAGTGCGATTTCATTCATCATTTTTGCCGCTGCCTTTGTAAAGACAACTGAAAATTTCCTTTTATTTTCTGGTAAGAAACGGTTAAAAAAGAATGATGATCAGACCCCTATAGTGGCTTCAAGCAAATAAAGGATAAATATCGTGGCTAAATTTAATGTATTTGATGCAACCAAAAAAGGCTTTGTCTATAGCTATGAAAATATTGTTTCATTGGCCAAGCAAGCCATAGTGCCTTTTGTTTTTCATCTGGCGGGCTTTTCGTTGTTGATCCGCAATGTGACCTTTAATCCGGATGTTCCCGAAGGCACTAATCCGATGATGTATGATGTTAATCTTGAATTTATTATTGGGCTTGTTTTATTGGTTATTGGCACGATCACGATAACATTTTTATTCACAGATCAAGCGCGTAATATCTTGCTTAAGGAAGAAAATTCATCGTTTTGGGATGGGGTGATGACTAAAAAAGAAGGTGCTGAAGTGACAGTTGTTTCACCGTCTTTGGTCTCTAAAATAACCTCCTTTATTAAAACGCCTTATGGTTTAGCGGCCAGTATTTTTATCGGTTATCTGATCGTCCGTAATAGCACAAACCAAGTCCTTGCTTTAATTGCGCCTTTTTTAAATCAGTATGTTGCGATTGTTTTATTGATTGTAAATGCATTATTTCTATTGTGGCTTATTCGTTTTGGTGTGGCGCATATACCCGCGGCAATCGGTTATCCAATTAAAGATTTTATCGCCAAGGTTAAGGGGGTTAAATTCTCTTTTTATCTTATCTTTTTGATGGCGGCAACCCTCATTCCTACGCTTGGTTTGGGATTTGTGTTCATTGCCATCATTATTGAAGTCTGTAATGCGCTTCATGTACCAACGGATTTTTCTGTTGGTGCAGCGGGCGCACTTTTATATGTTTCGGCAATGATTGTTCTCAATGCGGCCTCGATTTTTGCCCTTGATGAGGTCATGAAAGCCAAAGATGATGAGTGATGACCTTCATATCATTGTTACCGATCGTTCTGGAGATGTTCATACACTAGATGCTGTTGAGGGATGGCGTGTAATGGAAATTATCCGCGATCACGGTCTAC
The DNA here is from genome assembly GCA_964351525.1 of uncultured Bdellovibrionales bacterium. GTDB lineage: Bacteria > Pseudomonadota > Alphaproteobacteria > Micavibrionales > CAYGOD01. Next base: position 545,702 of record CAYGOD010000002.1, read on the forward strand.
CAATTAAAGCAGAATGCGGTGGTTGTTGCGCTTGTGCGACTTGTCATGTTTATCTGGATGCGGATTGGCAAGAAAAACTTAGTGAGATGACAGATGAAGAAGAAGATATGCTGGATGAAGCCTTTTTCATTCAAGATAATTCACGCCTATCCTGTCAATTAATTTTCTGCGAAGCCTTGAACGGCCTAAAACTTACCCTCGCACCTGAGGCAGATTAAGCCTAGTGCAATAACAAATCAGCATCTATATTTTGCCAGCTTGTTGGTTTTATGATTTCTGCGTGACAATAACGCACAGAATGTAATTTTGCCTCTAGCTTTGATGTCCAAAAATCTAAAAATCCTTTGAGTTCAGGAAAGTAAGGCGCAAGATCAAGGTCTTGCCAGACATAGCTTTGGATTAATTTTGGGTAATCAGGCATGTGATAGAAGATCTCAGCGGTGGTGAGACGATAATTATTGAGCTGTTTTTCAAAATCTTGCATCATTTTATATCCTTATTTTATTTTACCATACTGAATCTATAGAAAATCTTAATAAAAATTCATAGAAATGGGTTGAAATAGGGATTTTTTAGGATATATTAGGGATTGAAAATAGCCAGAAATGCCCACTATATAAGGGGTTTCAAAGATATTTTCGTAGGTAATAAGGTAATGTGCCAACTATTAGACATTATTTTATTAAATTTAACTCGCTTAAACGTTAACTAAGGAGAAAAACAATGAAACTTAGACCTCTTCATGACCGTGTGCTTGTTCGTCGTATCGACGCAGAAGAAAAAACAGCTGGCGGTCTTATTATTCCAGAAACAGCCCAAGAAAAACCAATGCAAGGCGAAATCTTGTCAACAGGTTCCGGCACGCGCGATGATAGCGGTAAAGTTATCCCGCTAGACGTCAAAACCGGTGACCGCGTATTGTTCGCTAAATGGTCGGGTACTGAAGTCAAAATCAATGGTGAAGATCTTATCGTAATGAAAGAGTCTGACATCATGGGTGTTGTTGAAGCGGCATAAGCCCCCAACACGAAAAGACAATTACATTCTATATTTTATAAAGTTATATATCTTAAAAGGAGATAAAAAATGACTGCTAAAGACGTACGTTTTGGCGCTGATGCGCGTGAAAAAATCCTTCGTGGCGTGGACATCCTCGCTAATGCTGTAAAAGTAACATTGGGACCAAAGGGTCGTAATGTTGTTATTGAACGTTCTTTTGGCGCACCGCGCACAACAAAAGATGGCGTTTCAGTGGCTAAAGAAATTGAATTGGCGGATAGGCTTGAAAATCTTGGTGCACAAATGGTGCGTGAAGTCGCTAGCAAGGCCAATGATGCAGCCGGTGACGGTACAACAACCGCAACCGTTCTAGCCCAAGCGATTTACCGCGAAGGCGTCAAAGGCGTTGCCGCTGGTATGAACCCAATGGATCTTAAGCGTGGTATTGATCTGGCCGTGAAAGCAGCCGTTGAAGACATTAAGGGCCGTTCTAAGAAAGTATCAACAAACGAAGAAATCGCACAGGTTGGTACTATTTCTGCCAATGGGGATGCCGAAATTGGCGGTATGTTGGCACAAGCTATGGAACGTGTTGGTAACGAAGGTGTTATCACTGTTGAAGAAGCAAAATCTTTAGAAACAGAATTAGACGTTGTTGAGGGCATGCAGTTTGATCGCGGTTATTTGTCACCTTATTTTGTGACAAACCCAGAGAAAATGGTTTGTGAGCTTGATAATCCTTATATTCTTCTTCATGAGAAAAAACTGTCTAACATGCAAGGTCTTGTGCCTGTGTTAGAAGCTGTTGTTCAAAGTGGTCGTCCACTATTGATCGTTGGTGAAGATGTTGAAGGCGAGGCCCTTGCCGCACTTGTTGTTAACAAATTGCGTGGTGGTCTTAAGGTTGCGGCTGTTAAAGCCCCGGGCTTTGGTGATCGTCGCAAGGCAATGTTGGAAGACATGGCAATCCTAACGGGTGGTCAACTTGTGTCTGAAGACATTGGTATCAAGCTTGAGAATGTAACAATTGATATGCTAGGTCAGGCCAAGCGTGTGCGGATCAGCAAAGAAGATACAACAATGATCGATGGTGCCGGACAAAAAGCCGACATTGAATTACGTGTTGCACAAATTCGCGCACAGATCGAAGAAACATCATCTGATTACGACCGTGAAAAACTTCAAGAGCGCTTGGCTAAATTAGCTGGCGGTGTTGCTGTTATCCGCGTTGGTGGTGCTACAGAAATGGAAGTGAAGGAACGTAAAGACCGCGTTGATGATGCTATGCACGCAACGCGCGCCGCTGTCCAAGAGGGTATTGTTGCCGGTGGTGGCACAGCGCTTCTTTATGCTTCTAGAGCCCTTGATGGCTTGAAGGGTGATAATGAAGATCAAAATTACGGTGTCAATATTATCCGTCGAGCGATCGAAGCACCTATTCGTCAAATCGTTGCCAATGCTGGTGATGAGGGATCTATCATTGTTGGTAAGCTTCTAGAGCAAAAAGACACTAACTTTGGCTATGATGCACAAATGGGCGAGTATAAAGACCTTGTTAAAGCTGGCATTATTGACCCCGTTAAGGTTGTTCGTACTGCATTACAAGATGCTGCATCTATTGCGGGCCTTATGATCACAACAGAAGCATCTGTTTGTGAAGCACCAAAAACTGCTAATGATACGGCTTCATCCCCTGATATGGGTGGCATGGGCGGTATGGGCGGCATGGGTATGATGTAATATCATAACCAGCTTACCCTTAATTGGCTGAAATAATTTAAGACGCTCCTCATAACAATATGAGGGGCGTTTTTTTATTTATTTATAGGTCATTCTAAGATAGTCTATTGATATTAAACGACTTCAATCAATGCTTAAGGATAAGACAATCATGGCTGAAAAGAAAAAAACGACAAAGAAGGCGACTGTTAAAAAAAGCGCTAAGAAGTCTGTAAAAAAGGCTGTGGTGAAAAATACACCAACGAAGACAGCTATAGTAAAAAAGACAGCCATGGTAAAAGCATCAGCAGTTAAAACAGTTCACTCTGATAAGACATTTATTGCGAATGCGTGGAATGGTCTTTATGAACCGACCTATAGCTTCTTTGTATTCTTCTTATTTGGTCTTGGTCTAACGACACTGGCTGTTATTGGTTTTATTGATGGTGCATTACAAGGTATTTTTGCTTATTTACAAATCGAAAATCTACAAACATTGCGTCTGCATTACACAACGAATATGACGGAAATGGTTTCAGAAGCAACGCCGCTATCTGCCGCCGCATCAAAACTACAATTTGAAACCCAAGCGATGTTACGCTATGGCATTGATATTATTCAACTGGTTGCTGCTTTGTCTGTTTGGTTGGTTGTTTATGTATGGGCAATCGTAAGTGTTTGGTCATCGGCACTTCGTTTTTACGAAAAACACCCTAATTCGGCCTTTTATACAAAAATTGTAACAGGTGTAGCGACACTTTACTTGGTATGGTTCCTCGCGCATTATGGCACAAAAGCAGTATTACCATTTATGTAGTATTCAGCACATCATCTTTGGCTTGAATAAGAGGCGTTTTTCCATTAAAAAACGAGTATGAAACTTGATGATTTTATGTTTGATCTACCTGAGGAATTAATTGCGCAAGTGCCAATTGATAACCGCAGTGATAGCCGTTTGATGCATATCAACAAACAAGCCCAAACAATAGACGATAAATCCTTTACTGATATCGTTGATTTTTTAAATCCACATGATCTCCTAATCTTTAATGACACAAAGGTTATTCCCGCACGCACCTATGCCAAGCGTCCAACGGGGGGTATCGTTGAGGTGATGGTTGAACGCTTTATTTCTGATCGCCGTGTTTCAGCTTATTTAAAAGCCAGCAACACGCCGCGCCCAGGATTAGAAATGACGCTTATTGGTGGCGCCAAAATTGTGATTGTTGAGCGCCAAAGAAACTTTTTCATTCTAGATTTGGTCGACGTAAATCTGAATTGGATTGATGTGTTAGAAGATGAGGGCAAGATACCATTGCCCCCATATATTACCAGAGATGTCACAGAAGAAGATTTAACTCGTTATCAAACGGTCTATGCAAAAAATAAGGGTGCGGTTGCTGCCCCCACGGCGGGATTGCATTTTGATGATGATATTTTTAAACGTTTAAAAGAGAAAAACATAGATCATGGTTTTGTAACATTGCATGTTGGCGCGGGGACCTTTGAGCCAGTACGTATTCAAGATTTTAAAAACCATCAAATGCATTCTGAGCAAATTAACGTGACCCAAGAATTAGCCGATAAGGTGAATGCGACAAAGAAAAATGGCGGCCGCATTATTGCCGTTGGTACCACATGTGTAAGAACACTTGAAAGTGCATGGGGAGATGACATGTTGAAACCATGTCATAAAGAAACAGAAATTTTTATTTACCCAGGGTATGATTTTAAGTGTGTTAATGCGATGATTACGAATTTTCATTTACCGGGATCGACACTCATTTTATTGGTTTCGGCGTTCGTTGGCTCAGATCTCATTAAACAATCGTACCAACATGCTATTGATAAAAAATACCGTTTCTTTAGTTACGGTGATGCTATGTTACTAGAAAGATAGAGGGTATTAGAAAGATAAAAAAATGCAAAATCCAGATAGACCAAAATTAACACCACCAAAGGGTGCGACAAAAGTCCTCCTCCATAGTTGTTGTGCACCATGTTCGGGTGATGTGATTCAACGCATGGTTGAATCAGGTTTAGAGGTGACGATCTTCTTTTACAATCCTAATATTCACCCGAAGAAAGAATATGAATTACGCAAAACAGAAAATATTCGTTATGCGGAAAAACTAGGACTTGATTTTATTGATGCTGATTATGATGTTCAGAACTGGTTTGCACGCGCCAAAGGTATGGAGCATGAGCCAGAAAAAGGTATCAGATGCAGTATGTGTTTCGATATGCGTTTTGAACGCACAGCCCTTTATGCGTTTGAGAATGATTTTGATTTAATCACTAGCTCGCTTGGTATTTCTAGATGGAAAAATATGAATCAAATTAATGCATCAGGTGTAAAGGCCGCATCGCATTATGACGGTGTTCAATATTGGACGTATAATTGGCGAAAATATAATGGTGCTGAAAATATGTATGAAATTTCTAAGGAAGAAAGCTTTTATCAGCAACAATATTGTGGCTGTATTTTCTCTCTGCGTGATACAAATAAAAAACGTGTTGATCAAGGGCGTGAAGAAATTGCTATCGGTGAAACATTCTATGAAAAGAAACTAGAAGACCTGGCGGATGATAAAAATGAGCCAAACTCTTAACTTTGATAATCAGTTCACCAAACTATCAGAGGATTTCTATACAAAAATGCATGCGGAGGGTTTTGTCGATAACCCGACTGCGGTGCATATCAACAAAGACGTTGCCAAAAATTTAAGGCTAGGCGATGATTTTTTAACATCAGAAGAATTCTTGAACATATTCTCGGGAAATACGGTCATGGACGGAATGGAGCCTTTGGCCCAAGTTTATTCAGGACATCAATTTGGTGTATGGGCGGGGCAATTGGGTGACGGACGTGCCTTACTGTTGGGGCAAGTGCGCGACAAGAATAACCGTCTGATTGATCTTCAACTAAAGGGTTCTGGCTTAACACCTTATTCACGCATGGGGGATGGGCGCGCCGTTATGCGTTCTGTTATTCGTGAATATTTATGTGGTGAAGCGATGCATGGCTTGGGCATTCCAACAACGCGCGCCCTTGGTGTTATTGCAACCAACCAAGATGTTACGCGTGAATTCAATGAGCCTGGTGCTATTATGATTCGCACAGGCGAAAGCCATATTCGTTTTGGACATTTTGAACATCTCTATCACCATGATAAAAAACATCTTGTACAAAATTTGGCCGATCACGTTATCGGCGTCTATCATGATGATAAGTTCACAGGTAATGACAAATATAAGAATTGGTTTATTGATCTGGTTGCGCGCACGGCAAAAATGATCGCGCGTTGGCAAGCTGTTGGTTTTTGTCACGGTGTAATGAATACGGATAATATGTCGATTTTGGGGTTAACCATAGATTATGGACCATTCGGTTTTATGGATGATTTTGATGCAGGCTATGTTTGTAATACATCTGACCATCAAGGACGCTATGCTTATGATCAGCAACCATCAATCGGTTTGTGGAATTTACAAGCTCTGTCTTATGCGCTTCAGCCTTTAATTAGCTTCTCTGATATTAAAACAATTTTAGAAACCTATGGTCAAATTTTTGCCAAAGAGTATCATACGATTATGGCAAAAAAATTAGGGCTTAAAAAATTAGATGATAATCGAGAAATCTTGCGAGATCTTTTGACGCTCATGCATCAAGATGCTGTTGATTATACCATTGCGCTTCGCACGCTTTCTAACGCTAGAAATCTTGATGATTCAGCTGGTTTTATTGCCTTATTCAAGAATGAAGAAAACGTACAAAAATGGTGTCATAATTATTTCGGTTTTGTTGCCACGAATGGTGTGAAAAAACGCATGGATGTTATGCGACAAACCAATCCTAAGTTTATCCTACGCAATTGGATTGCCGAAGATGTGATCCGTGCCGTCATCGATAATAAAGATTATTCAAAGATTGATGATGTGTTGAATATTTTAAGAGATCCGTTTTCAGAACATGACGCATTTGAACATTATGCGGCGGCGCCAAAAGAAGAGCAAAAGAATATTTGTTTGTCTTGCTCGTCTTAAAAGAAGCTCTAGCCTTCTTTCATATCGATAAGCTCTAGCCAGCGTTCCTCTGATTTTTCTAACTTCTCTTTTGCCCGTCTTAAATCTTCGGTGGTTTTCATGAAGCCTTCTGGATCCTTATTATAAAAATCAGCCTGTGATAATTGCGCGGTCATTTCTTTGGAAGAGGCGGTCAATTTTTCAATGGTAGCGGGTAATAGCTTAAGTTCTCGTTCTAACTTATAGCTTAGTTTATTGTCTTTCTTTTTAACAACGCCAACAATCACTTCTGGTTCTTTAATTGCTTTAGGTTCTTTTTTTGTTTTTGCTTTTTTTTGTTTTGCTTCTGAGTTTTCCAATGATTTTTTATAGTTCATATAATCTGTAAAGCCACCAATACAGGTGTCAACAACGGCGTCGCCTTCAAAGGCTAAAATACGGGTGACGGTTTGGTCTAAAAATTCACGATCATGCGAGACAACAATCAATGTACCGTTATAGGCATCAATAATTGTTTCCAACATGTCTAACGTCTCCATGTCCAAATCATTGGTCGGTTCATCTAAAATTAAACAGTTTTTGGGATTGGCCAAGACTTTGGCAAGAAGAAGACGGTTTTTCTGTCCCCCCGAGAATTGTTTAATCGTGTCATCCGCGCGCGCGGGGTCAAACATAAAGTCTTTTAGATAACTACATACGTGGCGATCACGTCCCATGACGTTAATATAATCATTCCCAGATGGCGACAATGTGCGGCGCAAAGATTTATTAGGATCAAGCGCATCACGATTTTGGTCAAAGTAAGAAAATTCCATTTCTTTGCGTACTTTGACCGTCCCCATGTCGGGCTCCATGTCTTTTAACAACAATTTTAGAAAGCTTGTTTTACCAGCGCCATTTTTACCCAAAATACCTAAACGATCACCGCGTTTTAAACGGAACGAAAAACCATCGAGAATTTTTAATTCGTCTTCGGTGTCTTTGTTATATGATTTTTTCACATTGTGGAATTCAGCGATGATTTTACTGCCCTTTTGATCGTCCTCCATTGTCTTGATTTTGATCTCTTTTGTGGCGTGACGATAGGCACTCTCATCGGCTTGTAATTTTTCGCGCATGGCTTTGACATTTTCAAGGCGGCGAATGTTACGTTTACGGCGTGCTTTGACACCGCGGCTTGCCCATTCGACCTCACGTGCGACGATTTGTTTACGGTTGCGCAATTCACGCTCTTCTTGATCAAGGAGCATATCTGACCAGTCCTGAAAGTCTTTAAAACCTTTAGGCGAAACGCGTAAGCCGCCACGATCCAACCAGAAAACACGGTTTGTCACATTGGCTAAAAAGGCACGGTCATGACTGACGCATAAAACTGTTCCGCGATATTGTTGTAGATAATCTTCTAGCCACTGAATTGCTTCAAGATCTAAATGGTTTGTTGGCTCATCAAGCAATAAAATATCTGGTTCTTCTACCAAAGACCGTGCCAAACCGGTACGACGCAATTGACCACCAGATAGTGTTGCCATGCTACGCTCTTTGTCTAGATGCAATGCTTCGCAAATCATATCGACTTTATAGGCATTTAAGACGCGCTCATCTTCCGATAGTTGTTCCGCAATATACTCAAAGATCGTTTGCTCTTTATCATATTCAAATGTCTGATAGAGATAACCAATAGTTAGGCCACCTTCTTGCCAGCGATCGCCCGTATCAATTTCTTGACGACCACTAATGATGTTCATCAATGTTGATTTACCGGCACCATTTTTACCAACCAACGCAATGCGCGTATTTTCATGAACATTAAACGATAAATTCTCAAACACTGGCGTGGTTTGATAGCGTACAGAAGCATCTTTAACAGAAAGGAGGAGGCGCATATATTTTTATCATTCAATTAGGGGTTATCCGTACAAGATAAATAGGGCATATGGCCGAAAAAAGCAAAATCTATCTTTAGCTATATTAGCGATAGAACCTTAATGATTTTTTACCTTGATTAATTATGAAAAATAAACTATAATTAGGTCAATATTAAAGCTATAAAGGACAAAATCATGACACATAGAGCACTATTGGCGGGTATTGGTAAAATGGGGCGTAATCACGCCAAGACCGTTATGTCTGATGATCTACCGACAATTGAATTAGCCGCCGTTTGTGACTGTGATATTGATAATTTGATCGCTTTTCGTCAAGAAAACCCAAATATTCCTGTTTTTTTAACCCCCAAAGATGGTAACCCATCAGATGATGACCTTGGTAAAGCGGTAGATAATAATATAGACGTCTATTATTCTATTGCCGAATTAGTGAGTGCTACAGGATCAAACACACTAATTAACGCGACACATAATGAAAGTCATTTGCCAATTTTACGCGATGCACTAAGTGCAAAGGATGTTTCAGAAAAACCTCTTATTTCAATCGTTTTTCAGGAAAAACCTTTTACTGATTTGGGCGAGGATACTGATGATATTGAGGAATTGATTCAAGAGAATAATATTATATTTAATCTGAACGGTACCTTGACGTTTAGTCCTATTTGGAATGATTTTAACACTTTAATTGAGGCCTCAGAAAAAGAAGGCTTTGAAGTTACTGCTGTTTACTGTGCCTATGGCAAGGATCGCACCAAAGACACGCGCCCCGCACCTGGTGGATGGGCAGGCATGGACGGTATCCATGCGTTTGATATTTCAACAGGGGCTGGGCTTACTCACCTTACTATTGATGAAGATACTGTCAAAAATCAAAGCGGTTTTCTGGCCGATGGTGCTGGTGAAGTTCCTTATCAAACAAAATTAACCGCGCAAATGACCAATAAACAAGGCAATTCAGTCGATTTGAAACTTGAGGGATCCTTCGCGTGGGCTTCAATGCACCGTCATGTTCAATATGAATTAAAAAATCAGCATGGTGATAAGATGCTTGTTCAATTAGATTTTGATCAGATTGAAGATGGTCTAGCCGTTGATGTAATGCATAGCATTGTTAAAAATAAAAAAGGTAAAATTATTGTACCTGTAAGTAAAGAAATCAGCGCGGCGGATAAATTACAAGGCTACTATCAATCTGCTTTGGATAAAAATGATAAACGTCATATATATGATCTGAAGCGTGCAATGGCAGTGCAAAAGATATTAGATGTTATTGCTTCTAAAACATCAAAAATGTATATGCCCGCCTTAAGAGCTAGTAAACAACCTAAAAATAAAAATGATATCGCGTTGTTAATGAACAAGCCAAAGACAAAACAACTAAAGCCGGCGCTATAAAGGCAATAGCCTAGAATATATTAACTGATATTGTGCGTTAAATATCCCGACCAACAACAAAGCCCGATGACCAAGCCCATTGGAAATTAAAGCCGCCTAAATGACCTGTTACATCGATGACTTCGCCGATGAAATAGAGACCGTGTTGTTTTTTTGCCTCTAGGTTCTTTGAGAATATTTCTGCTGTACTGACACCGCCTAATGTTACTTCGGCCGTGCGGTATCCTTCTGTGCCACTGGGACGTAATGCCCATTGATTGACGGCTGTTGCGATTTTTTCTATGGCTGTGTTGGGCAATTCTGCCATACGCCCCTTAACATCATTTCTGTCACAAATTGCATGTGCCAAACGCTTTGGTAATAAATCAGATAGCGCGGTCTGGATATCTTGCTTGGGCTGTGTTTCTTTTTTGTCTTTTAAAAATGTTAACGCGTTTGTTGTTGGACAAAGATCCACGATAATATCTTGTCCCTCTGCCCAATAGGAAGAAATTTGTAAGATAGAGGGCCCGCTTAAACCACGATGAGTGAATAAAAGCCCTTCTGCGAATGTTGTTTTGCCACATGTGACTGATGCCTCAACCGATAGACCGCTTAATTCTTTGCACATCTCTAATAAATCGGCGCTGAAAGTCAAGGGGACAAGGGCGGCGCGTGTATCTGTAACTGTTAAACCAAATTGCTCTGCGATTTTATATCCAAAACCTGTCGCGCCAATTTTGGGAATTGATAACCCGCCCGTTGCGATTACTAGTTTTTTAGAGGTTTTAACACCGCGACTGGTCGATACTTGATATACGTAATCATGATAATCAACTTTGTCGACTGCGGTTTCCATTTGGAAAATGACGCCGGCCTCGTTGACTTCGGCTACAAGCATATTAATAATGTCTTTAGCTGATATATCACAAAAAAGCTGGCCCAGTTTTTTTTCATGATAGGGAATATCATGCTTTTCAACCAGTGCAATAAAATCATCTTGGGTATATTGACTGAACACAGATTTGCAAAAATGTTCATTGGCGGATAAGAAACGATCTGGCGCGCTGAATACATTTGTAAAGTTACAACGCCCACCACCAGAAATACGTATTTTCTCTGCAATTTTTTTACTGTGGTCAATCAGCCAAACTTTTTTATTGTTCTTGCCGGCTTCAATGGCGCACATAAGGCCTGCTGCACCTGCACCAATAATTATAACGTCAAAATCTGTTTGTACTGTCATCGTGATATACCTATCGGAATAACATCACGGGAATATGGCATGACTTGATAATTTCAGATGTCGTGCTGCCCAAAAAGAAATTAACCATCCGTGAGTGGCTATAGGCCCCCGTTAGTAATAGATTGATTTTTTCATCTTTCACATAGGCGTTAATGGCTTTACCAACTTTGTCATGAACTTTGTTGGTCAGTGTTACATTAAATCCAGCGTCTTTTAGTCTTGCGACGGCATCATCGCTATCTATATTTTCAAAGGCGTTGTCTGTGACGCATAAAAGATGGCAATCCAAACCCTTTAATAGTGGATTTTGAACAGCATAATTAACGGCTTTGCGTGCGCTCTTTTTGCCATCATAGGCAATAACAAATTTTGTGATATCGCCCAAATAAAATGAGGTTAAGAAAAGTGGTTTTGTTATAACGCGCGCTGTTTTCTCTAAGTTTGAACCTAGAAATTCAGATTCGATATCGGCATGTTCGCCGCGCTTGCCCATGACAATAATATCATAGTCTTTTTCAAATTCTAAAATAGTATCTACCAGAGCGCCGCGACGATGATGTGTTTCAACAGATCTAACGCCGTGCTCTTTTAATAAAGTTTCCGCATGTTCCAGAATGATTTCACCCTTGGCAAGATCAAGCTTAGAGCGATCTTGGTCAACTTTTGATAAAGCGTCTAATAATGACTTTCTCGCCCCTATACCAATAGATCCTGTATGATCATGTGAGGGTGCTTCGTAATCTGATGGACGGCGTAAAACATGGAGAACATCAACATGTGTATCAAGGTGGGCAGCATCAAGGCGTTTTACCATCCATGCCGCATCTTTGATAATATTGTCCGCGTAAGAAGACCCATCAACGCATGCGAGTATTTTAACCTGTGTCATGTTTATATCCTTTTTTAAATTAGTGCCCGGCTACTAAATCAATCGCATCTGGATCATCATAGACACCGTGCTTTTCAATCAATGTTTGGCTGGCTTCGTTCATGCCGATAATCTCTACGTCTGTGCCTTCGCGTTTGAATTTTAACACAACCTTATCCAAAGCACCAACCGCCGTTACATCCCAGAAATGGGCTTGAGACACATCAATGGTAATTTTTGAAAGGGCTTCTTTGAAATCAAACGCGGCGATAAATTTATTGGCAGAGGCAAAAAATACTTGTCCACGAACGGTATAAGTACGCGCTTTTTTATTTTGAGAAAGACTTGATTTAATACTGACATAATGGGCGACTTTGCGTGCGAAGAAAAGTGCACTCATTAAGACACCAACAAATACACCAATGGCTAAATCGTGTGTAAAGACCACAACAACAACGGTTGTCATCATAACAAGGCTAGAGCTTTTGGGGTTGTTGCGTATGTTTGTGACAGATTGCCAATTAAATGTTCCAATTGAAACCATGATCATTACCGCGACCAATGCCGCCATGGGGATAATACTAACCAGATCGCCGAGCAACATAAGCAGACAAAGTAAGAACACACCTGCCGCCAAGGTTGATAGGCGACCGCGACCACCCGATTTAATATTAATGACGGATTGTCCAATCATCGCACACCCAGCCATGCCACCAAAGAAACCAGAAATAATATTAGCAATACCCTGGCCTGAACATTCACGGTTTTTGTTACTTGGCGTGTCGGTTAAATCATCCAAAATTGTTGCCGTCATCATTGACTCGAGTAAACCAACCGCCGCCAAAGTAATCGAATAAGGCAGGACGATATAAAGTGTTTCAAGTGTTAGTGGTATATCAGGGAATAAGAAGATAGGGAGTGTTGAGGGTAATTCACCCATATCGCCAACGGTACGTAAATCAAAGCCCATATAGATGCTTAAGACCGTTAAGACAATAATACATACGAGGGGTGAGGGAACGGCCTTTGTAATATAAGGGAACAAATAGATAATACCCAAACCAAGGGCGACCATCGCGTACATGGTGACCCCCGTACCCGAAAATTCAGGCAGTTGAGCCATAAAAATAAGAATAGCCAAGGCATTCACAAAACCAATCACAACAGATTTAGAGACAAAGCGCATGAGAGAGCCAAGTTTAAAGACACCAGCAAATATTTGGATGATACCGGTTAAAATAGTGGCGGCGAGCAAATATTCTAATCCATGATCTTTGACTAATGTGACCATGACCAATGCCATAGCCCCCGTGGCGGCAGAGATCATGCCAGGACGTCCACCAACAAAAGAGATTACGATTGCAATACAAAAAGAAGCATAAAGACCAATCTTTGGATCAACACCAGCAATGATTGAAAAAGCGATGGCCTCTGGTATCAGAGCAAGAGCTACAACAAGCCCCGCTAGAAGATCGTTTTTAATGTTTCCGAACCATGTTGTACGGAGGTCTTTGAAAAGTGCGGCGGCAAGAAGCATGATATTTCGTTTCTTATTAATGTTGAAATTTTAAAGATTAAGTAGAGTTTTTATACCACCACTGTCATGAAGATATGTTGTAAAACTAATAAAGAGCGGAACAGTAAACAGCCCTAATATTGTTTGCGTTGTTAAAATGGCAGACATTAATTTTTTATCGCCCCCCATGCGCGCGGCAAATGTAATGCTTGATGCCGCCGCGGGAATTCCCAACATTAACACGCAGCAGATAGAAAGTAAAAGCGGGAGTTCAAAATAAGAACATAAGACAACACCGAGGAACGGACTGACGAATAAGCCTAAGACAGAGGCATAAACTAACGGATTAATATTCTTCCCAATGCCCTTAATATCTAAAGATGCACCAACAGATAAAAGCGCCAAGGGCAGGGCAGCACGATCAAAAATACCCATGGTTTTATCAAGGATGAGTGGTATTTCAACAACCACAAGACTGAGCGCAAAACCAATAAGCGTTGATAGAATAACAGGATTTTTTATCATTTTTTTAATGGGGCGCTCTTGGATATGTCCTGTGGGCGGGGTACCAAATTTTTGTAGGCTGTAGACACTGTACATTACGCCACTGAAAACAGTGAATAAAAGCGCAAATGATAAAATCGCCACGCCTTCAGTGCCATATAGAAGGGAGGCGATTGATAGTGATATGAAAAAGTTTAGGCGTACAGAGCCTTGAACAACAGAACTAAACCCCGGGCCATCGGTTTTAATAAAAGGCTTTAATAGCAATGTCAGAGCAAAGATAAAGGTGATAACACCAAAGATAATACCTCCATACACCAACATAGATCTGTTAAACGGTGCGCCCATAAGAACATGAACCAGCATGATAGGAATTAAAATATAAAAAATAAGACGATCTGCCTCACCCCAAAATGTTTCCGATGTAATGAAGTGTTTTTTAATAAAATAACCAGCAAGAATTGTTATAAATACCGGTAAAATCGAGGTTAGGATGGTCATATTTTATACTTTATTGTGTGAGTTTCGCACCGCGGCTTGATAATCTCTTTTAATTAGACGTTTAGGCGCATTGTTTCAATGTTTATTTTTTTAAGAAACAAGGACGCATTTGACGTAATTTTATACTTGTCAGGCGTTACGTAATCATGATAGTTTACATTATCCAATATTGATAATTATAGAGAGCCGTTCAAATGACGAAGCGAAGCATTCCTGAAAGTGATAAAATTAAACTGGGGATTTCAACCAGTGTCCTATTTGATATGTCAGAGGCCGATGCGATTTGGCGCGCTGAACAAGCGGGTAAAATAGGCATGGGTAGTTACCGTACGTATATGATGTCAAAGGTGGATGAGCCATTACAACTACGTCAAGATATGATCGATCTTCTACGTAAAAAACTTGAAAGTGGCAAATATAGTTTTGTCTTAATGTCAAAAAACAGTGCTTTGTGCGGTATGCGTGCAATCCATACATTGGTACAACAAGATTTAATCCCTATGCAGGTGGTATTAACCAATGGTGCGCCGATTGCCGAATATGCAAAAATATATGGCGTTGATATTTTCCAGACGACGGTTAAATCGGATGCCGAGCTTGTTGATGCGTTGGGTGTGTCTTCGGCGTATTATGATCATTCACAACCAATCTCTCAAAATAAAGCACAACGTATTATTAAAAATCTAAGAAACTCAGTATTTCGCGATGATTTCAAAAAGAATGCTGATTTTATCAAAGCCAGCAGAAACGGTACCGATCCTAAAATTGTTTACTCTTTTGACTTTGATAAAGTTTTGGGAGGTCCTGAATCGGATGATTTTTATGCAACTTCAGGCAGAGATATGGATGCATATAGACAAAATGAAAGAGATAAGTATCATCAGGCTGTAGAGAAGGCGCCATGGTTTAATATTTATGAAAAAATTATGAGCAAATTTCATGATGATCATATTGTGCATATTAATACAGCGCGCAGTTCTATATCCGCCATGCGCATGTTAAATACATTGTCTCATTGGGGGATTGAGCCCAATGGTGAAATTCATTGTACGGGCCACATGGACAAGACCCCTGTTTTGCTTGAAATCCAAAAACGTTATGGGGATGTAACATTTTATGATGATGGACAGAAAAATGTTGATCGTGCGCGCAAAGCTGGTATCCGTACGGGACATGTACCATCTACTAGCAAATCAAATCTTATGCTTTAAGATTTAACTTTCTTAATACGCCTGTAATGAATTAATCCTACGCCGCCGATAATGAGTACGGTGCTGAGGATGAAGTTTGCGTTGATGGTTTCATCTAATAAGAAGTACCCCAAAATAGCAACAATCGGAATTTGTAACATTAAAAACGGTGTTAGATATTCCGCGCGGTGGCGCGCAATCAACGATGCCCATACGGATGTCATCAGGCCAATAATAACAACTTGATAGGCAACAGATCCCCACAAGTTAATCATATTGACGTCCGTGAAGTCCATAAATTTATCGCCATCAATAATATATGATGTTAGAAACAAAAGGGGTGTCACCAAGGCAAAGCTGTAAAAAGCAAACGTTAAAAGCGGGATGTTTTTTGTGCGCTTCATCAATAAAGCACCGCACGCCCACAAGATAGCCATTAATATTGCGAAGAATGCGCCCAGTGGTTCGCTTTGAACGTCGGGCAGACCAAAGGCCGTAATTAAACCCATAAAGGAAATGGCTATGCCTATAAAAGTCCATAGTCCGAATTTCTCTTTTAGGAATATTGCCGACATTAAAATCGAAATAGGGATTGCCAACATAGCCAAAACCGTAAAACTGTTACTATTAATGCGATCCAATCCAGCATACATTGCGATATAATGCAGGAAATAAAAAACAAAGGCGACAAGGCTTAAGTTTATAAAATCTTGCTTTGATATCTTCTTAATATAAGGAGAGAACAAAAGAGTGGTGAATAAACCGCGCAGTGCAATCAGTGTATAGGGCGATACCTCATTCGTACCAATCTTGACGGCGGTGACATTAGCAGACCATGTAATAATAACCAAAGAGAGTAAAATCCAATCCTTGGCGGTAAAGCCATCAAAAATACGTGAGAACATAAGAGAATCTTTCTGCTTAGGGCAAAATGTATCTATTATAAGTTAAACCTTAATTTTACATTCTTAAAGCTTTACCGCGAAGTTTTCAACTTGTTTCATCCGCTATAATCTATATGTTTATCAGATGCATGATACGATATTAAATCTTTTAACGCAGGTGACACAAACCCCAGAAATTTTATTTTTTCTGCTTATTATCGCGACATTTATTTTGGAAGATGCTGCGACCATCGCGGCGGCGAGCGTTGCATTGTTGGGTGAGATATCACCTGTTTCGGCGTATATCGCCGTTATGATTGGTATCGTGTTGGGTGATATTGGTCTTTATTATGGTGGAAAATTTGCGCGTAAATGGGCGTGGTTAAATACCAAGATTTCGAAATATGATGTGTATAAATATGAAACAAGAATAGCCAAACATGCTTTCATGACGATTATTATCTCTCGTTTTATTCCAGGCACACGATTGCCCGTTTATTTATCTATGGGATATTTTAACGTGCCTGTGGCGACCTTTATGATGGCTGTTTTGATCGCTGTGGCGGGGTGGACAAGCTTATTATATTGGGGCTGGTATTATGTTGGGTCACAAATACAAGATTATTTATCGCCTGTTTATATGATTACATTTGCGATCATATTAGCGGTTTCTTACTATGGTTTTGTACGCTGGAAAAATAATAAAAAAGGCTTATAGCATGAACAATAATACATCAAACTCGGAACAGCGCTTTCATGTTCATGAGGATATCAATAGCGATGTACCGCCATTAACCGAAGATGATCTTAAAACATCATATTTTGAATTTTGGCCCACATGGTTATTTTATTTGCCGATGAAGATTTATGCAGTGACGTTGGTTCTCCGTTATGGTTTGACGACCCCTACTTTAAGTAATCCATTATTTGATGGTGGTGGTTTTGCGGGTGAGTCAAAAAGCCAGATTTTGGATCTCGTGCCAGAACATGCAAAGCATTATTTTGCCAAACATGCGCTTTTAAAAAGAACGAAAAACCTTACCTATGATTTTCAGGCATTAAAAGACATTCAAAAAGCCAATGATTTTGAGTATCCCTATGTTATTAAGCCGGATATCGGTTGTCGCGGTGTTGGTGTTCAAATTGCCAGTAATGATCAAGATGTAAAAGATTATCTTAAATCTTTCCCTGTCAATGAGGCTATTCAAATTCAAGAGCTTCATGACTATCCCTATGAAGCTGGTGTATTTTATATAAGACACCCAAATGACGATATGGGGCATATATTTTCTTTAACGTTAAAATATTTCCCAAAAATTATTGGCGATGGTGTTTCAACAATTCAAGAGTTGATTGAAAATAATTCGCGGGCAAAAGCCATCAGTCATATTTATATTGAACGTCACAGGGGGCATTTAGAAAAAGTGTTAAAAAGAGGTGAGGCGATACGTATGGCCTTTGCGGGATCTCATAGCCGTGGCACAATATTTAAAAATGGTAATCCCTATATCACCGAAAAAATGACACAAAAAATTGATGAAATTTCAAAGCATGTGCCAGAGTTTTACTTTGGTCGTTATGACATTCGTTTCCACCGATTGTCTGATTTAGAGACAGGTAAAAATATGAAGATCATTGAGATCAATGGTGCAACGGCGGAGGCCACGCATATATGGGATTCTAATATGTCTTTATGGGGGGCATATAAAACATTGATGACGCAATATAAATATTTATTCAAAATCGGTCATGCTAATAAAAAAAGAGGCTTTGTGCCGATGGCTTTTAAAGGCCTGTGGAAGCGGATTAAAGATGATGAGGATCGTTTTAAGAAATATCCCAATGCCCATTAATGTTACAATAGAAAAAAGCTAGATCAAATGATCTGGCTTTTTTAGTGAAGGGATTATTTAATTAAGTTAGAGAAGTTGGCATCCGCTTTTTTAATAAAAGCATCTTTGTCAGCCAACCATGTTTTTTTAATATCAGCATTATAATTCAGATAAAGTTTACCATTATCAATATGCCATTGTTGTGCATCACCTGGTGCTAAAGAATTTTCAGCTGCCGCCCAAGAACAATATCCACCATATTGTGGGGCATAACTTTTTGGGTTAGCTTTAAATAAATCTAAGTTTTCTTGGTTTGAGAATAACCATGTAGCACCCTGCCAATCATGTTTGAAATCATTACTCCCCTTAACCGCGGCACTTTGTGTAAAATAAGCGACCGTATCATAACCGCTAACGGCTTTATTGCTAAAGTAGGATGTGTGGATTGGGTCTGCGGCATTTGCGACAGATGAGAATGATGCACCAATCAAAAAGATGAATGCGAATGTTGTTGCGAGTAAAGTTTTCATTTTTGTTTCCTGTATATTTTAAATGTGTGCGTTGAGTGTCGTTATATCGCGATATAAACAATCATTCGCACGATTGTTTAGATACGTTACAAAAAAGAAATGATGGGGATTTTATTTTTTAAAAGGTAAGAGCAAAAGTTGCCAGAAACTATAGTCTTTAGCTTCACCAATGATACCAATCTTCATGGATGGTGTCCGTATTGTTTGGCTGTGTGTTTTAAATAGAATATCCCAAAAACTAAAAAAGCTAGCGTAATTTGAATCTGTATCTTTTTGAATGGCATGATGATGCACCCAATGAATAGAGGGTGTTACAATTATCTTTGATAGATATTTCTCAACGGTAGGGTTGAGTTTTACATTTGAATGATGAAATAAATTACAGACCATTAATATGACTTCAAAAATTAAAACCGCGCTAAAGGGGATTGAAAAAATAAGAATAAGTATGCAACGAAATAGTGTCGCAAAGACAATCTCACCAAAATGAAAGCGAACGGCGCTGGTCACATCTAGTGTTTTGTCTAAATGATGGACTTGATGAAAGCGCCAAAAAAAAGGAACTTCATGAACGGTACGATGCCACCAATACATAAAACAATCGATGATTAGAATATCAATCAGAATGAGCCATGACATATTGAAAGTTTCTGGACGTGTCCAGAGATGATGTTCTGTTGCATAATAGGTAAGGGGTAGAATGAATATTAAAGAAACAATCGTGTTAATGGGCCAGAAGCCAATGTTCTTTAGCCATCTTTTAAATGTATAATAAGAATTATTAACAGCAGGTCGAAACTTCCCTAGCCCTAAAAGGGTCAAGAAGACAGCTGTAATAATCCATATTTTATACGTTAAGATAACTGACATGTAACGTTTTTCTCTAAAGCGTCGAAGTTAATGATATAACTATTTATATCAATCAAAGTGATTAAACTAAATATACCATAACGGAGTTCCTCATGTTTAAAAAAGAAAATATTGTCAAAACCATCTTAAGCCTCTTTATTTCAATCGTCTTTATGCAATCACTATTTTTCAAATTCAGTGATGCCCCAGAAACCCAGCATATTTTTTCTACACTAGATCAGTGGGCGGCGGGTTTTGGCTTTGAGGGTCTATTTCTAAGCCCAGGTATCTTTAACGCCTATGTTGTTGGTTCAACTGAATTGGTTGCGGCTCTTATATTATTAACGGGATTATTTCTATCAAAAGAGATATTGACGGTTATTGGATCATTCATCTCTATGGGGGTTATTTCGGGTGCTATATTCTTCCATTTATTCACACCACTAGGTATCGAGGTTCATGGTGATGGCGGCGCCCTATTTGGGATGGCCGTCGGTATTTGGATCGCATCACTTATCCTGATTGTCCGTCACAGAAATGCCGTATCGGGATATCTTAAATTTTAAGATCTATACGGCACTAATTTCTGTTGGGGTAATTGTAATCGCACGTTGTTTGTATAAATTACCAATGGCGCGTTTAAAGTTACCTTTGCTGACACCAAACATATGTTGAATATCTTGAGGCGGACTTTTATCAGAAATCGGTAACGTACCCCCATTATCATGTAAGGCATCCATGATGCGTTGTTCTAGTTCACTGCGTAATGTATCATTCAGCATATTCACATTTAATGTTATTTTTCCGTCTTCACGGATTTGTTTCACCCATCCTCGGATTGTTTCACCTGTTTTCAAGGGTGTTGAAATTTCTTGATGATAGATCAACCCCATTGCGGTGCCATTAATCACGGCCTTGTAACCAAGATCCGTTTGTCCCGCAATCATCAAAGATACTTCTTGTTTTTCTTTCAGGTTCTCTGGACGTTCATTCAAATGTTTATGTAGACGCATTGTTGCCATGGGACGTTCTTGTTGGTCTTGGGTGATATAGACAACATAATATTGACCTTCACGCACGGTACAATTTTGTTCACCAAAGGGCAGGAATAAATCTTTTGGTAATCCCCAATCCATAAAGGCGCCATGTTCAGTCGTCGAAACAACTTGTAATGATACACAAGAATTCATAGAGCTATAGGCAAAGGCCATGCTGGCAACAACGTCACCTTCAATATCGATATACACATAACAATCAATTTTATCGCCGATCTTAAGTTCATCAACGATATCGCTGGGAATATCACGTAACTTTATTGGGCCATGCTCATCTGCGTCAACATGGAAGCTATATTCCAATATTTCACATAGGGTCAAATTATGTCGTTCATATAAATAAATCATGCTTTTTCATACTTTCGGATTTTTCTATTTATCGCCTCTTCTTATAGCATGAGATTTGATTTGTGTCTTGACCTTTCATGGACGATCCATCACACTCACAAAGTAATCAAAAATATAAATGAAAGCTATATTATGAATGAATGGACGCCGTGCGCGCACCCCCAAAAAGGTGATATTATTAAATGGCGAGAGCCTATTTGGGCGCCGCCAAATAAACCGCGTGGAAAACGCGATAAAATCGGGGAACAACAAATTACCGCAAGCGTTATAGATACAGAGGAAGTGATTAGCCTGACTGTATTGGCCGTTACCAAATTATCATCTGGTGATGCCGCCGTCCAAGTTCAAAAGGGCGATACAATTAGGCGCAAACAAAAATCTATTGCATTGGGTCATTGCGAAAAGAAAACTAGCTAAAATAAATTAAAACGCCCAACAATTAGAACGCTAAAAAAATGCGCAAACAACAAGATCTAACACAGGGATCGGTTTTTTGGTCAATACTGACCCTTGGCTGGCCAATGATACCGGCTTTGTCTGCTGCGTTGTCCCAAGCCTTGATTGATACAATTTTTGTTGGTCAATTAGGGACAGATCCCTTGGCGGCACTTTCTTTTACCTTTGCTGTTGTTTTGCTTTTTACCAGTTTCACCCGCGGGCTTAGCTCTGGCACGTTGTCGGTTGTTTCACGAGCGATTGGCGCAAAACAAAATGAACGCCTCAGTGTTCTTATCGTCAGTGCGGTTTCTTTGACATTTATTTTAATTAGCGCCTTTTGCTGGATCGGTGTGACGACAATTCGTCCGCTTTTCTCTTTATTGGGTGCAGAAGGGAACGTTCTTGATCTTATTGAGCGTTATATGAAGATATATTATATAGCCTTACCTTTTTATGCCATGGCAACAATTGGTCATTCTATTATGCGCGCCTTTGGCGATTCCGTTATGCCCAGCGTTATTATTACAATTAGTTCAGCCGTCAATATCATTTTAACCCCGGCACTTATGTTGGGATGGTGGGGATTGCCAGCGTGGCATATTGAAGGCGTGGCGGTCGCAACCGTGATTGCAGGTGTGGTGAGCATGTTGATAACGCTTTATTATATATCTTTTGGTAAATATGTGCGGGCGGCATTAAAGCAACTTTCATTCAAGAAATTATACGCGACAATACGCTATATACTCGGGGTCGCATTACCCTCTGCATCGGGACAAATTACTAAGCCGATTGGTATTGCCGTTGTGACGGCATTGATTGCACATTTTGGTACAGAAACTGTTGCCGCATTTGGTGTTGCAACGCGGATTGAGGCCTTTGCGTCATTACCGATGTTTGCTATTGCCGGCGCTATTGGTCCGATAGTCGGTCAGAGCTGGGGGGCTAATAAAAAACACCGTGTTATAATGGCATTAGAATGTAGTTATTTAATGTGTGTTGCCACCAGCTTAATCTCGATCCTATGCTTTTGGTTCTTTGGCGAGGCATTAATGCGTTTATTTACCGATGATTTGATTGTACAAAGAGAAGGGTTGTTTTATCTCTATGCCATGTCTGTCACATTGTGGGGCTATGGTTGTGTTGTTGTTACCGCGGTTGCGTTTGATGCATTGGGGCGGGCGCATACGGGATTAACCTTAAATATTATCCGAACCTTCGCCTTTTATATTCCCTTCGCATGGATTGCCAGTCTCTTGTACAGCTCAAAAGAAGTCTTTATTTCAATGGCTATCTGTAATGGTTTAATCGGAATTATCGCGATTATTTATAGCCTGTTGTGGCTGAAAAAGAATATTAAGTGCTGATTACTTTTTATAAAATATATGTCTTTCATGCAAAAAAAACCGCCCATCATCTTTAAAATGATTGGGCGGTTTTGTAATAAGGTTAAGCTCTCTGAGCTTTAAGAACGAACTTGCTTTAAGAATGATTTAACGGCCTCGTCCATGCTGATCGATAGATCTGAGATATCGTTTGCGGAGACCAGTAATGTTTGCGCGGCATGACCTGCTTCGGAGGATGCTGCTTGGACACTGCCAATCTCATTGGCAACTTGACGTGAGGCTTGTGATACTTCTGTGATATTGCGTGTAATTTCAGCAATGACTGAGTTTTGTTCTTCAACAGCACTCGCGGTCCCTGTAGAGGCTTGATCGATTTCAGAAATATTACTAATGATTTCTTGCATCGCGCTAACGGCTTCTTGAGTTGCTGTTTGGATTTCCATGATGCGTGTTTCGATTTCGGTTGTCTTCTTGCTTGTTTCATTTGCAAGTTTCTTAACCTCATCTGCAACGACGGCAAAACCTTTACCCGCTTCACCAGCACGCGCGGCTTCAATCGTCGCATTAAGTGCAAGCAGGTTTGTCTGCTCGGCAATGTCTTTAATTGAGACAACAACCTCACCAATATTTTCAACATATTGATTAAGCTCATCAACTTTACCGCTTGTGCTATTAGCGCTGTTCGATGCCATGCTAGCTTTTGATGCAACGTTTGAAATCTGCATAGAAATCTCTTGCGCACTGGCTGTCATTTCTTCGGTCGCGGCAGAAACGGTTGACACATTCGTGCTTGTTTCTTCGGCGGCACTGGCAACTGTTTCACTTGAGCTTTGTGTTTGTGTTGCGGCACTTTCCATTTCTTTGGCAGAAACTTGAAGTTCTTGTGCTGCTTTTGCTAGGCTCTCAATTGTACCACCAACTTGCGTATCAAACTGATCTGCTAATTGGTTCATCATGATGCGCTTATCTTCTTCGGCACGTGCTTTGGCCATTTCTTGTTCGTCCTGTAAGCGTTTGGCCTCTATGCCATTTTCTTTAAAGACTTGAACAGATGCGGCCATGTTACCAATCTCATCTTTACGATCTATTGCGGGAACATCAATATCATAGTCACCATGTGACAATTTGTTCATTGCCTCGGTCATATCCGAGATCGGACGTGAAATACTGCGTCCAACAAAGTAACCAGCAATTGAAATGAGTAAGCCTAAGATAATGATTTCAATGATTGCTAACTTAATCATGGCGTAAACGGGTTCCATGATTTCATCTTCATCGATTTCTGCCATAATAGCCCAGCGCGTTCCTAAAAAGTCAACAGAGCCATAAGCTGAAAGAACTGGAGTATCAGTATAATCATTAACAACTTCCACGTTAATATTACCTGCAAGGGCTTCTTTAACAGCATGTGTTTCTATTTTTCTTTGTAGAATTGTTGATTCTTCTGAGAAACGAGAATCGCTGCGCATCAGATAATCTTTACCAACGATATATGTTTCACCACTTTCGCCCATGCCGTCTGCCAGCTGCATGACATTATTAATACGCGCAATCGGCATTTGGAAGACGAGGACACCGGCTAATTGGCCATTATCATCCAAGATTGATTGGGAAATAAAACTGGCGGCGGCACCGTTACTTGGCGCATAAGGTTTGAAGTCAAAGAAATGTTGTGTGTCTTTTGATGGATTGTCTTTGGCTGCGCGGAAAGCGTTACCAAGGTCAGAATCTTTCCAAGGGCCCGTGTTTAAGTTTGTTGCAAAATCAGCCTCTTTGAAAACAGAGTAGACAAGGTCACCATTAGGGGCGATTAAGAAAATATCATAATAATCGCGCTGGCGTAAAAAATGTCTGAACCAATCATGGTATTTTTTATGGGCTTGGCTATAGAAAGAACCATCTTTGGCGTAATCAAGATTCTCCTTTGCGCCCGTTGGATTTGGATTATCTGTGATATAAATTTTTTGTAGTTTTTGACCCGGATTTCCATCAAATTTTAATTGATTCCAGCCAATTGTGAAGTCTTGTAGAGCAACACGGACATAGTCGTTATAAGAAAGAGAAGATAAATCTTGCTTGATAGAAGCTAGGTAATTTTCTAACCCAACTATGCGGGATGCTTTTAGTGCAATTAATTTATCAGATTCTTGATGGATCACTTCGCTCGCACTATCTCGTAAAAATAAGACAGAGGTAATTAAAACGGCTAAGATTGCAAAACCAGTAATGAATAGGGGTATTTTTTTAGAAAGACTGATTGTGGGGAAAGTCATCGAAGAAATCCTTTAATGGGGTGATCTTTAGAAACAGTAATCTGCAAAATATATGAGTATATAATTTTAGCGTATAAAAATTAAAAAAGTATGAGGCGCATGACGATTTAAGAATTTAAATGCACGCGCCTCATTACTATAACTAAATTAGAAGTCTTTTGAAACACCAAAAATAAAGCGTGAATCACAGCCTGCGGCACAATCTGTTGTACTTAGATCTGTATCAACATACGCAACTGAGAAGTCTAGGCCTTCATAGCTGTAGCCAACACCAACAGACCAGTCCGTATAGCTTTCTGAATCATCAATGTCTTGGTAACCGACATGAGCTGAAACGGTGAAGTCTTCCATGACAGGAACATCAGCACCAACAGCATAATAAAAGGCATCGCCTGTATCACCGAAATATTCAGGTGAATAATTAACAGATGCCGATGCGGCAACGTCACCAAAATTATAGCCCATGCCGAATGAAATTTCCCAGAAATCATAGTCCAGAGAACTATCGGCACCAGGGTAGGCATAATAGATTGCGCCAACATCATAAGATAATTCTTCTGTAATGTTATTTGTAAAGCCAGTGTAAAGATCAACCTCTAATGTACCTTCGCCATTGTCATTAAAATCAACATTTGATCCCCATGCACCAACGTAAAAACCATTGTCCATCGCCGCATCAACACCGATTTGTAAAGAGGGATCTTCGTCTGTTTGTGAAATACCGCGGAATGCATAGTCGCTATAAATACCTGCATTTGCCGATACGGCGAAATCGCCGACTTGCATTTCTGCGTTGGCAGAGATCGGCGCGGCGATCATTAGTGATAATAGGCCAGCTGTAAGTAGTAATTTATTTTTCATGATTTTATTCCTTTATTTGAAATGTAAGTAAAATTTATATATTTGTTAAATCGGGTAAACCGTAACATATTTGTCTCTAATGATGTTGTTTTAGTTCAAAATAATTAAAAAGATATTAAGGACTTAAGGTATAGGCCGAAACAGATAGGGTAATGCGATCAAACACTCCATGCGTGTGTATGTTGCTTGTAACTATATGGTAACAATAGACGAATAGATGCAATATTGAACCTCAGATATTTGAAGGACGATGTCTATGATTTCTAAAACTATCGTTATTGCTATTATGGTCTGCTTTATTATGCTCAGTGGTGTTTCCATTTATAGTGCTAACGCCAAAATAGATATAGATGAAATCAACGCACCAGTCGTGATTGAGTTGTTCACGTCTCAAAGTTGTTCATCCTGCCCTGCGGCCGATCGTGTTCTAAAGGAGCTCTCGAAGAACTCAAATGTTATTCCTATTTCTTATCATGTCACCTATTGGAACCATTTATCATGGGAGGACACGCTAAGTCAGGATTTCGCAACACAGAGACAGCGCAACTATTCAAATTTTATGAATTCTAATCGCGTTTATACGCCGCAAATGATCGTCAACGGCGTAAGTGAATTCGTTGGCTCAAATCGCTTGAAAGCAAATAATGCCATTGCAAATACAAGCCCTGTAAAAGCAATTACTCTGAACCGTGATAATAATCAGTTGCGTATTACGTTACCAGAGATGATTTCTGGTGATTATGTTCTTTGGGTCGTTGGTACAAAAAGTCATCATACCGAAAATATTAAGAGAGGCGAAAATAGAGGTCGTGCAGTTGATTACACTTCTGCCGCTATTAATTTTGATTCTCTTGGTCGTTGGGACGGCACCGCAAAAATAGAAATAGTGGATATAATCAAAGATGATACTATTGATGGCTATACGATTTTTGCACAGGACAAATCATATGGACGTATCGTCGCAGCAGGTAAGTATAAGATGTAAGCTTATTTGGACGGTTACGCCAATAGACTATTTAATATCCAAACATTTTTTTCATAGATCGTTAAGCGCTCTGATAATATACCATCTGTTACACTATCATTCATTTCATCGGCGAGTTTTAAGGCTGTGTTGATGCTCTTTATTGTATCCTGATGGGCGGTTAATATTTGTGCAATCATATGACGTGTTCTCTCATCACTTGTGTCACCAAAATTTTCAACATCAAGATCGTCGGTCATTTCATGTGTATTATAAACATAGGCACCAAGAGATCTGATGCGTTCGGCGATTACATCAAGGGCTTGAAAATTATCGGTATAATAGCTTTCAAAGAGCGTATGTAGCTCTAAAAAACGGGCGCCTTCAATATTCCAGTGATGGTGATGACTGATGTGATAAAGGCGATATGTCTCTTTAAATACGTCTTCAAGGGCGGTAATTATTTCTGAATAGTTTGTCATGGTCTTTTCCTTTTGGGTTTGTGTATATTAAAAATGGCTGGGTCGATCTTTTTCCCATACATATTCATGGATTGAGAAAACAACTGTTTGAATAATCGGTTCAATCAAACCAACGCTTAGCGCGATGAGAAAACTTCCCGTTAAGGAATAAACGACAGCCGTAGCAACGATAATATGTGTTATGCCATAGCTTGCTGTTTTCATGAAAAGGCGCATATATATTCTCAATCATTATTGGTAATTATTGGTTTTATCTATTAATTATTATTATATCAATTGATATTAACGATTGAAAATCGTTTATTCCTGTTGTATCAATAGGTATAAACAATCAATAAAGGCGAAATGATGAATATACGTGATCTTAATTATATTATTGCCGTGGCCGAGTTAGGTCATTTTGGCAAAGCGGCAGAAAAATGTTTTGTTAGCCAGCCAACATTAAGCGGTCAAATTAAGAAATTAGAAGATGAGTTACAGGTGCAAATATTTGAACGATCAAAGCGCGGTGTGATTGTAACCGACATTGGTAAACAAATTTTAACCTATGCGCGCAATGTCATGAAAGATGTTGCGGCGATCAGGGACATTGCTCAATGTGCAAAAAATCCTTTAGCCGGACAATTCCGTTTGGGTGCTATTCCAACAATGGCGCCTTATTTATTGCCACACTTAGCAAAAAGAATTAAACACGGGCTACCCGATCTTTCTCTTATCTTGGCAGAAGAAAAAACAGATGATCTTATCAAGAGTTTACGTGATGGGAAAATTGATGCGGCCTTTATGGCTTTGCCCATTAACGATGAGCAATTTAACGTTATCCCTTTATTTCAAGACCATTTTTACATGGCTATGTCCAAAAATCATCCTCTGGCGAAAAACCCCTCGATCGCGCTTGATGATTTAACCAACGAAATTATTATCTTATTACAAGAGGGGCATTGCTTGCGTGATCAGGCCTTGGATATTTGCGCCAGTACGTTTCATGATGATGAGGGTAGTTTTAGGGCAACCAGTTTGGACACAATTCTACGTATGGTTGAAATGAATGCCGGTGTGACCTTGGTGCCCGCAATGGCAATGAAGCAAGATGACCAAACGTCTATCGTTTATAAAGCGTTTAAAGATAATGTTCCGTATCGTACGGTGGCACTCGTATCACGCAAAACATCGTATAAGACAGATGTCATTGACTATATTAAAGAGACTGTTTCTAGGGACGTTTAAGACAGATACCATTTCGCGGCGAAGTAACCAGACAGAGCGGAGCTGGCCGTCAAGAATGTACCAAATGTTGTATCAATCACACTGGTCATGATGGGCCAGTCGCGTAATGTCGCGGCGTTTGTGACGTCATATGTGCCATAGGCCAAGAACCCTAGAATAGCACCATTTAAGAGGGCAGTGGTCCATGATCCACCATTGATGGCTGGATTAACACAGAAATAAACAATGCCCGCGGCGTAGAATAAATAAAACAGTCCTGCAATGGCTAGGTTTGGTTCGTCCGCCATCAGGTGGCTGAGGGATGATTGAAACATATCTTTGGCAATATAGCCCAACCAAATATAGTCAATGACCAAAAAAACAAGGGCAGTGGCAAAGTAAGCAATAATAAATTTCATAATTTTAATCCTTTTGTTTGGCGATTATGCCGCGTGTTTAATTTCAACTTGGCGGACATTGGTGTAACCGGTTTGAAATGCCGCGGAACAGCCCGCCAAATAAAACCGCCATAATCTGATAAAGCGTTCATCAAAGCCTTGTGCTAATACGGCGTCTTTAACATGATCAAATTTTTCTAACCAAATATCTAATGTCTTGGCATAGTCTTGGCCAAATTCAAAAGAGCGTTCGGTTTTAAGGCCAGCACGTTTTATCTCTTTATCAAAACGCGAAGGGCTTGGTAACATACCGCCTGGAAAAATATAGGTGCGGATAAAGTCACTATCATTCTTATATTGTTCAAAACTTTGATCTTGAATCGTTATTGTTTGAATAACGGCCTTGCCATTTTTATTCAATTTTTCTTTAATCGTTTTGAAATAGGTTGGCCAATAACGTTCACCCACGGCCTCAAACATTTCGATAGAAACGATGTGATCGAATGTTCCTTTTTGATGGCGGTAATCTTCAATAACGATCTCAGCATTTTTGCCAAGGCGCTCTGTCGCATAGTCATGTTGCTCGGTTGAAAGTGTAATGCCCTTGACCTTATAGTCATCACCGCGCTCTACTGCACGTTCGGCAAAGCCGCCCCAACCACAACCAATTTCTAAGATTGAGCCAGATTTTGATGCTAAACTATCAATGATACGGTCATATTTATTATTCTGCGCATCAGCTAATTTTTCATCATCAGATTTAAACAAAGCCGCAGAATAGCTCATGGTTTCATCAAGCCATAATTTATAGAACTCATTACCCAAATCATAATGGGCGTGAATGTTTTTCTTGCTACCTTTGACGGAATTTTTCTTGAAGAAATAGGATATTTGATACAGCACACGGCGCAGCGCATCAGCCTTAAAAAACGGATCTAAAAGCGCACGGTTTTGAATGCTGACTGTTAATAACTTTGTTAAGTCGCTTGTTTCCCATTTACCTTGGCTATAATCTTCGGCAAAGCCAATATCGCCTTTGGTGGCCAAATTACCGATTACGGACCAATCATGGATGGTAATGTCAGCGGATGACGATTCAATAGAACCTGCAAACTCATATCTCTTACCATCAGGGTCTTGGATAGTCAGTTGCCCAATTTTCAGATTCTTTAATTTCTTTAATAGCTGATTAAAAATAAAGCGATTAAACATGTCTATGTGTCCTTATGGGCATTGATACGATTGTCTGTGATGTTATCGCCTGTGGCTGTATTTTTTGGTGTCAGCTGTTTTGGCTTTGAAATATATTTAATACCCTTGATCATGATTTTCAAGGCTTGCCAGTGAATTAAGATGATGGCCTTAATCGTGACCAATGGATAACGCCAAAAAGCCTTGCTACAATTCTCCTGATTAAAGGCCTCAAAACCACCATTTAAGGTGGTGATCAGTTTCTTATTATTCGCGCCATCATAGAAATCAATCATCGCCATCATCTTTTTATTGGTGATTTTAAAGCGAAAATCATAATGACCTTCGCGCTCTAAAAACGGCGATACATGGAATTTCTTTAGGGCTTGTTGATTGTCTTGTGGGGTTATTTCCCGCTGATCGTCATGGGCGCAAATATAGCTGTGGGTTTCGCCAAAGGTATTATTGACCTCACATATGACGGCGCGCAATTTCTGATCTGTATCATAGCAATACCAAAAGCTGACGGGATTAAAAATATAGCCCAAAACGCGGGGTAATGTGACCAAGACAATCTCGCCGTTTGCTTTATCTATTTTGTGCGTTTTTAATAGATTCTTTGCCCATTGGTAGAGATCCTTACCGTCACGTGCGCCATGATCTTTGGTATAAAAACTCAACATTCCAAAACGATTAAATTTAAAATAATGATTATTAAGCTGATCGTTGAGTTTTGATAGAGGAAGGCTTAGATAATAAATGCCATAGTTAAAGTGATTAACTTTTGGAGAAAGGCGCTTATGCATGACGTCACCAAAAAGAATTTGCGGTTTCATCAAGCTGTTACTTTCTTTTGGCTTCTTTGTCGGGATCAATATGATCTTTCCACGGCAAGTCTAATCCCATTTCTTCAATGACATTTGCGGCACTTAAAATGCCGTCTTCATGAAAACCATACCGTTGATAGGCACCAACATACCAGGTTTTATTTTCTCCTTGAATAGAGGCTATTTTATCTTGGGCATCAATCGCGTCACGGGTAAAGACTGGATGATCAAAGTGATTAACATCATAGGTCAAATCGGCCTTGGGCATGCGGGCTGGGTTAAGGGTAATAATTACTGGTTTTTCAGTCTCAAAGTTTTGTAAGTTATTCATCCAATAGCTTAATGCGACCGCACCTGTATCATCTTTTTTATGTTCGGATAAATAAACCCAGCTTGCCCAACATGATGTGTCCTTTGGCATGAATGACAAATCGGAATGGGTAACAATTTTATTGCTCTGATAGGTGAAAGAACCAATGATTCCTTGTTCTGTTGGTGTTGGTGCATCAAGCATCGCGATGGCCTGATCCGCGTGACAGGCAAAGATCACTTGGTCGAATATTTCTGTGTTGCCATTTTCTAATGTAACCGTCACACTGTTTGTATCCCGCATAACGTTTTTGACACTGGAGCCCAATTTAATTTTATCTTTGAAATCGGCGGTTAGTTTTTTGATGTAATTACGGCTACCGCCCGAAACAGTGTACCATTGCGGATGATTGTTAATAGTAAGTAGGCCGTGATTTTGAAAAAAGCGGATAAAGGTCTTAGCGGGGAAGTGCTCAATTTTTGAGATAGGACAGCTCCAAATCGCGGCCCCCATGGCCTGAAGGTAATAATCACGAAACCATTGCCCCATTTTTAATTCATCCAAACATTGTCGGATGGTGATGTCAGTGCTTTTGTCTAAATAGTTCGGCGCGCGTTTATTGAATTTAACAACATCAAAAATCATTTTCCAATAGTTAGGGCGCAAAAGATTTGATAAACGGCGAAACACATTCTTGCTGGAATATTGTAACCAGCCATTGGCTATGTCAGCCCCAAAAGACATATCGCTTTTCTCAACAGACACCTTTAAGTGATCGAATAGGGCGGTAAGATTTAAGTAATTACGATAGTTAAAAACAATAAAGCCTGTATCAACAGGCACAGTTTTATCTGCAATAGTCACATCAATCGTACGGCTATGGCCGCCAAGACGATCATTTTTTTCAAATAATGTTACATCAATATTATTGTGATGCAGGGCATAAGCGGCGCTCATCCCCGAAATTCCAGATCCTATGACGGCTATTTTCATTCTTTAAAAACTTCGTGTTAAATAATTATTTTTTCATTGCTTTATATATAGGTTTTTTTAAGCCTATGAACAGGCTTAATTTATTTAATGTGTAGAAAATTGGGATGGGTAAACTAAAGGCTCAAAGCTCTGTTTGAAGAGGCTTTCACCGCTGTTCGTTGTGTGTGTACAACCATGGGCGGTCTGCCTAAATGGTCTGTACAGAATCTCTTTAATGGTTGGATATGTTTGCGCCATTCTTGCCCGAAATAATTAATACTAAAGCTGGATATTGTTGAGCCCCACATGAGAGCCGTTTTGTAATCAACACCCATTGCCACCCCCATTGCCAGCATTGAAACTGTGGCACCTGTTCTGTTATCGCCAGCGGCTAACGTATCTATTTCAGTTGAAAATAATTCAGGTAACGCAATGACTTTCAAATCTGGTTGATAGGATGATATCACCTTAAAAATCAAGTGAAAAAGTGCCAATAGCATAGAATTTTAAGGTATTTTGTTGTTGCATGCATAAAGTCCCATGTTCGTTTAATGTAGAGCTAATATATATGCGCAAAAATGTTATGTCAATAAAATAGGGTGTTATCATGAATTGACAGTATGTGTTTTCGCTTTATATGTTTAAAGTCGTCATCAGTCAAAACAAGCAGAGAATTAATATGATTTTACGTCTCATTTTAGGAGATCAATTATCCGATACACTATCAAGCCTTGATGGGATTGATAAAGATAGAGATATGATCTTTATGTGTGAGGTCTGGGAAGAGGCTACTTATGTGAAGCATCATAAGAAAAAGATAGCCTTTATCTTTTCTGCGATGCGCCATTTTTATAAAGACCTAAAAGCCCAAGGCTATAATATTCATTATACAAAGTTGGATGATGCGGATAATGCAGGGTCTTTTAGCGGCGAAGTTGAGCGTATGATTAAGGCGCATGATGTCACCCAAGTCATTGTGACAGAGGCATCGGAGTATCGTGTTTTAAAAGATATGCAGGAGTGGGCGTCACAGTTCAATATTCCCGTTGAAATACGTGAGGATACGCGTTTTCTATGCTCAAAAGATCGTTTTGCAACATGGGCAAAAGATCGCAAAGAATTACGTATGGAATATTTCTATCGTGAAATGCGCCGTGATTATAAAATATTATTGAGCGACGATAATAAGCCAGAAGGCGGAGAATGGAATTATGATAGCCAAAATCGTAAGCCACCCAAAGAGGGCTTAGCCATCCCCGAAACTTATATGGCAGAGCCAGATTCGATAACACGTGATGTGATGGCTTTGGTTGCAGAGCGTTTTGATGATCATTTTGGCGATCTGGAACCCTTTCATTTTGCCGTGACCAAAGACCAAGCACTTCATGCCCTAGATCAATTTATTGAACAAAGACTGTCAAGTTTCGGTGACTATCAAGATGCGATGGTACAGGGCGAGCCTTGGATGTATCATAGTCATTTAGGCTTTTACATTAATTGCGGTTTGTTGGACCCAATGACATGCGTGCGCCGTGCCGAAAATGCCTATTATGCCGGCGATGCACCATTAAACGCGGTGGAGGGCTTTATCCGCCAGATAATAGGATGGCGCGAATATGTGCGCGGTATTTATTGGCTAAAAATGCCTGATTATGAAACGGTTAATTTTCTGAATGCAACGCGCGGTCTGCCCGCCCTTTATTGGGGGGCACCAACAAAAATGAATTGTTTAAAGCAATGTGTGTCCGAGACCAAAGAAAACGCCTATGCGCATCATATTCAACGCTTGATGGTGTTGGGTAATTTTGCATTGATTGCTGGATTAAACCCCGATCACGTCAATGAATGGTTTATGATTGTTTATGCAGACGCCTATCAATGGGTTGAGTTACCGAATGTCACAGGGATGATTTTATTTGCCGATGGGGGTGTATTGGGGTCAAAACCCTATGCCGCCAGCGGTGCTTATATTAATAAAATGTCTGATTATTGCAGTGGGTGCAGTTATAAGGTCACCAAGAAAAATGGCCCTGAAGCTTGTCCTTTTAACTATCTTTATTGGGATTTCTTAATGCGTAATCATGATAAATTAAAAGGCAATCATCGCCTGCGTATGATTTATGCGACATTGGGACGTATGAGTGACGAAAAGAAACAAGCCATTACCCATGACAGTAATCGATTTTTTAAAGCCTTAGAACGGGGCGATATCGTTTAGGAAATTAATTTATGCGTAAGAAATCAGATCTACCGACAAAGACGTGTATAACCTGTGCGCGTCCCTTTACATGGCGCAAAAAATGGGAAAAAGTTTGGGACGAGGTTAAATATTGTTCCAATAGATGCCGCAACAATCGAAATAAGGAAGAAAAATCATGAATTTATCAAGCTTTGGCAATGATTTGAATATCGCCATCATTGGCGCGTCTGGTGGCATTGGGAGTGCGATGGTTGAGCGGTTTGTTCAGAGCGATCAAGTACATAAAATCTATGCCTATTCGCGTAAAGCTATGATCTTTGAAAGTAGTAAGGTCATTAATCATTTTATTGATTTGAGGGATGAAAAAACCATTGCGGAGGCCGCTTCGAAGATTGAGGTTGATACATTGGATATCATTATTATTGCAACGGGTCTTTTACATGACAATGAATTACAGCCAGAAAAGAGCTTAAATGACTTGGGCATGGATAAGTTCATGAATGTTTACGCTGTCAATGTTTTTGGCCCCGCTCTTGTGATGAAGTATTTTTCTAAATTCCTACCGCGCGACCGTAAATCTGTTTTGGCGGCTTTATCGGCGCGGGTCGCCAGTATATCTGATAATCGCATTGGAGGCTGGTACGCCTATCGTTCATCAAAAACTGCGTTGAATATGATTATCAAGAACACAGCTATTGAATTGGGGCGTCGCTTTAAACGGGCTTGTATTATTGGGTTGCATCCAGGTACAGTCGACACGCAACTATCAGAGCCGTTTCAAAGCCATGTAAAGCCAGGTAAATTATTCACGTCTCAACAATCTGCCGATTATTTGATTGATGTGATTAATCAGGTGTCAGTCGATGATACGGGGCGCGTTTTTGCATGGGATGGTCAGGTTATTGAGAATTAATTACTCGGCAATCTTATAAGAGATCTCATTACGTCTATTCCATGGCAAGGTGAATGGATCATCATAATAGGCAAGCTCTGGATTACCCGTGACAGCTATATTTTCTTGGGCAACATAATCATTTAACGCTTTGGTATAAGCCTTTATTTTTTTATCTGACATTAGGCCCGAAAACTGAACATTGACGCGTTTTTCTGGCGAGGTCGTGTAGAATGTGATGCGCTTATCGTCTGTTTTTGGCAATGTTTCAAGCGTGTAATCATCGGGCATATCAAATGTGACTACCCAACCGCCATTCTTGTTTTCTGTTTGTGTGACAGGTGCGGTCATTGGAATTTTTTCAGATAGATCAATGGGCTTTTTAGTCTGTGTCACGGGCGACGTCATAGGAATTTCTTTACTGGTAATGTTGTCCCCAAAAATATAGGCAGCAAGAATACGAAAACCCGCACCAATCGCATCGTCGCGTGTACCATCAACCGTTACTTTTGCCATTAAGCGTGGTTCATAATCTCTGATTTCTATTGATGTATCATCGATCATTTCTGATGTTACAACAGTGTAAACAGGCTGTTCATATCCATTATGGGTATGGGGCGTGTCGCCTTTGTTACAAGCGGAGGTTAAGAATAATAGGGGGATAACCATAAGGATTTTTTTAAGCATTTTCTCTCTCTTTGACATTAAGTATGTTGATAATGACATAGGTCATCATCAGTAAATGTAAATACCAGATGCTTTAAAGCGACGGTCACAAACGATTTTGGCGGAATTTAAGCAAAAAATTAACCTTTCTTTAATGAAATATGGTGTAATCTTATTGTATGGAAAAGAAATGGCAGATTGTCGTTGGTGAGTGGCCCCTTGAAGAAGTTGGCCCCGTAGACAATTTTTTCCTATTCGGTAAAGAAATTTCCCATTCATTTTGTGCGATTATTAATGATGCTGGTGATGTCATTGAAGAATTGCATGGTCGTTCTTATAATTCAAAATGCTTAAATGGGTCTAAGGTTATGTCGGTTGGTCTTAGTCAGCTGTTTAATGCCTTTAGCACCCCAACACACAAAGCTGTTAAAACAAAACACAAGGCACGTTTGAAGGTTTTTCGTGAAGATCCGAAATCAACAGAATTTCATAAAAAGAAACGTACAGTGTTTACGGCCATTGATGCTGGATCTGAGCAAGATATAGCAAAGAAATGGCACGCCATGATGGCTGAAGCTGACCGTATTAATGAAGCGGATTTAGACTATATCCCTATTGGTACATTAGGGCGCCCCGGTCAAAATTGTCATACTGTTATGGCACAATTGGTTCATGTTGGCGGTGTTGCGCGTCATATGATTAAATCATTATTACCCAAATCCTTGGTACGTCCGGGTTTGCGCCGTGAAATTTCTAGTGGCTTGCGTCAAGGTTTTATGCAAGCTTGTATGAAACCAGCCGCGTGGTTGCGCCATAGTTTAACGTTTGATTTTGTTCATCAGAAATTTAGATCAAGTCTAAATGCAGTTAATGATCGTATTGATAATAGGACCGCATTAAATCGTCCCTTAAAACATCGCTTATAAATTTTCTATATAGCGTATAATATCAACAAAGTTCTTCTCACGATAACCAATATTTAGGGCATCTTCTGGTGAAATTTCCGCTAATGTTTTATTATGACCATCGGGCATAAAAATAGCACTATAGCCGCCGCCAAATAATGGGCTATGGAGGGGACTAACCCAGTCGGGATAATCTCCGAACGCTTCTGTTGCGGTGATAACACCATGCACTTTGTTTGTGAAGTTTTTATAATTACCATCTGGTGTCGCGTAACAACAAGAGGATGTAATCACAGCACGACGGTTTTTTTGATTTTTCATGATTTTTAAAAGACCATCACGACCAAAGTTCTTTAAAAATAATCCTGCACGGACACCTGGAAAATCGTCAATAGCTTCAACACATAAATCTGTGTCTTCGGCAATGACTGCATGCCCGATTTTCTTGGCAACCAATAATGCGCCGGCTTTTGCTATTGCTTCTGTGGTTTCTTGTGTTTCTGGATAATCACTATCATCACCGTACTGCTCTTTGCCATTGATAATCTTAAGCGGTGATCCGATGAATTCTTTAACAAAATTCATTTGGTTGATTTTGGCACTATTGCCAGTTGCGAATATGATTTTTTTCATCGTTTAAAATTTAAGTTTTAATTTGTGAACTGCGTGGCGTGTTGCTTGGTTTATCAGATCAACGCGGCTTATTCCTGAGATACATTTATGTGGATCGGCGTGATTTTTTACTTCGCCGGCTTCCATCATCGTTTTTCCAACAGTCCATTGTTTAAAACCACCTTCTCGATAGCGCGTTTGAAGAACATAGAACTTTGGAAAGATAATGCCTTTGCTGCGTGTTGTGGCTGATTTCCCGTTACTATCTTCAATTGTGACGACGGCATAATCAATAAAATCACAATGCTCTGGGAATAAGCCATTTTCTATACTGACATAAAAATCGGCATTGGGTCTTGCGGCTTTAATAAAATCAATGCGGTTTTGTGCGCCGCGCATTGTTTCAAAACCGATGGGTTGTTCATTAACGTTTGATGGAGCTTTGAGGGCGATTAAATCATACGCCGCATTGGCACCCATGGATTCATTAAATGCCAGTGAAACGGCATCAATTTTAATCTGACTTTGCGAGGCGAGAACGATCTGCATAATCTCTGCTTTCTGCTTTATTTTATACATAGGGATTTAGATTATTTAAAATAAATAAAAACACCCTTCGTGTCAATTCTTGTCGTGAAATGGTTGAGTAGCTATCTATTCATTTTATTAAATTAATTTAAATGTTTCTATGGCAAAATAAATAGTCACATATTAAGGGAATATATAATGAAACAGATAATGCCGATACGATTATTGTTGATAGAAGATAATCCCGCAGATGTCGTATTAACACAAAAAGCCTTCAGTAAATCAAAAATAAATTACATCATTGATTGTGCCGAAGATGGTGATGTAGCCTTGAAAATGCTTAAGCAAGTGGGTGCATACAAAGACTTCATTCTGCCTCATTTGATTCTATTAGACTTAAATATGCCTAAAAAAGATGGCCCCGAATTTATACGTGATATAAAAATACACAAGCATATCGCGAATATACCAATCATTATTCTGTCTGGATCCAGGGATATGGCCGAAAAATTATTTCATGAAGATGATAATGTGAATGGCTATATCG
This sequence comes from uncultured Bdellovibrionales bacterium, assembly GCA_964351525.1. Lineage (GTDB taxonomy): Bacteria > Pseudomonadota > Alphaproteobacteria > Micavibrionales > CAYGOD01. Next base: position 584,644 of record CAYGOD010000002.1, read on the forward strand.
TAAAGGCAGAATCTCAAAAGCAATATAAAGAAATTGTTACAGAGATTGAGGATATGGTTACGGCGGCAATTGCATAGACTGGGTATATATTAAAGCCATTTTAAGCGTTTAAATATATAGGCAATTATACCTGTGAATACCAAACAGGCGGCACAAACGATCCAGAAAGCTATGTTGCTATCGGCACCGGGCATTCCGCCGACATTGATACCAAGTAAGCCCGTTAGGAAACCAAGGGGTAAAAATATCGCCGCGACAATAGATAAAACATACATATTTTTATTCATTTTATCGGCGAGCATATTGCTTAATTCATCTTTGATGATTTGTGCGCGTTCTCTCATTGTGTCCAGATCTTCTATATAGCGTAAAATCCGATCATAAGATTCTTGAAGCTGTCTTTTATGAGAAGGGCTTATCCATTTTTGTTCAGACGATTTTAAAAAAGAAATGACATCACGCTGGGGTGATATATAGCGTCTAAAGATAATGACTTGTTTGCGATGTTTTGTAATGGTTTGACGATCACTTGGATCTGGATCCTCCATGATGCGTTCTTCGATGTCATCAAGTTGATCATCAAGGCTGCTAAAAATAGGCTCCATACGTTGAAATAATCGTGCAATAAGCGTACACACAAAGTCAGCAGAGTTCTTCGGGCCATATCCCGCCTCTAACTGATCTTTAATGTCTGATATGGCGCGTAAGGGACGGCGACTAATGGTAATGATACGGTTTTCATCAACCCAAAGCCTAACCGAAACCATATCTTCTGCGGCCGCATTTTCGTTTAAATTGACACCGCGTAGGATCATTAAAACGCCTGTGTCATATTCTAGGATACGGGGTCTTGTTTCATCGGCCAATAATGCATCAATGATAATATCATCAAGATAATCGATTTCTGCATTCAGCCAATCTTTGGTTTTCGGATTATTACCATCCAGATGAACCCATGCTAATTGATCTGCTTCTAGCATTTCTGCAATATTATCACCAATAAGAATCTGTGCCTTTTTATTTGTATGGATTGCATGGGCATGGTGTATGTGGCTATGGGGCATTGTTTTTTCTCAAGCTGTATTTTAAAAAAAGCGATTCGGATAATTAGAATAGACTCAATATAGGCGCTTGTGAAGCAAGAGATAGGCTCGTGATTTGTAATTGTTGGCGTGTTTGCAGTGCTAATAATCTAGCACCGACTTCATTTTGATCGGCAAGCGTTAATTTATCAGAGCCCGAGATTAATTTATTAATCATATTTTTTGTAAAGCGCTCACGTACTTGAATAATATTTAGGTCTTGTCCCAATTCTCTTGCGTAAATGCGGAGCTGTTCTCTGGCGACTTGCACGGCATCAATTTTTGCTTGAACAGCGGCTAGATCGGTAAACCCTGTTCTGATTAATCCTAGATCGGCTGTGGTCGCATTAACACCTTCTGTGAAAATCGAGGATGTATCATCTTCATTAAAAATAGTTGTTAAATCATCATCTTGTAACAGACGGACATTTCTATATTCAGCATCGAATGTAATGTCATCATAACTATCTAATATCTGCGTATATTCGTCCTCTAAGTCTTGTTGAACTGTTGGGTCAATGGTTGTGCCCACTGGTGCGGGAGGCGGTGTCTCGACGGGGCCTTCACGTAAAATAATATTGCTAAAAATTGTGTTGCCATCATTGGGGGCGGCATCATCGTCATTGATCAATGTTAGGTGGCTAAAGGTACCTGTAAAAAACGCTCCAATAGGGATCTCGATTTGTGTTGATGTGCCGCTGACGGTTTGGCGATAAGCGCTTATCGGCGCAGAATAAGCGATACCACCAGTTTGTGATCCCGCAAGGAAGAACTGGTTATTACTGTTACTAAAGTTATTGTCATTATCAAAACCAATAGCACTAATTTCGGGTAAGTTCGTTGTCTGATAGTCGAATATTAAAACCGTGTCTGCGGTAACTGTGTAATTAATAGAGCGCCGTTTCCACTGGTTACCGGTAATCTCTACCGTTGTACCGTCTGGTGATACTGTTAATGGCCCGCCCGCATCTTGTCCACCAGCATAGCTTTGTAATACACCTGTATTTGGAAATAAAACGGGTGTTTCATTGCTTGGCGTAAATGGTGGCGGTGGTCCTACGGGGCCTGGGGTCGTAACGGGGATCTCGCCAGTTTGTATTCTTGTACGTGTATCAGTTAAAAAAGATTCGGCCAGATCTAATTGTTTTTCAAGAAAATCAATACCAAGAATGGCTGTTTTAACGGTTTGGATTGATTGCCCCACGCCATCAAGGGTCTTTTGAAGGTCAAGCGCACGGTTGTTAAGGGCTTGTGACGCAAAAAAGCGCAAAGGGTCATCTAGGGCGGAGTTGACCTCTCGCCCTGATGCTAGTTCGGCTTGCGCAATGCCAATGTTGACGGCAGTATCCTGTTGTGCGAGGACAATGCGTTTTTGGTTTGCTGACAATATGGTGTTTACTGTACCAACCATCTTTCTATTCTAACGGTTCTGGCTTAAGAGATCATTAAGAATTATGGGGTAATAGGTTGTTTTTTCAGAGGCTTTCTTTGGCTTTATGTGTATTCGTCGGCGTATTTTTTTGATATGTTTCTTAAATGACAACATTATTTGATAATAACGTGGCTGAAAAAGAGCCAAAAAATAGACCTTTGCCAGATCGCTTGCGCCCGGAATCTATCGATCAGATTATTGGACAGGATCATCTGCTGGGGGCGAATGGCGCAATCAAAAAGATGCTTGAGGGAAATCATCTGTCATCCCTTGTTTTATGGGGCCCTCCAGGGTGTGGTAAAACAACATTAGCACGTATCTTGGCCCAGCATACAGAGATGCATTTCGATCAAATATCGGCTATTCACACGGGCGTTTCTGACTTGCGTAAAGTGTTTGAAATGGCAAAAATACGCAAACAAAATAGCGACTCAAAAAATGGCGGAACGTTACTTTTTGTCGATGAAATTCATCGTTTTAATAAATCACAACAAGACGCATTTTTACCCGTTATGGAAGATGGAACAATCATATTGGTCGGCGCGACAACCGAGAATCCTTCGTTTGAATTAAATGCGGCTTTGTTATCGCGTGCCACGGTTTTTACATTAAACCGATTAGACAATAAATCGCTTAGAGAATTACTGGAAAGGGCAGAAAGTGCCCAAGGAGTGACGCTGCCCCTTACTCCCGATGCTTACACCGCTTTAATCACTATGGCTGATGGCGATGGGCGCTATGTTTTAGGAATGGCGGAACAAATCTTTGCGGCAACACAACAAGATTGTGTAGATGTTATGAACGTAGAACAGCTGGGCGCGCTGGTGAACCGTAGGGCACCCCTTTACGATAAAGGCGAAGAGGCACATTATAATCTTATTAGTGCCCTGCATAAATCCGTCAGGGGGTCTGATCCAGATGCTGCCTTATATTGGTTTGCGCGCATGTTGGTAGGGGGCGAAGATCCGCGTTATATTGCGCGTCGTATTGTTCGTATGGCGGTTGAAGATATTGGTTTAGCCGACCCACAGGCCATGTCTATTTGTGTGTCAGCGTGGGATTGTTATGAACGCTTAGGCAGTCCAGAAGGGGAGTTAGCTTTGGCGCAAGCGCTGGTCTATTTGGCCACGGCACCAAAATCAAATGCAGCTTATTCGGCCTATAAAAAAGCAACCCAAATAGCCAAAGAAACAGGGTCTTTAATGCCACCCAAACATGCCGTCAATGCCCCAACATCATTGATGAAAAAACAAGGGTACGGCGATAATTATATTTATGATCATGATACGGAAGAGGGATTCTCTGGACAAAATTATTTCCCTGATACACTAAGCCGTCATCAATTTTACACCCCACCAGAACGCGGTTTTGAACGTGAGATCAATAAACGTTTACGTTATTGGCAAAATTTAAGAAATGAAAAATCATAAGATGTCTGCCTTATGGATTCTGATATGACGTGAACAGCGACCGCGAATCGATTAATTTTTATTAATATTATAAATAAAAATAATTTGATAGAGGCGGTGACGACCAGTGAATAAAGACGAATATAACGCATTATCGGACATTATTTTTGCGGGTGATTATCCTGGTTATAGACCAGGCCTTGTTGAGATCCCCAATGGCGATGGTCACGCAGATGATTACAAAAAATTTGCCCATATCGCCCCTAAATATTTTAAAAATTGGAACGGTAAGGGAAGGGGACAGTTGGTTCAGGCCTTTGAGCGTGCGTTTTCTGACTCCTTAAAAGCTGCCGCATTAATCGGTGTTCCAGAAATTTATATGCCTGCTTATGATTCATGTAATCTGCGTTTGCTTTATTATCCTGCAAATTCAGCGGGTGCCTTACACACAGATTTTAATTTATTTACCCTGATGACGTATCGTGATCAACCAGATAGATTTATTTCAGAGGGTGACGAAATACCATCCCATGTGTCGGACAAATTCCCACAGTTACATTATGGGGAATTGATGGAAGAGATCGGCCTTGCCAAGCCCCAGCCACATAAAGTTTTATCCAGTGATACACCGCAACATAGTGCCGTGTTCTTTTCATTACCATCGCATGACGCTATTTTACCCTCAGGCGTTACAGTGGGCGAATGGTTGAATGAAAGAATTCAGCGCAGTCGCAAAGCGGTTGGTCAAACAATAAAGCCCGCTTAATTACACGCATTTAAATTATGGCGCTAAATTACGGTGACAGACATACAAAAAGCAACGATGTCCTTGCCGTTTAATAATCCATTTGAAAAATTCCTGTTGTTTCTGGATAGGTCCATGACTCAAACCTTGGACGATGCGCCCTTAGTGGTGGTGCCATTGTCATGATATTAAGGTCTTTGGATTTACGCCATTTCGATGTACTGTCTGCGCTAAAGCTAGCCGCATTTGCGTTATTACCTAAAACAAGTGTGCCGTTTTGATATTGCAAATATTGACCTGGATTCTTGATCGATCTAAAGGAATGTTTATCTGCATCACCAGAAAGGGCCTGAACCATTTCAAAAGTTGCGGATTGTCTGAAATCATTATCCTCGGTGATATAATCAAAAGCGATCTGACCACCATCTGTAACGATCATAACTTTTTGTTTATGTCCCCACGGATACCAATCTTCATAATGACCAAGAACGGGATCTGTGACGTTATCACGATCTGGTTTATCGTCTGTAAATTGGATGGTTCGTGCATGCGCAAAAGTCACATGATTGGCGCCATCTTCAAAGCCAGGGAGTAACAAAATAGATGTTTTTAAGGCATCAACAGCTGGTAAATATACCTTCTCTGCAGTCTTTGGATGTGTGTGAGATAACAGAGGCTCTAACTGAATTGTGGCTGTTTCGACATTCATGACCGGTTGATCATTACCACCTTTGGTTAATAACCGATCACCATGTTGAAGATAAACACCCATATATAAACGCCCCGCACGGTCTTTTGCTTTTTGCCACTGCGTTTGCGCCAGATCTAATTTTTCAGGCACGGGTTGTAATTTGTTCATCGTCGCAAATTCTATATTTTCAATGGATTCAACAACATTAAGCTTCAGTGCTGTCGCATTATCACAGCTTGCTTGAATGAGTGTATCGCTTGAATTACGTGATAAACATTGCCCTGATAGTGCATTTTGAATTTTAACACTGCCATTATCTTGTTTAATTTGCATGAACATTTCTGCGCCTGATCCACGACACGGACGGTGATAAACTTTGTTATCACCAGCATCATATAGACATGTTTTACTGTTACGTGATGAGATCAAGAAACGTGTTTGGTCTGTACCACCAAAGGCAAAATATTGATCCTTATTATCATTCGCGCATTGGGTAACGGTAATATCGCCGCCAATATACAGATCAGCTGTTAAGCATTGACTGGGGTCATTAGCAGGTGAGATTTTTGCTGTATCGGGGAGTTCTTGCGACTGTGTAAAGTTAACGCCCATTGTCGGCACAATACGATATGCATTTGATATCATTGGATCATTCGCGCAGTCATCCAAAACAAAATTAGTTTTGGTGGCCGTTATAAATGTTGGATATTGAGCTTTCAAGCTTGCTTTAACGACATCTTCTTCGGCTTTTATAACCTGTTTTAAAGCCGTAACGCCGTGTAGATCTTCTAAACGTGTAATTTCGGTGGTATATTCACCATTATTATACACAGTCGACCAGCGACCTTCATCGCCCATTCTTGCGGCATAGGCCAAACGGCCTGTCTTAACGGCATCCCATTTGGCTTGATTGGGCCCCTTGATGCGGTTATAAATCTCTGCCTGTGCCGTGCTAAATAAGCGATCATATGTACGTACATTTGTTAAACTATACGTGCCTTTGTCTTGATATTCTTTAGTGCGGACACAAAGGCCATCGGGTGAAACCAATTCTCCTTGTGGGGAATAGCGCCATGATGTTTCAACGCTGTTGCAATACATAAAATCAAGCGGCATCAGGCCATCAATTTTAGTAACGCCCCTGTTTACGGTTAGGCAGGTATCACTTTTCTCAACTTCTATGCTTCCTGTGTTAAAGTAAGCTTCTTTGCCGTCTTGGTCTGTTTGCTTACGAACATCAGCCCAATATTCTGAGTTCTTTTTAACGATGCGTCCTTTATCATCAAAGAAGAAAGCAAATGTATCAATCACTGCATCATATTCACCATCAAGAGGACAGCTTTGTTTTAAGCGCAAGCCATAATAGCCAACATTGTCCGATTGAATACAGCCCAAACGATTACCTTGGCTATCATGATAATGTAATAACATCCGTGAATCTTTTGAACATCGTTTCAGATACTGGTTCCAGAATTCACCATGCTCACATTGACCAGGGCTTTGACGCTTTATTTGATCGCTACGAATAGAGGTATTGAAAGTTTCAGACATTTTCTGAACGGCTGAAATGCGTGCATTTTCTCTTCTTACGCGGAATTTCTGCCATTCATAGATTGCGGGGCGTGCTTTTGCGCGCTCGGCCTCAAATATTTGTTGTTCGCTTATGCGTTGTTGATCCATACGAAATTGTGCAATCCGGTCGGGTTCGTAATTCTTGAATCGGACAGTGTTATTGACGTTCCTGTTAAAGCCATAACCAGAAGCACTGCCTATGCAATAAGTCGTCTCACCAACCCACGGCCTTATTTTGGGGTCATTTATTTCCTCATCCGTCATTGATGCAGATAGACATTTATTATTTTTAACATTTTTGAAAACATATTCATGGTTTTTCAAAACGTCTTTGAGCGGGATAGAACCTGATTGATCAATCTCTTTATTAATGATTGGCCAAACTTTCCACTTTGCCTCTTCATAAACCAGATTAGGCCAGCAATGACGTGCCATGACACGATCATCATTGGCGCCGCCTATTAAGCCGATACAGCCATATATATTGCTATTATCCCATGCGCGTGAACCCATGATGGAAACGGTATTATTACCATCAAGGACACGTAAACGTACATGAGAGCGTTTATCTTGCTCTAGGCCTTCTCGGTGACTGCATTCTACGAGGTTATGTGGTCCACCACTATGCCAGTTCATGCAGCGACCAGATTGCATATGGGTGATTTGACCGCGAACTGGAACTCCCTCAGCCTCGTTCCAGTTGGCCACAACAGATGTGCCAAGCCATTGATTGGCGGCGGCGCATGAGCCCAGGACTAATTTATTACTAGCATTACGTGTGACACAAAGACCGCTATTTTGTAATTTTAAATCTTCTGTATATGTCCATTTTTGGTTGTCATTACTGGTTGAGCATCTATCGATATAAACCTCATTCGCGATGAAATTATCCGTGGTAGTTGCTCGGCGTGTTAGACACCCATTATAGTTAGGGCCATAAAAACGCCCATCATAACCATTATAGACACGGCGCACGGCCTTGATTTGATCTGTTATACTGTCCAAATGGAATTGATTACTGCCGTTACCAGAACAAACACCAACGTGAACCGCATCTTTGGGGTAACTGCTTTGACCACCGGCGGTGATATAACGTGTACGCATACAATCGCCTAGATTGCCAGTGCCTCTGGTTGACTCGTCAAACAAGACCATCGCGCCATTTTCAAAGCATTTTGTAAAAATCTCATTCCAATAATGTCCAGTCTCACAACGTAGTGGATTAACGCGGTACCAAACAGGCGCATCATCGCTGCCGCCCGTAAAGAATTCTTTGGCGGCGTTTCCGACACTGCTAGCGACATTTGTTACTGCACCAGCGGCAGCACCAAAAGAGTCGTTCAAGAAACCGCTAACGGCATTATTTGTTAAGGCATCGACGGCGGCATCTTTAAGCTCACTCGCTTTATCAAAAACCGCACCAATTGCTTTCGCCGCACCGGGGCCTAATACAGGAATTTTGTCCACGCCCATTTTTACCAAGTTAATGCCTGCCCCTGCCAACGCCTCACCAATATCCAATGGCATCGTGACAAGGTTGGCGGCATTGTCTAAAACGGCACCGGGGTTGGTTAATAATTCTTCCCCCGCATTGAACGCAAATTCACCTACGGCCCCAGCACTGCCAGCCGGGTCATTAACAAAATCTTTTCCGGCATTGAATGCCCCTTCACCGATGTCTTTGAATGCTTGTACCAAATCGCCGGCACATTCAACGGGATCAGGAATTGAAGGGATAAGAGAAGCAATCAAAGCGTCGGATATCACGGTTGCGTCAAGACTGCCAAGTGGAATAGACCCTTTTAGATCAAGCGGTGGAATATCTGTACATCCGCCGGGTAAATCAAAAGAAAGTGTTGTGCCGTTTAAAGCCATAGAGCCTTGACGATCCAAAACCCCACCGATTGATATATCGGCGGCGATAGACGCATTACGATCCAGCATTGAGCCGCGTGTCATATCAAAATTACCACTAGCCCCCAACGAGATCCCTGCAATTTCAGCGCCAGGCACTTCTAAATTTCCTGAAAAACGTAAGAATTGTGCGCCGCCAATAAGGGGCATGTTACCAGCCACCGTTATTCTGTTACTGGCAAAGGGTGAGGGCGGTTTAACACTACCACGTACGGCATAACCATCAACAATATTAACTTTGTAACTGCCGCCAGCTAAATCTGCTTTTAGGGCGCCGGTATCAACGTTGAAAATACCAGAAACTTCTAGGCCCAATCCCAAGGGTGGGGTGTCTATATCTGGATTTGACGGCGGCGTACTGCCCGGTGTTCCAAAATAAATGACAGGGTTTTTAACGCCGATCATTGATAGCGGTGATTTTTCAATCAATGAGAACATACCATCGCTAGCGCCTGAAACAAGTTCACTGAACGCTTTAAATGCAGGCTTATAAGGTCCGCCTAATTTTGATGAAACGGCAGTTCCAAGTTTTGATGTCGCACCAAAGGCAAGATCAAACATACTCTTTTGTAAACGTGCCATCGTTATGGGCGTTAAAATCAATTCTGCGGTGTCTTTTGTTTTGGACATTTGTACGGCTAAATCGGTTGGTACGCCGCCCGCCCATGTTGTATCAAGATCGAATATAAAAGCTTTTACTTGACCATCAACGGTAAATTCTGCACGGTCAGTGTGAATGCCGATCGTCGTTCCTTTTGTTTGTGTACCAAAAGAGAAAGAAGGGTTTTTAAGGCTATAGCCGTCTAATCCCATAGGGTCTTGCCAAGCGCCTTTGACACTTGCGCTGGCTGTGATTGACGTATTGACGGGTGATGCCTCATAGGTTAAGGCAAATGCACCATCAAGGGGCTGTACAACAGATGGGTCGTCTAAACGACGTGGTTTGATTGTTACATCTGTTGCAATGCCAACTTTAAGCGATCCTGTTGTGCCCGCAATAGACTGCACAAAAACACTGGCATTGCCATTTTTAAAGGCGATAAATTCTTCTACAAAATCGGGAAGTGAGGGTGTTACATTCTTTAGAACAGTATAGAAACCAACAGAAGGATCACCATTACCAAAGAGGCCGCCGACACTACCCGCAACAGGAACTTCACCGGATATACCGAAGGGTTTTTTCAAAATAGTTTTCGCGGTTGTCGGTAAGTTTTTAGTATCAATGGTTGTATAAAAGGTCAGGCCGTCTTCAACTTTTAGGGCATAGGCCTGATCATCTGCAATCAAATCACCAAGAATTTCGTCATAGATCGCATCTGCAATTGTACTTGCATCAAAAGACTCAATCTCTTCTGGGCTAATAATTAGAAGGCCTTTTGGAATTGTAAAGCTTTTTAAAGGCTCTGGAACGTTAGGAACGATTTTACCAACTTCTAACGGTGTATCTTGATTAAGGAACAGGGCTGTCTTGCCATTATGTTCTACAACGGCACCGCGACCATCAAAAGAAAGCCCATTTAAATTAAATGTTAAATCACCAGCAATAGCATTTCTTGAAATCATTAATTTTCGGATTTCGGTATCTGCAATCGCCGCCATGCGCGTTGGAATGTTCATCAACTCAGAGAGTTTAAGACTGCCTTCGAATGTCGCAGTCGCGCCTTCAAGTGTTCCATTTTCTTCTTCTAAAATAACGCCAATGCGGCCATTTTGTTTTCTGAATGTGCCATCGCCAAAAAATCCGATATTTGATTTTGTTTTACTGTTCTCTTTTTTAAAGCCAGCCTCAAAACCTAACACATCAATTTTTAATGCAGGAATAGAAAGCGGTGTATTCCAATTGGTGTTAGAGGCAAGTGTAATTTCAAGACTGTTATCGGTTTTATTGCTTTGTTCGAACACCAATGTACCATTCATCGGCACGGGATCTTTTTTCTCTGGAATTGTAACGTCAGCAACCGTTTCAAAAGAAACTTTATTTGTATCTAAGTTTGAGAGAACAAGATCAGTATCTTTAAATGTAATCAAAGAAGCGGGAACATTTTTAAGAGAAAATTTATCAAGTGTTGCGCGTAATTCACCCGTCATTTTTTTGGTTTGATCCATGACAAAACCACCGAGCAACCGCACGCCGCCTTCAATGGTAATATAGTCTTTAAATAAATCGGTAAATTTGCCTTTAAAAATTTCATCGGGTGTTGTTAAACCACCAAGTGTCATACCATTAACAATTGTAATGCTGTCATCTTCAGCAATTAAACCAGAGAGAAGGGGCTTTAATTTTTCAGGGGCATCACTATATTTTAGTTCACGTTTTGCTTTGTTGCTCCACCCAATAAAAGCAGACGACAATGTTACGTCACTGATCGATTTTGGAATAAAATCATAAATTGCGCTGGGCGTTAAATTACCAAAGCTAGCAAAAAGATCATACTCATTATCTTGATTTTCTTTTTCATCAATCGCGATATAAGCGGTCGCACTTAGATCTTTGTTTTGGCGTAATAATGTCCCGACCATTTCTGATGGTGTTAATGAAATATCTTTTAATGTCAGTTCATCAATTTTGGGAATATCTTTTAAGGTAGGTAAATCATTCAGTGCGATAGGGCCTTCTGTTTCAAATGACCAATCGGTGACTTTCATTTCTTGTGGGGTCAATTCATAGTCAACAGAACCACGTAAATCAAGGTCTGCGCGATCTGTTTTTGCGTCTGCCCACATAGATGTTGATAGGGTATGTTTGCCGTCTTTTTGTTCAAAAATACCAGCCGACGCATAATGGCGAATTGTTAGGAATGGAATGCCAAAAGCCTTTTTCCAGCCAAGATCTTTTTCGGTTGGGGCTTTTAACTTTTTATCGGTGACTTGTGATAGCGCATTATAGGATAACTCATCGGCACCATTTACATTAAAGCTGGTTGATGCGGCAATACCAATAATCGCATTTGTTTTTTTATCTATACCGTCACACAAAACATCAAGAGACGATTGCACTGATAACTTTCCTGCTAAGGGAATATCTTTAATGCCGATCTGCTTTTCTGGTAATTTCCATGTCATCGCAGAAACAATCGCCGTTTCAATTTGACCATCAATTTCTTTTAAAGAAAATGTCGACTTTTCAAATTCAATCGCCCCCATAACGTAAGGCGGATTGAAACCAGGGATAGGGAAGCTAAGATCTAAGCCACTTAAATCAAGATTGGTGACGCCTTTACACATCTCGTCTTTTGTCGGTTTTTTAGACGCTGAAGTGCCACCGATATTGATATCAAAATTCACATTTTGTAGCTGACTAAATTTGAAATGCCCTTTTGCGACATAGCCCGTCTCGGTCATCCCATAAATCGCCATGATTGTTTTGGCTTTATTATTTGTGGATTCATAGGCACCAATAACGGTTACGCCTGGGTGGATGGTTAGCGGGAAAAGACCACTAAAATCTTTTTGTTTTTCAATCAAATCTGCCAAGGGTTTTGGCATGTCATCAATGGAGGCATAGTCTATGGCGTCGGCATCATCGGGCTGTACATAGAACACTGTATTGCCCAAGCCAAAGCTACCGATATTTGAATTACGCAATTGTGGAATATAGGTCAGAAGATCAATCGATTCATGCGCAAGCCCAGCAACAAAATTCACATCTTTGGGATCAAGGTGATGCAGCAATGTACGCACAGGTGAGCCATTTAATTCAACTGTCCCTATAATTGTATCTGGTGTGATTTCTACTTTAGAAAGTTTGACCTTTGATGCGCCAGGGACGGCGGTGCCCAAAATATCAGCCAAGGTCATATCGCCTTCACGAACAACGCTTATTTCATTCGGGAGTTCACCATTGGGTGTTTGTGTTGTTACCGATTGATCATTTGAACCAAAAACAATATTTTCAGCACCAGATTGTGTGCCAGCAATAAGCCAGTTTTTTGAATTAACGCCAACAGCCTGACCATTTTCATTCACTGTAATAGCAATCAAACGCCCTGGCACTTGTGACCATGCGCCAAAGACAGCGTCTCTTTGATAAACGCGTGCGCCGCCCAAATCTTTGTTAAAATCCGTACCAACAGCATAAAGAGCCCCGTTACCACCAACTGCAATATCTGACATTTTCGGGGCTTTATCATCATTGATCCACGCCCCATCGGCATAAACAAAGACAAGACCATTTTTATCAATGCCCCATGCTTGACCTTGGAGATCAACATCAATACGGCTCAACACGCCGTCAATAGTCTGCCAATCAATCTTGCCATCATTTGTGATTGTGCCTGTTAAGGTAGATGTCTTGCCCTTTGCTTTAGCACTCGCTAACCATACTTTTCCGCCGCCCACACCAGCGTCAGAGGCTGTAATGCCTGTGGCTTGCCATGATTTTTGTGTATTGAAAGTTACATAAACTTGACCATTTGTGGTGATCGCAACGGCGCCGTCATTGCCTGCATCAATACGATCAAAGTTACTGCGTGTACCGTGTGTGTTCCATTGTGAAGTTTGTGCATTCCATTGATAGGCCCTACCATCTTGATCGACATACCATTGATTACCATTATGGCTGATTGATACATCTTTGGCATTTGTTTGTCCTTGCATCCAGTCTGCCTGATCGCTATTGGCATCTGCACTAAGGGTTATGAGGGTAATGGCAATAATAAGCGGGGCAATAAAAAGAAAGGAAATCGATTTACTGAAAGACAAGAGATATTTCTTATGCATTATTTTAACCTATCGTCCAAAATAAACAGATTGAGAGTCAGGGAAATACCCAACAATCGGATTGCCGCGTGAATCAACGGCCACACGATTAACGCCTGTCTTATTCGTTTTCACAAAGCGTTTTGAGGCGGGGTCCCATTTCTTCAAAACTTTTGAAAGATTGATGATAAAGACGCTACCATCATGCCCAACACCGACATCTTTTGCTTTGTCGTCATTATTTTGTGAACGCAGATCAAATGATTTCTTGCTGGGGTTATATTGATAGACATTATAGGTCGTGCTGACCGCCCAAATATCGTCTTTGTCTTTACCAATGCCAACACGCATAAAGTCGATGTCATTAAAGCCTTCTGTCGTATCAACCGTTTCTGGTCTGAATAACTCAAGCGTGTCACCGGGTGCAATATTGGCGATCGTACCATCCGCGGCAACATCTAAATCGGGTAATTGACTGTCATCAAGAGGGGAGGCTAAAACCGCACCATCAAAATTTTGTGTATTTTCTGAGGCTGGTGAAAAAACAGAAGAAGTATAAGTTAATAGACGTGATTCAACCTCGCAAGATCTACTCCACTCACCAAATAAGGATGAAATTGCAGGGCTTGGTGTCTTTGGTGGTGTTGTTCCGTTAACGACCCCTCTGGATAATGTATCAACAGCCAACGCAACATAAAGATTGGCGCGTCTTAAATAATCAAGATAACTGAAACTACGTGAGGCGGGGTTATAAACCCAATGTCTACCCGTTCCATCAACACAAGGGAAGTCAAATCCTGTTGCGATAAGAATATCATCAACGCCAGATGTAAGATCGTCCATCCCTGATCCCAAATCTGGAAAACCAGGGGCAGCGGTTGGGATGTCAACCTTTGTGAATGTTATGCTTTGAACAATTTGAATGCCAGTGGAATTATTGTTATTGGCTTGTGTTGTTATGTTTTCTGTCGCGGTGGTTTTTGTCGCTATGTTTCTGTCGCGCGCTTCATCTCTTTCAAAATAACCCGCTTGTAATACACGTCCTTGTAAATCTAAGATCCATGGACGATCACCGGGCCCAACCGCAACGCGCGATGTTTGTCCTTGGCGAATAATATCAAACGCGTTTGTGCTGGTGTTAAAGCGACGTAAGCTATCGCTTGTATCAACAATAAATATACTGCCCGCGGGGCCAATTGATATATCTGTTGCGTTGATTGATTGGCGCTCACAGCTGTTATTGACAGTGCAGAAAAATAGTCTTTCTTGAGCATCAATCACCCAATAGGCTTTGTTGTCTTGTAGGGTAATTTGTTGTCCTCTTTGACCCAAAACCATTGCGTTAGTTAAGCTATCATTTAAAGCAACCGATTGGCTACGATTATTGATTGCAAAGACACTATTATTCTTGTTGATGGCAAGGTCTGTTAATTCTGTATTTAGGGTGATCGCGCGCCATGCTTCACCGTCATGTTGTATTAATTCATCGGCAGCACTTATTGCCAAAGGGAGACCATTCTTTTGAACAATCAGGCGATTTACTTTGCCGGGGAAGTCATAAAATTGTCTTTGTGTATTTGACCAACGACGAATATCGCCCGATGTTGTTAAGCCATAGATACTGCCATCAAAACCGATTGATAAATCGGCGAGTGTTATTTGATTTGGAATGGCTGTAAAAATAATAGGGCTTGTATCAATAACTTCGGCCTTGTTAGATGTGCCAACACCTTTTTCGCCCGAAATAATGGTTTCGTTAGTTTTAATGTCACCTTGGAAGAAAATCTTGCCTTTATTATTCACACGCCATTTTTGTGGTTTATTTGCGCCATAAGCAATCGTATCTTTTAAACTAGAGGACAAAGCCCATTGCCCATCACGGTCATCCCAATCATAGGTGCGACCATCTTCGGCAATCATCGTTACAGTATTATTGCCATTGGCGGTTATATATTTTGCCTTATTTCCAGCCACGCCAATCCATGCATCATCAAGTAAACGTGCAACATCACCATCAAGGCCAAGACGCCAAAGCGTGTTATCGCTAGTTACGGCTAACATTGAGGCATTCCCCTTAAGAGCAGTCCATTGACTTGTGCTTATATTATATTGTGCAATTGTCTTGGTATTGGTCACGACATAGGCGTTATTATTTGCGCTGAGTGTGATCTGTTTTGCACCAACACCAATTTTTTTCCATGTTGTCCCCGTATAAACACGGACATTGTCATTACGATCGACACCCCAGATGGTGTTATCAGGCGCAATCGCAATATCGACCATTGATTGACCGATGCGTTGCCAGTCTTGATCAGAAGCATCAAATTCATAAACAACGCCGTCATTATTTATCGCCGCCACAGCCCCGCCAGATCCAACGGCGATATCACTCGCAGTGCCCGAAACCGATTGCCATTTTTTAGAAGAAACAGATGATTGCGCAAAAGCAACAGACATGCACAAAAACAGGCACAAGAATGTACCAAAGAACAGGCACAAGAATGTACCAAAGGTAACGCGTCTAATTACTATATTTTGCATGCAGACACTATTGCATATTAATTATGATTAATGAAGTGCTAACTATATGGTGTTTTTTTGAAAGCCATATGCAGGTTTCGCCATTTTTTTAGTCTGTCTCTTGCCTTATGACAGATTATTTATTTTCAAACATACCTAACTTAGATGCTCATCAAACATATCCACATGTTCCTCAACACTGACAGCATCTTCGAATGTGGCGACGTTGAAGGCGGCCTCTCCTCTGGATACTAATGGCATTGTTACCATGCCGATGACGACGCCTGTTTTACGCGCAATGATGGGATGCTCTTCTTGACCAAATGGATCGAGGATGATGCCAATAGTGGCCCCTTTTTTGACGCGTTCACCCAAGGTAGTTTTTGTCGATAATATACCGCTATGGGGCGCACGCATCCAGTGTGTAGAGCGTGCAATGAAAACATCATGTGGCGCTGATTTATTATTCGCTTTTACTTTTGGCAACATACCAATATTGCGCATGACAGATAGAATGCCATTAAGACCGCTTTTTATCGTTCTTTCATTAAAACGCAAGGCTTCGCCGCCCTCAAATAAGATGGTTGGTATTTTTCTGACCCTGGTCGCATCACGCAATGATCCTTCGCGTGTTTTGGCATCTAAAACGACAGGAACATTAAAGGCGTTGGCCATTTCTCTGACTTCTGGATCATCAAGACAGGCGCGAATTTGTGGTAAATTGATACGATTAACCGCGGCCGAATGTATGTCAATACCGTGCGTACATTTTTCAACAATTTCTTCCATAAATGTATGAGCAAGTTGTGCGGTTAGAGAGCCATTCTTAGAGCCAGGAAAGCTACGATTAAGGTCGCGTCTGTCTGGTAGGTAACGCGAATTCGTATTGAAGCCGAAGACATTAACAATAGGGACTGCGATCAATGTTCCCTTAATGCGCTTAAGAATTTTTTTGAGTAATAGCCGCCTAACAATTTCAACGCCATTAATTTCATCGCCGTGTATTGCGCCACTGACAAACAATATAGGGCCGTCTTTTTTTCCGCGGATGACTTCGATGGGAATGCTCATATCTGTGAAATCATATAATTTAGCGACCTCAAGTGAGATATGTTTGCGCTGTCCGGGGCGAATTAATTGCCCGCCGATAATAAGGTCGTTATTCATTAGCCTTTACCTTTGGTTTTATTCGGGCCTTTCCTAGAATCTTTTACGATATAATCAATAATCGCGCCCGCAATATCTTTGCCTGTTGCTTTCTCAATCCCCTCTAAACCAGGGGAAGAATTTACTTCTAAGACCAAGGGACCACGCTTAGAACGCACAATATCGACCCCCGCCAGATCAAGCCCCATGGCTTTTGCCGCCTTAATGGCTAGGGCACGTTCTGCTGGTTTTAATTTGATGACTTCTGCGGTACCGCCCATGTGAAGGTTTGAACGAAATTCGCCCTCTTTGGCGCTTCGCTGCATGGCGGCAATAACTTTGTCACCAATCACAAAGCAGCGTATGTCTGCACCCGCAGCCTCTTTAATAAATTCTTGTACAAGAAATTCAGTATCAAGATCACGAAAGGCATTAATAAGGCTTTCAGCCGCTTTGTCGGTTTCTGCCAAAAGAACGCCTTTACCTTGTGTGCTGCTAATCACTTTGACTACCAAAGGCGCGCGCCCAACAAATTCTATTAAATCGTCTGTTGCATTGGCGCGGTTCGCATAACCCGTGATCGGCATATCGATACCTTTTCGTGCCAAGAGCTGATGGGCGCGTAACTTATCTCTGGAGCGGGTTAGAGCGATAGACTCATTTATAGAATAGGTATTCCCCACTTCAAATTGGCGCAAAACGGCTGTGCCGTAATTTGTCACAGATGCCCCAATGCGCGGTATAATCGCATCGAATTTTAGCTGTGTTCTTTTGCCCTTACGTTTGTAATAAACCATGGGCTTATTCGCCGTGATATTCATATAACAACTTAACACATCGATTACTTGGGGTTTATGCCCGCGTTCCTTCGCCGCCTCGACAAGACGTTTTGTTGAATAAAGTTTGGGCCCACGCGACAGGATGCCTATTTTCATGATGGTTCTTTCTATAAATAAAGTATCATTATATATAATCTTCTTAAGCCATATCTGGGGCTTTGGATATATATAATGACAGATTATTTATATATGCTAAATTAGCCTCTATATATAGTAAAAATTATCAGAAAGTCTTACAGTATGAATGCCCTTATTCGCATCTTTTTTCTTGTGATGTTATGTCTTTTTTCAATAGCACCCGTTGCATTGGCACAAGACATTGCGGATCCTGCAAAAATTAAAAATATCCTAGATAATATGCAAGTGGATATTGATGCGATCAGTGATAAAATTCTTAAGAATGAAATCGATCAACAGACTTTGATTGACTACAGAAACAAATTGCGTCTCGATAAGATAGAAATAAATACCAATATAGAATCTGTCCGTCCCGTTTTAGAAAATGTGCAAGAAAGCATCAATGATCTTGGCCCCGTTCCCATTGAAAGTGAAACGGGCGAGCCTCTTGTGCTGGAGCCAGACAATATAAAAAAGCAAAGAGATGGCCTAACAAAAGAAGCCTTGATGGTAGAGGGTGTCATTAAACAAGGGGAAGCCCTGTCATCCAAAACATCGCGTCTTTTGGAAAAAATTGCCGCTACGCGTCGCGGACAATTCATCAATGAATTATTTAACCCGCAAGAATCCCTTTTTGATAAAGATTTGTGGAAGACTGCTTATGGTGATTATACCCAGACTTCAGTCATGAAGAATATGACGCGCCAAACCGTGTCAGCAAAAAATATTGTTGGGTTAAGTGTTGTTCTGGTTTTAATCATATCAATTTTAATTTTTGTGATACTTGTAACGCGTCGATATTTAAATCGTGATTTATTACTAAAGCAATTGTCACCAATGGGGTGTGTATCGCGGTCGCTGATTTTACCGCTTGTCACATTGGTTCTTGGCGGTTTTGCACTCTATCAAGTGCTTCTCGTACAGGGGTCTCTGACGGATATAAATAATTACTATGTTATTAAGGTTCTGTTCTTCGTCGGTGTCCTTATCTTTGGTTGTTTGGTCACGAAACGTCTGATTTCCACTACTATAATAAGACGTTATGGCGGTTATATGCTTATCTTGTCTTTATGTGTGTATGTCATAGACATGGTTTTTCTTGAAACTGGATTGTTGATGGGGGCGCCCGTTGAATTGGCCCTTGCACAAAGTTACGTCGCGACGACTTTTTTTGCGGTTATTGTTATTTATTGCGGTGCTAATCTTGCCAGAAGAAGGGCTAATGCTGATGCATCTTTTTTCATTAATCATAATATCTATTTCTTGTTGTCGCTGATCGCGGGTGCGCTATTAATCATTAATATTTTTTCTTATGCATCGTTAAGCCGTTTTATATTTGAGCGTATTGTTATGTTGGCGCTCATCTTTTTAGCGGTTGTTTTAATCCGTGAATTAGTGCGCCCCTATTTCAACAAAATCGATAAAGCTTTTGGTAATAAAGAAGAGGAAGAAAACAGCGAAAATCATAGCAAGCCTGTCTATTTCTGGCTTATGTTGACGTCCGATACTATTTTATTGTTAGCAAGCGCGCCAATCTTGTTCCGTTTATTTGGGGCAGAGTGGAGCGATATTAAAGAAGGTGCAAAAAAAGCATTTTTTGGTTTTGATATTGGGTCAATCACGATATCAATTTCTAACATGGCGATTGCCGTTATGTTGTTTTTGTTTTTACTATTTGCAACACGCTTGTTACAGCGCGTCTTATCACAAAAGATTTTCCCGCAAACCAAATTAGAGGCGTCTGTGCGCCAATCAATCACACAGGTTTTGGGCTATGTTGGTCTTATTGTGGCGTTATTGGTTGGTATTTCCGCCATTGGTTTTGATCTTACAAACCTTGCTTTGATCGCTGGTGCGTTATCGGTTGGTATTGGTTTTGGTTTACAAAGTATCGTCAGTAACTTTGTCTCGGGGCTTATTTTATTGTTCGAGAGACCGATTAAGGTCAATGATTGGATTATCACCAATTCAGGCGAGGGCTTTGTAAAGAAAATCAGTGTCCGGGCCACTGAAATTGAAACATTCGACCGCACGTCTATTATTGTGCCTAATTCTGAGCTTATCTCGTCATCTGTCAAGAATTGGACGCATAACGATAAAATTGGGCGTATCGTTGTTAGTGTAGGTGTCTCGTATAACAGTGATCCGCACGCTGTGCGTCAAATATTGTTTGATTGCGCTGATAGCAACAAAGATGTTTTAAAATCGCCCGCACCAACGATCCATTTTAAAGACTTTGCAGATAGCGCCTTGATTTTTGATGTGCGTTTCTTTGTGCGTAACATTTCTGATTTTCACAGAATATCAACACAAATGCGCCTTGATATTTGGGATGCGCTTAAAAAGAATAATGTTGAGATCTCTTACCCACAAAGGGATCTACACATTCGGACGATGCCTGAAGGTTTCGCCACTAAAAAATAAGGGAACGGCCTGTTCTAGCAAGGCGTTTAATCTTGATGCCAATCATGGCGGACAAGTCTAAATTATTTTATAATAACATAGACTTGTATGCTCAAATCGCCTACAGTTTTATATGATACATATTCATTTACGCTTCTGTCGTAAATATTGTATTGCGCCTATCTGGAAAATATGCGGCATCTGCACTTGGTTTTGCTCTTGTCTGGGTATGTGGCATAATAATTGCAATATTTAATTATGGTGGTGTTTAGGCTTTATTGATCTTTACTTGGTATAATTAAACTATTCATCTGATTAAGTTATGCATCTGAAAAGTATTTATGGTTGACGACGTAGAAAAAAAACATAAGAAGAAGCGGATCAAAAAGGTCCAGCAAGCGCTTGAAAAACGCGTGATGCTTGATGCTGCTGCAATTTTTGCGGCTGTTGAGGCGTTTTCTGATCCAGTTTTGCATCTTGATGCCCAAGATGTTGATGGTGATAATGATACGTCTGCGGGGGATCAGCCTGTTGATGGTGCAACCGTAAGTACTTGGACTGACGGAGAGCCTGGTAACGCGGCGAACAATGCGATACTTACTGCGGGTGACCCTAGTTATGATGATGATGCTTTTGGCACGGGGCGCGGCGGTATACAGTTTGACGGCGATGACGCCTATGAGGTCGTAAATCAAACCAATATTAATAGTAATGGTCCGTGGCCTGAGAAGAGTTTTGCTTTTACGTTCCGTACTGGGGCTGACGTTAATGCGTTTCAGGTTATCTATGAGCAGGGTGGCGGTACCCGCGGATATCAGGTCGCGATTGCCGACGGTGATCTTTATGTGTCGGGTTATAACAATACGGGAACAGAGTGGGGCGCCGATCGTTTTAAGGTGATGAACCACGGCACAATTTCAACAAATACGACATATAATGTCATCATGATTTTTGATGTTAATGAGGGGCCGACGGGCACTATTAAATCAAATGTTAATGGCGGTGATTTTATTGCGCTGGAGTCGATCGGTCAGCAGATAAATCATGGTGCTGATATCGGTATTGGTCAAATTGACGGCGGTAGTCTTGATCCGCGTACGTTAACATTCCCTGGAAGTGGGGCTGAGTTTACAGGCTGGATCGGCGAAATTTGGCAATGGAACACGGCGCTGAACGATCAAGAGATCTCTGATCTTGAAACCTATCAGGCGTTGAAATGGACAGATCGTCCATCGCTGGAATTCAATGAGGGTGCAACCGTTATTGAGGGCGCATCAGTAACGATTGATAATACAATGCTTAATACGCTCGATAATAATACGGCCGCGACGAGCATATCGTATCAGGTTACTGGAACAACCAATGGTGACGTGCAATTGAGTGGCTCTACGATTGCGATCGGGGCGACTTTCACCCAGGATGACATTGATAATAATCTCATAACATTCTTGCATGATGGTACGGATACGGTAACGGCGTCGTTCGATTTCCGCATGACGGATGGCGGTACGCTGGTTGTCGATACATTTGATTTGTCGGTAACGCCCGTTGATGATCCTGGTGATGATCCCCCTGTTATCGCCACCAATGTAGAAGGGTTCGTTCAAGCGGGCGGCACGGTTGCGATTACGTCTGCGGATTTAGAAGTGGTCGATGTTGATACTGCGGCTAGCTCACTAACATATACAGTAACAGCAACGGTTGATGGTAGTGTGTTCAACACAAATTTGGGCACAACGGTTACTAGCTTTACGCAGGCTAATATTAATAGCGGTTTTATTGAGTTTCATCACGACGGCAGTATATCAATTCCCGCTAGTTTTGATTTTAGTGTTACCGATGGTACAACGCCGGTAACGGGCACGTATACGTTGGATGTAGACCTAATCGATACGGTGGCCGCTAGTTTTAATTTTACTGTTAGTGATGGCTTTATACCGCTTCCGAGTGCGACCTTTAATATGACTGTGACACCTGTTAATGACTCGCCAGTTATTATTAATAATACCCTATCTGCTTCGTCTCAAACCCTCGATTTTAGTACTATAACATTACAGCCTGTTGCTGGTCAAAATGGTGGAGGCGCATCAAATTTTGTTCTGAATGGTGGCGATACTTTGGCTATTGAGGATAATGCCTGGTATGCCGCGTTTATTGGCCGCACAATTAATGCAACAACTGTATTGGAGTTTGATTATTTATCGACCGACTTACGCGAAGTGCACGGTGTTTCATTTAGTCAAAATCTAACGTTTAACGGTACTGGGGTTGACCCTTCTTTCGCACTTCATGGTACGCAAGGTGGTCTTGGTGGCTTTAATGCGACATTTAACACCTACAGTTCTGGCGATGGCTTTACACGTTTTGTAATACCTGTTGGTACATTCTTCACGGGGGCTTTTGATTACCTTTTCTTTATTGCTGATGATGATGCGGGGCAGGCGGGTAACGCATTCTTTCGTAACGTAACATTTTATGATACCTCAACCACGCCAATCGTAAATGAGGGCGGTACATATAATATTACAACGGCACAAATTACTGAGGCTGATCCGGATGATTCTGGATTGGGTCTTACTTATACTGTTACATCTGGTCCGGCCAATGGTCAGGTTGAATTATCGAGCAATCCGGGTGTTGCGATTACCACATTCACTCAAACTGATTTGGATAATGGTCTTATCAATTATGTTCATGATGGGTCTGATACGACGGCAGATAGTTTTGATTTCTCTCTGGCTGATGACGGTGAGAATGGTGCTGTTCCTGATGCTTCTACCTTTAGTATTGTTGTACTCCCTGTTGATAATCCGCCATCTGTTGTGGCTACAGACACTTCTGTGGATGAGGGTGGCACCGTCGCGCTTTCAAATGTTGAATTAAACGCGACTGATATCGACACGGATCCCTTCTTCCTTGAATATACTGTGACATCTTCACCGGGTACAGGGCAGATCGAATTAACAACAGATCCTGGTGTGGCTGTAACATCGTTTACGCAAGCTGATGTTAATAATGGGTTGGTTGTTTTTGTTCATGATGGTTCTGAAGTAACATCCGATTCCTTTAGTTTTACGGTTAATGATACGGTCAGCACGACGGCTGTTGAAACGTTGAATTTTACTGTCAATCCTATTAATGATGCGCCTGTTCTTCCTTCGTCTGGCCCATTCTCTGTGCCTGAAGATGCTGGTGATGCGGATGCGGTGGCAACGATTGGTTTAGTTGTTGATCCTGACTTGCCTGGTGATACGATTACTTATGCGATTACCGGCGGTACCGGCGCTGCGCTCTTTAATATCGATAATAACGGTAATGTGACGGTTAACGGCGATGGCAATTTTGATTTTGAATCTGGCACAACAAGTTACACGATTGAGGTAACGGCAAATGACGGCGCACTTGATTCAAATGTTGAGACGGTCACAATTAACATTACGAATGTTAACGAGGCGCCTGTTTTGCCGCCAAGTGGGCCATTTTCTATTGCTGAGGACGCTAGTGATACGGATGCTGTTGCGACAATTAATCTCGCAACGGATGTTGATGCGGCAACGACTCTTACCTACGCGATTACTGGCGGTACAGGTCTAGGTCTCTTTGCAATTGATAATAGCGGTAACGTTACGGTTGATGGCAATGGCAACTTTGATTTTGAATCCACAACCTCATACACGATTGAGGTGACCGCGAATGATGGTGGTTTGGATTCCAATGTCGAGACTATTACGATTAATGTTACGGATGTGAATGATGCCCCTGTTCTGGCGTCTTCTGGGCCTTTTGCGATTGATGAAGATGCGGGTGATACAGACGCTGTTGGCACGATTAATCTGGCGACGGATGAAGACGTACCCGCCGACACTATTACTTACGCAATTAGTGGTGGTACAGGACTTGGTCTGTTTGCGATCGATAATAGCGGTAATGTGACGGTTGATGGTAATGGCAATTTTGATTTTGCTACGACGACTTCTTATACGATTGAAGTCACGGCCAATGATGGTGCTGATGATTCTAATATTGAGACGATTACAATTAATATTAATGATGTTAATAATGCACCAACGCTGCCGTCAAGTGGTCCATTCTCTATTGCTGAGGATGCTGTTGATACAGATGCTGTTGCGACAATTAATGTTGCGACAGATCCTGATTTGCCTGGCGATACAATTACTTATGCAATTACGGGTGGTACAGGGCTTGGTCTTTTTGCAATTGATAATAGCGGTAACGTTACGGTTGATGGCAATGGTAACTTTGATTTTGAAGGCGGT
Source organism: uncultured Bdellovibrionales bacterium (assembly GCA_964351525.1). GTDB lineage: Bacteria > Pseudomonadota > Alphaproteobacteria > Micavibrionales > CAYGOD01. The sequence continues at coordinate 609,489 of CAYGOD010000002.1, forward strand.
ACAACCAGCTATACGATTGAGGTGACGGCGAATGATGGTGCGTTAGATTCAAATGTTGAAGCCATAACAATTAATATTACAGATGCTAATGATGCGCCTGTTCTACCGTCTTCTGGCCCGTTCTCTGTTGCCGAAGATGCTGTTGATGCGGCGGCTGTTGCCACTATTAATTTAGCGACCGACGAAGATGTGCCTGCTGATACGGTGACTTATTCAATTACGGGTGGTACAGGTGTTGGTCTGTTTGCGATTGATAATAGCGGTAATGTGACTGTTGACGGTAATGGGAATTTTGATTTCGAAGGCGGAACAACGAGTTACACGATTGAGGTCACCGCGAACGATGGTGCCTTGGATTCAAATGTTGAAACCATAACAATTAATATTATAGATGCCAATGATGCGCCTGTTCTCCCGTCTTCTGGTCCGTTCTCAGTGCAGGAGGATGCTGGCGATACGGATGCTGTTGCAACAATCAATTTGGCAACGGATGAAGATGTGCCTGCTGATACGGTGACTTATTCAATTACGGGTGGTACAGGTGTTGGTCTGTTTGCGATTGATAATAGCGGTAATGTGACTGTTGATGGTAATGGCAATTTTGATTTTAACGCAACAGCCAGCTACACGATTGAGGTCACGGCGAATGATGGTGCGTTAGATTCTAATGTTGAAACAATCACAATTAATATTACAGATGTTAATGATGCGCCTGTGCTGCCATCATCGGGGCCATTTAGTGTTGCAGAAAATGCTGCTGATACAGATGCGGTTGCAACGATTAATTTGGCGACAGATGCTGATGTACCTGCGGATACTATTACTTACTCAATTACTGGTGGTACGGGGCTTGGGCTTTTTGCGATTGATAATAGTGGTAATGTGACGGTTGATGGCAATGGTAATTTTGATTTTGAATCCACAACGAGTTACACAATTGAAGTCACGGCGAATGATGGCACGGTTGATTCAAATGTTGAAACGATCACGATTAACGTGACTGACGTTAATGATGCGCCGACGTTAACGGTTAATAATCCAGCGGATATATTAGAGGGC
>CAYGOD010000003.1:0-887 GCA_964351525.1 uncultured Bdellovibrionales bacterium
TTCCACCGCCACCGCCACCACCACCGCCCGATGAGCCACCAGATGCGGCACTGCCACCACAACTTGCATCAGTTGAACAATAACAATGCGAAACCTTATCGCTTCTATCGTCATCTTTTTTCTGACCTGCGGCATAACATCTCAAAGAATTATCATCCCAATCTAGAGAGGTCGGAACACCAGGGTAATTCTTTGTCTCGCCCCGCGATTCACATTCACGTCCATCATTGGTGCGCACAGAGTGCTTACCAAGTGCACTACACGTTACACGACACCCATCAGTCGTACCGCGTGTGCCTCCAGATGATGCATGTTTCTCAATTGTACATGCAGGAGCTGGACTACAACCAGATGCATCCCACGCTGGATCATCATAAGCAGAGCCATCAGATGCACATGTTAAGGTGCGTGTCTCATTACCAACCTGACCTGATGGACAAGCACGGTATTCAACCTCTGATGTGTTTGGTTGACAGAAACATGACGAAACAGCTTCTGTATATAAATTACAGCTCAATGTTGTAATATTGATGTCACAACTACCGCCCTCATCAATTGAGTCAAATGTGTCAGGGCTCTGTGTTTCAGACATGCCTCCACCATTCTCATTAGGCCCACCTCTACAGCTTCTATCAATACTAGCTATACATGTATTGCCAACGTCAACAGAAGAACAAGCACTATTCTCACTAACACCTAAATCACTACACGATCCTTCGGATGGTGAGAAATCGTTGGCTTGACTGTAATCATCCTCTTCCCAACGATAGGTTGCCGACGATATAATCGTACATTCAACCGCATCAGGCGTACATGTGTTGCCAGATTCTGTCCATGAACCAAACGTTCCATCAGACTGGCATGTTGCCTCTTCTGTAATCGTTCCA
>CAYGOD010000003.1:987-48822 GCA_964351525.1 uncultured Bdellovibrionales bacterium
CTCGTGATGCAACGGAGCCAATATTATAATCAGTACCCGCATATGTACACTGAACAACCGTGTCAGGAGTACATGTATTACTCGCTTCTGACCATGAACCAAACGTTCCATCAGACTGGCATGTTGCCTCTTCTGTAATCGTTCCAGTTTCACCTATTGGACATGTGCCACCATCTCGTGATGCAACGGAGCCAATATTATAATCAGTACCCGCATATGTACACTGAACCGTAGCATCCTCTACACATCCAGCCTCATCCCAATTGCCGTATGAAGACCAAGAACCATAAGCTGAGCCATCACTGTTACATTCTCGTGTTCTTACTCTATCTCTTGTGCCACTATATCCAGCCTCACATATTTGTGTGTCTGTTTGCGTTTCTATATTACCTGCGGTACAAAAACCAGAACAGGCCTGCAAGTAACGCCCTTCAACAGCACATGTATTTTCATCCAAAGACTCTAAACATTCAGTTTCCGAACCATCTGGCGTTGAAGAACAGCTCGGCAGACCGACAGCATAGTTCTCGCAAACACTTTTTGTTGATGACGTAATAAGAGTTTCACGAGACCCCCAGCTGTAATTACATGAACAACTGTTCGAAACTTCATTAAATGCACCCCAAGCACCGTTATTTGAAGCAGAGCAAACAAAGCCCGCCTCTTCTATAGTTTCACCTGAATAATTGGGTGGGCATGATACGCTTTGAAACGCGGTAGCCAAAGAGCCAGAACCACATAAAGATTCTGTATTATCTACAGGTAATCCTGAACCTGTATAAGTGCCAGAAATAGTAACTGGAATGGTACTAGAATCAGCATAACGACCCACAAAACGATCTTCGTGACCAGGACGAATATCTGCACTATTATCACATGTGTTGGAACTATAGTTCCACACTGGATTTGTCGGCGTTAATGGCTCTGAAGGATTGGTTACAGTATTTAAACGTGAATAGTAAACACCACCTGAACGACCATGTGGACATGTAAATGTTCTATTTTCTGTGCGTTCACAACTGATAGATGTGCGAGTCCACACACCGGTTTTAACTGCATTTTTAACGAATTCTCTTACACCATCAACAACCTCATAAACACGGCAATTATAGTGTGGGCGAACATATTGTGCCGCTCCAGCCCATGGTGCAGGACATGCACGAGACGTTGTGTCTGAACCGCTTGTTACGCTGTCACATTCAAGCTCGAAATTCTTCTCAGAAAGCGAAGATGCCGCAGCACAGTTTGAAAAACTGCTTTCCTGTTGCTCATCTGAGCCCTCTCTTGGCGAAGAAATTGTACCATTTAGCGAAGAAACTATACCGTTATCACTTTCCTCATCGGCTTCAAAACAAACAACTGATTTTTGGGTTGCCAAGCCCTCAGCAGAGAAGTCCACAACATTGACAGTAGGCATAGCGCTAACCTGTACGCGAGAAACACCAACATCAGTACGACATGTATCAATGAAGTTTGCTTCATCAATTAATTCTTTGGCTTTTTGAATACCATTTTCATCGTAAGAAACATCATATGTTTTCTTAACACGCTTAAAACCTGAATCTGATCCAGGACAAGCAACATTCTCATATTCGTAGACAGTGCCATCATGACCATCTAACACGGCACTAGAAACTGCTTGGAAAATAACAGGAGACCCTTTAGCAATATATCTTATCGCTGGACAATTTAAGCTTACCGCCACGTTGGCACTGGTCTTTAGTTGTTTGCCATCAAATATACCGTAAGAATTAGAACCCATTTGGCGTGATAATTGGCGTGTTATTTCACCGTATCCACTGCTCCCTAGGCCCTTTAAATTAGGTAATTCAGAGGATGTATTGTTACCACCTGCCGTTGATGTGTGTGTGGGCTTAAACCATGTTATAATATTACCATCACAATAAGCCGCTTGCATTTTATCGCCCAAAGAGCCGACATTTGCCGCATAAGCAGATAAATCAATTAATCCGTTTTGTGATACACCCTGTATAACACCACTACTCCACTGATCGTTAATATTAATTCCTTGGTCTGCTGCCGATTTCATAACGCTTGTCATGGCAGTCATAGAATATTGCTCAAAACCGCGGGCATAAGACAAGGCGATATTACGCTTTTTTTCTATCGTAATCTGTCCTGAATTTTCACTGGTTTGTTGCCCCTCTGGTATACAAGAGATCGTCAATATACTGATACACACAATAAAAGCGCATTGTTGGATCAATTTCATCATATTAGATAATTTCTTCATCTTGTGTACCCCTTATAAAGAGACTTAAATATTTGTATTTATCTCTTATATTAATCTTATTTCTTCGTCTCATGTACGCCCTAAGGCGCAATAAAAACAATTTATCACTATCAGTTTATAATAAAATACTTAAAATTTTATGAAAATCCGCTTTACATCCACCAATAAAAGATAAGAATTACCTTTAAATACGCTGTAAAAAGCGTATATTTTGTCTTGTAAATACATTTAATCAATAGGATCGCTCATGCCCCGTTCAGAAAACACACCAGTAAAAACAACCCCTACCGAAATCTTCTTGAAAGACTATAAAAAGCCAGACTTTACAGTCTTAGACGTCAATATGACTGTGCGTATTTTCAAAGGCTATACATTGGTTGAAACCATTCTTGATCTTAAAAAAGACAACCCAGAAACTATTGATCTACAATTAGACGCTGTTGAACTAGAGATTATAGAGGTTCTCGTTAACGAAGATCCACGCAAAGATGGTATGTTTCATTATAATGGCCGCCATTTAACCGTTTTTGGTGTGCCTGAGACATTTAAATTACGTACAATTGTAAAAATTAAGCCTGAGGAAAACACCGCGCTTGAAGGGCTTTATAAGTCTGACGCTATTTACTGTACACAATGTGAGGCCGAGGGATTCCGTAAGATCACCCCTTATTTTGATCGCCCAGATGTTTTATCCAAATTCACCGTGCGTGTCGAAGCCGATAAAAAGACCTGCCCCATTTTATTATCCAACGGCAATGAAATTGACTCAGGTGATTTAGTTGACAACCGCCACTATGTCACATGGGAAGACCCCTTTAATAAGCCAGCCTACTTATTCGCGCTGGTTGCCGCAGATCTTGATATGATTGAAGACACTTTTAAAACAATGAGCGGACGCGATGTTGCATTAAAAATCTTTACCGACAAGGGCGATACCGATAAATGTCACTTCGCCATGACATCGCTTAAAAACTCAATGAAATGGGACGAAGAAGCCTATGGGCGTGAATATGATCTTGATATCTTCCAAATCGTTGCGGTAAGCGCCTTTAACTTTGGTGCAATGGAAAATAAATCTCTTAATATTTTTAATACATCAACATTATTCGCTTCTCAAGAAACGGCAACGGATGCTGATTTCATGCGTGTTGAAGCGGTCGTTGGACATGAATATTTTCACAATTGGTCTGGTAACCGCGTGACCTGTCGTGATTGGTTCCAATTATCCCTTAAAGAAGGCTTTACCGTTTTCCGTGAGCAGGGGTTCTCTGGTGCGATGAATTCGCACGCCGTGCAACGCATCCAAGATGTTAATTTCCTAAAAACGCACCAATTTAAAGAAGATGCCAGCCCAACGGCGCACCCTATCCGTCCCGAAAGTTATATTGAGATAAATAATTTTTATACACTGACAATCTACGAAAAAGGCTCTGAAGTCATTCGCATGATGCACACAATCATGGGGGAACACGCCTTCAGGAAAGGTTCTGATCTCTACTTTGATCGCTTTGACGGTACGGCCGCGACTTGTAATGATTTTGTTACCTGTATGGAAGAAGCTTCAGGCCTTGACCTTACACATTTCAAGCTATGGTACCAGTATGCTGGCACACCCTTGGTTGAGGTCACACAAGAACATGACATGGATAGTGGTGTTTATAAATTACATTTCAAACAAACCATTCCCGATACTCCTGGTCAAACAGATAAAGATCCAATGTATATTCCTATCTCTTTGGGGCTTATTGGTGCGGACGGTAATCCCGTGCCCGTTTCACCAGACGGCGCAACAAATATGATCTTGCATCTTGATGATAAAACACACAGTGTTGAATTTACAAATATTCATGAAAAAATCGTGCCCTCCATTCTGCGCGGTTTTTCTGCGCCTGTTAATCTAAAGACAGATTTATCAAATAATGATTATCTTTACCTAATGGCACATGACACTGATGGCTTTAATCGCTGGGAAAGCGGTCAGGCAGCCGCCAAAAAGACATTATTGGACATGATTGCCGATTACCAATCAGGCACGAAGGCCAGTGATCTGCACGGTGATGCAAAATTCGTTAATCAAATGGGATGGATCATTGAACACCAACATGATGATTTGATGCTTCTCGCCGAAGCCTTAAAACTACCAAGCCCTTCTATCTTATCGCAAGCAATGGATATTATTGATGTGAACGCCATTCATTTTGCGCGCAAAGCCTTAATGAAACAGATTGGTAAAACGCATCTAGAATTATTCAAGAAGACCTATAATGCGTGTAAACCAGATGCGTTTTTTGACACATCAACATCATCTATTGGTCGCCGCGCCCTACGTAATGTATGCCTCGCTTATATTGCCGCGGCTGATCTAAATATCGGTTTTGACCTAACCGTTCAACAATATGAAACGGCTGATAACATGACGGCACGCATGGGTGCTCTGTCCATTTTGGCCGATGACATGGATAAAGACACGCGGACGTTAAAGCGCGATGAAATTTTTGATGATTTTTATAAGCGTTTCGAAAATGAAGCCCTCGTGATTAATAAATGGTTCTCTTTACAAGCCAGCGCAGACCGCGCCGATTGTCACCTCCATATCACAACATTAATGCAACGCGATGATTTTTCATGGACAAATCCAAACCGTTTAAGGTCTCTTATTGGCGTATTTGCTGGGAATAGCTATTACTTCCATTATGAGGACGGACGCGGCTATAAAATTGTTGCCGATGCGGTAATCAAATTAAATGCTATCAACCCCGCCGTCGGTGCACGCCTTGTTAATTCCCTTAAAGAATGGAAGAAATATGACGCACACCGCCAAATGCATATGAAACAGCAACTTGAGCGCATCCTTAACACACAAAACCTGTCTAACAATATCTATGAGATTGTTTCCAAGGCGTTGAATGCTTAATCAAAACTTATTTTTATAAGATGCCATGATCATTAGCGCTTGCACGGCTAGCGCGAATTGGGTAATGTCTTTGATAGATATAGATATATTATCATATAAGAATTTTAATCAGACATGACCCTCAACAGATTTAAAAGAACGGTTTTCATTACCCTATTAAGCGTTGGCTTGGCGCTTGCTGCACCTGCATCGGCGAAGAAAAAACCATCTTTAGAAATCTTCCCCTATGGTGGCTTTGGGACGTTTTTTTCTGGTACAAGTTCTGCGACAATGGCACCCGTCATTCAACAAGCAGAATCAAAAACATTACAAACTGTCGACAAAAAAGACTTTGTTAGCCGTGCTGACACAGCCCTTGTTCACCTCATTCAGGGCAATGACCAACAATTTATCGCTGCGATAAGCACAAATATGCTGCGTCATTTTGGTCCTGATAAATTACAAAAAAATGTTGTTTCGGCGTTGATCCCTTATTTTCAAGAATTCAAAGAATTTGAAACAAAGATGACAATTGTACCAACACGCGATTCTTGGGACAATGAAGGCTATAGCCTGTACCAGTCTTTTAAGACTAAAGACGGCGCGAAGAAATCATTTCTGATTCAGATGATTGTTGAGGGCGAGGATATTGTCGTTGCCAATCTCACGCCTGACGTAAAATCACCCTATAAATAATTGTTTTTCAAATGAGCAAAGAAAAGAAACGCCCAGATTTTCATTATGAAGATTTGCTCAATGGTCTTGCCTGTGGCATTGATGAAGCCGGGCGCGGACCCTTGGCTGGCCCTGTCGTTGCATCGGCCGTTATTATCCCCCATGAGATAAGAGACATGGATTTTATTGCTGAGCTAAACGACAGTAAGAAGCTCTCTAAAAAAAAGCGCGCCCTCCTCTATGATCTCATTCAGGAACATTGCCATGTAGGCGTTGGTATTGTGTCACCCCAAGAGATCGATAAAATCAATATTTTGCAAGCGACCTTTAAGGCAATGAAGTTAGCAACCTTAGATTTAGACATCAAACCAGAATGGCTTTTGATTGATGGATCACAAGCTCCCTTGGCAAAAAATTACAAAATAAAAACATTGGTTAAGGGCGACAGCCTTTCTTGTTCAATTGCCGCCGCCTCTATCATTGCCAAACAAACGCGTGATAAAATAATGCATGACTTGGCAAAAATAGAGCCCGAATTTGGTTGGGATACTAATAGCGGATATGGCACAAAAAAACATATTGAAGCCATTCACACCAGCGGCATATCAAAACATCACCGCATTAGCTTTGAACCAATCAAGAGCAAAGTCCTCGATGAAAATCTTTAGGCCAAAAGAACAGATAAGGAACATAATCAAATGTCATAAATTATTGATTCTTTTGTAAAATTAAAGATTCAAAGATTGTAATATTATAACTTATACATAGTTATCCACAGATTTATCCTTGACACAGAATCGCTTCTGATTCATTGTTATATGGCTATGTATCAAAAAAACTCAGACCCCCTATCATCTTTGAACGCAACGACTTCAGTTGCCAGCTCAGATAAAAACAAATTTAAAACAACCCCTAAGAACGAGGTTCTTCTTGGGAATTGTATTGATTTGATGAATTCACTTCCCGAAGGCTGTGCCGACGTTGTTTTCGCCGACCCGCCCTATAACTTGCAGCTGCAAGGGGAATTGCACCGCCCTAATAATTCAAAGGTTGATGCCGTTGATGATGAATGGGATAAATTTTCGTCACTCAAAGTCTATGATGATTTTACCTATGAATGGCTTAAAGCCGCACGTCGTTGCTTAAAAGACGATGGTACGATCTGGGTTATCGGTAGTTATCACAATATTTTCCGCGTTGGCGCGATCCTTCAAGATCTTGGCTATTGGGTGCTTAATGACATTATTTGGCGCAAATCTAATCCCATGCCTAACTTCCGAGGCCGTCGCTTTACCAATGCCCACGAGACAATGATTTGGGCGTCAAAGAGCCAAAAATCAAAATATCGCTTCAATTATGACTCTATGAAGGGCTTAAACGAAGACCAACAAATGCGTAGCGACTGGTTTATTCCTTTATGTACTGGCGGCGAACGCCTTAAAGGCGCTGACGGTAAGAAATTACACCCCACACAAAAACCAGAGGCCCTATTACACCGCGTTATTCTATCATCAACAGAAGCCGGCGAAACGGTTCTTGATCCCTTTTTCGGGACTGGTACAACGGGCGCATCTGCCAAAAAACTGGGCCGTGATTTTATTGGTCTTGAACAAGATCCAAACTATGCCCACGCCGCACGCGAACGCATTAAAAAAGTAACACCGTTACTGGACGAAGAATTGATCAAAACATTCGAAAAGCGTGAACAACCACGCGTCCCGTTTGGATGGTTGCTTGAGCAAGGCTATTTGGATGCTGGCGCAGTTTTATATGATAAGAAAAAACGCTTCAGCGCCTCGGTTCGTGCCGATGGACAACTTGTTTCAACCGTTCCTGGCTTAAAACATAAAGGCTCTATCCACAAGGTCGGTGCAAAACTACAAAGCGCCCCCTCTTGTAATGGCTGGACGTTCTGGCATGTTGAAAAAGACGGCATCATGATCCCAATAGATGACATGCGCACAGAAATCCGTCAAGGCATGGAACAATAAATCACGGAACCGTAACTTAAGAAATTACATTAAGATTCATAAAAAGAGCTATGTTTTATAGCTCTTTTTTTTATTCACAGGCTTTCAAAATAATCTTCTTAACCAAGGTTGGAACGCCGTAATCACCAATTTTTTCGAACGCAACCCACACACCGTCATTGAACAAAGACTGTGATTTGATCGCTTTATTATCCAAAACCACGCTATGGACACGAATATTAAAGCCAAAATGAGTAAAGACATGACGCACATTAGGAACGTGATTCTGCCATGAGGCATCAAAAGGATAAATAATGCTTTTATCGTGTTTCCTACCTTTCAGCCATTCGCTAGTTGGTACTTCGTATAGATTCGCTAATAAGCCCGTCTCTGGACGTTTACGCATATAGATATGGCCCTGCTTATCAAAAATAACAAAGGCATCTGTATGTTTTTCTGGGGATTTCTTTTTCTTTTCTTTGCGCGGATAACTTGCTTGCTCGCCAACGCGATAAGCACCGCATAAATCATTCACAGGGCACAGCAAGCATTTAGGACTGGTCGGCGTACAAATTGTTGCGCCCAAATCCATCATGGCCTGTGCGTAATCCCCGTGGCGCGCTATATCTTCGCCTTTAATCATAGGGCTTTGTGCCAAAATATCTGTTTTTTCACGGTAGATCGGCTTTGATTTTGGTAATTTTTCTTGAATTTCAAAGATACGCGACACAACGCGCTCAATATTACCGTCCATTACGGTCGCTTGTTTATTATAAGCAATCGCCGAAACGGCGGATGCCGTATAATCACCCACACCAGACAATGATTTTAAATCATCATAATTATCGGGCACAATACCATTAAATTCCGCGACCATGTGACGTGCTGCCTTGTGCAAATTGCGCGCCCTCGAATAATAACCAAGCCCTGACCATGCCGCCAAAACTTCATCTTCTGTTGCATTTGCCAAATCACTTAATGTTGGCCATGTCGTAATAAATTTAAGAAAATAATCTTTAACCGTTGCAATTGTTGTTTGCTGCAGCATGATTTCAGATAACCAAACATGATAGGGATTGGCACCGCTTTTTTGGTTTCCTTCTCGTATTGCACGACGTGTCGGATGAAACCGCCACGGTAATTCTCGTGCATGACGATCATACCAGCGTAGCAATTTGTCTTGAAAATCTTTTACTTGTGCGGTTTTCATGTGGTACAGTCAGCCTATAAATTATATAATGAGATATACTATATAAGGTCTGATGCGTTCTATTTCAAACATAATGCCCACCGTCACGGATAAATGCCTTGGTAAAAAGGGGCATCTTTTTGGCCGTCTGTTACAAAATTGGCGTGCTATCGTTGGCGAAGACCGCGCACAAGTTGCTGTCCCACAAGCCTTAAAGCTTGGCTTTATTGATGAGAAAAAAGGCAAACGCTTTGGCGGCTCTCTAACATTACGCGTCGCCAGTGCGAATGCGACACTTATTCAACATGAATTACCGCTCTGGATTGAGAAAATAAATACGTTCTTAGGCCATGAAGCCATTGAAAAAATTAAACTCGATCATAAATCATATAATGATCCAACCGAAAACAAGACACGCAAAAAACGTAAAGAACGCCCAACATTACTAAGCACACGAGAACAGCAAGAGATTGAAGAAATGTTAATATCGATTGATGATCCAGATTTAAAAGAAACTTTACGCTCTTATGCGGTTTCACTTCACAAATCTCTTAAAAAACGATAGAAATATTACAATAAATATTAAATACAAATACTCAACAAAGGATAAAATAATGAAACAAATTGGTTTAATCGTCTTGGTGCTGGCCCTTATTGGCGCCGCCATTGCTTATTATGATATTAATCATGTGCGCAATGCTGAACCTGTTACAGAAGCGACAGAAACTGTTGAGGCGCTAACCACTAAGGTAGAACAAGTTGACACACACGCAGGTCACAATCATTCAGCACCAACGGCAAGCGGCGTTGTACCAACAACGGTCCTTGATTATGTTGCCCTTAGCGCAAAGCCTGATAATTTAAAAGAATATGCGCTAGGCAATACTGATGCCCCCGTAACAATTGTTGAGTTCGCATCTTACTCATGCGGTCATTGCGGACAATTTCATACACAAAATTTTGATGCCGTTAAAAAAGAATTGATTGATTCGGGTAAAGCGCGTTTTATTTACCGTGACTTCCCACTGAATGGCCCTGCCCTTACTGCGTCAAAGATTGCCCATTGTGTAGATCAATCACGTTATGTCGGCATGGTGGATACAATCTTTAAAACACAAGATCGCTGGTTAGCATCACAAGACCTAACACAAAGCCTAACACAGATGGCGCGCCTTGCAGGCATGAGCAAAGAGGCCATTGATGTATGCTTGACCGATGATGCCTTAGAGACATCAATTTTAAAACAATATCAAGCAGGCCGTGATAATTTCCGCGTTGAAGCAACACCTACATTTGTTTTCTTTGGGACAGACAATCGAATCGAGAGCCTCACTGGTAATCGCAATGTTGAAACATTTAAAGACATTGTCGAAAAACTGTCTAAATAAGATAATTCATCACTTGCACTAAATATCTGAAACATTTAAAGAACGTCTGGCGATCAGGCGTTCTTTTTTATTAAGAAACCACAAAATAATTTTCTATAAAAATATTTATTATCAGCACCTTGCATTAACAAACTAACGATATATCTATCGCAATTGGGATGTGGATAATTTTCTATTTTTGTGAATAAAAGAACATGAAGCCTTACTAATGATTTTTGTTTTTACGCCTAACCATAAGAAAGACTTGCATTTAGTAACGTTCTTTTTCTATAATCTGACTATTCATGGTTCAGTTTACAAAATTAAAGCTCAGCGGGTTTAAGTCTTTCTTATACCCGACTGAAATCGACATAGGGCGCGGCAAGACCGGTATCGCTGGCCCGAACGGCTGTGGCAAATCAAATTTACTTGAAGCCCTTGGTTGGGTTATGGGTGAGACATCCGCGAAACGCATGCGTGGCGGCGCTATGGACGACGTTATTTTTAACGGAACAAACAACAAGGCCGCGCGCACAACCGCTGAAGTCACCGTATGCTTAGATAACAGCGACAAGAGCGCCCCACCACCTTACCGCGACACAGAAGAGCTAGAAATCACCCGCCGTATTGAGCGCGGTTCTGGTTCTGATTATTTCATTAATGGAAAATCTGTCCGCGCAAAAGATGTGCAATTGTTCTTTGCTGATTTGGTTAGTGGTGCCAATTCTCCCGCCTTAGTATCACAAGGACGCATCACGGGCATTATTCAAGCGAAACCAAAAGATCGTCGTAAAATCTTAGAAGATGCCGCAGGTATTTCAGGTCTGCATGCACGACGCCATGAGGCAGAGTTAAAATTACGTGCAACAGCAAATAATCTTGAGCGCCTTGATGATGTGATAGGCACACTAGAAACACAATTTGCATCATTACAAAAACAGGCTCGTCAAGCCAAACGCTATCGCACGATTTCAGATACGATCAAAGAACAAGAAGCAATCACTCTGCATATTAAGTGGTCGTTAATCAAAGATGCCCGCAGCCAAGCCAAAGAAGGCTTTAATGTCGTAGAGACAAAAATCCGTGCCTTATTGTCTGATACAACATCACTTAATACAAAACGTACAGAGATTTTCTCTTCCATTCCTGATTTGCGTAAAGACGAGGCTGAAAAAGCAGCTGCCTATCAACGCCTTCTTATTGAAAAAGAGAGCTATGATCAAAAACGCGCGGAGAATACTGCGCAAATTGCCCAGCTTGAGAATGACATACAGTCCCTTGCACAAGATCAAACGCGCTGTAATGAACGCTTTGATGCGACCACAAATACATTAGCTGAAAAACAAGCCTTACTTGATGATGCAACACAGAATGACGAAGCCAATCAAGCATTACAGCAAGAGACCATCACCTTAAAACGTGATAACGCCCAAACAACACTAGAAGAACTTGACGCAAAGAGACAGACACTTGTTCAAGAAGTAGCGACCGCTCGCGCACAGCGCAACAGTCTGACCAATCAGAAGATTGGTTTAGAGGGACAGATTGCCGCCCTTGGTGGTGACAAAAAGAAATATGAAGAACGCTTAGAAACGGTCACATTAAAGATTAAAGAACAAACCTTATTTGATAGCTTGAAAAAAGATATCGAAACAGGCGAAGAGACGCTTAAAAATCTCGAGACAGAGATGAACACGCTAGACGATAAACGCCTTGAAGCCGATATTGAGATTTCAAATGCACGTGCGATATTACAAACAGTGCAATCTCGTGAAACGAAAACCGAGGCAGAAATTAATGCCTTAAATGAAATATTGAACAATAATACAGCCAATGATGATCAACAGCCCGTCCTTGATATGGTGACAGTTAAAGATGGCTATGAAAAAGCTCTCGCACATGCGCTGGGTGATGCATTGGATAACCCTATTCTGGAAGAAGCACTGATCTTCTGGTCTGATTTGGGAACGAAAAATCTATCACAAAAATTACCTGCGGGAGTAAAACCGTTAAGTGACTTTGTGGATGCGCCGGACGTTCTATCTCGCGCCTTGTCACAAATTGGTGTCGCAGATACAAAACAAAAGGCCGAAAAAGCCTTGAATGAATTAAGTCCTGGTCAAATCATTGTGACCAAAGACGGTGACTATTGGCGTTGGGACGGTTTGACAGCCCATGCAGATGCCCCGAGCAATGCCGCGATTAAGCTAGAACAGCGCAACCGTTTAAGTGAACTTAAAACCGCCCTTGTTACATGTGTCAAAGACACCCAGAAACAACAAGCCAGTCTTGATAAAACATTAAATGCCCAAGAGCAAACGACAACCAAGCTTAAAGACTTACGAACATCGTTGCGTGAGAAACAAGACGAACAAAAAACACGTCGCTCTCGCCTAGGTTCACTTGAGCGTGAAATGACAGAGTTAAGCCAAACGGAAAGCAGTTTAAAAGCCTCTTTGGCACGTATTGACGAAACCATCACACAGACTCATGAACAGCTTAATGGTGTTAAAGAGAGCCTAGATAGCCTTGATCAAAATAATCAAAAAGAAAATGAGGCAGAGATATTAAATAGCGAGATTGAAAATCAACGCAGTCTTATTCGTGATCTCAACGAACAAATCCAAGAACTACGCCTAGAAAAAGAACGTAAATTAAGCCTTGAACGTCAATTATCATTTGAGATTAAAACATTACAAGACACATTATCCCAAACCCAAGAGCAACTGACGACTATTCAACCGCGCCTTGAAACATTGACCACGCGTTTAAATGTTCTGCGTCAAACACCAGATGAAGACCAAGATCACCTTGATACGATGTTAAATGCGCTTGAAACAGCGCAGACAACAAAAAATCAGGCTAGTGCCGTGTTACAAGAACAAGAAAGCGCTGTACATAAGCTAGATGCCGATATTCGTGTCTCTGAAGCTAAAATGGCAGATATGCGTGAAGAACGCGCACATTTAAATGCCAACCTCAAAAATGTTGAAGAACGCTTGCACGACTTGCGCGAAACCGTCTTGCATAAATTTGAAATGGAGCCAGCACATTTGGCCGAACGCCTCGATCTTAAAGTTAATGAGATCAGTGCAATAATTTTAGAAAAAGCCGAAAGCCGTCATCAGCGCCTCTTGCGTGAGCGTGAAAATATGGGCGCCGTTAACTTACGTGCCGAAATAGAAGCAGATGAAGTAGAACTAGAAATTGATCGCCTGACCAAAGAACAATATGAGCTGACTACCGCTATCAACAAATTACGCAATGCCATTGGTCGCCTAAACAGTGAAGCACGCGAACGTTTAATGAAGGCCTTTGGCGAAGTTGACGCACATTTTCGCAAGCTCTTTGAGCGCTTGTTTGGTGGTGGTAAAGCATATTTACAGCTGACCGAAGCCGATGATCCACTGGATGCGGGCCTGGAAATTTACGCGCAACCACCGGGCAAGAAATTACAGAATTTGACGCTACTATCAGGGGGTGAACAGACATTAACCTCTATTGCGCTTGTCTTTGCGATGTTCTTGACCAACCCATCACCGATTTGCGTTTTGGATGAGATTGATGCTGCCCTAGATGATGCCAATGTTGACCGCGTCTTTAGCTTGCTTGATGATATGGCGCGCAAAGGTGATACACGCTTCCTCGTTATTTCTCACCACCGTATGTCAATCGCCCGTATGGATCGCCTCTATGGTGTTACAATGGCGGAACGTGGTGTCTCACAGCTTGTGTCCGTCGATCTTTCCCAAGCCGATTTGTGGCAAGATGCAGCATAATAGTAAGGATATATAATGCCTAATGACTTTGACGACCGCCTCGATAACGCATTGAAATCCAATAAGGATACGGCGCATTTATCAAAAAACCATGATGCCAAAATTATTGAGCAATCCGCGGAATCAAAAAAAGCAACAAGCCGTGCCTTTCGTATGGGCGTTGAAGTCTTCTCTGCCCTCGTGGTTGGATGCGGAATGGGATTACTGATTGATAATTATTTTGATTCAAAACCTTTTGGCTTGATCGTTTTCTTTTTCTTGGGCTGTGGGGCTGGATTCATGAATGTCTTTCGCGCTATGAAAGGCATGGGATACGGTGTTGGTTATGATAAAAATGAAGCATCAAAAGACACAGATGCCAATATCAACGACAAAAATTAAAAATATCCCATAAAAACACTTGAAATATGACCATTATCCTTTAAATAAAAAGGGACTAATATTTATTCTAATAGGGTTTTATATAAAGCAATGGCCGATCCGTTAAAACAGTTTGAGATTACACCGCTACAAGGCATGGAAATGTCTATGATGGGCTATGATATTAGCTTTACAAATTCTGCCCTTTTTATGGGCTTGGCTGTTTTGGTTTCAACGCTTATTATGACTGTTGCTATGGGCCGCGGTGCATTAATTCCCGGTCGCCTACAGAATATATCTGAAATGTTTTATGAGTTCATCGCAGGTATGGTTAATGATTCTGTCGGCTCCGAAGGTAGAAAATATTTTCCATTTGTCTTCTCTGTTTTCATGTTCGTTTTACTGGGTAACATGCTCGGCATGATTCCTGGGTCCTTTACCTTTACAAGTCACATCATCGTGACATTTGCCTTGGCAATGCTGGTATTTATTGTAGTGACCTTAATTGGTTTATTCCGTCACGGCTTACATTTCTTCTCTCTTTTCTTACCCGCTGGTGTACCACTATGGTTATCCCCCATTCTTATTCCTATCGAAATTTTATCCTACCTATCACGCCCGATTAGTCTGTCTGTTCGTCTTTTTGCGAATATGATGGCGGGTCATACAATGCTCAAAGTATTCGCTGGCTTCAGTGTTTCTATGGGTATTTATGCTGGTATTGCACCCTTGGCCGTTAATGTGGCCTTGATAGGATTTGAAATTCTTGTTGCCTTTTTACAGGCTTACGTCTTTACAATTTTAACCTGTCTTTATTTAAAAGACTCAATTGAATTGCACTAAAAGCATCAAGGATAAATAAGAATTTGCGTCTTGTTCTTAATGAATAAAATGCGTAAATAAAACTTGAAGTCTCTTGAGACGTTAAGTAAAACAAAGTAACAATTCTAACCGTTTAATGACTAACAATAAGGATATATAAAAATGGAAGTAGAAGCTGCAAGAATGATTGGTGCCGGTTTGGCAGTAATCCCACTTTTCGGTGTTGGTTTTGGTTTAGGTATGATTTTCTCTGCCTTGATTAACGTAATTGGTCGCAACCCTGCTGTTAAAGACACTGTCTTCCCAGTTGGTATTTTAGCGTTTGCCTTGACTGAGGCTGTTGCGCTATTCGCACTATTGATCGCGTTCTTAATCTTGTTTGGTTAAGATTACCGTTTAAAAGAATTTAAAAAGCCAGAAATCACAGGCCAAAATAATGATTGATAAGAACACATCCCTTGAAATGCTAAAATATAGCCTTTTCATCACACCCTTAACGGTGGCGATGTCTTCTAACTCTGCATTTGCAGAAAGCTCTGGTGGCTTACCACAGCTTGATCCCTCATCATTTAGCTCTCAGATTTTCTGGCTTTTTGTTTCTTTTATTCTCCTTTATTTGATTTTCTCTCTTATTGCCCTGCCTCGTGTTTCACGTGTGTTGGAAAATAGACGTCGTAAAATCAATGGTGACCTTGAGGCCGCCAAAACCATGCGTGAAGAATCAGACGCCATTCGTGGTGAATATGAAAGTCGTCTTAACGAGACACGCCAGAAAATTTCAGACATGATGTCACAAAGCACTCTTGCTATGTCACAAAAGACAGCGGCAGAGAATGATGCTTTATCCAAGACACTCATGGAAAAAACATTAAAAGCCGAAAAAGATATCGCCGCTGCCAAAGCAAAGGCAATGAGTGATATCCAAGAAGCCGCGACCGTTATTGCCATCGAAATTGCTAATAAACTAGGCACAGCTGCTGTTAATGATAACGATGCCGCAGAACAAGTTAAAAAAACAGTTACGACTGCATAATTTTTATTCGAGATCGACATAATGACCACAGACATCGCAACAGATACAATAATCCCAACAGGCACAACGCTTGTAGATAACCCTTATTTTTGGGTTACGCTAGCTTTTGTTATATTTTGTGTTCTAGCGTACAAATATGGCCGTAAAGCCATTGTAGCGATGCTTGATGATCGCACAGAGAGCATTCGCAAAACAATTAATGAAGCCGAAACATTACGCCGTGAAGCACAAGAATTATTGGCTGATTTTCAAAAGAAACACCGCGATGCCTTAAATGAAGCAGAAGAAATTCTCGCTACAGCCAAGGAACGTGCCGTTGCGATTGAAAAATCTGCCGAAGAGAGACTGATCACGTCTCTTGAAAAACGCAAAGAACAAGCCGAAACAAAAATTGCCCTTGCCGAAGAACAAGCATTACAAGAGATCAAGGCCTCTATTGTTGATATTGCAACAGATGCCGCAACAGCTCTACTGGTAAAGCAAAATGCAGGTAAAGCTGGCTCATCCTCGATTGATAAATCAATTGAAGATTTTGAGCGCCTAGCAATGACAAAATAATTCCTTAAAGCAAATAATATAATTTCAAAGCGCTATACATGATTGTATGGCGTTTTTATTTAAGCTATACTAATACTAGATTTGAGCATTATTCACGAATGGAAATCCCATATGTATTGTAAAACAAAAATTCATAGACGCACTGCCCAATTATGGCGTGGACGAACTGTGGCTTTGTTTGGCGGGTCTTTCAACCCTGCTCATGATGGACATTACCAGCTCTCTAAGCACGCCCTGCTTCGTCTGAAGTGTGATTTTGTGTGGTGGCTGGTTAGCCCATGCAATCCTTTAAAAAAATCCAAAGATATGGCCTCCTATGATAGAAGGCTAGAAAGCGCACGCCAGAAAACATCATCCAATCCACGTATGATCGCTAGTGATATTGAACAAGAATTCGGCACATATTATAGTTTTTTGACCATTAAAAAACTGAAGCGCCACTTCCCTAAAACTAACTTTATCTGGATCATGGGACAAGATAATGTGCCTATCATTCACAAATGGTATGGATGGCGCGCCCTATTCAACCTATTACCTGTTGCTATATTTCACCGCAAACAAAAAAATAAATCCGTTTCTTATCAATCACTCAACAGAATAAAAAAACATCAAATCAGCGAACATAAAGCAGGAAAGCTATCTAACATATCACGGCAGAGCGCTCATCCACGATGGGTCATGATGCATACAAAACGTCACGAACAGAGCTCAACGGAAATCCGTAAAGCGGGGCTGTGGAGAGCCTAATGTAAATATGTATACAAAAGTATGTATCCTTTATTAACAAAAAATATTCTTTTATTTTGATATCTAAAATAGTGTATAATAAGAATATGAATAATAGCTATTTGGGCAGCACACTATTTATCTTTTTAAAAACAGCAACTATTGTCAGGACACACAACTGTGTAGATTTTTAAATCTACACAGATAAAAGCTGTTTAAGCTTGCATAATCACTGATTATTCCCTAGATTAGCGAAATTCCAGATATATGAAGGACACCATGACAAAAGAACTTATCTCATTAGAAGACCTCCGCGCCGTTGTTGAAACCACATTGGATGAAAACAAGGCCGATGATGTCATTTTCGTTGATCTTCCAAAGGGCCAAGCCCTTGCGGATATCATGGTTATTGCCTCTGGTCGTTCATCACGTCAGGTCAAAGCGCTTGCCGACTACACACTGCGCGGTCTTAAAAAACTTGGCTACAAATCAATCCGCGTTGAGGGTCTACCCCAAGCCGATTGGGTTTTGATTGATGCTGGTGATATTATTATCCATCTGTTCCGTCCAGAAGTACGTGGCTTTTACAACATTGAGCGCATCTGGGCACCAGATCATGTACCATTAGAGCAATCGACACAGAATATATAGAGAACATCTAAAACATCTGTCATGAATTTTTCTATTATTGCCGTTGGTCAGCTAAAAAAAGGTTCTGAAAAAGACCTGATTGATTACTATCTAAAACAAACCAGTCCCAAAATACGTGTCATTGAAATAGATGGACGCAAAAACACTCATGTTGAACAATGGCAAAAATCCCTGCTAGATCACATAAATCCTAATTATGTGAACATATTCATGGATGAAACGGGCACATCTATGTCCAGTCGTGATTTAACAAAAACTTTAGAACAAAAATCACAAGCACACTCATCAACTATTAATTTCTTTATTGGCGGCGCCGATGGTTTTGATAAAAATTTTCTTAAAGAGCATGCATCTATGGTCTTATCTTTAGGAAAGATGACAATGCCCCATATGTTGGCGCGCATTGTTTTGGTTGAACAATTATACCGTGTTCAAAAAATAATGGATAATCATCCCTATCACCGTGATTAGTCACGTATTTACACTGCACCTTGTTGTATTTTTTACTATCGCTATTCCTGCAAATCTCTTAAAATTTTTCTATGAGTCGTTTAATCAATAAACAGTCTTGGCGTTCTTCGCGCACTCCTATTTTAAAAACAACCCTGATGGCTCTTGTTGTTATTGCATTTCTATGTGCGCCAACATTAGCCAAGAGCGATGAAATCGGGTTAACACAGCAAAAAGCTGAAATTTTAAAAGACTTAGAAACGCGCCTCAATCAGGATAAACAAGCCTTAAAACTTGTCGAGAAAGAGAAGAAATCGCTTAATGCTGAATTAAAGAAAACCAAAGAAACGCTTCAGAAACAAACAAAATCACTTCATAAAAATCAAACACAGCTGATATCTTTAGAAAATAATTTAAGCAATCTAAAAACCGAAGAAGGCGAATTGAACGCTGCCCTTGCCAGCGAGCATGATGTTTTCGTAGAGGTCTTAATCACCTTGGCACGTGTTAATCGCACCCCGCCAGAGGCACTACTGGCCAGCCCTTTATCGATTATTGATACGGCGCGCACCCATGCCGCACTGGAAAAAATGGTGCCCGAAATCGCACAGAAAACCAAAGTGATACTGGCACAGCTCAACCGTCTACAGACAATCAAAAAAACCTATGCAGCACAGAAAATAGCCCTGCATAGTGAACAAAAAGACCTAGACAAGAAAACTAAAGCCTTAGATACGCTTATCGCCAAAAGAGAAGCAATTTACAATAAATTAGATACGACGCGTAATCTTAGACAAAAAGAGATCGCTGGACTGGTCAAGGAGGCATCCTCTGTTAAAGACTTGATGCAAAAGCTTTCAGAAAAAGAGACTAAATTTTCAACCCTTTCAAATAAGAAAAAGCCCGCTTATACGAAACCCAAAAAGACAGCGTCATTGCCTGGTTTAAGCCGAAAAACATTAAACAATGCAAAAACATCTGGATTATTACCCGTTGCAGGCAACGTTGAGACAGCATTTGGCCGCAAGAATGCGTATGGTGTAACAAACAAAGGCGTTGATATTACTACCCGCGCCAATGCCGTTGTAACGACACCTATCTCTGGCAGAATTAAGTTCTCTGGCCCTTTTAAGAACTATGAGAATATTGTGATTATTCATTTCGATGATGGCACAACGGGACTTATTGGCGGGCTTGGTAAAATCCACGTCCGTTATGGCGATACCGTTAAAGCAGGCGAGCCAATTGGACGCGTTGCAAAAACATCTGAAAAAGCAGCAACGCTCTATTTTGAAATCCGTCAAAAGGGTCGTCAAATTGACCCAGAAAAACATCTTCGAAAGCTTGCCAAGAAGGCTTAAAAAGATTACTCTAACTCACAAATTCAGACCATTATAACATGCCCATCAAAAAGGATTTCCGCATGGCTAAGCTTGCATTAAAAACAACACAGAAAACATCAACCATAATGACTTATCTGTCATGCCTTGCGATAGTAATAACGCTCCTCTGCATGTCACCACAAATCAGCCAAGCATCAGATGAGAATGATACATATCGCCAGCTTAATTTATTTGGTGACGTGTTTGAGCGTGTCCGTTCTGAATATGTTGATGATGTAACCGACAAAGAGCTGATCGAGGCCGCCATTAATGGCATGCTAACCGATCTTGATCCGCATTCAAGCTTTCTAAACAAAGATGATTTTAAGGACATGCAAGTTCAAACCAAAGGTGAATTTGGTGGTTTAGGAATCGAAGTAACAATGGAAGACGGCCTTGTTAAAGTTGTATCCCCCATTGATGATACCCCCGCTTATCGCGCAGGTGTTGAGGCTGGTGATTTAGTATCGCATATCGACGGTGAGCAAGTTATGGGTCTAACACTTTCTGAAGCCGTCGAAAAAATGCGCGGACGCGTTGGTACAAAAATCGTCATTACGGTTTTACGCGAAAAAACGGATGCTTTTGATATTGAGATTGTCCGTGACATCATCAAAATTCAATCTGTACGCCAACGTGTAGAAGGTAATGTTGGCTATATTCGCCTTACAACCTTTAATGAACAAACACAGCCTGGTTTAGAAAAAGCCATAAAAGAAATCTCAGAAGAGTTAAATGATAAAGTAATTGGTTATGTTCTTGATATGCGTAACAATCCTGGTGGCCTTTTAGACCAAGCCATTTCTGTTTCTGATAGCTTCCTAGAACGTGGTGAAATTGTTTCAACACGCGGACGTCACAGCGAAGACAATACCAAAGCCATGGCAACACCCGGCGATTTAGTCAATGGTTTACCTGTTGTCGTATTGGTCAATGGTGGATCTGCGTCAGCCTCTGAAATTGTTGCCGGTGCGTTACAAGATCATCACCGCGCCGTTGTTATGGGCACAAAAACATTTGGTAAAGGGTCGGTGCAAACAATTGTATCCCTTGGTGGTTCCGGCGCTATGCGCTTAACAACTTCACGTTACTACACCCCTTCTGGACGCTCCATTCAAGCCAAAGGCATTGAGCCAGATATTATTGTAGAAACAGCCAAAATTGAAAAAATTGACGTTGAGTATTCGAGTGAAAAAGACCTGAAAGACTCTTTGGAAAATACCGATGAGACAAAAGAAAATGATACAGAGACCGTTAAAGATAAGGACGATAAATCTGCAGATGCCGATAAGGATGATACGGAGACAAAAGATAAAGTTGAAGATTATCAATTAGCACGTGCTATTGATTTGCTTAATGGTGTTTCATTCTTCCAAAAAAATGTCGGTATGGATGCTGTAGCACAGACAGAAGAATAGGCATCGATTTAAGATTTTAATCTCAAGGATAAAATTGCTTGAAAGATACATTAAAAAATATCATCAAAGCCCCAACCCGATTTGATTTCGGCGTTGGGTTTTTCCTTGCGCTGATTATTCTTGCGGGCCTCTTGGGTGTTACCTATTTAAAACAAGATCAAATTATAAATGACCGCCAGGCACGCATTCCATCCGTCACCGTCAGTGTCGCATTGGGGCGTGCCACAACGAACACAGTCGAAGCGGAGATTTTACCGGTAGCCACACCTACTATTAAAAAATCTGTTGATGATGTCAAAAAAGAACTGCCCGTTCCAGATGGGCATGAAACAAAGACGACACCGCCTGTTGAAAGCATTCCTGAAACTACTCCTGAAGCCACTCCTGAAATCTCTGATGTTACAGAAATAGTCGAAACAGAGGTCAATGATAGCGCTGTTCCTATTGATGTGGTTGAGACAGAAGAGCTAGGCAAACCTGCACCTGAAAATAAAACAGGCTTAACGAACGATGATATGGTCACCCCTTCTATTGAAACGGCGATCACAGTAGAAAAAGAACCAAGTTTTGTACCGACCGTACAGCTAACAGAAACATCCGCCTTTGGTGCTATTCCGCGCATTGCATCTGATGGGACCATCCCATGGTTGGCACATGCAAAACAAGGCGATGGTATAGCGGGTAAAAAACATATTGCCCTTGTTGTTTCTGCGGTCGGTCAATCAGATCCCATTACAAAATATGCATTAACCACCCTACCTCATGCGACAACATTGGCGATAACGCCTTATACGCGTCTCGACCTTATGGATGATACCTACAAGGGATTAAAAAACTTTGAGACCCTTCTTATGTTGCCAATGGAGAGCAAAAGTTTTCCCATTAAAGACCCTGGACCAAGAGCTTTGATTTCTAATTATAGTAAAACGCAAAACACAGAAAATCTGCACTGGGTATTGTCTCGTACTAGCAATTATATTGGTATCATGAATATGATGGGTGATGCTTTCCTCAATGGTCCAGAAGGAATTGTTAATTTATTCACTGAATTGAGAGATCGTGGCTTAACATTTTTAAACACAATCAGCCCTAGCCAAAACCTAGGAGATGAAATTGCCAAAGAAACAGGAATACCTTATTTAAACGCAGATCTATTTATTGATGATGTACCAAGCCGTCAAGAAATCATGGCCCAATTAAAAGCGTTAGAGATCATTGCTCAAGAAACGGGTTACGCAATAGGTGTCACACAACCACTACCGCTGACATTTTCAATTATAGCCGAGTGGCAAGAGCGCCTAGGCGATGATATCGCCCTTGTACCACTAAGTGTGATTTACAAAGATAATTACCGCGCGACCCAATAAATAATAGACAAAAAATAAAAGGATTATAGCCATGACAGACAAACAAATTATTCCCTTTCATGAGCGGCCTTTTCGTATTGGTATGGGCATTGCTGTTTTCAATGATAAGGGTCAAGTATTTATTGGTGAAAGATCAGATATTGATGGTGCATGGCAAATGCCCCAAGGCGGCGTAACATTAGCCGAAATCGAAGACGATTTAATCGGTGCGGCACTGCGTGAGTTGGAAGAAGAAACAGGAATTACAGAAGTCATCCCACTCGCCTTAACAAAGAATTGGAAAGAATATAACTTTCCCGATGACACAATTGATGGCCTGCCCGTAAAATCATTCAGCACAAAATATCGTGGGCAACGTCAGAAATGGTTAGCGGTTCGCTTTCATGGTGATGAAAAGAATATAAGCCTAGATCATCATCACGAGATTGAATTTCAAAAATGGCGCTGGGAAGAGCTATCTGCCATACCCACATTAATCACACCGATGAAACGCCCCGTTTATGATTATGTTGTAGATTGCTTTGGCTATCTGAATGATGGAACAGAGCCTGATCTGAGTAAGATTATTTTATTATCCAAATAATTATTGCACAGAGTTATTTTGGGGTAGCCATAGCGCGGTAATTATAATGCGCCTTTTCATAGATACCATCCCATGTAGCTTCGGTAAGCTTTGAGAGGTCAAACGTTTGTCTCTGCCATCCCAAAACATTACCAAAACATTTTAAAAGAAATGCATTTTCGCGCTCTTTCAAAACATCCTTCATAAATAGAAGCGATGTTTCATATTCGGGGCTTTGAGCACTATAGCCATTGCGAATGCGGGCCAGAGCCATAATGAACCCTGTGCCTGATAACATATTAAATTCCCATGCTTTTGACATACTATCCGCGCGCGCATCCTGTTCTTTGGGCGTTAAAATATTATATTTACCCAAATTTAAGTGGCGCTCTAATATGTCAGGATCTTTCATCAAGGCTTCAACATCTTTTATACTTAAACGTGCATGTAAATCATCCATCACCGCGCCTAACTCTTTTGAAATATCATAGGCCGTGTCAACCATTACTTGATGAAATTCTGAGTGATTATTTAAAAAACCAGCAGGCGCCGCAGGAATTTTTGATGATGACAAAAGACGATATAGATATTGCTCTGTTTCTCGCAAACGCAAATCAGCCAGAGCGGTCACAAAACTGCCCTTTAAATAGAATTTTTCTTGATCCTGTGTGATGGTCGCGGTTTTGTTAAGATAGTTGAGTAATGTTCTACCCTGAAATTCTGGTATAATCATTTGTCTAAATTGATTTAAATCTTTTTGCATCTTTGGGTGTCCCTGCTTATAGTATTTTTATATAAATAAACCTTATCAAATTCGCTTAACAAGTTTAAGTCTATTTTTTAAATTTTTAATGATGGCTTTATCCAACCATGCTTTTTCGCTCCGTCTTTTTTATAACAGGTATATTCCTGCTTATTCTATCCGTGACTATGCTGTTCCCCGCTTTTGCCGACTGGTCGGTAGGTGATGATGATTGGCGCGGCTTTGTTATATCTGCCTTTATAACTAGCTTTGTTGGTGGCTTTATGATTGTTGTAAATTCAGGTCATAAAATTGAAATTTCACGCCGTCAAGCCTTTCTATTAACGACGTTCAGTTGGTTTGTCTTAACGATCTTTGCGGCCTTGCCTTTTTCTTTAAGTGAAGCAAATTTGTCCTTCACTGATTCCTTTTTTGAGGCAATGTCGGGCCTAACAACCACTGGCTCAACGATCATGACAGGACTGGATGAACGATCAACGGGCATATTGTTATGGCGTAGCCTCCTACAATGGCTGGGTGGTATTGGTATTATTGTTATGGCACTGTCTATTTTACCACTCCTAAAGGTCGGCGGTATGGAGCTGTTCCAAACAGAATCATCTGAACGTGAGAAAGTATTGCCACGCGCCGCATCATTAGCGGCCTCTATTGGTGTTATTTATGCCTGCTTAACTTTTACATGCATGATTTTATATATCACCCAAGGCATGGGCGGATTTGACGCCATGAATCATGCTATGACGACGATTGCGACAGGTGGTTTTTCAACCCATGATGCATCAATCGGTTTCTATGATAATAAAATCATTCATATTATATCGACATTATTCATGATTATTGCCGCACTCCCTTTCGCGTTATATCTTCGCGCAGTCAATGGTGGCTGGAAGCCTCTGTTTAATGACTCACAAGTACGTTTCTTCTTATTTTTCTTAGGGCTATTCATCGCGATAATAACGGCGTATTTATATATATCCCAAGGCTTTAAATTCACGGATGGCTTTATATACGCCATGTTTAATATTACATCCATTATGACCGGTACTGGATATGCCACGACTGATTATATGTTATGGGGCAGCTTTGCCGTTGGTTTCATATTCTTTATTGGCTTTATTGGTGGTTGTGCGGGGTCAACGACCTGTGCGATTAAAATCTTCCGCTTCCAAATTGTGTATGCGGTCGCCAAGGCACAGATTCAAAAACTTCTTCATCCACATGGTGTTTTTCCGCCCAAATATGCAGGCAAGCGCATCCCCAGCGATGTTCCACTCTCTGTCTTGAGCTTTATCTTCGTCTATGGCCTTACTTTTTGCGTGACCGCAGTGATACTGCAACTGATGGGGTTAGATTACCTCACAGCGATGTCTGGGGCGGCAACGGCCATATCCAATGTTGGGCCTGGCTTGGGTGATATTATTGGACCCGCAGGAAGCTTTGCCCCTTTGCCTGACATGGCAAAATGGGTTTTATCGGCGTGTATGTTGTTGGGGCGCTTAGAATTATTTACAGTACTTGTAGTTTTATCACCGCAATTTTGGCGCTCTTAAAGATTAAGTTCTCTGAATTTTAAATCAAAATCATGAATAAGCTTCTCAACTAATAAAGTTGCGGCCTTGTCGCGATCATCCATTGTTCCCTTGGGTAACAAAGATTTTGTTCGTGATACATTGATGATATAGGTCTTTTCGCGGCGTAACATCGTTGTTTGATCATGGTTGATGTGATGTATTGTGATACTCAAATCCGCTTTCAAAACCGACTCTGGATTAAAAATAGAAAGAAATGATTGATCCTGTTTTTTTTCTTTTATTAAACGCCCCTTATTGATTGTATAAGACAATTGGTCTTGGCTTTGCACTTTCTCTTGATTTGGAAAACGCGCTTTTGTCCAGGCATAAAAACTATTAACGGGGTTATTAATAATCTCTTGATCCAATACATCATAACCAATTGCCGAAATATAATTATTACGAACAGTCACCTTTGCGTCCATTGAGGCAAAGGGTTGTAAGTGTGAGAATGTAAGATTGGGCTGGGTCGCTGGTGATGGGGTAATCGTAGAGCATCCCTGTAACATCAATACAGAGAGACTAAAAAAGCTAAGAAATACAGTATATAAAAATGCAGAACGCATAAAAGCATTATAGCAAGAACGCGCCTATAACGCATTGTTTATTTAAGATCATCTTTATTGAGGTCATATTGGCGGCTACAAAATTCACAGGTCATTTCTATGATACCGTTTTTATTAAAACTGGCGGCGCGCTCCTCATCAGATAAGGACATTAAAACATTTACCACACGGTCTTCTGAACAGCGGCATTTCTTGGATAAAGGAATTGGTGGAAAGACAATAACACCCTCTTCGTGAAATAAACGATAGAGTAAGTCGTTGATGGGTAATTCTTTGTCCAGCAGTTCCTCGTCTTTACAACTATTCAACAAGGCCCGTGTACGGCGCCAGTCATCGCGATCAACCGCTTGAATCTTTTGATCTTCTGGTAATTTTTGTACCATGATTGCGGATGAAATCCATTGGCCGTCATTTTCATGCGTCGCCATTTTTGCGAACGTTTGGATTTGTTCTGACTGTGAAAAATAATGCTCAACGCAATCGATTAATGTATCACCCGTTAGTTCAACAATGCCCTGATAACGGTCTGACATTTGCTGATCAATCGTAAAGGCTAAATGCCCATCGCCAAATAAAGTTGTTATTGTCCAATCCTTAGGGCCATCGGACAGCGCTTTAACGGCATCGGTGTCAAACGCGGCATAACCACGCAGAGCACTCGCATTTTCGCTATTCGTATCGGTGGTTGTGGTCATGTCGCATACAAGGGTTTTGATAATGCCCTTACTGCTGGCTTGTACGGTAAAAATTCCATCAAACTTCAACATCCCACCCAACATCGTCGTCATGGTTAAAAATTGCGCTAATATATAAGAAATAGGTTTCGGGTATTTATGCGCATTGATGATGTCATTTAAAACACTGTCCATACGCACGGCACGGCCACGAAAATTTGATATGTCCAGCTGAAATGGTTGGATCATATCTTCGCTGGCACCAAGGGTGATATTATCATTTGCGGTTTTCGTCATGGTCTAAAAAATCTTTATCAAATCTATCTTTTATGATTTGATTTTATAGCCTTTTTCTAACATCAAAAGCAAGCCGAATAACAAGACGGCATTAACAACAATAAGAACAACTATCCCCGTTAAAGGATCAGAGTCTGATTGCCCCAAAAAGCCAAAACGAAATCCATCAATCATATAAAAGAACGGATTATAATGCGCAATCTTAACCCATATGCCCGGCAATATGTCGATTGAATAAAATGTTCCAGACAAAAAAGTTAGCGGCGTAATGACAAAATTAGAAACGGCGGCGATATGATCAAACTTATCCGCCCATACACCCGCAATAATTCCCAACAGTGACAATAAGATTGTTCCTGCCAGTGCAAAAGCGATCACCCAGCCCAATGACGCAATTGTTATTGGATAGAAAACATGTAATGCCAATCCGCCAATCATACCGATGAGTAACCCACGGGAAACAGAACCCGCAACCCACGCAGTGACTAGCTCCCACGACGCCATAGGCGGCATAAGAATATCAACAATATTTCCTTGTACTTTTGAGATAACCAATGATGAAGACGTATTAGAAAAAGCATTTTGAACCATCGACATCATTAAGATACCCGGTGCCAAGAATTGCATAAAGGGAATATCCCATACCGTGCGTACAGCACCGCCCAAGGCAAGGGCGAAAATAGCAAAGAAAAGTAACGTCGTAATCATCGGTGCGATCAATGTTTGCAAATAAACCGTCATAAAACGCTTTACTTCTTTTTGATAGAGCGTCCACAGGCCGATCCAATTGACCATACCGTAGGATTTTACCGTTAAGTTTATTTTATCATTCATATCTTTATCTCATAATTTTGCATTTATTTTTTATAGTGCTTTTAAATCTGACTGCGTTTAAAATAGACCTCATCATGGCAAATGCAAACACCAAAAATAATTTTACGCAGAAGAAGAAAAAAGACCCGCGCAAGATTACACAACAATACCTCCATAATGCAGGGCTTTATTATCTTGAGCGCTATTCAAGCTCGGTTGAAAACTTTCGGCGCGTCATGGGACGCAAAATAGAAAAATCATGCACCTTTCATGAAGATACCAACAAATCAGAACATTATGAGAGCTTAGAGGCTGTTATTGAGTCATTTAAAAAATATAACTATTTAAATGACACGGCTTATACCAAGACAAAAATCAGGTCGATGCGCCGTCAAGGGACATCAAAAAATATGATTATTTTAAAATTATCTCAAAAAGGCTTAGAACGCGGTTTTATCGCAGATCTTATCAAAGAACACGACAAGGACGATAATGACCCCTTTACAGCAGAGCAAAAGGACGAAAAATATAGTGCCGAGTTAACAGCGGCAATTAAGACAGTGCGTAAAAAGAAATTAGGTGTCTTTCGCAAAGTAAAAGACGATGATGATTTATATCACCTTAAGCAAAAAGATTTGGCGGCTATGGCGCGCGCTGGCTATAGCTATCAAACATCACAAAAAGCCCTTTCTATTTCGGCTGAAAGTCTGCAAAATAATCATACTGATATAAAATGATTCTGAAGACATAAAGGATAAAGGCCATGCGTGTTACACAAACCGTTAAGAAAATTCTCAAAAATTATGAAGCCGATAGCGTCGCAACAAAACAAAATCTTGCGCGTATTTTGTGTACGGGTCGCTTATCTGGGACTGGTAAAATGGTTATCTTGCCTGTCGATCAAGGCTTTGAACATGGTCCCGCGCGCAGCTTTGCTGTCAATGATGCTGGTTATGACCCCCATTACCACCATAAATTAGCCATTGAATCGGGCTGTAATGCTTATGCAGCACCATTAGGAGCGCTAGAGAGCGGCGCAGATACATTTTGTGGACAAATACCCACTATTTTAAAGATGAACTCTGCAAACTCATTATATGCAGATTCTGAGAACCCCACCCAAGCCATCACGGCAAGCGTTGAAGATGCCATTCGTTTGGGCTGTGCCGCAATTGGTTTCACGATCTATCCTGGTTCAGGCAATGTGTATGAAATGTATGAAGAAATTCGTGAATTATCGCTACAAGCAAAAACATATGGCATCGCAACCGTCATTTGGTCTTACACACGCGGCGGTTTTATAACTAAAGAGGGTGAAACAGCCGTTGATATCATCGCTTATGGCGCACATATGGCGTGTCAGTTAGGCGCGCATATTGTTAAGGTTAAATTACCAAGCGATCATTTAGAGTTACCAGAAGCCAAAAAAGTATATCTTGAGCAGAAAATTCCCATTACCACACAAACTGACCGCGTACGTCATATCGTTCAATCATGTTTTAATGGTCGTCGTATGGTTGTTTTCTCTGGTGGTGGTAAAAAAGGCGGTAACGCGGTTTATGATGACGCGCGCGCCATTTATCAAGGCGGTGGCAATGGATCTATTATTGGGCGCAATGCCTTCCAACGCCCGCACGGCGAATCCATTGATATGTTACAAAACATCATGAAGATTTATCAAGGCAAAGAAATTTAAACCAGCAAAGCTATTTAAATCATGAGCATTTCAAAGAAACTTACCTATATGGGGACACTTCCCTTTATTGCCTGTGCTATTTTAATGGCTATCGGGATGAATGATTTATCTGCTATTCACCCCTTCATGCCATCAACATCAATGCTTGCCCACAGCTACGGCGTTATTATTGTATGTTTTGTCGTTGGTATGCAGTGGGGCTTAATCTTACCCAAAACATCTCACAACGATGATGAGACACTCAAAAAACATGCTTCACGGTTGTTGATCTTAACAAATATCATCGCCCTCATCGCATGGATAAGCATGATGATACCGAATGCCTTTATTGGTATTTTTATATGCATGATGTGCTTTACCTCTAGTTTATATCTAGATTATCGTTGTAAAAAGCTATCCCTCATATGTGGACATGTGTTTAAGCACCGCATACGTGTTACATCTATTGTCGTCATATCTTTACTCATTGTTTTATTTTTCCTGTAGGACTTTATCATGTCACCTAGTGCTCTTTATTTACAAACGCCCCTGGGGCTAGACCCTAGTAAACCGTTATTTACAGATTTTGTAGATCTGCTCACAGACCATTTAAAAGATAGTAGCAAGACAACATCTGTTGAGGCCATTTTATGCCAATCATTAGAGTTAGTCACAGCCCTATCAGAAGCCCTTAAAGATTTTGAGAATGCCCCATCCTTGGTATTGAATGCTAACTTACTAGAAGATAACACGACCAACACATCAAATTTTGACGCATTACATTTCCTACATGAAGATGCCTTTTCTTTGTATAAGCAGGTTGTGCAAAAGAAGAATGACCCCACCCATGAATATGGCGTTGGACCATTGGGGAGTAAAGATGACATCATTACTGTTGGTGGAATGGATGCTGATTATGTGGCCATCCCTGCCTCAAACACCGATCTCATTGATTGGGCATCTACCTATACAACAATCCCCGTTGTCGTATGGGGTGCACAGACGATGGAAGATGTAACGACATATATAAAGAGTGATGTTGGTTTTGTTATGCCTGCCCCTTGGTTTTGGAAAAACCTAAAAACGCACTTCAGTAACCTAGATTAAAGCAGGTCAATTGCGCGTAGCATACAAGGCTCGCCTGCTTCACGGATTTGATCACAAATTTTCTCAGCTTCGCTCATGTTTACGACAGGTCCTAGATGAAGACCAAACTTATTATCTCCATCATTTTTATCTAATGCCTGCAAACCCCTAATCATATCTAACCCCCCGAGTAGATTATCATAGCGGTTACGATAATCGAGCCACTTAACGCCCGTCATTAGCTGAGAATTATAACGCCCTAATTCAAGAACAACGACGCCCTGTTTCTTTTCTTTCTCACTGATGCTCGCCAGATATTGACTATAATCGACAGGACTTATGTCCTTTGTGACACTGATGAAATTCTCATCAAAAAAGAGCGTCCCATCTGGTTTAAATTCAAACCCCTTTGGTTCAACATCAACCATCGATAGTTCTTCTAAGCGACCTTCATCTAAAATTAATTTATAGTGTCCAGGTACAATATCACCCATCACATAGAAACCATCATAGGCTGTTCTAACGGTATTTATAATCTGCCCATCCATATTTACCAGATGTATCGGCATTTTACGCACAGGACGCAAACCACCATTATTATCAAAGGCAGAAACAACGCCGTCAATCTCACCAGAAACAACGACGGGGAAATTCATAGGTGTAATACGTCCAGATCGAATCCGTACAGAATTACCCGGATTTGAAGAAATAAAGTAAGGATCGGGGAAACTCTCGGGATCAAGGATAATATCCGTATAAGTATTTTCACCAATATTCGCCATAAAGGCAACACCATCATTATCGGTTTTCACCTTGCGGCTGGTCTGAACAGCTTTTAAATCTACGCCATCCAACGGTTCTTCATAAAAATCCCATAAACCATCACCGTCTTCATCCAAAAATGCACGGGCAGAAATACCACCACGCGATGTCACACGATCACTTGAAACCACATAACGATCCGAATAAGGATCATCGCCTAAACCAAAGCGCATGGACACAAGGGCGCGGAAATTACTATCCGTATCAAAGCGAATGTCTGGGCTGATGAAAACATAATCATTCTTATAATTTAAACGCAAACGCCCCTCGGTAAGATCAGCATTGGGTTGCACCTCAATCTCGGCCTGCGCACTAAGGTTTTTATTAATCCGTGTATTTGCGGCGGCGAAGTAAGAGCGAACTTCGGCTTCAGGAGAAATATCGTAATTAATTCGTCCGCGTAAAAAATAAGGGAATAAACTATAAGTTCCATTCAAACTAACACTATGGTTCGTGAACGGGTCATTGCTTGTTTCACGATCTAGAAATGAGTAGGTCGCGCCAATATTACCGCGGCGCAATCGTTTCACCAAAGAAAGATCACTGTTAAAACGATAATCATCATCACTTGTTTGTAAATAATCTGCCGCGATATTATAATTAATTGTAGGGGTTATCTTACCGCGCATAGAGGCCTGATTTTGAATAATGATATTATTCCCGTCTTCGTCCAACGTATCAAAGTCACTCGTATTATAATTACTACTCAGACGAACCGCTTGTCCCATAAAATCAGTTAGAGCCGCGGTTTCAACAGCAAAACCACCATCTGTCTCCGCCGCTACATTAACCTCAAAAATACCGCTATCTTTGTAGGCCGTTAATCCCGCGACTGCTTGAACATTATTAACGCCATTCGTTTGCTCATATATAGCGCCTAAAGACCCAGAAAAATCATCACTTAACCCGCGTTCATATGTAACAACACTTCTTAATGAACCCGCATCTTCAGATTGCAAGGGTGTGCGATCATAGGTCAACCGATTTTGACGTGATAGTGAGGCGCTATAAGTATCTTGACCAATGGCCAATCGATTACCGCGCCTTAAAATACGCTTTGTTTCTTCAACGATTTGCCCTTGTGGACCATAAAAAACAAGTCTGAAATTATTTTCACCAAAGTTAAGAGGAACATTTTCAAAAAGATAACGTCCATCGGCTGGTGATGTCTGGATATCGACTAAAAACTCATTATTATAAAGTTCAATATCCCACCCCGGTTGAATATCACCTTCAAACCGTGTGACATCAGTAAGATCTTGGTCGTCATTAGCACGCACAGTATTGTCTTTATCGATCCGTACACCGACTTCCTGCCCTGTACCTTCTAGAATATTTAATGACGGGGATATAATGTCACCAACCTGTAGGCGATTAATACCCGCAACACCAAAATCATCGCCAAAATCAGCCTCTCGCTCCCACAAGAAACGGAATTGATTAACCAAATTGCGATCATCACCACTTAAAAAGGTCTTTAATCCACCATAAGCGAAATCATTCGCACTAATAAAAGAGTGCCCCGTGGTGGTGGTGCTATCACTATTGTCTCTGGAAACATGATTGGCGTTTAACTGTACGTCAACAAAAGGTTTTGTATAGAGTTCATATTCTTGTTTAATTTCTGGCAATACTGGCTTTGGGCGCTCTTGCTGTAAAAACGCCTTGCGTGTTTCTCTGTTTAAGCGCTCTTCAACGGGAAATGACTGCCCACCGACAATTTCTGCTGTTAAACGCTCAATATTTGGCGCAAGCGTAAAACCGAAAATTCCTTCAATCATTTTCGTATCAATGAAAAAATCATCATTAACATCATCGTAGAACACACTATCAACATTATAATTGATTGGATTGCCCGCCAATATAAGGACGTTATTCTCGATATCCCAGTCAATCGTATTGCTCTCTTTAATAAACCACCCTTTGGCTGTTTTATTTTTCACATCAATATCAATCGGAAAATCTAGAGATGCACATAATTCATAAAGAGAATAAAATAATTCACTATTACGCTTCACCGCAAATAAGGCTTCGCTGAAAATAAGTTTTTTCTTTGTTAGGCCAAGAATAAGCTCATCGCCATTTTCAATACGCGCCAAAGGATTCTTTTTGGAATCGGCTATTTCACGCTTCTTTTGAAGTTTTTCAATTTTTGTTGGCACTGTCTTCATAAAACGATCTGCCAAATCAGACAGGCTGGCCCGTGCCACAGACATGTTTAAGCCATACACACACAGCGCCATTGATGATACACCAATCAACTTTTGTTTTACTGTAAGGCTTTGTTTATTTGAAATCATTAATCTTAAGAACAAAATAGGAACATAATTTTAGATAATATTACTTATCCACTATACCTTATAATATACAGCGAAAGTAATTGTTTTTAAAGATAAATAAACAGCTTGTCGTTGTGGATAATTAATGTATACTAATTTTATATCTTCGTCTTAACCGTCTGTTAAGACCTTATCTAGTAGAATAGATATATCGATCCTTCTCCCAATAACTGGGGGAAATATAAAAAAGAGTATAATAACGAAAGTGAGGAAGCTATGAAGTTATTTAATAAAACATCTCTATTCGCGATTGCCGCAGCAGCAACGGTGGCCTTTGGCCTTGCAGTCTCTCCGGCACACGCACAAGAAACAGCAACCGCTACCGCTACGGTAGACGTTTCTAATGCCTTTACACTAACAAACACAACCGACCTAGACTTTGGTACAATTGCTGCCGTTCGTCGTGGTGGTGGTGGTGGTGCTATCGCTACACACACATTGGGCGCAGATTCTGCCAATGACGTGACGATCGCTAACGTTGGTGGTGCAACGGATGACTTTCTTGTAGATATTACGTCTGGTGACCGTGCAACATACACAGTTGCGGGCGCTATTCCATCACAAGCACTGGTTATTCAGCTACCAACAACAGATTTAACGCTTACATGTGGTGTCTGTACTGGTGGTAACCCAACATTTGTTGTCAACACATTCGTTGATGATGGTGGTGACTTAGCCGTAACAACCGATGGTTCTGGCGATGCTACGATCTTCGTAGGTGCGGTATTAAATACAGTTGCTGGTACAGCCTTATATGAAGATGGTACATATTCAAACACATATGACATCATTGTTAGTTACTAATTCGACATAAAGAATTAAATTCAAAGGGGTTGTCTTGAAAAAGATGACCCCTTTTTATATTTAAACTTTTTTAAACTCATCCCTTTCCCACAGATCAAAAGCTTGATAAGATTATTAAATGACAAGAGCGCATAACCATCAATTTTCAAACAAAAAAGCCTGCCTAATAATTATATTAGCCGTATTTCTTATTATATCTACAAGCACAGCTAAAGCGCAGGTTTTCCAAACCCTTAATGATTTTAATTATGGTGAAATCATTGTCTTAAAAAATGATGCACAATACGACTATACAGTCGGCCCTCAAAACAGTAGCCCACTCACCTTTGACCCCTCACAATTTACGGTTTTAACGGGTGCCGTACGCGCACGCTTCCGCCTAACTGGCGCACCGGGCAACACAGCACTCAATATTAGCGTTAGCGCTACAGACGTTCTTAAAGATGGCGTTGGACCCGAAATGTTTGAAATAACCGATCTAGAAATTCGCCCCAACAACCCACAAACAAATGGTGCTGGTCGCCGCGTCATACGCATTGGATCAACATTGCGGACCTCCGGCGATGGTACCTTCTATTATGGCGGCAGCTACACGGGCATGGTTGATGTCACTGTGTCTTGGTAAAATATAACATTAAAAAATAACACAATCGATCTCCTCAAATTAATTGAAATTTTCATTTCCTTTTCAATTGATAAGCCCTTAGAATATAAGGACGAATCAACTTATCGGGAGGGTCTTTCCGTGCATAAGACAAAAACTAAAATTCTTATCGCTTTTTTAGCGGTTTTCATCGGCTTTACAACGCTCTTACAAGCGCCAAAGCAGGCCTCCGCTGACTTGCTCGTTTCACCCCTACGCGTCTCATTCGAAGGACGTGAGCGATCAAAGACTGTTACCCTCATCAATCAATCAACCGAACAGCGCGTTTATCGTATTGAGTGGCTAGAAAACGCCATGAATGAAAGAGGAAATTACGACCGCCTTGAAGGGGAATTACCCGCAGATCACAAAGGCGCGTCAGACCTTATTCGCTTCAGCCCCAGACAAATCACACTAAACCCAGGTGAGCGCCAAGTTGTACGCTTAGCCGTCAGAAAACCGGCGACCATAGAGGACGGCGAATATAGATCTCATATGGTTTTCAAACAACTAGCAGACATAGAAGACGCTAGCTCTCATAAGGGTTTGGGCGTAAAACTCTTCGTGAATATCTCTGTATCGATTCCAGTTATCGTTCGTCACGGCGAAACAAGCATCAATGCTAAGATTGAATCCATTGAGAAAAAATATGATCAAAATGTCGAAGCCCATGGATTTGCTCTAAAACTATCAAGAAAAGGTAGCGCCAGCAGTTATGGTTCTTTGCGAGTCTATGATGTGAACGACAAACTAAGACAACGCCCCTTAGCACAACTTAATAACGTTTCAATCTTCCCTGAAATTGACAAAAGAGATGCCTTTATTATTGAAGAAGACAGAATTCCATCATCCATTACAGATGTTGTTGTTGTTTATGAAGGCCGCGGCGAATACGAAAACCTTATTTTTGATGAAAAGAACTTTAAACTTAGATGATCATCTGCTTTAAAAAATACATGACTATATTTGCCATGTGCGTTTTTTGCATAGGGTCAACTATGATGACCTCCGCTTGTGAAACGACCTCAAGTAACGGCGTTAATTCGCCTTATAAATATATCGGTGGCACAGGCGACGATGATGGCGATGACGATACAGCCGTCAATAAAATCGCCGTCAAAGACCTAGAGCAACGCGTTCAAATCTTGGAGGATGATTTTGCCTCTATGAAACCAAGCATAGAGAACTTGATTGCCATTGAGAGCGATATACAAGAATTAATCACCGAGCTCTCTAAATTAACGAATTCACCAGACCAACAACTTGATGCAACGCAAAGCCCTGCACCACTTAACCCTGCACAATATCCATTTAATACCGAAGATTCCCTTGGTAATCAAATTAATACGCCTGCAGATCTGATCGCTCAAATTGAAAATAGCACCACGGACGTTCCTAAAGACATTATGGCGCAAGCACAAGATTTCAGTGAGCAAGCAAAAATACCTGCATCACCCGCACCTACTGTAGCCGCAAACACAATTACCGACATCCGCTTTGGACAGCATCAAAACAAAGTCCGCGTTGTTATCGACTATAGCAAGGGCACAACACCCGACTATGATATATACAAAGAAGGCGAAGCCGTTATTTTAGAAGTTATAAAAGCAAGCTGGGACACCAAAAACAGCCAAACATTCAGCAAACTACCGCTTATAAAAAGCTATAAAACAAGCAAAGATGGCAGCACGACCAAGGTTTCTTTTGAAACACGCGGCGATGATATGACCGTTAAAATCTTTACACTACCTCCGCTTACATCATCTAAAGGACCCCGCCTTGTGATTGATTTTGAACGCGGCGTCTCTTAAGGCGAATATAAAAAAGTGTGCCTATAAGACACACCCTGCTTACTTATATATTAATAAAATGCTAGCCCATCTTAGCTTCCAAGACATCCCAAAACTGCTCTTCAAATTTACAGCCATAAGCAATATTAGCATGGGTCAAGGCCCCTGGACATGTTGCGTTAATCTCTGTCACATAACCGCCAATCACATCTAACCCCACAAAGAATAATCCATTTTTTTGTAAATAAGGTTTCATTGCCGCGCATATTTCTTTTTCACGCTCAGTTAATTCACTTTTGACAAAAGATCCGCCAGCCGTAATATTCGCGCGGAAATCACCTTCTGCAGGACGTCGCATGATTGCCCCTCTTGGCTCACCATCAAACAAAATAATACGCTTATCACCCTCGGAGACCGCCTCAGGAATAAATTTTTGGAACATAACTAGTTTATCGTATGCGACCATCACTGTATCAATCATAGAATTCAGATTAACGTCGCCTTCCTCAAGAATAAGAATACCCTTACCGCCAGAGGCATTAAGCGGTTTCACGATAACCTTCTTATGTTCTTTAATGAAATTATTGATCTCATCACGGTTGAAACTTAATAAACACGGCGCGATATACTCTGGGAATTTTAAGGTTAACAGCTTTGAATGGCTATTACGCATAGCACTGGGTGAATTTACAAAGACCATACCCTCAGCTTCTAATTGATCAAGAAGGTAAGTAAATGTAATATATTCTTGATTAAGTGGCGGATCTTTACGCAAGAAGAAAATATCTAAATCTCGTAGATTGATCTTTTCTTCAGAAAGTATTTTATAAAAAGGCTTCGCTTTACGTTCCGGATAAAACTCAACAACACGGGCATGCGCAAACATTTCCCCCGATACATAAAATAAGTCATTTGATGTAAAGTGATAACAATCATAATCACGCTTACGCGCTTCGTTATAAATTTTGATAGCCGTTAGCTTTGGTACCGTCAAGGCATCTAAAGCCTCAGTGAAATAACCAAATTTCTTTGTCATGATCTATCTCTTTTTCTAATCAAATGTTTTGTAAGCAGCATCCGCAAACGCATTAAATATTTTTTTAGAATGCTTATCATAGGCGTAATCATATTCAGGATGCCACTGTACACCCATCGCAAAATTATCATGATGATCTATTGTAAAAGCCTCAACGATACCATCTTCTGCTTTTGCATTGATGGTAAGCCCTCGCCCTAAGTCTTTAACGCCTTGACGATGGACACTGTTAACATTAATAACCTTCTCTCCAATTACTTTGGCAAGCAACTGATCTTCATTAAGCTCAATATCATGTCGATTTTTATACACCTGCTCGATGGTTTCATATTCTAAAATATGATGCTTAATGTCCGTGACATCGGGCAAAAACTGATGCAACGAACCACCCATAAAGACGTTCATATCCTGCATGCCGCGACAAATACCTAAGACAGGCTTATTCTGTCGCATCGCTTCCTCTATCAAAGTAAATGACATGCGGTCGCGCTCTGCGTCGAAAGGACCGTAACGATCATCAACAACCCCGCCATAACGCTCGGGGTAAACATTACTGCGTGCTCCCGTTAAGATAAAACCGTCAATACGATCCGCGATGTTACGATAAAAACTAACATCACTATGAAAGGGAATAATCATCGCTGATAAATCACAATCGTTAAGAGGCATAATATATTTTTTGTGGGCATAATGAGAATCCCAAGAACCAATAGGGCGAACGTGGCTAACAACGCCAATAATAGGTTTTTTTATTTTTTGAACATCAATCATAATAGAACACAGCAAGAATATAATAGTGAAAATATATCTATGAAAAGATAGCGCACAACTCAAGAACGAATCGACATGATTAATTGTAGCATAAAAGATTTTATTATTAAGGCCGTTTTTAGAATTAAGCCATTAAAGCGATTTTTTTCTCTAAAACATCAAAGAACGTTTGCTCTAAGGGCGTATCATGCACCGTATTTGCCCATGATATAGCACCTGCACTTGTCGCATTAATTTCGATGAGTTTATCGCCTATTATATCCAAACCGACAAAGAATAATTTCTGCTCTATTATATAATCTTTTAAGGCCTCACAAATTTTCAAATCATGGGCATTTAATGTGGCTTTTTGATAGCCCGCACCCGCCGTTATATTAGCGCGAAAATCCCCGTCCTTTGGGACCTTCTTAATCGCCGCAACGGGATTGCCGTCAAACAAGAATATTCGCTTTTCACCCTCACTTGCATCTTCAATAAAGGCCTGAACCATCACATAATCACCATAGGCCTTACGGGTGGTTTCGATAAGAGATTTTAAATTAGGATCATCATGGACTATTTTTGAAACACCGCGCCCACCCATACCATCAACAGGCTTTAGCACAGCAACCTTATGCCTGTTTACGAAATCAACAATAACCGCATCATTACGTGTAATGATGGTCTCTGGTATTAACTCTTTAAATAATAACGTCTGTAACTTTGAATGGGCACTACGGATTGATCTTGGATGATTAATCATCAACACATCATCGCCTAATAATTCTAGCAAATAGGTGGCTGTAACATCCTCAAGGCCATAAGGCGGATCTTTGCGGATCAGCAAGACATCCAGATCATGTAAATTTTGGCAATATTTCTTACCTAATTTATAGCTATTATTAATACCCGTTTCTCTTTTAAAGGAAATATCATAACCATGCGCATATACCCTATCTTGATCGAAAAACAATCCCTTGGGCGGAAAATAGAAAACTTCATAACCACGAGCCTCTGCCTCTGCAGCCAAACGACAGGAGCTATCTTTATTGACATTAAGCGTCTTAATATCATCGATATAAAGACCTATTTTTTTACCTGAAATCATTGATTTAAATTCCTATAAGGCCTCGGCGTAATCAATACCGATTTTCATTTTTGTGACGCCACTATCCGTAACGGTGGTTTCTTTGTAATCAAAGCGCATAATAACTTGGTCACCTGATCGTATAGGATTGCGATAAGCCGCAATGGCGATCTCTTCGCCAACTAGCCCCTTCATCAATAATTCAGAGAGACTTGTATTACCACTATATTGAAAGGTCACATCGATGCGGTCGTTACCAATACGCTTTTTATCAATCAATTTTAAATTACTAGCGGCATATTGGATAAAAGCAATACGCTGTGATTGCCTTGCTTCTTCTTGCTTTGCCTTTGCACGTGTTGACAAGGCAGATCCAACCGTCTGAAACAGTGCAGATAAGCCCGCACCCTCACCTGGTTTTTTGGCCTGTATGTCATCCTCACCAGCAGGAGTATTTGTCGCGAAATATTGGTCTAATATCGCATCATGCTCGGCGTTTATTTTACCCGACAAATAATGGGGTTTATAGTTCTCTGCTAGTTTAGCATTCATCGCTGCACGTTCTTTGGCAATGGGGTGTGTGGAATATGTACTGGCATGATATCCATGTTTCTCGCCCATCCGTGTCCACGATTCCGCGGCTTTTTCAGGGTTATATCCTGCTAGTGTCGCATATAACAAGCCAACACGGTCTGCCTCTTCTTCATTTTCATGGGTAAACGCCGCCTGGAAGCTGCCACGGCGCGCTGATTTACTGCCAGCCAACATTGCGCTTACATTATATGTTTGGCTCTCGTAAACGTGATTTGCAGATACATGGGCGATTTCATGACCCAGGATATAAGCCAACTCATCATCACTCTGTACTTCATCAAGCAAACCCTTATGAACAATCGCGTAACTACCGCCAGTTACAAAGGCATTAAAACTATCCTCAGGGATTAAGAAAACACGCCAATCTTCATCTTTCATATGGGATACGGCATGGACGCGTTTAAAAATACGCTGCAAACGCTTATACCCTTCCACATCAAGCTCGCCATTGACCTTAAGCCCTTTTTTTGTATAATTTTGGGCAATTAATGAATCTACTTGCTGATTACTCTTTGCAATCTGATTAGCACGACTATAAAGATTTAAAGACCTTTGACCGCTAACACGATCGACACTAGAGACTGAGTTCGTAACATCATATAGCGCTTTATCAACAGTGCTACACCCCGATGAAAATAGAACAATAAAAAAGAGCGCCGAAAGGATCAGCACTCTTTTTAAAATATTGTTTTTATTACCTAATACAAAAAAAACATGCATGATAATAAACCTAGCTTACGCCCAACCGATTATTGTTGTTTAAGATCAAGCTCAACAACACGGTTATTTTGCTCTGGCACACCGTCTGCTGTGGGTACCATTGGACGTCCTTCACCAACGGATTCAACGTAATCAACGCGGTCTGAATTAACACCCGCCTGAACCAAGCGTGCTAAGATTTTATCCGCGCGACGTTGTGATAAACGCTTGTTATAAGCAATAGAACCCGCGCGATCAGCATGAGCAGTCATGTTAACACGTAGGCTTTGATATTGTGTTAAGGCCTCAATGGCACCACGAAGATCATCTTCACCACGCTGGATAAGAACCGTTTTATCAAATTCAAAGGGCAACACAAAATACTGATCTAAGACAGCTTGCGGAACAATTTCCTGCTGTACCGGTGCATTAAGATCAACTGCGCGCAGTGGCGGTGAAATTGTAATAGCAACAATCTGTTTTGTTGAGACAGCCTCAGCAGACGCCAAAGACTGTTCAAAACGATCTTTACAGTCACTTGCTCGTGACGTTGCATCATCTTCAACCGCTTCTATCCAGCAATCATAGCTTACTTGTGCTGTTGCAGATAAAGCAGGTGCGAATTCACGAGATCCAGCATTATAAGCGTCACGTAAACGGAATAAAGCATCTTGGAACATTTGTTGTTCGCCTGTGTCAAGAACACGATCCATCACCTCTTCAGCATCCGCAGGTGCTTCGTGACCAGAGATCACAGCCTTGTGATTAAATAACTCAACATCATCATGATTACCACTTAATTGGTGAAGGCTTTTAGATAACCCCACATAACCTTCATACAATGTTTGATTAAACACTGTACCAGAGGCTGTTAAGCCCGTTCCTTCAACTGTATCACGCAGACCATTTAAAGGTCCTGCAAAAGCAACCGTGGCAGACATTGCAAGCCCTAGAACGCCTGTAAATAGTGTTTTTTTGAATAATGATTGTGTCATAATTTATTCCTTTT
Source organism: uncultured Bdellovibrionales bacterium (assembly GCA_964351525.1). GTDB lineage: Bacteria > Pseudomonadota > Alphaproteobacteria > Micavibrionales > CAYGOD01. The sequence continues at coordinate 43,462 of CAYGOD010000003.1, forward strand.
CAATTATTGGCTGATTAAACAATTTTTATGATTTAAAATCAAGCCTTTTTTCGTAATTTGCCCATTTAGACATCCGGCTAGATATCTTTTGTATCACGACCTATAGAAGCAATAATTTTCTCACCATAGGCAGAATTAACGATTTTCTTCAAAGTTGACACAACCTGTGGATCATATTTATCCGCATTTTGCTCTAAGTACTTCAAAGCATCTTTAGGCAAAATTGCAGAACGGTATGAGCGTGGCTCAATACGGGCACAAAAATAATCTGATACAGCCAGAATACGTGCTTCGAGCGAAATATCATCATCCTTAAGTCCGTTCGGGTAACCAGACCCATCTAAACGCTCATACATTTGAGCAATCGACTTAGCAACAGGTAAATCAAACTCAATATCACCAATAATGCTTATGGCGCTATCAACATGGCCCTTCATCACTTCAAATTCTTCTTTCGTTAAGCGACGCTCTGCGGTTAAAATGTCACGCGGAATATTGATCTTACCAATCTGACAAAGGTTCGATGCAATCTCAACCGTACGCTTCAAACGAATATCTGTCGACAAATCATGCGCAACAGCCGTCGCAAATTCATTGACGCGGCGTGAATGACCCGCCAAATGTGGATCGCGCAATTCAACAGCATTAACCAAAGCCGAAACAGTTTGCTTAACAGATCTTTCGCGGCGCTCTTGGTCTTCAACAAAATCAGTAATGTCGCGCCCTACAGTTACAACACAGCTGTCATTTTCAAAGGTCAGAGGCACTTTTGATATCTGAATGTGACGCTTATCGCCCTGAAGATATATTTCATCGATTGTTTTAATAGGCTTTTGAGCACTCATCGCCATATCATCTAATTTTGACAAGCGCGTCGCTGTACCATGACCAAACAAAGCCTCTGAATCAAGACCAACAATTTCTTCAATAGGACGCCCCACAGCCTTTGCAAAGGCAGGGTTAACGTAGCTATATTTACCATGAACATCCTTCATCGAAATATATTCCTCAATAGAGCTATTCACCGTATTAAGAATGGCTTTTTGACGCTGAATTTTTTTGGCCAGCGCCGCATATTGATCCGCCAAACTTTTGTTACGATCACTATTTGAACGCCACCAAAAAGCACCAAACGCCGTTACAAAACAGAAAACCAGAAAAATAGCAATTAAGTAAACATTCACTGTCATTTTATCTAAAGCTGCACGTGCACTAGAGACAGGGCTCTCCCATGCAAGGAAAAAAGCACTATTCTTAACAGGCAAGCCATAAGAATAGACATCACCAATATTATCCATCGCCGCTCGCTGTGCAAAGTTCAAAGCATGTGATGTTATAATATCGCCAGAAACATTAATCTGTGAAATTGAATTACTGGCACCAACACGGATTTCTTCAACACTATTCTCAAGTGATTTTTGGTAGAGGCGATACTGCCCTTTTAAACCACTAATAGGATTGGGTTGTAACAATATACTTAATTTGTCTGCAACAGAAACGGTGAAAACAAAGACACCAATGATTTGTGTCGCACCAGAAACACCCGACGATATATCAACCGGCGTAATCGGATACAGAACATCAAATTCAATCCCTCCTGCAACGGCACGATACGGACTGTAACCAATCATTGCATTATCAAATACACGTAACGCTTCGTCTTTTTGGAATTTTAGAAGCGGCGGCGCATCAACACTGGTCAAAAATGTATTACCAGTACGTCCAACCATATAGGCCGCTTTGTAATCAGAATCCTGCACAAGGTCCGTTAGGGCATTAATCATAAACGGTAGTTGATCCTTATAACTCAGGCCAAAATCATCCCCTTCAACATCATCAGCAGAGACTGTTGGCTCTAAAACAGCAGACATATCACCATTATTAACGTCAATTGCCGTGCTAAAGGCACGAAAAACGTCGCTTTGCACGATGGGGCGCGCCTGATTAGAGATGCCATTCAACCATGTCGCAAAAATCTCACTGCGCTCCAGTACTAAAATCTCTGTTCTTTCTTGCAGATCACGCTCAAAGCGTTGGTTTTCAGAGCTCACAAATAAATGCGCCCCGTAAAAAGCCATAAATGCCACCAGTGCAATAAAGATAAAGCCAAACGCTTTAAGGCGCCAACCTCCTTTATTACTGTCGTCGATCGTTTCTGAAGCAATGCCAATTGCCTCTTCGGTCAGAATCGAAACTTCAGGTGTTTCTTTTTGCTTATTTTCTGTTTTGCTTTTAGACATTTACGTGTTCCAAGTTTTAGATAGAAAAAACGTCACAAGGCCATGGCGCCTATAAGACAATATTGAATGCATATCATACACCATAAAGAGTAACGTATTTATTAACAAAAAAACACTATAAAAAAAGCCAGATACACAATGATCTGGCTTTTTAAAATAATAGACGTATCTATGAAATTAACGAGAGCGACCCATACGGCTCATGCTCTCAGAAAATGTCTCAGCTTCAGTGCTAGACTGCTCTGCAGCTTGAATATTCATTGTTTTCAGTAAGCGTCCAGAAACTGCCAACATACGGAACGCAGAACGCATCTGGTTAATATCCGCGGTAATTAACTGTCCTCGTGATGTGAATACTTCATTTTCCGCATCAAGAAGATCAAGCAATGTTCTTTGGCCAACTTGGAATTGCTGTTCATATGCGTCGCGTGTCTCTGTCGCAAAAATTACAGAAGAGCTAAATTCTTGTAAACGCTGCTGTGACGCAACATATGAGTACCAAGAAATACGCGCTTCTTCTTGTGCTTCAAGGATTGTATCGAAACGCTCACTCTTGCTTTGCTCTTCTCTGTATAATAATTCCTGACGTGTTGCACGATCCGTACCGCCATTAAATAGGTTCCAGTTCATACGAAGACCAACTGTATTTCTGTATGTATAGCTTGTCGTACCATCATCATCATTGTCATAGCTAGACGATGCCTCAAGGTTTACTTGTGGGTAGAATTCAGATTCTGAAATTTCAACATCCGCATTCGCAACCTTAACGTCAGCCTGAGTAATCTTAACCGTTGGATTATCAACTGTCGCCAAACGAACAAGCTCTTCCATGCTGCGTGGCAATGCATTAACAGGTGATGCTGGCAATGTAAGGTCACCAGGGAATTGCCCTACAAGACGTGTATATTGTGCTTCTGCATCTGCTAAGTCTTGATTTGTCTGAACAAATGTTGAACGGGCAAGCGCCAAACGAGATTGTGTTTGTGTTACATCGGCACGGTTACCAATACCACCTTGTAAACGCTGAACAAGACCTTCAAGTGTTTGTACGTGGAATGCTACGTTTTCGCGTGATAGTGCAAGAAGTTCTCTTTGACGAATAACCTCTAAGAAAGAACCAATAACATCAAGTGCCAGAACCTCTGAGTTCTCATAAACACGATTAGCAGCAGATTCAATACGGGCTTTTTGACGTTCAACGCGGTTAGAACGCTCATAACCATCAAATAAACGCTGACTTACCGTTAATGTTGCATCCGTTGCCGTTAGATCTTCGTTATCATCACCTGTCGCACGAATAGCTGGCGTGCTTGTGTTCTCTAAATCGACACCTGCGTTTAAATCAACGGTTGGTAAATAAAGACCGCGCACCTGACGAAGCTCTTCTAAAACTGCTTCACGGTTACGGGCAACAATACCAATACGGGGATTATGCTCTAAAGATAACTTAATGGCTTGGTCTAACGTTGTCGCATCAGCAGCGCCGGCCGAAAAACATGATACACCAAATGAAATTGACGCAATCAAGGCCGTATTACGCAATGTTTTGCTGAGTGACTTAAGTGATAAAAACATAATGATATGTCCCCTTTTGTGTAAAGACCAAGGCCCTTATTAAACGATATTCTGACGATACTAATACAATAATCTGTAAATTAGTCAAGATAAAAATTGGACAAGAAAACCCAATTAAAATCATTATACATGAATTACAAATATAAAAAAGCCCCTTTAAAATCAGGGGCTTTTCATTAATCATTTATTATCAATTCAAATTATTAAATTGCATGAAGATCGCTCATATCGACTTCAATAACCTGGTCTCCGACGCTAAAGCGAACCATACCGTTATAGCCACCCAAGTCAACCAGTGTGCCAAATGGCATTGTATCACCAGAATCCCATGAGAATTGAAGCTCATTACCATCAATCTTAACAAAGTCATGTATGTCAGAACCAGATGCTGTAAAGCTATTTACATCAAGCAATTCACTCAAATCAATAACATCACCCTCGGCAAAGTCATAATCAGTAACGATGTCATAGAACTTATCGCCGTTCCATTCGGAGAAGCTCTCAAGAACGAAACGATCTGCACCATCGCCACCCGTAAGGGTATCTTGGTCTAAGGCACCGCCCCAGAACGTATCATCACCTGCTGTACCAACAAATACTTCATTGACGCCTTGATGCCCACAGAAGTGCTCGCCAGGAACAGAATGAGAACCATCATCGTCATCAAGGATTGTAATTGTAATCCTCGCAGTATCCGTATCACCATCGCCATCTTGGATCGCCGTACCAAACCTTAACGCAAGCGCTTCATTTGGTTGCGTTGGATCTGGATGATCCAACCCTTGGTTAAGCGTAAAGGTATATGTGCCATTTTCGTTAATCTCTAACGTAAAGACATTTTGACCATTTACCGTACCAACATAACTATCACCAACGATAGAAACAAGGACTGGGTCACCATTAACAGTAAGGGGATAATTACCAACCACACTAAAGTCTACCTGACCATTTGCGTTACCCGGATAGATATCACCACCAACATCATCTGCGCCATAATCCGCAAAGAAGTTACCCGTTAATACATTACCAAGATCATTTGTCTCATCTAATAGAAGAGACGCAGAGGCAATCGTTGGTCCATCATCACAAATCTTCACAATGATTTTACCTGTGTTACTTAGGCTACCATCACCATCAACAGCTTGAATACCAAACTCCAATGGGAAGGCAAGATTTTCATTATGGTCGCCCGTATCAGGGTGATCAATACCCGCATGTTGCGTAAATGTGTAAGACCCATCAGATTCAAGGTCTAACGTAAAGATCGGTCGTCCACCAGCAGTACCTGTGTAAACACCATTTGCGAACGTTACCACAATTGGCTGCCCTCCAGATGTCATACCTGCAACATTATGTGTGCCTGTACCAAATACATTACCTGGGCCATCAGCATTGTAATCAACAGGAACTTGACCGTTAATAACGTCACCAATATTCGTTGTTTCATCTAAATGCAAATGAGAGTTCTCAACAACAGGAACTGTATCCGAGCCAAAGTCAGTACGGATTGTTAAGGTTGCTGTTGATGTATCACCGTCATTATCGA
>CAYGOD010000003.1:48922-236522 GCA_964351525.1 uncultured Bdellovibrionales bacterium
TCACCGTATCAAGACCACCCGTCTCATCCACCGCTAAAGCTTCAGTCGTTGTAATAGGCCTTGAATCTGAATCAAAATCAGTGCTGATCGTTAGAGTGGCTGTTGATGTATCGCCATCATTATCAACGATCGTGTATGTAAATACATCTTCTTGAATGCCCGTAAAACCAGATGTTGTATTAGGCACATAACGATAAGAGCCGTCTGGGTTAAGCGTTAAAACACCATATGTACCGGCAAGAGGTGCGCCCAAGGCACCGCCAGCAACCGATTGCACTGAATCACCGCCATCGGCGCCGAATGTATCAATTCCTGGGTTTGCAATATCTGCACCCGTAATAACATTACCAACAGCGTCAACATTCGCCGTTGTAACGTCAACATCATCAAGAGCAACAGGAGCACTATCTTGTACCTGCACAGTAATACGGCCTGTTGCTGTATCGCCGGTGTTATCTGTTGCAACATAGTCAAAATCAAGATTAACCACATCGCTAGGATCGGTTCCATCAGCGTGATCAATCGGTGCTAATTGTGTAAAGCGGTAAGAGCCATCAGGATTAACCAACATGGTGAAAGCAGCATCGCCATTTGGCAAGCGCCCAACGAATGTGTCGCCACCTTCAATTGTTACTGTAATTGGTTGACCACCAGATGTTAACGTACCACCCAATAGTGAACCAGAAGCATTAAAAGCAGGGTTAGGACCGACAGTCAAAGGCGCAATAGAGCCAGTGCCACCATTATAATCAACAGCAACAGCGCCGTTAATCGTTGCGCCCGGCGTTGAGATATTATCATCATCTGCACGAAGAAGTGCGTTACCAACAGTTGGTGTTGGGTCTACAGGACCTGTAGAAAACTGAACAGGTGTATCTTCAAAAATATTTTCGATCTCAGCATCACGCGCAAAATCACTAAAGAAAAGCGGGCCTTCTGGGTTTAATAGATCAATTACAGAACCAAGATCGTCATCATAAGATGATCCACCACCACCAGCTGCACCACCAGCACCAGCGGCTGTTTCAATGTCTGTTAGGCTTGGATCAATCGTTGTGCCGTCGGCATCCGCAACATTTGTTGCTGTGTTAGAAAGTTGAGAAACAATAATGTCACCCGCTATGATCGTTCCATCAGGTAACATAATTTGTGGCATTGGCTGAACAAGGGCGAAGTCTTCGATAACTGTCTCGGCGCCATTTTCAAATTTAATAACAAGATCATCACCGCGCAGCGCAACTTCGGCTTCGTCTGGGTTAAAGCTTGTTACAAATTGTTGAACGCCATTGGCTTTGATTGTTGCCTGCTGTCCATCAACTGCTGGCTCATTCAACATAACGCGTCCGCGCTCATTCATAAAGACGATAGGGTCTGTTGACACATTAGTTGTTGTTTGACCTTCATTTTGATTAGCCGTTGTAACGGTCGTCGTTGGTGTTGTGATTGTATCAGTCATAAAAATTACCCTTTCGAAGTATTTATATAAAGTAGATGTTAAATTATGTTCTTAAGTGTTGATGTGCAGTTTAATCTTAATGAGGTCGCCCTGACCCATGATGATTTGCACATGCAAAATTCTGTTAAAGTTAAATTAGTGTCCTATTATAGGCGATAAATCACTCTGTTTTCAATAATTCCGTTGACCAAAAGCATATAAATATGTATGATATATACATATGTTAATTAAGGCTAGTACAGAAGAATCAATACAAAAAAAACTCCATTTCTGCATACACACTAATAAACAAAGATTAAAAAAGCGTTTACATACTAAAGGGTAAAATCATGACAGACGACATAGACATAGACAGCATTGCAAGAGAAGCGCTGGAGATAAAGAAACAACGAAAAATTCAAAAGACGCTCCTTGGCTTCGATGTTGAACAACCAAAACCAAAAATCTTTCAATATCAGGGAGAGCGTTTGGCCTTAAGATTAGAACCGCCGTTTATCCGAACCCTAACCGCCATGTCACGCCAAAATAACATGCGCATTGGTGAATTTGTCTGTCGCCTGAAAGATAATCATAGCGGCAAGAATTTTTCTTCTTATATAAGAGCCCTGTGCATGGCCAATGCAGAGCGTGATCTGATAAGCGTAAAAGCCATGTCAAAAGACAACACCTTAGAGTTCTTCATGGAAAACTGCCCTATTCCCGGATTATTATTATCAGAAGAACAACAAATTCACTATGCCAACAAAGCCTTTTTCGATTGGACAGGAAACAGACCCAACAAGTTTCGTGAGCAGTTTTTTCATGACTTTTTTAATGTAAGACAAAATCAGTCTATCCGAGACCTCTTGTTTCGGATAAAATTAGGCCACCAGAAACAAGCCAGTATAGGAGTAACATATATAAGAAGTTCTGTGCCTTTATCGGCAACGGCAATTTTCGCGCCGCATGCAAGTGATAATAATGAACGCATTTCGTTTATTTTGTGGCTAAAAACATCACAGTCTCAAAGGCCTGCACGTATTATAAAAATTCCAAAACGATGATTCGTCCTTTTAATTTAATGTTTCAGTAACACTTATTCGCTATCTTAAAATATGATATAACTATAAATATATCTTATTTTATAAATATATCAGTTCTTATTTTACCTATAAAACAAGTAATTAACTAAATTAATGGCGCAACGCATAATGGCAAAAAAAGAAGACGATAAACAAGCACAAGAAAAGGCGCCGAATATTGACGCCCCTACCTTTGATGCCCCGCCCCCTGATGCCCCAAACCTTGATGCCAAGAAATTAGCGGCCGAACTTAAAAAAGCGGGTGTTAAGAATGTTGAGATGCCTGACGCGCAAGCGGCAGATCCGGCAACAGCACAAGAAGAGCCAAAACTAGAATGGAGCGTGAGCCCATCAGCCGTTGATTATGAAGACCCTCTCCTTAATTGCTTAACAATTTTATCAAATCTTTATCAAACACCAATATCACGCCAAGCCCTTAAGACAGGCCTGCCGAATGCCGATATTGATTTCTCACCAGAAATCTGTGTCCGCGCGGCGATGCGTGCTGGCTTTAACGCAAAGATTGTAGCGCGCAAAAAAATTAAAGATATTTCGCCGCTCGTCCTCCCCTGCATTATCCTGCTTAAAGACAAGAATGCCTGTATTTTATCGCGCTTTGACAAAAAGAAGAAAGCCGTTGAGGTTTTAACGTCCGAAAATGAAGGCGCACCCGTTAAAATTTCAATTGAGAAATTAGAAGAAGAATATGTTGGCTATGCAATCTTTTCTAAACCAACCGTCAAACTTGATAAACGCGCCCATTTTGTTGAGCTAAAAGAACGCAAAGACTGGTTCTGGGGCACGCTTCTAAAATTCTGGAGGATCTATATTCACGTTATGATTGCATCATTTGTGGTTAACTTCTTTGCCCTTGCTGGCCCACTATTTGTCATGAATGTCTATGACCGCGTCGTGCCCAATAATGCCATAGAAACATTATGGGTCTTGGCCGTAGGGGTCGGCTCCGTCTATCTGTTCGAGTTTGTTCTCAAGAATTTGCGCAGTTATTTTGTCGATATCGCGGGGCGCAATGCCGATGTAATTATGGGTAGCCGCCTGCTTGAACATGTTATGGGGATGCGCCTTGATGAGTTACCGCCCTCTATTGGTTCCACAGCGAATAATATGAAAGACTTTGAACAATTACGTGACTTCTTTAGTTCTGGAACGGTCACCATCCTTGTTGATATTCCTTTCATGTTCTTGTTCCTAGGGGTTATTTGGCTTATTGCAGGACCCGTGGCCATTATCCCACTGGCAATGGTGCCTGTTGTTTTGGTCGCCGCCTTTATTATTCAAATTCCGTTAGTACGCGTTATTGAAAAAACCGCCGCCGAATCTAACCAGAAATACGCTCTTCTTTTTGAAACATTAAGCGGCTTAGAGACAATTAAGACCAACACAGCAGAGAGTAAAATCCAAGGCATGTGGGAACGCATTGTTAATGTAAGCGCGGATTCCTCGGCGCAATCTCGCGGTTGGTCTGCTCTGGCGACAAGCTTCACCTCTTTCTCAATTCAATTCACAACAGTGATGATTATTATATATGGTGTTTATGAAATTGCCGAGGGTAATATGACCATGGGTGCACTAGTTGCCGCCTCAATGTTAACAGGACGTGCAATGGCGCCGCTTGGTACAATTGCCAGTCTTTTAGTACGTTACCAGCAAACAAAGCTGGGGCTAACATCGCTCAACGAATTGATGAAGAAACCGCTGGAACGCCCTGAAGGTAAAAAGTTTATTTCCTTTGATAGCATGCAAGGACTTATTAAATTTGATAAAGTCAATTTTGCTTATCCAGGATCAGATGACGCGGCCCTTGAAGAGGTTAGTTTCAAAATTCGCCCTGGTGAACGTGTTGGGATTTTAGGTCGCATTGGCTCTGGTAAGAGTACATTAGGGCGGTTAATGACAGGGCTTTATTCACCAACAGGTGGAAGCATATCGATTGATGGTACAGAGTTACAACAGATTGACCCCTCTGATGTACGCCAAAATATTGGCTATATCACACAAGATAACTTTTTATTCTATGGCACAATCCGTGAGAACATCGCCTTTGGTGCGCCTCATCTAACAGAATCAGAGATTAAACGCGCCGCAAAAATTTCGGGCGTCATGGACTTTGCCCGCCAAAGCTCGCTCGGGCTTGATTATCAGGTTGGTGAGCGCGGCATGTCATTATCTGGTGGTCAGCGCCAAGCCGTCGCCATTGCCCGCGCCCTCACCTACGACCCGCCTATCATGCTGATGGATGAGCCAACAAGTAACATGGATTTATCTTCAGAAGCACGCTTTATAAGCCGTATGGATCAGTTCCTGCCTGGACGTACTCTTATCTTGATTACGCACCGCCACTCTGTTTTAAACCTAGTTGATCGCCTTATCTTGATGGATCGCGGTAAAGTATTGGCCGATGGTCCCAAAGATGAAATTATTGAAAAAATTCGTTCTGGTGAAATTAAGGCTGCAGCAGACTAAATAGTAGAAAAGAAACACACTATGTTTGGAAGAAATGATAAAGATGATTTGAATTATATGAGTGAACGCTATGCGGCCTCGCGTACGGACGCTAGTCGTTTCGCTTATTTTCTATCATTCACAACGGTTTTATTTCTGGTTGCCTTTGTCGTCTGGTCTAAATGGGCAGTGTTAGACGAAGTCACACGCGGTGAAGGACAAATCATTCCGTCCAGCCGCGTACAAACCATTCAGAATTTAGAAGGAGGCATTGTCTCTGAACTCCTTGTTAATCTTGGTGATATTGTTGAAGAAAATCAGCTTTTAATGCGCATCGATAACTCCGCTGCTCAGTCAAGTTTTGAGGAAGAAAAAACACGTTTTAATAATTTACGCGCCCGCATCATACGCCTTGAGGCCGAAGTTGCCGATAAAAGCAAAATATCATTCCCCGATGATCTAAGAGAAGCCGCGCCTAATGCTGTGGAATTTGAAGAGACACAATTTGACATTAACAAAGACCGTCGCCGCGCAGAAACATCTGTTTTGGCGTCTCGTGCTAAACAGCGCCGCCAAGAAGTCTCTGAAATGCGTAGCCGTCAATCACAATTAGAAGATCAACTATCAACAATCAACCGTGAATATAACATGACCGCCCCCTTAGTACGCCAAGGCGTTATGGCGCGCATTGATTTGGTCCGCCTAGAAGGGCAACGCACAGATGTAGAGGGCGAAATCCGTACGGTACGCCTTTCTATTCCACGTGCACAAACCGCCGTTAGCGAAGCCAACCAACAAATAAGAGAGATCAAACTGGCATCAAAGGCCGAAGCCTCCCAACAGCTTAATGAAACACGCGCAGAGATTGAATCTCTCGCACAAACAATGAGTGCTGGTGAAGACCGTGTTGATCGTACAGATGTTCGCTCAAAAATCAGAGGAACGGTTAAAGATATTTTCGTCACTAGTGTCGGCGGCGTTATTCAACCGGGTGAACCGATCATGGAGATTGTTCCCTTGGGTGATACATTATTGATTGAGGCCAAGGTTAAGCCGTCTGATATTGCCTTTATTCGCCCTCAACAAGAAGCCATCATTAAGGTTACGGCTTATGATTTCTCAATCTATGGTGGATTACGCGGTATTGTTGAAAATATTAGTGCCGATACTATTGTTGATGAAGAAGGCGATAGTTTTTATAAAGTATATCTACGCACAAATGAGACCGTTCTGGCCCATAAAGGTAAAGAGTTGCCAATCTTTTCGGGGATGACAACAAGCGTTGATATTTTAACCGGTCAGAAATCTGTCTTTGATTACTTAATGAAACCAATTTTAAAAGCCCAAAATGAAGCCTTGCGCGAACGTTAATCTTGGCGTAAATTGTCAAAATATATACCACTATTTATTTTTACATGTTAAGGACTTTATCGTTATGAACGCAGGCGAAATCTCAAAATTACAAGCTTTCTTCAGAAAGAAATTCATCAATAACCGCATCATTCTTGATATGAAAGAAAAGCGCGAAGACTCTATTGAAGTAAAACTAGGTGATGAGTTCATTGGCGTGATATACAAAGATGTTGAAGATGGCGAAACATCGTACAATTTCAACATGGCTATTTTGGATATTGACCTAGAAGACGTGGCTTAAGCCCTCTACTTGACATCATAATTGAACCATGGCTGTTTTTTCAAAAACAATTGCGCTGTTACGCGGCATTCTTTTTAATATCGTCTTTTACGGCGGTACACTTTTCTTTTGTTTAATTTATATCCCTGCCCTTTTACTACCCAGACATTTATTCCTCTATTGTTTAGAGCTATATTTCAATTTTGTTTATGTAACAGAGAAATACATCTTGGGACTAGATTTCCGCGTTATTGGCGCAGAGAACTTGCCTAAAGACGGCGCTTACTTGGTGGCGTCAAAACATCAATCAGCATACGAAACGATGAAGATTCATCTGCTGTTCAAAGATCCTGCAGTGATCTATAAAAAAGAACTTGGCAAAATTCCATTTTGGGGCTGGATGATTAGAAAAGGCCGCATGATTGCCATTGATCGCAGTGCTGGGAAAAGCGCCATTCAAACCATCATTGATAATGCAAAACCAGTTATTGAGGCTGGTCGCCCAATCATCATTTACCCACAAGGCACGCGCGTTGCCGTTGGTGTTGATAAGCCATATAAATATGGTTTTATGAAATTGTATGAAACATATGATATTCCAATTATTCCCGTTGCCTTAAATAGTGGTGTTTATTGGAAGCGTAATGCATGGGTAAAAAAACCAGGCATTGTTACCTTTGAAATTTTGCCCGCCATTCCAACGGGGCAAGACCCCAAGCAAAGCTTTGAGACCGTGAAAAATCTTTTAGAAGAGCATAGCGATAGACTATGCCAACAAGCGATGAAATCCAAATAACGCCAGAATATATCTTCCTAGAATATCCACCTAGAACATTTGCAAAATTGCATTTTCAGCGTCAGACGCTAAAGAAAGCGCATTAATTTTAAGCTGTTGTGATGTTTCCAAGGCCAATTGTATTGCCGCCTCTTCATTTACATCCGCTAATGTCAGGCGATCATTCCCTGCAAATAGTGTATTACGTACAGCTTCGTTATAATCGATACGACGCTGAACCAAAGATAATGAACTTTCATAGCGCGTCTGATATCCACGAAGCTCATCAAGCGCCCCTTGAGATTGATTAATAGTTTCTAACATGGCCTCTAAGCCATGAATATTTGAAACAGAGAAACCAAGCAATCCTTCGGCTGTCAATTCTATGCCCGCAACCGTCAATGAATCTTCACTATCTCCGCTAAAAGCTGTGCGCAAATCATCGCCCGAAAGTAGGTTAATACCCCGATAAGATGCATCTTGAATGGCAAAATCAATTTGTGCGATTAGCTCATTGATTTCGGCCTCTAATTGTTCTGAATCTTGTGCCACTTTATCGGCGCGGATTGTTAAACCCAAATTTTGTAAACCGGCACCTGCATCTGTTTCAATAAAGATTGGCGCATCAACAGTTGAGCGTATGACAAGAAAACCTTCATCATTGACCTCTGTCGCAATATTCGTAAAATCACCCGCAATTAGCGGACCAATTGAATCTAATGTTTCTGCGCCAATATTACGTAGCGCGGTTTCACCATCAACGGTTAAACGAAATGAATCCGTGGCCTCAACGCCAACAGCAGAACTTAAGGCGCTTGAAGATGGCAATAATGGGCCTAACAATAATGTCTGACCACCCAATTGCATGCCCGTAATGACACCCGTCCCTTGATCCCGAATACCAATATCATCGCCGCTGGTTGATTGTACGATAAAACGGAAATTACCAGGATTATCTATATCATCAATAATTGATGCCTCAACACCATCAATAGCTGAAATCGCTGCCGCAAAATCGTCTAAACTATCACCTGCTGTAATATTAACAGTTACCGCAGGATCATCACCAACGGTTAGAATGAGACGATCACCGTCATTGATCCCAGGAATTAATTCTATGTCTCCGCGCTGTGCGGCTGTGATTGAAATACCCGCCTCTAATGATGCAATGTTACGTGACGTATCCAATGCTTCGCGCCCTAATGCCTGCACTTGTTCAACCAAACTACGGATCAAGTCAAGACCATCAGAGGCTGTTTTAATTGTTTGGATAGACTGACCTGCGGCCTGACTATATTGTAACAATGCATTGGCTTGTGTACTCAAGGCATTAGCTTGAAAAAATACATTAGGATCATCTAAAGCGTTATTAACCTTACGTCCTGTTGCCAAACGATTACTTGATGTTTCGATAGCTGTTTTATCAGCTTGTAGGGCTTGTAAAATTGATAATTGAACACCGGGCAGTGAAATATTCGACATGGTAGTAAATCCTGTTATTTATGCGTTTTCATTAAAACTCAATAAATAACTTTGCAAACCCCATGCCAGAATATGAGACGAATAAGACCTTAAAATCCTTAAAACGCCCAAGAACTAGGCAAAAATTGCTGTTTTTTACTTTAAATTACGACGAATTGTGCGTGCCCGCTCTAGATATTCGAATAAAGCATCACCATCTTCACGACGGATCAATTTTTGTAAAATGGTTAAATCTTCAAAAAAACGCTGCAAAAGCGGCAACATAGAGGCACGGTTTTGTAAAAAAATATCGCGCCACATCGTGGGGTCAGAGGCTGCAACACGTGTAAAATCACGAAAACCAGATGCTGAGAACTGAATGATCTCTTTTTGCGTTTCATCTTCTAAATCGGCGGCTGTTGCCATCATCGAAAATGCTATTAAATGCGGTAAATGTGATGTTACTGCTAAAACGTCATCATGGTGTTTTGCTGCCATGATTTCAACCTTTGCACCGCAACCCTCCCATAATTCTTGAACTGTTTTAATGGCATCGTCAGATGCGCGCGAAGAGCGTGTGATAATCAACCACTTATCTTTAAAAAGTTCTGCAAATCCAGCTGTTGGACCAGAGTTTTCTGTTCCTGCAATGGGATGTGCTGGAACAATTTGCACGTGACTGGGCAATAATTCTTCCATGACATCTTGTGTGCGTTCTTTTGTTGAACCAACATCACTAATAATTGCTCCAGCTTTGAGTATGGGTGCAATCTCTTTTAAAACAACGGCCGTAGACGCAACAGGAATAGCTAAAACAATCAAATCAGCGTCCTTAACTGCCTCAACAAGATCATTATGGACAGAATCAGCAAATCCTATTTTTTTAATTTCGGCGCAGGCTTCTAATGAAATATCGGAAACCGCTACATGTCGGCACAATTTATTGGCTCTAATTGCGCGCGCTAAAGAACCACCGATAAGCCCGCCACCAATAATTGCTACTCTTTCCAATTTAGAGCTATTTTGTTTCTTAGAAAACATGTCTTATCCTTTAATGATAGCTGTAATTTTATCGCTAAATAATTGTTTTAAATGTTGCATATCCACTGTTGTACCAACAGAAATCCTTAGAAACTGATTAAGGCCGTAGGCATTAACGGGGCGTACAGAGACTTTGTTAACCAATAACATATCATGAACCCGTTGGGCTTTTTCTGGGGTAAGGCAATCAACCAAAAAGAAATTACAAACAGAGGTGATATAATGAATATTTAAATCATCCATATGTTTAAAAAAACTATCTCGCATATCATTCATATGACGCACAGATTTAGCAACAAATGCATCATCCTTAAGCGCTGCAATCGCTGCTTTTTGTGAAGGATTTGTAACGCTAAATGTTGGACGAATACGATTTAAAGCGTCAATAATTTCCGCGTCCATATACCCCCAACCAATGCGCAAAGCCGCCAAGCCGTAAACTTTAGAAAAGGTTCGTAAAACAATGACATTTTTATGTTTTTTAGCCAAATCAATACCCGATTGATAATCCTCTTTTTCCACCACTTCACAATAAGCAGCATCCAAAACAATCATAATATTTTCAGGGACTTTTTTAATAAATTTCTCGACCTTATCAATTGATTGATATGTCCCCGTTGGGTTATTGGGGTTAGCCAGAAAAATTATTTTCGTCTTATCTGTAATCGCGCTTAATAGACCATCAAAATCAACATGATAATTATCCTCGTCAACCAGGATAGGTGTCGCACCGCTTAGCAAGGTCACTAATTTATGTTTAAGAAATGAGTAGCGCGACATGACAACATCGTCACCCTCACCCAAATACGCCATTGCAATCAAATTTAACATTTCATCAGAGCCCGCACTGCAAATGATGTTCTTAACATCAAAACCTTCATGATCGGCAATGGCTTGGCGTAATTCAGTACAATACGCATCGGGATATATGTTTAAATCTTGTGATGCATCGATAAATGCTTGTTTCGCATATTCAGAACAACCAAAAGGGTTTTCATTGGATGCAAGCTTAGCGCCGCCCTCAATCGGTTGTCCCGCAGGATAGGCCGTAATCTTATAAATGTAATCTTTTGCTCTCATAGATATAACTATAAGCCGAGTCGCAGTTAAGCAGGAAGAGCGCGTGTTGCAAAAATTTCAGTACGGTTTTTATCGGTCTTATAAGCTGGTGTATGTTTGGTCGCACGAATATAAATCATGCCCCCCATCGGTGCTAAAATAAAAGGCATGACGCGTTCCATTAAAGGCGCAAGTTTAAGCCAAACTGTCTTGTGACTTGGCATCGTATATAGAAATGGCTCTATTTCTTTTACACGAAAACCCGCCTCATTGATGATACGTGTAATTTGCGTCGTAGAAAATGGTTGTCCTTCGCCAAAAGGGGTTTTGTCACGTCGCGCCCAAAATCCAGCACGATTGGGAACAACGATATGGATAGTTCCCTCACCCTCCAAACAATCCCACGCATCAAGTAAAAGGCGTGACGGATTATCTGATAATTCGAGTGTATGAACCATGACAATAGAACGAAAAATATCTTTGTTAAATGCCTCATCACCAAAGGGATAAAAACAGCGATCCTCTTTCTCCATATAACCCTTGCCATAGCCAAGCCACAGGCGTTTTCCCTCTGCTGGCGCAATCTTATCGGCAATAACAGGCTGAATGGTTTTACCCAGATCTGTATTATAAAAAAAATCGATATCTGCTAAACTCATGATGCTCTAAGCCTACATAAATTCGCGTAAAAAAGGTAATAACGGATAATCAGCGGCGGGCATTTCATAGTCATTAAGATGTTCTTTACGCACCCACGCTAATTTTTGTCCTTCTCGCGGTGCTGGGTCATTCTGCCAAACACGACAAGCATAAAGCGGCATCAAAAGATGGGCATTATCATAGGAATGAGAGGCAAAAGCCAAGGGCGTTAAACAAGACATACGGGTTTCAATCCCCAATTCTTCTTTTAATTCACGCACCAAAGCGGCCTCGGGTGTTTCATTCCCCTCTAACTTACCGCCTGGAAACTCCCACAATCCTGCAAAGACTTTGCCTTCCGGGCGTTGTGCCAATAATACACGGCCATCCACATCAATCAATGCGGCCGCTGCAACCAAAACGACTTTTTTGTCTTTTTGTGTACCATTATTTTCGGCACCCTGTGTGCCGAGCGCCCAACATCCCGTTTCATTCATGATTAAACCCTATTTTTTGATCTCTATTTTGGCGCCTTTTTTAAGATCTTCGACAACCTCACCAATAGCATCACGAGATAGTTCACTGCGCATGCGTGACTCTAAATCTTCAAATTTAGGCGCATCTAATTTACGTTTATCTTCAACCTTAATCACATGCCAACCAAATTGAGTTTTTACAGGTGTTTTTGTATAAGCGCCTTTTTTCAAATCAAAAGCGGCTTTACTAAATTCTGGAACCATTGCAGCCTTTGTGAAATAACCTAAATCACCACCATTTGAACCACTTGGGCCAATTGATTTTGTTTTCGCCAACGCATAAAATTTCTCACCTTTATCAAGGCTGGCGATAATGGCTTTGGCATCTTCTTCGGTTTCAACCAAAATATGGGCTGCTTTCACCTCATATTCATCGCTTAATGCTTTGATAGTTTCTTTATATTTGGCTTTTACAGCATCATCACTGACTTTGGATTCTAATTTTTGCTGCATCCACATATCGCGGGCTATTTGTGTGCGCATTTCTTCGATACGTTCTTTAACAGCCGCATCATTAGCAAAATTGCTCTTTTCAATTTCTGCGTCAATTAACTCACTCGTCACCAATTGATCAATAATAGCATCTTCGACATCGGCCATTTTCATACCTCTGGCAGCCAAGGGCGATGCATCAAAAAACTCTTTAACCTGTGCTCGGGTAATATCAATGCCATTAACTGTTGCGACTGTTTTGGCTTGTGCTGAGGCAAGTGTTGCAACACTTAAGAGCGCCGCGCAGCCAGAAATCATAAGTGTTTTTTTAAAGGAAATAAGGAAAGAAGTCATGATATTGTGCTTTCATGTAAGTTTAGAGTATAAAGAGGTCAATTATTTGTCTCACAACAGATCATAAACCGATTTATTGTTTTTTCAAGAAGCGCTTTACCTCCCCGCCCAAAAAGAGGGGCTAAATTGATAAAGCTCAATTGACAAACAGTAGAGATTCTCTATATTCTGGAGTAATTACAAATAATGATTCATAAATATATTTTTCAAGGAAGCTGTACGCACGGTGTTTAAAATGTTTGGTTCGCTCGCAAAGAAAATTTTTGGTACACGTAATGAGCGCTTGCTCGCCGGTTTAGGGAGCGATGTTGAAAAAATCAACAGCTATCGCGATACGATGAAAACCTTAAGCGACAGCGATCTAAAGGCCAAAACATCTGAATTCCGAACACGCTTACAAGGCAAAGAGACATTAGACGATATTATGTATGAGGCCTTCGCTGTTGTCCGCGAAGCCACTGATCGTGTTCTACAACAACCCCATTTCGACGTTCAGATGATGGGTGGTATCTTTATGCATCGCGGTAATATCGCGGAAATGAAAACGGGTGAAGGTAAGACACAGGTTGCCGCCCTCGCCGTTTACCTCAATGCTATCGAAGGTAAAGGCGTTCATGTGGTTACCGTGAATGAATATTTGGCAAAACGTGATGCCGAATGGATGGGTGAAATTTATAGCTTCTTGGGCCTAACCGTTGGCGCAATTTATAATGGTCTTGACGATGATGGTCGCCGCCTAGCCTATGCTTGTGATATTACCTATGGAACAAATAACGAATTTGGCTTTGATTTCCTGCGCGATAATATGAAGTTCGTTAAGGCAGAAATGGTTCAACGTCCGTTTAACTTTGCCATCATTGATGAGGTCGATTCTATTTTAATTGACGAAGCCAGAACACCGCTTGTTATTTCTGGCGTTGTTGAAGGATCATCAGAGCTTTATACAACCATCGATAAACTGATTCCACATTTGATTGATGATGATTTTGAACAAGATGAGAAAATGAAAACGGTTAATTTGACCGACCGCGGTGTTGAACATTCAGAACAACTACTACGCGACATTAAAATGCTAGAGGATGACAGTAGTCTTTATGATGCGGCAAATGTGACGCTTGTTCACCATGTCACACAGGCTCTGCGCGCCCATAAATTATTTACTAAAGACAAGGACTATATCGTTAAAGATAACAAGGTTATCATTATTGATGAATTTACAGGCCGCATGATGGAAGGCCGTCGTTATTCCGAAGGATTACACCAAGCCTTAGAAGCCAAAGAAAACGCAGAAATTCAGCGTGAAAATCAAACCTTGGCTTCTATCACCTTCCAGAATTATTTCCGCATGTATCCAAAATTGGCGGGTATGACGGGTACGGGTTTGACAGAACAAGCCGAATTTGCCGAAATTTATGATTTGGATGTTATTGCCATCCCAACCAACATGCCCTTGGCACGTGCCGATAACGAAGACGAAATTTACCGTACTGCCCAAGAAAAATATGAGGCCCTGATTGCTCTGATTAGAGATAATCAAGAACGCGGACAACCGACCCTTGTTGGTACGACATCCATTGAGAAGTCTGAGACTTTATCAAAAATCCTCAAAAAACAAGGCATCCAGCACGATGTTCTTAATGCCCGTCATCATGAACAAGAAGCCCAGATTGTTGCCCAAGCAGGTCGTCCAGGCGCGGTCATGATTGCAACAAATATGGCCGGTCGTGGTACAGATATTAAACTCGGTGGTAATTTAGATGCACGCTTAGAGGCAGAGATACCAGCTGACGCAGATGAAAAAACACGCCGTACATTAACAGAAAAAATTACAGCCGAAATCAATGAAGCAAAACGTATCGTGCTTGAGGCCGGTGGCCTTTATGTGATCGGCACAGAACGCCATGAATCACGCCGCATTGATAATCAGTTACGTGGTCGTTCAGGGCGTCAAGGTGACCCTGGTGCATCTAAATTCTTTATCTCTTTAGAAGACGATCTAATGCGTATTTTCGGTTCAGAACGCATGGATTCTTTCTTGGTTAAAATGGGTATCCAACATGGTCATGTTATTCGCCATGGCTGGATTTCAAAAGCGATTGAGCGCGCTCAACAAAAAGTAGAGAGTCAACATTTCGAAGTCCGTAAAACATTGTTAAAATTTGATGATGTGATGAATGATCAACGTAAGGCCATTTACGAACAGCGAAATGAAATCATGGATTCATCAGACCTATCAGAAGATGTTAAAGGCATGCGCCATGACTCAATTGATACGATGGTTGATATTACGATTCCCGCAAACAGCTATGCAGAACAGTGGGACACAGAAACATTACAAAGAGAAGCACAGCGCCTTCTCAATCTAAACTTACCTATTGCCGATTGGGCAAAAGAAGAAGGTATTGCCGATGCTGAAATGCGTGAACGCCTTAAAACAGAGAGCGACACATTAATGGCACGCAAAGAGGCCGACTATGGTCCTGAAATGATGCGCGCCGCGGAAAAAATGATTGTTATTCAATTATTAGATCAGTCTTGGAAAGAGCATTTACTCGCCCTTGATCATCTACGTCAAGGTATTGGCCTTCGTGCTTATGCGCAAAAAGATCCATTGAATGAATATAAATATGAATCATTCGCTTTGTTTGATGAAATGCTAGATCACTTCAGAGAAAGTGTTGTTCAAACATTAAGCATCGTTGAAATACGTACTAAAGATAAAGACGCGTTAAAGCCAAAATCAAATACCAAAATCACCCGTGAAGGTCTTGGCGATGAGGCGACACAATCGGATGTACCACGTGGCCCTGTTCACAATCGCAATGCAGCCGCACAAATAGATCCAAACAATCCAGCAACATGGGGACGTGTACGCCGCAATGACGCCTGCCCTTGTGGTAGCGGTGATAAATACAAGCATTGTCACGGTAAAATTTAGATAAGCATCTCATCTGATGGTAAAGCAAGTTTATCTCTATGCCGAAGACGGCGCCGATTATGCGGTCAGCTATTTTCGTCTCAAAAAAACATTGCCTGATTTTGTTATCAAGTGCGCAAAGCGTCATGATATTATAGACATTGATTTTTCCCCTGAGAATGTCACCGCATTTTTTATGCCTGGGGCTGGACCCAATGGTGAATTTGACCAGCGTTTACAAGCAGACGGCATGGCGGCAATACGCAACTATGTGCATCAAGGCGGTCTATTTTTTGGCACATGTGCGGGTGCTTATTATGCGTCTGAACGCCTTGAATGGCAAAATGACGTCCCTACACAACGGCGTATAAAAACCTCGCTCCTTAATCTCTTTAATGGCACAACAACAGGCCCTATCAGAAATATCATGATGGGCGGGATCGATAAAATATATAATCCTTATAAAGCCGTAGCAACGCCGATTATTTTCTACGATCAAGGTAGAGCCATTGACATGAAAGCCCTTTATCAAGGTGGCCCAATCTATCATTCAAACGACATCACTTCTATTGAAGATGACCCGACTATAGAAATAATTGCACGCTTTACGGCGCTTAATGGTAATCCGCCTTGTATATTGAAAAAGAGAGTTGGTAAAGGTCATATTATTTTGTCCAGCATCCATGCCGAGGTTTCAACAGAGAACCTTGTTCAATTTACCGCAGGCCAACATAACAATATTGAGGCAATGAAAATATTAGAAAGCGAATTATCACCACATGGCGCAAAACGTGATCTTATCTGGCAACGCCATATGAGAGAAATCAGACAGCAAGAAGCAAAGCGCATGAGGCGTTTTCAACATGCCAAAGCCGTTTACACATTAGGCTAACAGAAAAACTACTCTGAACATTGATAGGTTGATTTTTGATCGTTCAAACGATTGGCAATGTCTGCACCCATAGCCGGAAAACGCTTTTCAAGCTCTGCGAATGTCAAACAAGCTTCTTTGCTTTTGGCTAATTTACCTAAAGACATTCCAAGTTTTAACAAATTATCAGCAGCCTTAGATCCCTCATTATTCTTTTGGAAAGCTTCAGCGAAAGAAACCGATGCGCGTTCAAAATCACCGCGAACATAAAATGTTTCTGCACGCCAATAGCGGGCATTATCTGACAATGAATTGTCCGGATAATTCTTTAAAAACGATGATAACTGTTTTTCAGCCATCTCATAGTCACCCGATTTGACAAGCGCAAAAGCGGCTTCGTAATCTTGTGAAGCACTACCCAAAGGTAAGTTATTCGTTGCAGGACTTTCAATCGCGATGTCGCTGGCATTTAATGTGTTATCAATTTTGATCACATTACTTTCATCATAAAAAGGCGTTACAGTTGCCTCTTCTGCAACCGCATCTAACGTAATGCGTTGCTTTACGTCATTGACTGGGGGTGTTGGTTTATTGATAGCGGTGTTTAATGTTTCAATACGTCCCTTTAATTGACGATTTTCAAATTCAGCGCGCTCTACTTGACCTGTCAGTGTTCTAATCTGTTCTTCCAAAGATGATATGCGTTGTTCAAACAATGTTAGTACCGCGTTATTTGGCGTATTATTTGGTTGTGGTGTAGCCGGTGTTACATTGATTTGTTGACCTGATGGACTGACCCCAGAATCACCTTTATAAACAAAGCGACTTAATGTTTGAATTTGATTATCCATTTGCTGAATACGGTTCAACAAAGTCTGTGTGTCACTGTTCCCGACTTGGGCAAAAGATGCAAAAGACGAAAACGTCAAAACAATAATGAGGCTGGTACTAAAAATTACCGATTTATAAAATGTCATGGAAAAATATCTTTCAAAGTTTTACTAAAATGAAAAATGCCTGTACAGATAATCAGCACAGGCATTCTTTAAATTAAATAGTCAACTGCACTTAGTTAATAGTTGTTACACCACGACGATTTTGAGCCCATGATGCAGGATCAGAACCAACCACGGCTGGACGTTCCTTACCATATGAAATTGTGCTGATGCGCATTGGTGAAACACCCAAGGCAACAAGATAATTTCTTACAGCTGTTGCACGACGATCACCCAAAGCCAAGTTATATTCGCGTGTACCGCGCTCATCGGCATGACCTTCAATTGTTACAGATAGACTTGAATATTGCTGCATCCATTGTGCTTGACGCTCTAATGTTGTGCGTGCTTCGGCTGTTAATGTAGAGCTATCGTAACCAAAGAATATACGGTCACCAATATTCACAACAAGATCTTGCTGTGTTCCTGGTGCTGCACCGTTATTATTACCAATTGTAGATACGTTGACGCCGTCACTACCAAAACCAGAGATCGGAGCCATATCTTGCTCGATCACTTGCCCCTCTTCCACAAGTACTTGACCTTCGTCAATTTGAGGCTTTTCAGAACAAGCGGAAACAGAAACCATCATAAGTCCTGCAAAAAGTAATGTAGTAATTTTTTTCATATCTATCTCCTAAAAATGAGAGGCTGAAGTGTTAAACGAATCATAAATTCTTTAATAACTAGAGTATAATACAGTCCTAACGCGTTGCAAGCGTGTTTTGTTCAAATAAATATCGGATTGCTATTTATTAATTGGTGACCATGCCGGATCTGATCCCCCTGCAGGTGTTTTTAGAACAGATTCATTATAGCCCGTTAAATCAATCGTATACAGCTTGGCTATGCGCCCCTGATTACCGCGCCCTTTACTTTCCTTAAAGTAGGATAGAACACGTCCATTGGGCGACCATGTTGGGCCCTCGACGTGATAGCTCTGAGTAATAAGGCGTTCGCCAGTTCCATCTGGCTTAATGACACCAATATAGAACAAGCCTGATTTCATTTTTGTAAAGGCAATCAAATCTCCACGCGGCGACCATACCGGATTACCATAGCGACCATCACCAAATGTAATGCGGCGCACATCAGAGCCATTACTATTCATCACATAAATCTGTTGCGACCCACTGCGATCTGATTCAAAAACAATTTGCGATGCATCGGGTGCATATGACGGACTTGTATCAATGGCTGGATGACTGGTCAGTTGCTTTTTGCGGTTATTACTAACGCCCATTTCATAAATATCACTGCTGCCATTTTGTGATAAAGACATGACAACTTTTTTACCATCAGGCGAGAAACGCGGCGCAAATGTCATACCTTTAAAATCGCCTAAAACGCGCTGACTGCCTGTGTTCAAATCATAGATATAAACGCGCGGCTTATTGCCATAGTAAGACATATAAGTAATTGTTTGTGTCGTTGGCGAAAAGCGCGGTGTTAAAACCAATTCACGCCCCGAAGTCAAATAACGATGGTTAGCACCATCTTGATCCATAATGGCCAAACGCTTCACTCGTTTAATGGCTGGACCACTTTCAGAAACATAGACGATACGTGAGTCAAAATATCCTTTTTCACCCGTAACGCGCGTATATATTTCATCCGACATAATATGCGCTATACGACGCCAATTATCGGGTGTTGTCGTATAAGCCAAACCGATCATTTGTTTTTCGGCATATATATCCCACAAACGAAATTCAACACGTGTACGCCCTTGAATATTTGTTGTAACCGTGCCCAAAACCATAGCCTGGACAGATTTGCCACGCCATAAGCCAAAGAGTGGTTTTTCTGGGGTTTCGCCCTCTAAATTAGCGGGAAAGTTTTGCGGTGCTAATGAGGAAAACAAACCCGATCTTTCCAAATTAGCGCGTACTATCGCCGCCATATCAGCCCCAAGCTTTCTGTGATCTGGAGTGGCACCGTTAAAATCTTGAATAGCAACGGGGATTGCCTCAACCGAACCACGCGTAATATCAATTTCTAAATTGGCATGCGCCTTGGTAAGGGGGATCGCCGTAAAAATAAAAATAGCACTGATGAATAAGAATATATTGAATTTAAATGATGAAATAATAGACATGATCATGGCCTTGGCTGTCAGTGATAATAATTAAATAATTGATGAGAAAAATTATAGATCGTTCGTCTTTAAATGCACGCAAAAACTTATCTTCTAAACTTATCTTCTAAACATTTGACCTAGAACATCTGACTGGGATCAAAACGGAATGTGATATTTTTCCATTGATCATATTTATCATCTGGCAAAATCAATGGATTACAAGAATCACTTAACACAGCGCGCAGAGCGCTATCGGCCGCCGCACGAAAAAACGGATCTTGATTATAGCGCGCCTTATTCAAAAGCTTTGCGTCACGCACGGTTTTATTTGGATTTATAATCAAAACAACCTCAACCACCAAATTATCAGCATCGCGCGCACCAATGGGGACATTCCAACAATTTTCTAACTGACGACGTAGCGCATCCATCTCTGAAATAGTGATGCGATCTGCTAATGACGCGACCTGTGTCGGCTCCGCATTTTGCGCTTCTTCATCTTCTGCATTTTTAAACGGCTGTTCACTAATGATATTTTTCAACACCGATTGAAATGGTTCATCGCTCTCAATTTGCTTAATTGGTTTCGTGTCTTTTAGTTTTGGTTTTTTAACAGGAGTATCTTTTTTCTTAATCTTAATTTCCTGTTTTTTAACGACTTTCTTCTTTTCTGCATCCGGCATTGGGACAGCAATCGGATCTAATTCCGGCTCAATCGGCGCACTTGGTTTTGCAACAGATTTCTTTGGTTTTTCTTTTTTCTTTACATCCTTGGCTTCTTCTTTTTTGGGCGCCTCTTTTTTAGGTGTCGGGGGTTTGATTTTTTTGGTTTGATTTATCTCTGCAATATCAATAATTTCGACATTAATCGGAGGTGGAATATCGATAGGGCGATCACTTTTAAATGACATGCCGCTTGTCGCCACCAGAACAAAAACGAGGTGCAAAATAATAGAAGCAATAAAAGGAAAGCGTGTCATGACGTTGTTTTATATTCCGCTATTGGCTTTCTGAAACAAGGGCAACTTTGTTATAACCAGCACGATTGATTTCACCCATAACCAACATCACGCGCCCATAATCGATCTCTTTATCTCCGCGAATATAAATGCGCGCATCACGTTTTTGACCGGTTAAACCATCAATCATCGGAATCATTTGTCCCGGTGTTACCTCAGAATCACCGATATAAACACGCCCTTCTTTATTGATAGAAATCTGAACAGGCTTATCATCAGTTTCGGTCAAACTTGATGCATTGGATTTTGGTAAATCAACAGAAACACCCGTCGTCATTAACGGTGCCGCCACCATAAAAATAATTAATAACACAAGCATCACATCAACAAAAGGCGTGACATTAATCTCCGCCATATGCCTTGCTTTACGGCGCTTTGATTTAGTATTTTTTGATTGCATAGAAGCCGCCATGATTAATCACTTTCATCCATATAACGTGACAAGATTGAAGAAAACTCGGCCGCAAAACTCTCTAGACGGTCATGGTAGCGCGCCATCTCAGTTGAGAATTTATTATAAGCAATCACTGCGGGGATCGCCGCTACAAGACCCAAGGCTGTCGCGAATAATGCTTCTGCAATACCAGGGGCAACAACAGCTAGATTTGTATTATTCGACACGGCGATCGCCGCAAAACTATTCATGATCCCCCACACGGTACCAAACAAACCAACGAAGGGGGCCGTTGAGCCAACGGTTGCCAAAAATGTCATATTGCGTTCAATCTTATCGACCTCCCGCCCAATGGTCACATCCATTGACCGCTCAATACGCTGTTGCACATTCAAGTGCGCTTGCATTTTATTTTGCAAACCCTTTTCATCGGCCATTTTCCATTCACGCATCCCTGCGTTAAATGTACGCGCCATTGGATCGGTCGCTTTTTTAGAGGTACGCTCATAAAGCTTTTCCAAGGATTCACCAGACCAAAAATATTTCTCAAATTTCTTAGCGCGCATATTCAGGGATTTGAACATGAAATATTTATCAATAATAATTGCCCAACACCAAATAGATGCGACGATTAAGGCAATCATCACTGATTTAACGATAAAATCAGCCTGCATAAACAAGCCCCACATAGACATATCATGGGCAATTTGAGTTCCCGCAAGGGCAGCAGTTTCAATAGGTGTCATTTTCATTCATCTTTCGTTTTATAGTTTTAAATCTTATCCAAAATTTCTTTGATAATACGTGTTGGTTTGCCCGCTTCGTTAACCATGACGATTTTAACCTGTACGACAGCACATAATTGATCACCGTCTTTAAAAATATTTTGCGTCATATCCATTGATGTACGCCCAACGATGATATTCTCAACCGTTACGGTTAAAGCATCATCCATTTTAGCAGGCATTTTATAATCGATATGACAGGTACTCACGACAAAAAACACGCCGTGATCTCTGTGTAATTTGCTGTTCTCTATACCCGAATGTCTTAACCAATCACTGCGCGCGCGCTCGGCAAACTTTAAATAATTCGCGTAATAGACAACGCCGCCCATGTCAGTATCTTCATAATAAACACGAACAGGAATAGAAAATATGGTTGATAGTAATGCATTACTCATAGATTTATAATTATCTTATTCGTGATAATCAGCAAAGGTTTTTATGCCTCGTCTAACAGACCTAATTGCGATGCTTCTTTTGCGACATCAAGCGTGGCTGGAGGCGTAATACCTAAATGCTTATAACCAAGAGGGGCAATAATGCGCCCCCTAGGGGTGCGTTGAATAAAACCTTGCTGAAGTAAATAAGGTTCTACCACATCCTCAATCACATCGCGCTGTTCAGATAAAATCGCCGATAAATTATCAATACCAACGGGACCACCATTGAACTTCTCAATAATCGTCATCATGAAGCGATGATCCATACTGTCGAGACCTTTGTCATCAATTTCCAAACGGCGCAGGGCATTATTGGCAGTTTCTTTAGTGATGGCATCACCCTCACCCAGCAGAACAAAGTCACGCACGCGGCGGGTCAAACGACCAGCAACACGCGGTGTGCCGCGACAACGACGGGCAATTTCCAACGCACCATCATCGGTAATGGGCACACCCATTAACGTTGCTTGGCGCGTAACAATTTTTGCCAAATCCTCTGGTTCGTAAAATTCCAATCGCAATGGAATGCCAAAACGCTCCCTTAACGGCGTTGTTAACAGTCCAGAACGCGTTGTCGCCGCAACCAAAGTAAAGGGCGGTAAATCTATACGCACAGATCTTGCTGCAGGGCCTTCACCAATAATAATATCCAAATGACCATCTTCCATGGCAGGATATAAAATCTCCTCAACGGTTGAGTTCAAACGGTGAATTTCATCAATAAATAAAACATCATTTTCATTTAAATTTGTTAAGATCGCCGCTAAATCACCGGCCTTTGTAATCACAGGCCCTGAGGTTGCACGAAATCCCGTATCAAGTTCTTGAGAAATAATTTGTGCCAACGTTGTTTTACCGAGACCAGGAGGGCCAAAAAACAAAACATGGTCAAGTGGTTCATTACGCTTTTTAGCAGCCTCAATAAAAACCCGTAAATTAGCTTTTAATTTTGGCTGTCCAATAAAAACGTCTAACGAATTGGGACGTAGCGCTTTTTCTAAATTCGGAACATCTTCATCCGTTGTATGAGGATCGAGAATAGTACGACTGGCTTCTTGCATCATCACTTCCCCCTTATTTGCTCAAGGCTTTCAGACTGTCACGGATCAGCGCACTAACATCATCCACCGCATTTTCATCATTGGCAATAAGGCCATGAACGGTTTGAAACGCATCTTGTTGTCCATAGCCCAAATTCACAAGGGCAGAAACCGCATCGCGTGCCACTTGATTATTCGGTGAGATAGTCGCATCACCAGAGATATTATTATTCGTTGCCATTGCCTGTGCACCAGAAGAGAACGCCACCTTACTGGCTTTTTCCTTAAGCTCAGTCACCAAACGTGCCGCCAATTTCGGACCAACGCCGTCTGCTTGTTGCACAACGGATTTATCCCCTGCGGCCAAGCCCATAACTAAATTTGATGGTGTTGAGGCACTTAAGATTGCTAAAGCGACTTTTGTTCCCACCCCTTGAACTTTACAAAGAATTTGAAACCAATCTTGCTCTTCCGCATCGGCAAAACCATAAAGCTTTATATGATCTTCACGCACATGTGTGTGAATAAGAATTGACGCGCTTGAGCCCTTGTCACCCAAACGGCGTAATGTATTGGATGAGGCATGCACCTGATAGCCAACACCATTTACATCAAGGATGAAAAAGCCGTCAGAAATAAGATCAATAATGCCTGTTAATTTTGCAATCATAAATAAAGGATATAACAGATTCCAATCCCGTTACAGCCTTATTTTGAAAAAATGTTCTTTTTTTGTTCTTTTTAGTATTTTACCGATGATGGGCGTGGCAGATTGCTGTAGCGAGGGCATCGGCCTCGTGATCTGTTTTGAAATCTGCCCGCGGCAATAAGATATTCATCATCATCATGACTTGCTCTTTACTGGCATGTCCTTTACCCACAACCGACTTTTTAATTAAGTTGGCCGCATATTCGTGAACGGGAATACCAATTAAAGCGGGCGCCAATAAAGATACGGCGCGCGCGTGCCCCAAAACCAATGTTGTTTTAGGGTTTTTGTTCAAAAAGGTTTCCTCCACCGCTGCTTCGGCAGGGTTATAGGTTTTTATTATCCCTTGTAACTCAATAAAGATTTCGGCTAAACGTTTTGGCAAGGGATCTTTTGCATTCGGGCTGATAACCGTTCCAGAAGCAATATATTTGGGTGAATTATTTACATAGGATATAACGCCCCATCCCGTATTTTGCAGTCCCGGATCAAGCCCCATAATAATCATTAATTACTCAGCCAATTCTTCGATTAACGCGTCGTCAAATTCATAATTAAAGAACACGTCTTGAACGTCATCATCATCTTCCAACGTTTCAATGAGCTTGAAGAGCGTCCTTGCCTGATCATCATCGG
The DNA here is from genome assembly GCA_964351525.1 of uncultured Bdellovibrionales bacterium. Lineage (GTDB taxonomy): Bacteria > Pseudomonadota > Alphaproteobacteria > Micavibrionales > CAYGOD01. The sequence goes on from CAYGOD010000003.1 coordinate 73,719, forward strand.
GGGTTGCTGGTGTATTCGGCTTCCAGATAAGTCCGCCATTTTCTGGTTCGTCAAATTTTTCAACTAAGGCCTGCTGAACATTTGAAAAATCTTCTAGGGCGGTATAGATAACATGAAAGTCTTCGTCTGTTTCAACATTCTGTGCGCCGGCCTCTACAGCGGCTTCAAACATCTCATCTTCTGTGGCTGTCGCAACTGGGTATGTTATCTGTCCCAAACGCTCAAACATAAAGGCAACAGATCCTGTCTCTCCCATATTTCCACCATTTCTTGTAAAGGCTGTACGAACTTCACCTGCTGTGCGGTTGCGATTATCGGTCAGAGCTTCGATAATAACGGCAACGCCGCCGGGGCCATAACCTTCATAGCGTATTTCTTCGTAATCATCACCACCAGCAACCTCAGAGGCCACCTTAATGGCACGATCAACACGGTCTTTTGGCATATTAGCCGCGCGTGCATTTGTAATGGCTAGACGTAGCCTTGGGTTCATAGCAGGGTCTGGCATACCAGCCTTTGCCGCCACGGTAATTTCACGGGCAATCTTGTTAAAAATTTTAGCGCGTTTTTTATCTTGGGCGCCTTTGCGATGTTTAATATTACTAAATTTGGAATGACCTGCCATGGTGTGAACCTTTTTCTTGTATGACTGCTATTTAAAACATTAATATTTTTATATATGATCATACATTAGCCGAATTCGCATAGAGGTTTCAAATATATTTTTTACGATCGGCATTCAGGGCTTTATTTCAAAGCAAATTCACGCTAGATTAATATTACAATTATAGAATATCAGTATTATTTGGTATTTCTTCACACTTAAAATTAATTGAAATTAATTGGCAAAACACTTATGAGTTACCGCATGAACCGCATTAAAATATTGGTTGTCGAAGACAACTGGCATATGCGCGCGCTGACCAAATCACTTCTATCCGCCTTTGGTATCAAACATGTTGATTGCGTTGATAATACAGAGACCGCCTTAGAGATTTTCGCACAAGAAAAACATGATATTATTTTGGTTGATTGGCTTATAGAGCCCTATAATGGGATCGATTTTACGCAAAAGATTCGTGAAAACCCTGAAACACCAAATCCCTATGTCCCCGTTATCTTGATGACAGGCTACAGTGAGAAAACACGCGTTATCGAAGCACGTGACGCAGGCATTACCGAATTCTTAGTAAAACCATTTACCTCCCATAGCTTATATAGCCGTATAGAGCATATCATTGAGAAGCCAAGACAGTTTGTTAAAGCCCCTGGATATTTCGGTCCAGACCGTCGCCGCATGAAAGATGTGCCCTATTCTGGCCCTGAACGCAGACGTGCCATGCTGGCAAAGCGCGCAAGCGGTTCAAACCCTGGGGGTCGCCGCAGGGGTCGCTTAGCAGATAAAGTGCGCGAAAAACAACAAAATAAAGAGCAATAGTTACTTTCTTTTTGAAAACTTAATCATTTAACAAATATATTGTGTGATAATTATAGTGATAGAATCATATTAAAATTAACAAATTAAATATCTATATAATATCGAGTATCATTTATGACTGAACCAGAATTCATTACCCCCCCCAATACGCTAAAAGAAAAAGTTGGTGATGGCGGCGTTGCCGGTGCCATTCTTGATAAAGCGCAAAGCGTCATGAAAAGCTTTGTGAAGGATTATCCGCCCGTTGCAAAACTTGATCTTAAAAAGCTTCTTGATGCTATGCAAAATTATATGAAGGAAGAAGTCACGCTTGATAAAGCGCTTCATGATATAAAAGCTGCCGCCATTGATCTAAAATCAAATGGGGCGATGTTTAACTATCCTGTGGTTTCACAGATGGGGCATAGCCTTTTAACATTCGTTGATAATATTCGTTATATTGATGAAGATGTTGTGCAGATTATTATGGCTCATCACCAATCAATCAAGGCCGTCGTTGATAATAAACAATCGGGTGACGTTGATAAAGGTGGTGAGACACTTATTAAAGCGCTTACTGGCGCTGTGTCTCGTTATTACAGACGTGAAGATATCGAACCGCACGTTTAAAAACTCTAAATTCCAAATTATTAAGCCGTAGACAATACGCCACCGCGTCGTACAGGCTCTATTGATAGCGCCCTACCCGTTGAATAATCAATGGTAATGATTGAACCACATAACGTTCCCTCACCAATTGCCGAGCGCGCACGCCCAGACGACATTTTGGTCACGAAACGCTCTGTTGCACGCTCTATGTCCATGCCAATCACAGAATCATAGTTACCGCACATACCCGCGTCACTTTGAAAAGCAGTACCTTTGGGTAGAATACGGTGATCCGCAGTTGGGACATGTGTATGTGTACCAATGATACCACTTATACGTCCATCAAGATAATTGGCCATAGCGGCTTTTTCTGAAGTCGTTTCCGTGTGTATATCAACAAAGATGGCATTGACCGTTTTACCCAAAACATAGGGCTGTAATATTTCATCCATCTTCTTGAACGGACAATCCATCGCATCCATAAATAAACGCCCCATAACATTGGCAACCAATACTTTGCGTCCCGTCTCTAGCTGATAGAGATGTGCGCCGCGACCCGGTGTGCCGTGCGGGAAGTTTGCTGGACGCAAAGCGCGTGCCTCACTCTCCATAAAGGGGATAATTTCTCTTTTACTATAAGCATGATTACCAGAAGTAATGCAATTCACGCCCATCTCAAATAAATCATTAGCAATCTCACGCGTAAGGCCAATACCACCGGCTGCATTCTCACCATTGGCAACAACGAAATCAATCTTCTTCTCTTTAATAAGGTCGGGTAAATACTTCTCCAACGCCTCAATACCAGGATCCGCATTAATATCGCCGAGGAATAACAATTTCATTATTAATAATCTTTCTTGTTTTTAAGATGATTAGGCCAAGCATGTTTTATAGATGTGTTTTGTACAAGCCCGCTTCGGTTAAAATATAATCCATTTTGACATCATGAACATCTGACGGCAATGCGTCAACCATAAGCGACACAGTATCAAGAATATGGGCGTAATTTAAACCGACCTTCATAACAGACGCATGATCATTCAAAGATGCGAAATAGCGATCATAATGCCCCTTGCCGTAGCCCAAACGATTTCCCGCATAATCAAACCCAAGGGCTGGTACAAATATTAAATCTGGCTGTGCAATGTTATGCTTATCATAAACAGGTTGTTTAAAACCAAAATCAGATAGCTGTAAATCATCACCTTTATCCACGGTAATAAAATCCATCGATTGGTTACTATCTAATTGATTACTACCTATATGTGGATACGCATAAGAAACAGATATATCTTCCTCTTCGCACCAAGCACTGATCTGCTTCATCAAAAGTGAAAAAGGAAACTCACTCCCCATCTCACAATATCCGCCTATGACTAAAGGCTTAGACATTATAGTGGATAAAAGTGACGGGATATTCTTTGATAAATCTTCTTGCACAAAAGGCGAACGACCATCAAAGCGATCAAATGCCGCTTGACGGGCTTGCTTTAACACTGTGCGTAAAGATTGCTTATTATGAGTCAAGAAAAATGCTTTAAGATAATGATTTAAAATAAAAAAGTGGAGAGAGCCAATCAGACCGTTGCGCCCTTATTTATTCGCTACGACCCGGTTTAACCAGGTGGGTGCCGTATGAAAAAGACCACGATCTTAACCAGTGATAGCTCCCTTGCGAATGTGCATCGGTCCCAGGAATAATCTAGGGCGACTGTGTAACGCGAAAACCAGCCCTCTCCGATTAGTAATATAGGGCTGAACGCTTAAAAAAGCGATAAAAGAATCAGTTTTTATTATTTAAGAGCCGGTTTTTTCAAGCTGTGCCGAAAGTGCCTCAACTTTACCAATCATTTGATCAATAACGGCGCGCGCCTTATCAAGTTCAGCAGACTGATCTTGCAATTGCTCTGGGTGTGTTACACCATTGGTTCGTAGTTCAAAAATTTCATCGGCTAGAACTAACGTGGTTAACATGAAATTCTGAATTTCACTTTGGCCACCGCCATTTTTTGAAATCATCATTAAGCGTTCATTCACATACGCCGCCAAATCGCGGACACGGTCTTCTTGTCCATCATCGCATGCCATATTATATGTGCGGTTATTCAAACGTAATTCTATTTGTGCCATATCCCTAATTTCCTTTTATTCTTTTATGAGGCTTTCAACAGCGTCTATTGTTTTATCGATGATCTTTGTCACATTATCATTCTTTTGTTTTTGGGCTTCGAATACTGTTGTCGCCTTAACGACCTGTGCTTCAAGGCCTAAGACGGCGCGTTCTAACGCATCAAGGCGTAATGTTTTAAATAGATCGCTCACGACAATTACTTTTCACAAATATATTATTAAGAATCAAACGATAAAACGCCTTTCTTATAAGGTCAAATGAATTCAACAGCTTGATGATAAAACCCATTTAAAGAATAAAGTGTTTTTCACGGTTTTTAATTGCTTTTTACCTGCCGCCACAGCATAATTTCGACACTAATAAATAAGATGAAAAATAATCGATAGAGAGAGATGAGCCAACCATGTCATTCCAAGATGATTACCTGAATAGCGATATCAGCGAAAATACAAGTCATTATAAAGACATGGCAAATGCCATTCGCGCCCTATCCATGGATGCTGTACAAAAGGCAAATTCTGGGCATCCCGGTATGCCGATGGGTATGGCAGATGTTGCGACCGTTCTATTTTCTAAATATATGAATTTCAACCCCGATGCCCCGCTTTGGCTTAATCGTGATCGTTTTATTTTGTCTGCGGGTCATGGCTCTATGCTGCTTTATTCATTACTCTATTTAACGGGGTATCAAAAAGTTACTTTGGACGACATTAAAAATTTCCGTCAGCTTCATTCCATCACAGCAGGTCACCCAGAGATCATGCAAGATGCCGGAATCGAGATGACGACAGGCCCCTTGGGTCAGGGTATTGCGTCTTCCGTTGGTATTGCCCTTGCCGAGCGTATGTTAAATGCACAATTTGGTGATGATCTGATCAATCATAAAACTTATGTTATTGCCAGTGATGGTGATTTGATGGAAGGTATTAGCCACGAAGCATGCTCACTGGCTGGACATTTAGGCCTTGGTAATCTGATCGTGTTTTATGATGATAACGGTATATCTATTGATGGCTCTACCGACCTATCCTATAGCGAAGATGCGATGAAACGTTTTGAGGCCTATGGCTGGAAAACATTACGTGTTGATGGCCATGATTATGAAGCCATTGAACGCGCAATTGTGATGGCTAAATCACAAAATGAACGCCCGGTGCTTATTTCTTGTAAAACACGCATTGGTTTTGGTGCGCCGACTAAAGAAAATACCTCAAGCTCTCATGGATCTCCGTTAGGGGAAGACGAGATTGCGGGTGCACGCAAAAACTTGGGCTGGGATCATGAACCGTTTGATATCCCTAGTGACATACTCGCCCTATGGCGCAGATCAACAGCAAACGGCAAAGATGCCTATGAGCGTTGGTTATTATTCTATCAGGACAACGACAAGAAAGAGGCACTTGATACGTTTTTCACTGACAAAGGCTTAAGCCCCGCTCTAAAAGAAACACTACATACAACAATTAGAAAAGCCATCAATCAAGCGATCAGCGATAAGCCAACAACGGCAACACGCAAAGCCTCTGGTAAGGTTTTAGAAGCATTGGTTGATGTCATCCCCAATTTGATTGGTGGTTCTGCAGATTTAACGGGCTCAAACATCACAAAAGTCAATGACCGCATCATTAATGCCGGTAATTTTGACGGACAATATATTCATTATGGTGTGCGTGAACACGGTATGGCGGCGATCATGAATGGCTTAGCCCTACACGGCGCAATTATTCCTTATTCTGGGACATTCTTGTGTTTCTCTGATTATTGTCGTCCCTCTATTCGTTTGGCGGCCTTAATGAAAGTTGGGGCGATCCATGTGATGACGCATGACAGTATCGGTCTTGGCGAAGATGGCCCGACACACCAGCCCGTTGAACACATGGCGGCATTACGCGCCATTCCAAATTGTTATTCTTATCGCCCCGCCGATTTGGTTGAAACAGCCGAGGCATGGGAATTGGCAATTGCCAATCGTGATGCCCCATCTATTTTGGCGTTAACGCGCCAGAACTTGCCCGCGGTGCGTTTGGAAAAAACTGAAGAAAATTTATCTGCACGTGGTGGCTATATCTTGCGCGAAGCACAAGGAGATCACGAAGTCACCCTATTCGCAACTGGATCAGAGGTTGAAATAGCCCTTGAAGCCAAAGAGAAATTGGAAGAAAACGACATCGGTACACGCGTTGTTTCTGTGCCGTGTTATGATCTTTTGATGGAACAAAATGCTGATTATATTCAATCACTGCGCGGTGATGCAACGATATTAGGTGCGATTGAGGCCGCCATCCGCATGGGATGGGATGCGATTATCGGCTATGACGGTGTGTTTGTTGGCATGAATAGTTATGGCGATTCAGCCCCCTATGAAGATCTCTATAAACATTTTGGCATTACATCGGACGCTCTGGTTGATGCCGTTAAAGCAAAATTATAAATAAAAAGAAAAGGATTAAAAATATGTCTTCACCTTTAAAAGTTGGAATTAGCGGCTTTGGTCGCATTGGTCGTTTGGTTTTACGTGCGTTATATGAATCAGGTCGTACAGATATCAAAGTCGTTGCAATCAATGACCCTTCCCCCTTAGAAACAAATGCACATTTATTCAAATATGATTCTGTTCATGGTCGTTTCCCGATGGATGTATCACATCGCGATGGTTTCTTAACTGTTGACGGCGATGATATTATTTTCAGCCACGATTATAAGCCCGAAAATGTTGGCTGGGGTGACAAAGGCGTTGATATCGTCTTTGAATGTTCTGGCATTTTCCGCAGTCATGAACAAGCCTCACTTCATATTAAAGCTGGTGCTAAAAAAGTTCTTATTTCCGCCCCTGGTACAGATGAAGATTTGATGGTTGTTTATGGGGTAAACCATGAAAAATTATCACCAGAACACGTCATTGTTTCCAATGCGTCTTGTACAACAAACTGTTTAGCGCCCGTTGCCCATGTCTTGCATGAAACAGTTGGTATTGTTAAAGGCTTTATGACCACAATCCACAGCTACACTGGCGATCAGCAAATTGTTGACACAGCACATAGTGATCTACACCGTGCACGCGGCGGCGCGATCAACATGATCCCAACATCAACGGGCGCGGCAAAGGCCGTGGGTAAAGTTTTACCTGAATTAAACGGTAAATTGGACGGCACATCGATCCGTGTCCCCACCCCCACCGTTTCTGTGATTGATTTCACATTTGAAGCCGCCAGAGACACATCCGTTGAGGAGATTAACAAAGCCATGGTTGATGCCTCAAATGGTGCTCTAAAAGGCGTTTTAGGAACATATGATGTGCCGCTTGTGTCTTCTGACTTTATTCATGATCCCCTATCATCGGTTTTTGCCATCAATGAAACCAAAGTCATGGGTGGTAATTTTGTCCGCGTGATGAGCTGGTATGACAATGAATGGGGCTTTTCTAACCGCATGTTAGACACCGCCGCCGTTTTGGCCAAAACACTTTAAACCAAATATCTATCGAATATTGAGAACAGCGCCCGATTTGGCGCTGTTTTTTTATAGTATGTTCTCTATTTTTATATTGACATAATGCAATAAATTGATTATGTATAATTTGAAAATAATTTTAATCAAGAGAGAAATTACAATGTTTGTAGAATTTAATGATAGCTCGTTTGATCTGGGGCGCATTACCTCAATCACAAAAATAAAGGCAGGCAAAAAAACAAAAATAACCCTTAATAGAGCAGGAAATCATGGCTTTATTGATTACACCGATGACCTATCAATCAATGATATTTTTAAAACGCTTGGTACCATTAAAACATTCCCTCTAGTGAAATTTCACAACCATATCATTAATGCAGACCATATAAGATATATCAAGTTAGATGGCACTGATTTGAAATATCTTTTTGACGTAGTAGATATAGAATTCAATATCATTCCCAACTGTACCAAAGCCGACCAAAGAGAATTACAACGCCTATTAAATGAAGCGATGGGATATAAGCCAGAGCATCGCCAACTTATCGCCACACGACAGAAGTTGACAGGATAAATCACATGTACCTAAAATTTAATAATCGTGCTTTTGATACAGAAAATGTCGTTACCATTGGACAATATGGTGAAGGTCAGATTCTAATTCTATCCGCGGAACATGACAATAATTCACGTAATAATTTTACCGATTCCCGTACAATAGAGCAAATATATGATGCCCTTTTTAATGACACTGACTTTTTTATTCACAAAGGGGTCATTTATAATCCCCATACAATCGGCTGGATGGAATTTGATTCAAGTAGCAACTCAATTGATATAGCAAACACCATAGACCCTGAGAGTGATTTTTCATTCTCAGGCTTCAACGGTTATGGGCATGGCGCGCACACTATGGAGGATTTTGATATTATTTTAGCACAATTGAACAAATACAGATCTTTCATAAAAATAGGCAACAAAGCATATGATCTTGAGAATGTTATCACAATAGGACAGTTTTCAAATAGTCGTTTAAGACTTCACTTCATGAAGGAAAATGGTTCATATGACGTTGTGCATGAAACAGATATAGATCTGCAGACAATAAAAGAATCCCTATTACCACTACACCCGTGTTTTATTTATAAAGATGTCTTTTATAATGCTGATAACATAGCGGGCGTAAAGCGTGACCCAGGAGATAATACAATAGCTATCTATGGCATCAATGCCCCAGAGATGATGGTGGTCTGGGCGGGCGATAACGGCTATGGGAAAGCGTTAAATGAAAGCGATTTTGATAAACTAATTGATCTTTTAAATGCTACGAAATACGAAAGTAGAGCTCATGTATTTAAAATTTAACAGTCAAGCTTTTGACATGGATAGCATTCTGACATTAGGGCGTTATCGCAGTGGTCAAATTCGTATTATCTTGAACAAACATAGCGGTGACAGAAAACATGTTTTTAGTGACGTCCGCACAATTGAAGAAATTTATGAAGAAATGTTCCGCCACACGGACTTTTTTATGCATAAAGGCATTATCTATAATCCGCATATGATTGGTCAGTTTTCCTATCACAAAGACACCGCCTCTCTTGATGTGGCGTCATGTACAAATACGGAGAGCCGTTTTTCGTATTCAGGATATAGTCACTATGGCGAACCGCATGAGGCAGAAGATTTTGATAGTGTCTTAAAGAAACTTAATGCCTATAGGCCCTTTGCTAAAATGGGCAATTACGCCATTGATTGCGAAAATATTATTATGGCGGCCAGAACCTCTGACGCGACGTTGCGCATGTATGTCGTCACACCACAAGGCCACGAAAAGATGGAATCTGTAACCGCGCTTGATCTTGATGAAATCAAGTCTTTAACCGATAAATTCATGCCCTGCTTCATTCATAATGGTGTTTTTTACAATCCCAACAATATTAGTAAAATAGAAGCGCTTAGCCATGATGACGCAATCGGCATATACGGTATTAATAATCAAGATACACCCGTTGCCCTTCCTGGCTTTAATGGTTTTGGAGAGCAAATGCCCGTCGATGAACTAGACACATTAATAGATTTATTTAACCGCGAGAAATACGCCGCCTATAGCACGCCAAAAGCAAGAGGACAAAACCATGCAATTACACTTTAATGACAGATCAATTTCTGCCAATGATATTATCCTTATATATAAATATGATGTAGGCGAATTATACATTGCCCGCATGAGATGTAATGCTATTACTTATGAAAGAGTAAAAGACAGACGCCCTGCGAAAGATTTTTTAGATATTCTGCCCAACAAACAATCTCTCGTTTATTATAAGGGCGCTATCTATAACACTGACACGATTGATAGAATTGAACGCTGTGGTAACTCAAATTGCATTAATATCTACCCTACTAATTTAACAGGTAAGTCCGTTACAATAGACGAGGACGAAGGTGAGAATAAGTTAACGTTTGATGACTTTACGATTATTGGCGACATGATCGCGGCGAATAATCCCTACATTGTTCGTATTGGCAATAAGTACATCAATGTTAATTCGGTTATTGCCGCACAAAAAACAGGCAAAAAGACTTTCCGTTATCTTTACATGACAGCCGAGGGCTTTAAGGGTATTAAAGCCGATGACGAGCGTAGCGGTGAGGAATTATTCAATCTATTAAATGTTCATGGTACCTACACCAATCATAAGGGCATTTTTTATAATAGTGAAAATATTGAGAGCACAAGTTATAGGAAAGATTATGAAGATACGCTTATCTATATTTACAATATGGATAAATCTATCAATCATAAACTTCGCGATGGTTATTACAGCTTTAATAGCAAAGAAACCATGCAAAGTTATAGACAATTTATTAAACGCCTAGAAGAGACCAGAAAGTTCGGAGGAACTTATAGCCCAAGACGCAAACTGAAACAAATTAAACTGGTTAAAAACAAATAAGGACAAAAATCATGCGTATCATATTTAATCATCGTAATATTGCTTGTCATCAAATTACAGATTTCAGGAAAAGTCACATCGATATTATTGGTGGCGACAATAAACAATATCGAATTAAACAACCCGACGGCACGACATTAGAAGATACGCTTAAAAAAGTGAATATACACGGCACATTTTTTATTTTCAGCAACACCGGCTTTAATGCCGATCACATTACAGATAGTATCTTTGATCCAGAGAGCTCTCAGCTTATCATTCACCTAACAAGTGCAGACGAGTATGCGGGCAATACGGCAGAGAATATTTATAGGCTTAAAAATAAAAACGAAGCAGACCATATAGAGTTTGTACGCCTTCAAAATATTGGATTACTTGGCGGTTTTAATTTAGATGGCAGTGAGAAAAAAATGAAGCGTTACAGTACAATGGCACATTCAGGAGCAAGAACATGCAAACCATGAAACTAGATTTTAATGACACGTCTTTTGATATTGATGCCCTAGCGATGATATGCCACAGCTCAAATGAAAAAATATTTGTTACGACATATATACATGGTGAAAATAAGACTCTAAAAGAAACCTTTAGAGACGATAGATCTCTTGATGGGATTTGGGCTATTTTTAAAGACCATGAACATTGGTTGAAAAAATGGAACTTTTTATTTAATACAGAGTGCATATCTAGACTTGATTACAATAAAAAAGATAAGAAAATTACCCTCTACTTAACCAATGGAACAATAACAAATATAAGCAATACCTCAAGAGAGAATTATATTGAATTACGAGATGACATTGATCGTATAAAATCTCGTTATCTACTGCCATTGAAACCAAAAAATGCTTCTAAAAATAAACCGGTTTAATGCTTTATAAGATACGCGACACTGGGAATTTCAGATATATATTTGTGCCCTTATTAACGGTACTGTCAATTTCCAAAACACCTTCATGCAGTTCAACTAATTGCTTGGATAAGGTTAGGCCCAGCCCTGTTCCTGACGTGTGTTTATTATAATCGCCGTCTACCTGTCCAAAAGCTGAGAGTGCTCTACCAATATCATCTTCTGCCATACCAATACCTGTATCTGATACACAAATAACAAGACCGCCCGCGTTTTCTTCACCCTCTGCAACAATATGTGCATCAACGGCTATTTTTCCCGCCTCTTTTGTGAATTTAACGCCGTTATTCAAGAGATTAATAAAGACCTGCTTCATCGCTAGCTCTTCTCCCTTAAAGCGCGGTAAATCAACACTAATCATATTCTCTATTAAAATAGATTTCTCATCAGCTTTTGGTTTAACCATTTTAAAGGATGATTCAATAATCGCATTTAGATCTAGGGATTCCTCATAGAGCTCCCTCTTACCTGCCTCAATTTTTGACATGTCCAAAATATCATTAATCAGCTGTAATAGATGCGCCCCTGCCTTATGAATATCAGTTGAATATTCTTTATATTCAGGCTGGCTGATAGACCCAAAAAGTTCATCTTTGATAATTTCTGAAAAACCAATAATCGCATTTAAGGGCGTGCGCAATTCATGCGACATATTTGCCAAGAATTCTGATTTCGCACGGTTGGCTACATCGGATTGGGCTTTGGCTTTTATCAAAGCCGCCTCCGCATCTTTACGGTGCGTGATATCGATCATTGTTCCTTCGTAATAATCCAATTCACCGTTTTCTTTAAAAACAGGGCGACATGTTTCACTGACCCAAATAATAGACCCATCTTTTTTACGCACCTGTGCTTCTAAATCTGTCGCGCCTTTTTGGCTGTTAATCTGATCAAGCAGTCCTTCGCGTACCGTATCTTCAACGTAAAAGTCTGTTTGAATATGGCCAATGGCGTCCATAAATTCTTCTGGGCTATCGTAGCCCAATGTTTTAGACATTGCGGGGTTAGCCGAAACAAAACGTCCCTCTGGTGAAGACTGATAAATCCCCCCCAAAGATTGCTGAACGATATTTTTATATTTATTTTCAACATCTTTTAAGGCTTCTTCAGACTTAATTTGATCTTCCATATCACGTATAGAGCCAACAATACGAAGGTCACTGCCATCATCCACACGGATCATAGACAGCATCAATTCGACTTTCTTATACCCACCATCCATTGTGCGCAGTCGTAATTTTTTATAGAAATAATGGCTTTTGCGATGGACGTAATCTATAAAGCCTTGCTTAACGCCATTATGCTCATCACTGTGAAACAATTCAAACAAAGAGCTTTCAATAATTGTCCATGGCTCTAGCCCTGTAATTTTCTCCCACCGTGAATTTAAAAAAAGAACAATACCGTCTTTATCCGTTTCAAATACAATATCAGAAATTGAATCAAGGATATTTTTATAATCTTCTTCTTTTTTCTTAAGAGCGACATAATCATATTCATAATCTAAGAGTTGCTGATGTAAATCTTTATTCGCTGCAACCACGTCATTATGATTAACGTTACTCTTTTTACGTTTTGGCGTCTTTTCACCTAAAAATTTTATTGCCCCGTACGACAAAAGCAATGACAAGACAAAAATGAAATAAGGGATTTTATTTATCATCATCAACGCCATCGTGGGTGGGACATCTTGCTTCAATGTTACAACACGATGTCCGAATGCAATATTTGATTGTTTAATATCAGGCGCGTCAAAATTGACCGTATCACTATGCTTATATTCATAAAGACTGCGTCCGATATCATCCGTCATTTTTGCGCTGATGGATAATTGATTTTGATTAACAAAAATAGGATAGAGAAAATCATCCATTTTAAAAATCGACAAAACTAATATTTGCTTTGTATTAGCACTATCATTAATCGATATTGTTTTAAGACGCCCCAAACCAACACGATTATTTGTTATTAAAACATTACTATCATTGCTAAAGCGCTTTTGTGATAAACCCTTCTCTTTCGTGCTAACCAGATCATATCTATGCTTAAGGTCATTGATTAAAAATGTTTCATCCGAAAAAACAGAGCTGGCGCTTTGGGATAGATCACGAATACGTGGCAATATTTTAGTCTCGGGGATGGAATCACGAATATTATCAGAGAATGCAAGAACGTTAAAATCTACATCTCTTGGATTACGGCTGGCAACAATGAAACCCATTCCATTCGCACTTGAGAAATCACCCATATTGATAAAAGATTCGGTTGTTCGACCTATTTCGCTTAATGCGCCATCACTGTCATCGGCATTAATTTGCTTAGAAACCACGTCAATATGGCGTTCTATTGCCATCATTTGTTGATTTATCGCCGTAATCTTGGTCTTTACGGATGTGGTCACGGCCTGGCTAATCGTTTTCTTTGCCAGGTCTTGATATGATTGGGTCATGATATAAACGGCAATAGAGATTGCGAAAGAAAATAACAAACAAAAAATAATGGATGCATAGGGCTTTAATCTTTTGGCGGGCCTTAATCTTTTGGCCCAACCTTGCTTATCTCCGCTTTGTGAAACGCGCCTTGATGATTTGAAAAAGTCTTTAAACTTTTTCTTTTCATCGACATTCTTATCTGTTTCTCGTTTAGTCATTTAATGTGCGCTTACTTCTTAATTGCATTTTATATCAAGTGCTTAGAAAAATAAGATACAAATGACGGAGACACATCATTGTTTTATATCTTACCCCAACCATCAGTATCACATGTAATTACTTATATTTTATTAAAATTTGATCTTTCTTCACTATGATCGCTCTTATCGGCTTAAACCCTTGACACAAAGGCGCTTATTCGTTTAAGTGCCCCTATATTATATGCCTCTTTGATAAAGCACAAAATAAAGATAGACCGACACAATGACACAAAGCGCCGTAAATTACGCCAAAACCCAGCAAGATCCACGCTGTCCGCAAGAAAACTCCTATCTAATGACGGCGCCGCCTGCATTAGTCCGAATGGAAAATAATGGATTGCGTATAGAGGTCGCAACGACAATTGATGATGTTATTCGCGCCCAAGAATTACGCTATACCGTTTTTTATGATGAATGCGGCGCAGAGCCCATTGGGGAAATGGCAACATTAAAACGCGATTATGACGATTTTGATGATATCTGCACCCATTTAATCGTGATTGATGGCAAAGACCCTGACAATGAAAAAGTCATCGGCACATACCGAATGTTACTACAAGATAAAAGCAAAAGTGACTTTGTTCCCTTTTATTCCGAGTCTGAATTCGATATTTCTAAACTCAAGAATAATGCTACACGCCTCATGGAAGTTGGCCGCAGTTGTATTTTGGACGGCTATCGTGATCGCTTTGCTCTACAGCTTTTGTGGCAAGCGATTGGCGCCTTTATTTTTCATTATGATGTTGATTTCTTATTTGGCTGCGCCAGTTTCGAAGGCTGTACCGATCCCAAAGACATGGCCTTACCCTTATCCTACCTACATCACTTTCATGGGGCACGCGACGAGATTCAGCCCCGCGCTTTAGACAAAGATTATACATCCATTGATCTTATTCCTAAAGGTCAGATAAACCCTAAAGAAGCCTTGCGCCACTTACCACCATTACTAAAGGGCTATTTACGCCTCAATGGTGTTATCGGTGATGGCGCCTATATCGACCATCAATGGGGATCGATTGATGTCTGTATCATGGTGGAACGTGCCGCCCTATCACAAAAACATATCGAATATTACACAAGAGAGCGATAAAGAACTCTTATGTGTCCCCTGATTGCCATAGCTAAAATAATTGGAATTGCCCTACTTGTTTTTATTGTAGTGCTTGTCCAGCTCATTGTATTCCTTATCCCGCCGCTACGTCGTCATTATGTGTGGATTATGCCGCGCTTTTGGCATCGTTGTGTGTGTGGCTTGACAGGTATAAAAATAACGATGACGGGCACGGACAAATCCAAAACATTAAAAAATCGCCCTGTCATCTATGTCTCTAATCATACTAGTTATCTAGATATTTTGGCCCTTGGTACATTCTTAAAGGGCATATTCATTGCTAAAAGTGAGATTGCTGGCTGGCCTATTTT
The DNA here is from genome assembly GCA_964351525.1 of uncultured Bdellovibrionales bacterium. GTDB lineage: Bacteria > Pseudomonadota > Alphaproteobacteria > Micavibrionales > CAYGOD01. The sequence continues at coordinate 89,313 of CAYGOD010000003.1, forward strand.
CGGATTTTTATCAAAATTACAGGGCACATATTTCATTGAACGCAAACCAAGTGCCGCGATAAAACAAAAAGAAGATATTCGTGATTATTTAAATGACGGCGTACGCTTGTTATTTTTCCCCGAAGGCACAACAAATAACGGCTTTGATATCCTTCCGTTTAAATCATCTTTGTTTGGCGCAACATTACATCCAGACATCATGGGCAAAGCCCCTATCATTCAAACTATATCATTAAAATATTACCGTAAAGATGGCTCTATCATTACACAACAAAGTGAGATGGATGATATCGCTTGGTATCTTGATACACATGAATTAACACCGCATTTATGGGCTTTCTTAAAAACAAAAGGCATAACCGCCAATCTGCATTTTGGTGACATGATCGATGTGAATAATATTGTAAAAGATGCGGATAATGAACGTGCCGGACGCAAATTAATCACGCAAAAAGCCGAAGATATTATTCGTGCTGATTTTGAAAATCTTTAATAGTCTCTGGAAACCACATAATCTGCTAAATCACTCAAAAGCATAATTAAATCATCTTGGTCTTTAATATGCGTTGCAATGACTTCTAGTGCTCCCTTGGCCTGCGCAGCATAGTCTTTTGCACGCTGTACAGAACGATCAAGCGCTCGTGTTTCTTTCATGTAGGATAAAACGGTTTCGAAATCACCCTCTTGTATATTTTTATCACCAATAACACGTTGCCAGAATGATATATTATCGACTTCCATCGCATAAAGAAGCGGTAGTGTCATTTTACCTTCGGTGAAATCATCACCAATGGTTTTGCCCAAAGTTGCCTGCGTTGATGAATAATCAAGCACATCGTCAATGATCTGAAACGCACAGCCCAGCGCCATACCGTAATCACGCATTGCATCCACCACGACAGTATCGTTAAGTTGTGCAACAATAGGACCTACTTCACAGGCCGCCGCGAACAAAGCAGCGGTTTTTGATTCAATCACCGCTAAATATTCGGCTTCGTTGGTTTTCAGATTGCCCGTTGTTTGAAGTTGCAAAACTTCACCCTCGGCAATCACAGCAGATGCTGTTGATAAAATTTTCAAAATTGTTAAGTCGCCGTCTTCGACCATTAATTGAAAGGCACGTGAGAACAAGAAGTCACCAACCAATACGCTGGCTTCGTTACCAAAAATAACATTGGCGGATTCTTGACCGCGGCGTTGATCGCTATTATCGACAACATCATCATGTAAAAGTGTCGCAGTATGAATAAACTCAACAATTGCAGCAAGACGTTGTGCACGAATACCCGTGTAGCCACATAAAGCCGCACTGGCCAACGTCATAAGAGGACGAATACGTTTACCACCTGAGGCGATCAAATATCCCGCCAATTGCGGAATCAACGCAACATCAGATTGCATTTCTTTCATGATGATCTCATTGACCGCTATCATATCATCGCCGAACAAAGACGAAAGACGTTTTACAGCATTATACTCTTGCTGTACGTCCAATGCTGATGCTGTATTTTGCGATAGTTCCGTCACGTATTATTATGCCTTTTATAATCATTATCAGAGCACAGATATAATCAATAATCGCCATAAATACAAGCTTAACGATAGACTTTATCCGGATAATTCATTAGATATTATATATGTCACAAACAGATAAAAACCAGACAACCCACACAATATTAGGCGACAAAGTCACCGTTGATTTTGGAACCTCTAAATATCGTGGTGGCATTGACCCTGTTTTTTTAGCCGCCTTCACCCCTATACAACAGACTAAAAATACTCTTAAAATTCTTGATCTTGGGTGTGGTGTCGGTACGGCATCATTATGCCTTGGACATCATTTAAAAGAATTAAATATTGATTACACGCTGACAGGACTTGATTTAGATCAAGCATCACTGTCCCTAGCGGGCAGAAATTACAACGATAATCATATTCCAGCAACGCTTGTTCATGGGGATATTCGTGACAAACATATTCTACCACTCAACTATTTTGATCACGTCATCATGAACCCCCCCTTTTTTAAAGAAGATAGCTATTACCATGATAGCCAGACCTTAAAACAGAGCACCAATAACGAGGGCGATAGCGGCGCAATATTTGACGATTGGATTAATTGTGCCAATCGCGTACTGCATGCAAAAGGAATAATAACAATCGTCCATCGCAGTGATCGTTTAGATGATATTATCATAGCGTTGCGCGATGTTAATATCGGCGCGATAGAGGTCTATCCCCTTTATCCATATCAAGACACTCACTCTAAAATCTGCCTTATCCGCGCACAAAAAGGATCAAGAAAACCATTAACCATGCATCACGGCATGGTCTTACATCAAGCCGATAAGAAATATACCAATAAAGCCACACGTATATTATATGATGGCGCAATGATTAATACGGATGTAATATAAAGCGATGTGGTCACTGGTTAAAATTCTTCTGCTTATTGCTTTCTTCACACTTCCTGGATGGGCGTTTCTATTGTTACTCGCCTTGGTTTTCTATTTTGGGTTTTTCAAATCCATTCAAACAAAACAGAAAAACGACGGTGCCATCAACCTCCCCACGTGGTTTAGAGAAGAAAACTTTAAACATATCCAAGAAAAATCAGGTCCAAAATATAAAAAAGCCGTGGAAGTTTTTCTACGTACAAGTGCTGAATTACAGTCACGTAAAGACAAAAAGAAACAACGCGTAGTAATACTAGATAATGTCATACTAGATGATGTCATGCTAAATGATGCGATTGATCCAAACTTTGAGTTTGCCACACAACCAAAGCCACAGGTGCAAATGACTGATTTTACAGACCATAGAAACCATGGTGAACATAAAAATACGGATGATTATGATGAGCGTAAAAAGACAACGTCGTATCATTGCCGTCAATGTAATCTGACGTTTACGGGCACAACAAGACAAGTCTGCCATTTATCAGATTGTCCTTTCGGATCGTAGAATACCATAACTACAAATCATTATGTCAGGAATAAAATCCTAATAGTTTCTTGACTTATTTTCCTCACTTAGTACACTTTAAGACTGCGCCAATCAAAAATGCGCACACATAAGATGTCAATATAGGCGTCATCGTAATAAAATAATAAAACAGGGACTATAATAATGACCACACCTCCAAAGACTCAGAATCCGTCTAAAGTGCCAAAAGCAAAAACACACACAAATGTTGGTGTTGTGATGCTAGAAGGCCCAATTGACGCCAATGGCCAAGGCCGCAACATAGAATATTTTCTATCGAACACATTGCTTGAGGCCGCCTTTTCTAACCCTCAAATCGATTCTGTTGCGCTTTACATCAACAGCCCTGGCGGATCACCAACACAATCAGAAATGATTGCTGGGCGCATCCGTGAATTATCAAAGAAATACAACAAACCCGTTCATGCCTTTGTCGGCGATTATGCTGCATCTGGTGGCTATTGGATCGCTTGTGCTGCAGATGATATTTATGCGCATAAGACATCAACCATTGGATCAATCGGTGTAGTCACAGAATATTATGACGACACAGAGAAGCTGAAAAAAGAAGGGCTAAAGCGTCACACATTTACAGCCGGCAAGAATAAACGCCCCGACATCAACGAACCAGCAACCAAAGACAAAATACAAAAACGGCTCAGCAAATTGCATGACATGTTTATTGGCTGGGTCATGGAACGCCGTGGCGATAAATTAACCAAGGGCGGTAAACTAGACCTTCAAAACCTTAAAAACAGTGATGTTTTTTCCGCCGACACTTGGTTTGGTGAGGAATCATTCAAGGCTGGATTAATTGACGGTGTTGGATCAATGACCAGCATTCTAGAACAAAAATATGGCAATGACGTACAGCTAATGCATATCGTTCTTCGTTCTGGACCACCAATGGGTGGTGGCTTTTCAATGAGCAGTGAGCCAGCAAACAGTAATGATAGTGAACAGGCAATAAAAATGGCTAAGCTTAAGAAAAAACAAGTCAAACTTGCCAAAAAGATGGCTAAACTAAAGATGTAAGCTGTCTTATTTTACACTATAAAAAAAATTCAAAAGCCACGCCTTTATATGCGTGGCTTTTTTCTTGTCTTACCACTGGCTTTGCCCTTGTATTTTTAAGCGAATAAAGTAACCTAAAGCCATTCAATAACATCCATAAGACAAGCAGATCAGTATGACCGATAAGAAAAAACCTCTTTCCTTTCAAGATATTATCTTAACATTACAACATTACTGGGCGAAACAGGGCTGTGTTATTTTGCAACCTTACGACGTTGAAATGGGTGCTGGTACGTTTCATCCTGCTACGACATTAAGATCTTTAGGGCCCGACCGGGTTTGGAATTGTGCCTATGTACAACCCTGTCGCCGTCCAACCGATGGACGTTACGGCGAAAACCCCAACCGTTTACAGCATTATTACCAATTCCAAGTCATCATGAAACCATGCCCAGGCAATGACCAAGAGCTTTATTTAGGCTCTTTGCGGGCGCTTGGAATTGATCCAACGGAACATGATATTCGCTTTGTCGAAGATGATTGGGAAAGCCCTACATTGGGCGCTTGGGGTTTAGGTTGGGAAATATGGTGTGATGGTATGGAAGTATCACAATATACTTATTTCCAGCAAGTCGGCGGCCTTGACTGTTCCCCCGTACCCGTTGAGCTAACCTATGGGTTAGAGCGTCTGGCGATGTATATTCAAGATGTTGATAATGTCTATGATCTTGATTTTAATGGTCACGGCGTTACCTATGGCGATGTGTTTTTACAAAATGAAAAAGAATGTTCAGCGGCGAATTTTGAACATATGAAGACAGATATTTTATTCCAACATTTCAAAGATGCCGAAATAGAATGTGCGAATTTGATCGCACAAAAACTATCTCTACCTGCCTATGATCAATGTATTAAAGCCAGCCACATCTTTAACCTCCTTGATGCGCGCGGCGTTATAAGCGTGCTTGAACGCCAAGCCTATATCGGTCGTATCCGTGCCCTTGCTAAATCTTGTTGTGAGACATGGATGGGAATTGACAACAGTAAAAAAGAGGCCGCATAACATGACTGCAAAAGACACTGCGAAAACTACGAACACTACTGAACTTCTGATTGAAATTTTATGTGCTGACCTGCCTGCCCGCATGCAGAAGAAAGCCGCCCAAAGCTTTGGTGATTTGATTATCAAAGGCTTAGATGATGCCGATATTTCTTATGACGGCGCAGAAATCCACTCAACACCACGTCGTTTGATTTTCCGTGCAACAAACATCCCCACTCAAATTGCAGATAAACATGAAGAGCGCCGCGGCCCGCGCATTGATGCTCCCGAACAAGCCTTGCAAGGCTTTATGAAGGGTAATGGATTAACCACGCTTGATGGCTGTGAACAACGAGAAACAAACAAAGGTACATTCTGGTTTGTGAACATTACACACAAAGGTGGTAACACATCTGATAAATTAGAAATCATCATCAATGATGCTATCAATGGCCTAAAATGGCCAAAATCAATGCGCTGGGGTGAAAATGCCTTTAGATGGGCACGCCCATTACGCGGTGTCATGGCTGTCTTCGCTGAAAAAACCGTTCATGGCGCATTTGATTTAGGCACAGTAATTGACGGTGACGAGAGCCAAAAATTGACCTATGGCAACACAACTGTTGGCCATCGCTTTCTTGCGCCAGACACATTAACCATCGCAAACTTTGATAATTATAAGACACAGCTAAATACGGCCTATGTCATGATTGATCGCGCTGAACGCAAACATGTTATTTTCGAAGAGGCTAGCTTGGTAGCAAAATCAAAAGGCCTAGTTATTGAACCCGATGATTATCTATTGGAAGAAATCGTTGGTTTGGTCGAATGGCCTGTTATTTTGTGTGGTGAATTTGATAAAGAATTTTTGGATGTCCCCCAAGAATGCCTCATCAAAACCATGAAAAGTGATCAAAAATATATCCCTCTATTTGATAAAGAGGGCACATTATCAAATAGCTTTATCATCACTGCCAATATTGTAACACTTGATAAAGGCGCAAAAATTATCGCAGGGAATGAAAAAGTTTTACGCGCACGTCTATCCGATGCCGCCTTCTTCTATAAACAAGATCTTAAAATAAAACTCGAAGACCGTCTCGACAGTTTAAAAGATATTCGTTTCCATGAAAAATTAGGCAGTGTTTATGAACGTTCACAGCGTTTAAGCGAACTGAGTGATTTTATCGCTGCCACATTATTTGATAAAAATACTGCCGAACATGCACGCCTTGCTGGCTCTTTATGTAAGGCCGATCTCGTCTCTGGTATGGTTGGTGAATTCGCTAGCTTGCAAGGCATTATGGGGCGTTATTACGCGATTGCCGAAGGGCTGGATAACGATGTTGCCTATGCCATTGAAGATCATTACAAGCCCGCGGGGCCTGATGATGATTGCCCAATAAAGCCTGTATCAGTTGCTTTGGCTTTGGCAGAAAAAATTGATGTCCTAACAGGTTTCTTCGCGATTGATGAAAAGCCCACAGGATCAAAAGATCCTTTTGCATTACGCCGTGCGGCCTTAGGGATTATTCGCCTTATTCTTGAGAATGACCTGAACTATGATCTGAAACCTGCTTTTGATAAATCATATGAACTCTATGGCAATACTGTTAAGGGCACGGATAATCCGACAGATGACTTGATCTCCTTTATTGGTGAGCGCTTAAAAGTTGTCCTTAAAGATAAAAATGTGCGTTACGACCTGATTGATGCGGTTTTTGCCACTAATAATGGCAATAAAGACAGCAACTTAGCGCGTATTTTATCGCGCGTTAATGCCCTTGAAACATTCTTAAAAACTGATGATGGGATTAATTTATTAAGTGGTTATAAACGTGCAACAAATATTGTCTCTATCGAAGAGAAAAAAGATAAGACACGTTTTGATGGTGCAGTGAATGATAATTTATTGGAACAAGCCGAAGAAATATTATTATTCAGTGACTTACAAAAAACAAAAGCCGCAATTACCCCCGCCCTTGATGCCGAGAATTATGAAGATGTCATGACCGAAATGGCGAAATTACGTGCCCCCATTGACGCGTTTTTTGATACAGTAACGGTCAATGACAATCAAGCCGACATTCGCCTTAATCGCCTGAATATTTTGGCACAAATAAGACAGACATTAGGGCTAGTAGCCGATTTCAGTAAAATAGAGGGATAGAACCAAACCACGTTCATAAAGGAATAAATCATGACACATCACGAACAGAACAAAACATGGATTTACACCTTTGGCTCAAACAGTAAGACCAATAAATTAAGCGATGATTACGCAAAAGATTTATTGGGTGGCAAAGGTGCTAACCTCGCCAAAATGTCTGACTTAAATTTACCAGTCCCGCCAGGCTTTACCCTGACCACCGATGTTTGTAATGCCTATTATCAGGATAACAAAACATATCCCGATAATTTAAAAGACGATGTAAGAGGCGCGATTAAATCTATCGAAAATAATACAAATCTTGTTTTTGGTGATGATAAAAATCCCCTTCTTGTATCTGTGCGTTCTGGTGCACGTGTATCAATGCCGGGCATGATGGATACCGTATTGAATTTAGGGCTAAATAAAACCACCGTTGGCGCCCTCGCCGCAAAAACAAATAATCCACGCTTTGCCTATGATTGCTATCGACGTTTCATTCAAATGTATGGCAGTGTCGTAATGGATGTCGATCATTACCTCTTTGAAGATCTGCTTGAAACTTATAAGCGCGACGACGGCATTAGTGAAGATACCGATTTAACAGCCAAAAATTGGCAAGAAATTATTGCCGAATATGAACGCCTTATTATTCAAGAAACTGGCAATCCATTTCCACAGAATGTCGATGACCAATTATGGGGGGCGATCTCTGCTGTGTTTGATTCATGGATGAACCCACGCGCTATAACATACCGCGCCATTAATAACATTTCTGCCGATTGGGGAACTGCTGTCAATGTGCAAGCCATGGTCTTTGGTAACATGGGTAATGGCTGTGCAACCGGTGTGGCTTTTACACGTAACCCGTCAACAGGCAGTAAAGAATTTTACGGAGAGTTTTTAATTAATGCACAAGGCGAAGATGTCGTCGCTGGTATTCGTACACCCCAACCCTTGACCAAAGAAGAACGCCGAAATCAGAATTTAGAGGCACTTTCAATGGAAGAGGCTATGCCCGAAATCTTCAAAGAATTAAGCGATATCAGATTAAAACTAGAAACTCATTACCAAGACATGCAGGATATTGAATTTACAGTACAAGAGAACAAGCTCTATATGTTGCAAACGCGCACGGGCAAACGCACGGCAAAAGCGGCCTTAAAAATCGCTGTAGATATGGTCAATGAGAATTTAATTACTAAAGAAGAGGCACTGTTGCGCATTGACGCCAACAGCCTTGATCAATTATTACACCCGACGTTAGATCCTAAAGCGCCAAAAAAAATCCTGACCAAAGGCTTGCCTGCCTCACCTGGTGCAGCAAGTGGTTTACTGGTTTTCACTGCCGATGAGGCTGAGCGTTTATCACAAGCGGGCGAAAAAGTCATTTTGGCACGCACAGAAACCAGCCCCGAAGACATTCACGGCATGCACGCCGCTAATGGTATTTTAACCAGCCGCGGCGGGATGACAAGTCATGCGGCGGTTGTCGCCAGAGGCATGGGGCGATGCTGTGTTGCCGGTGCGGGCGAAGTTGTTATTGATCACAGCGCACAAAGACTATCAATCAAAGGCACAACATTAAAGAGCGGTGATATTGTAACGCTTGATGGTTCAACCGGTGATGTGATTTTGGGCAATGTACCAAAAATTATGGCTGAAATTTCTGATGACTTCCAAACGATTATGCGTTGGGCAGATGACGTGCGCCGCATGGAAATTCGCGCCAATGCAGAAACCGTTGAGGACGCAAAAACAGCCCTCGAATTTGGTGCAACGGGTATTGGTTTATGCCGTACCGAGCACATGTTCTTTGAACCTTCGCGTATTTTATCTGTACGCAAAATGATCTTGGCGCAAACACAAAAAGAACGAGAAATCGCTCTTGCTGAATTAGAGCCAGAACAAGTTAAAGACTTTACCGCTCTGTTTGACACAATGAGGGGCTTGCCTGTGACGGTGCGTCTATTGGATCCACCTTTACATGAATTCTTACCGCATGGTGTTGAAGCCACTAAAAAACTAGCCGATAATTTAGGCTTAAAAGAGCACGATGTTCAAGCACGTATAACCGCGCTCAAGGAAGAAAACCCGATGCTAGGCCATCGTGGCTGTCGTCTTGGTATTTCTTACCCTGAAATTTATGACATGCAAGTCCGCGCGATTTTTAATGCCGCGAATACAATCTATAAGAATGATCCGTTTAATGCCCCTACCCTAGAAATTATGGTGCCTTTGGTCAGCCTCTCTGGTGAATTAGAAACCATCAAAAAACGGATTGATGATATTTCGCGCACGATTGCGCCAACGTTGAATTACCATGTTGGTACAATGATTGAACTGCCCCGCGCAGCACTATGCGCCAATCAGATTGCTAAACATGCAGAATTTTTTAGTTTTGGAACAAATGATTTAACACAAACAACATTTGGCCTATCACGCGATGATGCGGGCAGTTTCCTACCCGATTATCAACGCCAAGGCTTGATAGAACGTGACCCCTTTGTCACATTGGATGAGTCAGGAGTTGGCGAGCTGATCAAAATAGCGCGCCTTAAAGCACGAACTGTTCGCCCAGACATTAAAACGGGTATCTGCGGTGAACATGGTGGCGACCCAGAATCGATTGATTTTTGCGAACGAATTGGCTTGTCGTATGTGTCTTGTTCACCCTACCGCATTCCCATTGCGCGCCTTGCCGCGGCACAATCAGCGTTGTGTCACAAGAAAGTGACTAAAGCCTCCGATATGGTTGAAACAGCGGCACTAATGGTCGCTTAAATAGTCAGGTAGATAGGGCGACCCGTTCCCAATTCGAACTCATTAATGTCTTTTGGTGTGCGTTCACCCAAGATGATCATCATTGCGCGCAAACTATTACCATGTGCGGCAACAAGAACGGTTTTACCCGCTTCCAATTGAGGTTTAATAACATCCTCATAATACGGACGCACACGCTCGACAACGTCCTTTAAACATTCACCACCTGGAGGTGGCACATCATAAGAACGACGCCAAATATGCACTTGTTCTGCACCATATTTTTCGGCTGTTTCGGCCTTATTTAACCCTGTTAAATCGCCATAATCACGCTCGCGCAAATCGTCGTGCTTGATCATCTTCCATTCGGCATTCGGGGCATCACCAATTTTAAGATGATCGTTTGTGCCGGTGGCCTCTAACAATATTTCCGCCGTATGATAGGCGCGCTTAAGGGTTGATGTGTAAACAACATCAAAAACTAGCCCTTTAGCCGCAATCTCCTGCCCTGCGATTTTGGCTTCTTCGCGACCCTGCTCTGTTAATTCAATATCATGAAATCCTGTGAATAAATTCTTCTTATTCCATTCACTCTCACCATGCCTTGTTAATACCAAATTTGTCATGTGATTAATCTCATTTCTTTTAACCGTGTTTTATTAAATATAATGGCTTCACCATTGGGTAAGTTTAAATCAAGAATATTATCTTCTTTTATAACGCCCAATGCAAGATGAAGTCCGATCATTGTGATTGCGTGACTAACAATTAAAACTGTTTTATTGTCTTTTAAAAGAGGTAGAACACGCTCATCTAAGTAATCTTTTGTCCGATCGTGAACATCTTTGACACTCTCGCCATTTGGCGCACGGACGTTATAACTTTCTCGCCAATTAAGCGTTTGGACTTCGCCATATAAATCGATAGCCTGTTCTTTTGTCATTCCCGTCACATCACCGACATCGCGTTCATCCAGTCGATGATCTTGTATGATAGACCATGATGTTTGCATTTCATTATAAAGATGATTGTGACTTGATGACGTTTCCAATGAATGACGCGCAGTCTCAAAAGATCGCTTAAGGGTTGAAGAAAAAACATGATCAAAAATTAAGCCCTGTTCATTATAAACACGCCCCAACATTTTAGCCTGTTCTATACCTTGTTGCGTCAATACACCGTTCGCCCTGCCCGTCATACGTTTGGCTTTATTATAATCTGTTTGTCCGTGACGAACTAAAACGAGGCAACTCATGGTAACAATCCTATTTTTTTTAACAGCGTTTCATCAAAGCTGAAAATTTCACCATTGGCAACATTGATTTCAAAAATATCCTCTTGTGCAATTTGTTTCAACGCCACATGAAACGCGCGAATAACACCGCCATGACAGGCAATCAAAATTGTTTCATCTTGCTTTAAATAATCGACCAATACATCATCGATGAACCCTTTTACACGCGCTGTAATCTGTTCCACAGTCTCTGCATCGGGAGCTTTCTCAGCGAATTCTTTGGCAAAACGTATTTTGCGTTGTTCTTTTGTTTCGGTCTCAATACGATTCCACGGCTTACCGGACATTGCGCCAAAATCCCGCTCTCTTAGGCGTTCATCTTTTACAATCGAAGGAATAAGGTGTGCGTTAAAAATACTTTTTTCAAGAGAATATACAGCAGTGTCATAAGCGCGGGACAAGTCAGACGAGAAAACACGGTCAAAAATCAAGCCCTGTTCATCATACAAATCACCGGCATCACGGGCATCTTGAACGCCCTTTTCTGTTAATAGCACATCGGTATGCCCAGCAAAGCGTTGCTCTCTATTGTATGTACTTTCGCCGTGGCGAACGAGGATGATTTCTGCTGATCTAGCCATTATAATTGCGCCCCTAGGAGATATAGTTATCAATCGCAGCCAGAATATAGAAAAAAATTGCTCTAAACCAGTAATAGATTGACTTAGAAGAAAAAAAGTGTCAAAAAACACCTGTAAACAACAATGTTTAATTAATCCGTTGGCAATCTGGCCAACATGTATTCGAAAGGAACGAAATCTATAATGTTTACTGTTACAACAAAATCAATTGAATGGTGCGGTCGCACCCTTACAATCGAAACTGGAAAAATGGCAAGACAAGCCGATGGTGCTGTCGTTGTTAAATATGGAGATACAACCGTTTTGGCCACTGCGTGTGGTGCAAAATCAATCAAACCAGGCCAAGACTTTTTCCCACTTATGATCCTTTATCAAGAAAAGACATATGCTGCTGGTAAAATTCCTGGTGGTTTCTTTAAGCGCGAAGGTCGCCCTTCTGAAAAAGAAGTTCTGACATCACGTCTTATTGACCGTCCTATCCGTCCTTTATTCCCTAAAGGATTTAAAAATGAAGTTCAGGTTGTTACAACAGTTCTGACACATGACTTTACAAATGACCCAGATATGGTTGCTATGATTGCTGCTTCTGCCGCACTTACAATCTCTGGCATGCCATTCATGGGCCCAATTGGTGGCGCACGTGTTGGTATGGTTGATGGCGAATTAAAAGTTAACCCTACTGTTGCCGAAATGGATGAGTCAAACCTTGATCTTATCGTTGCAGGTACTAAAGAAGGCGTTTTGATGGTTGAGTCTGAGGCTCAAGAATTATCAGAAGCTAAAATGCTTGAAGCGGTAACACTTGGTTGGAAGAGCTTCCAGCCTGTTATTGACATGATCGTTGAATTGGCAGAAGAATGTGCCAAAGAGCCATGGACATTGCCTGAGCAAGATCCTCGTTATGACGAAGTTAAAGCAAAAGTTGCTGACGCTGGTGCTGATAAAATCCGCGATGCTTACAAACTCCAAGTGAAGCAAGACCGAAGCAACGCCCTAAAAGAAGTACGTAACGAAGTCATGGCATTATACGCCGAAGATGATGGCGTTAGCGATGCAATGGTTGGTGGGTTCTTTAAAGAACTTGAATCAGATGTTGTTCGTGGTGACCTTCTTAAAAATGGTACACGTATTGATGGTCGCGACACGAAAACTGTGCGTCAAATCGAAGCCGAAGTTGGCACATTACCATTTGCACATGGTTCTGCCTTGTTCACACGTGGTGAGACACAGGCATTAGTTATTGCAACACTTGGTACTGGTCAAGATGAGCAAATCATTGATGCATTAGACGGTGAGTATAAAGAGAGCTTCTTGCTTCATTATAACTTCCCTCCATTCTCTGTTGGTGAATGTGGTCGCATGGGGTCCCCTGGACGTCGTGAAATCGGTCACGGTAAACTAGCATGGCGTGCAATTCGTCCACTATTACCATCAAAAGAAGAATTCCCATACACAATGCGTGTGGTTTCTGAAGTCCTTGAATCAAACGGTTCGTCATCAATGGCAACAGTTTGTGGTACATCAATGGCCTTAATGGAAGCTGGCGCACCCTTGAAAGCTCCTGTTGCTGGTATTGCGATGGGTCTTGTTAAAGATGGCGAAGACTTTGCGGTTCTTACAGATATCCTTGGTGATGAAGATCATCTTGGTGACATGGACTTTAAAGTTGCGGGTACTAAAGACGGTATCACAGCCCTTCAGATGGATATTAAGATCACATCAATCACTGAAGAGATCATGACAATTGCCCTAGACCAAGCCAAAGAAGGTCGTTTGCACATTCTTGGTGAAATGGCCAAAGCAATTGATACATCACGCGAAGGTGTTTCTGAGCATGCCCCAACCATGGAGCAAATTCAGATTTCTGTTGACAAGATCCGTGACGTTATTGGTTCTGGTGGTAAAGTTATCCGCGAGATCTGTGAAACAACTGGTGCCAAAGTTGACATTGATGACGAAGGTAAAGTCCGCGTCTCTGCTGTTAACAAGGCAGCCGTTGCAGAAGCAATTCAGTGGATCAAAGATCTAACAGATGAGCCAGAAGTAGGAACGATCTATGATGGTAAAGTTGCCAAGATCATGGACTTTGGTGCTTTTGTTACCTTTATTGGTAAGAGTGACGGTCTTGTTCACATCTCAGAAATCGTTAATGAGCGTGTTAATCAAGTTACTGACCACCTTGAAGAAGGTCAAATGGTTAAGGTTAAGCTGATCGCCATTGACCCTCGTGGTAAATTCAAATTGTCTATGCGTCTCGTTGACCAAGAGACTGGTGAAGAATTAGCGGATGATCGTTCAAAAAAACGTGATGATGAAGATGAGAAGCGCGAAACCGCTTAAATCACTCTTCATTTAAAACAGATATATAAAATGGCCTTTGATTACTATAATTGAAGGCCATTTTCCTTAACAGATAATAAATAAAGGATGGTAGTATGCCACACGATAAAGACTCAAACGATAAAGACAATGAAAACACATGTGACACAGATCACGTGCATGATGAAAATTGTGGACACACCAAGCAAGATGGTAAAAAAGAAGAGATTGATAGCAATCTTAATTACCCCTTTCACTATCATTACGAACATCAAAAATTAATGGCTGAACAAGACGACCAAGTCATCACCTTGCCGCCTTTTGTTCAAGATGTTACGTCGATTGATGATATTGCACAGTTAAAAGATAGTCCCTTAAAATGGATTCACGTCACCGCAGGCCTCAATGAATCCGGCATTCCTATTATTGCAGACCAAACATTAGAAGAAGCATTAGACCCGATTTTAGAGCACAAGCTGAACATTATATTACGCGTGCAATTGATGAATGATTTTGAAGAAACCGAAACAATGGCAACAATTTTAGACAGTCTTAGCCAAATTTGGGATGAAGATTGCCCAGAAATTATTATCATGGCTGATAATTTAATTGCCTATGGCACTGCCGAGGAAACAATTCCGTATTGGCATAAAGGCCTTGTGTTGGATGGTTATTTTGATGATGAAACAAAATTCGAAGCCTTTATTGATTTCGCACAAAAGAACCGCCTCTCCTGCGTCCTCCTTAATCAACATGATGTCACAGAAGAACGTATTGAGCGTCTCATGGATTTGGAAAAACCCATTATAGTACATATGACAGACGCAGACCCACTCATGGCTAAACGCATGGAAAAATGGGGCGTTGACACATTAATCAGCACCGCCGCCATACAATTTGTGCATTAATATTTAGGCCATTTCTTGAAAAGGCTTGGTCCAATCATACGGGCTAAGCTCTGCAAAGCTTTTCATCTCAAATGGTTTTGAGCCGTCTTTTGATGGGACTGCAGCCATGAATTGGTCATCGCCTTCACCCATAATTTGATGATCGCGCAGGCGCTCTTGGCAAATACCACACGGAGATAGGACGATAATTTCGCCCTCTTCATCTTTGTATAAACACATAATGGCCTGAACACGTAAGTTACGGTTATAGCTTTCTAATAGCGCACCCGTTTCGTGGCATAAATTGACACCGTTATTATAATAATCAGGTGCGGTACTAAAGACAATTTCGCCATCTTCTAAAATGGCTCCCGCCGCACCACATTCATTATCACCGTCAAAACGGTCATCAATAAAATCTATAATTGCGTCATAGAGGTTTTTATAATCAGTCATGATAATACAATATTCCTTGTTTCTAAGATCTGCTTATAGCCAATTTGGCGGTAGATCTTATTTGATGTTGGGTTTGCCGCATCCGTAAAGAGTGAGCAAAATTTATATCCTTTATCTAACATGGTTTGGCTTAGTGTTGCAACACATGCGCTCGCATATCCATGACCACGATGGGCACGCGGTGTGAATACCAATGATAAATTAACGGCATTAATCAATTCACGTGTAATACATGTCATCGACACGGCCTCTCCTTTTTCATTTTCCCAAATATAAGCCTGTCCCGCGTCATGATGACGTTGCATTCTTAATTTGGCTTCATCAAAGCTAGTTTTCTTTTGTTCAGCCAAATGGGTATCATTTGTGAAATCAACAAACCACTGCGACAACATATCAACCTCACTATCTTTTGAAAGACGCATATTGCCATCACAAACAACTGGCGGTTGAACTGTATCTAAGCGATGGACGATCATTTCTCTGCGGCTTTTTATTGCCCTTTGCGTTATGCCTTGCCAAGCAACTTGGAATAAATCGGCTGTTTTTGTTTCACCGTCAATCATCGGAAAACGCCAGCCTATATCGTAAATAAACTGTGCCGCTTGGGTGATAGATTCATGCTGTGTTGGATAACCAATACATAACCCATGATCCGTAACAAAGAACGTTCCAACAATCTCATCGCCCTTATAAACAACAACACTGTCAAATAAAGCCAGCGTTCCATCTATATTTTTAAGATCTAGGGTATCAGAAAAACGTTTCGGCACACCAATCGTAATATTATTTTCAACCTCACACTGAACCAAATGATCCAACGCTTCGGTTAAGAAATCAGATGCGCTATTGATATGCTTGAATATGTACATGGATGTCTTCCTATCTTGCAACAGCAAGACTACCAAAAACCATGAAAAACTAAAATGAATTAATCGGCTTTTTTCATGCCGACGGCGTGGAAGCCTGCATCGACATAGTGGTTTTCGCCTGTTACGCCGTTTGATAAATCACTGAGGAGGTAAAGGGCAGAGCCACCGACCTCTTCTTGTGTGACTGTACGGCGCAAGGGGGAAGCCTCTTGATTATATTTAAATGTCGCGCGAGCACCGCCAATGGCAGAACCAGCCAATGTACGCATAGGCCCAGCAGAAATAGCGTTCACGCGGATATTATCCTTACCTAAATCTTCGGCTAAATAACGCACAGACGCCTGTAATGCAGCCTTTGCGACACCCATAACGTTATAGAATGGCATCACACGATCAGCACCCAAATATGTCAGCGTAATCATAGAACCACCATCAGTCATCAATGCCGAGGCACGACGTGCGATAGAGGTGAATGAATAACAAGAAATATGCATTGAGTTGGTAAAGTTTACCAAAGACGTATCAACAAAGCGCCCCTTAAGCTCTTCTTTGTCTGAATAAGCAATCGCATGAACAATAAAGTCAATTTTGCCCCATTTGTCTTTAATTTTTGCAAAAACATCGTCTAATTGATCTTCGTCCGTGACATCACACTCAATAAGAAAATCAGAGCCAATGGAGTTTGCCAAAGGACGCACACGTTTTTCAAACGCATCCCCTTGATAGGTAAAGCCCATCTCAGCACCATGGCGGTGAAGCGTTTCCGCGATCCCCCATGCAATCGATTTATCATTGGCAACGCCCATAACAATGCCGCGTTTGCCCTTCATGATGTCCGATGTCATTGCACTTAAATCCATGTGTTTATTCCTTGTTATATCTTAAAACTAGTCGTCAACTTTTGAGAAAGCGAGAGTACAGTTCGTACCACCAAAACCAAAGCTGTTTGATAAAGCATGCTTAATAGGCTTGTTATCCATACGTTCGGTAACAATTTTCATGCCTTTTGCACCCTCATCCAATTCTTGGATATTGGCAGATGCCGCAATAAAGTCATTTTCCATCATCAATAATGTGTAGATAGCTTCTTGAACCGATGTCGCACCCAAAGAGTGTCCTGTCAAAGGCTTCGTTGAGCCAAAGTAAGGCGTATCATTACCGAACACTTCACGAATGGCTTCTAATTCTTTGATGTCACCAACGGGCGTACTAGTCCCATGCGTGTTGATGTAATCAATATCGCCATCAACGGTTGATTTTGCCATCTCCATACAGCGGACAGCGCCTTCACCACTTGGGGCAACCATGTCATAGCCATCAGATGTTGCACCATAACCAGTAATTTCAGCATAGATTTTCGCACCGCGTGCTTTGGCATGCTCATATTCTTCAAGAACAAGAACGCCACCACCACCAGCAATAACAAAACCATCACGGTTTGCATCATAGGCTCGTGATGCGGTTTGTGGGGCATCATTATATTTCGATGATAAAGCACCCATCGCATCAAACAACATAGACAGACCCCAATCGAGCTCCTCACCACCACCGGCGAAAACAATGTCTTGTTTACCCATTTGGATCAACTCATAGGCATTACCAATACAATGGCCTGAGGTTGCACAAGCAGATGAAATTGAATAATTCACACCCTTGATTTTAAATGGTGTTGCCAATGTCGCAGAATTTGTTGAAGACATTGTGCGTGGCACTTGAAAGGGCCCAATGCGCTTAACGCTTTTTTCGCGTGCTGTATCTGCCGCTATAATAAGATTACTGACCGATGGTCCACCAGACCCCATAATAATACCTGTGCGGATATTAGACACTTGATCTTCGGCTAAACCAGAATCGGCAACGGCTTGTTCCATCGCTAAATAGTTATATGCAGCACCCATGCCCATAAAACGCATAACACGCTTATCAATATGGTCTGTTACATCAATTTTTGGCATGCCGTGGACATGGGAACGAAAACCCATTTCTTCATATTTAGCCGAATGTGTAATACCAGATGTACTGTTTTTCAGAGATTCTAAAACCTCTTCTTTTGTATTACCAATACATGAGATAATTCCCATACCTGTTACAACAACACGCTTTAAACCTTGAACCATAAGAGATACTCCGTTTACTTAATTAAGTTTAATTGTTAATAGATTTTTTGTTGGTGCAACTACATTGCATCCGTGTTTTCAAACAAGCCAACGCGCAAGTTTGTTGCTTCATAAGCAACTTTGCCGTCAACCTTCATGATACCATCCGCAATACCAAGAACTAATTTGCGGTTGATAACGCGTTTGATATTCAAAATATAAGTAACTTTTTTCGCTGTTGGCAAAACCTGACCAGAGAATTTAACATCCCCTACACCAAGAGCACGTCCAGCACCCTTCATGCCTGACCAACCGAGGAAGAATCCAACAAGCTGCCATAACGAATCAAGCCCCAAACAACCAGGCATTACTGGATCACCTTCAAAGTGACAGCCAAAGAACCATAGGTCTGGCTTAACGTCTAATTCTGCTTCGATATAGCCTTTGCCGTACTCGCCACCATCATTGGTAATTTTAACAATACGATCAAACATCAGCATAGGCGGCATAGGAAGTTGTGGGTTACCCTCACCAAACATTTTTCCCTTAGCGCAACTGATAAGGTCTTCAAAATTAAAGCTATTTTTAGATGTCACGGACATAAAGTCACCTCTTCAACATGATTAATATATATAGTTTATGATGCCCACACGTTAAACAATTCATAAAAAAAGGCAATAGTTTATTATTAAGGATATAATCCAATGCGTTAGGCTTATTTTTAGATTGATTCTAATAATAGATATATGCGATAGTGGAATCATGACATTAAGATCTAAAAACACATCTGAGCAACCAGTACAAAAGCGCTATGAAGCCATAGACACGCTTCTACGTGGTGCCGATATTCGCCCAACCAAACAACGCCTACAGCTGGGCGGGATTATATTTGGCGAGACAGGCGACAAGCGCCACCATTTCACGGCAGATGATATTTTTAAAACATGCCAAGATGTTGGGCTAAAGCTGTCCCTCGCCACACTCTATAATAGCCTCAATAGCTTCCTAGAGGCTGGCCTCTTAAACAAAGTTATGCTTGATAATGACCGTCATTATTTTGATACGAACACCAGCGATCATCACCATATTTACGATACACACAGCGAAACATTAACGGATATTCATTTGGATGCCCTTGATAATATTGAAATTCCAGATCTGCCCCACGGCAAAAAGCTTAAAAATTTGCGAGTTATTATCGAAGTTGAAAATGCTTAAATTGACATAACGCACAGGCTTGTGTTATGCTTCTTTCTATGCATACACCTGAAATAAAAAAAATTATTAAATACATAAAAGATATTTTTAACGCCCACAGCGAAGATATCTTAGACGGCGCGTATAATCACTTTATTGGTGATGATTTTTGCTCTTTTACCGTTCATAAAGAAGATAATAAGACAGTCCTGTCATTAACATATAAAGACGAAAACCGCACCGACATTCCAAACAGTTATAAGCATGTCGATATATTCTTCTTACCCAAAGGATTAAAGCTAGGCGCGCATTATCATGATGATGCAACAGCAAAAATTATTGTTATAGAAGGACAGGGCAAAGCCAGCATTGGTGATAAAGAAGTCATTTTTAAGAAAGATGATGAGTTTACCTTCCCCGCCACGATCATTCATGATGTTAAGGCCGATGAAAATGGGGACGTCGTGTTTATTTCATTTCAAAATAACCCCATCGCAAGAGCAGATGGTAGTTTTGACTATCATGCAGTTTAAAGAATTCTAATCAATACCCCAAAGTGCATCTTGATCGACCCAGCCTTCATAGCCTTGGATCTCAATATAGCATTTTGTTTTTTCACAAACTTCAACCGCACCGACAGTCCCTTTTTCCGCTTGCGCCAATATCAAAGAGCCAGAATCGTTCTTACGATATAAATTTGCCTTATCACGAATAACTAAGCCCATTGTGCGATTTGATAACAGATTTTTATGCACCCACCCCATATCACCGTCAAAATCTTGAATTTGACGCCAATGGTCAAAACGATCAACAACCTTCACGGGCAAGTCACGACGCTGATAAACCCATGCAATGGGATAACGATACCCCGGCCCCGTACGCATATTAATTTCCGCGGCGCGCAGCGACACAAAATATGTTTGAAAATCACCTTTCGGTGTTTCTTGTGCATATAAATTTGATGCAACAAAGAATAATCCCATAAAAAGAATCATAAAGCCGCTGATATATCTGGCAAAAATACCCATAATCTGGTATTTCCCTCTGTTATAAAGTGATTATTATATGTCTTCATATAAGCATAAAATTGATACAACAGCAAGAATGACAAAACAGATAAAACCAATCAATCGTTTATTTTCCGTTGCCCCGATGATGGCATGGACGGATCGTCATTGCCGTTATTTTCACCGCTTGATCGCACCAGACATTTTACTCTATAGCGTTATGATTACCTCTGCGGCCCTGAAATATGGTGTGGCTGATAAACACCTGCCCTATAATAAAGAAGAACACCCTGTTGCACTTCAACTGGGGGGCTGTGACGTTGACGAAATGACCTTAGCAGCAAAAATTGGCGAAGAATGGGGCTATGATGAAATCAATATTAATTGCGGCTGCCCCAGTGAACGTGTCCAAAAAGGCGCATTTGGCGCATGCCTGATGGCAGAACCAGAAACGGTTGCCGCGTGTGTAAGATCCATGCAAGACGCCGTCAATATAGAGGTCACCTTAAAAACACGTATTGGAATTGACGAACAAGATTCTTATGAATTTCTAACGCGCTTTGTTGAGGAAAACGCCAAAGCAGGCTGTAACAGCTTTACAATACATGCACGCAAAGCATGGCTAAAAGGCCTAAGCCCAAAAGAAAACCGCAACATTCCACCCCTCGATTATGATCGCGTTTACCGCATAAAACAGGATTATCCTGACTTAGAAATTATTATTAATGGGGGTATTAAAACTATTAAAGACATGCAGACACATCTTGATAATGGCTGTGATGGTGTGATGGTGGGGCGTGAAGCCTATCACAACCCGTGGCTCCTCAATGATGTACAAAAAACATTTTTTAACGCGCCAGAAATAAATACAAAACTTGATATTGCCAAGGCCATGAGCGATTACGCGAGGCGCATTATCAATGAAACAAAAAATGATGCACATCCCGTGCATATGAAAGATATAACCCGCCACTTATTAGGGTTATATCAAAACTGTGCTGGTGCAAGACAATGGCGCCGCACATTGTCAGATCATCGCCTTTTAGGTGAACAAGACCCCATGTTGATTTACAATGCAGCAGAAACCGTTGAGGAAACAATCCAGAAACGCATGTTCGTCGCCGACTAGCCATTTATCGATTACGTGTAAAAACTTTTCACATATCGTCATTTATTCGCTTTTGCTTTCAACCCAACATGGCTTATACTTATATTCATGAGATTATCGTGGAAACGCCTTGAAAAAACTGAGATCGACAAGATTTTACATCACGTAAAGTCTGAAAAGTTTGATTCTCTTTTCAAAGACACGGCCCAAATAGAGGTCAGTGTTGCGGCACTCCCCTTTTATGCGAATTTCTTTCTCTATAAATTTACGACATATGCCACCATGCCCAGCCTATCCATTGAGTTCTTGAGCAATGGTGAATTATTTTATGTACTTGATGGCGCACCAGATCCAATCTATTTAGCAAACCAAGCCGCTCCATTAATGCTTAATAAAGGCAATGTTCAAGCCTATTTGGATTTCTTTTTTGATAAGGTCGACGGCACAGAGGGCGATATCACATTGCTCTTTCAAATCGGCGAATCACCTTTGTCGGTTGGTCTAAGTCCGACAATGCAACAACGTGTGATTGATGATTATACCCCCACAAAAATCGATTATGTGTCGGACGAATCCAGCTCACAATTTGACTATTATAATGTCGTCACGCCCTGTTACTTTGAAGGCACGCTGGTTGAAGCAACAATAGCCGTTTATCTAGACGGTGCACTTGATTTACGCGGGCATCGCATGTTGATCGGTATTTATGGCTTTGATGCCGAAGCAGTCAATGAATATGGCTCGGGCGGATACGGCAATGCTTTTGATACAACCCCTTATTATTGAATGATTTTATTCACAACGAGTCAATTTGATTAAAAAAACATTAATTTATTATTGACATAATTAATAGATAAGAGTAAACTTTAAAAATAATAACTGAAAATACTGCTTTTAAAAAAACGATGTTGTGATATATTTTATACATCACAGTGTTTCAAAAATAAAAAGAGAGAATGATTATGCCAAAATTAGCTAAGACATCTTTTCAAGACTGCTTTGAAGGAATGGTTTCACCAAAATGGGGAACATCAACTGGTGCAGTCCGCGTTAATACATTTATCGTAAAAGCAAGTGCCGCAAACGATACCAATGCGACTAAACAAGCAGCAATGAAGCGCGATATCAAATTACGTAGTAAAACATTTGGCTTAGGCGGGAAATAAGCACTGGCCACTCTATAAGAATTCATAAAAACCCGCCTTTTGGCGGGTTTTTTAATACTTAAAAACAGGATCACAAGTAATGAACACACACCAACAAAAAATAGGCTTCATCGATTCCATTGAAACAGAGCGCCTTATCATCAGGCGACCACGCCTTAGCGATATTGATAAAGTCCATGCCGCAAAAATAGCATCTCTTGATCATCTAGCCCCTTGGTTTTTCTGGGCGCAAGACCGTGAGACAATGAGTGATCGGGCCAGTACTGTGGAATTCATTCACCGCGGCATGGCCAAACATAGCCTAAAAGAAGATTTCCTTATGCTTGTTTTTAACAAGCAGACAGATGAATTTATTGCATCAAGCGGTATCCATCCTAAACATTGGGATGCGGGTCTTTTTGAAATTGGCTATTGGGCAAATATTGAGGCACTAGGTAACGGCTACATTACCGAAGCAACGAATGCACAAACACGTCACGCCTTTAATAACATGAACGCGAAGACCATGACCATTCGCGCGCGTGAAGATAATCTAAAAAGTCGCGCTGTTCCCGAACGCTTAGGATTTGACTTTAACGGCATAATGATCGGCGAAAACCCACACGCAGTAACAAACGAGCCAGCAGACAATGCGCGCTACAGCCTACAAGACATATCCAAACTGCCACCTTTGGCCGTGAAGTATACGTTTTTATAAATTAAGCAGTGAGATTAGCTTAGGAGATTTGTTTAAATCCTTAACCGTATCAAATTGATACCCAGTCCATCCATGTTTATTTGCGGCGTCAACAACATCCTGACTATCGTCGAAATAAATAACAGAGGCTATATTCTGGCTAATTTCTTTTTCTACTCTTTTATAAAATAAAGGATCTGTTTTTAAGCACCCAATCCGTGATGAATTAAATATATCAATGAAATATTTTTTAAAATTCAGCGTGTTCATCAAATATTGCGCGCGCGTTTCTTCTTGATTTGTTGCGATATAAAGCGATACATCTTCATATTTTGACAACGTTTTTACATGTTCAAATAGCTCGTCATTGACACAGGCGTCTTTTGCCAACCAATAATCAATGAAATCTTGAATATCGCCACTATATCCCATTTGGGGTAACGCTTCTTGCAATGCAGGATACAAACTTCGCTTACCGACAAGGACATCTTGGAAAGATTTTAGAATAAACTCTTGCGTAAAAGTTTCAGGCTTTACGCCAAAATCTAACTCTAAATTATCTGCCCACATTCTTCTATATTGTGGCTTAGCATGATAACCATGAATTAAAACACCATCTACATCAAAAATTATAGCAACCACATTATTATCCCTCTATAAAAGATCATCTTTTTCTTTAATTGAATGACGTTTCATGTGCCAAAAGGCAAAGGCAGTTGACCAACCGATCATCAGCAAGCCAATGACACATTCAAACGTGGCAATATCCCGCAAACCACCACTGGCGGTGACATCACCATATCCTAAAGAGCTGTAGCTTGTGCCTGAAAAATAAACATAGTCATAGAAATTACCATTTAACGCACCAGAGAGTTCCCCAATACCTATTTTTTCAACCGCAACCCAATAACCAATCGCATAAATCCAGATATGAAGACAATGAGATAAGAACAGCAAGAACATCACCGCAACCATGCGTAATTTACGCTGCATACGCACACAGTAATGCAAAATCGCATCATGCGACAAAACCACCAAAACAATTAAGACGGCGCTTAGCACCCATGATTCAAGATTCATTAACATGATAACTATCTCCCTTTTATAAAAAAGAGAGTAGCATTATTTATAGAGGATATAAAGATACGGTATTAAGACGCGCTTTCGGCGATCTGTTTTGCCAAGGCTTCGCGGTCAACAGAAAACGATTCACCGCATCCACAGCGTCCGGTTTCATTGGGGTTTGTGAAGGTAAAGTGACTACCGAAATCTTCCTCGACATAATCCATTTCGGTACCGAGTAAGAACATCAATGATTTTGATTCAATGAATAATTTAACGCCGTTACTTTCCATTACCTCATCGAAAGGGCCTGGTTCATCGGCGTAATCCATGACATAGCTTAACCCCGAACAGCCGGTGTTTTTAACACCAACACGCAGGCCATTTTTACCATTGGACGCCGCCATCAATTCTTGAACGCGGGTTGCGGCTTTGTCGGTTAATGTCAGAGGTGATTTTCTCATAATTTTATTATACCAAATTTTAGTGTTTTTATCATCTAAAACATATTTAATTGTAATTTTGCTGTCTCTGCCATCATGCCCGGTGTCCATGGTGGATCAAATGTTAACTCAACATGAATGGCTTTGATGTCTTCAACCCTACGAATGGCCTCTTCCAACATACCGGGCATCTCACCGGCAACGGGGCAATTGGGTGCGGTCAATGTCATTTTGGCCTGTACATTATTTTCTTCATCAATTTTGATTGAATAAATCAGACCTAATTCATATATGTTCACAGGGATTTCAGGGTCATAGACCTCTTGAATTTGTTTGATAATCTCAATCCACAAAGGATGATCAAAATTCCCCTCAATGCATGGTGGGTGCACCTCTTCTTCATAGGCATCGCCAAAGGCGTTTCTTAACATTTCTTCACTGGCAAAGGCTTCCATCATACGCTCCTAAAAGAATTTCTTAACATTTTCAATGGCTATTAAAAGCGCATCAATATCATCG
The DNA here is from genome assembly GCA_964351525.1 of uncultured Bdellovibrionales bacterium. GTDB lineage: Bacteria > Pseudomonadota > Alphaproteobacteria > Micavibrionales > CAYGOD01. Next base: position 114,946 of record CAYGOD010000003.1, read on the forward strand.
CTTGTATTATATAGACCGATTGAGGCACGAATTGTACCATTAACACCCAAACGACGCATAAGCGGTTCTGCACAATGATGACCAACACGCACCGCAACGCCGTATTTATCAAGCAATGTCGCAGCGTCATGCGGGTGAATGCCCTCAAGTGTAAAAGATACAATAGGACTTGGCTGAGCCTGTTTTGGCGTTAATATGTTCACACCCTCAATCGCGCTTAAACCATCATAAAGCTTATGCGCCAAGCCCAATTCATGATCGTGACGCTCGTCAGCATCCAATGTGCCTAAATAATCAATCGCTGCTTTTAAGCCTATAGCTTCGATGATGGCGGGTGTGCCTGCCTCAAACCGTGCTGGTGCTTTTTGATAGGTTACGGCATCAAATGAGACAGTATCAATCATATCGCCGCCACCTTGATATGGAGGCATTGCGTTGAGTAACTCTTCTTTGCCCCACAAAATACCAATGCCCGTTGGCCCATAAAGCTTATGCCCCGAGAACACGACAAAATCAGCGCCCAGATCTTGAATATCCAACACATCATGCACCACCGATTGACATGCATCGACCATAACTGTTTTATTCAAATTCTTCGCTGTATCAATCATTTCCTTAATCGGCAAAATCGTGCCCAAAGCATTGGACACATGTAAAACTGACATCATTTTAATTGCTGGATTTTTAATCTTTTCATGGAAGTCATCCATGTTCAGCGTGCCATCATCGTGAATATCAACAACATGTAACGCTATGCCTAGCTCCTCACGCAGGAAGTGCCACGGCACGATATTGGCGTGATGCTCTAAGGCCGTGATTAAAACGCCGTCACCTTTGGATAGATTTTTCCTACCCCAGCTATGCGCAACCAAATTAATCCCTTCGGTTGCACCGCGTGTAAAGACAATCTCATTTTCATGATTGGCATTAATGAATTTTGCGACCGTTTCGCGTGCTTGCTCGTAAGCACCCGTCATGTGTGCACTAAAGTCATACAAGCCACGGTGAATATTCGCATAGCGCCCTGCCATGGCCTGTGACATTGCATCAATAACAGCCGTTGGTTTAAGAGCGCTGGCGGCGCTGTCTAAAAATATAACAGGCTTATCATTGACCGATAAGGCCAATGAGGGAAAGTCACTGCGTATTTTGTTGATATCAAACGTCATAAAAAACTAGCCTTGTATATTCTCAAGCCATGCTTGTGCTAAATTTTCGCAATAATCGCGTATTGTTTCGTTCTTAATATCGGCGAGAGCTTGACCAATGAAAGCCTGCACCAATAAAGCGCGCGCCTCTTCTTCATTCAATCCACGAGAGCGCAGATAAAACAGCGCATTTTTATCAATCTGTCCGGTTGTTGCACCGTGCGTACAGATAACATCATCGGCATAGATTTCCAATTCAGGTTTTGAATTCATCTGTGATGTCTTTGATAAGAGCAGCGCGTTATTTAGCTGATAACCATCGGTTTTTTGTGCGTCGCGCTCCACATAAATTTTCCCTTGGAAAACGCCTTGCGCCTTATCTGTCAAAACCGTCTTATAATGTTGGCGTGAATTACAATGTGGCGCATGGTGATAGGTATATAAAGAAGCATCGGTCAAACGTTGCCCATCAACCAAATGCGCACCAGAAACCGAAACATAGGCATTTTCAGCATTCAAATGACTGTGTACCTCGCGACGTGAAATTTCAGCCCCCATCGCCAGTGTGAATGATTCATAAGAGGCATCACGCGCAATTTGTGTGTCTTGTGTAATTGTCAGAGATGATGTTTCGTCTTCATCTTGGATCAACGTATGTTGCAAGCTTGCGTTTTTGTCCAGTGCAATATCAACAATAAAATTACTATAGGCATTTTCATCAGAGATAAAATGCTCAACAATTTCAGCCTGTGCATTTTGACCCAATTGAATGGACACATGACCATTAACGGATGTTTGTTCACCAGCAAAGTAAAAGATCTCAATCGGTTTATCCAAGACTTGATCTTTTTCCAGCGTGATTTGTAGCGTTTCATCACATAAAGATAGACATAAATTATTTAAGTAATTTTTATTACTTTCTAATTTAATATCAATACATTCCGCAATTTCTTTTAAGCTTTCTTCGAAGTAGAAAACATCAAAATTGAGAATAAATATTTTATGAGAATCTTCAAAGACTGGTGCTGGCTCAAAAGGCAATTCCCCAGAGGCCTGAATCGTTGATAGCTGATAATTCTTATAATTCAAACGGGATAAATCTGTATATTTAAAAGCCTCTATAAATTTATTTGGCAAACCACCATTGGCAACGAAATCGGTTATCGCAGTTTTTTGGCTATCGGCCAAATCATCATTTTCAAGACGCTGGTCGAAAAGCGTTTGAAAACCCAATGGTTTAACGTTCTTTTGTTTCGCTGTATTTGAAGGCATGGGCACTACATTATCATTCATGGTTAAATCTCGTTTATTTTAAGCCGCTAGATATTTGGCATAGCCTGATTTCTCAAGCTCTAATGCCAAAGACCTATCGCCTGTTTCCTGAATTTTACCATCGGCCAATACATGCACCTTGTCTGGCACAATATAATCAAGCAAGCGCTGGTAATGAGTAATAACAAGAAATGATTTTTCCGCACCGCGCATGCTATTTACACCCTCGGCAACCACCTGTAATGCATCAATATCTAAGCCAGAATCCGTTTCATCCAAAACGCACATTTTAGGATCTAACATAAGCATCTGCAGGACTTCGTTACGCTTTTTCTCACCACCAGAGAAACCAACATTCAAGCCTCGACGCAACATATCAGTATCCATATTCACCGATACAGCCTTTTCTTTCATAAGGCGCAACATATCAACGGGCTTTAATTCCTCGTCACCACGCAATTTACGGATGGCATTCACGGATGTTTTCAAGAATGTGTTCGTTGGCACACCTGCGATTTCTAGAGGATATTGGAACGCCAAAAATAAGCCAGCGGCCGCGCGCTCTTCGACTTCCATATCTAAAACATTTTTACCATCGAGCAAGATCTCACCTTGTGTGACCTCATAATTTTCACGCCCAGCAATCACATAAGACAAAGTTGACTTACCAGACCCGTTAGGCCCCATAATCGCATGAACCTCGCCTTTTGGAATGACTAAATCAAGACCTTTTAAAATGACCTTACCATCAATCTCAACATGTAAATTCTTAATTTCTAACATTGCTTTATATCCTTTTCTTAAATTCTTTAAATCTGCCTTAACCGACAGATCCTTCTAAACTAATTCCAATTAATTTTTGTGCTTCAACAGCGAACTCCATGGGTAAATGCTGCATCACCTCACGACAGAAACCATTCACGATTAGACTTACCGCCTCTTCTGTATCAAGACCGCGTTGGCGACAATAAAAGAGCTGATCGTCACTGATCTTGGCGGTTGTTGCCTCATGCTCAATAATCGCGCTTTGGCATCTATTTTCAATATACGGCACAGTATGCGCGCCACATGTTTGACCAATCAGCAAGCTATCACATTGTGTGAAATTACGCGCATCTTCGGCCTTTGGTAAAATACGAACAAGCCCGCGATAGGTGCTGTCTGATTTACCAGCAGATATACCCTTCGCAATAATACGTGAAGATGTGTTTTTACCAATATGAATCATTTTCGTGCCTGTATCGGCCTGTTGATAATTATTCGTGATTGCCACAGAATAAAACTCACCAACGCTGTGGTCACCTTGTAAAATACACGATGGATATTTCCACGTAATCGCCGAGCCAGTTTCAACTTGTGTCCAAGAGATTTTAGAACGGTCACCACGACAAATGCCGCGCTTGGTCACAAAATTATAAATACCACCAACACCATTTTCATCACCAGGATACCAGTTTTGCACGGTTGAATATTTAATCTCTGCATCATCCATCGCAACCAATTCAACCACCGCGGCATGTAATTGATTTTCATCGCGCATAGGGGCTGTACATCCCTCTAAATAAGAGACATAAGAGCCTTTCTCGGCAATAATCAAGGTGCGCTCAAACTGCCCTGTGTTCGCTTCATTAATGCGGAAATAGGTTGATAATTCCATCGGGCAATGCACGCCCTCTGGGATATAAACAAAAGATCCATCGGTAAAGACCGCGCAATTTAATGCCGCGAAATAATTATCAGCAACAGGCACAACCGATGCCATATATTTCTTAATAAGGTCTGGGTAATCACGGATCGCATCGGACATTGAACAAAAGATAACACCAGCTTCTTTTAATTCGGCTTTGAACGTTGTCGCCACAGACACAGAATCAAAGACCGCATCCACCGCCACTTTACGCACCTTAACACCGGCCAATATTTCTTGCTCATGTAAGGGAATACCTAGTTTCTTATATGTATCCAATAATTTTGGATCAACATCGTCTAATGTCTCTGGGCCATCTTCGGCGCTTTTCGGGGCAGCATAATAATAAGCGTCTTGATAATCAATTTCTGGAATTTTCAACTTTGCCCAATCAGGCGGCGTCATTGACTTCCATGTTTCAAATGCCTTTAAACGCCAATCCAGCATCCATTCTGGCTCTTGCTTTTTCGCAGAGATAAAACGAATAATATCTTCGTTCAAGCCCTTAGGGGCTTTTTCAGTCTCAATATCGGTTTCAAAGCCATATTTATAGCTGTTCAAATCCTCAACTTGGGAAATTGTCTCTGCTTCGATATTACTGTTACTCATTATATCTACCTTTATATCGCTTCTTGTAGGGGGTGAATATTAGTGCTGTGTGCCATTAAATCTTGAATAGAGGTTTCTTTAAATAGGTCGGCCAGGCGACTATTCAATGTATTCCACCCGCCGCGTACTGTACAATTCTCTTCTAAAGAACAGCATGCCCCTTGATGACTATCCACACAAGCCGTCAATGCCATCGGGCCTTCCATCGCCGTGACTAGATCATAAACACTTATTGTCTCTATGTTTTTAGCCAAGGCATATCCGCCGGATGCACCGCGTGTCGCCGTAATGATGTCTGTTTTTTTAAGGGTTTTCAAAATTTTTGCGACCGTTGCGTCGCCTAAATTGGTTTTTTGCGCTAAATCGGACGCAGATAGATACACATCGCTAGCCTGTCTTGACATTTCTGCCAAAACAACCACCGCATAATCTGTCATTTTACCAAGCTTTAACACGCCATTTTTCCTTAAAAACTGAGCATTTTTTATTAATTAGTACTGAATTAGTCCTTTTTAAATAGGATCTTCACAAGGCTTTGTAAAGTAAAATCGTATTTATATCTTGACTTTTAGGGGCTGAAACGATTATTTTGCCTTTACTTATTCGAATTTTAGGGCTATTTAATGCCTTTAATAAATTAATTGTGAACCAAATATATAGAAAATAATTAAGAGGGTCTCCCATGTCACGCATATGTCAAATCACTGGTAAAGGTGTTCAATCTGGTAATAACGTATCTCACGCGAACAACAGAACGCGTCGTAAGTTCTTGCCTAACCTTCAAGATGTATCTTTATACAGCGAAACATTAAAGCGTAAGATCAAAGTACGCACATCGGTTCACGGTCTACGTACTGTTGAGCACATGGGCGGTATTGATGTCTTTTTGACGAAAACAGCAAAAACAAAATTAAACACTGTTTTACGCCCTTACAAAAAGCAAGTTGAAGCCAAGCTAGCTGAGAAAGCCGCTTAACTTAAGCATCACTCTTACATATATAAGAATTTAAATGACCCAGGAAAAACCCGATAACGGCCTTACCCACTATAAGCCGTCGGATTATCCTGGGTTTTCATTTAAACTGACCCACCGTGATCCAAAATCACGCGCCCGCCTCGGTTTACTTGAAACACCGCATGGCACAATCGAAACACCTAACTTTATCTTTTGCGGGACGAAAGCATCTATTAAGGGCGTAAACCCCCACCAAGTTAAAGACGCTGGTGCTGATATCATTTTGGCTAATACCTATCATTTAATGTTACAACCCGGTGCCGACTTGGTTGAGCGCGCTGGTGGCTTACATAAATTCATGGGCTGGGATGGTCCGATGCTAACCGATAGTGGTGGCTATCAAGTCTTTGCCATGGGTCATGGCTCTGTTGCCCAAGAAATTAAGGGTAATCGTGGCGGTAACGCCAAAAAGACATTATTAAAGATTACCGAGGAAGGCGCGGCCTTTCGTTCTTACATCAACGGCGAGAAGTTCTTATTAACGCCTGAAAAATCAGTTGATATCCAAAAGAAACTTGGCGCTGATCTTATTGTACAATTTGATGAATTCTCGCCCTATCATGTCACCAAAGATTATACAGCGCGCTCTATGGCAATGTCTTGTCGTTGGGGTGACAGATCACTAGAAGAATTCTTTAAAGGCCACACAGGCAAACAAGGTATCTATAGCGTTGTCCAAGGTGGTGTTCACGAAGACCTGCGCATTGAAAGTTCTCAATATACGGCGGATCGCAATTTCTTTGGGACAGCGATTGGTGGCTCTATGGGCAAAGACCAAGATGAGTTTTATGCACTTGTAGATTGGTGTATGCCCCACATTCACCCTGAACGTCCTGTGCATTTGCTCGGCATTGGTGATTTTGATGATATTTTCATGAATGTCCGCAAAGGTATCGATACCTTTGATTGTGTATCACCAACGCGCCTTGCCCGTCACGGTAGCGCGCTTGTTAAAGGTGCACCAAAAGGGAAGATCAACCTTCTGAATGCCAAATATCGTGATTATCATGGCCCCATTGACGAGAATATCAGTAATTACACCAGTCAATTTACCTGCGCCTATATCCATCATCTCTTTAAAGCCAAAGAATTATTGGGTCAACAGCTACTGACCTTGCATAACATAGAGACAATGACACGCCTGATGCGCGAAATCCGCACCGCCATCAAAAATGATACGCTCGATCAATTAGAAAAAGAATGGCTGGGCAGTTAACAACCGCCTTTAGCATCTTAAAGAATTTAAGATATTTTTAACACTTTTGCCCCCATTATAGAGATTGGGGCTTTCCGTGTGGACTAGTCTTTAACTATAATGGATAGAGAAATTTGACGCTTTATAAAGATATTTTTGATAATTCGCCCGTACCGCGCTTGGTTTTAAGACCAGATGCGAATAAAGGTTTTGTCTTTGAAGCGGTTAATCAAAAGGCGCTCACCTATTTCGGCTTTGAGAGTGATGATGAAATCTCTCACAAAACGCCGATTGATGTTTTTCCAGATAATTTAGGCCGTCACGTCAATGAAGCATTAAAGAGCTGTGAGCGCGCAAAAACCAATATCACGGTGAAATCAATTGCCGATATCGTTGGTGTTGCAGATATTCAAGCCTTTATCTTTAATCCGCTGTTTAACAAAGATGGTTCCATTTACATGATCGATATGATTGGGCGTGTCAACTTACCCCATAACATTCAATTGATTAAAGAACGTGATGATGCGGTGTCTATGCTGACATCGATTTTTGATACATCAACGGTGGGTATTGTTGTCCTTGATCGCCATCAGCGCATTGTTCGTGTAAACGACGTCTTTAGTAAGAAATTTGGCTGGGAACGCACAAATCTGATTGGCGAAACATTTGCTAAACTTATTCATGAAGATGATTATGCGGTTTTCATTGATGACGAAGAAAAACGCACAGAGGACCAAATTCGCGAATTTAAAGTCATTAAACCAGACGGCAGAGAAGTTGATTCCTTTGTTACCACTGCCTTTTTAGAATTAACCAGCAAGCGCCGCTTTAAGATCGTAACCATTTTGGACGTATCACGCCAAAAAGAGATGGAATATCATTTGCGCGAAGCCAAAGATGATGCAGAAACCGCGAACAGAGCAAAGTCAGCCTTTCTTGCGAATATGTCACATGAATTACGCACGCCATTAAATGCGATTATCGGTTTTACCGAATTGATCAAAAACGGTACATTTGGCCCTATCGCCAATCCAAAATACGAAGAATATCTAACTGATATTCATTTCTCGGGACAGCACCTATTAGACATTATTAATGATGTCCTTGATATGTCTAAAATTGAGGCCGGTAAAGTCGAGGTTCATGATCGAGAAATTGAAATTGCTGATTTGTTTGCTTCGGTAGAGCGCATTATGCATGACCGTATTCACCATGCGAAATTAACACTTATTCAAAATGTACAACCAAACCTACCTGATCTATTGGCGGATCGTCGTTGGCTGCGTCAGATGCTCATGAATTTAGTATCTAACTCGGTCAAGTTTTCACCACAGGGTAGTAAAATTTTGATGGAAGCCAACCTCACGGAAAAAGGCATTATGCGCATTACCGTGACTGATTTTGGACAAGGCATTCATGAGTCAAAAATTTCCACTGTCCTTGAACCGTTTGGTCAAGCTGGTGATGCAAGAACGAATATGGGGCAAGGTACGGGTCTTGGCCTCCCTCTTGCCAAGGCTATGGCAGAAATGCACGGCGGTATATTAACGCTTAAATCCACTTTAGGAAAAGGCACAACTGTCTTTGTTGACTTCCCCGCAGATCGTGTTTTAAACACCCCAGAAGTCATTGAAAGATCAAAGCGATTACGCGAAGAAGCCCAAGAAAAATTAATGACTGACAGCCCCTCAAAGCGTACCAAAGTATTTTCTGATTAAAAGAATGGCTAAGATAAAGCAATTGATCACGTACGTGCAAAATTAAGACTAGAAAACATCCCTTAAACCGCCTATATCTATTGAAGTAATTCAAATAGAAAAGGTATATGCGATGATCAATTTAGAGCAAAAATGTATTGATGCAGGTCTTAAGATGACCAACCCACGCCGCGTTATCTTAAAAACATTAAGCGCCGCCGAAGACCACCCTAGTGTTGAAGAGCTTTATGAACGTGCCAAAAAACATGATTCTTCTATTTCTTTGGCAACAGTGTACCGCACATTGAACTTACTTGATGAGATGGGTCTTGTTATAAAACATGACTTTAAGGGCACTTACGCACGCTTTGAGATCAATGCAGATGATCATTATCATCTTGTTGACGTTGATAGTGGCGATGTGATTGAATTTCACAATGAAGCCCTAGAAGAATTAAAAGAAAAAATCGCCGAAGAATTAGGCTATGAATTGGTCGATTACACGCTTGAGCTTTATGGACGTAAAAAGAAATAACGCGCCCTCTATGGCCTTTGAGATAACCCTTAAATCCAAAATCATTGTCGACCGCATTATACGCGGTGCCAACAATGCTGGTCATTTTGCGGGACTATTGCACAAGGGCTATGATGATCGCGGTTTGATCTATATAAAAATCGCTCTATCCAATCGACGAGCACGTATTTTTGGCCAAACAAGAAACAGTGATAATATTCTGGTTTGGCATTGCCCCCTAGGGGATATAGACACGCAATTTGATGAACAAAGAATCGACGATTACATCCGTCAAACCCGTCAATATGACGAAGATTGCTGGGTCATTGAAATTGAAGATATGAAAGAAACCTATCCTATACCACCAGATGAGACTTTCTGGCCCTAAGATCATCTTGCTTTTTTGTGCCCAATGCGCGATAACCTAAAACTATGACACTTGAAGAACAAATCAAAAAAAGACGCACTTTCGCCATCATCTCTCACCCTGATGCTGGTAAAACGACTCTGACTGAAAAACTGCTGCTTTTTGGTGGTGCGGTACAGATGGCTGGCGCGGTTAAAGCCAAAGGCGATGCACGTCGCGCCAAATCAGATTGGATGAAGGTTGAGCAAGAACGTGGGATTTCTGTCGCGTCATCTGTGATGACCTTTGATTATAATGATGTCACCTTTAACTTACTTGATACACCCGGTCACGCAGATTTCAGCGAAGATACCTATCGCACCCTTACGGCTGTCGATTCGGCGATTATGGTTTTGGATGCCGCCAAAGGGATTGAAAAACAAACTTTAAAATTATTTGAGGTTTGTCGCCTACGCAATATTCCCGTTATCACTTTTATTAATAAAATGGATCGTGAAGCGCGAGATTCCTTTGAATTACTCGATCAAATTGAACAAAAACTAGCACTCGACGTTACCCCTGCAAGTTGGCCGATCGGCATGGGACGTGACTTTAAAGGCTGTTATAATTTAATGGATGATCGCTTATTTTTGTTCAATCGCTCCCGCCAAGTCTTAGCCGAAAAAGGCGAAGCATGCGAGGGATTAGACGATCCTAAATTAGCCACATTATTACCTGCAGATGCCCTCGCCACCCTCAAAGAAGAAGTAGCAATGGCGCGCGGCCTGTGCCCTAAATTTGATCTACAAGCCTACCGCGATGGTCATATGACGCCTGTGTTTTTCGGCTCTGCTGTTAACTCTTTTGGTGTTGGTGAATTGATCCAAGGCCTTACCAATTATGCACCCCATCCACGTCATCAGCCAACCGCAGACCGTGTCATTGACCCGCTAGAGAAAAAAGTAACGGGCTTTGTATTTAAAATTCAAGCCAATATGGACCCGCGACACCGTGACCGCATGGCGTTTTTCCGCATTTGCTCAGGCCATTTCAAAAAAGGCATGAAGCTAAGCCATTGCCGCACCAAAAAAACCCAAATTCTGCATAATGCGCAACTTTTTCTCGCCCAAGATCGTGAAATCGCCGAAGAGGCCTTCCCTGGCGACATTATTGGTATTCCAAACCACGGTAACTTGCGTATCGGTGATGCGCTAACCGAAGGAGAAATGATTAAATTTACCGGTATCCCGAGCTTTGCGCCTGAATTATTACAACGTGTGCGCGCCGAAGATCCGATGAAGAACAAACATTTGGAAAAAGCCCTAATTCAACTGGCTGAAGAAGGTGTCGCACGCGTATTCAAACCCATCTTTGATTCCAGTTGGGTTGTCGGGGTTGTTGGGTCGTTACAATTTGATGTTTTGGCCGACCGCATTCGTACTGAGTATAATATTCCCGTTAAGTTCGAGCAAACAGCCCTTCATACAGCGCGCTGGGTGGGTACACCAAAAGACAGCGTCGCCAATGACGCCGCCGCCATTGCAATGAAAGATTTCATGGATAATAACAAGGCGAATATTGCTTTTGACCATGATCAAGAGCCGGTATTCTTGGCGCGTAATGCATGGCACTTAGATGATATGCAGGATAAATACCCAAAACTAGTCTTCGCCGCGACGCGCGAACAGGCATAGATATTTAGTTGTTACGCATGCCCTGGACATGAGTAACACCACGCCGACCAAATGGTTTTTGCGGCGGCCTTGGCTCACCAGTAAATAGTTTTTTCTCGCCACCAAAAACCGTTAGTGAGCTAGAACCAGCAGGTTTAATTGCTATAGCCCTTACGCCTCTTTGCTTCAGCATGGCTTTGTTCTCAATAATCTCGGTTATCATGGCTCTAGTACATTCCTCACGTATGATCGCCCCAACCTGAGCATTGAGAGTTTCACTGTTGATTACACCGCAACCAGACAAATTACTAAGCATCTCACTTAATGTCTTCTCCATACGACCATAGCTTTCTATTACGTGGTTCTGCAATTTCAACGTTAGCTCTGGTTCATTGGTTACGGCATCCATGACCATACGAATATCTTCTGCATTAAAATCTTGAGATGTTGCGCCCTTACCTTTTAAACATGCAATATCATCAAGACACATGTCCAAAATCGAGATTACCCTCATCTGTTTTACTGATAATTCTTGCATGTTTATACCTCAATTTTTATTTTTTTATCCAAACGAATCTAAACTTATTATTAGTATCTAGATAGATTATGTCTAAATAAGATTAAAAACTGGTAAAGACTTGCCATAAAAATAACATATGGGATAATTTGACTATCACAGACGTGACAGAAAAATCAAATTAAATCCTTGTTTTATAATGATTATTTATCTGATTTGGATATATCAGACAACACCACAGATAGGGTTGGTCTCTTGATTTTATTCAAGGATATTTCTGGCGTTTTTAAGAAATCTGCAGGGATCATGTGATCATCATCTGCGCGCTCTGCCCATGATGCTTGCTCTTCCATCATACCTGCAATTTTTGACGTTGATAGGGTTGTGTCTGGGAATTGTGTATCATCGTCGTCAAGAATATCATTCATGATCCTCAGCGCATTTTCCATGACCAATGATGTGCGGAAATTGTCATTAACAGGCAAATTCAACATCGCCGCAATTTGTGCCACAGGGCCCATATATAAACCCGATAAATTATGAAGAACGATACCAACCATGAAATCTTAAAGCCTAATTTTACTGCTAATATAAGTTAACTGACGCCATTTTGGGGCATTTAAAATATTAACAAACAATTAATTTATGTATAATAATAGCAAAAAATGACGATTTTTTCAACATAAATCGTATTCATAGAAATTCTGATTTTATACAGTTTTAATGTGCGTCGTGAAACATCATCGCACGTATCGTTGATAACATAGATTGTTTCTTATCTTCGCTGTCATCTTTAAAGGCTTTTTGAATTTTCTTCTTTGCCGCTTCATAGGCTACCGCTTGCTCCATCGCTTTAATTGTTGATGGGTCCATGGCAGCACGGGTCATACGAATTTGCGCTAATAATAAATCTTTTGCATCTGACATTTTTATGTCCTTTATTCTTCTTATTCAATCTGAATCACGCCATAATGATGACAGATAAATCTTAAAAAAAATTTAAAAGAGAAAACCCCATGATAACACCCTTCCCCAAATTGACCTGTTACGCAGAAAAGAAAACCAGTGATAATATCCAAAAAATACATTTGGTTGAAGAATCACAAGCCAACACATGGATTAATGGTCAAGACAAAGCCGTTCAGAACTGGTTTAAGGTCAATAGCTTTACCCCTAAAAAAGGCGCATTCCTATCGATCCCTAATTCAGAGGGTTTGGTTGAAGACACGATTTGTATTATTGGTGAGGGTGATAATCTTTATGCCTTAAGTAATTTTGCAGGGACATTAGAGGGTGAATTTGAACTGGTTCACAACCCGATTGAAACAGAATCCTTAACGCAGATATGCCTGGGTTGGGCATTGGGACTTTATAATTTTAATCGTTACAAACAAAATAAAACGGATAAAAATGCCGTTTTGGTTTTACCGGAAAATGTTACCTTTAACCGCGTACAAGCCATGGCAGAGGGCGTCACCTTAACCCGTGACTTGGTTAACACTCCGCCCAATGATATGCAACCACAGCATTTAGAAGATATTTGCGAACAGCTTGTTAAAAAACACAGCGCAACACTAACCGTCATTAAAGATGATGCTTTGGTCGATCAAGATTATCACGCGGTTTATGCCGTTGGTAAAGCCAGCGAGAACCGCCCACGTGTTCTTGATATGATCTGGGGTAAAAGTACCGATCCTAAAATTACGCTTGTTGGTAAGGGTGTTTGTTTTGATACGGGCGGCCTTGACCTTAAGAGTAGCAAATCAATGATCTTAATGAAAAAAGATATGGGCGGCGCCGCGCAAGTACTAGGCCTTGCACACATCATCATGTCTTTAAACCTGCCTATTCGTTTGCGTGTCATGGTTGGCGCGGTTGAAAACTCAGTCTCTGATAATGCCTATCGCCCATCAGATGTTATTCAAACTAAAAAAGGCCTAAGCGTTGAGATCACCAACACAGATGCAGAGGGACGCCTTGTTCTTTCTGATTGTCTAACAGAAGTTAGTAAAGAAAAGCCAGAACTGATCGTTGATTTTGCGACATTGACAGGTGCGGCGCGTGTTGCACTTGGTCCTGATTTACCTCCCGTCTACACTAATGATGAGATGTTCGCCCACGACATCGAACAAGTCAGCCATCGTTTCCAAGACCCACTATGGCATATGCCATTATGGGCACCTTATAATAAATATTTGGATAGCAAGATTGCCGATTTGGTCAATGCCGCGTCTGGTGGTTTTGCGGGCAGTATTACGGCCGCCCTATTCTTACAAAACTTTGTTGATAGCGATGTTCGCTGGGCACATATTGATTGTTATGCATGGACGCCAATCAAAAAAGCCGGACAACCCCATGGTGGTGAGGCCCAAGGCATGCGCGCTATCTTCCATTATTTAGAAAAACAATATGCATAAAAAAGCCATTATTATTGCCCCGCTTGTTGATGTGCGCGATGATGTTGCGCCACTGGCAACACAATTGCTTTATGGTGAAACTGTTACTCTTCTGCATGCCCAGAATAATCTTTATTTGGTCAAGAATGACCGCGATGGTTATGAGGGATGGGTTGAAGCAAAGGCTGTTTCAGCCGACATATTCACACCGACACACCACGTTACCAGTCAAGCAGCTTATCTTTATAACAGTCCCAGAGTAACAACCAAGCCAATCGGCTGGATTCCATTTATGGGACGTATCAGACTGAATATAACGCGTAAAGAAAATGGCTATATTTATGCACCAGATCTACAAGGCTGGATTTACAGTAAGACCGTGAGCGTTCTTAGTGACGCTGAGGATGATTACGTAACAACGGCAGAGCAATTCTTGAACACACCCTATCTCTATGGTGGATGTAGTTATAAAGGTATTGATTGTTCCTCTTTACTACAATTATCACTAAACCGTGCAGGCATAGACGCACCCCGTGACACAAAAGATCAAGTGAATGAGATTGGGACATCTATTGTTCAAGACAACATGAAACTGAATAACCTAAGACGTGGTGATATCGTATTTTTTAAAGGACATGTCGGTATGATGATTGACGGGGAGCATATGATCCACGCTAATTCTACATCAATGCGTGTATCGATAGATCATTTAGAAACATATAATCAGATCTTGGTCAAAAAATCAGAGAATCCGATGACAACCGCTATCACAGCGATCAAACGCCTTTAATATCAAAGCAATCATTAGTTATTACAGAATTAGTTATTACACAGCTAGTTATTATAAGGGTTACGCACATCAACAGGTGCACCTGTTGCACTTTGTCCAACAAGATCGTTGCCCGTTTTAAGTTTGCCATTGAATAATGATGAACCTTTAGTATCTTTTATAATCGGCTGTTTGATAATCGGTTCTTTAATAATCACCCTGTCTTGCACCTCAAGAACTGGAACTGTCTTGGTTTCAATATCGATAACTTCACGTATTTGACGTGTTTCGATTAAAGCTTTTGGTTCACGCTTAATAACTTTTTCCGTTTGCTCAACGATCGGGAAATCATATCCCGTCACTGTTTCAACATCGGTAATGCGAACTTCTTGTCTAGTGACTTCTTTTTCTGGTACTGATTCTTTGTAAACAAACTTAAGATCTGGCGCCATTTCTGGCTTGTCTATAACGGGATCCATAACAATTAATTGTGATTTTTCTTCAAAACCAAGGATATTAGAACCATCCAAGGGTGTCATTGTAATGTCATATGACGCAGGCAGTTCAAAGACTGATTGGCTAGCAAAATCGACAGGTACACCAACACCAAGGTTTAATGCATTCAAAGAATGACTTTCAGAGACTTTGGGTTCTATCGTTCCAACAAATGTTTTATAACCCCGCTTGTAACATACAACCTCATAGGGATAGCGTGAGTTTTGCAAAGGATATGTCATAGGTGCATTGATATGCACTTTATAATCTGGATTTTGCACATAACAATCGGCGCTATCCGCACCATTTAAAGCAAAGGCGACATCTGTCGTTGCACCATTATAAACAGTACTACAGCCAGCCAATCCGACAACAAGTGTAGAAATAGCGGCAAGCTTTAAAAATGAGGATGACATGATGGAATACTCCCAAATGCTTAAGATTATAAATGATTAAGTATAGAGATTACCCGAGTCAATCAACCAGTGCAAACAGCTATTTATAACCACGTTATAATTTATGCAGCACTTTCTGACTTTGGCGCATTCGCATCTTTCTTGTTGGCTATATCAAGCACCAAATCGCCGCCCTTAGCATCAACCGTTACGGTTGCACCGTCAATGATGTCACCTTGTAAGATAAATTCAGCCAAACGATTTTGCAACTCAGTTTGAATGACACGTTTCAACGGACGTGCGCCAAAAGCGGGGTCGTATCCCTTATCGCCCAACCAATTGATGGCAGCTTCTGTTAATGTCACCGTGATTTGACGATCATCAAGCAATTTTTGCAAACGCTTAACTTGAATAACAACGATATCATTCATGTGGGCGCGTGATAAACGACGGAAGAGAAGGATTTCATCCAAACGGTTCAAGAACTCAGGGCGGAATGCCTTGCGCACATATGCCATCACGCCCTCACGTACCTCTTCTAAATCTGCATCGTCTTTTTGTTCAACCAATAAGTCAGCACCCAAATTAGATGTCATGATAATCACCGTATTGGCAAAATCGACAACGCGCCCTTGCCCATCGGTCAAACGTCCATCATCCAACACTTGGAGCAAGATGTTAAAGACATCAGGATGCGCCTTTTCGACTTCATCAAATAAAATAACTTGATAAGGGCGACGGCGCACAGCCTCGGTTAAGGCTCCGCCTTCATCATATCCAACATAACCAGGAGGCGCACCAATAAGGCGTGAAACAGCATGTTTCTCCATATATTCAGACATATCAATGCGTATCATCGCACTGTCATCATCAAACATAAATTCTGCCAAGGCTTTGGTTAATTCGGTTTTACCAACACCTGTTGGGCCAAGGAACAAGAATGAACCAACAGGACGATTAGGATCTTGCAATCCAGCCCTAGAACGCCTTACAGCATCTGATACCGCTTTCACGGCTTCCTCTTGTCCAATCACACGTGAGCTTAACTTCTCTTCCATTTGTAGAAGCTTTTCACGCTCACCAGCCAGCATTTTATCAAGGGGAATCCCTGTCCATTTGCTAACCACCGCGGCAATGTCACCCTCTTTCACATCTTCTTTAATAAGCGCACCAGAAATATCATGCTGATCGCCGGTCTTAGATGTCTCTTGAGCCAGTTTTTCTTCTAAATCGGGAATAACACTATATTTAATTTCCCCCGCACGTGTCCAATTGCCTTCGCGTTCAACACGCTCCAATTCTATACGCGCCGCATCTAGATTTTCTGTTAATTTCTGGCCAATATTTAGCTTCTCTTTTTCTGCCAACCAGCGTCCCGTTAAATCTGCAGAATCTTTTTCTAGAACGTGTAATTCTTTCTCTAGATTTTTGAGGCGTTCTTTACTGCCCTTATCTTTTTCTTTCTTTAAGGCTTCTCGCTCAATCTTTAACTGCACAACAGCACGATCAAGGCGATCGAGTTCTTCCGGTTTGCTATCGGCCTCCATACGTAAGCGTGACGCAGCTTCATCAATCAAATCAATCGCCTTATCAGGTAGGAAACGATCTGTAATATAACGGTTCGACAAAGTCGCCGCCGCAACAATCGCACTGTCTGTTATCCGAACACCATGATGCAGTTCATATTTTTCTTTCAATCCACGTAAAATAGAAACCGTGTCTTGCACCGTTGGTTCGGCAACAAAAACAGGTTGAAAACGGCGGGCAAGAGCCGCATCTTTTTCAATATATTTACGATATTCATTTAACGTGGTCGCACCAACCATATGCAGTTCACCGCGTGCCAAAGCGGGTTTAAGCATATTTGACGCATCCATCGCGCCGTCACCTTTACCCGCGCCAACCAATGTGTGCAACTCGTCTAAAAAGACAACAACATCACCGGCGGCTTCTTTAATCTCGTCCAAAACCGCTTTTAGGCGTTCTTCAAATTCCCCGCGAAATTTTGCACCCGCAACCAAGGCACCCAAATCGAGGGACATTAATGTTTTATCTTTTAATGATTCAGGCACGTCGCCATTAACCATACGCAATGCCAGACCTTCGGCGATCGCGGTTTTACCAACACCAGGCTCACCGATAAGGACGGGATTGTTTTTTGTACGGCGTGATAATACCTGTATTGTACGACGAATTTCTTCATCACGACCAATAACGGGGTCTAGCTTACCCTCTCTGGCCATTTCTGTTAAATCTTGTGCATATTTTTTTAATGCCTCATAGCGATCTTCAGCTGTGGCACTATCGGCTGTTTTACCTTTGCGCATTTTATTAATGGCACTATTTAATTTCTTAGCGTCCAAACCACCAGCCACACATGCTTTTTGTGCGGGAGTGTCGGTTACGGCCAAGACACCTTGTAACACGCGCTCAACAGTTAAGAATTTATCACCAGCTTTTTTGGCCATCTCAGCGGCTTGATCAATAATTTTCTGGGTTTTAGCATCAATGTAGAATTGTGACGCGCCGCTTCCTTCAACAGAAGGTATCTTGGCGAGCTGTTCTTCTAAATTCTTTTTAATAGCATTAAAGTCAGCCCCTGCATTACCAATGATTTTTTTGGTAAAGCCATCATCATCGTCAAGCAAAGCCAGCACAAGATGTGTAGGTTTTAATTGTTGGTGATTGCGGCGCAGAGCCAAGCTTTGGGCTTTTTGTATCGCACTTCTGGTGCGCTCAGTCATAATATTGAAGTCCATAATAAGGCACTCCTTTCTTTTTTAGTATTCTGCCACCCTACATTAGGCATGACATATTTATTATATCATGAATTATGCTTGAGAATCAAAAAATCAAATCAAAATGAAAAGGATTTACGAAAGCGCTTTTAGCTGATAAAACTCTAACCATGGCGGATATAAACCAAATAAATTTAATCGAAGAGATAATTGGCTATCGTTTCAGCGATACTGAGTTGCTTAAGCGTGCCCTTACCCATGCAAGTGTCTCACAAGATAAAAGCTATGAACGCCTAGAGTTTTTAGGTGACCGTGTTTTAAGTCTAACTATGGCGCACCTACTATATGATGCGTTCCCTGATGAAAATGAGGGTGATCTAGCAAAACGCCACGCCGCCCTTGTTCAACGTAAAACGCTGTACACAGTTGCAAAAGAATTAAAAATTAGCACCCATGTTTTACTCTCTAATAATGAAGCAGAAACTGGTGGACGCAAAAAAGAAGCCATTTTAGCCGACATCATCGAAAGCTTACTTGGTGCCGTCTATTTAGAAGGCGGATATGATAAAGCGTCAACGATTGTTAAAACGCTGTTTGAACATCATGTTCATGCATTTAAAGCGCCCCCGCAAGATTCTAAAACACGTTTACAAGAATATGCCCAGAAATTATCAAGACCATTACCAACCTATAAAGTTGTCAATCAAACAGGGCCCAGTCACGCCCCTGAATTCGAAATTGAAGTTTTTGTTGAAGGCCTTCCCACTCGGCGCGCCAAAGACAAATCAAAACAAAAAGCCCAAAAGCGTGCCGCAGACCTATTATTAAAAGAAATAGATAAATAGAGATTATGACCGAAAAAAATAACGAAAAAAATTCTGAAAATAAAGATATGAAATTTGGGTATGTTGCCCTTGTTGGCGCACCCAATGCCGGTAAATCAACCTTGATGAACCAAATTTTAGAAACCAAACTTTCTATCGTTAGCCGTAAAGCACAAACAACGAGAACACGAATCGCGGGGATTTACACCGAAGAGCAAACACAAATTGTCTTTATTGATACGCCCGGTTTATTTCAACCAAAGAAACAATTTGAACGCGCTATGATTTCTAGCATTTGGTCTGGTTTTGACGATTCGGATCTTGTTCTTTTAATAGTTGATGCGCAAAAATCAAAAATTGACAGCAGTACCAAAGAATTATTAGGGGCCTTAAAAACTCATAAGAAAAAAGCTTATTTGGTGCTTAACAAAGTTGATCTTACAAAAAAAGATGCCTTATTAGCACGTGTCACACAATATAAAGATCTCTATAATTTTGATGATATTTTTATGATCTCTGCGCTAACGAATGATGGCGTCGCTGATTTGGCAAAAACATTGCGTAATGATATGCCAAAAGACCAATGGCATTATGACGAAGATCAATTAACAGAGATGCCCGGAAAACTATTAGCCGCAGAAATTACCCGCGAAAAAATCTTTGATATTATTCATGATGAAATTCCGTATACCAGCACCGTTGAAACAGACTCTTATGAAGACCGAGAAGATGGGACATTGGTTATTGAGCAAACAATTTATGTGCAACGCGATGGCCACAAGGGCATCATGCTGGGTAAGCGAGGCATCACAATTAAAGAAATTGGCATGCGCGCGCGTGTGGATTTAGAAGAGATGTTAGAGCGCCGTGTCCGCTTAAATTTATTCATCAAAGTACGTAGAAACTGGCAAGAAAAGAAGGATCATTATGAGGCTTTGGGGTTAGAGTTTTTAAAATAAGAAAAAATCTGCAAGAAATCCGCAAGGAATTTTAGATAAATAGATCGCATTTTACCTTTTTGTTAAGATTATTTAGTCATTATATGGTTTAATATTCAGGTGTTAATAAAATACACATCCACAAAGTAGTTAGATTATAGATAGTTAATGGCACGACAATATACAGGCTCAAAAGAAGATCAGGATCGCATTGGCGAGGAAGCCCTGTGCAAAATGATCGAGTATAAATTATCCAAAAGCCCAAACAACTTTGAGCTATGGTTCGCTTACGCTTCTGGTCAAATGCCTCAACTGGAACATGTAATTAACCAAATCATTAAAAAAAATAGCGGTATTACGGATGCACAATGTTTAGATTTATTTCAAGAATATATCGATAACAGCGAACAAGAACAAAAAATCATCAATCAAACCAGTGATCGTATTCAAGATTCAATTGAAGCCATTCAAGATTTAGTATCAGAGGCCCAAGAACAGACCAAAGACTATAGTGGCTCCCTTAAGAACGTTGCCGTTGATCTCAATAAGGCAGACTCGATAGAGGCCATTACAGCCGTTGTAACAAATATGGTCAAAGACACCCAAAACATGGTGAAACAAAATTCACTATTAGAACAGCGCCTAGAGTCATCGGCGGATCAGGTCAATGAATTAAAACTAGCCCTAGAAAATGTACAACGTGAAGCACTGACCGATGGCTTAACTGGCTTGGCCAACCGTAAGTGTTTTGACATGGAACTTGAAGCGGAAATCTTAAATGCACAAATCCATCACACAAAACTATGTTTGGTTGTGATTGATATTGATCACTTTAAAAAGTTCAATGACACCTATGGGCACCAAGTAGGTGATCAAGTTTTAAAACTGGTCGGTAATACATTAATCAATGGTGTAAAAGGCCAAGACATGGCTGCGCGCTATGGCGGTGAAGAATTTGTTCTTATCCTCCCTGAAACGCCCATGACAGCCGCGGTAAAGGTAACAAATAATTTGCGTGAACGTATCGGTAAAAAAGAAATTATCAACCGCGCAACCAACACCCATATGGGACAAATTACAATCTCCGCTGGCGTTGCCGAATATCAACCTGGCGAAGAAGCAGCAGACCTCATTAAACGTGCCGATGATGCACTTTATGCCGCGAAAAACAATGGACGTAATCGTGTAGAAGTCGCCCATAACCCATATATCAATGTCAATAAAGGCGTTTAATCGAGTATCCAGATATTTTTATCCGTTATAAACGTGTCATTCAAACACGCATGCTCTATATTATTCTTTAAGAATCACCTGATTAAAGAATGACATTATGGATCACGATAATACTTCTCCAGAAGATAATAGTGCGATAGCGACAAGCAATAAACCGTCCTATTTGAAAAGCTTAAACACCCCGCAATATGACGCGGTCGTGCAAACCGAAGGCCCTATCTTGGTGCTGGCGGGTGCAGGTACGGGGAAAACACGGGTTCTAACAACGCGCTTGGCACATATCATGCGCAATGGTATGGCATATCCTTCTCAAATACTCGCCGTAACCTTTACGAACAAAGCCGCCGCAGAAATGCGCGGACGCGTTTCAGAAGCCCTAGGCGGACAGCCTGTTGAGGGTTGGTGGCTTGGTACATTCCATGCCCTAGCAGCGCGGATGTTACGCCGTTACGCAGAAAAAGTCGGTTTAAAATCAAACTTCACCATTCTTGACCCTGACGATCAATTACGCCTGATCAAACAAGTTATGCAGGCCGAAAATATTGATGTAAAAGAGTGGCCCCCGCGTCTTATATTATCAATGATTGAACGCTGGAAAGATCGCGGCCTTGCCCCGAATAAGGTTCCTCATCATGAAGGTTCAGACATTGCCAATGGTAAATTAATTCAGCTTTATACCTATTACCAAAGGCGCCTGGTTGAGCTCAACGCCTGTGACTTTGGTGATCTTATGTTACATATGCTGGTCTTGTTTCAAGACCCCGCTAATGCAGATATACTCAATCGCTATCATCAGCAATTTAAATATATTTTGGTTGATGAATACCAAGATACAAATGGTGCGCAATATTTATGGTTGCGCCTTTTGGCAATGGGCAAAAACAATATCTGTTGTGTGGGCGATGATGACCAATCTATTTATGGATGGCGCGGCGCCGAAGTTGGTAATATCTTGCGCTTTGAAAAAGATTTCGACGGTGCAAAAGTTGTTCGCCTTGAACAAAATTATCGCTCTACCGGCCATATTCTGGCCGCTGCCTCTTCTGTGATCTCTCATAATTTGGATCGCCACAGTAAAACCCTATGGACGGACGGCGAACAAGGTGAAAAAGTAACTGTTAAGAGCCTTTGGGACGGCGAACAAGAAGCTAGATGGATTTGTGAAGAAATTGAATCAGCACAATTAAAAAAACAAAATCTCAATGAAATTTCTATCCTTGTGCGTGCCTCATCACAAATGCGTGAATTTGAAGAACAATTTGTAAAGCTCAGCATTCCATACCGCGTTGTTGGTGGCCCGCGTTTTTATGAACGAAAAGAAATCCGTGATGCGCTCGCCTATTTTCGCGTTCTTTTACAACCCGCCGATGATTTAGCATTTGAACGTATCATTAACAAACCAAAGCGCGGCGTTGGCCCTAAGGCATTATCACAGCTCTATAATTATGCGCGCATGGGACGCATTCCACTGGTTGAAGCAACAATCCGTTTATGCGAAACAGATGAATTGCGCCCTAAATTACGATCAACCCTTATTCAGATGATGAATGACTTTGATCATTGGCGCAGTGAGTTAGAAAATATATCACATGCCGAACTGGCAAAACGTATCTTGGATGAATCCGGCTATACGCGCATGTGGCTGGAAGATAAAAATCCCGATTCACCTGGGCGCTTAGAAAACTTAAAAGAATTGGTTCTTGCGATTGCTGACTTTGAAACTCTCCCTGCCTTTATTGAGCATGTCAGCTTGGTGATGGATACACAGCAAAATGAAACTCAAGACATGGTATCTTTAATGACACTGCATAGCGCCAAAGGGCTTGAGTTTGACACCGTATTTTTACCAGGCTGGGAAGAAGGTATTTTCCCCAATCAACGCGCCCTAGATGAAAAAGGCTTAAACGCCCTAGAAGAAGAGCGCCGCCTTGCCTATGTTGGCATTACGCGTGCAAAACAACGTGCGATTATCACACATGCGGCGAACCGTCGCTTATATGGTGGGCGTATGGATTGCTTACCCTCTCGTTTTATCAGCGAGTTGCCAGATGAGCACATTGAAACATCAAGCATGATGAATACGGGATCGAGATTTGGGCAAAATAATTACAATAATAACTATCGTCAAAATGATAATTGGGGAAGTTATTACCAATCAAAATCAAATAATGTTATCGAAGGGCGTGCCCGCATATCGGTTGATAGTACAGGCGAAGCGACCGAGTTTAACCCTGGTAAACGTGTCTTTCACGAAAAATTTGGCTATGGGACAATCTTAACAATTGATCATAATAAATTGGATATTCATTTTGAGAAATCAGGGCGTAAAAAAGTCTTAAGTAACTTTGTAAAATCTGCTGACGCTGTTTAAATTTATTTAAAAGCCGGACCCGTACAGTTCTTTTTATAGGTCGGTTTTTTAAGGCGCGTAATCATATTTTTCTTTTTAGAATAATCACACACACCAATCCATTTTTGTTTGCGTATGTTCTTTAAAATACGCCCTGTCGCAAATTCTATCGCGTCGCCATTTTTAAGAATGGCTGAACTTGTGTTATCCAACATCGCGCTTTTGTTAAAAACAGTTTTTAACTTTCCAAATTTTGCATAGATAGGAATAACGTAGCGTGCGCGCATCAAGCTTGTCATTTCTTTTATTTCCGGCCATGTCACATGCCCACGAATATCCAATTTATGTTTGGGATATGGGTAATATTCAATCCCCTCTTTCTCTAGTCTCTTTATAATTTTTTGATAAAATTTAGGACGCACCAACATGACATTCTTCGCCATATAGAGGGCATCGTTCTTTGTAAATTTAAACCATGGATGACTTTGATAAATAATCTGTCCTAATAACGATGTCTGATTATTTGCAACGCCATCCGTTAAAATAAATGTTTCATTCTCAGGGAGGTCTTTTACACATGAATCATTATGATATAAAAGCTCAAAAGGCTTATCCGTTTTTGTATTTAACAGCGCTTCAAATGATAATCCATCCCGTTCAAAATTATCAATCTTGGTGCGCAATAATTCACTAGCAATAATGATTTTTCTGTCTTGGTTTGCCGCCTCAACTATCATAGATGCAATGAGCTCTAGATACCCTGCGTAAAAAGCCGCAATGATCCGTTGATCGGCATGTTTGTTAAAAATGTCTTTGATATCTTGGCGCATTTCAACATCATCATAGATAAAATCACTCCCTTGATCGCCCTTGGTTGAATCAATCAAGAACCCATCAACACCCCCAGTTTCACCTAAATATTGCAAAAAGTCTAAATCGGTCTTGGGCCCCAATAAAACCGTTTGGTCGAGTTTCAAATCACCCGTATGGACAATACGTTGTCCTGCCCCCTCAACCAAAAACCCTAAACAATCGGGCGTTGAATGAGACACAGAAAACGGCGTTATCGTCCAGTCTTTATCGACATTTATTGGTTGTTTAGGGATGGCGGTAATCGTCTCGTAATGCCCATGTTTTCCCACGTCATATCCGTGTGAATCTAAATAAGCACGCAGAACATTGAGAGTCATTTTTGGGGCGATAATCTTTGGCACTTTACACCCACGTAAAATTGTATGCGCCAGACCCGTTATATGATCGTCATGCAAGTGCGTTAATAAAATTGCTTTGATTTTCGGGTTTTCATGTGATGATAATTTGGGATATAAATCATCCAAGTCAGCCATCAAATAATCAATTTTTTTGCCATTACTCTTTTTGTCCTTGAAATGCATATTACCAAAATCAATCTGGATCATATTATCAGGAAATGTTTCTAAACCAACATCACCCATGCCTATTAAATTGGCATTGCCGCCAAGGGCGCCCCTCTGATCGCTATTATTGCCACCAACGGGCATCATATAAAGCGTTTGTTGTTTTGTTTTTCGTGTCATTATCTATCCAAAAAAAGTGACGGCTAGCCATGCAAAAATAAGGGCAATCATCCAATTCAGTAAGCCATATTTAATTTTTAAATCTTTATCATTTTTAATCACATCTGCGGGGGTGTCAGACAATAAAAAATAAATGATTGTTTGTCCAATAACAAATCCTGCAATTAATCCCAGAACGGCGATTAGATAAATCATGATTTCAAGTCCTTTTTATGATCTTACGCATAACGATGGCATCATCATAGGATGCGTCTTTATCATGTGGTTCATAATATTTTTCTCTTTTATTTATTATCTCAAACTCATTTTTATTATACAAATCTACGGCCGAAATATTGCGCGATGCGACATCTAAAATAAATACATCTACCTGACTATTATCATGCAACCATTGCTCGATAAAATCTAATATTTTTTTACCGTGACCTTGACGTCGTTGGTTTTCATTCACCGCAATGGCCAATAACTCTGCCGTTTCATATACAGTGCTTACCAATGCCCCCGCAATAACAACGTCATCATTTATAAGTGTAAAGAAATGATAATGTGTGTTTACACGAAACCTATTGAGGCTTTCCACATCCCAATTTTCGGGCAGCGATGATTGAAAAAGATCAGAAATCAGCGACACCATCTTCTGGCACCCTGTATCATTATCTGGAAACGTTACTTTACCAATCAATTGAAGGTAACCCCGCGGCTCTTTTAGCATCGGCGGGACGCACATAAATCGGACTTAACGTTTCTTCCGTTAAACCAGCATCCGCCATATCAAAACATACCTTAATATCTGAGGCCTCATTGATACCAATCACAATTCCCTTGAAACCATTCATCTCTTCCAAAGATAATATTTCTGGCTCATTTAAAGGTCTCATATCACTGTCAAATTTCTGCGTATAAAAATCACCACGGCGTGTATTAACACAGGCTAAAATTTGAGTATTGCCAGAGGCCTGAAACGCTAAATTCTTTAACGTTGAGATTCCCATAACAGGAATAGTCAACGAGACACCCAAGGCGCGCGCCGTTGATAACCCGACACGAATACCAGTGAAGCTGCCAGGGC
Organism: uncultured Bdellovibrionales bacterium; assembly: GCA_964351525.1. GTDB lineage: Bacteria > Pseudomonadota > Alphaproteobacteria > Micavibrionales > CAYGOD01. Next base: position 141,382 of record CAYGOD010000003.1, read on the forward strand.
CTGCTGTGACGATAATGCGCTCTATGTCCTGTAATGTTTTATGACCATCTGATAAAACAGCATCAATCATAGGTATAAGAGCATTGGCAAAACCGTGTATCATGTCAACAGATTGGACCACGCAAAGATCATCCCCATTCATCACGGCGACTTGGCATTTATCAATGGCGGTATCAATTATTAAAGAAAGCATTATTTAGAAATCTTATATTGTTTTACACATATCATCAAAATCTGGACGTGGGCTTCGCTCATTCATATCCGTATTATCACCGTAACCAAGATTAATTAATAAATCTGCCTTAATATTTGTGCCACCAAAGAATTCTTTTGTAACAGCGCCTAAGTCAAATCCAGACATAGGCCCACAATCTAGCCCAAGCGAACGCGCCGCCAAAATCATATAACCAGCCTGCATTGCGGTATTACGAAAGGCTGTATCTTTGATTAAATCATCATTGCCAACAAACCAACTCTTGGCATCAGCGTGCGGGAATAATGCAGGCAATTTTTCAAAGAATTCTAAATCATAGCCAATGATAGCCGTCACAGGCGCGCTCATTGTTTTATCAACATTACCTTCAGATAGATAAGGCTTAAGCCTTGCTTTGGCCTCGTCACTTTTGACAAAAACAACACGCATAGGTAAGCAATTAGCCGATGTTGGGCACAATTTCACCAAATCAAACAAGGCCTGTAATGTCACATCAGAAACACCTTGATCCTGCCATTTATTGTAGGTACGCGCATCACGGAAAAGTTGATTAATAGCATCATCATTAATAATTGTTTTTGTCATGATTTATCCTTTAATATCCCGGTTACTTTATAGATTCATAATACGTGATTTCCTCCTTGATGATAAGCACGAAGATTCTATTTCAATGAATAATCACAAACAGACATTTAATTGGTGATTTTAACACCAGAAACTGTTACTTATAAGCCCTTAGCACAATAGATAGATAATGCAAAATACAGTAAAATCAGTTGTACCACTTTCAAAAACAATATTCTTTGTAATATTGCTGTTGGCTGTGCTGTTGATAAACGCACAAGTATCTTATGCCTACAATGATAGTGCTGAATCGCGTGATAATGGTGTCGTGATATACGCATATCACCGTATTGATGAAACAGAATCGCCCGCAACAAATCTCTCTTTTGAACAATTCGAAACTCATATCAATACCATCATTGAAAATGATTATAACGTTATCACGATGGATGATGCCGTTGAGGCGCTTAAAAAAGACCTCAAGATCAAGCCTAAAACAATCGTCATTACTTTTGAAGGCGGCCATAAATCAATTTTGGACAAGGCCGTTCCCCTTTTGCTAAAACATGACCTCCCCTTCACTATTTTCGTGGCGGTCAATCACGTGGAATGGAATTCACAACGCTATCTGGATTGGGATGAAATTCAATCCCTTGCCAAACAAGACGGCGTGGCGATCGGTCTTCATCCTTCTAGCTATAGCTCAATGTTAGATCATTCTATTAAAAATATCCGCGCACAGATCAATCATGCGAAATCACGCTACCGTGAATTACTAGACAGCGAACCAAAATATTTTGCTTATCCCTTTGGTGAACTTAGTAAAGAAATAAAAGACATTATTAAAGACTATAAATTCTCTGCCGGATTTGGCCAACAATCAGGCGTTGCACATGCGGGGTCAGATATGTTCATGATACCGCGCTTTGCCATGACAGATAGCTATGGTGACATTGATCGCTTTCAATTAACGGCAAATGCCCTGCCTCTTCCTGTTAGTGACGTCATTCCTGAAGACCCATATATTAGTGAAAATCCACCTGCTATCGGCTTTTCAATAGATAGTACTTTAAAGAACAAAGACTCTTTGTCTTGTTTTGCAACGGCAGAAGGTGAAACAGAGACGGTCCGTTTTGGCAAGCGTGTTGAAATTAGATTGTCCGCACCCTTTGCCCAAGGGCGTGCGCGTATCAATTGTACAATGCCCGCTGGATTTAATGAAAATGGTCAACAGCAATGGCGCTGGTTTGGTATGTTATTTACTGTGCCTGAAGATGTGATTGATTATTCACAAAACACAGATGATAAAGAATAATTATACGGGACGTACTTCTTGTACTTCGGGAACATAATAGGTCAGCATATTTTCAATACCCGCCTTTAATGTTGCCGTTGAACTAGGACAGCCAGCACAAGCACCGCGCATTTCTAAGTACACAATACCATCTTCAAAACTATTGAAAACGATATCGCCGCCATCTTGGGCAACGGCGGGCCTAACCCGCGTATCAATAAGTTCTTTGATTTGTTTCACAATATCATCATCATCGGCGTTAATCGTGTTTGATGATTTACTGGATGTGTTATCTGCCTGCGCCGCTAGAGCATCGTCCCACATGGCAATGCCCATTGTTAAACCGTCCAAAATAGTGCTCAGCACCAAAGGCTTTAGAACAAACCAATCTTTAGTCCCTGATTTTGTTACGGCAATAAAGTCATCACCAAGAAAAACGCCCTCAATACCCTTAATCTTTAACAACTCACCCGCCATCGGTGACGGCGCTGCCTCTTCCTCAGTTTTAAAATCGGCTGTACGACCTTGTAGAACAGGAGATCCCGGAACAAATTTAATAACATCTGGATTAGGGGTTTCTTCGGTTTGAATAAACATTTTTATGTCTCTTTTTCGAATAATTAAAAAGCAGCTTTGATATTAGAGATAGTGTTCTGAACCCAGATCTCAAATAAAGAACGATCCGTGCCTAAGAAATCACGATAATAAGCCGCGGCATAGGGGCGATAAAAATCTTTAAAGTTAAGCGATGTTATAACACCCATAAATTCAGGGAAGCGTTTTTCAAAAGATTCTTTACTTGCTTGGCACGACACAATCATCTGCATATCACCATATAGCGTCGCAAACATAATAGAGCGCTTATCAAGGCCAGATAATGATGTATAATCAGCCATCATATAGGTCGCAAAACCATCACCTAAGCCGCCCATTTGATAACCAATAACCGTTTCATTCAAAGCATCATTCTTACCAATATTCATGCGGGCAATATTGGTAATCAGTGCGTCTTGGGTAAACTCACGCTCAACCATGGCTTTCATCTCAGCAGAGGTCTGAATAAGAAAGCGTGTATCACGTCCAGAATAGATAGAACAGCCAGCACCATCGTTTTGACCACGCGCCATAAAGACATGACTTAGGCGCTCTGCCATGCCAGAAACCTCGTACCATGTATCAGGGACTGAAAAATGATAGCCAAACTCGGGGTCTTGTTTCACGACATAATGCGCGAATGCAGAAGATACAGAAATCACGGTGATAAATGCCGCCACGACAAAACTGTTTAAAATATATTTCATGTTTTTATTCCTTATAATTTTAGACGCGTAAAAAACCAACCAGGTCATAAACATCTTTTAATGTTTGTTCTGCGATGGCATTAGCTGTTTGTGCACCTGACTTTAATACTTTATCAATTTCATCCGGATGTGCTAATAAACGTGACATTTCGGATGTAATTGGTGTCATTTTTGATGTTGCTAGCTCAGCCAAGGTAGGCTTGAATTTAGAGAATTCTTGTCCTGCAAATTCAGTGACAACATCTATTAATTTTTGATCATTTAAGGCCGCATAAATCGTTAATAGATTTTTCGCCTCAGGACGTTCATCCAAATCTTTCACATTATCGGGCAACGCCATAGGGTCTGTTTTGGCCTTACGAATTTTTGTCGCAATCATATCGGCATCATCTGTCAAATTAATGCGAGACATGTCGGAAGGTGCAGATTTTGACATTTTTTGCGTGCCATCGCGCAAGCTCATGATACGTGTTGCCTCACCCAAAATTTGTGGTTCTGGCATCGTGAAATAATCCGTATTAAATTGACGGTTAAATGCGCCAACGATCTCGCGTGTTAATTCAACATGCTGTTTTTGGTCATCACCCACAGGAACATGCGTTGCATGATAGAGGATAATATCAGCCGCCATAAGAACAGGATAAGCATAGAGGCCAAGACCTGACTTTTCTTTATTCTTGCCGGCCTTGTCCTTAAATTGTGTCATGCGGTTTAACCATCCCATCGGGGTGATACTGCCCAGAACCCAATTAAGCTGTGCATGTGCGGGAACCATAGATTGATTGAAAATCGCACATTTTTCAACATCGACACCCGCCGCCATATAGGCAGCGGCAATTTCGCGCGTACTTTTAGTTAGGGCAACAGGGTCTTGCGGCACGGTGATCGCATGCTGATCAACAACACAAAACAGACATTCATAATCATTTTGCAAATTTGTCCAGTTTTTTAGTGCCCCCAAATAGTTCCCCAAATGAAGATTATTGGTTGGTTGCATCCCCGATAAAATACGAGGTCTGGATAAAACTGGTTTTTGTATGGTCTGTGTCATGTTTTAACTGTTCTTAGAGCGCAGGAATTGTTTCATATCATCAAGCCTGACTATAGCAAACAGGAAGCCACATAAGAAGTAAATTATCGTTGAAAACACGATCATTCCGACCAAATAAAAGATCTCTGTCAGTAAAGATAACGTGCCGTCAAAGACATCGCCCAAAAACCAATAAAACACATAAAGTATCGCGCCCATTATCGCACTAGATATGGCCATTTTGATGATCTTCATCCATAGAGCTTTATTATCTTTGACCAGAGCATGACCACGCATTGCCGTAAATAAACACACAACATGGAACCAGCCCGCAATAGATGTCGCAAGAGCAATCCCAACATGCGCCAAATATTTAATCAAGATCAAGCTTAAAACGACATTGAAAATAGTAATAATAATTGAAATCTTAACGGGGGTTTTTGTGTCTTCGTGTGAAAAATAAACCGTATTCAAAACCTTGACCATCACATAGGCTGGCAAGCCAATCGCATAAGCCTTTAAGGCATTGGCAGTCATGATTGTTGCGGTTGCATCAAAACTCCCGCGTTCAAATAAAACATGGATAATAGGTTCTGCAATAATACATAAAGCAAAGGCAGACGGTATCGCCAAAAATAATGATAAAGACAAAGCGTTACTGAATAGATTTTTGCTTTCCGTTTGATCGGTGCTGGTCAAGGCGCGGGACAACATCGGAAGTAATGCCGTTCCAATGGCGACACCAATGATACCAAGCGGTAATTGGTTTAAACGATCTGCATAATATAAATAGGATACCGCGCCGACGGGCAATAAAGACGCCAAAATAATATCAATGAATAAATTAATCTGTGTAACGCCAGCCCCCAATGCCGCAGGTGCCATTAAAGCAAATAGTCGTTTAATCTTGGCGTTAAAGAAACCAAGACCCAGCTTAAAAACATAACCATAGCGCTTCAGATAAAACCCCATCCAAATCAGCTGAACAATACCCGCAACCAAGACACCGCAAGACAGCATATAAGCAGCATTCAAATCCATTGATGGTGATAGCAATAAGGCACCAATCAACACCAGATTGAATAAAACAGGCATAAAAGCAAAAGGTGCAAAACGATTATGAGCATTTAAAACCCCGCCAATTAACGCCGTTATGGACATACATAAAAGATATGGGAATGTGATGCGGGCCATATCCACGGCCGCGACATAACGCACATCATCAACCGCAAATCCTGGGGCGATGACATTAATAACAAACGGCATTAACACCATCATCAAACACGTAAATGGCAGTAAAACCGTTAGCATGGTGAGGAAGGCATCACCCGCAAATTTTGATGCGGCGTCTTTGCCGTCCGCTTCAGAGATCTTGGCATAAAGAGGAATAAAAGCGAATGAAAACGCACCTTCTGCGGTGATACGACGAAAGAAATTAGGGAGTTTTAGAGCAATAAAAAACGCATCAGCCAAAGGCCCCGCACCGAGAAATAAAGCAACCAAAATGTCACGACAAAAGCCCAAAATACGGCTTATAAACGTCATGCCACCAACGGTAAAAAAAGCTTTATAAAGACGCATCTGCTTAAACGGTACTTTTCAAAAAGGTATAAATGAAACAATGACTCACTTTATAACAATTTTATGCTAATGTCTTAAACGAAAATCATCTTTATTTTAAAATAGATATGAAGCAATAAAAGTGGCCAAAAAGAAAACAAACAAAGTAACAAAATCTGCCAAACGATCACGGCAAAAAAGAGAGGCTGAAAAGCCCTCTTTATTCATGCGTTTATTTAAATTTAGCTTCATTGCCGCGATTTGGGGATTATTGGTCTTGGCCTTGGTGGTCTTTATTTATGCCTATGACCTGCCTGATATCAAACAGGCCATGCAATTTGATAAACGCCCCGCCGTTACAATTTTAGCCGATGACCAATCATTGTTGGCACGCTATGGCGAAACACAAGGGCGTTTTGTACCCGCCGATGAAACGCCACAAATTTTGATTGACGCAATTTTATCCATCGAAGATCGCCGTTTTTATAGTCATTTTGGCGTTGACCCCATTGGTTTAGCGCGCGCCATGTACACAAATGTTAAAGTTGGGCGCTTTGTTCAAGGCGGATCAACCCTGACACAGCAATTATCAAAGATTTTATTTCTAACACCCGACCGTACCCTCAAACGCAAAATCAGAGAGGCCTTAACCGCTTTCTGGCTAGAGGTCAGCTATAGCAAACAAGAGATTTTAAGTGCTTATTTAAACCGCGTCTATTTGGGCTCTGGAACCTATGGTTTTGATGCCGCATCACAACGTTATTTTGGTAAATCCGTGACGCAGGTTAATATTAAAGAGGCCGCCTTGTTAGCTGGTCTTTTAAAGGCCCCTTCGCGCTATTCACCCATCAGCAATAAAAAGCGTAGCTTAGAACGCATGAATGTTGTTCTCAATGCCATGATTGATAATAAGAAAATCACACGAAGCGATATCAAAAATATAACGCTTGGTTTTAACTTTGTTCAACACAAAGATGGCTATGGTTATTTCAGCGATATGATTTTAGAAAGCCTTAAGGCTTATATGGGCGAAGACCCGCGTGATGTTATCGTTTACACCACCCTTGATACAGACCTTCAAAAAATTGCCGAAGATGCATTAAATGAAACGTTGCAAGTCCAAGGGGAAACACGCGATGTTTCACAAGGGGCTGTGCTTATTTTAAATAATGAAGCAGAGATAAAAGCCCTTGTCGGGGGCGCCGATTACAATAAAACACAATTTAACCGAGCCTTTCAAGCCAAGCGCCAACCAGGATCCTTATTTAAAGTTTTTGTCTATTTAGCCGCCTTGCAAAATAATCAGATCACACCCGATATGCGCGTGATAGATGAGGCCAAAGACTTTAATGGCTATGCCCCTAAAAATTATAACAATGATTATAAAGGGGAGATGACAGTAAGAGAGGCCTTTGCCCTGTCCATCAATACAATTGCCGTTGAAATCGCATCAAAAACGGGGTTAGGTGATATAAAGAAAATCGCGCGACGCCTTGGTATCATTAGTGAGTTACCGAATAATCTTAGTTTGGCCTTGGGGTCTGCGAGTGTTTCTTTAAAAGATATGACGCAGAGCTTTGCGATGATAGCCAATAATAACAGCGCCCTTGATAGTCATGGTATTCGTAAAATCCAGACATTAGACGGCGAGATCTTATATGAGTTCAAACCCGCTGAAATCATGCCGTTTATGGATAAGACAGATGAAGTCGACATACGCGACTTAATGAATGCGGCGGTTGAATTTGGTACGGCAAAACGCGCGAAAATTGATCGTCACACAGTCTATGGCAAAACAGGCACCAGTGAGGATTACCGTGATGCATGGTTTGTTGGTTTTACCGATCATTACAGTGGCGGTGTATGGTTGGGCAATGACGATGGCGCATCGATGAAAAACGTCACGGGCGGCGGCTTCCCCGCATCAATATGGCGTAATATTATGAATGAAGCTCATAAAAATATTGCACCAGCACCGATAAACACGCTAAAAGAAAGTAATGACAGTTTTATCCAGAAAATCTTTAGTATTTTTAATTAACGCGCTTATTATTTGTTTGGCCTTATCAATTCTGGCTGGTTGTGCGATGACACCGCCACCGCAAGATCAAACAATCCCGAATGCCCCCGACTACCAATCATCCCTCGCACCTGCTCTTATAAAATATCATGACGCAGAAACGGTTAATCGTGCGTCTTGGGCAGAGCATTTAATGTTGGAACGCCCAATTGGCGAAAAAATCTTTTGGAAAACAGATAATAGTGCCTATGTCATTGGAATCCGCGAAGCAACATTAAATGGTAAAATATGCCGTGAATTCAACCATGTCTTCATGACAAAAGACGCCCCAGAAGAAACATCCGAAAAGCGCCTTTATTCGTCAATTTGTAAATAGATATCTAGCCTTAGTGAATGAGGCCTTTTTCTTTTTCTACCATAATATCCAACCACTCTGGTTGTAAGGTTGGTTTACCAAAGGCATAGCCTTGGAGCTTGGTAATACCGTCCGCCGCTAAAATACTGGCGTCATCAAAGCTTTCTATTCCCTCGGCAACTGTGCCTAGACCAAAGCCGTCAGCCAACATATGGAGGGCTTTTAAGAAAAGTTTATTCTGTTCGCGGTCTTGCATACCTTGGGCAAAAGCGCCGTCAATTTTAACGAGATCGATGTTTAACTTATCCAGCTGACTGAAAGAGGTCTGTCCCGCACCAAAATCATCCAAAGCAACACGACATCCCAAACCATGAAGGATTTTGATGAATTCAACAGCAATATCCATATCTTGCATGGCGACCGTTTCTGTAATTTCAACAATCAAACGATTTGCAACATCAGGCTTGCCCTTAAGCAATGTTTTAACCGTGGTCATCCAATCATTATCCATGACCGTCATGCCCGAAATGTTCACAGAAAGAGAGATCGCTGGATATGCGATTAATTCATGAATGGCTAATTTCGCCGCGTGCATATCGGCCAAGCGACAAAGCCCCATTTTCTCAACGGCGGGAATAAACATGCCAGCAGGAATAACAGACCCATCATGATCGATCATACGCATCAGGGCCTCATTAAAATAGACATCACGCGCATCTTTATTATTATCATCATAATTAATGACATGTTGATAGGCCAAGGCAATGCGATCTTCTTTCATGGCTTTCACAAATTCATCACCCGTAACAATCCATTTACGGAATGAATCACGTTTGTCCGATGATACATCATAGGCGTGATATGCGCTTTGACCAAATTTACGGGCTTTGTTTAACGCCATTTCGGCACGCTTAATTAATCCATGTGCATTAAAATCATGATTAGGTAGACCGATGCTACCAATAGAGATCGTCACGCGCAAAGGCCCAGCCTTTGTCATGATAGGACGATCAGAAAAATATTTAATAAGATCAAAAGCACGATAGCGGCGCTCCGCCCCTGGTACTTTAGGTAAAATTACACCAAAGCTATCACCAGAAGTTACACCAACTTTTCCTTGTCCTTTGATAAGATCATCTAAACGATGTCCGACTTTTTTGAAAATCTCTTCGGTTACATCTGTACCGTAAGCTTCTTCAATAATATTTAAGCGATCAATGCCAACCGAAAGTAAACTGCCCTCTTCGTTGATATTACGCAGATGTTCTAAATTCTCTTCAACCAACAAACGAAATCCTTCGTTATTGGGTAAATGTGTCGCGGTATTGATATAGGCAACGACCTTCATATCTTCTAGGGCTTCGCGTTCTTTTGTAATATCACGCAAGATACCGTAAAAATTCTTATCGCCTGTCTTTACGTCTTCTTCAACATGGCCATTCTCACGCACCCAAATCGTTTGGCCATCGGCCTTACGCATACGGTAATCACATGAATATGTATCATTATCTTCGAAATGGGCATGGAGATGCTTTAAGCGCATCGGTAAATCTTGGGGGTTTATACGTTGATTGATATCACCAAAGGCAATATCACGACCGTCGCTGATGCCCATCAATGTATGAATGTCACCTAACCACTTCACAGTGCCGCGGTCAATATTCCAAATAAAGCCAATGTCACCAGAGGATCCTAAAATCTTGCTTAAGGTGTCAGAGGTCGTATCTAAAGTATCTGTGTTAGATGGCGCCTTTACAGACGGTTTATCTACCGCCTCTTCTTGCTTTTGTATTTGGCCTTCTGGTATCTCAATATTCTTATTGGACATTGTTAAATTACCCCTTATCTTTCTTTATTATGCAGGCTAAAGAGTTAAGAAAGGCTTATCGGAATAGATAAAATTTTATGTTTATTTGATATATTTTAGCAAGTCACTGATATTAAACGTTATTTACTAAACGAAAAAAGGATATCATCGCGTGCTTTAAGCACGTTTGCGGCATTAACGGCAGGGGCTTCTTGCATAAAGATATGAAGATGATTCTGTGCCGATAAAAACAATAATGACGATACTGTATCACCACCTTGATGAGCACTGGAATCGGGTGAGCACGCAAAATCAGCGCGTACAAAATAATCGTCTCCTAAGCGTTCTACATGACTGACCTCACTAACAAAGACACCTTCACAAAGACGCTTGATCGGTATCAGGTAATCTTCAACCATCGGAGATAGCTGTGTTGGCTCTTCCAAACGTGTTTGTAACGATATTTGTTTATAAGCGCCCTTGATGTTCTGATAGCGATCTTCCCCGTACCAAATAGCATCAACCACCTTATTAGCGCCTCCTATCTCGTCTATATGGCTATAGGAAATCGCCGCTTTTTGTAATTGTTGGGCAAGAAAACCATGGGGATTATTATCTATCTGTGCTGCTTTTTCGGTTGTCTCAATATCATGGCTTATCGCTGGTACAGCACTTACGAACGCAATGTCATCAAGCAATGTCTCTCGACATGTATCGAGAGCCTTTAACCAGCGCGTCCAATTATTCCCTAAATCAAAAGAAATATTTTGGCTCAACCCCGCAAGGGATGCATAACGATAGTCCGTAAAATTAGGAACGTTAAAGAATGTGGATGGTAGAGGAACAAGCAACAAATTGTCACGAATAGCTTTGGCCTTAATCGCACCTGAATTGTACTCAGCCATCCTCTCTGCTTGATTAGATGACATGTCTAAACGAACATCATAAAACTCACCTACACCCAAGACAGCGCTATCAAAGCCGATCAAAAAACGCCCATCACCAGCCTTATCTCGGGCTATATAGACAGTATCCCCATTATCTTCTGTACGCTCTAAGACGCAATAAGCAATTTTATCAGGTTGATTGGCATCGGGTATATGATTGATTGACCAGTCATTCGCAAAAGTAGGCGATGCGATCATTGAAACGAAAATAAAAAAAACGGCAAAACAAAAACGATAGAGCATAATATGTCACGTATCCTCTTTTGTTAATTCGTCACTTACATACCACCAAACAAGACGGTTGGCAGTGAATGTGCGATTGGTTTTGGTGAAACAACGCGCCCCGCTTGATTCGCCGTAGAACGCATCTCAGCAAGCGAAGAAAGACTGTTTGCTGGATATGTTTTTGCTTGAACCTCTGGCGTCCTATAAACAGTCGCAACAACTGGCTGAATCTCTACAGATGGCTTTACAGTGCCCTGAGTAACAGGATTAGCTTGGGTAACAGGACTGGTTGGCAATGCTCTTTGTGTGTTATTAAGAGTCAGATATTGCACCACCGGGCGTTGAAAAATTGGGTTTTCAATATTTTGTTCCGCAACATCAACATAATCAACGATCTGTTTTGCCTGTGGCTGAACATCATCTTGTTGATCCAGATCAGCCAAAACTTGTTTAATCGCAGTAATATCTTTCTGCATCATCATTGATTGATCGGCAGACCCTTCAAAAGCAAGAGCACTTAATGTGCCTTTGTTTGTAAAGAATAGCCCCGTAAATAAGCTATCTTTATTGATATTACGGCAACGCACATTCATATCAATCATTGATAAACTACCAATCGTGTCAATTTTTGATATTGAGGGCGCAAAACCAAAATCGCCGCCACAACTATCTCGTTGGCCTTGAATCGTTGCCTTAGCCAAAGATTGCAACGCTTTTTGTACTTGTTCTGCCATGAAGTATGTTTGCTCAAAACGTCCAGAAATTGAACGATTGTCAACCCAAGTAGAAATATGACGATCATCATTAGTCATTGTATTAACACTATCATGCAAAGGAATAACATCCGTTTTTTGCAATAAACCATTCAAAGCAGCTGGCAGGTTATTGGGGATAACAACATCCTTAATAATCGTTGTTTCTTGTGTCATTATATGGCGCGTATCTGTCGCTTGTCTGGCGGGCGCATTAACGGCGACATAACCAGATGGCATATCGGGCACAAGTCTATTGCTCGCGTTACCTGTAACGGCCTTTTCTTGTATTTTCTGGCGCTGTGCTTTTTCAACATAATGATATAAACGCAAGTCATCTTGGGCATTTGGCAAAACAGCGCGTGATACAATACCATTGGTTAGGGTGTTGACGCTCTTTGGATTTTCTTTAAGAGCTGTCATTTTCGTAGGCGTCTTATCTGATTTTTCAGTTATCAATGACGTTGTATCAGCGTCTATCATTAGATCATTACTGCTGAGTATTTCATTAACACGCATATCACATGATAATAATTTCTTACGAACATCCTTGATATCCGTAATGTTGTAAATCGATGAAAAATTAGTCTTTTCAACACCTATATTCACATGATCATGGGCCGTTAGATTTTCCCAAAAATAATCATCATTGCCCGCTTGAACAATAATTGATTGTGCAGTATCCGCACGCCCAATAAAGCGTCCTTGATTACCATTTGGAAATATAAAATTAATCGTTTCGTTAGGAGATATATTAAAGATAGGCGCATCACTTTTTATTGCCAATGATGTTTGTCCTGCACCCTTAACGGCTAGAACCAATGTTGTGCCATTTGAGAAACGGGTCGCAGCAACACAGTAATCTTTTTCGCCCGTTACCGTTGATGCAACTTGTGATGATTGCCATGGTTGTAATGGTACAGCAACGACAATCTGGGGTATAACAGCATTTTTATCTAATAAATTTATAGGTTGAGCCATTGCGAGCGCCGACCAACCAAGTAGCAAAAAGCTACACAGAAAAGTCGTCATATAAAAAGTCTGATTATGCATTGCGCGCACCTTAAAATAACATGTAAGAATCTATTTTTTCATTATGAAACAAAAGATTAAAAAGAATCGCGCACCATGTCAAACATCCCTTTGATATAAGACTTCTTTGCCGTATAAAAAAAGAGGCCATTAAGCCCCTTTTTATCAAAAAATTAAACTGCTTTAAGCCTCTTATCGCGTGGTGCTGGCTTTCTAGGCGCTGCAAGATCGGCACCGCGATCATTTTTGTTAGCAGGCTGCTTGGCCTCACTTGATAAAGGACGACCGAAACCAATTGTGTTTGCTTGTTCTTTTTTATCAATAGTGCTCAGGTCAACATTCATAATATCATCAACCGTAATGGTTAATTTCTTACGTCTAGCCGCTGTCTTAAATTGATGTGTTAGCGTTCCCGCCCTATCTCGCTCGATAAGCTCAAGATTAACAGTAGCCACACGTTGCGTTTGTGCCTTAATGGCAGAGGCAACAAATTTACGCATCAAGCGACCATTGGAAAAAGTTTTATCTTTGCTGGCACAAGCTTTCTCAATCTTATCGCGAATCAATGCTTCAGCCCCTTTGCCAAGGATATAATTATCCGGTAAAAGATAATGGAATACGTCCTCTAGCTCATCTGCATCATAATCGTCAAAAACATATATTTCAGACAGCCTATCTTTAAGACCCGGGTCAATCGCTTTAATGGCTTCAGTCATTTCCTCTGGATAACCCGCCAAGATAACAACAAATTTATCACGGTTATTTTCCATCGTTGCGATTAATTCTCTGGCGGCCTTCATCCCAAATTGTGATGACTTTTGACTTCCACCGCCATCATTAAGCGAATGAAATTCATCCACAAATAGCATGCCGTTTGAATTTAATGCCTCTTCAATCTTGCCGCGCATATATTCGTTACTTTTACCGACATAGCCCTGCATAACCTCTTCACCATTAACGACAACCATAGGCCCTTTAAGAAAGCCTTCTGCGCGCAAAGCGAGGTGATAGATTTTTGCAAAAACCGTCTTTAATGTTCCGGGATTTCCTAAAAACGCCATATGTCCAAAGTCTTGATCGACAGAGCCCAACAAACTATGGATGCTATTTTCTCGTCCTGCCGTGCCGTTTAAAATAATATCGGCCCTACGATTGCGAATAGTTGCGACAATTGAATCGATAATGTGCATCTTGCCTGACATGGCTGGCATCGCCCGTGTTTCTTCGATCAAAAGCTCTAATTCTTTTGAAAGATCTTCTTCCTGAGATACTGCCAATACATCACTATCTGTTGGAATAATGTCTTTCATTGCTTCGGGATCACTAATTTTATTGACCTCTGGCGCATGTTTTTTGCCAGTTCCACCATATTCTATTTGATATAAAGCGCCCGTTAATGGATCAAAGCCTTCAAAGTGCTGGTTAACGAAAAAGTTTTTTTGGTCTGATTTGAAGTACCAGGCCTTTTCTTTTTCATTCCACTCATAGGGAAAGTTAGGGTTTTTCTTATTGGCTTCAGATATTGGCATAAGGCAATATCTATCTTTACCTTTATTATCCAATGCAATGTCAAAAATAAGCCCCGTACGAATGTCCCGCATTTCAATCACACGATCATCAACCATTGGCTCAATAATGATTGTGCTATTTTCTATATCTGATAAATCCGCCGGGATTTCTAATGTCATGATTTGCTTGTAAGGATGGCCGATGACCAGTTCTAATTTCGTTCCCAAAACGTCTTTAATATCAAAGCCATGACCATTTTTTTTGTCATAGGCGACAATTTCATACAGAACACGATTTGATAAATTATCAGGATCGATTCCCATCTGAATTGAAAAAACGCATTTATGTTGTGTACTGTAACCATCGAAAGAAAAGGTTTTATGTGTCATTGAATTATTCGCCTCCTGCTTTAAATTGTGCTTTAAAGCTTTTTTTATTTATTGTTTTTAGAACACTGCTGTGCCTAACGTTTTGAAAAATTGAACATTCAATCAAAAAACATACTAATGGCGCAATATTGTGCTAATAAGTAATTAGCACATAGAATGAATAACCATTCAAGTAAAAAATAGCAATAATGACAATTATTACGAAAATAGAGCCCTCATGCCCGAATTACCCGAAGTAGAAACCGTAAAACGAGGATTAGACGCACAAGTTTTATCCCTCACCGTTCAGACAATAGATCTTTATCGCACAAAGATTCGTTTTGATATCCCTGATCTTTTAAAACAAGATCTAGCCGACCGCACACTGACCAACATTAGACGACGTAGTAAATATCTCCTGCTTGATTTCATTGATCGGAAAACAAAACGTGATGATGCGGTAATGCTTATCCATCTGGGGATGTCGGGACAAATATTAACGAACACCGATAAGTCCGCCCCGGCAAAACATGACCATATGGTGATTGGTTTTAATAATGGCATGCGCCTAAGCTATCGTGACCCAAGGCGTTTTGGTGTTATTGATTATTTTTATAAAACTAATGAAGAAAATCATAAGTTATTAAAAGACATCGGCCCCGAACCTCTTTCAAATCATTTTAATTTAGAAGAGTTTTCACAAAAAGTTTTAAAACGTCACGCCCCCATCAAATCAATTCTACTCGATCAAAAAACTGTTGCGGGATTGGGGAATATTTATGTTTTAGAAGCCCTTTATCAAGCCTCCATATCCCCCTTGCGCAAAGGTAGTTCACTCACGAAGAAAGAGCTACCCTTATTATACATCGCTATAAAAGAAACATTAGAACGCGCGATCAAGGCAGGTGGCAGTAGCCTGAAAGACTATGTCCACACCGATGGCAGTCTTGGTTATTTCCA
Source organism: uncultured Bdellovibrionales bacterium (assembly GCA_964351525.1). Lineage (GTDB taxonomy): Bacteria > Pseudomonadota > Alphaproteobacteria > Micavibrionales > CAYGOD01. Next base: position 157,320 of record CAYGOD010000003.1, read on the forward strand.
ACATAACTTTAAGGTCTACGGCAAAGAAGGCGATCCATGCCCCGATTGCGACTGTACCATCAGTAAAACAGGTGGCATTCAAAGAATCGTGCAATCTGGCCGCTCTAGTTTTTATTGCAAGAGAAAGCAGAAGTAAAAAATATGCATCAAGAACTGTCGCCTCTTTACTTTGAAACGAAAGATCTTTATACGCGTGCCTTTCGGCCAAGCGACGTGAATGAATTGGAAAATATTATTAACAATCCCAATTTTCACTACAGCTATTTTCATGAAGGCGGTACGGTAAAAGACTTTATCACAAATGCCTTCATTGGCGCGCAATCAGAAGAATTAGCAAACGATGTATACCGCGTTGCAATCTGCCACAAAGAGACAAGTAAACTCATAGGCAGTTACGCCCTTCTTCATGCGCGAAAAAATTATATCAGCATCATCAATGAACATGTTTATGAAATGGGTCTTTTCTTAGATTACGATCACTGGCGTCAGGGTTATGGAAGGCAAATAACACCGTTTCGTATTCAAGCTGGCTTTAAGGTGTTTAAATGTGATGCCCTTCATATAACGATTCATCCAGATAACAATGCATCACGCGCCATTCAAGAAAAAATGGGTTTTAAAAAAATTGCTGCGGGTAATTTGTTTCCAAAGACAAACCACCCAATAAATGATAGATTAGTGTTTAAATTATGTTACCAAGATTGGTGTCTTAATAAGAAAGTGACCTAAAAAATAATGAATGCTATATTACACATTATCGCTCTTATATTAACGCTCGGCTTTATCAGTCCGACAAATGCCATCGCGGATATAAATGCCGTTACGGATATAAACGTTACACAGAACCAAACGCAAACAGCAATGTCTTTTATTGAAGACATGTCTGACGCCCCCCTTATGACTGGTATGACGCTGATTGATGGGGCTGGCTTTGTGTTTGAACAACAAAATGGGCGTATCGTTGAGAAAATTGCCGCAACAGACCAACAAGTCCAAGATATCTTGAACTATTATGGCTTGGTTATGCCCCAACTGGGCTGGACAAAAACAGCCGATAAAGTCGGAAGGTTCTCACGCGATAAGGAATTATTCACCATCATTATAAAGACAGTTAATAACGTACAACTCGTTACGTTCCGCCTTCAGCCCTTATAAAAAAATCTATAAACAGGAGAGACAATCATGACCTATACAATGATCACAACGGATATAAAAGATAATGTCGGTATCATTACCTTAAATCGTCCAGAGGCCTTAAATGCATTATGCGACACGCTTGTAACCGAAATGGGATCTGCTTTACACGGCTTTGAAGCAGATGATAATATCCACGTCATTATGATTACAGGCAGTGAAAAGTCATTTGCCGCGGGTGCGGATATCAAGGAAATGATCGATAAAACCGTCAGTGATGTTTACCGCGAAGATTTTATTACCTCTAAATGGGAAGAGGTCATGAAATGCCGCAAAGTTACAATCGCTGCCGTTTCTGGTTATGCGCTGGGTGGCGGGTGTGAACTGGCAATGATGTGTGACATGATTATCGCCAGTGATACCGCCAAGTTTGGACAACCCGAAATCACCATTGGTACCCTTCCTGGTGCCGGTGGAACACAACGCCTCATTCGTGCCATTGGTAAATCAAAAGCCATGTATATGTGTCTCACGGGTGATATGATGTCCGCACAAGACATGGAAAAAGCAGGCCTTGTTGCTAAAATAGTGCCCGCCAGTGATTTAATTGAAGAGACCTTAAAAACAGCACAAAAAATCGCCTCTTTTTCAACGCCCGTATCAATGATGGTCAAAGAAGCCGTAAACAAAGCAGAAGAAATGAGTCTTAAAGATGGGCTTTCATTTGAGCGTCGTTTATTCCATGCAAGCTTTGGGCTTGAGGATCGCCGTGAAGGCATGCAGGCCTTTATTGACAAGAGAAAAGCCGATTTTAAAAATAAATAGTAAAAAAATGCATTTTTGGCACGATTTTGTTTGCTTTTTGAGAGTAGCTTTTGTATAAACCAACAGAATTCAGGAAAAAACTATCTTCTAACGCATCGCTTTGATGACTGAAGATTAAAAACTTCTCTGATATAAAGAATTTTAAAGTAATAAAAGGATCCACAAGAATGGCTAATACAATTTCTGCAAAAAGACGCGTACGTCGTAATGACGCCAAACATGTCGTTAACCGTAACCGCATGAGCCGTATCCGTACGTTCGTTAAAAATGTAGAACTTGCTATTCTTTCTGGTGACAAAAAAGCCGCTGAGACAGCCCTTCAAACAGCACAGCCTGAAATTCAGCGCGGTGTCTCAAAGGGTATCATTCACAAGAACACTGCAGCCCGTAAGATTTCTCGTATTTCTGCGCGCATCAAAGCTCTTGCTTCTAAAAAATAAGACGACGTTTTAAGTCGCTAATTTTACCATAGTCATAAATTTTTCCTTCTTCGTTTTTAATGAAGAAGATTTTACCCGTGGATTCTGACTTTTTTTGTAAGTATATTTCTTTTTACATGATTCATGTTTTGTTCTCAAAAAATCCATTTGAATACACAAAAAAAATTCTTTAAGTTCAACTTATCAACACAGCAATTAACAACACTCCTCTCAACGAGAAAAAGAGACAACTGCTGTATTGATGAATAGGAAGGCTTTTAGACACGCTTTACACGCGAAATATTACAGAAATTAATTGCACCCAGAACACGGTTCTAATTTTTGTAGAATAATAAATAAAGACCCAAGAATGGATCTAACAAAAGTGTAAAGATTAGCGGATAGAAGATAAGCTGACGCACCTTAACGTTAGACGTCCCTTATTTTTTAAACGACAATCACGTGACATAGTCCTGGCTGTGAAATGAATGATATGGTTCTTTTATCACTTATTTGCAGCCTTAAATTAAAGTCAGCTTTTTAAAGACCACGTGCTGTTATTAACGGTTTGAGGTTTTGTCAAAAGAGTATGGTAATGATGAATTGAAGATAAAAGAGAATTGGCTCATTCATTATTATTTCTTGCTCTGGTAAAAAGAAGGCTTGGTTTTTGAAAGAAACGACATGCGCTATTAAATGCGCCCAAAACAACAAAACACATTGTTTTGATGCGGGCTCTTTAGTGACTAAATTTTTATATGTCGAACAATCATTAACCTATGATTAAAACACGATTATTTTGTTTATTTTTATAAGAAGAGAGAAAAATATGTCTTACGTTGATGAAAACACACCAAACGACAATACATCAAAGAACAATACGTCATCAACAGACTCTCTTAATCCAAATTGGAACGCCGAGTGGGAGCGCATCAAACAAGCCTTTAAAGTAGAAATCGGTGAAACCGCTTTCCGCAGTTGGATTCGCCCCCTTTCTTTGAAAAACATTGATGGTTCTACGCTTCAATTAACGACGCCTACACGCTTTATGCGCGACTGGGTTCAAACACATTACAGCGACACGATCATGTCTTTATGGTCACAAGATGTCGCCAAAGTGATGAGTTTAGAAATCTTGATCGAGAGCAGTGCAAACACACCTGCGCCACAACGCTCTAGCATCCCCCACCGTAGTGGTTCATTGGTTGCAAATCAGTTAGCCGAAAACAAACAAGCGGGCAAAACATCAAACACATACCAACAAACAGGCTATACACAACCCGCCGCTGATTTATCACAAGAAGCCTTGGATTCATTATGTTCACCGCTTGACCCACGCTTTACCTTTGATAAATTCGTCATTGGGAAATCAAACGAATTAGCACACGCTGCCGCACGCCGTGTAACAGAAACAAATACCGTTTCTTTTAATCCCCTTTATATTTATGGCGGTGTTGGTCTTGGTAAAACACACCTTATGCATGCCATTGCTTGGCGCATCCGTGAGACACAGCCAACACGCAAAGTCTTATACATGTCTGCTGAAAAATTCATGTATCAATTTATTCGTGCGTTGCGTTTTCGTGATTCCGTGACGTTCAAAGAACAATTCCGTTCAGTTGATATCTTGATGATTGATGACATCCAATTCATTAGCGGTAAAGAATCAACACAAGAAGAATTTTTTCACACATTTAATGCCTTGATCGATCAGAACAAACAAATCATCATCAGCTCAGACCGCAGTCCAAATGAATTAGAAGGCATTCAAGATCGCCTTAAGTCACGCCTTGGTTGGGGGCTAGTCGCCGATATTCATCCATCAAATTATGATTTGCGCCTCAATATCTTAAAAGCAAAGTCCGCACAAATCGGCGCGAACGTACCACAAAAAGTACTTGAGTTTTTAGCACAGAAAATTTCATCCAATATCCGTGAACTTGAAGGTGCGCTTAATCGTATTGTCGCCCACGCAGAATTGGTTGGACGCCCGATCACAATCGATTACACACAAGAAGTTTTACAAGATCTATTGCGCGCTAATAACCGCCGTATAAGCATTGATGAAATTCAACGCAAAGTGTGTGAGCATTATAATCTACGCATGCCCGACATGCAGTCTGCTAGGCGTTCTCGTAACATTGCGCGCCCACGCCAAGTGGCTATGTATATGGCCAAACAACTAACGTCACGTTCACTGCCTGAAATTGGCCGTAAATTTGGCGGCCGTGACCATACAACAGTTATGCATGCCATTCGCAAGATCGAACAGCTTTCTAATGATGATCCGTCTTTTGGTGATGAAGTTGCTTTGGTACGTCGCTCTATCATGGATGCAGGTCGTCAATAGCCAAAACGAATCGGGTTCTCATTGCGTTGCGTATAGCCACCTGAACATAGGTTTCAGTACGCTTAATAAGCCGTTACGTTAAATACTTATCGTTATTTAGGGGATAAACACCCGAAAAGCAGCCCTAAGGGCACTAATCGCTATTTTCTTCTTTTTTTGAAGAGGATATATGCTAAATTTTTACAATAATAAAAATAACATTATTTTATACATCAACAGTCACGGCGATGCGCCACGGCTTTTATGTTTTAAGATTTTAGAACAGTGCCAAAAGCGCTTTTAATTAAAAAGGATTAAGCCCTCATGAAATTTTCAATTGATCGTTCTGCCCTTCTTCGTTCCCTAGCCCACGTACAAAGTGCTGTTGAACGCCGTAACACTATTCCTATTCTTGCCAATGTCCTTCTTAAAGCCGATGGCAATAGCCTATCGTTAAGCACAACAGACATGGATCTTGAGATCAATGAAACGGTTGCTGCAAATGTAAGCGAAGGCGGTATCACAACCGCACCTGCTGGAACACTTTATGACATCGTGCGTAAATTGCCCGATGAAACATCAATTGATATCGAAACATCGGCTGGCGATGCACTTATGACGGTCAAGGCCGGACGCTCTGAGTTTAAACTTGGTTGCTTACCTGCCGCAGACTTCCCACAATTATCGGCTGATGATATGGGTATTCAATTCCAACTGCCTGCGGATGAGTTACGCAATTTGATTGATAAAACACGCTTTGCTATCTCTACAGAAGAAACACGCTATTACCTAAACGGTATTTATATCCACGCTATTCAAATTGAAGATAAGTGGTTGTTACGCTGTGTTGCGACAGACGGTCACCGTTTGGCACGTTTTGAAACAGCACTACCAGAAGGCGCACAACAAATGCCTGGCGTAATTATCCCCCGTAAAACAGTTCTTGAACTGCGCAAATTGGTTGATGAAGCCGCTGATAAAATTACGATCCATTTATCAGAGACAAAGATTCGTTTTCAATTCGATCACATCATTTTAACATCAAAATTAATCGATGGTACCTTCCCTGATTACGAACGCGTTATCCCTGCGAACAACGATAAGATCGTTGAGATTAATCCAAAGTCTTTGGCCTCAGCAGTTGATCGTGTATCAACAATTTCAACAGAGAAGACACGGGCGGTTAAGTTAAATATTAACGGTAAGAGCCTAACGCTGTCTGCCAATTCCCCAGACAGTGGCAGCGCGGTCGAAGAGTTAGAAATTAAAAATGACAATGAATATGGCATTGATATTGGTTTCAATTCTCGCTACTTGCTTGATATTGCACAACAACTGCAAGGCGATAACATCCGCCTTAGCATGAATGATGGTTCTACAGCGACAATTATCCAAGACCTAGAAGACGAATCATCACTTTATGTCTTGATGCCAATGCGTGTTTGATAAATAATCAAACATATGACGAATCACATTGATTATAAAATTGATACAAACAGACAGGCCGATCTTTCATTAAAAAAGATCAGCCTGTCTTTTTTTCGTTCTTACCAAACATTACGCCTTGAAAACCCCGCACAATTCACCGTTTTTGTTGGTGAAAATGGCGCGGGAAAAACAAATATTCTTGAGGCCATTAGCCTCCTAAGTCCTGGGCGTGGATTACGCGGTGCCAAATTAACCGACATACAAAATATTCATCATCCCGCACCCTTATGGGCTGCATCATTTGAATTACAAACAGATAGTGGGCTTTGTCGGATTGGCACGTCATTTACCCGTGCGCCAAAAGATAATGGCGATCTGTTAGAAAAACGTATTGTCAAAATTGATGGCACCATCACACCGCAAAATCGCCTAAGTGATTACCTATCCGTGATATGGTTAACCCCGCAAATGGATGGCTTGTTTTTAGATAGTAAATCAGCACGTCGTCGCTTCTTTGATCGCTTTGTACAAAATCTAAATTCTAATCATGCACAACTGCTCACTAGCTATGAAAACAGCCTGCGCCAACGCTCTCGTATTTTAAAGGACAGCCTAAAAAGCGGGAAGATTGATAATACATGGCTCAGCGCCTTAGAAAAAAACATGGCGGAAACCGCCGTGGCAATCGCCGCCAATCGTTTGAACCACCAAGATAAGTTGAATGAAGCCTTAAAGCGCCTTGAGCCTGTACGTCAATGTTTCCCGCTCTTAGAGATCGCCATCACAGGTGACACAGAACATCACCTATCCAACACCAGTGCTATTGAAACTGAAGATTACCTGAGAGATAGCCTATCAAATAGCCGTGCTATTGATGCCATCACAGGCGGTGCGGCGTGCGGTGCCCATAAGAGTGATCTTGATATTATTCATCTTGATAAATCGATGCCTGCTAATCAATGTTCAACCGGTGAACAAAAGGCTATGCTCGTTTCTTTGGTTTTAGGACAAGCGACACTTATTCATGCAGAAAAAAACGTTCCGCCTCTTATTTTGCTGGACGATATTGCATCTCACTTTGATTATAAACGTCAGCAAGATTTATTCTCATATCTTAAGTTCATCAACGCACCTTGTTTTATGACGGGCGTACAAAAATCAGCCTTTAAATCTTTGTATAATGACGCTGATTTTTATCATGTATCACAAGCACAAATTAAGAAAATTGATACGCTCTAAACGTCTTCTTAAAAATCCTTATAAATTATTGTAATTAAAGCTTTTTCATTTGGTAAATAATCCTATTTTTATGGGGTTTTCCTTTGGTTTTCAGAGGGGAATTTGTTATAGTTAACACGACTCTTAAATAGCTCTAATCAAAAGAAAAGAATGCGCACGATGACTGCAAATGCTACAGAAAATATGCCCGAAAATTTGTCTGAAAACACAGCTGAAAATAATGCCAAAAACGACGCGGAATATGGCGCAGATTCCATTAAGGTCTTAAAAGGCCTTGATGCAGTACGCAAACGCCCTGGCATGTATATTGGTGATACAGATGACGGATCTGGTCTTCACCACATGGTCTATGAAGTTGTCGATAACGCAATTGATGAATCATTAGCAGGACATTGTGATCGCATTGATGTGATTTTGAACGCGGATGGCAGTGTAACAGTACGTGACAATGGTCGTGGTATTCCCGTTGATATTCATAGCGAAGAAGGCGTTTCAGCCGCAGAAGTAATCATGACACAGCTTCATGCTGGTGGTAAGTTCGATCAGAACTCTTATAAGGTTTCTGGTGGTTTACACGGTGTTGGTGTCTCGGTTGTAAATGCGTTGTCTGATGAATTACGCCTACGCATTTGGCGTAAAGGCGAACAGCATGAAATGACTTTTTCCTTGGGTGTCGCCACATCCCCATTAAAAGCAACTGAGAAGTGCGGTGATAAAACAGGAACAGAAATTAGCTTCTTGCCTAGTCCCGAAACATTTGCGATTACAGAATATAACTTTAAAATCCTTGAAACGCGTTTGCGCGAACTGGCTTTCTTGAACTCTGGTGTGTTTATTGCCTTGACCGATACACGCGACGAAGAACCAAAAACAGTTGAGCTGTTTTATGAAGGTGGTATTGAATCTTACGTTGAATATCTTGACCGCACAAAAACGCCAATCATCCGTCCTGTTATTTCAGTCATGAAACATGATGACAAAACAGGCATCACGGTAGAAGCAGCGATGGAATGGAATGATTCCTACCATGAAAATACATTATGCTTTACGAATAACATTCCACAGCGTGACGGTGGAACACATATGGCGGGCTTTCGCGCCGCGTTAACCCGTACAATTAACACTTATGCGACATCAAGCGGGATCCTAAAAAAAGAAAAGAACGCCTTAACTGGTGATGACATGCGCGAAGGACTAACCTGTGTCTTATCTGTAAAAGTACCTGACCCTAAATTCTCTTCACAAACAAAAGATAAGCTTGTTTCAAGTGAAGTTCGCCCCGCTGTTGATAGTGCTATTTCAAGTGCGCTTGGCATGTGGTTTGAAGAAAATCCAAGAGAAGCAAAAATTATTGTTTCAAAAATTGCTGATGCCGCATCAGCGCGTGAGGCCGCACGTCGCGCCCGTGAATTAACACGCCGTAAAGGGGCGCTCGATATTGCATCTCTGCCCGGTAAGTTAGCTGATTGCCAAGAAAAAGATCCTGCCCTTTCAGAAATCTTTATCGTTGAGGGGGACTCGGCTGGTGGTTCTGCCAAACAAGCACGTCATCGTAAAAACCAAGCGATTTTACCGCTTAAAGGTAAGATTTTGAACGTTGAGCGCGCGCGCTTTGATCGTATGATTGCCTCACAAGAAATTGGCACATTGATTTCTGCGCTGGGCACAGGGATTGGTAAAGAAGAATTTAACGTTGAAAAATTACGTTATCACAAGATTGTTATCATGACGGATGCGGATGTCGATGGTAGTCACATTCGTACACTCCTTTTGACGTTTTTCTATCGTCAAATGCCTGAAATCATTGAGCGCGGCTATCTCTATATAGCGCAGCCACCTTTGTATAAAGTTAAGCGTGGTAACACTTCTGAACATTACGTGAAAGACGATGCAGAGCTTGAGCTTTACTTAATAGAAGGTCTTATCAAAGATTCTCATTACACCTATGGTCCAACATCGGCTAATGGTTTGGATTTACAAAATCTAATTCAGCAATGTGGATTATTCAAAAAAATCTGCGCTGCCATGGGTAAAAAGAAAAACCGTGCTATGATCTACACGGAAAGTGCCCTTACTGGTCTCTTCGATTACGAGAAAAATGATGATCGTGATTATTTGGATAAATGTGCGAAGCTTTCTGTTGAGCGCCTCAATGAACGCGCCCTACCATTTGAGAACACATGGACATCAACCATTGAATTAGACATGAGTGTTACTTTCTCTCGTACTGTTCGAGGCGTCGAAGAAACACATACAACCAGCTTTGATAAAATACGCAGTGCCGAGGCACGTCGCCTTGGTAAGATTGCCAATGATATTATTGATCGCTTTGAAGGGAAATGCAATCTCGTCGTTAAAGACAAAGAGCCTCTTACAATTAGAGGGCCTGTTGATCTGTATGAGACTTTCATGTCAACGGCACGTAAGGGCATGCAGATTCAGCGCTATAAGGGTCTTGGTGAAATGAACCCAGACCAGTTGTGGGAGACAACACTTGATCCAGAAGTACGTAGTCTTCTTCAGGTTCGTATTGAACATGTCGATCAAGCCAATGATATCTTCTCTACATTAATGGGGGATGTGGTTGCACCGCGTCGTGAATTCATTCAAGAGAACGCACTGAACGTATCTAACCTTGATATTTAAAATACAACATTTTAACAAAGCCCCTATAGAAATATAGGGGCTTTTTTTATAGCTAAAAATACTGATTTGAATAGTAACTAAGTAAAAATCTCTAATTACTTATCGTCTGTATCTGTTGGGATATCCTGAACCGCGTCACCTTCCTCAAACAAACCAGATTGTACGGTATTGGCCGCAGACTTTAATATATCTTCGACATCAGGGCTTAGGCCTTTAGGCATTGTCATCGCTTGAGCAACAGGAATATCTTGTGCATTATCTGATGTTTCATTAATCGTATTAACAGAATCATCTTGATTGGGCAGATCTTCAAGTGTCGAAATACTCTCGCGTTCAGTCGCAACGACGGCTTGCCCATCCTCCATATCTTCATCCACTGTATTCGTCACAAAGCTGTCCCAGCTCAACGCATCATCCGCTTCATCTGCTGTATCTTTTATTTCAAAGCCATTTGCAGTTACGGGTAAATCCATTGGATCGTCATCAGGAACAGAGAATGATGGTCCTTCTTCATTAAGCGGTGCTAGATCTGCGGCTATATTAACATCATCTAAAACATCAACATTATCTGACATAAAATCAGTTGCATTCATTTCATCCGATATTTGACTAACGATTTCTTGTTGAGGATTATCCATCTCATCATCAGCCGAAGACATAAAGTCCCCCCAAGATGAGCCAGTTGTATCTTCTTCCTCTGAGACACTATTATCAACCGATGCCAAAGCAGTCGGTACTGTTATATCATCCGCCTCAACCACCTTGTCATCTTCATCATCAGTCATGAAGTCAGCCCATGAAGAACCACTATCTTCTTGTTCTTCTTCCAATGATACAGACGGTACGGCTGGTGATGCCTGAGGTGTATCATCCTCATCATCATCGCCCATAAGATCCATCCAACTCATGCCAGTGTCACTTGATGAATCCTCACTTGTTGAAGCAGAGACGGTTATCGGTGCAGATACTGTTGAATTTACTGGTGAACTTAGTGGCGCTAGTGCTGGTTCAGGTTTCTTATAATCATCCATAAAGCCCATACCGACTTTGGCAACAGCCATCGTTCCTTGCTCTAAGGCGCTATGATCAGCTTTTTTAGCCGCCGCAAAGCCATCAACCATATCTTGGATTTTATCTTCCGTTTCAACTTTTGGTGCGGCGCTTTCGGCGCTCCATCCACGGGTACGATAATTATCAATGAAGGTGTTAATGGCTTTCTTCTGACGTAATTTAGATTCATCTGGCTTTGGTGGTTCTAACATTTTTTGAATACGCATTGATTTTGCGTTTCCAGGATTAGAATAGAAGAAACTGATTTCTTCTAACATTTCACCAAAGGTAACAACGGCATCTCCCTCTTTAAAGGCACGAAGGCCATCATAAGAAGCACGTGCGCGCGATTGCATAGATGCATCTTGCTTACCAACAAAGGACGATGATAAACCACCGGTATTCGTTTGGAACCCTGAAACCTCAGCCACCAAAACATCACCGACTGTTTTTTCAAAAAACTCTTTTGTTTGTGTTGGATCCTCAAGCTTACCAAAGATTTTTAAGTTACAGTTAGCCGTGATCGAACGTGCTTCTTCTTTGACGCGTTTTTCCAACGCGGGTAAATCCTGTGCGGCATAAACAAGACAGAAACCAAGAGAGCGCGCCTGTGCCGCCATAACTGCCATGCCCTGTGCGGCGTAATAACCAACCTCATCAAAAATACAAATAAATGGTGTGGCCGATTCAGAGACTTTATTCTCAATAGTACTTTCAACATCCCCCTCAACATCAGCACCAAGTGTAGATCCCATCATGCCCTTAATTGTTGCGGCAACAATTTTACCAAGGTTAGCGGCCTCATCACTAGATTTTTCAAGGGCAGGAATCAACACGACCAACATACGACGGTTAAGAACGACATCCGTCATATCAATATCGGCAGCTTCAGTTTCAAAAACATACCCATAGTCATCTGCCAAAGATTGCAATGAACGTGTAAACTGCATTGATAGATAACCATGCTGTTGACGCACTGTCGATGTATCAACCATCGGCGCATCCGGCGGCATAGGTTTCTCATTACCATCATCATCGAAAACATCATCTACATAGCCAGGTAACGTGTCCAAATACCCCTTAATACCCATAGTAATTTTCTTTGGTACATCGGGATCACGAGACAAACGAATAACATCGGGGAAGTTAAGCGCATGACGAATAGTATTAATATTCAACGGAATTTCTTGGTGGTCGCGCTTCCATGTCATGGCGGGCATTAATGAACCGATCAATGAAACAGCACGTTCTTTCCACATGGCGTTATCACCGCCCGCGTCAGGCATCAATGTTACCATCAAGTTTGTTAAATAAGAGGCCGAGCCACCAGAAAATGGATTCAACGTATTTGACGGTGCACCTGCATCAGAGTTACCCGTCATATAGTTTAACACTAATAAATCATCATCACGTCCAAAGCGTCGTGCCAAAGCAGACATTGAACTCCACAATCCTGTGTCTGCCTTACCATCGACAAAGACAAACCCAGACCCCCAACACAGAGCATTTGTTACCAATGAAGTAAGACCAACCGTCTTACCAGAACCGGTCGTTCCCAAATATAAAACGTGGGTTTTAATATCATTATTCGTGTACCAAATCTCGCCATTTGTATCTTTTGCATTACCGACATACATGATCCCCTCTGGGCGCTTATTACGACCAGGACCATTATTATGCTCATCTTTAATGCCCAGCTGAGACGCCGACATCGGTAATTTCGCTGGTAATGTATGACCGCGTTTTTTTAACCACCAAAAATAAAGGAGGCAAAACACGAAAATGAAATCTGCGCCATACGCAATGATATCAAAGAAAATAATCGCCACAGCACACAAAATGAAAACGATTGGCTGAAAACTTTTATCGAGTAAGCTATCACGCATTTTTTGCAGAGGTGAGCGTACGTCTCGTAACGTATTTTTATGCTTATAATGATATTTTTTTGCAATAGCCACTTAGTCTATATTCCTACTTATGCGTATATTTTATTCATCTATCTTATTCTGCGTTATCGCTTGGTAAAAGCACATCATCCAGAAGGATCGGTGTGCCTGCTTCAATCATATTAATATCTGGTTTTTCGGTTTGTAACGGCAACGTTGCTTGGTTATGTTCAACATTTACCTTTTCATTGCCCAAGAAGAATGATCCAAACAGAACATACAAGATAACAAAAAATGCCGCAAAAATAATAAGGCTTTGCAACCAGCCCATTTTTGATCCCGCATCTTGAACGTTATCATTTTTACGATCAGAAACGGTTAAAACATCTGTCACTTTTTGAAAAGCTGTTAGTGCTTCTTGATGGTCTTTAAAATCAACAACTGTCGTTGCTTCTCCTGACTCTGGCTCCATGATTAAATTTGTTTTAGTTTTTAGTTTCTTCAAAGAAAATGTTGCCATTTGAGCGGCTTGCAAATCACAGCGCCACAAAATAGGACTATCCCCATCTGTACGGGAAATAATAAGGGCATCATCTACTCTTTTAATATCAATCATCTTTTATACCTTTTTATTTATTAGAACCTGCTGGTTTCATGATCCCACGCGTAGCTTTAGCACCACGGTAATCTAGCTTAGGAATTACGATAGGGTCGTTTTTAACCAAATAATCTCCTAAGGACTGAACCGCCGATGCGACCTGTGGCATTGGAATAGCGCGATCCATCATCTTTTCCGCTGCGAAGTGAGACATAACCCCCATCGCCTCTGCATGAAAGGAACGACGGCCTAAGTTATTAAGCGGATACCAAAGATCACGGTCATGTCCGCGCAACCAAACAAAAGACGCCGATGCCATAACCCCACCCTTTGAACGCGCATATTGTAGAGCGCGCAACATCGCTGTCTTAACATAGGCATGTCTGTTTGCCTCTAAATATACTGCCTTTGTTAATTTTGCATCTTTTAAAATTTTATTTGTTTGTGCTTTTACCGCACCAGATATGATCAATCCCTTTTTCGGGTGCCAACACAGCGCGAGATTATTTAATAAATCATCCGCCTCTTTACGTTTACGAGAAGATTTTAGGGCAAAAATTGCAAAAAGAACGCGTTCATGGGCGTTCAAAGATCCTATCCCCTTCCAACGACGTCCCAATTGCTGAACAAATACATTCTTGGCAGCGATCTCATCTAACTGACCATCGGGCATGGGTATCATTGAATGAGCAATAAACTCTTCGGGCGAAAGAGCTTCTGAAAAACGAGGCAACTCTGCTGGCACGGGTGCACCAGGAACACGAAATGGTTCATTATTAGGGTTATATTTCACAAAAGGCTTAATAACAGGGAATGTTTTTGCCTGTTCAACAATAAGATCATCCAAGCCCATTGTACGGTGATACAAAGCACCAGGACCACGAAAAACAGACCAAATTGCCATGAGCACCATGAAAAATGCGAAAGGCCATTTATATAAATCCATTGTAGCACGCGTAAATAATCCCATATGGGCGGTCTCTAGATCATCCTTGTGGGCGCTCCCCATAAAGTCCAATAAATCACGCGCAGAAATTTCTTGGCCAAATGCCGCATCAACATGCGTATAGTTCTCACCAAAAATTAGAGCAATCAGTGAAAACTCACCGTAACGCAACCATCTTAGTCCGCTCATTAATTCAGCACTGAAAAAATACCAGATAGCAAAAGCCGCACCACCAATAACAAGAATTAATAATGCTAATAAAACAGGGCTGTCATCTTGACTTTGACCAGACATTTACGCCTCTTCGCGTGGATTTTTTAAATTATATATATGATAGAGTAATAATAGCCGATTCATACATCTCTATACTAGGCAGAACTATGCCATGAAACCGCTTTTTTCACAAGAAAAGATAGATATTTTTGATGACGAAACAGGGATTATTAATGGAACATGGGAGAAGAATAAGCACCTAAAAGTGATAGACAGTGACAAGATCACTATTTTTAAAGAAAAAATGACATTTTTGTAAAATTAAGCTTGATTTCAAGGCTGAACTAGGGCAAAAATCTATTTCTATTCTTTTAAATAAGAATGCCGGCATAGCACAGTGGTAGTGCAGCGGTTTTGTAAACCGAAGGTCGGGAGTTCGAATCTCTCTGCCGGCACCATTTTCCAAATATAATTATTAGACATTATTCTCTAGCGCAAAGGTCAGACAATAGTCACCCACCTTTGGTGTATAGATATTATCTTTACCCCCCGTATAGAAACGTAGGATATTATTTTTTGTGATATAGCCCGCGACGATACCGTCACCGATATTGGGCAGGATCATTTCATTGGTTTCTGGGTTTTCGCCAATACGTGAGATCTTAAAGCGCCAACCATCATTGAAACGTTCCCACATAGAGGACAGAGTCACGGCATTATCGACCCATACCTCGCCGAGGATGCTTTGGGTAATTTGTTGACTTTCTGGTACTTCTTTATCTTCCACATTGACATAGAAGACGCGCTCTTGACCAAATTCATGACTGAAATTGTAACATGCAAGGGCGCTATAGGCCTTGTTATAGTGCGCAGCCAGCAATGTTGTATAGGCGTTAAATTCAAGGCTATGTTCCGTTTCTTCGGATAGCAACTCACCGTAATGAACGGGGATATTCGCTAAACGCGCCTTACTCAAGACGTGCCAATTTGTATCAACGATCATCACTGGAATTTCTTTGGTTTTTAACGTCTCTGCCAATTGAATTGTCCATGGATGTCCACCAGAAATAAGGAGACCATTATTTTCTTTGGTGACTAACCCAAGGCGCTTTGCAACGGGTTTAATACTTAAGCCATGAAAGAAAACGGTTAGGACAACAACCAAGAACGCAATGGGTAATAGCTTGGCGCCATCCTCAAATCCAGCCTCAACCAAGAGCGGGCCAAAAATACCCGCCATTGCCGCACAGACCACTCCGCGCGGGGCGATCCATCCGATCAATATGGTTTCTTTTAAAGAGAGCTTTGTCCCTATCGCACAAACAAACATCGTTAATGGACGCAGTAAGAAAATAAGCGCAAAAACGAACGCCAAATCACGCCAACCGATTTCTAGCAAAACAGACACATCCAAATCCGCCGTCAACAGCAAGAAGACACCAGAAATAAGCAGTAATGTGACCGTTTCTTTAAAACGCTTAATTTCTTCCAAACTCTCATGGTGAATATTGGTTAATGTCATCCCCAAAATTGTGACAGAGATTAATCCAGATTCGTGCAAGAAAGCATTACTACCAAAGAACATAACCAAGACAAAGGTAAGTAAGAATGGTGCTTTTAGATATTCCGGTACATGTCCGCGTTCAAAAATATATTTAATTGCATGGGCGGCCAGAAAACTAGCCAAAGAAATCATAACAATCGCACTGGCATTTTCAACGGCAAACACCGTCATGTCAGCACCTTTACTTTGTGAAACAAAATATTCAAATGATAGAACCGCAAGAATGATACCAATGGGGTCGTTAATAATCCCTTCCCACTTTAAAATAGCCCCAACACGGGGCAATAAACGGGCTTGGCGTAGCATTGGGATAATAACCGTTGGCCCCGTAACAATAAGCATCCCACCCAATGTAATAGAGGTTGCCCAGCTAAGCCCCGCAATGTAATGCGCAGCAGTCGCCAATAAGAACCACCCCAAAGGCGCACCAATTAAAATAACGTGCCACAAAGCACGCTGTGCCGACCGTAATTCAGAAAAGCGTAACTGTAAACTACCCTCAAACAGAATGATGGCGACCGATGCAGCAATCGCAGGACGTAACAAATCCCCCATAAGAAGGTCAGGCTGTAAAACGTCTAAGCCAGGGCCAAGAACAAAGCCAAAACCGAGCAGGAAAACAATTGCTGGGATGTGGAAGCGCCACGCCGTCCACTGGGCAACGATTGCAGCAACGGCAATAATAACAATCTGTGCAGTTAGGGCAATTTCCATGAAGCAATCCTTGTGATATAAAATAAGACCATGAGTATGCAATAACACCGCGTTAAAAACAAGCGCACATATTTATTACACAACAGTGAGAAATAATTACTTAACGGGCTTCACAAGGATAGAAGCGCCATCAACACCAACAATTTCGACACGAGAGCCTTTTTTTAAGGTCTCGCCCGCTTCATAAACGGCAATCCATGAGCCATCATCCAAATCAACACGCCCACGTCCGTCAGGCATATCGGTTTTAAGCGTCATTTTGCGCCCCTTAAGGGAAACATCCCGCTCATTTAAATCGGGTGTATCGGTTGGTGTTGAATTGGGTGAGAAATAACGACGGCCAAGCAATGTTGTTACCACCGCAACAACCGTGAAGAAGATAATTTGGTAACGCCAATCCATTTCTGGGAATAGATAAACAAGTAATCCAGTAATGATCGCGGCTAGGCCCGGCCACAGTAAAAAAAAGGTTGGTAATAAAACTTCTGAGCCCAACAGAATGGTCGCAACCGCCCACCATTGCCAATGTGTTGCATCCCAAATATAGGTGATAAATTCATCCATGTTCGTACCCTATTCTCTTATAGACTTACTTTGTTTTACCAACAATGCCAGACATCGCTTCTTTTGCTAGTTCAGCAATACCGCCGATAGAACCAATAACGTTTGAGGCCTCTAATGGCATAAAGATAACTTTTGAATTATCCGCAGAGGCGATTGCCTGAAGTGATTCAACATATTTTTGCGCAACGAAATAATTAATGGCTTGGACGTTACCGCCGGCAACGGCTTTTGATACCATATCTGTTGCTTTTGCTTCGGCTTCGGCCTCACGTTCACGCGCTTCCGCATCACGGAATGCGGCTTCTTTACGACCTTCCGCCTCTAAAATTGCGGCTTGCTTAAAACCTTCTGCACGCAAAATCGACGACTCTCTGTCCCCTTGCGCGTTTAAAATATCTGCACGTTTTTCACGATCAGCCTTTAACTGACGCGCCATCGCTTCTGTAATATCACGTGGTGGCATTAAATCTTTGATCTCAATACGTGTGACCTTAACACCCCATGGATTTGTTGCCGCATCAACGATTGTTAAAAGACGCGCATTAATTTCATCACGCTTTGATAAAACTTCATCCAAGTCCATGCTACCAATAACCGTTCTAAGGTTGGTTAGCGCTAAATTTGTAATACCTTGCATAAGGTTACGCACTTCATACGCCGCCTTTGGCGCGTCCATGACCTGAAAGAACACGACCCCATCACAACGCATCAAGGCGTTATCTTTTGTAATCACATCCTGTGATGGTACGTCCAAAACTGTTTCCATCATGTTTAATTTACGACCAACACGATCAAGAAATGGAACAATAATGCCCAAACCCGGTTTTAATGTGTGGGTGTAACGTCCAAAACGTTCAACCGTCCATTGTGACCCCTGTGGCACAATTTTTACACCTGCAAAAATGGTAATCAAACCAAGCGCAGCAAAGAATAAAACAAAAGCTAGAAATGAAGACGGAAAAAATTCCATGAAATATGATCCTTAAAATAATATATCGTTAATGTTTATATCAGGAAGTATATTAGCGAATAATGAGGTGGTTTACAAAACATATAATTATTGACATAATAAATAAAAATCCGTATAGTCGCAACAGTTACAATACTACAAAAGCAGGAAAAACACATGGAACTTACGCCACAACAGATCACAGACATTATTTTACAAAAGCCCTATCGCATTACAGCGGGTATTTTAGAACAGCGTAATAGGCTGCAAAAATTACGTGACACAAAAACAGCCAAAAGAAATGTTGGCTTAGTAGAGAGAGCGAAATATACGCGCAAAGGATCCAAAAGATACACGGAATTAGTTTATTCTGACAATGACTTTATGAATGCTGTACTCAAGCTACAAACACCCTTTGTCATTCCATACGTGGAACATGGTACCCTAGAAGAACCGCATGAAAGATCCCTCAAAAATGCCTTAGATGAATTGCGTTATTTAGGCTACAGCAATGATCAGATCAAAGATATAGGGCATATAACATATGGTTTTTTAGCAGTGAGGACCGACTATGGTGGTTTGAGCTATATCAACCCAGATAAAGAAGACAGATCATATTTAGGTACATGTGATGCTTTTGCTGGTATTGGTTACTTTTATGGCGCAGAAGGTAGAAAACAGATGGCATATAACAACGGTGTTTTTAGCCCCGTCGTGGGCGCGCGTGAGTTCAACACAGTTTCTGCATCACCAGAAGCGTTCAATCGTTTTGAAAAAGAATTGAATGATTTTCTTGTAGGAACAATCCCAGCAAAATACCCGACATTGTTAAAACCAAAAAGAAATAAGTCACGACGTTTAAAAAAGCTAGCACCGAAAAGCTAGTATTATTCAAACGTATCAAGGAGCGCATCTTGTAACTCGCCATCAACGCGGAGAACCGCGGCATTTGCTTTGTAAAGGGCGGAGGCCTGAATCAGGTCAATAATGGGCCCTTCTAAAGACGGGAAAGAGCCGCCCGCACTGTCAATATTAATCGGATTGCCGCTGAATTCTTGGGCTTTTTGGATATTTTCACCAAATTGCGCGATTTCCTGTGCGGCTTCATTCACATTTTTTGATTGCGTTTGCAGGCCCTTAAGGGCTGTTTCTGTGGCGGAAATAATCATTTTAACCCATCGCTTTGTTTTAAAATTATGTGGTTTTTATGGTTCTCTTTAAGCCATAATCACGCTATAAATACATATTATATCAGTTTTAAGTATAATCCATATCATTTAAAATATATTTAACATATTAAAAAGCGGTCTTTATTCATGCCTTATTTATTCTTATTTTTATGCGCCTTTATCTTGTCATTCAGCACCGCATCCCATGCAAACCATAATACATTACTAAATGGTTTTTTATCGGGCAATCATTACAACGCGCATTTAAGTTTAGCTTTACGTGACGTGACACATTATCATAGGGAAACGACACAACGTTTTACGAACACACCAGAAACCAACAAGGCCCTAATCGCCGATGCCTTAAACCGCAATATCATTAAGCGCATTTCCGTGATTGATGCCGTTACGCCAGATATTGCCGCGACAACAAACGCCGCCGCATCACCCGCTATTGGTTATGTTGATATTAAACCGCTGTTTTATAATTTATCGTTGCGCGACAAGCAACTTTTCACCGCCGCATTTTCAGACCTGATAAAGGGACAAAACCCCGATCTATCGCTTTATTATCTGCGCGATGGCTCAAACATTATCGGCAGCCACAGTCGCTTTGGGCTAGATCTTTACTAGGTCACATCCGTTTCATCTAAAGTTTGCCATGTTTTGACAGTTGCGGATAACGTCTCTTGCTTCATTTGTTGGCGCGCCCATGTCAATTGGCGTTTAGCATATTTCCGGGTGCGTTGTGATGCATTTTCAAACGCGCCGTCGCGTGTGATTAACCCCATCGATAAGGCATTGATCTCATCATATCCAATTACATTCGCGGCAAATGCCTCGCCCGCCTTACCATAGGTGTCTTTGAATATTTTGACCTCTTCTATGGCGCCCGCTTCTATCATTTTATCAAAGCGACGATTACATCGATCATAAAGCCATACACGATCAGGAACAATTTGCACGTAATGAAATAGCGGGACAATGTTATTTTCCTCAAAAATAGGAATCATTCTTTCTTTTAAAATCGTATGACTTATGCCTGTTTGTTGAAAAACATTATAGGCGCGTATGACACGTTTTGGATTTTGATGATCAATTGCATTCTCACATAGTGGATCTAGTTTGATTAAATCCTGATATAGTCCCTCAACACCTTGCACTTGGAATTTCGCCTCTGTCTCTTCTTGAATTTTCAGTTCAATTGGCGGTATTTTTGACAAACCCATCATCAAGGTTTTTAGATATAATCCCGTCCCGCCAACAATGATGGGGGTTAGCCCCTTTTGCCACGCTGTCATCATTTCATCGCGCACCAGATTAATCCAGCGCCCAACCGATAAATCTTCATCTGGGTCTAAAAACTCAAACAATCTATGCGTAACATGCTGATATTCATGACTTTCTGGACATGCCGTTAAAATTGGCAGGCCTTTATAAATTTGCTGTGAATCGGCATTAATAATTATCGATTTGTCGAAACCGATCTGTTCTGCTATATAAAGGGATAAGTTTGTTTTACCGCTGGCTGTTGGACCAAATAAAATGATGGCTGGATGTTGCGTAATATCAACATCGTGAAGACATATAAGATGAGACGAAATTTTAGTCATATTCAATTATATAACGATAAATAAGGTCAACATAAACAGCGAAATTAAATAAAATAGTTAAATAACAGAAAGACGACATGATGATGAAGTTACAAAAAAGATACGTGCTTGTTGCCCCTGATACAAAAACGATCACAGCAAAAGCGATTGAAAAAATGGGCGGGTCTGATCTTAAATGGTTATCTGATAAGAAAGCCGTTGAGTTTATTGCTCCTGGTAGCTTTAAAAAGAAATTCGATGAGAGCGAAACAACCGCAGATTTATTTAGCTTCCCCCTTAATGCGGTCAATCGCAAACGCACATTTTTATTCTGTGATATGGATTCAACAATCCTTAAGGGCGAAACATTTGATGAGATAGCCCCCCTGCTTAATAAAAAAGTCGCACAAAATCTTTCTGACCTAACCAGAGAGACGATGGAAGGCAAACTTGATTTTGACGAATCAATCAAACGTCGCGTGACATATCTACGTGATATCCCCGCTGTTAAAATGACGGCTCAGGCCGGCGAGATGGGATTAAGTGACGGTGCAACCGCCCTGATTAAAACCATGAAACGCAACGGCGCTTATTGCGTTTTAGTGTCTGGTGGTTTCAGCCTAATTACCAAGAAAATTGCCCTGCGCTTAGGTTTTGATGAAAATCATGGAAATCACCTTGTTACCAAAGAAAATATTTTAACAGGTGAACTATCAGGAAAATTACTCAACGGCGATGAAAAAGGCTTAATAGTTAAGCGCGTTTTACAACGATTTAATGCTGAACGCGAACAAGCCATTGCCGTAGGTGATGGTTCAAATGATGTTCGCATGGCACAGGAAACAGGCCTGTCTTTTGCGTATCATGGTAAAGAGATTTTAAAAGAGAAAACAGATCTGCATATTAATCATACAGATCTGCGTTCAATTCTTTATGCACAGGGCTATAGCGATGCCGAGATTGTTGAGTAAGCTACTTAATAAAGCCGCTTAATAACTTAATGCAACAAAACGAGATGCGCCCTCTTGGTAAATTAACAGGAGGGCATTTTTCTTGCCGTCTTTTTTACCTTTTGTGACTATATCTTTTAACTGATTAGCCGTTTTTACTTTTTCTTGATTGGCTTGTAAAATAGCATCACCAACCTTAAGACGCTTGCGTCCTGCTTCACTGGTTGTATCAATCGCCGTAATCACAACGCCGTCAACGTCATCTGCAATCTTGTATGTTTCACGCAATGATTTTGATAAAGTTGCAACAGATAGACCCAAATCAGACAGCTCCGTTTGCGTCACTTTTTGATCTTGCTGTTTCTTTGGCTCTTCTTTTTCTTCGCGCTCTAAATCTTCGGCCATTTCCAAATCACCAATACGTACAGATACCTTCTTGTCTTTACCATCGCGCCACACAGTCATATTCACATCTGATGATATATCTGCCTCGGCAACGATACGTGGCAGAGTGCGGACGGATTCGATATCGCGTCCATCAAAGGAAATAATAACGTCGCCAGCTTGAACACCTGCTTTTTCAGCGGGGCTGTCCTTAACGGTTGATGAAACTAAGGCACCGCGTACCTTATCAAGACCGAGGCTTTGGGCAATCTCATCTGTAACCGATTGAATACGAACACCCAACCAACCGCGACGTGTGCGACCAAATTCTATCAATTGTTTAACAACTGATTTGGCCATGGATGAGGGGATTGCAAAACCGATACCAACAGACCCACCCGTTGTCGAATAAATTGCCGTATTAACACCGATCACCTCGCCTGCAACATTAAACATTGGGCCACCAGAATTGCCACGATTAATGGACGCATCCGTTTGAATGAAATCATCATAAGGCCCTGCGTTAATATCACGCTGGCGTGCAGAAATAATACCCGCCGTAACCGTGCCACCAAGACCAAAAGGATTCCCAATCGCCAACACCCAGTCACCAACGCGGGATTGATCGCTACTGCCCCAAGATATCGCCGTCAAAGGATGATCCGCATTTACTTTTAAAACGGCCAAATCGGTTTTTTCGTCACGCCCAATAATTTCAGCATCCAAAACGGTGTCATCATAAAGTGTTACTTTGACATTATCCGCCCCTTCAACAACATGGTTATTGGTAACAACATAGCCCTTTTTGGCATCAATTATAAAACCAGATCCCAAGGAATTTGGACGGTTATACTCTTTAAAATTCTCACCTAGATCGCCGCTTTCGCTGCCTTCATTGTTACCGAACTCGCGATTATATTCTTTTTGTCCAAATTCACGGAATTTTTTGAATAGCTCCGGCTCATTCTCCATACCATTAAAAGGCATTTTGAATAATTCATCAAAAAGATCATTAAAGGGCGATCCCTCTGGGAAAGAGCCAAAGGGCATAACTTGGGGGCGATTATTATTTTTACGAACCTTAACGATTTGTGTCGTAGAAATATTAACAACTGTTGGCAATAAAGCCTCTGTCATGTCGGCAAAACTATCGGGCGTTTTTGCGAACGCGCTGACCGAAAATGAGAAGGCTATCAAGACCGTTAAAAGACCACTAAAAAATATGTTTTTATTGATGATATATGACATTTTTTTCATCTCCTTTATTGGTTGTTTTTATATTTTACTTAACACTGCCCCTACCGAGGAACTTAAAGAAATCGCTCTCTGGTGATAAAATAAGCGTTGTATTTTGACCATTAAGCCCCTTGCGATAAGCCTCAAGTGAGCGGTAGAATGCATAGAAATCTTTATCTTTTTCAAAGGCACTCGCGTAGATTTTAATGGCTTCTTCATCCCCTAAACCACGCGTTGTTTGAGCTTTGTTTTCAGCCTCAGCCAATAAGACTGTACGTTCTTTCTCTGCTTTAGATCTAATTTCTTGTGCCATTTCTTGACCTTGGGCACGGGCTTCTGATGCTTCACGCTCACGCTCTGAAACCATACGGTTAAAGATCGCCTGGCTTGTTTCTTTTGGTAAGTCCGCACGTACGATACGTACATCTGCCACCTCAAGACCCAAACGCTTCACATCAACATTAACCTCATCACGAATGCGCTCCATGACTGGGCCGCGTCTTTCAGACAAAATATCCATCAACGTTACATTACCCAAATTACTACGCAATGAAGAGTTCACTTGCTCTTGCAAACGTCGTACAGCGGCATTGTCATTACCCAATGTTTGATAGAACAACAGAGGATCTTCGATGCGGTAACGCAGGAACGTATCAACAACCACACGCTTTTGATCTTTAAGGAGCAGCTCTTCTGGACGTGGGTCAACCTCTAAAATACGGCGATCAATTGAAATTAAGTTTTCAACCAACGGGATTTTGAACTTCAACCCTGGCTCTTGAATAACACGCACAGGATTACCAAAACGAAGAACTAAGACTTGCTCTGTTTCATGAACAGTAAAGAAGGTCGAATTTGCCACAAAGAACAGCAAAGCACCAATAATGGCAAAAGCCTGAATAGGAAGTGTTTTTTTCATGATTTTTATCCTTACTTCTTATCTGTCGCGGTAGATTTTGTTGTTGATGTTGTCTTTTTATTAAGCTCATTAAGCGGTAAATAAGGCACGATGCCCTGACCGCCAATCTCGCTATCAACAATTACTTTGGGTGTATTGGCGAATATTTCTTCTAATGTTTCAAGATACAAACGTTGTTCTGTAACATCTTTGGCCACGCTGTAGGCCTTAAGAACAGAATTAAAGCGGTTCGCGTCACCTTCTGCTTGGTTAATGACAAGCTCACGATAGGCTTCAGAATCTTGTATTAGCTTCTCTGCATTACCACGGGCACGCGGGATAATATCGTTACGATAGGCCTCTGCCTCATTTCTAAGGCGCTCTCTGTCGGCGCGTGCACGTTGCACTTCGTTAAACGCATCAACAACAGACGATGGCGGATCCACTTTCTGTAACTGAATGGCTTCAATCGCAACACCAGCCTTATAATCATTCAGCATTTCTTGCATCAGATCACGGGTGCGTGTTTCAATCAAGGTGCGCCCCTTTGTCAAAGCCGTCTGAATTTCGGTTTGACCAATGACTTCCCGCATAGCACTCTCTGCTACTTTTTTAATCGTCCCTTCAGCATCGCGAATATTATAAAGGATCTCACGCGCATCTTTTACCGACCAAACAACAACGAAATCAATATCAATAATATTTTCATCGCCTGTTAACATCAAGCTTTCTTCTGGAATATCATTACCTGCACTCACCGATGTGCTTGAACGGCTGGATGTATTACCACGGAAACCCACTTCGACGCGGCGCTGAAATTCAACATTAATCTTATCTAATTTTTCAACAGGCCACGGCAAGTGATAGCCAAGACCAGGATCAACCTTGGTACGGTTCCATTCACCAAAGCGCAAAACGACAGCATCTTCTTCTGGTTGAACACGGTAAAAACCACTCGCAAGCCACAAAATAGCGACACCCATAAGAATCATCGCAAAAAAGCGTACTGGGCTTCCACCCGAACCGCCTGCTGGTTTTTTACCACCTTTGTTGCCAGTACCGTTACCGCCACCAAAACTTTCAAAGAATTTATTGAGACCGTCCATAATAATATCAATCTCGCTTTTGCCCTGCCCGCCACTATTGGGACGCTGCTGACCATTACCCCATGGGCTTTGCGGTTTATTATCATCACCAGATGCGCCAGGGCGTTTTCCCCAAGGACCTTTATCATTATTTAAAATATCGGCACCAGAGCTCTTAGCGGTGCTATTAATATTTTGATTTTTAATCACATCATCAACCATGATAATTTTCCGATCTCTATTCTTTATTTTTGTGTACATACAATATACGCTGTAAAATAATAAAGTTAAGCCCTAAACGACAAAAAAGATCATTTAATCTCATGTTTAAAAAGTGGTTCCGCCCAAAATCGCCTGTATCCGCACAAGACATCGTAAATACGCTGCATAATATCAGCGATTTAAATAAGGATATTAATCTAAAAACACTCATTGATGGTGTTAATGTCCAAAAAAGAATCATTACCCTGTCTTTATGTTTTAAAAAAGCACATATAAAATACATCCCCGATGTGGAAGTTTCTATTGATAAAAAGTTACGCGAAACATACCCCAAATATAAGTGTCAGATTATTTCAACCGTGAAAAAAGAAACTGCGCCGAACGCTCCCATTGCTCAAAATACACCCAAAGCGACACTAAACATCCTGCCAAACGTGAAACATATCATCGCTATTGCCTCAGGTAAGGGCGGCGTTGGCAAATCAACATTGGCGAGTAACATAGCCGTCAGTGCCGCAAAAACGGGATTGCGTGTTGGTCTACTTGATGCCGACATCTATGGTCCATCAATTCCTATGATGTTCGGCGTGACGGGCAAGCCAGAACAAACCGCCGATGAACAAATAAAACCATTTCATAAACACGGCATTGATATTATGTCGATTGGTTTCATGGTAGAGGCAGACGCACCGATGATTTGGCGTGGGCCCATGGTGCAATCTGCACTGTTACAACTTATGCGTGATGTTGCGTGGGGCACGCCAGATGAACCGCTAGATATTCTTTTCATTGATATGCCACCTGGTACTGGCGATGCACAATTAACCTTGGCACAAAAAGTCCCGCTCTCTGGCGCGGTGATTATTTCTACACCGCAAGATATTGCTCTTATTGATGCGCGCAAAGGCTTAAAGATGTTTGAACAAACACGCGTGCCGATTTTAGGCATTGTTGAAAATATGGCGTTCCACACGTGCTCATCATGCGGAAACATCGATCATATTTTTGGTGAAAATGGCGCTAAAAATGCTGCCACAGAAATGGGCGTTCCGTTCCTTGGCGCCGTTCCTTTGATACCCAGCATTCGCCTAAACGCCGATCAAGGCACACCTGCCAGCCTGAATGATGAAATCATCGCAACCTATTATAGTGATATTGTTAAGAATGCTTTAAACAGCCTTGAAAATAGCGGCAAAAAACCACCGCTTATAGAGATGGTTGAATGATTTTAAGAAGGCCATTGATTTAAGAAGACCACTGAAAAGAACCATCTTTTTTCAGTGGAGAGAAAGGATTGCATGCGACTTCCCATAGATTTTTATCAGGATCAGCAAAATAACCTGAATAACCACCCCAGAACACCGCCTGCCCTTGCTTAACGATTTCAGCACCGGCCTCTTTAGCTAAAGATAAAACCTCATCAACTTCATTCTCTGATGATACATTGTAAGCGAGTGTTATCGACGAATACCCCTCTGACTTCATTTCCCCCCCCTGCGTCCTCTGCTAATCCATCACGCGGAAACAGAGCGAATGACATACCGTTAAGATTGTAACAAATGATATCTTCTGTATCTTCATTGGACGCAACCGACCAGCCCAATGAATCATAAAAATCACGTGATTTCTTCAGATCCGAAACCCCCAGTGTGATAATACTTATTCTTTGATCCATTTTATACCCTCTAAACACGATCATAAATGACATAGGCCAATGAAGCATTGTCAAAATCATGTTTGATATTCGAGGTTTCGCGCCATTCATTCATATTCATTTTTGGGAACCATGCATCAGCATCATCAATCTCTAAGTCAAGATGGGTTAGATAGATACGGTCAACAGTGCTCAACATATCATGGTAAATTTGTGCGCCACCAATGATCATGATCTCATTTTGACCATTGTGATGTGACCATTTTTTTGCAGAATCCAAGCATGATTGAACATCATTGCCCCAGAAAACATTGTCATTTAAATCTTCGGGTGCCTCTTGGCGGGATAAAATTACATTTAAACGCCCCGGCAGAACGCGCCCAATTGATTCATGAGTTTTTCGTCCCATGATAATTGCCTTGCCACGTGTTTGATCGCGGAAATATTGTAAATCTTCGGGAACATCCCACGGTAGAGCATTACCGCGCCCAATCGCACGGTTTTTATCCATGGCAGCAATCATAGAAAATTTCATAATTATACGGCAACCTTTCCTTTAATATGTGGGTGAGCTTGATAATCGGCAATCTCAAAATCATCAAAAGTGAAACCAAAGATATCTTTAATCTCTGGGTTAATTTTTAATGTTGGGAATGGGAATGGCTCACGCATTATTTGTGTTTTAACTTGCTCCATATGGTTGTCGTAAATATGCGCATCGCCAAAACTATGAATAAAGTCACCCACTTCTAAGTCACAGACTTGCGCAATCATATAAGTAAGTAATGCATAAGACGCGATATTGAACGGCACACCAAGGAAGATATCGGCGGAACGTTGATAAAGCTGGCATGATAATTTACCGTCTGCGACATAGAATTGGAATAAACAATGACATGGCGGCAATGCCATATCTTGAACATCAGCGATATTCCATGCGGAAACCAATAAACGGCGAGAATTAGGATTTGTTTTAATTTGATCGATTAATTGAGTAATTTGGTCAATCGTTTCCCCATTACCAACATCCCAAGATCGCCACTGCTTACCATATACGGGGCCCAAATCACCATTTTCATCTGCCCATTCATCCCAAATGCGCACGCCGTTTTCTTTAAGATAGCGGATGTTTGTGTCGCCCTGCAAGAACCACAAAAGCTCATGAATAATTGATTTTAAATGAAGTTTTTTTGTCGTTAACATCGGGAAGCCTTTGGACAGATCAAAACGCATTTGATAGCCAAAAACACTGCGTGTTCCTGTGCCTGTGCGATCTCCTTTATCTGTTCCATTTTCCAGCACATGCTTAATCATATCTAAATATTGATATTCATCATGTGTATTATTTTGTTCGGATATTGTATTTTGTACAGGAGCAACAGACATATAGGGCATTCCTCTTTCTTGAATTAGGTTTCAACATGAACGACATTATTAGTTAATTTTAACCTATTTCGATTCGTGATTACATAGTAGAGATTCATTGCTTTTTAAGGAAAAGAGCATATACTAATAGATGTTGTATCTGATTTTTCAGGAACAGCTATGGTAATAAACGTGCCTCGGAATAGGCGACGTGGACCCGGGGGCGGTACCCGGCGCCTCCACCATTTTTAATTTTGTCGTTATCGGGCAAATGAATATGGGGGCGAAATAGGTTCGACACGCGTAATAAAGGTTGTATTTTTACTCGAGATAGTTCTCGTTAAAAGACTATTTAAATATAAATGCAAACGACAACTTTGCACCTGAAACAGCACGTATGGCCGCTTAATTGCGCCATATAGTTTCAAATTCAATTCCATAGCTTTTTGGTAAAGTTATGGTGGGGCACGAGCCGGCCTAGCAACAGAATAGGCTCATTTTTTTTGTTTTAAATTACAAGCCCCCACAACATCATGCCTCCTTCACCCAACTATCACCCATTAGATCTTGCCAATAATCAAGATCAGCTTGATATGTGCTTAGCCATAAAAATAATATCGATTCCATCGTGCAAACCTCACTATACAGAGGCTGAAATATCACATTGGATCTCGTATTGTGAGAAACCCGATCATAAGAAAAGCTTTATCAATGTCCGCGCCATCGGCGTCTATATAGATAACGATATGATTGGCTTCGTTTCTTATACGACAGCGGCTATAGAAAATTTATTCGTACTCCCTCAATATAGCGGTCAAGGTATAGGAAGTGAGTTACTAGAATTAGCAATTTCAGACATCAATTCAGCCCATAAAATATTACAAAAAGTAAAAGTTCGCGCGACCATGAATGCCCAAGCTTTTTATAAAGCACACGGCTTTAAGGTAACGGGCGCAGATAAATCACGGGCTGGATTTGATATTATACTAATGGAAAATAGTTAAAATTCAACCATTCATCATACTTGACAGCACCCTGCGCATCTGTGCATGATTAAAAAAATAACGTAGCATGTTTCGCATAGCTCGTTTATCAAGATTTAGCTAAAGATACAGGATTACAATTCATGTCCACAGAAGATAACTTTCTCCGTTATGACCGCATGGTCGAAAATGCTTTGCGCGGTGTTGTAAAAACCGCCGTTCAAGAAGTCATTGATGATGGCATGCTGGGCGACCACCGTTTCTACATAACTTTTTACACACAAATGCCTGGCGTCGAAATTCCAGATTATTTGCGTGAGAGCTATCCAGAAGAAATGACGATTGTTCTGCAATATCAATTCTATGATCTGTCTATTGACGATGAATTCTTTAAAGTCAGCCTTAGCTTTAATAATGTTCCAGAGAATATTGTCGTCCCCCTAGATGCCATAAGCATTTTCGCCGACCCTTCTGTTAATTTTGCGCTACAGTTCCAACCGCTTGGCTCTGACGATGATTTCGATTTTGAAGAAGAGCTACTAGCACTTGCAGATGAAGACGATGATACAGATACGAAAAAGTCATCTAGCAAGAAAAAATCTAAGAAAAAAGATGATTCTGATGATGACAATAGTGGTCAAGTTGTATCCCTAGATGTCTTCCGTAATAAGAAAAAAGACAGCGACGATTAACTTAAGTCCCCGCACCTAAATGAGCGATCACAGTACCAAAATCTGTCTTCAACTGAATACGGACGATTTTAACGGCGCTATCGTTACTCAACCTTGCCAGCCAAATCATTGGCTTTTGTCCCGTTTCGTCACGCTTACCTTCGGATACATTGCCCCAGCCACTTTTTTTCTTAGCTTTAAAGCCATCAATCTCTTTGACAACCAACGTGCATTTAACCGCCTCACCAGAAAAAATACTATAGCGATTCTTCTTCAGTGTTTCGGTGATAGGATTCGATAAAACAATATCATAACGGCGCTTACCATCAAAAACAGGGTATTCCTTTTCACACGCTTTACCGATATTATTGCCCTCATATGCTGATGCTGCCTTCAAAACGCTGGCGATAGACGTTAATAAGTCTGTAGAGTTGGTGCGGTAAATATCTTTGATCTCGCGCTGTTTGGTGACATCATTGCTAGTTCTAGAATACTCAATCAAAACCCCCTTCTCATCATAGGTAAGATTGGCAATTTTTTCTTTACCGCGCCACGACGTGCTGTTGCGGAATTTTTTTGGAACCAAGTCATTCGAAGCAATCGCTCCTTTTGAAGACATATCGGCAGACCATGGAAGTAAACGGCCCAAGAATCCACGAGGTTCACCAGAAAAATTAACATCGTAATTCCTATCTGTCTGTGTGAACGATAATCGCCCCGTCAGAAAATGAAAACCACTGGAATAAAAATGATAGCTCACCGTTTCTTGATCGGTGCTTGAAGCAAAAGCGCGCACACCCAAAACAAGGCTTAAAAACAACCCGAAAAACAGTGCGAAAAATATTGTTGTAAATATACAGAATCGTCTTGATTTATCTATCATGGCTGTCTATAACCTATTTCTATATGGACAAAATCCATAGTTTTACAAATGTTGCGGCTATATTGGCATGCCAATACATTTTTTTAAACACCTAAATCAGACTATCCATCGTTTCAATGGTCTGGTTACTGATAAAAAGAAAAGAGGTCAAAATGCCAAAAATGAAAACGAAAAGCTCTGCCAAGCGTCGCTTCAAAGTGACTGCAACGGGTAAAGTCCTACGCAAAAAGGCGAATACACGCCATATGCTTATTAACAAACCAACCAAGCGTAAGCGTCAAGCACGCGGCACACACACAATGGCCGCTGAAAACGCACGTACAGTTTTAAGAAATTTCTTGCCCTACCAGCGCAAGAAAGCATCAAGGAAATAAGGAAGGATTTGAATAATGGCACGCGTAAAAGGCTATAAAACAGCACATAAAAGACATAAAAAGATCTTAAAGATGGCCAAAGGCTATCAAGGTCGTAACAGAAAATGTTTCCGCATTGCGATTGAGAAAGTCGAGAAAGCACTTCAATATGCTTATCGTGACCGTCGCAATAAGAAACGTAACTTCCGCGCATTGTGGATCCAGCGTATTAACGCGGGTGTTCGTGCATACGGATTAACATACTCACGATTTATCGACGGTCTAAATAAGGCAGGAATCGAAGTTGATCGCAAGATCCTTGCTGACTTAGCAATGAATCAACCAGAAGGCTTTAAAGCCTTGGTTGAAGCAGCGCAAAAAGCAAGTGCCACAGCCGCTAAAAAAGCAGCCTAAGCAAAAACATCGTTTTTAAAGAATTATTCAAGGCCTCTTGATCTTTTAAATAAGATCAGAGGCCTTTTTTAGTGTCTTTTAAAGATAAAAAACGCTAAATTAAAGTCATTCACATAGACAATTAAAGATTCGGGATCACGCGCAATGACCGCTCAACTAGAAATGTTAAAAACAGAATTGATAGAAACCATCAATGCCGCCAATGATCTTGGCTCTCTTGACCAAGCCCGCGTCGAAGCCCTTGGGAAAAAAGGTAAGATCACAGGGCTGATGAAAACCCTTGGCAATTTAACCCCTGATGAACGCCGTGAAATGGGGCAATCACTCAATGTATTAAAAAATGAAATTGCCACACTGATTTCCTCAAAAGAAGATGACTTTAAAAAAGCGGTTTTGAATGAACGCCTTGCAACAGAAACACTGGATGTGACCTTGGAGCCCGCCACACAAGAGGTCGGCACAATCCACCCCATTACACAAACGATGGAAAGCTTGGTCGCTATTTTTGCGGAAATGGGCTTTAAAGTTGCCGAAGGCCCCGACCTAGAAGATGATTTTCACAATTTTACCGCACTTAACTTCCCGCCAGAGCATCCTGCACGTCAAATGCACGACACATTTTATCTGCCCAATGGTATCGGTGAGAATGAAGATCAAATAAGACGTCTACTTCGCACACACACATCTACGGTTCAGGTACGAACGATGAAAGAACAAAAACCACCGATCCGTGTGATCATTCCGGGTCGTACATATCGTTCTGACTATGACATGACACACACACCAATGTTCCATCAAGTTGAAGGATTGGTTATTGATGAAAAAACCCATATGGGTCATCTAAAAGGGTGCTTGACGGACTTCTTACGGGCTTTCTTCCAAGTTGATGATTTAAAAGTACGCTTTCGCCCTTATTATTTCCCCTTTACCGAACCGTCGGCAGAAATGGATATTGGCTGTGATCGCTCTGATGGCAAATTAGAGATTGGTAAAGGCTATGACTTTATGGAGATTTTAGGCTGTGGCATGGTACACCCCAATGTCTTGCGCAATTGCGGCATTGACCCGGATAAATATCAAGGCTTTGCCTTTGGTATGGGGGTTGAGCGCCTAGCGATGCTTAAATACGGCATTCCTGATTTACGCACCTTTTTTGAAAGCGATATGCGCTGGCTTAAACATTATGGCTTTGGCCCGATGGATATTCCTAGCAAGACATATGGCGTTTAATAAATTCATTTAATCATAAGCGCTCAACAAGAAGCGTATCATCACTAACAAAACAGCGGAGAAAAAGACAATGGTATTAAAAACTGAGCCCAAAAACATACGTACAGTCACATCAAAACCAGAAAAACTGACAAAATCAGGGCACGAAATGAGCCATGAAGCATTTTGCGGGCCTGTTCCTGGTTTAATGGATTACAGACCTAATTTTAAAAATAAAATCATGACACAGCGTGCTATCGATATTTTAATAGAAGAATATTGCGTCGGTTTTAGAACCGATTGGCATGTTCAAATATTTGATATAGTTCCATCAACAAATAAAGATGGAGAGCCACAAAAAGCTGTCAATATTTACGTCGACGACATAACAAGTATTATGATTTTGAAATCGCGTTTTGGTATGTCTGGTTATGATCTTAATGCACGCGCCTTTAATAAAAGAATGACAATGCGCCGTATGCGCATTCAAAATAAATACGACGTCAGAACACAGGAATTATGCGTTAGGGACATTATTAAAGACTTAAAAAAAGTTACGTCTCTTCGCGATTACAAAGAAGCTAAAAGAACAAAAGAACACTTATCAAAAAACCCCGTATTTAAACCATAAGGACTAATCCCGTTATGAAATTCACACTTAGCTGGCTTAAAACATATTTAGACACTAATGCCTCTATCGATACAATCGTTGAGACACTAACCGCCATCGGCCTTGAAGTCGAAGGCGTTGAAGATCCATCTAAAGCATTAAATGGTTTTAAAGTTGGTCATGTTATTTCAACCGAACAACATCCAGATGCTGACCGCCTAAAGGTCTGCACTGTTGATGTTGGCGGCGATACGCTTTTACAAATTGTATGCGGCGCTCCCAATGCGCGCGCTAATATCAAAGTTGCCTTTGCGCCAGAGGGATCATATATTCCAGGTCTTGATGTCACATTAAAGAAAGCCACCATTCGCGGTGTTGAATCAAACGGGATGATGTGTTCAGAATCTGAGCTTTGTTTATCTGATGAACATAACGGTATTATAGAACTGGATGACAGCGCGACTGTTGGTGCTGATCTCGCCCCTATACTTGGTCTTAATGACCCCATTATTGATATTGGCATCACACCAAACCGCGGCGATTGTGCTGGCGTTTATGGCATTGCGCGTGATCTCTCTGTTGCAGGCTTAGGCACATTAAAATCCTTGGATATTCCTGAAATTAAGACAAGCTTTGATACGCCACACACAATTACCATCGAAGACACGCAGCAATGCCCTGTTTTCATTGGACGTATGATTAAGAATGTTAAAAATGGCCCATCACCAAAATGGCTTCAAGATAAACTGCGCGCTATTGGTTTGCGTCCTATTTCTGCCCTTGTCGATATTACTAACTATTTCTGTATCGGTTTAAACCGCCCCTTGCATGTTTTTGATGCGGATAAAATTGGACAAAATCTCACGATCAAACCAACCCTTGGCGGTGAAGAATTTGACGCACTTAATGATAAAACATACACGACAAAACCAGGCGTTATTGGTATCTATGATAACCAGAACCTGTTGGGGCTTGGCGGTGTTGTTGGCGGACTTGATTCTGGTTGTACCGAAAGCACGACAAATGTCTTATTAGAAGTCGCCTATTTCACGCCGATCGAGATCGCGAAATCTGGTCGCGCCCATTTCATCGATAGTGATGCACGTTATCGTTTTGAGCGCGGCGTTGATCCCCTCTTTTGCATGGATGCCGATAAGATGGCAACACGGATGATCCTTGATATTTGTGGTGGTGAAGCAGGAACACATGTCATTGCCGGTGCAATACCCACAGACAAGCAAGTCGTTACCTACAACACCAGCCTGTGTAGACGTTTAAGCGGTTTGGATATTGATGTAGACATACAAATAGACATCCTAACTCGTCTTGGTTTTGAGGTAGAGAAACAAAGTGGTGACGCCCTAACGATAACTGTTCCGTCATGGCGCCACGACATTGAAGGACAAGCCGATTTTGTTGAAGAAATTTTACGCATTCATGGCTATGATAAGCTTGAAAGCGTGTCGATGACAAATGACGAACACAGCATCGAACCCGCCTTTGATCCACGTGCCAATTATGTATCACGCGCCAAACGCCACTTGGCGGGCCGTGGTTTATTCGAAACGGTTACATGGTCATTTATGGATGCACCAGCGGCCGAAAAATTCGGCATTAATAAAGATGGTAAACAGGCCGAACTAACCCTAACAAACCCGATCAGTAATGATCTAAATACATTGCGCCCATCAATCTTACCAAACCTTATTAGCGCCGCATCAAGAAATAATGCGCGCGGCTTTGGTAATGTTGCACTCTTTGAAATTGGTCCTATATTCACCAGTAACACATTGGTCAGCGGACAAACAACAGCCGTTGCCGGTATTCGTTGTGACCTACACCAAACAAAGCATTGGAAAGCGCAAACACGCGCCGTCGATATTTATGATGTTAAGGCCGATATGATGGCTTTATTTGGTTTGTCTGGTGGATTATCACCGCAGGTCGAAGCTGATGGTGCACCAGATTATTATCATCCAGGACGCAGTGCCGCTTATAAATTAGGCAAGAATACATTAGGGTTTTTTGGTGAAATCCATCCTGCAATATTAGCAGACATGGGGATTAAATTCCCCGTTGTTGCCTTCGAATTATTTGTTGAAGCATTACCGCTGAAGAAAGCCAAGAAATCCGCGGCGAAGAAATTGTTAAAAACATCAGCCTTCCAACCGATTAATCGCGATTTTGCTTTTGTTGTCGAAGATGCTATTACGGGCGAAGCATGCTTACGTGCAATCACATCTGCCGATAAAAAATTGATCACAGACGCAAATATTTTTGACGTTTATGTCGGACAAGGCGTCGATGATGGATGCAAATCACTCGCAATTAACGTCACGCTCAGCCCGTTTGATAAAACATTAACGGACGAAGAAATCGAAGCCGTCAGCCAAAAGATTATCACTGCTGTGGAAAGTAAAGTTGGCGGACGCTTGCGTTAACCGCTCGGAATCAGTTTCGGTGACTTAACAACAATGCACTCTGCTTGCTCAAATTTTGTTTGATATGAAATAGCCAGTCGATGAGCATGGTCCGTTAGCTGTTTTTTATATTCAATGTAATTACCCAACTCAGCCGATTGCATTCTCTCATAACCATAGGATAGATGAACACTATATCCGTTATATTCATCACGGCAGCTTCGCTTGGGTATAGGCTTGAAAAATACATCTACCATTAGAATAAAACACCTATCAATAAATTAAATGAGAACGATTATCATTTATTTATTGACAACCTAGACCGCTTTAGGCACCATTAAATGAGAATGATTTTCAATACGGTCATTTTCTTATAAACAATGGAGACAAAACAAGGAGACGTCATGTTCCACATTCATATTTATTTTCGACAAACACAGATCGAAGAGGCTTTATTATTAAAAGCAAGAATTGCTAAGGAATTTCCCGCACTCGTTTTGGGGCGTACACATGAGAAGCCAGTAGGCCCCCATCCCGTTGGTAGTTTTGAAATTGATGTTATGACGCAATGCCAATTTGATGCGCTTAGCTTTTTCTTAAAAAATAAGATTGGTCATTTATCCGCCATGATCCATCCCGTAACAGGCGATGACTTAGAAGATCATCGTGATGAAAATATTTCTTGGATTGGCACACCATACCACATTAATCGTCAGTTTTTTCATGACCTAAAGAAACGCGCGGACAATGACAATAAAGTCGAAAAAACCGATCAAGACGAAGATGCGGGAAAACGTAAAAGACCAAAACGTGCATACCGCATTATATAATTATTAGAAAAGCCCTATAAAATATTGAATATTTGTGGGGCTTTTTTTTTTGTAATGGTCTTTGATTGTTTTTATCGTGATCTTATTTAAGATGATCGGATGAATAACGTATTAACATCACTCCTACGCCCTATACCAAAAGATTTTCAGTCTGACTATGCGCGTTTAAAGCAAAAATTGAATGATATAGAGCCTTCGAAGAATCCTTATCTGATTCACATGTGTGGGATCCCAGGTGCTGGGAAAACAACTATTGCCAAACCACTTTATGATATGCACTTAAGGCATGATGGATTTTATTATTTGGACTTCGATCATGTTATGAACACATTGGATAGCTATAATCAACTATCGGTAATTAACCCCCAAAAAGCTTTTCATCTATATGCGCCCATTGCCGCCAATATTGGTTATCACCTGCTGAAAGATGCTATTGAAAATAATATATCCATTATTTTTGATCATGGCGCATCACCGCAAAGCCAT
Organism: uncultured Bdellovibrionales bacterium; assembly: GCA_964351525.1. Lineage (GTDB taxonomy): Bacteria > Pseudomonadota > Alphaproteobacteria > Micavibrionales > CAYGOD01. The sequence goes on from CAYGOD010000003.1 coordinate 195,238, forward strand.
ATCGAGCTATTAAAAAATCTAGAACCTTACAAAACGCGCATAATATATGTCGCATGCGATCTTAGCGTGGCCAAAAAACGTGTGAAAAATCGTGAACATATCATCAAGCGCTATACATCAGAAGCCATGATAATTGATCGCAATCAAAAAATTAACGCTCAGATTGATCTTTATAAAGACGCTGTTGACGTCTTTATAAACTGGACGTCTGATCAATCATCCCATGAGGATATAGAAAAGCTATATGAGAGATTAGCGCTCTAATGTTTCGTGACTAATTCCCTATCAATGAACGAAGCCCAAAGTGTCATGAGCCCCTCCCCTTGTAATTCTTCTTTCTCAGAATTAAGTGTCATTAAACTCATGGACTTTAGCAGATCTTCACGCTCGCATGATACGGCGCCGACAAAGACACAATGAGACACAAGGATGGGGTCAATCGCAAAAACCAAATGACAGGCCATCAATCCCGCCTGATCAAAAATAAAGAGCGGTGTATTCGCCAAACTATTAGCAAGGATCATCCCAACCATGGCGCATATATCATCGCCCGCTCTATTGAATACAAAATCTAACGCGCCCTCTTTGCTTTCAATAGCACATGCCGCGTCATAATCACTCTCATAACCGACACCGACAACACCCATAGCGTGCATATCGATTCCCTGTTCGGCAACCATCATCCCAAATGAAACGGCATGTGCGCGCATTTCGGGGGTTATAACCAAGTCACGGTCACCCATCGATAATTCAAATAACCGAAGATCGGCATCAACCGCACCCGCCCAATCATTATAAAGATGATTGCCATCAATAATCGCATCAATTGTCTTTCTACATTGTTGGAGCGATAACTCATTCGCCAAAGTCCCATAATGGGCACAGAAAAACGACACTCTTGGATGATTAAGTCTTGGGTTATCCTCATCGCGCTCTTGAACAGAGGCAATAAACGCCTTGATATCTTTATCATAGATAGGGGCATCCACCCCTTGCCTATGGGCGATCATGGTCTCGATCACATCTATAATCTCGGCCTTTGTGACGTGATTTTTTGTTGTTTTCTGGGGTTCTTTAGGGCTATCAGCACTCATTTTTTATATTTCTCTGTTTAATCATCAATAAAAGCGCAAGTAACGCTTGACTTTCTCTCAAAATCTCGTATTTTGGGCATCTAATTTAAAGATATTTATATAAAGGTTTTATATCATGGCTAAAGCAAAAACCATCAAAATTCGTATGAATAGCACAGAAAGTGGCTATTTCAAAGTAACGAAGAAGAATCCAAGTAACCACCCTGAAAAGATGGTTAAGCGCATGTACGACCCAATGGTCAACAAGCACGTAGAATTCAAAGAAGGTAAAGTCAAGTAAGCTTGATTTCTTTCTTGTCAGATTTTATTTCCCTGACTTAAAAGGCTCTGTTTTTCTTAAGTGATGACAGAGCTATTTTTTTGCGCTTTTCGCATTCAAAATTAAGATGCGTTATTTTTTTCTACAACGCCAATTTTATCAAACACGACAATATTACGCCCTGTATCTTTGGCCTCATATAGGGCATCATCGGCACGTTTGAGGGCTTCATCTGCTGTTTCTGAGCCAGACTTAACAATGGCGCCACCAACAGATACGGTAACGGGTAAATATCCCTCATCCGTTGAGACCTTAAATGGTGCCTCAGCACATATTTGACGCAAACGGTCAGAGACTTTCATTGCTATTTCTTGGGTAATATCAGGCAGCACGGCAACAAATTCTTCACCGCCCATACGTGCGAAAACATCAAAACTACGCACCGCATTTGAAATACGTTCAGAAAATGTCTTCAAGACCTCATCACCAACATTGTGACCATGCGTGTCATTCACTGATTTAAAATGATCTAAATCAAACATCAAGACACATAAATCTTTGCCAGTACGCGCACTATTCGCCAACATTTTATCAAGGTGGGTCATGAGATAACGACGGTTAAATAATCCCGTCAATGTATCTGTAATCGCGAGGTTCAAATTCTGTTCGTAATTATTGCGCAATTGATCCTGATAGCGCTTGTAACGAATTTGGCTTCTGGTGCGCGCAGTTAGCTCGTTACGGTCAACGGGACGAACAATATAATCATGCGCGCCCATTTCCAATCCCTGCGCGGTGCGCTCAACATCTTGGGAATCGGCAACCATCAGAATCGGAACAGATCGTGTATTTTCGGCCGATCGCATGTAAGAACATAAACGCAGACCGTCTTCGCCTTGCAAATTCAAACTAATCATTAACATGTCGAATTTTTCGGCTTTGGTTTTCTCAATCGCTTCCATGCCATTTTTAACAACGACAACGCTGTGGCCATCTGTGGCCAATGAATCAACAATTTTTTCACATTCGAAATCAATATCATTAACCAATAATATTTTGGCATTATCGAAGGGCAGTGACTTTACCCCGCCCTCATCATCACCAATACCAAATTGATTCGCTGTTTTTTCACGTCCGCGCCATTCGTCAATCGTCATCTTAAAGCGCACCAACGATTTTACACGCGCAAACAAGGCAATATCATTAACGGGCTTACTGAGGAAATCATCAGCGCCCGCCTGTAACCCTTTAACACGGTCGGCAGTATCGGTGAGCGCCGTAACCATGACGACGGGAATATGTGCAGTTTCTGGATTATCTTTAATTTTTTGGCAGACTTCAAAACCATCCATGCCCGGCATCATCACATCCAATAAAACAATATCAGGGATGCTTTCGGCCATCTTATCAAGGGCCTCTTGACCGCTCTGTGCGGTGATAACTTCAAAATATTCACGCTTTAACTTGGCTTCTAACAATTTAATATTAGGCAAAATATCATCAACGACTAAAACACGTGCAGACATACTATAAAACTCCTTTAAACGCTTCTCGCTTAACCCAAATAACGCTTAACAACATCAAGAAAATGAACGACAGAAATAGGCTTTGAAATATAATCTTCACAGCCCCCCTCTCTTATTTTTTCTTCATCGCCCTTCATGGCAAAGGCAGTAACTGCAACAACGGGGATATGCTTTAATTCCGCGTCGGCCTTTAACCAAGCCGTCACGTCCAACCCAGAGACTTCAGGTAACTGAATATCCATTAAGATAAGGTCTGGTTTTTCGGCGCGTGCCAATTCCAAAACGGTATGACCATCATCAGTGCCCAATGTTTCATAGCCATTAGCCTCAAGCAAGTCATTGAATAACTTCATATTAAGGGCGTTATCTTCAACGATAAGTACTTTTTTAGTCATGTTTTATGTCCGTTCGGATGTGGGATAGATATGATCAAATCCATGATTGAATAATAGATCATTACTATACTCTTATCTTTTATAAATTGGAATCATTAAACAGTGATTAATATAGGAGGTTTTAAAAGCTTAATTTATTATGAAAATATATTGACATAATGACCGTCGCGTGCTAAAACAGCCATATATTCTAAAACAGCTAAGGAACAGTTATGACAGCACTAAGCACAGATTTTACAATCATAGGACTAGACCTAGAAACACAAAAAGATAAAGATGAAGATAGAAAACCTGTCTTGCTTATAGAAAGACCTGAGCGCGCCATCTTAAGCTATCGGGGACGCGCAAGCTTAGTTCATGTCGGATATTCTAAACCCACATCCAATGCATACTATACCAGAAATAATATCATCTTTGATTTTGCCACGATGGAAATATCTCACGCACAATCTGTAAGATATGATAACAGCGCCATGGAAATTTTACAGCAATATGTACCCTATGAAAATTTAAGCCCTATCTCAAAAGCCGAATTTCATAAAATCGCCGATGCCGTTATCAAGCATTATAAAGAAGAACATAATATTGCAGACTTCAAAATGCCACCGCGCTATGAAGAGATACGTAAAGCGTGGGATAAGACACGTGAAAATATCCAAAGCAGCCTAGCGTCAAGATCGCCCGGATTAAACTTAGCATAAGATATTATAATTACAGGAACTGTCACCAAATGTCAGAGCAAAAAATAGTATTTAATACCCAAAGCTTAAAGCACGATAATAATTACATCGCGAAAAAGCTTTTAATTGATAACGTATCCCGCGTTATTACAACAGAAGTTATAAACAATATAGTTGAGAGCGCTGAAACAACAACGCAAATAAATATTTATGATTTTACATCTATGGAGCGAACATCAAGTGAAGCTAGCTATATTATATATAGTGGATGGGAGAAAGGTGGCGCTACAATCCACGAAACCGCCCAACAAATAAAATATTATGATGAGCTATTACCCGATTCACAGTCAGAATTTCATACCGTTGCCGATGAAGTGATTAAATATTACAAAGAAAAATGTGGAATGAATAACTTTCAGATGCCAAAAGCTTATCAAGCCGTCCGCAAGGAATGGGATGAAGCCCAGACAAAAATAGATACTCAAGCATTAAAGACAAAGCCGAACAGAGGTAGAACTTTACAAGCGTAAACTGATCTATCTTACAGACCTCAACTTCTTAATTGCCAAACGCATCGAAAAGTCTTTGTAATCAATCAACATTTCATCAACGATCCCGTTTTTATAAAGACGCATTGTCATTTCATAGTCGCTGGCGAATTCATTATTATTTTGTCCACGCGGGAAAAATGCATATCTGACAGACCATGATGGGACATCCAACAAAGATGCATCAATGTCATCACCAACAAAATCACTTTGTCTCTTGTTGGGCGTTATAAACACAGAAACATCAACAGGCCCTTCGGCGTCACTGCCGTCAAATAGGATTGTTGGCATAAATTTACGCCCCATATGTGCGGACTCAATAATTGCTTCGGTATGGGCGTTGGGGAACATGTTTTTCTCTGACACATCAAAGTTTAATGCCCCAGGGGTTTTGTAAGAAACATTTAATGCCCCCGCCTCGTCACGTGTGGCTTGCCCCGTTATATCTTCAAATAATTCGCCGTTGCGCATTCGCTTTGCATCAAACACATAAAGAGAACCGTCTTTGGCCTCCCAATTCGAAAACTGACTACGGATGACCATCGGTGGGCCTTCATCATAAATATAGGTAAGATTATAGGTTTGTGCCGTTGACCAGCCAACATCATCCCCCGTCCATTCGAACGCGAATGTGCCCTCTAGATCAGCCAAGCCAGAGGATGGCAATGCTTTGGTCAAAGAAATCTCATAGACAGCCTCATGCGGCGTAAAGTCCATAGCCCTTGTTGTTTTTGTTGCTTGTGCATAAACAGAAGCCGTGCCTGTTAAAAACAGCAACAAACAGAATGCAGGCAGATATAGATATTTTTTGACCATGACAGTAATTTACCGCGCTCACCCACAAAAGCAACTTAAAAGAGGTAAACGGGCAAAATCTGCCGATCCTGTTTGTTAAAGACATTATATGGTCACATCTGCCCAAGATATTCCCCTCGTGCCCTAGGAACATATAACCCACCGCAAACTAAGATATTGTTTTTAATTAATAAAATATTTTGGCATGGCTTTTGAATATTTAAATACCAGTAACGAAAAACAAATAAAAAAATAGGCACATAATCATGGAATTACAAACTGCACAAACCGCCCTTAAAACATCGAATGTTTTCTTGTTCCCGAATGAAACAACAAAACAGTTTTATACGAACAACGATGTTCTGACAGGTCTCTTAAATCGCAAAGGTTTCATGGAAGAGCTTAATGCCCATAAAGAGAATGAAAATAGCGGTAACGGTGTTCTGTTATTATTTGATATTGATGCCTTGAAGCGCGTCAACATCGCTCATGGCCGACACATTGGTGATTCAATTTTGAAACTTGTTGCCGAAACATTAGATTTTCAAAAGCGCGACACTGATATCTTGGCACGCCTACATAAAGACAAATTCGCACTAGCCCTCACAAACACAAGCTTTAATAAAGCATTGGAAATGACAATACGTTTTAACAAGATATTGAACCGCTTGAAGCTATCAAACCAGGGCGAAACGATTGATGTGACCGTGTTTATCTCAACGGTTCCGTATGTTACAGAGACCTCAACATCAGAATTAATGAATGTCGCAGCACGTTTATTAGAGAATCAGAAGAGCAGGAAAGAAATTCCAGCCTATTTAGGAAATGATTAAGAATTAACCAAAGAGAGAAGAAAGGTCAGGCACAGAAAAGGCTATACGTTGAACAAACATTAGAAAAATGACCTGACAAACAAAAAAGGCTCGACAGAAAATGTCGGGCCTTTTTATTGACATAATGTAAAAAAGACTTATGGTGGATTATGTCAGAAAGCTCACAATCATCATTCGATTATGGCTGGTGTTACACCGACCATAAAAATGGAAAATCTATACGCACAGATTTTCGCAAAACCGATTATATGCGGGATGAAAAGAGCGCTGATTTTATCAAAAGAACACTCGAAAACTATGGCCTCCCATACCCTAACCTTGATGATGAACTCTATCGGGGAACGCGTCTTGATTTATTATTTTTAGACAGTCACGGGGTAAACATTCGTATGGGAAATCTTAATATCGGTGACCTAGTCAATCCCGCCATCCTACAACCATTACACTGGATCACGAATGCACAAACAGGTATTACTGTTGCAATTTATCCTAGCCTTGAACTTTACAAAAACGTTAATAGGCAGAGTTTAACAAGAAATATTATTGCACCATCTAGCATCGTGGAAACTATCAAAGTTTTCGGTAATCAGCATAGAGATCAAGATAAGGGTTATACAAATATCGGCTACATTAATACAAAAAACTGTCGGGGAAATCTAAAGGCAACCCCTCTTATTATTGACGTCGAGAACACACCGTTACCCAGAACGCCGTGGAAAGACGTTATTGATAATTTAGAACCCTATCAATTATCCGAGATGGTTAATAAAACCCACCTCAAAGGACTAAGCGCGCAGCAAGCTTTTTTACTTTCTCACTACTGGGAAGCATTTAAATATCACCAGCCTTTAAGGCGCGCCTTTAATAGAGCCTTCACTGACGGAAACACCCCCGACCATAAAAAGCTATCACAAGCATGGAAGATGGTTAAAAATTATCACGATCACGGATATAAAATATATAAAAAGAATGCGCCCGTGGAAACACGAAGGCTTTTTAGTCCTTGGAATGTCGATCTTGCAATCAAGGACGGATCATTAACATTAGAAGATATTCCCCTTAAACACAGAACAGCACAGCGATGCTTGGCGATGGTTAAACGCACGGCCATAATATTGCCTTTGTTCCAGATTATTTACTGACACAAGCATTATGTGACTTAGCCGTTAAAGATTGGCCCCTAGAAGTCCTCGCCGTTCCCGATGATTTTCAAACGCAGGAAATGTGGAGCACAGCCTATAAAAAAGCGCCTCATTATTTTCCCGCGATTCCAAAACGTTTCCGCAATTATGAAATCTATTTGTATTGTGCAAAAACAGATGATCGACATGCGCGCCAAATACCCAAACATCTTTTAGACAAAACAATGATCAAACATATGATAGATAATGCCAAAAATATAGAAATCTTAGATCATGTCCCACTTAAGAAAAGAACTAAGGATATTTGTGATTATGCGTATATAAAGTCTCCGTTGTCAGTGCTATACACACCTCAAAAATGGGTAAGCAAGACAATGTATGATCAAGCTACTCAAGAGCTTCAATCAATGATGCCGCTACCACATGAGAAGATTTTTCATGGACTATCAAAATCATCTCAATCCAAAGTAAGGGTTTTATTAAACACATTGAATCAAAAATATAAAAATTATAGATTCACGCGCCTTAACACTCCGCTCCATGAGGAACAAAAAAAGAGACGACATAAAATGCCGTCTCCTGTTTAGTCTTTTTATAAAAAAACCGCTTAACTTAGGCCGCGTCTTTAGCCTTTGTGTCTTTTTCGGTTTTCTTTTCTTTTGGCAAGTTTAGTTTGATGTGAACGTCGCGGAGCTGTTCAGGACGGACATCATTCGGGGCTTGCATCAATAAATCTTGGGCTTGTTGGTTCATTGGGAAGGCAATTACCTCACGGATGTTTGGCTCATCGGCCAACAACATCACGATACGGTCAATACCAGGGGCAGAACCACCATGTGGCGGCGCACCGTAGCGCATCGCTTTTAACATCCCGCCAAACTTATCTTCCAAGACAGACTCATCGTAACCAGCAATTTCAAAGGCTTTGATCATGATTTCTGGGCGGTGATTACGAATCGCACCCGATGATAATTCATAGCCATTACACACGATGTCATACTGCCATGCATTAATCGTCAATGGATCTTGGTTCTCCAACGCATCCATCCCGCCTTGTGGCATTGAGAAAGGGTTATGAGAGAAGTCAATTTGGCCTGTATCTTCGTTAATTTCATACATCGGGAAATCAACAATCCAACAGAATTTGAAGACATCTTTTTCTATCAGATCTAATTCTTCAGCAATCTTTGTGCGGGCTTTACCAGCCAATTTGGCGGCCGCGGTCTCTACATCACAAGAGAAGAAAATCGCATCACCATTTTCAAGGGCTGAAATCTCTTTTAACTGTGCCATGGCATCATCATTCAAGAATTTGGCAATCGGACCTTTGGCTGCGCCATTTTCATCAATCACAATATAACCAAGGCCAAATGCACCTTCACCGCGCGCCCAGTCATTTAATTTATCAAAGAAAGACCTAGGCTTATCAGATACTTTCGGGGCACGAACGGCGCGTACAACACCGCCTTTTTCTACGGTGCCCTTAAAGGCTTTAAACTCAACATCATCTCTGGCGAAGACGTCACTGACATCACAAATAACAAGTGGATTACGCAGATCAGGCTTATCCGTACCATATTTCATTAATGATTCTTTGTATGGAATGCGCGGGAACACTTTGTCCGTGATCGTGCGTTTCATACCGTTAAAACCAGCAAATTCTTCAAATACACCGGCTAAAACAGGCTCAAGCGCCTGGAAGACATCTTCTTGTGTACAAAAAGACATTTCTAAATCTAACTGGTAAAATTCGCCAGGACTACGGTCTGCTCTAGCATCCTCATCACGAAAACATGGCGCGATTTGGAAATAACGATCAAAACCAGACATCATCAATAATTGTTTAAATTGCTGTGGCGCTTGTGGTAATGCATAAAACTGACCGGGATGTAAACGTGATGGTACGATAAAATCACGTGCGCCCTCTGGTGAACTGGCCGTCAAAATCGGTGTTTGGAATTCTGTGAAACCCTGGTCAATCATACGACGACGCAGTGACGCAATAACGTTAGAGCGTAACAAGATGTTGTTTTTTACTTTTTCACGGCGCAGATCAAGAAAACGATATTTCAAACGTGTTTCCTCACCGTAATCTTCGTCACTATTTACCTGTAATGGTAATGTCTCCGAAACAGATTGAACCTCAACCGCATCAACGCGTAACTCAATAGCACCCGTTGGTAGACGATCATTGATCGTTTCGGCTGTTCTGGCAATAACCTCACCTGTTACGGTGATAACTGTTTCAAGGCGCATCGCCTCAATTTCTTTAAACAGATCGGAATCAAGATTAACAACACATTGGGTAATCCCCTTCATATCGCGCAAATCAACGAATAATAATCCGCCGTGATCGCGTTTACGGTGAATCCAACCCGAAAGCTTAACTGTTTCCCCAACATTTTCGGCGCGAAGCCCGTCACAATAATGTGTTCTATATGCGTGCATTATGATATAAATCCGTTTATGGTCTAATTAATTAAATAAAATGCATTATTTTTAATGCTCTCTTTTTGTAACAAGTTAATAAAAAAAATCAAATGAAACTTACTAAAACAGCCGATTTAAACGCACAGAACATAACAACGACAGAAGAATTGAACGCTTTTTGTCAAATGGTCGCTAAAAAAGACTTTATTGCTATCGATACAGAGTTCATGCGTGAAAAAACCTATTACGCGCATTTATGCCTTATCCAAGCATCCGACGGCGAAACACATGTCGCGATTGATCCCCTAGCCGATGATTTGGATTTATCACCTTTATTTGACTTATTACGCGACAAAAAATTGTGCAAAGTCATGCATGGTTGTCGTCAAGATTTGGAGATCTTCTATCACTTGATGGGTGATGTGCCACAAAATATATTCGATACACAAATAGCAGCAATGGTTTTGGGGTTTGGCGAAAATATTGGTTATAAATCACTGGTTGAACATTACACAGATGGCGTCATTGATAAGGCGCATCGTTTTACCGATTGGTCACTGCGCCCCCTAAAAGACACATATATTGAATATGCTTTGGCTGATGTGATTTATCTCTCGGAACTCTATCCCATGATGATCAAACAGATCAATGATGCAACCCGCATGAAGTGGGTCGAAGAGGAAATGGTGCACTTACATGATGCAAAAATCCATTTCACCGATCCTGACAAAGCATGGAAAAAGATTAAGACACGTATGGATAAACCAAAGCGCCTGGCAGTTTTAAAAACCATTGCGGCGTGGCGTGAAAAAATGGCGATTGAAAAAGATGTGCCCCGCGGGCGTATTTTACGCGATGATTGCTTACTTGAAATTGCGGCATCAACACCGAAAAATGTCGATGCGCTTAAAAAAGTACGCGGCCTGCGTGAAGATTTAGCCAATAGCCGCCACGGCAAAGCATTGTTAGAAGCGATTCAAAACGGCGTTGACATGCCAAAAGAAGAGCGCCCCATTGCCAAGAAAAAACAAAATTATCCAAGCTATATTGGGCCGACCGTTGAATTGCTCAAAGTCTTACTTAAGATGAAAGCAGATGAGTGTAATGTGGCACAGCGCATGGTGGCCACCAATGATGATCTATACCGCCTTGCCTTCGAAAAAGAACCAGACGTTCCGGCCAACAAAGGCTGGCGCCATGAGGTTTTTGGCAAAGATGTGCAAGATTTACGCGCTGGTAAAACAGCCTTTAAAATGACCGATAATGGTAAGATTGAATTGGTCACGCTCTAACGATTTTAACATTAATTTTTTAGTGATTTTTATAAAATCATTTTATAATATTCTTGTACGATCATATTCCATGATCCTTTCACAATAATAAAAGCAGAATTTTTAATATATCATGATGCGAAAACTTATTTTGATGCGCCATGCAGAGGCCAGTAACGTTTCAACAGGCGGCGGTGATTCACGTCGCCCACTGACGGAACGCGGTCGTCAGCAAGCCATTGACGTTGGCTTATTTCTGGCCACGAAGAAAGTCTCTCCTGATTATAGCTTAGCGTCAAATTCCATGCGTACCAAAGAAACTGTTTACGGCGTTGTTGAAGGATTAGCGACAAATCCTCATTTAGAATTCGATCCCTTTCTCTATAATTGCCGTATAGAAACACTGATCGAACAGATCAAAGACATACCCCCGCATGTAAACACATTACTAGTTGTGAACCATAATCCGTCAATTCATGAACTGGTTTTGTCTTTATGCGCACATAATATTCATCTGAGCAATGATACGGAACGCGACAAAATAGCGTCGTCATTTCCTCCTGCGGCACTATGTATTTTTGACTGTGATGTGCCTGACTGGCAAAGCTTTGAACCAAAAGTAACGCGCCTGTCTTATGTGCATTTAACGCCTTAAATCTCGGTATCCATGGCATTCACAATGTCACGAATAAAAGGCACGGTGATATTACGTTTTTGTTCAATCGCCACTTTATCAATGATCGCAATCAAGTTTTTAAGGGCGTAAATCGAACGCTCTGAGCGTTTTAAAATATAATCAATAACGGTTTTATCAACACGTAATTGTTTATCCGAAAACAGCTTAAACGCAATCATCGTTAGTAAACCATCATTTGGATTAGACAATCCCATTTTGGGTAACGTGCGTAGACGTGATAATAAATCTTTCGTCACAATAAAATCATCGCGCGGCACATTTTCACCAATCAAAATGAAGGCTACATTTTTACTTTGGTACAAATTATAAAAATGAAATAAAGCTTCTTCTTTTTCTGTGTCACCAAAAGCCTTATCACAATTATCAATAACTATGGGCTTAACGTCAGGGGCGCTAAGGATTTCGTCTTTATCTGTTAGAAAATCATTGAGTGTTAAATATTGCCATGCGCGCGACGCATCTTTCGCCATAACGGTTTTAATAAAATGTGTTTTACCACACCCCTGTTCTCCATAGAGATAAACACCATTATGTTGCCAATCATCAATGCCATCAAAATGGCGGTACGTCGCATCATTATAGAGATCATCTGTCGCAAAAATATAATCTTCTGCGCGGTAAGACTCATCTTGATCGAACCCAATAGATAATTGTGTTTGTTGCGGTTTATCAGTCATTTTTTACCGCTTTTTTTATGAGGGATATTTTTGAGCGTGCCTTTGCCGTCTAGTTTGCCAAGAAACAAGACAAGCAAAAAAACGAACAGGGCTACGGGCACCGCAATAATCATCCCCAAAATACCAAAAAAAGAACCGCCAGCAATAATTGAAACAAAAATCACCAAGGGGTGAAGCCCTGTTTTCTTTGAAATTAATTTAGGCGTTAAATAATTACTCTCGATCAGTTGCCCCGCAATAAAAATACCCATAACAAGCGCCAACCAGCCCCAGCCTTTAAAAAGCAAAAGATGTATAAAAAATAAAAATAAACCACCCAAAATAGGCCCAACAAAGGGCACAAGGGTAACAAACCCAAGAAACAAACCCATTAACTTCGGCGATACAGTGCCTAGAAACGAAAAGGCCACCGCATAGAAAATTGCCAAAATCATACAGACCGTCAACTGACCAGAAAAATATCCGCCCAACTTACCCATATAGGTTTTTGTAAAATCTAAAATACGTGATGAGGTCATAATTTAATCCAACAATATATTTTAATATTGCCCCATCTTCGTAATCCGGTACACCCCATTGCCAAAATCTTGAAGAATATATTCATTCGTGCGCAAAGATTGTTTTAAATCATCAAGATTGGTTAATAATGCTAAATCAATCTCTGCCATCCCTGGTTTCAGTGTCGCAATAGCCATCCTATCAACCATCGGTAAATTGCTTAAAATAGTCGATAACGTTACCCAATCTACCAACTCGGTAAAAGGAAAAGAGATACGAACGATATTTTCATTCTCTGCTGTGGTGCTATTATTTTCTTGTACATCACGATCTGGATATATGGCTGAAGACATGGCCGTTCCCATATTAGTAGGGAGTGTTTGTAACAATTGATCCGCACGATCCGTCACAAAACGAATGGCTTGCTTATATGTTTCACGATTATAAAGGGTGATTGTTTCATTCATGTCATGTGGGGATGCCGTTAATGATGTCGCATCATATCCAAAAATAAACAGGCGTGGTGGTTGACCCAAATTTTCTGCCATATAAACCGGCGCTATCACATAGGGTGCATCATAGCGCTTACCCATTGCAACCAGCGCATCACGATTTGTAGAAATTGATGCTAAATTTGTAATGGTTTCACGGTCACTATCATCGCCTTTTGGAAGACCATAATATCCGTGTGCAGTTTTAAAAATATTTGCAAAACCATCACCGACGGCTTGATTGTTATTTTGCGGGGCAACATTGAACCACGCCGTGCGCCACGGGTTTGATTGCTCCCACAACATCGAATTTAATTGATTTTGATAAAAAGGAAGCACCAGAACCGATTTGGATTTATTAGAAAGATCTCTGTCACCCGAAACACGGTGCGATGTCACATTATCAATCATCGTGACTGTGGTGGCATTTTTTTGCGATGGTGGTGCATTCTTTTTGGCAAAATAGCGCGTTACTTTATTTGGATTAAAACGCAAGGCCATTGATGCGATATAACGCTTATCAGATAATTGTTCATTATTAATCTGAAATCCAGTGACCATGGGCTGAATAACATCAAAGTCAGGTACTTTAAGTCTTTCAAATTCACTGGGGGCCAAAATCCGTTCCGCAAGGGCTGTAAAGGCTTGCACATGGCCTTGTTCAATCCCCTCATCACGCGCTTGTACGGCATTCTCGGCCGTCACATCAACGTGCACCTCACCAATCGTATATGTCCCCGTCTCATCGCTCGTATACCATGATGCCGAGCCATAAGCATGAGAGGATAAAAGCACTACCATAACCATACAGAAAATCGCTGTAAAACAAGATCTTATGGACGGATAATAGGGCATAATATTTTTCACTTCATTTCAGGATCATATATTGCAGTCTTTATAGATTAATATTATGCTGTTTTAAAGCGTAAGTTAAGTCTTTCGTGTTAAAATAACTAAACATCATTAAACAATAGCGTTATTAATCAAGAGGGTTTCATCATGGCTGAGAATAGCGATCATTCAAAAGCAGGCAAAGAAGAGCTTCAAATTGCTGAAAATTATTGGCATAAATTCACGGCCGCATCAACCTATTGCATTATCGCAATTATTGGTGTGTTAATCATCATGGCCCTCACACTTGTTTAATTAGAAGCTCTTACTTTTTAAGAAATTATATATCTGATGGCCTTATATTCAAATTACCCTTGCCTAGATCGCCCCTTTTATAAAGCGGGCATGTCGTTTTTAGGCTCGGTAATTATATGTATAGCAATGATATGTTTTTTTTCATCGACGACATACAGCGCACCACCGCCCGTCGCAGTAGGCGTTGCACAAACATTACAGCAAAGCCAAGCATTACAACAAAGTAAAACTGTTATCTTAACGAATAAAACGCGTCACATTAATTTATTAGATCATGCCGTACTTAATATCGACTGGCAAAAAAGAAAACAACTCCCCGATATTTTAGAAGATTATAAAAATGGACGCATAGCGCCAATCAATAATACCGAACAGATTTCTTACAGCCCTGCTCACTTTTGGTATCGCTTCACCATTACAAATAACAGTGGCCGAGAAAATTGGTTGCTCGATTTTGGCTCTAACATGATAGAGGCAACACCGCATTATGACTTAATCAATATCTTTGACTTTGAATCAATCAATGCTATTTACGCGCTGAGTGAAGATGTGTCACACCAGAAAAATGCCGCGATTCAAATTCCAACAGGTACAACGAAAACAATTATCATGCTTGTTCGACCTTCTGCAGGCTTCTTCTTCAAGGCCCCCGTACAATTACTTTCTGCAACCGATGCTCAGATCGTCTTAAAACAACAAAATATACGTCTGAATATAGCGTTCTTCATTTTGGCATTAATTATGGGACTAGGATTTGCTGTCTATATCTTACAAAAAAACAAAGCCTCACTTTATATAATCCCCTATATTGGCTCCGCCTTTTTAATCTATGCGCATTTTGAAGGATTTTTATCACTGCCTCTTGATATTAATTTAGCGCGATTTGGCGTTCTTAATGCGCTATTCCTTGTCTCTGCACTCTTTTTATCAAAGGCTTTTTTACCAAAAACAAAGTTCTCTAAAATCTATGACCTCTTTCATAATGTCCTTTATGGGCTGTTATGTTGTTATGTGCTCGGTATTTTAGTTGCCCAAAACTTAAGCTTTACTGCTGTTATTTTATTTTCTTTCTTACCGTCACTCATTTTCTTGTGCCTTTGTATCACTAGTTTTATTTCTTCGTTCTTTCATAAAATTACAACCCCCGCTTTTTTCTTTGCATGGCTATCTATATTAGTGGGTGCCACAATGACCAAGCTGTATGAAACCAATATTATTACTATTGACGCTCAAGACCACATCACGGCGTTACTCTATCAAAATGCTTTTTGGATTGGACTATTGCTCAATGTTTTCTTTCTCCATATACAATATGTTTACAGCCTCTATTTAGACGAAAAGAATCTAAAAGACCTTCTCAAAGAAGAGAAAGAAGATCTGCTCAATAAAGAACAAATGCGTCGTGCCAAAGAAGCAGCAGATCAAGCACAGCTAGTCCGAGTTCTAAAGCGTGAAAAAGAATTAATGGAAGAATTACGCACACGTGATCAAGAAAAGTCCGAAGCGTTAAGTATGGCTAAAAAAGCCGCCGATGATGCGAATGAAGCCAAATCCGCCTTTCTAGCAGTCATCAGCCATGAGATTCGAACGCCAATGACCGGTATTATGGGCATGGTGCGCCTTCTTAAAGACAGTGTTCTTGATAATCAACAAGAAGAATATGCAGAAACGATTCAACAATCTGGTGAATCTCTGCTGAGCCTTCTTAATGATATTCTTGATTTCTCTAAAATTGAGAGCGGTCATATGTCCATCGAAAATATTGACTTTGATATCCGTAAACTTATTCATTCTGTTGCTCTTTTAATGGGTAGTCGCGCAGAGGAAAAAGGCCTACGCCTTATCGAAGAAATTGGCTCTGATGTGCCCCTTGCCCTTAAGGGTGATCCAACGCGCTTACGTCAAATCTTACTTAATCTAATCGGTAATGCCGTGAAATTCACGGATGAGGGTTCAGTTAAAATACAAGTCAATATTCAACGCCGCATGCCAGAGAAAAACAAGCTTGCCTTATATTTTGCTGTTGAAGATACAGGGATTGGTATTGACGAAGATGGACAAAAACGCCTCTTCAATCCGTTCTCTCAGGCCGATAATACAATCAGTCGTCGTTTTGGTGGTACAGGTCTGGGATTGGCAATCTGTAAGAAATTAGTCGAAGCCATGCATGGGACAATCGCTATCGATAGCGAAGCTGGTAAGGGCAGTGTTTTCTATTTCGTTGTGCCGCTTGAGCCTGGTAATGAAAATGCCATCGTTAATGACCAAGACAGCAAGATTGACTTACCACCTTTGTCGATTTTAATTGTTGATGACAATGAAATTAACCAAAAAGTTGTCACCGGATTATTAGCAAAATACAAACACAAGACCATCGCCGTCAGCAACGGTCTTGAAGCTGTCAATGCTGTGAAAGATAATGATATCTTCGATGTTATTTTGATGGATATGGAGATGCCCGTGATGAACGGTGTCGAGGCCACACAAGAAATTCGTCGTCTTGATGATCCAGAAAAATCGCAAACACCAATCATCGCCATGACCGCCAATGTTGTGAATGAAGATATTGAGAAATGTCGCGCCGCAGGAATGAATGACTATACGAGCAAACCAATTAATCCAGATAAGATGTTTACGGCTATCGCAAATATTTTATATGCGACAGCAGACGATGCCGAACAAAAAACAATGGCTCCACCCATCCTTGATGAAAACAATACTCCTGAAGAAAGTGAGCATATCTCCGACGAAAACATTCTAGAAGATCAAACAGTAGAGAACGACTTGGATGTTTTTAACACCGCCTTATTACAAGATCTGAAAGAAACGCTTGGCGCTGATGAATTAAATGAATTATGCAAGGATGTCGTTGATAAGTCAGCCTTGATAATTGAAGAAATGTCAGGGGCGATGAAAGAAAATGATATGGACACATTAATGCATAAAACCCATGACCTTAAGGGCATGACGGGTAATTTTGGCCTGTCTGAATTAGCCCGCCTTGCACTGGAAATTGAAAATGCGAGTAAGAATAATGACATCCCAACCATCGAAGAAACATTGATGAAAATGGGCGGCGCCGTTGAGCGCGCAGACGCGGCCATGAAAGAATGGACCAGCGCATAGAACCTCAAAAAAGCCTTATAAAGAAAAAGCCCCCTATATGAATAGAGGGCTTTCTTATATCTTGGAAGGCTTGAATTAACTAGCCAGGAATTTCTGTTTGTGCAAAGAAATAATTGATTTCAATCGCAGCATTTTCATCACTGTCAGAACCATGAACTGAGTTTGCTTCGATGCTCTCTGCAAAATCAGCGCGGATTGTACCGGCATCAGCATTCGCAGGATTTGTAGCACCCATAATTTCACGATTTTTCAAAACAGCGCCTTCACCTTCTAGAACCTGTACAACAACAGGACCAGAAATCATGAAAGCAACAAGTTCACCAAAGAAAGGACGTTCGCTGTGAACGGCATAAAAACCTTCAGCTTGTGCTTGTGTTAATTGAACGCGCTTTTGGGCAACAATACGTAGACCATTTTCTTCAAAACGTGCGTTGATTTTACCTGTTAAGTTGCGGCGTGTCGCATCAGGTTTAATAATAGATAGTGTTCTTTGTGTCGTCATGACAAATCCTCTTAATTATCTTTTAAAGTAATTCATTTTTATACTCTGATATTTGCAACCAGAAGCGTTGTTATAGCGGTGTTTTTTCTTGACTGCAATGAGTTTTTAAATATAATATGAAAAATATGATCAAGACATTACCATTAACCGCTTTTGAGCAACGCATTAAAAATGAATTTCTATGTGTAAAACGTAGTCATGGGGAAAGTTGTACCTATATAAGGGGCTTCATTTATGCACCACAAGTACAGATGAAAATCAGAATCTCAAAAGATTTTGATGATTTTGTAGCCACACTATGCAAACGTTACCTCCGCGATGCAGATTACCAATCTCTCTTTGTATTAGATCTAAAAAGCAAGACATCCTTCGAAGAACAATGGTTCGGCAATCAAACATACGGGCGCTGTGAAAATTATCACAATGCTTTTGACCTGTTAAAAAGTGGCGAACGCATTTATTCAACACTCATCCGTGAAACCATTATGGATTTAGAAGCGCGTATGGTGATGAGCATGTCTAAAAAAGCGACAAAAACAGCGCCTAATCTTTCAATCCACTAAAAAACTATACCGCAATCGCTTTCTCAACTGCGACCAACGCATCATTTGCTTTATCACCGTCAGGGCCACCTGCTTGCGCCATATCTCGGCGACCTCCGCCACCCTTACCACCGAGGCTTTCAGACGCAACACGCACAAGATCAACCGCACTATATTTCGATGTTAAGTCGTCCGTTACACCAACAACAACCGAAGCACGCCCTTCATTAATGGCAACCAAAGTCACAATACCCGATCCCATTTTTTGTTTAAGATCATCGGCCAAAGGCTTTAAATCTTTTGGTGATAAGTCATTCAACACACGTCCTGTAAATGAGATACCGCTAATATCCTTGATATCATTCGATGTATTGCTGTCATTTGAACTGTTACCTGCAACCGCTAATTTACGCTTGAGATCAGATAATTCCCTATCCATTTTCTTGCGCTCATCCATTAAAATACCAACACGTTCTTCGATCTGTGTAGCTGGCACTTTCAAATGAGTTGAGACAGTATCAATAAGCGCGGCTTGCTCTTGGAATAATGCCAAAGCCCCAGCACCTGTAACAGCCTCAATACGACGCACCCCTGCACCAACGGCGCTTTCTGATGTGATCTTCAATAGACCAATATCACCCATTTGGTGAACATGTGTGCCACCGCACAGCTCAACAGAAAATGCATCACGGCCTTTATCGGCAGCCTTTGATCCACCCATGGCGAGGACACGCACTTCGTCATCATATTTTTCGCCAAACATTGCCAATGCACCGCTTTCAATCGCATCATCAATGGGCAATAATTTTGTTGTCACCGAAGCATTCTCACGAATACGATCATTCACAATCTGTTCGGCCCGCATAATCTCTTCTGCTGTCAGGGCTTTTTGATGTGAAATATCAAAGCGTAAACGTTCTGCTGTTACCAAAGATCCTTTTTGTGCAACATGTTCACCAAGCACACGACGTAATGCCTCATGTAGTAGATGCGTTGCAGAATGGTTGGCCTTAATCGCATCACGGCGTTCACTGTCAACCGTCATCGCAATCGCATCGCCCACTTTAACCACGCCTTTATTGAGTGTGCATTCATGTACAAAGACAGCGCCTAATTTCTTTTGCGTATCCGTCACTGTGATGCCCAGACCACCATCATTTTCAATCGAACCTGTGTCACCAATTTGTCCACCAGACTCGCCATAAAAAACAGTTTGGTTTAAAATTAATTGAACAGTGTCACCAGACTTGGCTGCCTCAATCATTTTTCCATCTTTAATGATATCTGTGACAACGGCCTCGGCTTTTGTTGCATCATACCCAATAAATTCTGCCGCGCCGCGCTGTTCCTTTATATCATACCATAACGTATCAGTAGCGGCATCACCAGATCCAGACCAGCTCTTGCGTGCTTCGGCTTTTTGCGCTTCCATTGCAGTGTTAAAACCATCAAGATCAACATCGCGCTTTTGACCGCGTAAGACATCTTGCGTCAAATCAAGGGGGAAGCCATAAGTGTCATAAAGTTTAAACGCAACATCACCCTTTAATGTTTCGCCGTCAGCCAAAGAATCCGTTTCTTGCTCTAGCAATTTCAAGCCTTTATCCAAGGTCTTACGAAAACGGTTTTCTTCTAAAAGCAGTGTCTCGGTAATTAAGCTTTGTGCGCGTCCTAATTCTTTATAGGCCGTGCCCATTTCCGTTACCAAGGCAGGAACTAAACGATGTATCAATGGATCTTTCGCACCCAAAATATGAGCGTGACGCATTGCACGGCGCATTATACGACGCAGAACATAGCCACGGCCTTCGTTAGAGGGTAAAACACCGTCCGCAATAAGGAATGAACAAGCACGCAAATGATCGGCAATCACGCGATGTGACACAGCATGATCACCATTCGCACTCACTGATGTTGCATCTGCGGAGGCATGAATTAATGTCTGCATTAAGTCCGTTTCATAATTATCGTGAGAGCCTTGCAATAAAGCAGCGACACGCTCTAATCCCATCCCCGTATCAACACACGGATTTGGTAAGTCAATACGCGTGCCGTCGGCTTGTTGATCAAATTGTGTAAAAACAAGGTTCCAAATTTCAATAAAGCGATCACCATCTTCATCTTTAGAACCAGGAGGGCCACCAAAGATGTGGTCGCCGTGATCATAAAAGATCTCAGTACACGGCCCACAAGGCCCTGTATCGCCCATTGACCAAAAATTATCTGATGTCGGAATGCGAATAATACGATCATCACTGAATCCTGTAATTTTTTTCCACAAATCAAAGGCTTCATCATCTGTGTGATAAACCGTCATCAATAACTTATCTTTATTGATACCAAATTCTTTGGTGATTAATTCCCACGCGTAATGAATGGCTTCTTCTTTGAAATAATCACCAAAAGAAAAATTACCCAACATTTCAAAAAACGTATGGTGGCGCGCTGTATAACCAACATTATCTAGGTCATTATGCTTGCCGCCAGCACGCACACATTTTTGCGCGCTTGTTGCACGCGTATAACCGCGCTTTTCTTTGCCCGTAAACATATCTTTAAATGGTACCATCCCAGAATTAACAAACATCAATGTTGGATCATTGTGTGGAACGAGCGGACTTGATGAAACGATTTCATGGTCATTATCACCAAAGAAATCAAGGAAAGTGCTGCGAATATCGTTCAATGTGCGTGTCATAATATATCGTCTTTTCTATAGTAATTTTAGAGGAATTTTGCGCAATAAATAAGAGTTTAAAAATACGCCTGAAAGCCCAAAAAATCAACCCAGAAATCAAATAAACAACTTAGTAATCTTCATAAATTGGCCATTGACCAGATGAGACAGCTTGAAGACTTGGCACAGGAAGACCATAGCGCAAACGATAAAGCCAATAGCTAGTCATCACATATTCAACAAATTGGCGTGTTTCGGACACAGGGATCGTTTCAATAAATAAGAGAGGATCATCTTTATGCTTATACTCGCGCCACCAGCGGCGTAAATTACCGGGTCCTGCATTGTACCCAACCAACAATTTAAACATATTGCCTTTAACTTCTGACAGGCCAAGCAAATGATGAACATAACGATGGCCTAGCGTAATATTGGTTTCTGGGTCAAAAAGTTTATAACGATTTTGACCTTTGTAATTCTGGCTATCGATATATGTCGCAGTTGACGGCAATAACTGCATTAAGCCCGTTGCGCCAGATGATCCAGCCCGAGCGAATGAATCGAACCGGGATTCTTTACGGATAAGGGCATAAATAAGGGGCTTTTCTGTTTCTTTAACAGGGAATGTGTCACTCCATCTACCCTCTGGAAATAAAGCAGCATCAAAGTATTTACCTTGCGCATTTCTGATCGCCGTTGAGGTGCGATATTGAATAGCGGGAAAACGGTGATAGGATGCAAACGCCAAGAGTGCTTTCTTCAACGCGTCATTTCGATCTGGCGTAATTTGCATTAATTCTTGTTCAGCATAAAGACGATAGCCCGATTTTAATAACCAATAGGCACGAAAACCGTGAATATTCTTTAAAATAAGCGCTTCATTCTCTTGTGTCAGGGCTGGCACGCGCCAGTCCAAATCATTGACATCTTGTCCCAATGTTACACGTGCCAAAAGGCCGTAAAACACCCGCGGTTCTTCTGCTGCGCTTTGTAAGCGCGTCATAGATTGACGGTAAAGGCCTTGTCGTAAATATGCGCGTGATGCCCAATAAGCGCCCGCCGCCCGTAATTTTTCAGAGGCATATTGACTGGCAGCCACCGCATCAAAATAAAGCGCCGCTTCGGCAAACATATCTTTTTGCCACGCCGCCAAACCGGCAACCCATGCGCCGTAATATGCTTTTTCACCAGACCGCGTTGCCGCTGATCCGCCTGTTTCCAATGCCTTGGTTGTGCGTTCAAGATGTAAATATGTATTGGCAATTTTGCCCTTTAATATATCAATATGATGGTCAGTCATATGCGCCTTTGCATCGGCAGTCTGCAGACGACCCAGAGCACGCGTTGCCGCACCGCAACATTTAAGATCATTCAGCACGTTTTTTTCGATAGCCTTCGCAATCTTTTTGGCAGTGTTGCTATTTTTATATTTAGGAATAGATTTGGGGCGGATAAAGTGAGGCGGTGCACCAATAAGGCCTCGCTTTGTTTTTGGTGCAGGCGGATTAGTTGTATTTTTGGATTTACGCATAAGTGCCAATTCATAAATGTCGCGCGCGCCCGCATGATCTCCGTAATTAATCAGCCAGTTTTTAAGTTCCGAATATTTAGAGCGATATGAAACAGGGTGCATATAACGTTGGTGTAAAACATACCCCATAAGGCGATGATCTGTTAATTGCTCAATTAAACCATCTGCTTTTTTCCATTGCCCTTTGTCTTGTGAAACACGAATTTGACCGTAAAGATTAACATCAGATTGCTTGATATCCGACATATCTGTTTTGCTCATTTTATATGATGGTGCAATAACGATCTTAGACAATGAGGGTTCTGTGTAATCAGGCTTTGCATATGGTGCTGGCGGTGTATTGATATCGGCAGCAATGGTTATTCTATTCAGCCCAAGCACCAAGAATAATAGAACAGCAAAAAAACAAATCCGTACAATCATGAAAATGTTCCTAGCCCTGTGCCTTTAAGACATTAAGCTCTTGTAGCTTCGCCTTAATAGCCAAAAGATCATGCCATGTAATTCGTTTTTGGGCTGGTTGTTTTAATAAATACGTAGGATGGAAAATCGCACTATAAATAATATCGTCTTTTTCAACCATCGAACCGCGAAGGCGCATAATGCTGGCTTTCTGATTAAGGATATTCTTTGTGGCAACACCGCCCAGCGCAATCACCATTTTAGGACTAGCCAACGCAATATGGCGACGCATGAAAGGCATTAAGATATCGATTTCTGCTTGTGCGGGTTCTCTGTTTCCAGGCGGACGCCATGGGGATATTTGTGACACATAAAAATCATTGCGACTGTTCAAACCAATCGCTGATAACATCTTATCCAATAATTGTCCCGCAGGGCCAACAAAAGCCTTCCCTTCACGATCTTCTTCCGCACCCGGTGCGTCGCCTAAGATCATAATGCCAGAAGCAGGATCACCATCCGCAAAAATAAAGTTCTGGGCCGTTTTTCTAAGGTCACAACCATCGAATGCCATTAAGGCATTTTTTAGATCATCGATTGTATCACAAGCGCCAGCTGTTTCTTCCGCTTTGGTAATGGCGCTGAGCGTTCCCAGTGGTACTTGATTTTTTGTTTGCGACTGGATTGCCTTGCCTGGAACACCAGCGATCGAGGGGGCTGTAAAATTTTGTTGTGTATCGGCAACGATATCAGCGATCTGTTTATTCTTTGCCAATAAATCATCCAATGAAACAATGTTACTTTCGGCATTCTCCGCAAATTCCATTTCAGCGCCAATATGATCCATCCATATCAGTGTTTCTTTGATTTTCTCGATGTTAACCGCGTCAGACAAACTTTAATTCCATTTTCAAATAGCGCAATCTTTACACCACACTTTATGGCGCTTACGCACTATTTTATTGATATCAATCTTTTATAAACACTTATTTTCTACTATAGTAATGCTGTGTCTTCAATCAAAGAACGACATTTGCACCCTAAAAAACAGTTTTCTGCTTAATAATCGACTTTTTCAAACGGATATCAGACCATGACAGATAAAAATGATCGCCTTAATACACTCGAATCCATTCATACGAAATACAGTGATTCTAGCAATAATGAAGCACGCGACTCTATGGATTTTGACGTTGTTATTGTCGGCGCGGGGCCATCGGGCTTAAGTGCCGCTATTCGTTTAAAACAACTAGCGCAAGATAAAGGTCAAGATATCTCTGTTTGTATTTTAGAGAAAGGCTCTGAAATTGGGGCACATTTGCTCTCTGGTGCTGTGTTCGAAACGCGTGCGCTTGATGAGCTTATTCCTGACTGGAAAGATAAAGGTGCGCCGCTAACATGCGAAGCTGGCACCGATCATTTTTTATATTTAACACAGAATAAATCATATCGCCTTCCCACCCCGCCACAAATGAAAAACCACGGCAATTATATCATCAGTCTGGGACAATTATGTCAGTGGTTAGGTACACAAGCCGAAAATTTAGGTGTAGAAATTTACCCCGGCTTTGCAGCCAACGAAGTGCTTTATGATGAAAATGGCAGTGTCAAAGGCGTTGCCACTGGTGATTTTGGTATTGGTAAAAACGGTGAGAAAACCGAAAATTATCAACGCGGTATGGAATTACATGCCAAACAGACAATTTTTTCAGAAGGCTGTCGCGGGTCATTAACACGCATGTTGTTCGATAAATATGACCTACGTAAAGACTGTGATCCACAAACATACGGGCTAGGCATTAAAGAGATTTGGGAGATTAAGCCAGAAAATCACACCACAGGTAAAATCGTTCACACCACCGGCTGGCCGATGGATTCGAAAACTTATGGCGGATCGTGGATGTATCACATGGAAAATAATTTAATATCTATTGGCTTTGTTGTCGGGCTTGATTACACAAATCCACATTTAAGCCCCTTTGAGGAGATGCAACGCTTTAAAACCCACCCAGAGATCAAGAAATATCTAGAGGGCGGTCGTCGTGTCTCTTACGGCGCGCGTGCACTATCCGAAGGCGGATTGCAATCACTCCCTAAACTAACCTTCCCCGGTGGTGTATTAGTCGGTGATACAGCCGGTTTCTTAAATGTACCAAAGATCAAAGGCAATCACACAGCGATGAAATCGGGTATGCTCGCCGCAGAAGCGATTTTTGAGCAGCTAAACACCGAAACACCGAACGCAGAGGCAACGGCCTATAGCGATAAATTCAAAACCAGTTGGATTTATGATGAGCTATATCGTGTGCGCAATATTCGTCCTGCCTTTCATAAGGGCTTTTGGTTTGGTCTCTTATATTCCGCCTGTGATACAGTTTTATTACGCGGTAAAGCCCCGTGGACATTCAAAAACCACAGTGATCATGATCAATTAATGAAAGCCGCCGATGCGCCAAAGATTGATTATCCAAAGCCAGACGGTGTTTTAACGTTTGATCGTTTGTCATCGGTCTTTATTTCCAACACTAATCACGAAGAAAATCAGCCCGCCCATTTACGTCTGATTGATGAAAATGCACCGACCCTGCATAATTTACCGCTTTATGATGAACCCGCACAACGTTATTGCCCTGCTGGTGTTTATGAAATTGTGACTAATGATGCAGGCGAACCAGCCCTTCAAATCAATGCGCAGAACTGTGTCCACTGTAAAACATGTGACATCAAAGACCCCCAGCAAAATATTGTGTGGACTGTCCCAGAGGGATCCGGCGGGCCCAATTACTCAGGCATGTAATCTGATATGACGACATTGACTCTGTTCCTGATAACCTCTAAGATTAAATCATCATTACATAGGAGTTAGATATATGACAGACAAGACAGTGGCAGAAAACAAAGCAACGCTCGGCACAAGAATAGATAAGCTTTCGGCGCATTTTAGAAAGTTTTCTGAGGATATTTCGGGAAAGACAGCTAAAAATGCGGCGCTTAAAGACCACGAAGAGCGCGCGCAAGCCAAAGAAGATATGAATAACGCTCTATTTGTCATTACACGATGTTTCCACGAAACAAAGATTGGGGGCTATTCCCGCGGTAGTGACGCACCAAATTATGAAGAAATGGCGTGCGCCGCGATGACTTATTATAGAAGTGTGAATAGACTAGCGGGCCCCATGGAGCGAAGTGTTGGCTGGTCTATTACTGGTATGGGACAGAGAATTGCTTCAAATATTTTAAAAAAGGGCGGCATAAAAAGAGATGATTGGGACGCCCTGCATAACTATGTAAGTAATCCGCTCTGTAATTGGGGTAGCCCAAACAGAAAACGTATTATGAATTACGAAACGCCAGTTTTTAAATAATTAATAATTTTTGATAAATTCTTTTCAAATTAAGTCCCTTTTTAGGGGCTTTTTTTTACATACAAATTATAGACTCAAGCCTTAAATCTTGGGCTTTTGTTAACTTTATCCTGCGATAATTAAGAGAGTATTTTTTGGCATTCTATTTGCAACGCTTAGCTCAAGTAAACAGCTAAAAAATAATGATTTTAAAGAATTTAAGACATCGTATGATTTTAGAAGAAATAACACAAAGTGACGAAATAGGGCTGAAACAGCCCGTTTATCGTGTCGCAAAGATTGAAGGCAGCGGTATCATTCGCGCCCTGCTATTAACCTTGCTTGGTTTCATGATTGCCTTTTTTATGGTCATGCATATGAACAGCGCAACAGCCGAGAATAATCCTCAAGTGATTACATTCAGCAGCTTAAGCACTATCAATAAAACCCCTGTAACTGTTGCAGGAACATATTTAGCAACCCGTCACGCACAATCCCAAGAAAAATGGCGTGATGCTTCTAGCCTTTTAACCAACCTCCCCGTTGACGCATTAAGCCAAGGCTTATTGGATAAAACATTTATCTTATCTCTGGGCTCTGGTCAGTATGATCATGCGCTACGCTTGAGTGATAATAAAGACATTGATGAGGCATTACAAGTATTGGCAAAAACGCTGAAAGCCATCTCCCATTATAAAAATGGAGATTATCAAGCGGCGGCTAAACATATGGATAGAATTCCTGACAAGGCGATTGCGATTTATATTAAGCCCCTCGCCTTATCATGGATATATGCGGGGAAAAATCAAGGCTTACAGACCAGTATAGAACAATTAAACACGTTGCCGATTGATGCTAACACGGGTGATAATCCGCTGTTTGACATTAATGCAGGCCTTCTTCATGAGGCCTATGGCCAAACAGATAAAGCTTCTGATTTTTATAAGAATGCCGCTAAACAATTCATGACGACACGTGCGGCGCTCCATATTGGTGATTATTTTGAACATAGTGATGATGCCGATATATCAGCATCTATTTATGCAATATTGGCGCAATCAAAGCCGTTTTATAAAAATATTGATCGTCAAAATAATGCACGCTTAACACCAAAAGATGGCTTTGCCAAAACATTGTTTGATTTTGCTAGTTTTCTTTATGATCAAAATGCGATTGAAAATGCGCTTCTTTATACACGCCTTTCCCATTACCTAAACCCTACACATCCAGAAACATTAATGATGTTAGGTGATATCATGAAAATCTATAAGGATTATGATAGCGCCTTTGATCTTTACAAACAGATCGATGGAAATGCATCAGGCTATGACTTGGCACAAATACGTATTTCAGAAGTTTTAGAGCTTCAAAATAAACAAAAAGCCGCGCTTAGCTATTTAAATCCAATAGTTGAACGTTACCCCAATGATATAGACATCGCCTTTCGCCAAGGGGATCTCTATCATGTTACAGGGCAATATGAAGAAGCAATACACGCCTATGATAGAACTGAAAGCTTATTGAATAGCCAAGGTTATCATGACTGGAACCTCCTCTATGCACGTGCGACAAGCTATGACGCGCTCAATAACTGGCCAAAAAGCGAGCAAAACTTGGTGACCGCCCTTGAACTGGATCCCAATAACCCGATGATCTTAAATTACTTGGGCTATAGCTGGGCTGATCGCGGCGTTTACCTTGAAACCGCCCATGACTATATTTCACGTGCCAGCTTGTTACAGCCTAATAATGGTTATATTTTGGATAGTCTAGGCTGGGTTTTATATAAACAAGGCAAGTTTGATAAAGCCGCCGATATTCTAGAACGCGCTGTGTCCCTCGCCCCACAAGATATTGAAATTAATATGCACCTCGGCGACGCCTATTGGCAAGCAGGGCGTATTGTTGAAGCACGCTATCAATGGGAAAAATCTAAGTATCTTACAAACAATGAAACATTCTTGGAAACATTAGCCCAGAAAATAAAATCAGGCGTTAACACAGATCAAGAAGCAGCATCCCTATCCCAAACAATCTCTGTTATGCAATAGATTACGTTATTGATTAAAAGAGCCATAGCAGATACGTTAATATTTCAATTAACGCATAGGAGGGCGCTATGATCAATTTACAAGATATAGTTCAGGCAAAGTATAGAATATCTAAACATATTCATCAAACGCCCCTCATGTATTCTGAAACATTATCTGAGGATCTAAATGTAAATATTTATCTCAAACTTGAATCCTTACAAAAGACAGGGGCTTTCAAAATTCGGGGTGTCTTAAATAAGATTCTATCAACACAAAGCGGAACTAAAAAATTCATAACTGCCTCTAGCGGTAACCATGGACTAGGACTTGCTTATGCATCAAAAATGTTGGGGCTTGATGCTGTTGTAGTAGTTCCAGAGTACACGCCTAATAAAAAGGTTCAAGGCATTAAGAGACTTGGGGCACAAGTAATTCTCAAGGGTAAAAATTGGAATGAAAGCTACGATCATTGTCTAGAAATATCTGGGGCACAGGACTATGTCCCTATACATCCTTTTGAGGACTTGGACGTTATCGCAGGGCAAGGAACAATGGCCTTAGAAATATTAGACCAGTTGCCCGATAATGTTGAAACAGATTTCTTTCTAGCATCTATCGGCGGGGGGAGCATGATATCTTCAAATGCCCTTGTCTATAAAACGTTATCCCCGAAGACAAGAGTCTTCGGCCTACAATCACCTGGAGCCGATGCAATGTATCAAAGCCGTTGTGCCAATGGATTAATTTCTCTTGATACCGTTGATACAACCATAGAATCTTTTGCGACTAAAGTAGTAAGCCAGGCCACCTTCGAGTTAACACAAAAATTTGTCGACGATATTTTCTTAATTGACCCTGTTGATTGTCGTCGTGCCGTAATGTTCATGTTAGAACGCACAAATATCTTAATAGAATTGAGCGCCGCGATTAATATTGCCGCCGTTAAGAAAAGAGTTTTTGATTATAAGCCCTCTGATACAATTGTTATGACTTTGTGTGGTGGAAATTATAATTTTGGCGAAATGGCAGATGATCTTAAATTTATTGAATGTTTGAAACAATAACTTCAATTTCATTGTTACTTTATTTAATTATTCCGCTGCTGTTTCAATATCTCTTAAACTATTGATTAAATTCGTACGCTCTGCGTCTTGATCAAGTGGGTCTAATTGTCTGGCTGTTGCGGCGATGGCAACATCATCAAATAAACTGTCGCCCTCTAAGCGCGCAATAGCGTGGCGTGACAACTCATCACCGGTTTTTGCACCGCGCGCATACCACAAAGAGGCCTGCACGTAATCTGGTTCTCCAGATGTCAGTGTGCCCTTCTCATACATGGTTGCGACTAAATATGCGGCCTTTGCCGTGCCTGTTTCAAAAGATTGTTGTAAATAATCAAGGGCTTGAACATGGTCAACCTCAACGCCTAACCCTTCACTATAAATCAGGGCCAAATTATAAAGCGCCATTGATTGACCTGCATTAGCCGCTTGTTTATACCAGAATATAGCACGGTTAATACCAGCATCTTTCTTGACCTTATAAGGGCTTACGCCTAAATTTTGTTGATACATGACGGCAACATTAAATTGTGCATCCATATGACCTTTTAAGGCCGCTTCTTCAAACAGACGCTTTGCTTGTGCTTGTTTATCAACCAAAATTGTACCAGCTAGTTTTTGCCTCTGGGCTTTTGATAAAATAGTGACGGCTTTCTCAAAAATCATCTGCGCTTCACTATTAATCGGTTTTATCTCTGCTGGCGTTTGTTTGCCTGTTTCAAATGCTAATACATGGTCTTCTGGCAATAAATTCAAATCATCCAACACAATATTATCGACCAAATTCATGGTTTCCAATGTCGCACGTGTTTCCGCATCAAAAACAAGTGATGTTTTCTCCGCGTCATCCAATGTGGCATTATTATTCAGATTTTCTAATAAGGTTCGCGGAATAACACGATCAGACAGCCATTGATCAACGGCGTTGCCCTCTTGCTCTAACAGATAGGCAATTTGTTGTTGCGTGCTAATTGTGTCGGGTGTTTTCACAAAATGTGTTCCCCCGAGCCAAATTGCAAAACAAGCCGCGGCAATACCACCACAAGCCGTTGATAACGCAATCTTACGTAAGGTGCTGGCAAAATGAGTATGCTGTAGAGATGTTAGACCACCCATCTTTTCAACGGTGCCTTCAAATGATGCGTCTTGATCATTATCATTACCGTTGTGAATATTCAAATTGGCCATATAAGAGCGTGCACTTAATTTTTCTGCGCGCTGTGTTGTTTTGCGAATATCATCAAAAGACGTTTCAAGATCATTCAAACGCTGTTCAAAGTGAGCTTCCATTTTCGCCAATTTTAATGCATGCGCATTTTGTAATTTATCTAACTGACGCAACAGGCTTTGATTACTATCTTTTGCAATCTTTTTCTCTATGCGGCGCACTTGATAAGTCAATTGATTTTGGGCATCGCGGGCTTTTTCTAATTGTGCCTGTACGCGCGCTGTCTGTTTTTGATGGTCCGCATTCAGATGCGTTAAAATTGTGACAATCTGTTGCTTTTGCTTGATTGATAAAGACTGATGTCTTTGTGATTTACCCAAGGCACGTACTAATCGCGCTAACTCTGCCAGTAAGACCTTTTCTTTAAAGCGATCCGACGTCTGATCCATCGCATCGAAACGATTACTACGCTTAGTAACTTCTGGTTTTTGACCAGAAAGAGCATAAATATTATTGTTTGTACGTTTAGGCATTAGTGATAAACCAAAGAATATACGGATCGAATGATCCTATGTGTGAATTCCATGTATGTGTAAACAGCCAGAAAAGCCTTTAAATCATGGATAAAAAATATTTTTTAGAGGAAATAACAAATGAACTTTGCTATTTGAATTTTAATTATGTCATAATTGGAATCTAAAATCTAATTATTTTTAATAAAGGCGTGTTCATCATGGATCTCAGCATTTTATCACATGGTTTTATCACGCAAAGTCTCGGCTTTGTTGGCTGTGCCATCGGCGCCGGTGCTTATTTATCCCATGATGATCGCCAGATGAAAATCCTCTATAGCGCCGCAGAGCTCATTTTTGCTATTCACTTCTTCATGCTCGGCGCTGTCACGGCGGCGTTAATGACGTTTATTGTTACCATTCGCACCCTTTGTTCTCTGTCATCAAAGCTAGGGAGGCTTTATTGGTTTTTCATGATTCTACATGTGGTTCTAGGGGCATACAGTTATCAAAATTGGGGCGATATCCTGCCTATTCTCGGCAGTTTGATTGCAACACATGCTTTCTTTCGTTTGGAAAAAATGACTATGCGCCTTTGGCTGTTCCCAGTGTCGGTGCTATGGATTATACACAATATCATCAAGGGATCATATGGCGGCATCGCCCTTGAAACTATTTATATTGTGGCGAATGCTATTCACCTAAAACGGACAAAAAGAAGTCAAAAAAATAAATCTTAAAAAAATTCAACGATATGGCGTTACAGGGCTTGATTTTTAAAATTAAACAGGCTATTTATTTGATCACGCTTTTAAAAGTGTTGGGGTATGGCCAAGCGGTAAGGCATCGGTTTTTGGTATCGTGATCCCTGGTTCGAATCCAGGTACCCCAGCCATTAAGTCTCTACTTTCATAACACACTCATAAACAAGTCAGACAAGCCCACACACCCTGGGCATGAACCCATTGTATTCTGTTCTCGAACGCAGAGAAAATCCAAAAATACACATATTATCGCTATTTTGGAGAATTCTCTCTTACGCTAAAGAATGCGTTCGAGAACAGACTTTAACGCATACGTTTTGTTAGATCATTTAAGGTATTTTGACCCAAGCGATTTCCCTGCTAACAGGGAAATTAACAGGGAATTTTGTGTGTTTTTAGATAGTGCAAAATCTCAAACATCAACTTAGGGCATGCAAACTCTGGCCTCAGCAAGACTGTTAAGCGGTTAGTGTAAAAAATAACAGGGAATTTACTGGGAATTATAATTTTTGGGCTCAAGGCTCTTAAATATCATTTGGCCAACATGATTGTCTGAGACTCTATATTCAAAGGCTATTTCTTTTAGACTATAACCATCAAAATGCAGATCACGCCATACTATGCCCTGCACTATAGATTGTAGATCCTCATCACTTTGTTTGGTAATAGTTGCTGTGTCCATTGAGTTAATAACAATTGCGCCCTTTGATTTACGACCTGCAATATACTTATATGTCTTAACTTTTATCTCAGACGCATGGGCATCGCACATATATTGATCTTTTATAAATTCTGTTAGGCGTTGACCAGATAAGGTGAGTTCAATCTCTTTATTCTCTATTACTACTTTATCTACACATAAAGCTATCAACTGCCGAAGCTCTAATACCTTTAGCTTCTGAGAAATATATCTGGTCGTTTCGATATCTTGAGTTTCATACAAACTATCAATATTAGTTCTAACTTTTGCCCCTACAAAGCCTTCAATCTGTTTCGCTGGAATACGCGCGATGAGCCCCTTTGGGTGATCTTTATATTGCAGTAGATTTTGTGAGATATAATATCGGTATTGTTTATTTTTTCCGTTCTTGGTTTTCTTGGCCGTGTATGTAGGACTGTAGGGCGTTCCATCAGGATCGAATAATAGGCCTTGTAACATGTATTTAGATTGTGTCGTTTGCTTTCGTGTTGTTGTGTTATCAGATAATGATTTTTGTGTTTGATCCCATATGTTTTGGTCGATGATTGCCTTATGTAGCCCTTCATAGATTTTATCCTTATGTGTTATCTTGCCGATATAAGCTCGGTTCTTCAAAATCTTATAAAGGCTTCCTCTGCTATAAGGTTTGTTGCCGTGGGTTCTTCCTTTCTTTGATACACGTGCGGGGCTTTTTATGTTGTCTTGTTCGAGTGATGTCTTTAGCTCTTTGACTGATCCATATTCCAAGTAGCGTTCAAAAATTAATTTAGCTATTGGTGCTTCATCTTTATTAATCGCTAACTGTCTGTTATCGATCGAATAGCCAAGCGGTGCGGATCCACCCATCCACATGCCTTTAGCTTTACTTGCAGCAATTTTATCTCTGATACGCTCGCCTGTGACTTCACGTTCAAATTGAGCAAAGGACAGTAAGACGTTAAGCGTTAATCGTCCCATCGATGTTGTTGTGTTAAAGCTTTGTGTGACGCTGACAAAAGTCACGCCATATTCATCAAAGACCTCTACCAGTTTTGAAAAGTCTGCCAATGATCGTGTTAGCCGATCAATCTTATATACAACGACGATGTTAACCCTATAGGTCTTAATATCTTCTATAAGCTGATCTAAGGCTGGTCGCTCTAATGATCCACCCGAATACCCACCGTCATCATAATGGACCTTGCTGGGTGACCAGCCTTCAGACTTTTGGCTTAAGATATAAGCTTCACATGCCTCACGTTGTGCGTCCAATGTATTGAAGGTCATGTCAAGGCGTTCATCTGTCGATTTACGGGTATATATGGCACATATTTTTTTAGCATTCGTCATACTTACAGTAACGCTTGGCGTGGCCTTGAAGTCCAGTCATATAAGCATTTATTCACAAGGATAACTCGCTTAAAGAGCTTTTTCAAAAAGCTTAACCCTATTGCCTTTTTCCGTGATTTTAGTCTCTTGAAGCGTATAATTCCATTTTGTAACCAGATCGCATAACCGCGTTTCTGTCTCATAAATATCTACACGTATAGAGCGTCCATTATTCTCTTTCGCTATTTTTTCTGTAAAATTCAACATTCGTCGACATATTGCAGTTCTCGCATAATCTGGACTAGAAGCAAGTCGTCCAATATAGAAGGTCTTGTCATTCGCTGGTTCTACCCAAAGACTATTTGTCTGAGCTGATATTGCGATTGTTGCAATAATCAGATTTTCAATACACATAATGTATAGTTCTTGGTCCTGTCAGATTAAAATGATGTTTTGACAATTTGGCCGTGATATTCTTAATAATGAGCAAAATAAATCACTTTAAGCACTTCAAAATCAGTCTAAAATACTCAAATTGGTTGATAAGATGGGTCTTGTCAGATTAAAATGATGTTTCACAGTTTTTGTCGTGATAATCTGAATAATGACAAAAATAAATCACTTTAAATACTTCAAAACCAGCCCTGAAATTATCAAATTAGCCGTAATGTATTATGTGCGTTATCCGTTAAGCTTGCGAAACGTTGAAGATATCCTGCATGAGCGAGGTATTGATATTTGTCATGAAACGGTTCGTTATTGGTGGAATAGATTTGGCACCATCTTTTCGAAAGAAGTAAAAAGAAAGACTAAGCATTATGCATCAAAATGGCGTTGGCATATAGATGAAGTCTTCGTAAAGATTAATGGTGAGCTCCATTACTTATGGCGTGCCATCGATCATGAAGGAACGATTTTAGACTGCTACGTTTCGAAACGAAGAAACAAGAGAGAAGCCAAGAAAGTCCTAAAAAAGCTAGTATCAAGGCATGGTTTACCTAGAAAAATAGTGACTGATAAATTACCATCTTATAAGGCTGCGATGAAGATTTTGAATATCCAGCATCTCCAAGACACACAACGGTACAAGAACAATCAAATTGAGAACTCACATCTTCATTTTCGGCGAAGGGAGAAGATCATGAACAAGTTTCGATCTATGAAATCGCTCCAAAAATTCACAGCCATTCAGTCAACATTTCTTAATCACTTTAATCATCAGAGGCACATCGAAAAAAGACAATATTTTAAAGAATTACGTAACGCTTCTGTCGATCAGTGGCGTCAAATTTGTGTAAGCTAGAAAATCACTTAAAATGCTTTTAGAGAATAGTTCGAGTTTGTCTGACATGACAAGCACTAACAAGCAGGCAAAGATAGTCATCATTAACATTCTGTATTTCGCGGATTTTCATCTTCTTTGTATTTTTCTGATACAGGTAATCCGTAGCATCTGTCACTAAGAGCGACTGTAGAACATCTTCCATCTCAGCAAAGGCATAAAGCGGAATGTGATTAGGCACCTTGGACTCGTTTCTAACGAGCAAACTGTTCACAAGCACCCAGCGATAATTTTTGTTCAAAGACACAGCAGCAGCAGAACCCTCAGAAATTATAAATAGTTGTCCAAAGATTAACTACTACCATATTTTTTGATAATAGGCAAAAGGCTATGGAAGTTGTATGTGTTTATGCGCATTCTCTTAGAGGGGAAGCGCTATTTTCCTGAGATACTTCCAATAAAACGGCTCTCATTAAATCTACTATATTTACTTCTGAGCACGAGATGCTCTCTTCAATTTGATCGCAAATAGTGTACAACTGTTTTATTCTTTTTGTTATTTCTATTTGCTCCTCTTGAGGCGGAAGGGGAATTATCATTTCTCCAACATCGCCTAATCGGAAACTATTTTTAACGCCTCTTTGCGGCTCATCATATTGTTTTTTTGCTAATGGCGACCTCAAAATCTCTGGAAAATAATCATTTTGACATTCAGGCAAAAATCGAACCAGACAGGTGTGTTGATTAATATATGCCTCTCCGAAATCGGCAGGAATTCGGCCTAAATTCCCCACTTCTCCTGTAATAGATATTAAAAGATCATTTTCTTGTAGTCGCGTTCTATTTCCTTCACTTCCCTTTGGAGGAGAAACATATCTAATATTATTCAGCCTAAGCTGGTAACTATCTTTTGATAAATTTCCCATTGTAACGAAAATAGCGCCATTATTAGAGTAATATTGTGCCCACTCTCTTGACCCAGATGTAATTACTTTGGCTACATCCCATACACGGCACCATTGCCAACTAGATGGGATGGAAAATGGCTTTTTAATACTATCAATATCAGGCAAAGCTCTCTGCTTTTTAATTTCGCCTTTTTCAATCAACATTTTTTTATATTTATTCAGACGCTTCAATAAACTCTCTGCTGTTCCTATATCGCTATTATTTTCACGCCAATTTTTTGTGAGTTTTCCTTCTATTGCTTCTTGAAGAATTGAAAGTCTGAGTTTTTTTAGTAATGTTTTTTGTAAAAATAACTCGTCAGCAATCAATTCTTTTCGAGCAAGAGTATTTTTTAATTTCCCAAACCCAAGATCTTGCTGCTCAATATCAAAATAAGGGATTTTATATTTCTTAAAATTCTTTTGATTGATTGCTTCTTTTGATGTTCCTGATTTTGTTGCTGCAACGAGCACTGGTCGCAACGAATTAAACACGAAGTGATAAAACCCCATATTAATTGGAAATTTATCTTCATTTTTAGGAGTGAGAATAAAGCAAAGATCGCTTGCAACAAATTGTCCGTCAACATAATGTGTGCGCCCTAATGATCCAGATGCCGCTACAGCAATTACTAAAGCTTCACATTCATGTGTGAAACTTTCATGCGTTTTCCAATCTGACGCTGCCGTAATGAAATCATATTCACCGGCTGTGCATTTAGTACTCTGTAAGCTACCTTTTTCAATATTGAAAAGATTTCCGATTGCCTGATAAACGTTCGACACTAAGCTAACTCCTTTTGAAGTTGTGTCAGCAATTCGTCACTTTTATGAAATGAGTGATGTAACAATTTGAGAATTTCAGCGCTTGTAAATTGTTTTTCTTCTTTTGGCTTGTGCGGGTTTTTAATATCTAAGCTATAGCCATTACTCTTAATTGTCTCAATATCGACATGCCAAGCCTGTTCATTTTCTTCTCTATTTTTCCACCATTTCTTAAGTATATCAAACTCAGCCAGCTGAATAGGCTTTGTCTTTGAGTATGCTTTATAACCTTCTGGCAGCCTATGCTCATAATACCAGATGTCTTTTGTTGCTTTTCCTTTTTCAAAGAAAAGCAGATTAGTTGCTACTGATGCATATGGCTGAAACACTGAGTTTGGAAGACGAATAATTG
This sequence comes from uncultured Bdellovibrionales bacterium, assembly GCA_964351525.1. Lineage (GTDB taxonomy): Bacteria > Pseudomonadota > Alphaproteobacteria > Micavibrionales > CAYGOD01. Next base: position 232,796 of record CAYGOD010000003.1, read on the forward strand.
TATGAAGATTACAATCTTCAAGCAATTTTTGACGGATGCGCTGCTTAACACCGTCACCTGTCAATGAACCATCTGGCAATACGATAGCTGCACGACCACCCTCTTTAAGCAAATGTATCATTAAAATCAAAAAGAGGTCAGCAGATTCTTTCGTGCGGTAACTTTGCGGGAAGTTGTTTTCGTTGTTGTTTGAAACAACGCCACCAAAAGGTGGGTTAGCTATAATTACATCAACACGGTGTTTGCGCGTATATTCTGATAACGGTTTTTGCAATGAATCACCATATTGAATGTTCGGCAGATTGATGTCGTGCAAAATTAGATTTGTATTGGCAAGTAAGTATGGGAGCGGTTTAAATTCCCAACCTATTACATTTTCTTGAATAGTTGTGCGTTCTTCAACACTTTTCGCTTTTGCTTTCAAATGCTCAATCGTTGACGTTAAAAATCCACCTGTACCGCATGAAGGGTCAAGAACTTTCTCTCCATGCTCAGGATCAATTAATTCAGTCAGCAACTCTGTTATGGCACGTGGCGTATAAAACTCGCCAAGAGTTCCTGCGCTTTGTAGCTCACTTAAGAATGTTTCATAAATTTGTCCAAAAACATGCTTGTCTTTGCTGTTGTTAAAATCAATCTCGTTCAGTTTGTTTATGACTTGGCGTAAGTGAATGCCTGATTTCATGTAATTGTAGTTGTCTTCAAAAACTTCATGGACAAGCAAAGCGCGTTTATTTCCAGTTGAAAGATCAAGCTTTGAAAGTGTTGGGAAAAGCTTGCGATCAACGAATTCAAGCAATTCATCGCCGGTCATGCCTTCATCATCCCCAGCCCATACATCCCAATGTAGTTCTGCTGGAATTGGTGATGTGTAATTATCTTGAATAAGCTCGAGTTCTTTATCTTTATCACTAAAAATTTTGAGAAATAGCATCCACCCAAGCTGCAAGATACGAAGTTCATCACTTCCTGTACCTTTATCCTGTCGCATGATTTTTCTTGCTGACTTAACTATACCGCTAACATTTGTCATTTTTTATTCTACCGTTCTGTAAATTTCCTGCTCAAGACCGTTCAGGGCTTTGAGATACTGCTGCTTTCCACCGAAGAGTTTAACAATTTCCAACGGTGACCCGAAGGTATCAAATGGATTAACTTGTAAAACTTTCATGTCCTCTATATTTTCAATGCCTTCATCTGCATATTTGTCTAATAAAGCTTCCAATACTTTTTTTGCTTGGTCGCCATATTGATCGAAATAATCGCCTTTTCTAACGACTTTTGCTCTTTGAGAACGAGTTAAAGGCGGTTGATCGAATGCTGTGTGACAAATCATGTCAAAAACATCCATTTCTTTATTGATAGCGTCTTTTAGATTTTCGAAGATGATGCTTTGTTCCATCAACTCCTCAATGATTGCTTGCTTTTTATCAGCTGTATTCCATGTATTCAAAAAATCATCCAATGAACGATACTGCTCTCTGACTTTCGTTCTTGTGTAGTCTTTCAAGCTTCCTGTAATCAGCTTTCCATTGCCATCCATATATTGAACACGTTCATTCAAAACGGCAACGTTCACGCCGTTCACATAGTATTTCTCTCTTGGCTCAGAAATTACATCACCGCCTGTGATGAGGTCATCATTTGCGCTTGGGTTTTCGAAGACAATTTCCTCACCATTGATGTTATCGATGATCGGTTCGGCATCTTCGATTTCATCTTCTGGGGTATCAAATTCTTCATCTTGCGTAAGCTCTTTAACGCGCACAGGATCGCCATCAAAATCAGGGTCAGCAAACAAATCTGTAACATTTCGAAAATCTATGATCGTAAAGAAGGTTTTACCGAACTCTTCATTGATACGTGTGCCGCGTCCGATGATCTGTTTGAATTCAGTCATTGAGCCGATATTACTATCAAGAACAATCAACTTACATGTTTGAGCATCAACGCCTGTTGTCATCAGCTTTGAAGTCGTAGCTATGACTGGATATTTCTCTTCTGGATTGATGAAATTATCGAGCTCTCTCTTACCTTCATCATTGTCACCTGTGATCTGAACAATATATTTTGAGTTTTCAGCCATCAGATCGCTATTCTCAATGGCTAGAGCGGCGCGCATTCTCTCTGCGTGGTCTATATCAACACAAAAAACGATAGTTTTATCGAAACGATTGGTCTTCTTAAGATATTCTGAAACTTTCCTCGCGACAGCTTGTGTGCGCTCATCTATCACAAGGTTTTTATCGAAATCTTTTCGATTGTAGACACGATCTTCAATGGCAGCGCCGTGAATGTCTGTTTTGTTTCGCTCTGGTCGCCAACCTTCAAGATCAACGTTTAATCCAACTCGCAAAACTTTGTATGGTGCAAGAAAACCGTCATCAATTCCTTGTTTTAGAGAGTACGTATAAATCGGATCACCAAAATATTCTGTACTTGAAATCGTTTCTGTTTCTTTTGGTGTTGCAGTTAAGCCAACATGCGTAGCATTTGAGAAGTAATTCAGTATTTCGCGCCACGCACTATCTTCTGACGCACTTCCTCTGTGACACTCATCAATAACGATTAAATCAAAGAAATCAGGGCTAAATAGCCTGTAAGCGTCCTTATCTTCATCATAGTTCGTCAAGCCCTGATACAAAGCGAGATAGATTTCATATGATTTATCTATTTTCTTTTGTCGAATAACAGTCATTTTGTCTTTGAAATGACGGAAATCACCACGCTTTGTTTGATCGATTAGAGCATTTCTATCAGCTAAGAACAAAATGCGCTTTTTTGTTCCACTTTTCCAAAGACGATGAATGATCTGAAACGCTGTATATGTTTTACCTGTTCCTGTAGCCATCGTCAGCAAGATGCGCTGTTGCCCTTTAGCGATAGCTTCTACAGTGCGATTAATTGCAACTTGTTGATAATAACGAGGACTTCTGCCTGAACCATCAAAGAAATATTCTTGTGATGTAATGCGCTCTTGTTCTTCTGTCGCAATGCCTTTGTATTTTTTGTAACGCTCCCATAGTTCTTCTGGTGAAGGGAATTGATCTAAACTGATTTCTCGCTCAACATTGCCGCTGCTTAATGTTCTATCATGTTCATAAAATCCATCACCGTTGCTACTGTAAACAGAAGGAATATCAAGAATTTCAGCGTAATTTAAGCCCTGCTGTATTCCCGCCCGAACTGAATGCTTATTATCTTTTGCTTCAATAATAGCGATTGGAATATTTGGTTTATAATACAATATATAATCGGCTCTTTTTCTTTTGCCGCGTGTAGTTAAATTCCCTTTTACGTATATTCGGCCATCAGTGAAGGAAACTTCTTCGCGAATTTGTGTCAAGGGATTCCATCCAGCCTTCTCTAAGGCGGGCTGAATATATTTTGAGCAAATATCTCTTTCTGACAATTCTTTTTTCGAAGTAACCATTTGATTTTGAATATAGAGGACAATCACTACTTTAACAATCTTTATGGCTAAGGATTATATGTTTTCATGAATTCTTCGTTGCTCATTCTCTCCAAGCAAGTTAGTTTTGTTGTGTGAGCGCAATTCGTGCGCTTGCCGGGGCTTTCAAACCCTGCGTTAAGCGGTTGGCATCAACCGCAATGATGTCGCCTTCTCGGCTGGTTTTGTCAGACTAAAATAACGTTTTCCTAATTGCGTCTATGTTAAGCTTGTTTATGAGCAAAATAAACCCCTTCAAATATTATAAAACCAGCC
>CAYGOD010000004.1:0-102483 GCA_964351525.1 uncultured Bdellovibrionales bacterium
GTACCAATATTTACGTGTGGCTTGTTACGCTCAAATTTTGCTTTACCCATTTTAAAAAATCCTATTCTTGAAGTTCGTCATTAAAGTTAGTAAAAAAGCTTATAAGCTTGATCGCCAAACCTATAAAAACATGGATAATGAATTAAGCCTATTTAGCCTCTATGTCAAGCAAGAAAATACCATATGGTTAATGTCAAGTCGCTTGTTTATCCCATGATAGCTCTCGCTTAAACGCTATTTTGTACGCGCGGTCGCGACCAACCAATTAAATATATTTTGGAAAGGCTTTTTATGAATAAGCAATTCAGGGTGAAATTGCACACCAAGGATGTTTTTTTCTTTGTTTTCAATGACTTGAACGATATCACCAGCCATCTCCATGGCTGTGATCTCAAATGAGGGGGCAACTTTGTTTACAGCCTGTGTATGAAGGCTATTTATATCAATTTCTGTGGCGCCTAAAATCTCACTCAAAAGTGTTTTTTCTGTGATTTTTATTGGTTTACGAAAAGAAAAAATTTGATGTAAATAGTTGCTGCGCCAATTGAGCGTATCTAAATGATCTGAGATATCTTCTAAAAGACATCCTCCAGCATCAACATTCATCAGTTGCATACCACGGCAAATACCAAGAATGGGCTTGTTTTCTTTAAGGGCTTTTTTTAGCAGATTCCCCTCCATATCATCGCGCGCCGTGTCATAGGGATAGTTTTCTTTTGTTTTAACAACGCAGTTTTTCTTGTAACGTGCGGGATGGATATCAAGACCTCCAGCTAAAAGGAGGCCATCAAAGGCAATATTATTATGGTCATGATGGGGGCGTATGGTAATAGACTTACCGCCAGCGCGCCAAATGGCAAACTTCGTTGCCCACCATAAAGGGATATAGGTTAACCATTCAATATCACGTTTGCGTTCGCCATGACGTGTGATGGCGATGATGGGTTTTTTAGAAGATGTTTTAGGAAATTGTTTCATGATCATCGTTGTCCACTTAAACAAAAAGAAATTAAAAATGCAATATTTAAAAAGAGTATTGGCGATATTTACCGACCGCTATATTAGCGACAACAACAGGCTCTATTCTTTTTGCAGTTTCTAATGATCATGATTTTAGGTTTATCCAAATAATTTCTGAAACTTGATTTATTGTACTTCAAAACGAATTATTTTAACCAAATAATTTTTGAAGCCATGTCTTATTCTTTTCTTCACGAAGGACTTGGCTAGTGCGTTTGTATTTATCCGCATAGTCTTGTGCTGTTTCGCGCATTTTGCGGACATTTTGATTAAGGCCTTGTTTTTCAACTTCGATTGTTAACAATTTATCACGCAATGCTTCGATTTCTTTGTTCAGCATTTCTTCGGTGCTCTCACTGCGGTCGCGTTGATCTGTGATAAGGCCATAAACACGGTCGCGCTCGGCCTTTAGTTGTTCAATCAAATCATCTTTAAGCGAGATTTGCTCTTCTTTAGACTCTAATTTGCTTGTAAGTATTTCTAGATCAACGTTACGTGTAGATGTCTTCTTCTCAGGCGTTGTTTTTGTCGTAGATGACTTCTTTTTGTTATCTTTTGCTGTTTTCTTGGCAATTGTATTTTCAAAGACACGATTTAATTCTGCAGGATCAATTTCGTAATTACCATCATCATTCTTACGCGCAGATAACTTACCAGATTTAATGGCACGGGTTAGGGTTGTTTTGCTTTTTCCGGTTACTTTAGCGGCTTCGCTTAATGTATGGTACATGGTCTATTCTCCCCGTTTATAAAGCCGTGCATGGCCCTTGGAAATTGTCTATTAAAATGTGATTATGAATAAAGTAACCTTGTTCGCAAAAAAATGCGAGATATTTTTTCAACTAATTATAGAGATCCTTATGGTCGGGCGTTCCACACGTCAATTTTCCAGTGCGCGCCATCTGTTTCGTGTGTCAAAACACAATAAGCACCCGTCTTGATCTTAAGGTCATGCGTTTTTTTGAAATTTTCAAAATCGCCTGTCATATACGGAATAAAGCGCATAATACCGTTGCTGGAACATAAATAAATTGTTTTGCCCGCATGGTTTTTGCGTACCATCGTGCCAAAATCAATCCAGTCTTGGATTATTTGATCGACATCAACAATCCACCCTTCTGGTACTGTTGCGGATTCATTCCATGCTTTGATGGCTTCCTCACCAAGGCGTGCGACAACGATGTCTTCGGTTTTGTTTTCATCGGGGCCATAATCAATTTCACTGAATTTATCCATTATATGCATGTCTGCTTTTGGCGCGCAGTGAGCAATCACGCTATCGGTGGTTTGTGTATGACGCAATAATGGACCACTATAAAAGGCTGTTGGTTTGAATTGTTTTAAATAAAGCCCCAATGCATCGGCTTGTTTTAAACCTGATTCAACGAGTGGTAAATCTGTATGGGCGCCGCACCGTGTTGGTGTGTCTTGAGTGCCAAAGGTGTTGCCGTGGCGGGAAATGATTATCGTTGTTTGTGTCATAATGACTTTTTATAAGATATCGCCCTGTTTGGCAATAATTGCTTCGGCACGTTTTATATCTTCTGGTGAATCAACACCGCTCATGCCGATATGGGCGCCATATGAAACGGGCACACAATAAATCGCCATATCATTTTCAAGGGCGCGTAATTGCTCTAATCCCTCTAATGTTTCATAGTGCGTTTTTTTAAGATCGTTATAGCGTGCCAAGCTGTCTGTCTTGTACCCATATAAACCGATATGGCGATGTACAGGGGACATATCAGATTGATCGCGGGCGTGATCTTCGTCGCGGATGGCGGGAATAATTTGTTTTGAAAACCACAGCGCACGATTTTCGGCATTGAATGCAACGGTCGTACCGCTAAAAGGGGTGACTTTTTTCTGTTCTCTCAACTCATCTAGCTTGTCCCATGATAGGCGTGTTACGGGCGTAATGATATCCGCATCTTCTTCATGTTGTAAAAAACGCTCAACCATTTGTACAATAAAGTGAGGTGGGGTTAGTGGCGCATCGCCTTGAAGATTAATAAGAAAAACATATCGTTTGCCATTTTCTGCAATCATTTTCTCATAGGCTTCAAAAACGCGGTCTGTGCCTGTGGGGCAATCGGGAGATGTCATCACTGCGGGTACGGCAATTTTTGCGCACTCTTGCATAATGTCTTCGTGATCGGTGGCAACCACAATGTCAACATGGGCCAATTCATTGTCTTCAATAATTTCTTTGGCGTTGCGGGCAATCGCAACGACACGCTCAATCATTGTTTTACCCGCAATCATTGCCAAGGGCTTGGCAGGCAGGCGTGTAGAACCATAGCGGGCGGGGATAACGATAAGAGTTTGTAAAAACATAACCTGATTTTCTCTAAAGCGTTTTTAGCTTTTCTAATAGGGTGTCTATTTGCCCTGAAACGATTTGATTGTCAAGCAACCATTGATAACCCAAAGTTCCCATTTCTAGGCGTTTCTTCTTTGTGGTCTTGGCAAGGGTTGTATAGGCCGCTGATATGTCTGGCACGTTTTCGGCTTGGCAACTGATCCCACTGCCAGCCAATTCAACAGGATTATTTTTATCACCAACCGTATAAATAATGGGTTTTTTCGCCATCATATAATCATTGATTTTTGTCGGGCTAGCACCCCATTCATAAAGCTCTGATCGTAATGCCCCAACATAAGCCGCATCAACACGACTTAAGAAATGATGCACTTGTTCATGGGCAATGGGGGGTAAAAAATGAACGCGGTCTTGTATATCTTCTTGTACGGCAAGGTCGCGCATTTCTTGTTCTAAATTGCCACGCCCTACAAAAACCAAATGAATCTTTTTATCTGTATTTTTAAGGGCCCGAACGGCGATATGCATCGCATTGGCTTTACCAATTGTCCCTGTATAGCCGATCATAAAGGCTTTTTGTTTTTCTAAACCTTGTAACAATGTCTCATGTGTTTCTGGCAGATCAGCGATAATAGGGGTTTTTGTTTGTAAAAAGCCATTGCCAACATGAAGGAATTTACCATCTTTAAGTCCTTTGGTTTTTAGATAATCACCAGCATTTTGTGGCACGCCTGTTACCATGTCTGCATGTTTGCACGCGTAATTTTCAGCATGTTGTAATGCCATGATAAAGGGATGAAATTTTGAAATATTACCAAGCTTGATAAGTGTTAATGGCCATAAATCACGAATATCATAGATTAATTTGGCTTTGGCTTTTTTGGCAATTTTCTTTGCGGCGTAAATGACAAAAGGTTGCGGCGATGATGCAATCACCAAATCATAATCAATCTTTGTACGGCGCGCGATAGCGTAAGAACGGCGGGTAAATTCAGCCATTGCCTTGATACGCCCGAGGTTACTGTCTGGGTTATATTTTGCACCGCGAACCCATAAATAACGAATACCATCAATAATATTGCGCTGAATATCGTTGTTGCCTAATACGGGATTATTTTGACGATAATGGGAGTAACCGGATGCCATGACTGTCACATCATGCCCCAATTCTTTTAATGCAATTGCCCAATTATAATTGCGGATGACCATGCCGTGTTTTTGTGATCCTGCATATTGGGAAAGAATAAGAATTTTCATTTGTCTATTTTGCCATTATAGTGTTATTTGCTGATGTCATAGAGGAATACTCTATTTAAACAAGGCAATAAAGAGAAAACATTTTTATTCGATATGTTAAGGGCCCTTTAGATAATGCAGATAAATAATTTTAAAAAAGTTTTAATCCTTTCCCCTCATACAGATGATGGAGAGCTTGGTTGTGGTGCAACGATTGCACAGTTAATCGAGCAAGGAGCCGAGGTGCATTATGTTGCATTTTCATTATCACGTGAATCTGTCCCTAAACAATTCCCCGATGATATTTTGGCGACAGAGGTCATCGCTGCCACATCAAAATTAGGTATTAAACCAGAACATGTCACCGTACATGATTTTCCTGTGCGCCGTTTAAATTATCACCGCCAAGATATTTTAGAAATTTTGGTTCAAATGAAAAAAGATCTAAACCCAGATTTAATTTTCATGCCCAGCCTAAAAGATGTTCACCAAGATCATGAAACTGTCGCACGCGAAGGTTTACGTGCCTTTAAAACAAAGACAATTTTATGCTATGAACTGATTTGGAATAATATTGATTATACCTTAACTGCGATCAATGCAGTGGAAGAAAAACATCTTGAGAAAAAGGTTGCGGCTTTGTCTTGTTATGAATCACAGTTAGCAAAAAATACCGATTATTTAGATAAAGAATTCTTATATTCTTTGGCACGTGTGCGCGGTGGTCAAATTGGGCAAAAATATGCGGAAGCATTTGAGGTGTTACGATGGGTGATGTAACTGTTAAGCAGATTTTAGATTTCGTTCAGAATAATCTGATGTTATCGTCACAAACTAGGTTTATTAATTGTGATGATGTTGGTGATGTTTCACTTTATGGTGCGGCGCCCCTGCCTGTTGCACAGGCTGGACAGATATCATTATGCCGTGATGGTTTTCGCGGTGTGCATGATGCGATGAAAGAATCTAATGCCTCCTTATTGTTAATTGATAAAGCAATTTCTCTGCCTGAAGATCATCAAACACCGTCTATTATATGTGATAATGCGCGTCTTGTTTTTATGCATCTTTTAAAAGAATTTTTTGTGACAAAATATGACCCTTCAATTCATGAAACAGCCATCATTGATCCGTCGGTTAAAATTGGTAAAGATGTTTATATTGGCCCCTACGTTACCATCGCAAAAAACAGTGTGATCGGCGATAATTGTAGCTTACATGCGGGCGTTAATATTTATGATTCTGTTGTTATGGGACGAAATTGTATTATCCACTCGGGCTGTGTTTTGGGTGCGGATGGCTTTGGTTTTGAACAGATTGAAAATCCCGCGGAAGGCCAAGAGCCTGTCGTTAAATTTGAACATATTGGTTCTGTTGAATTGGGTGACTTTGTTGAAATCCAGGCGCTTACAAATGTCGCACGTGGCGCATTGGGTGTAACAAAAATTGGCAATTATTCAAAAATAGACGTCAATTGTCATGTTGGCCACAATGTTCAAATCGGTGAAAACTGTCTTATCACATCGGGCGCCATGTTGGGCGGTAGTGTGGTCATTAAAAACAATGTTTATATCGCGCCATGCGTGTCGATTATCAACAAAGTCATTGTCCATGACCATGCCTTTATAGGTATGTCATCATTCGTGCGCAAAGATGTCGAACCACACCAATGTGTCGTCGGTTCACCCGCACGTCCATTTGAACGTAAAAATTAGTAATTTAAGGTTTTAATGCTTTTGAAGCGACGATTTTATGTGCACCAGTCGTAGCGTCTGTTAATACGCTCAATATTAGCCCACTATCCTTTAGAAGGTCCACACGATTCGTATTAACAGCAAGTCTTCTCTCATTGTTGAATACGGAAACGAGATGTTCTGCGATATCTATTTCACGCTCTTGTATATTTAGACATTGTGTGCTTGGTTCTGTGAAACGTGCATTTTTTAACTTATAAAGCGTTGGATCAGATGCCTCATATTTACGGCAGTATTTTTGTTCTTTGAGGTTAAGGGAATAAGTGACTTTATCGTGATAGGTATCTCGTATAGATGATATCTTAGTCGTCGATTTATATTCTGGAGAGTTATCACCATTAATTTCTAAAATATGTGTCTCTGAGTTATTATCACTTGCTTCAATAGGCCTCATCTCTGGTTGGCTATTGGCGAACGCAACGTTGCAAAAGCAGCTTGCTAGAATACTTGAAAATACAATAGTTTTTGTGGTTTTTATAATTGTCATAGAGATATATCCTAATATATAAAATCATTATTAATTTTTACATATATAGCAACAGTCTTGGCGATATGTCAATTTTTTTTTAGAGCTCTTTATAGAGCTCTTTGAAGCGCGTGGCATTCGTTTCAAATGAACAGCCACCAATCAATTTTTTGTTTACCTCTTTTAAGAGGGGTAAATCGATTTCTGTGTAACGTGTGAAATCAAGTGTTTCGTGTGTGCTGCTGACAAAACCATTAATGCCACCGGTGATAAGTTCGTGATTGGATGGGACATCGGAAACAAACCCTATTGCGCCCGCCGTGATCCCCTCCATTAATGAATGAGACTTTCCATCGGAATGAGGAACAGAAACAATGATTTTGGCGCGTTTATTAAAATCTAAATTTTGAGCATGATTAACAAAGCCGTGAAATGTGACGCGATCATTTAAGCCCGCATCGGCGATCATTTTTTTATAATGTGGTGTATTAACGGAATGTTCGTAGCCACTTAAAACTAAATGCCAATCATTATTGGTTTTCGCAAAATCAATAAAGCCTTTGATAACCTTTTCGATGTGATAAATATCGGCATGACCGCGCGGTGAATAAATTAGGTTTTCTTTGTGCGCCAAGACATCATTATCAAGTAAGGATAGATAGTCGTCACTGATGCCAAAATTGGCTTCGCGTACTTTTAGATCATCACCAATAAGGCGGGCAATTGCATAGCGTTCGATGGTTGCATCGACAGTTATTAAAGAAGAGCGGTTTAGGCAATATTGAACAATTTTTTTATGAAACCAACTCTGGTGGGGAATGACTAAAACACTAGATCCCCAAGCACTTAAGATAATCGGAATGTGACGGGGTGCAATTAAACAAACAGGCAGTGAAACACGATTAATTGTGTGGATGTGGATTGCATCTGGTTTTATTTTTTTAATCAAGCGACGAATATCAGAAAACATCCCTAAGCCACGTTTTATAATGTGTGTTTCACAGGCAAAATTATTATTGTTGCTGTCTGTCACAATTATTGGATGATACTCATCTTTTATCATCGTAATAAATTTTGCTGTATGAATGGAATCTGGCCCAAAAACAAGGATGGTTTTCTTTGACATTTAGCAATGATCCTTCATTAATTGGTCAAGACGGCGCACTTGTTCACGCCGATGATGGGCTTTTATCACCTCTTGATTTGTTTCTAGTGCTATGCCTTTTTCCCAGTTGCTTAAATGTGTTTCTAACATCTTTACAATCTCTTGTGGCGCGTCAAAATTAGCAACATAGCCTGTATTGGATTCTATGATTAAATCGGCGGCAACATCAGTTGGATCAATAATGCCAAGAATTGGTGTTCCTGAGGCGAGATATTCAAAAACTTTCCCGGAATAAACGCCTTTGCGCCCATTATTGGGTAGTATTAAAAGCAAGCCATCTTGGTTCTTCATGATTTGTGTGGCTTGTGCGTAATCAACAGATTCTTGTTTTTTGACGATATGGTTTAGGGTGTCTGGAATGCGGATGCCGCTATTCACGCCGATGAAGCGTATTTCAAATTTCTCTTTATGTTCACCCATGATGTTTAATGCATCAAAAAGCGTATGGGGATGAATATCGCCGTAAAAACTACCCAAAAAAGCAAGGCGACATTTTTGACCGTTGGCGGGTTTTTTTGCGCTATGGGTTAAGGTCGCCTCGACATTATAACCATTGCGGATTTCTGCAAAAATCGTTGTATCATTTTCTTTAAGGGCAATAAAATCACCTAAGATTGGTTTTGACACGGTTGTGACAATGTCCGCGCGTTCTAATATCTCTTTCTCAAGCGCGCGTATTTTGATTTTATCTGTGCCTGTCACATAGGGTGAACATGACATTTCATCACGCATGTCTGCAATCCACTTTATCGCGGGGAATTCTTTTTTAAGTCGCAATGCTATCTCGTGTGTGGCGGTGGGTGCAAAAGAACTAATGATGACATCTATATTGTCATTAATAAGAATATTTCTAGCTTTCTCAAGCCCATTTTTAATCCATTTTTGATAGGGCTTGTATCCCGTTTTTGTCAAGAATATATTAAAGACAGCCTTGGTCTTATGGATCAGATAGGGCGCTTTTTTTGTCATCGTGAATGGACGTATTAAGCCTTTATCACACACTGAAATAATGCGTAAATTATCATGTTTAGGAAACATAAAGCGTTCAGTGGATTCAAGTGTCATTACAGTTACGTCATGACCGAGCGCACTAAGGTGGGTTGCAAAGCCATTGATACGCTGAAAAGCACTTTGTTTGGCGGGTGGGAAGCAAGACAATAAGAGGATCTTTTTCCCAACTATTTTTGAATCGGTTTTCATGGAATTTACCTTACGCTTCTATGATGCGTTGATAAAGCGCAAAATCGGCGTCGGTGGTTAAATTGGAATTATGCCAGAGTAACGTAAAGTCACCCCCGACTTCCTCACAGGCTTTCTTGAGGCTTAACAAAGCCTGAAAAGCGCGTTCGCCATTGCCTAAATTTTGATATTTTTCTTTTGTGATACTCACTTCCATCGCGATTAGTGGTTTAATTATAAGATCGCTGGATTGGTCTTGTTCAATGTCAAAAAAGCGATAGGGAATGGATGTGCCACAGCGAAAGCCAGCATTATCAGCGTAGCTAAGGCTGGTGTCATAAGACAGCCCCGCATCACGCCACAGGCGCAATGTGTCGGGCATCTTAAAGCGTAAATAATGCATGCGCCCGCCCATATAATCTTGCGTAATTGCGTATTTTTTAAGCGTGTCGCGCAAGTTTTGAACTTCTTTATTAAAGGCATTTTGATCTTGATAGGTATTATAGCTGGGGTGAATGCCGATCATGTGCCCGCGTTGATGGATGTCTTGCATCAAGTTTTTAATGGGGGCTTGGTCGAGTGTGTAATCACCATCTTTTTTCTTATCTGTTTGTCCGCAAATAAAATAAAAGTGACTCGTCAAATCGTGCTTTTCCGACAGGTTCATTATATTATCAAATGTGTTAAATATATCATTTTTATATATTTTATCGTTTGTATTTAGTTTTTGCCATGGGGCAATGAAACATGTTTTAAGACGACCGCGTTTAATAAAATCCGCCGCAGATATGCATAAAATTTGATACCATGATTTCAGGCCATATTGACTTGGTGCGTCAACATCGTGGCTGAGGATCATTTTGAAAGTACGTTTTTTATAAGGTAGATCGGGCCATATATTTTTCATCACATCGATGAAAGTGGCTATCCATTCGTCGACCAGTGGGCGCGTTAAATAACTATGGGCATGTGCATGTGATTCTTTTGCACTGAAACGATCATGTTCATCTAGTCGATCTTCATTGACCTCCATTTCTTCCAAGCGTAATAGCATGAATGTGATTAAGCCCATAAGATCATATTGGAAATATGTTTGATCGTCTTTTTGTGCGAGCAGCCCCATCGTATTATGAGTCAAGCCAGGCGCTGGAAGATTTTTGTTATTATAAGTTAGGTGAGAGCATGGCAATGCGCGTGCATCGCCCGTAATCCATAGATCTTTGATCATGGGCATATAGAGTGCTTTTGCTTCGTCTTGTTTGTGTGTGATTGTAAAGCGCTGTTGATCAAAATTAAGCGTTAAATGTACCTTAAAATCAAACCCTAAATGTGCGGATAGGACATCGGTTAACCAATCAATCAGATGCGCGCTAGGTGTAAATTTTTGAGACATTTTTATTTTATTTTCAGTTAATTATCATATTTAATAATTTGGTTATGCCGCTTTTTGGGACAGCGCTTTGCCCAATGTTTCGACAATAGTCTGTATCTCTGCCTCTTTGAGATAAGGATGCATTGGTAGGCTCATCGCTTGGGTTGCTAATGTGTCGCTAATCGGCGTTTCGCCTTGATTCTCACTAAGTCCAAAATCAATCATCGCTGGTTGTTTATTAAGGGGATAGGGATAATAGGTCACGGTTGGAATTCCTGCCTCTTTTAGATGGGCTTGGACGGCATCGCGATTGTCAATTTTTAACGTATATTGCGCCCATGAAGAAACATTATGGTCTTCAATTGTCGGTGTTTGTGCGATGCCATATTTATTAATCAGGTACGTATAATTTTCAGTCGCCTGTTGGCGCAGTTCTAATTCTTTATCAAAGATCTCCATTTTTGCCAAAAGGATGGCCGCTTGCATTGTATCAAGGCGACTATTTACACCGACATGAATATGGTGATATTTACGATCTTGACCGTGGCGTGAAATTTGGCGCATTTTAAGCGCTAAATCATCGTCATTGGTAAAAATTGCGCCGCCGTCACCGTAACAGCCAAGGGGCTTGCTCGGGAAGAAACTGGTAGTGGCTATCGTTGATAGATTACAGGATTTTGTGCCTCTATAAACGCCGCCAAAACTTTGTGCGGCATCTTCTATTACGGGAATATTATGTTTTTTTGCGATCGCGTTGATTGCATCAAAATCTGCGCATTGTCCGTAAAGGGAAACAGGAATAATAGCTTTTGTGTTGGGCGTGATTGCCGCCTCTAATAAGGACACATCTAAATTAAATGTATCGGGATTCACATCAACATAAACGGGTGTTGCCCCCAATAAAGCAACGGTTTCACCCGTTGATACATAGGTAAAGGCAGGGGTGATAACCTCGTCTCCCGGACCAATACCATAGACCATTTGCGCTATTTGTAGGGCGTCTGTGCCATTGGCACAGGCAATACAGTGTTTGGCCCCCGTATAAGCAGCTAATTTTTCTTCTAATTCGGTAACCTCAGGGCCTAAAATATAGCGTCCATGGGCTAATACGTCTTGGATGCGACGATCAAGATCTGTTTTGATTTCAGCTTGTTGTTGTTTCAAGTCAATAAATTGCATGGCGCCCCCTTTTATTTATCTGATAATTTACTAACGGTCATATCATTGAGGATATAGACGTTGCCTGTATGTTTACAGCTTGTTTTTGCGTGGCCCTTTAGTGGTAAGTCTAGTTGTTCGCCGTACGCACTCATCCAGCCGATCTGTTTGGCGGGAACACCGACCATAAGGGCGTAGTCGGGTACATCTTTTGTGATAACCGCCCCCGCACCAACAAAAGCATGTGAGCCAATTGTGATACCGCAAACAATCGTTGCATTTGCGCCGAGTGTCGCGCCGCGTTTCACAATCGTATCTTTGTATTCATCTTTGCGTTCAATTAAAGCCCGTGGATTATAAACATTGGTGAAAACCATGCTGGGACCACAAAAAACGCCTTCTTCAAGGGTGATGTTGTCGTAGATTGATACGTTATTTTGGATTTTGCATTTATCGCCAATCACGACCTTGTTGCCGATAAAAACATTTTGTCCCAGGGATACATTCATACCAACTTTAGCACCGCTACAAACATGGACAAAGTGCCAAATGCGCGATCCATTTCCAATCTGTGCACCTTCATCAACAATTGCACTCTCGTGTGCAAAGTAATCAGGGGTTACGGTATTGGCGATGCTCATATCGTTTGCACTTTAAACAGTTTTTAATTTTACTTTTGTGCCCGTTTTTAAACCAAGCGCCTTGGTCAAGAATGGGTGTGCATTATCTGCATCAACCATTGTCGGCTCCATGCTGTTAATAGCATTAACCGTGCTAATGCAATGGCGCGCTACCTCTGAAGTAAAGCCTCGACCATTTAAGATCTCTTGATAACTGACCGTGTGCAAATCTGTGAAACCATGAGAAAATTCAATAGCTGTATCATCGTAAGAAATATTACGGAAGGTTGGTTGTTTGCCTTTGACTGAATCTGGTAGATCATTCGCATCAATAGATAAGAACCATTTCACGCGGGCGCGATCATATTCTAAATAACCAGAGGCTTTGAAATCATCAACATGATGTAATGTGTTTTCTAATTGTGCGCCAAAGATATAGTGAAGCATATCAAAGAAGTGAATACCGATATTCATCGCAACACCGTAAGAGCGTTTTGGATCACCTTTCCAACTCGACATGTACCAATGACCGCGTGATGTCACATAGGTGAGATCAATTTCATATTTCTCTTCACGGGGGTCTTCATCAACGGCTTTTTTCAAGCTTGTGATAGAACCGTGATGGCGTAACTGTAGGATATTATAAACTTTCTTGCCTGTTTCTTTTTCAACGTGTTGAATTTCATCTAAATCATTCGCTGTTGGCACAAGAGGTTTTTCACAAATTACATCGCACCCAAGGCGTAAGCACGCAACAATATGGGCGCGGTGGAAATGGTTTGGTGAACATATTGTAACATAATCAAGGGCTGTTTTGGCATCGCGTTGCATGACATGGGCGCGGTCATAAAAGCGCTCGAAATCTGTAAAAAATTCACATCCCGGTGCCATTGAATCAATAATACCGACTGAGTCATTGATATCATATGCCAAAACTAGCGTATTATTGGTGTCTTTGATGGCGCGCATGTGGCGCGGGGCGATATAGCCAGCCGCCCCGATCATTGCAAAGCGTTTTGGTGTTTGTGTCATGTTTTTAATCCCTCTTCTGAAAATCACAAAATATGGCTGTTTTATAGCGGAAAACAGCGCATAAGTAAAATAAAAACATATATTTAGAGTGATGGCGTTTAGTCGCCCAGTTCATATTTTTTTAGAAGATGAAGCATGGCGGGCATAGAGGCAATAGCACCAATGACCCAGCCTTGCCAAAAACCATACCCAAAAGACACAAGTGCTAGAAAGCCAACCATCATCGCCAGCGATGCGCGCACGGTATAATATGTCCTGTTACATGAAATATTTTTATATAAAACGCGATAAAAAGCGATGAATAAAACAGACAATATTGCTGCCCCAATAATTCCCATCTCAATCCAAACTTGTAGCGCAAAATTATGAGGGTGCAAGACGCGATTACTGTGATGAAAAAGAAAATCACTTTGGAAATCCTTGATCATACGTGTGGCCTCTATGCCATAACCATAAAGTGGGTTTTGCAAAATATAATGGCTTACGAAGTTATAAATTTCTAAACGGTCACCACCATGCGCCCCTCCTTGTCCCAAGACCGAATTGTTATGAATGGCGTGTCCGTAATTCTCAAAAACCCAGATCGATAGATAGGGTGCCGTCATGATTAGGGTAACGGTAACAAGACCAACGCCAAACCAGATTGATTTATATTTAATAGGAAAAAGATAATAAAATAAAATAATTAACAAGAATGTTAACTTTGCAGTTTCGGCAATACCGCCAAAAATGGCGAGAGCAGAAAGGCCTAAAAACAAGCAATGATAGAGCGTCTGCCTTTTTGTAGTGCGACCTATTAATGTTAAGAAAAACGGCATGAAGATAGCAAAGATGCAGAGTGAACGATTTAAATAATTCAAACCTGTATTATGTGCCATATTAAAGAGATCATGGATGTTACTTGATAATTGTCCATTATAAAACCGTGCATCAAGTGTGGTGGTGATGAAATAACAAAGCGAAAGTCCCGCACCATAAAAAAGACCTTTTCTAAAATACTGAAGGAACAGATCTTTCGGTGTATGGTGAATGAACCACCATGCTAAACCACCCGATAGCCCTAAAGCAATTACTTTCACAACGCGTTTACTGCTATTTTCTATGTTGATGGACCATGTTAGGCTGATAATCATCACGGCAAAAAGTGCGAGGCTTGCACATATAATGAATTTCTTGCCCTTTAGGTGCTCTAAGATTTTAGCTTTGTTAAAGAGCGCCCGCAAAGATGTCTCTTTGCTGTGGCTTTTCCAGCCAATAATTCCTGTTATTAATAATAAAAATGGCAAATACCCTAAAAGGCGTGGCGCAATAAATAAGGCGACTGTTATAAGTGCAATAACAGAAATAATCAGTGTTTGATAGAATTTTGAATATACCATAAATGCCTTACATGTGGGTCGTCTTTTATAAAGCGGCAAAGCGGAATGGAGCGGGTGAAGGAAAGTCTTTCCTTATCTATATCTATTTTACTATTTTAATTCAATGTTTTAACAGAATTTCCACCTGTTCATTTGCCTAGTTAAATATACCAAAGTCAACTAATCTAAGGCTATTTCTATATGCTTGCTTATCGAAAATCAAGCAATTCTTAATATAGAGAGGTTATTTTGAGGATACACCATCATATGGTCACATTTATCATGAATAGGGTATTAACATAGAAATGTTTAAGGCCCCCGTGAAAGCTATGGTAGCCAGTATTGGTTCATGTAAAAAACCAGATTAGACTTCCAGCACATAAGGTTATAGAAAGATTATCGTTTATACTGAATTTATTTGAGATGAGTTCAATAAGTGTTAACAATAAAGCTGTAAGCCCTATCTCATAATAAGTAAGTTGACCATAATAATAGAGAATTATGATTGATGTCATTAAAAACGCAAGACACCCCTCTAATGTTTTATCAAGTATCTTATGCTTTCCAAGTGATTTACCGACTATAGCGGCAAGCGTATCCGCTAAAATCATGATGATTATAGAGGCTATAGCTATCTCTTTGGGGAAAATGAAAACAGATAATAAAACGGCAAGTAGAAAGTAAAAAGAGCCAGAGAGAGCTGACAGCTTGAAGCCAGCTTGTTTCTCATGAGGTCTCATTATATCCCCAAATATCTTGGTCGCGAGAAGGGCTGTTTTTTTATGAGTCATTCTTAAATATTCAGCAAAAAAGAACAGACATAAAAGGCCTGTAAATAAAGAAATAGCAGTCTCTTTATCCACAAAATAAATAACCACAACCATCCATAGGGAACTAACGTGAAGTGATTTTCTTGTTATTTCAGCTTTTAAATTTATTCCAATTCTCCTTCTTGAGAACAAGCTCTTATCAAGTCCTTTTTACTGTCATAGTCCTTTGTTTCAATGTCTAAAATTTCTAAAAGAGTTGAAGAGAGGTAATCATGAGAGATGAATGTCTCATCAGCCCGTTTCTTGAGGCAGTTCATATCCAAAGATTCATGTTTCAACATCTTCTCTGAAAACCAAATCATGAAAGGAATATGAGTTTGTTCTTTTGGTGCTATTTTATAAGGCATACCATGCAAATATAAGCCATTCTCACCCAGTGATTCTCCGTGGTCAGATAGATATATAAGACTAGTATGATATATATCATTATACTTTTTGATTTCTGATATTGCCTGCGCCATCACATAATCGGTATAACGTATTGTATTATCGTATGAATTTAAGATTTCTTCTCGTGTGCAATTTTGTAGATCACTTGTCTGACAATCAGGCTGAAAAAAAGCATGTTCACGCGGGTAGCGTTTGTAATATGTGGGGCCATGGCTTCCAATTAAGTGCAAATAAATAACACCGTCTTTACCCTGCATGTTTTTTATTGTTTCTGGAAGGGCTTCTATAAGTACACTGTCTGTGCACTCTTCGCCGTCACATTCTATATTCACAAAATCATCGGGTCTTTTTTGTTCTATGTTCGTACAAACGCCTTTGCATCCGGTATTATTATCAACCCAAACTTGTGAGTACCCTGCCTTTTTTATAATATCGACAACATTATCTTGATGGTCAAATGCTTCTCTTGAATATTTATCTTTACCAAGTAATGAGAACATGCAGGGTAGTGAAATCGCCGTTGCAGTACCGCAAGATGTTACATTTTTAAAAGAGACAATATTTTTTATGTTTTGTGTGTGGGGATTTGTTTCACGTTCATAGCCGTTTACTTGATAGTTTTGCGCACGCGCCGTTTCACCGACCAATACAACGAGTAAATATTTTTCTTTATCGTCAGTTTTTGTTCGGAGGGCATCTTGACCTAAGACTTGATAGGGCATGTCCTTCTTAAAATAAGTTGATTTAAAATATTTAATTGTGTTGGATATATAATAAAAGGGAACAATGTCTTTTTGTATCTTTGGATTATTCCGTGCTATGGACGCATAGTCTTTGTAAGCAAAAGCAGCGATTGCGATTAAAATAATGATACATAATAACATCAAACCAGTTTTCTGGAGAAGCTCTTTTGAAAAGCGTTTATATTCTATTTTGACAAAAGCAATATATAAGCAAGGCAATCCGGCTGATAAGAAAAGCCATATAATGAGCTTTATATTGAGATAATCTGTCGCTTCACTTGTTGTGGTTTCAAAGATATTAACCATCATGTCTTGGTTGAAAATAATGCCAAAATTGTAAGCGCCATAATTAACGCAGGCGCTTGTGATAATCATAAGAATAAGAAAAGGTTTTGCTATATATTTGGTAATAAAAGGCGTGAAAAAAAACACAAACACAGTCATAAAAAAGATGGGCATTGTAAGGGCAAAAACCATACCTATATCCGCTTGTTCTGCTAGGATGATGTATAGTTTTTTTATAAGTGCGAAGTTAAGTCCGAACAGGTAGTAAAGCGACACTAAAATCGTTAGTTTAAGTGTGGTTATTCGCTTTAAATATTGCGGCAATGATTTGTTTAGCATTTGTTTCTGTCGTTAGACTTTAACTTAGCATTACAATTTATTCCTTATCTTGAGCTATACAAGCATTATTTTTGTGGGTGGATTAAAAGGGCTCATAAATCAATTTGAAGATGCAGGGGTTTCATTCTAATTGCCGTGAGTTTTTCTTAAAATGGCTTTTCAAAAATACAAGATATAGTCGCGTTTAATTAAATACGATAGTGATATGAATGTACTGCCTCTCTATGTACCAAAAATTACATGAGGGATAGCAAGGTCTCTCTAAGTCATTGAAAAATATAAGACACGTGAATGTAATGGAGCGGGTGAAGGGAATCGAACCCTCGTCACTAGCTTGGAAGGCTAAAGCTTTACCATTAAGCTACACCCGCGCCGTTTACCTAATCTAATTCAATAGAATAAAGAGCCATAAGATTCAAGTATAAAATTCTTTTACCGTTATCTTTAAGGGCATTATTCGGGCGTAATTATTTGGGCTGTCTGTTGCGTTTGGTTGGAAAAGCGATAATTTGTGCGCTTCTCTGCTTTTGAGGGTCTTGTGCATTTACCCTTGTCTTATCATTTGCAACATTATCGATGTCTGGTTGGATTTTGGTCATTTTATTATGCTGCTCAACCCAATCGCCTGCATATTGTGACCAATCAACGCGCAGTGGTGGGTTTTTAAATATTTTACGTCGTGCACAGGCAATGAAGTCATCAATATTATTAGATTTAGCCAGCTGTATGCCGCCACGCTGAACGGCTTCTAGGGTTATGTCGCCATTATTTAATACGTCGATAGTAAAGGAATAGCGAGGATAGTCATCAAGGCTGGATATATATAAATCAATTTTAAGGGTTGTGCTGTTGGCATCATGGTCTGTGGTTGTTTCCTTGTCACGGACATAGCCAGACTTTAAGAGCTCCGTGTAGAGATCACAAATTTGTCTTTTGGCTTTATTTACAACCGCCTGTTCATCGGTTGTAAGTGCCGCAAAGCTTTGTTCTATAAGCCTCATTTTTTATTTGTCCCTGTTTTTTTTCTATTAAAAATAGTTTGTCATAGGTGATTATATTATTGCAAGAAGAAAACAAAAAATAGATTGTGAACGCCACATATGATGCGCTTATTGTAATTATATTACGTAACGGGAGAATGTTAAACGATAGGGGGTCTATCGATCTGTGGCTCTTTTTGGCTTTTTCCAAGCAGAAATATGGTGCTTTTCGCCTAAATGATATTTGAATTTTGTAATAAGTGGTGAAAGTTTACTGCCCTGACAGATTTGTTTGCCTGTGGCATCAATAATCTCGTATACATAACGTTTATTTTTTAAATCACGTGTAATGGCGATTTGATATAAAAAGATGGGATCTTTTGAGGATTTGAAAAGGCGAAACATTAAGGTTTCTTCAGTGATAACCGGGGCGCAATCACGCACAATACTATGGCCGAGCATTTGGGTATAGAGGCTGGTTATGGTGTTGAAATCACCACGTTTAAAGATTGTTTCTTTGGCTAATCCAGCGCTGAGGGCGTAACTAATTGTCATTACCTATAATTATACCATAAAAAAGGTAAAGAGAGTTCTAAAGTTGCCTTATCTATTGCGGTTATTAGTCCTTGATAAGGCGGTGGAAGTTTCATAAAGTGGGGTATTAAATTTTAACTGATTATTTCTAAGCAAAAGGCAGGCATATTATGTCCGATATTTTTAACGAAGTTGATGAAGCCCTGAAACAAGATCGCGTTGAGCAATGGTGGCAAGAAAACGGTAAGATGGTTGTTTGGTTTTGCTTTTGTTTAGTATTTTTTACAGCCGTGATTACCTTTGGTCGTCAGTGGATGGAGACTAACCGCGGTGAAAATACGGCGATGTTGTTGTCTGTTGTTGAACAAGGTGGAATAAGTCAGAATTTAAATGCGGCGAATTTACAAATTCCAGAAGGCGCGACACCAGAAGATATTTCCAAAATCTTAAATGAACAAAGTGCACAATTGGGCACGCCCAGCCAAGGTCTTTTGGATTATGCCGAAAAAGCGCCATCTGGCCTAAGTATGTTGGCGCGTTTTCAAGCTGCACAACTGGCTTTTGATAAAGGGAATGTCGAAGAGGCCGTAACGATCCTTGATGATTTACACAATGATGGTGACGTTGACACGCTTTATGCAGATTACGCGTTGTTATTAAAAGTTATGAAGCAGGCTGAATTATTGGGTGTAGAGGGGTCTGATTTAACTGTCACGACATTGGCAGACGCTTTACAAGATTTGGATAGTGATAAAAATCCATGGATATCATCAATGCTTGAGCTGCGCGGTCTTCTTTATGCCAAAGATGGTCAGGTAGATCTGGCGAAAGCTGATTTTCAGCGCCTACAATCTTTAGGTGATGCCCCTTATGAGCGCAGAGAGCGCGCGCAAAAATTAAGCCATGTTTTAACGCATAATCCAGATATTTTGCTAAAGAAATAAAACCATAACTTTCTAAACGAAAGCCGATATCAATGACGTTTACTGTACGTACCTTTTGCATTATGCCCCTTGTTATTGCGATGATGTTGTTATCATCCTGTAGCGGTAAATGGCTTGGCGGTGGTGAAGATGATGCGCCGTTACCGGGTGAGCGTATTTCGATTGTTGATTTTCAAAAAAACTTAAAAGTTTCAGACGATATTGATCTGTCATCTTTATCTCTGCCGACTGCGTGGGAAAATAAATATTGGCCTGGCGTTGATGGTTATCCTAATCATGTGATGTCTAATTTGGCTCTTGAAGATGATATTTCAAAAGCATGGTCGGTTAATGTTGGTGAGGCTGGCTCAGATTCTCTACCGTTATTGGCAAGGCCCATTATTGTTAAAGATGCGATCTATACAATGGACGCCGCAGGGCGCTTAAAGAAAATCAACAATACTGATGGTAGGGTCATCTGGTCTGTGGCTGTCGCACCGAAAGATGAAGATGGTGGCGTTCTTGGCGGTGGCGTAACATTTGGTGAGGGTAAAATTTTTGTTACGACTGGCTTTAATGATGTATTGGCGATTGATCCCGAAAATGGTGGATTATTTTGGCGTTATAAATCATCTGCACCATTTCGTGCCGCGCCCACAGCATTGAACGGACGTGTTTATGTTCAAGATGTACAAAGTGAGTTTTTTGCCCTTAATGCGCTGGATGGCACATTATTGTGGCGCCATGCTGGTTTAAATGAAAAAACGGGCGTTGTTGGTGCCGCCGTTTCCGCGATTGACCGCGATATGATTGTTGTGCCTTACCCGTCTGGTGAAATTTACGGCTTGCGCGCAGAAAATGGCGGCTTGATGTGGACGGTTAACTTAAGTCCTATGTCGGGGATGTTTGGCGCGCGTCGTGGTTCTGGTATTCAAAGTGCCATTGCGGGGATGTCTGATATTGTGGCCTCGCCCGTGATTGAAAATGGGGTCGTTTATGCCATGAATTTCTCTGGCGCATTGGTTGCGATTGAAGGTCGATCAGGCGCGCAAATGTGGCGCCAAGATATTGGCGGGCGCTCTACGCCTTTGGTCGCCGGTGACTTTATTTTCGCCTTAAGTGATGATGCGAAACTTTATGGTTTGGAAAAAGCATCTGGTAAGATTATTTGGGTGTCGCAATTACCACGTTTTGAAAATGAAGAAAATCGTCATAATCCAATTCTGATATCTGGTCCTGTGATGGCGGATGGTGTTTTATATTTAAGCAATAGTCAGGGATCGTTAATGCGCGTTAATCCAGTGACAGGTGAATTATTAGAGCCGATGAAAGCGCCAAGCGACATTTTAATGCCTCCCGTCATTGCCAATAAAACATTATTTGTTTTGAGTAATGATGCTAATTTAGTTGCGTATCGTTAAAAGAAAACCTATAACCTACATCATGTTTAAAATTGCTCTTATAGGCCGTCCAAACGTCGGTAAATCGACCTTTTTCAACCGTCTTGCACGGAAGAGATTGGCTATTGTTGAAAACCGTCCTGGTGTGACGCGTGATTGGCGCGATGCACCCGCAAATATCGATGGGCGCGATTGGGTTATCATTGACACAGCTGGTTTGGAAGAAGGCGATGCAGATACGATCCCTGGTCGTATGCGCGCCCAAACAGAAGCCGCCATTGATATCGCCGATGTTATTTTAATGATGATTGATGCGCGTGCTGGTGTTATTGCCGCTGATGAATATTTTGGGTCTTTGGTGCGCAAAACGGGTAAGCCCGTTATTTTGTTAGTCAATAAATGTGAAGGCCGTGAACAAAAAGAAGCAGTTCTTGATGCGTATCGTCTTGGTTTGGGTGATCCAATTGCCTTATCCGCCGAGCATGGTAATGGTATGGGCGATTTCATTGATGCCCTCGAAAATGTACATAAAACACTGATTGAAAGCCTCGCCGAAGGCGATGTGTATGACGGTGGCAATGCCCTTGAAATGACCGAAGTTTCAATTGATGAAGAAGCGATCATGGGTAAGCTAGAGATATCCGATGATGATGAGATTGAGATATTAGACGAAGATTTTGAAGATGAAGTTTTTGTCGCTGTACCAGAAGAAGAGGTTAAATCCCTTAAGTTAGCGATTGTTGGTCGCCCTAATGCTGGTAAATCAACACTTATCAACACACTCCTTAAAGAGCAACGCATGATGACGGGGCCAGAGGCGGGTATTACACGCGATTCAATTACTATTGACTGGTCCTACAAGGATCGTGATGTGAAGCTAGTTGATACAGCAGGGATCCGCAAAAAAGCCCGCATCGATGATGTTTTAGAAAAAACGATGGTACAAGAGGCCTTCCGCGCCATTCGTTTGGCACATGTTGTTATTCTTGTTATTGATGGAACAGTTGGGTTGGATAAGCAAGATTTAGCCATCGCACGTCGTGTTATGGCCGAAGGACGCTGTCTAATATTAGCCGTGAATAAATGGGACATCACCCCCGATAAATTAGTTTTCTTAAAAGAATTTGGCTGGCGCGTTGAAGATTCAATGGCACAGGTAAAACAGATTCCTATCGTTACGATTTCTGCCCTTAAGGGGAAAAATATCGACAAAATGATGGACGAAGTTTTATCCGTTTATGAAATTTGGAACCGCCGTATTGCGACGGGACGTTTGAACCGTTGGTTAGATGGCATGACGCAGGCCCATCCAGCACCGTTGGCTTCTGGTCGTCCCAATAAAATTAAATATATCACACAGATTAAAGCCCGCCCGCCAACATTCGCGGTTTTTGCCTCAAGACCTGACGCGCTGCCAGATAGCTATGTGCGTTACCTTAGTAATGGCCTAAGAGACATATTCGAACTACCCAGTGTTCCCGTGCGTATTAATCTGCGCACCAGTAAGAACCCTTATAGTGGTCATAAATAAGGGTAGTGGTCACAAGTAATTCTATATCTATGTTCATTTAAAAGAGGAGATTAAAAATGACTGCAGAAAATAACAGCGAAATCACAAAAATGATTTCGGATACATTGGGCACATCATTGGGTGATACAAGTGAAGCCCTATCTGGCGTAACAGAAGATATTCTGACGATGGTTACAACTCATGGCATAGGTGTGTTAAGTGCTATTGCTATTTTGGTTATCGGTTGGTGGTTTGCTGGTAAAGTAAAAGCCTTTATTTACAAAGCGATCATGAAAATCAAAAATAGTGATCCAACATTAGCGGCATTTTTATCATCTTTAGTGCGCTATGTTGTTTTGGCGGCGGTCTTTATGGCCGTGCTTGAGCGCTTTGGTGTTCAAACAACATCTTTGATCGCCCTTTTGGGTGCGGCTGGTTTAGCCGTTGGTTTGGCTTTACAGGGCACGTTATCAAATGTTGCCGCTGGCGTGATGTTATTATTTTTCCGTCCCTTTAAAGTCGGTCAATTTGTTGATGTTGGCGGTCATATGGGAACAGTCAAAGATCTTAGTCTTTTCACCACAGAGTTAGCAACGATTGATAATGTTCAGATTATTATTCCAAACGCCGATGTATGGGGTACACCGATCCAGAATTACAGTTATAACAAAACACGCCGTATTGATATTGACTGTGGCATTGGGTACGGCGATGATATTGATAAAGCGTTAGAGGTTATGGCGTCGGTTGTTGAAAAAGACGAGCGCACGTTGGCAACACCCGCCCCAGACTTTTTTGTGAGTGGTTTGGGTGACAGTTCGGTTAATTTGGTTGCACGTTTTTGGGTTAATGCGACCGATTACTGGCCAGTACGTTGGTCTGTTCGCAAGGGTGTTAAGCAGGCCTTTGATAAAAACGGTATCGAAATTCCTTTCCCACAGCGTGTTGTGCATATCGAAAAAGAGACTGCATCAGAGCCTGTAAAAAAGAAAACAGCGAAGAAATAACGCCTCAGATTTAATTTATACAAAAAACCCGCTTTTTTTAGCGGGTTTTTCTGTGTCTGGAATATTGAATATTTTCATAATAATTATTGACATAATATAAAAAGTGGTTTAGATAGAAGGCTACTAATATTAAATTTTATTGAGGAGATATCTGATGGAAGGTTGGGATGGCGGAAGTTATGAACCACCAGAAAGGGATTATACCCCTGATGTTGAAGAGATAGATACACCTGAAATGGATGGTGGTCTAATTTCAGTTCTGGCGGGGGCTATGAACCAAGCGGCGGCAAGCAATAAATATTTCGATGATGTTCTCGTCCGTGCACGTAGGCTGTTTGACGGCTTGGCTGAACTGTATGATGCAAGTTGGGAAATAGAAGTACAAGATTCCGGCGAGGTATATATACGCCAGTCTGGCTGTTATAGTTCCGCCGCAATTCGAGATGGTTCTCTACATATTTTTGATAATGATTCAACGCTGTTGAATGCAGCAAAGACTTACTTCAGGGACGCTTCACATGCATGGATGAATGATAGCGGTTATAGCGATTCTTATGTTCATTATACAAATGGTGTGTCTTATAGCGTTGATGAAGATAGTTTCTGTAGTATATCTTTTCCGCTCCATATGGTGTGTGATCATAATATTCTTGAGAAGATTGTCGGTCATTACATGTTTGCCAAAGATCGCGCAATAACGGCAGAAAAGATTGATAAGCCAGAGCATTATGATGCTCGTATAACACAAATTAAAGCAATCAAATTATAGGTGAAGACATAATGGAAGCAGAAAATAATACAAATCTAAGCAATGCAACAATCTCCTTATTAGCAGATTGCATGAACTTGGTCGCACAGCCGGTTTCTTATACGGATCAATTGATTGAAAAAATGTATAAAGTCGCAAAAGCTTTATCTGAGTTACATGGCGATGAGTTTTATGCTGATTATAATAATCACGGCGCTTTTAGTATATTTACGAAAAGTTATGATTCGTATCATAGTAGAACGAGACAATATGACGTCATGTCGGTGTCTAACGGTGTTCTAACAATCAATAACAACTATTCTATTTTGGTTTCTGCGGCGCGTGACTATGTGAAAGCTCAGTCAGGCGATTGGTTTCATGATAGTAATTATGATGGAAGCTATGGTTATTACAGCAATGGTGTCACATATAAGAGATCTGAGAACACATTTAACGAAGTATCTTTTCCTGTAAGAATGGTGATGGAAAATAATATTTTAGAAGAGATTATTGGGCGCTATATTGATCTAAAAGATAAAAGCTATAAACAAGACGGCACATCCCAACCAGATGGTTATATGCACTGTATGGATGTCATAGAAGCAGAACGCACGAGACGACCTCTATTAACATCACCCTCTAAGCCTATGAAAGCGAGATTGTAATGGGTGTATGTGGTGGCGGTGCATTGCAGGCAAAAACAAATATTCACAACGAACCAAAAGGACCAATCGAGATGGATGAAGAAACAGTAAAAGTATACCCAGAAGATCAGCAATGTCTGTCAGACATAATGGCGGCTTCGGCTAAAACGCGCTCTTATAAAGCGCAATTAATGACCGAAATGGTTGAATCAACCGCGGCCGTGGGGCGTTTATTTGGCTGGACGCAAGTAATTAACAATGGCAATTCTAGCGTTGACTGTTATTTAAAAGATAGCTCTGTTAGATTTAGGGTCTTTATGCAAGATGGATATTTAAATTTTTACTATGGCGATATCACTGGGAACCAGTATCAGGGTTTATTTTGTAACACACTTAATGAATATGTTCATGATAAACAAGATGGCTGGTTTTTTGAAACCAATCCACAAAGTTCGGGCCATAATCACTTTACCAATGGTGTTGTCATTGACCGCATGAGTACAAATCATAAAGATAACCAGATTTTTCGTTTGCGCATCCCCTATAAATTTGCTGTTGAGCAAAAGGCTTTAAAGCAAATTCTAGGAATCTATGTTGGCAACATGCACGCACGTATAGCCAATGAATCAATGCCACGCCCTGAAAATTACAATGCGCGTGTTGAGGCATTGGGATTAAATAAAACATTCAAAATCTAGATCTTAGGAATAGCTGAAATGACGGAAAATAGCATTACAGATGAACGAGATCGCTTATCAGAAATCATGACACAATCATCACAATTTCGCTCTTACTATGCGGATGTCTATCGTGAATTGATTAAGTCTGTAAGCGCAATGGGCGATTTATTTGGATGGAAATCTATTGTAGAGGATCTTGATAAGGGCACGCGTATACAGCTCAAAAATCAAGAGGGGAAGACTGTTTTTTATGCCATTTGCGGCGATGGTCACCTGCAGTTTAAGACAATAAGTCAAGCGGTTGAATTGCAACCATATAAATCCCTTTATGACAGTACTATTTCTCAGTTTATTAGAATCAATATGGAGCATTGGATAACCGATATGGGCTCTGCGGGCACAAATTATCACGGTTTTACAAATGGCGTTAGCGCGCGTCAGCATACCGATCAGGATTATTACTATAAACTCGCAATTCCATATCATATCGCCTTGGAAACAAAGGCAATTTCCCTTGTCGTGGGCAGCTTTATCGAAAAAGTAAACTATCGTATCAGGATGGGTAGAATTGCCAAGCCAGAAGGCTATGATGAGCGTTTTGATGCAGCCGGCATTAAAAGTGAAATGCGCCTTTAATACATTACCTGTACATTAACGACACGGTCACCGCCATAGGCGGGTCGGGGTATATTGACACCATACTGGCGTTTGCTACATCCAATGCAAAAGGGCGTGCGCGTGTCGCGTGATGAATTTTCACCAATCATAGAAAAAGAAATAGCACTGTTATTTTCAACGCGGACAAATTGTTCTTCGCGGTTCATCTCAATGATCGGCATTTCAATAACTCTAATTGTTGCATAGGATACGACACGCTCTTGTGCATTGGCGACATGTGTCGTCAAAACAAGAACGGTTAGGGATAAAACTAAACCCACCACGACCCAGACTTCATGTCTGCGGACGGCATTCATTGCCGAATCATTTTTCATTAATAAAAATAGATTATGTGCTTTGCAAATCCGTGTAAAGGGAACAAATAAAATACAATGTTTAAATAAAACTCATATTGATTATATTTTCTTCTTTACATATTTGTTATTTATATGTTATTAATACTATTAATGAGTATATTTAATTTCTAATAAAAAACATAGGAGAGTAAAATGACAGTAAATAATAAACTATTATCAGTTGGGGATGTGATTGAGGCTGATAAAAGCTGGCGTATCAAAGATTTTAACAGTGCAAAGAGGTCTGTTACAATCGATCAAAATATGACTGACGATGGCATCGTATGCTATAACGGTCGAGAATGCAGTGATGTCACATATAGTGGTGGCGAAGTAAAGACGCTTAGCGAAAGAGTGCAAGAAGCAGGTTTAACTGTACAGGATAAATTTTTTCTTGTTTTGATAGCAAGAATGGAAGGTGGAAGCAGTACAGGACCACATAATGATTTAGTGGGATATCCCGATGGCCATTATGTTGTGGCCAAAGAATGCGATGCAAAAGGAAATGTTGTAGAAAATGGCTTAAAAGCGCAGTTTTATCAGACGGGGTATTTTAATACCATGGTTAAGAAAACTAAGGTTATAGGGAGAAGGCCAGTTAAGTTGGGCGCATTTAAACCTTCTTAAACATGCAGATGTTGGCGTTTAACTTTTAAAGTTAACAATTCTGATGTGATTTGCGTAGTAAATTACTCTTGCAGTATACTATATCTGCTTTATTCTAGTGTTAATTATACAGCTAGGAGCAGATAGTTATGATCAAAATCTATGGCATTAAAAATTGTAATACGATGAAAAAGACGTTCGATTATTTGGACGCGAAAAACGTGCCTTATGAATTTCATGATTATAAAAAACAAGGTTTAGACGTTGATGCCACCAAAGAATGGTTGTCCAATTTTGGGTGGCAAGCGGTAATTAATACACGTGGGCGCACATGGAAGCAATTGCCTGATGATGTTAAAGAGGCAGCAAATGAAATCACGGTTGTACCCTTGGCGGAAAATAACCCATCCATGGTAAAGCGCCCCATTTTAGTAGAAGGCGAGCAAGTTGTTCTTGGTTTTGACCAAGACGCAATAGACCATGCGTTTAATCTTTAAATCCGCTTACTTGACATAATTATATCCCTGCTCTATAATTTACCTTATTGAATAGATGAGTAAGATATTTTAAAGGAACTTATTATGAGTAAGAAAACGCATACTTTGGCTGACTTTATTCCAGATCCGAATGTTGTTCAAAATGCCGAATCTTTCGGGGATGCCGCAAAGGCGCGCATAAGAAACTTACCAGATGCCGCTGATTTGTCAGATGCAATGAATATGGCGGCTAAGGTTCACTCTGAACGTGAAGAAGCTGAATTAAGAGCAAAGTCTCTATTTCGTGCAGTTGCAGAAGCGCTTAATTTAGAACTTAAGATTTCTTATAATAATTCTGGCTACATGCGAATTGATTTAATTAATGATGGTGATAAAGCTTCTAATATAGAAATCAGTCTTGACGACAAGAATGTTTTTGTTATCCCTAAAAACTTTAGTAATTTTACAAAGAGCATGCTTGAAGCCAATAAAGTATCTGATAATTTTCAATACGGAGCACTTTACAATATTGGTCGGCATGTAGATGTAAATGTTTACAATAGACTCGATCTTGTTGCTGGTTTGTACATTAAGACGTTTAAACATGATATTGAGGTTGGCCGTCTAAAACCACCTTTAACAGCTGAAGAACGCACAGAAAAGAAAGTGCAAGAGCTTAGAAAACCCATTCCACTAAGAAAAAAACTTTTTCCCAGGCTATTTATGGCCAGCTAATAAAGCCTAATAGTGACTATCTACTTTAAACGAATATGGTATTCGTTATTTGCGGCTGTCATCTTCTTGATCAAATCATCAACGCTTAACACTTCTTGGTTATTTGATCCTAAATGACGGATGGTGATTGTGTCATTTTTAATCTCTTCATCACCAATCACACCAACCAGAGCGCATTTCGCCGACATATGTTCACGGATTTTATAACCGACCTTTTCGTTACGCACATCAAGCTCAGCGCGAATATCTGCTTGTTTGAAACGTTTGACTAAGGCGCGTGCCGCGTCATTATGTGTTTCGCTGATACCTGTAATAACAATTTGTTTTGGTGCTAACCAGATCGGTAAGTGACCGGCATAATGTTCAATCATTACACCGATGAAACGTTCAATTGAGCCAAGGATAGCCCGGTGAATCATGTTCGGTGTGTGTTTCTCACCATCTTCACCGACATAAGACATGTCCAAACGGTTTGGCATGTTCATATCAACCTGAATTGTTCCACACTGCCATGTGCGACCAATGGCATCGGTTAAGACAAAGTCTAGTTTTGGTGCATAAAATGCGCCGTCGCCTTCATTCATAACCCACTTCATGCCAATACGATCAAGGACTTTACGCAGAGCATTCTCGGCGCGATCCCAATCTTCATCAGATCCAATACGCATCTCTGGGCGGGTTGAAAAATTAACGGTAATGTCGTCTGCCATACCAAGATCTGTATAGACCTCTTTGATTAAATCGCACATTTCCACGACTTCATCTTCTAATTGATCATTGGTACAAAAAATATGGGCATCATCTTGGGTAAAGGCTTGGACACGCATTAAGCCGTGGCGCGCACCGCTGGCCTCTTGACGGAAAACCGCGCCAAATTCTGCCATACGCAGTGGCAAATCACGATATGATTTAAGATCGTAATTATAAAGCTGTGCATTGCCTGGGCAACTCATTGGTTTTAAAGCATATGGGTTTGATGTATTGCCGTCTTGGCGCTCATCACCATCAATGATAAACATGTTTTCTTGATATTTATCCCAGTGACCAGAGGCCTTCCAGAAGCGCGAATCCAACATTTGTGGTGTGTTCACCTCAATATAATTATGGCGACGGATTTTCTTGCGCATATAGTCAATGAGCGTTGTATAAATTGTCCACCCATTAGCGTGCCAAAAAACTTGACCGGGTGCTTCATCTTGAAAGTGGCATAAGTCCATTTCTTTGGCAATGCGACGATGGTCACGCTTTTCAGCTTCTTCTAAACGATTAAGATAGCTATCTAACTCTTCTTGGGTTGCCCATGCTGTACCATAAATACGGGTCAGCATTTCATTATCACTGTCGCCGCGCCAGTAAGCACCAGCAACCTTCATTAATTTGAAAGCACCAATTTGTGTGAGGCGTCGTAAATGTGGGCCGCGACATAAATCAATAAAATCGGTCTCGCCTTGATGATAAATTTGAAACTCATCAGCATCGGTGGCGCGTTCAATAATATCAATTTTATAATCTTCACCGCGTTCTTTGAACATTGCGATAGCGTCTGATTTGCTGTAGCGCTTTTTAATGATATCGGCGCCAGAGCCGGCAATCTTCATCATCTCTTTTTCAATGGCGGGTAAGTCATCATTTGAAATGGGTGTTTCAAAAGCCACATCATAATAAAATCCATCATCAATTGTTGGACCGATGGCCAGTTTTGCCGTTGGGTATAATTTTTTGATTGCTCTGGCCAGAACCTGTGCCGTTACAGTGTGACGCATAATGTCCAGACCGTCGGCATCTGCGGTTGTTATAATTTCAATGACGGCGCCGTCTTCGACTGTGTCTGAGAGGTCGCGCAATTCACCATTTACACGGATGGCGACGGCTTTTTTCTTTAAAGAACTACTGATGCTGGTGGCGATGTCATATCCATTTTCAGCACTATCAAAATCTCTTTCTGATCCATCTGGAAGCACAACGCGCATGATATTTATCCTTATTAGAAATTATATTATATATCTAATATAACGCCATATTTCACGCATTTTTGCGAGTCTTTTTTAAGGAATAATGATGATTTAATAATGATTCACCAGATCTTAATTTATTCGCGTTATAGTTGTATTACGTTTAAAAAAAAAGCAATAACAATAAAAAAATAAAGCGTTATATAAAAAAATACAAAAAGTGAGTGGGGTAATTTGGATATGGGTCATAGGGTCTTGATCATTGACGATCAAAAAAACGTATTATTAGCATTAAAAGTCATTCTAAAACAAGCCGGCTATCAAATTGAAACCGCTAGCGGTATGAGCACGGCGAAAATGGCACTAGCCGACCATAATTTTGATATTATCATTACCGATATCTTCATGGAAGATGGCGATGGTCTGGAATTATTGGACTATGTGCGTGATCTTGAAAAATCAAAAAAGAAGAAAACACATATTGTTGCCATGTCTGGCGGGCATCGTCATGTTTATTCAGATATGGCACTGCGCTCTGTTAGGGACGAGGCCGATGCATTCTTGAAAAAGCCTTTCAAGAAAGATGATATTGTCGGCTTGATTGAGACTTTGATGAATCCACCTAAGGCTGAAATAAAAAACCCGCCAAAAGCGGCTCAGCCAGTTCATAAAGTGGGGCAAGATGACTCTTACTCTAAATTATTAAATGATGATTATGTTTTGGATAAATCGGCCGTTGAAGAAATTGATGTAAACATCATTGAAGATCTAGGGCCCATTGATTTGGCATTTAGTTAATTATTTTTTGCTTTTTAATAAATGTAAGAGATCTTTTAAATTTACCAATACACAGCCACCCAAAATACAGGCGATGGAACCGATTAAAATCGGCGACCAATCTTGCTGATCTGTAAAAATGATGATTAATATCGTTGATAAAAAAGGAATGGCATAAGAGAAGCTGGCCAATAATTTAATATTCCCATGCTTCATCGCGTAATCCCAAAATGCATATCCTAGTGATACGATAGAGAGCGCAAGAAGAGCGAGCATTTCTGTGACATTAGGTGTATAGCTTTTCTCAAAATAAAAATGACCAATCCAAGCGGCAATAGCGATATAAAAATAAACATGCCCCATCGCGTCTGGGTCAAATTTCATGTCTTTGGTTATATTGGAATAAAGCGCCCAAATGATTGCTGCCGTAAACGCACATCCATAACCAATAAGCGTATTTCTATTAAAATCAAAAGCATCAATATTTGAGAATTCAGGTAATAAAATAAGCGCGGCTCCAAAAAACCCAAGGATCACGCCAATAATTTCAAGCAAACCAAGGCCATGATTTTTATAAATAATGCCGCCAAATAAAATAATAAGCATCGGCCATAGGTAATTGAGTAAATTTACCGCAATGGCTGGTGCAAATTTAAAAGCTGTGAAGTAAAAACACATATAAATGCCAATACCCCAAATAGGGATTAGGATTGTTTTAGGGTGAACATATAGTTTTTCTAGAAAAGAAATATCGTCATTCTTATGCGCGGACAAGAACCATTTCATAAGATAAAAAATAACGCAGAGTGTTGATGTCAAGGCCGTTACAAAAATTCCAGGTGCACTGCCCGTGAAAACAACTAAAAGGCCAGATAGCGACCATAATGCAATGGCAATAAGACCAATAGAGTTGGGGAGAGATAATCCTGTTTTTGATAAAAGATGCATATATTTTCTTATTTAATTGAAGGAAAGCTTGGTAAAGACAAGCGCCATTGTATGGCAGCTAATCTTAGAAGTAAAGTAACTGTCCCACCAATTATAGATGCATATACAAGACCGATATAAGGGGTGATTAAAACCAATATTAGCGCCCCAAAGAACGAAGCGGTTGCGTAAAAACCGCGTTCTTTTAAGACTAAGGGTACTTGGTTACTTAAAATGTCACGAAACGCACCGCCGGCGACACCTGTCATAATCCCCATAATAATACAGACGGGCAAGGCAAATCCAGCCTCCATGGTTTTGATCGTGCCAATAACTGTAAATGCGGCCAACCCAATCGCGTCGGCAATATCAACCGATTTCCGTGGGATACGATTAATCCAATGGGTTAGGCTAAAGATCAGCAAGCAGGTAAAGAAAATAAGATATATATAGGTGACATCAACCATCCAAAAGGGTGTAACATCAAGCAGTAGGTCGCGGACCGTGCCACCACCAATCGCGGCCGCCGTTGCCAAGGTAAATGCGCCAAATAAATCCATGTCATTACGACCCGCAACAAACGCACCAGATAACGCAAAGACAATAGTACCAAAATAGTCGAGTAATAATAACGTCATCAGAGTGTCTTTCGCATATTTCTTTAACGATATATCAATAATAGTATTTTATAATAATATACAATCAAAAGGCGTGTATATAAAAATATGTGGGGGCATATCAGATGACTGATATTAAAATTCTTATCGTTGACGATGTAGATCTCCATTGTCGCATTATCAAAGAACAATTAATCAAAACTTTTCCGGATGTTACCACATGCATATCTGCTGATGAAGCAATGTCTTTAATGATTGAGGCCGAAAATAATAGCGCTCCCTTTGATGTCGCTATTATTGATTATTTGATGCCCGTGAAGACCGGGCTGGATTTGGGGCAGGAAATTCTTGATTCGGCACTTTTAAAGAAACCTTATCGTATAGGGTGCAGTTCAAGCGACCAACCTAAAATGATTCAACAATTTATGGATTTGGGGTTCAGTAGTTTTTTAAAGAAGCCTTGTTCTGAAATAGAATTGGTTCAAACCATTAGAGACTTGTTTGGCGATCAAGAGATAAGGAAAGTCTCATCCAGTGTAAAAGATATAAAATTTAATGGCGTGCGTGTTCTTCTTGCTGAAGATAATTTGGTTAATAAGGAAGTCGCGGCAAAGATGCTACAAAAAATGGGATGTACTGTAACTTGTGTAGAAAATGGTAAGGCCGCGGTACAGAAAGCCTTGAATGCATCTTACGATCTTATTTTGATGGATGTGAATATGCCCGTGATGGACGGGTATCAAGCCTCTAAGATTTTATCAATGTATGTAGATGAGGGTGCCGTTAAAAAAACACCTATAATTGCGTCAATGGCCAGCCTTAATCAGGATGATATCCAAAAATCTAAAATGGCGGGCATGGATGATTATTTATCTAAGCCTGCGACACAGAATGATTATGCCGTTCTTTTATCCAAATGGTCAGCCCCTAAAAATGACAATGAAGATCAAGATACAAAAGTCTGCCGTGAAACCATTGTGACGGATGCGGGGATGAATTATCTGATGTTTAATGAAATGCGTGAATTGCTCGACGATTCTTTTGAGGCCTTTATCTATAGTTATATTGAAACATCAACCAAATATTTACAAAATGCTCAAAAAGCCATCAAAGATCAAGATTATGAAGCCTTACGCCAAGCCGTTCATCCGTTAAAATCATCCAGCCGTCAGGTCGGGGCAGATGGTGTATCAAAAATTGCCGCAACGATTGAAGAGATGTCAATCAGGCAGAATTCTTTTGTAGAAATTATGCACTGCTTTGAGGCGCTACAGCCTGCACATACTAAGATTATAGGCTTGTTACGAAATCAATAAGCTGCGCCTTATTTTTTATTAGGCGGCATAGGGCAATTTTGTTACACTCTCTATGGTGTTTCTTTTCTGGTTTTTCAACCAAATACAGCATTATCCAATTAGTAACTTATTCTTGTTACTGTCCATATCTATAAAAGATAATAATAACAGCCCTTAAAGCGAGATCATTATGGCGACATTGAAATCTAAAAAAGTTAAAAAAGTCAAAAATTTTATTAAGAATTTGCGCTTAAAAAAAGGTAAAAACAGTGACCTTCAAAAAGATTTCATAGAGCGTTTATACGCGGTTGCCCCGTTTGAAGATATTGATCGTTGGTCGAATGATAAAATGGCAGCTATCGGGCAATCATTCTTCGATTTTGCCAAAATATTTGATAAAAAAGACTTTCAGGTTCGTGTCTTTAATCCTGTGCACGCAACACATGGTTATGATTTAAACCGTACCGTCATTGAAATTAATGCGCGTAATGTTCCTTTTATTATTGATTCTGTGACGTCTGAATTGGCGCGTCATCAATATCGCGTTAATTTTATTACCCATCCGATGATGGCTATATCGCGTGATAAAAAGAATAGCTTTAAAACAGTGTCTGATTATAAAACGGGCGTTGATCGTGATGATACAGAATCGTTCATTCACATTCAGCTTAATCGTCAAGTTGCACCCAGTTCTTTAAAAACATTAGAACGCAATTTAAACCGTGTTTTAAAACAAGTGATGGGCGCCACAAGCGATTGGCAAAAATTACTGGGGCAGATGGCTGATATTCGCCAAGATTTAGTTTTGAAAAAAGAGATGATTGTAAAAACCAATGATTTGACTCATGCGGGGTTTGATTCCCATGTTGATTTCTTGGATTACTTACTTGATAACCACTTCACTTTTCTTGGTTATCGTGGTTACAGCATGGATAAAAAGGGAAATACAACAACCGATAAAAATAAAGGTCTGGGCGTTTTAAAAACAGCATCGTCTTACTTATTCGATGATGATGGCGGGTCTAAAAAAGGACCTGTTTTGCCACCAGAAATTAAAAAATTCCGTCAACAGGCAGAACCAATTGTCGTGCGAAAATCAACCCAAAGGTCCGACGTTCACCGTGATGTTAATATGGATGTTATCTTTATTAAACGTTATGACGATAAAGGTAAGGTAGTGGGGGAGCATGCCTTTGCTGGTTTATTCACCTCGACGGTTTATGCACAAAGCATTTTTGATGCTCCCTTCGTAAGTATGAAGGCGCGCCGTGTCTTAAGAAAAGCAAAATTTCAGCCCGCAACGCACGATTATAAATCGTTGGTCGATATATTGGAAAAATATCCGCGTGATGAAATGTTGCAAGCATCTGTAAAAACGATTCATGAAACGGCGATGTCGGTTTTGGAATTAAAAGAACGCCAGCGTGTTGCTGTTTATTTCCGCAAAGATGATTTTGAACGTTTCGTTACGGTGCAGGTTTATATTCCCCGTGATCGATATGGCACCGAAATGCGCTTGCAGATTAAAGATTTGCTTGAGCGTGAAATGAATGGTGATGCTAGTGATTTTTATACGAGTATTTCTGAAAGCCCCCTTGCGCGGGTTATTTTTATTGTCCGTGCGAAAGGTAAAAAAGTCACACCATTCAATGCGCAGACAATTGAAAAGCAGATCGCGGAAATTGCACGTAGTTGGAATGATCATCTGCGCGCTGCTTTAATTGAAAAATATGAGACTGATAAGGGGCAGGAAATTTACAAGAATTATAAACATGCCTTTAGCAATGGATATCGTGCAGAGACACCAACCAAAAGTGCTATTGCGGACATCGAAAAAATTGAAGCTTTGATGACAAATGGCGATACGGTTGTCGAGCTTTATAAAAAGGCATCAAATGATCAATTGGCATTAAAATTATATCATAAAGAGAAGCCCGTTGTTCTTTCTGACGTTGTGCCTTTTTTTGAGAATCTTGGTTTGAAAGTCATTACAGAAGACCCCCACGAGGTTCATGTCGGTCTAAAAGATAATAAAAAACAAGTCATCTGGATGCATGATTTCTTGGTTGAATGCCGCGATGCCTGTATCGCGGATATTGGTCTTGTTCGTGAATATTTTGAAGAGGCATTCTTACAAAGCTGGCAAGGTGTTTATGCTAATGATCGTCTTAACAAGCTTGTTTTATCGGCGGGCATGTCGGCCGCGGATGTTAATATTGCGCGTTGTTATGCGCGTTACTTACGCCAAGCCGTTCCAACGTTAAGCCGTGCCTTTATCAAAGACACATTGTGCCGTTATCCTGCTATTACACAGAAATTGATTAAAATATTTAAAGTCCGTCATGATATTTCCTTTAAGGGGAGGCGTGATGCAGAAGCGAAAAAACTTATTCGTTCATTGGATAAAGATTTTGCCAGCGTTAGTTCTTTAAACGAAGATCAGGTCTTACGTTATTTAACATTGGCCGTTCAAAATACCTTACGGACAAATTTATATCAAGACCGCACTGGGCGTCTTTCTGAGAAATCAATGTCGATTAAATTGGCTAGTGAAAAGTTGGAATTTCTACCCTTACCGCGCCCTTATCGTGAGATTTTTGTGTATGCCAGTGACATCGAAGGCGTACATTTACGCGGTGGTGCTATTGCGCGAGGTGGTCTGCGTTGGTCAGATCGTTTTGAAGATTACCGTACCGAGGTTTTGGGTTTGATGAAGGCGCAAATGGTTAAGAATGCCGTTATTGTTCCTGTGGGTTCAAAGGGTGGTTTTGTTTGTAAAAATGATATGACAGGCAAAGACCGTAATGAATTTTTTGAAGAAGGGAAGAGATGTTACCGCATCTTTATTTCTAGCCTTTTAGACATTACCGATAATCTTAAAAATGGTAAAGTTATACCGCCAAAAGACACAGTGCGCCATGATGGCGATGATCCATATTTTGTTGTTGCGGCAGATAAAGGAACGGCGACCTTCTCTGATATTGCTAATAGTATCTCTAACGACTATGGGTTTTGGTTGGGTGATGCTTTTGCCTCTGGTGGATCTGCTGGTTATGATCACAAGGCGATGGGTATTACGGCTAAGGGTGCATGGGAATGCGTTAAACGCCATTTCCGTGAAATTGGCAAGAATATCCAAAAAGAAGACTTTACCGTTGTGGGTGTTGGAGACATGAGCGGTGACGTTTTTGGTAACGGCATGTTATTGTCCGAGCACATAAAACTTATCGGTGCCTTTAACCATATGCATATTTTCTGTGATCCAAATCCAGATGCGGCCGCCAGTTTCAAAGAGCGTAAACGTATGTTTGAATTACCGCGCTCGGCATGGACAGATTATAATCAAAAAACCCTGTCCAAAGGTGCACGTATTTTTGATCGTTCGGCGAAATCGCTTGATCTAACACCAGAAATTCAAACCGCTTTTGGTTTAAAGAAAAAATCAGTCACGCCAGATGAATTAATGAAAGCGATGTTAAAGTCTAAAACCGATTTAATGTGGTTTGGTGGTATTGGTACTTATATTAAATCATCAGACGAAAGTCACGGCGATGTTGGTGATCGCGCCAATGATACGATTCGTATCAATGGTGATGAATTAAATGCTCTTGTCATGGGTGAGGGTGCAAACCTTGGCTGTACACAAAAAGGCCGCATTGAATATGCCCAAAAAGGCGGACACTTAAACGCTGACTTCGTTGATAATTCAGGCGGTGTTGATTGTTCAGATCACGAGGTGAATATCAAAATTCTTTTTGCTGATATTATCGCGAAAACATCTTTGACGATGAAAAAACGTAATAATTTACTAGAGAAAATGGAAGACGAAGTAGGCCGTTTGGTGATGCGTAATAATTATCAACAAACCCAAGCTATTTCATTGTCTGAATTAAAAGCACCACTTTATTTAGAAACACACGAGGCCGTCATGCGTGATTTAGAACGCAAAGGATTGCTCAATCGTGCGGTTGAATATTTACCTGATGACGAAGAAATAGCCAATCGTAAAGTAATGAAGAAAGGTCTAACCAGACCTGAGTTAGCTATTCTAACATCCTACTCAAAGATCAACGTTTTTAATCAATTATTGGATAGCCCACTCCTTAATGATCCGGCTTTGCACAAGAGCTGGCTGATGGCATATTTCCCAGAAGAGATTAAAAATAAATATGAGAAAGATGTTAAGAAACATCAGCTTTCTAAACATATTATTGCTACTGAACTCGCCGGTTCTTTGGTTAACCGCATGGGCTTTGCTTTTGTGAAAATGAAAATGGACAAAACTGGCGCAACGTTAAGTGATGTTGCTAAGGCATATATTCTGGTTAAAGATATTTGTGGCTTAGGCGAATATTGGTCCGTGATTGAAGCGCTGGATAATAAAATTGATGCGGATATCCAATATGAATTGCTGATTGATGTAACGCGGTTAACGGATCGTATTATTAATTGGCTATTGATCGGCGGCGTGTCAGAGAAAATTGATGTATTAATTGAACGTTATAAAGGTGACTTTGATTACATTAAAAATGATCTTCAGGACTTTATTACGGGCGAAATGAAACGTACGATTGAGAAACGTAAAGCACGCTTTATTAAATCTGGTATTAATGAGAATGATGCAAAATTATTGGCATTATTGCCAGCACTAGGATCATCTTTTGAGATCATCAAAACAGCAAATACTATGAAAAAACCTGTGCTTGAAACGGCACAAATTTTCTTTTCTGTCGGTAATCGTTTCGCCTTTGATTGGTTGCGCAGTATCGCAAAATCACTGAAGTCAGATGATTATTGGCGCGCAAATGCGATCAATGGCATTGTTGATGACCTGAACGGTGTTCAAGCGCAAATTGCCCGTAAAGTCATTAAGAAATCGTTTAATAAAAACGAAGCCTTAAGCGATAAAGAAATTATTGCGGTGTGGGCGGATGACTATAAGGGGCTTATTATGCAGATTGATGAACATCTATCAATGATGAGGCGAGAAGGCAGTAATGTTAGCTATGCTATGCTCTCTATTGCAGATCAAAAATTACGCACATTAGGTGATTTGTAAAAACGCATTTTATATAAAAAAATGATAGAGTAGGATGGTAAATAAAATCAGCCACCCTGTTAGTCTGTTTGATTTAAATATATCAAGACAAGATTGGCGATCATTCATCTGCCATTGTGTGATTTGATAAAAAAAATGAAAAAGCGGCAATAAACCAATGATATGGTTTAAGCCAAGGGATAATAAAATGGCACTTATACAGTAAAAAGCACTGACCGCAATTTTACCTTTTTGATCAAATAAAAGCGCCGTTGATTTTACACCGATTTTTTTATCATCCTTGATATCTTGATAGGCATAAATTGTGTCATATCCCAATGTCCAAAAAACGCATGCGCCGTAGATATAAAAAATTGATGCGGGTAGCGGCCAGTAAAATAATGACATTCCAATGAGGGCACCCCAGTTAAATGTTAAACCTAAGATAAGTTGTGGCCAATGGGTAAAGCGTTTCGCCAAAGGGTACAAAATAACGAGTATAATAGAGGTGGCCCCTAATTGAATAGACCAGAGTGGAAATTGCCACAAGACCACCAAACCCGTCAGTAACAATGCACATAAAAAGAATAATGCTTGTGATAGCGATAAATCACCATTGGCGAGGGGACGGTTTTTTGTTCGTGTGACTTTTGCGTCAATATGCCTGTCCCATATATCATTAATGACACATCCAGCACTGCGCATAACAATTGCGCCGATGGTGAAATAAAGAAAAGGCAGGATATCGTGTATCTGTAATGCGCCAGTACGGTACGTAAATAAAGCGTGGCTATATCCGAAAAAACAAGGAAACAACAACAACCAAATACCAATTGGACGATCCAAGCGTGCTATGTAGGCATAGGACTGTATAGCTAAAGGTAAGTGATTAATCCATGTTTGATCTTGGATATCAGTAAACCCATTATTTTTTGCTGTATCTTTTTGCATGGTTTTTTTATAGGCTAGCTAAGGTAGAAAAGCCAGTTTAAACCACAAAGCACGAATGACATGAAACAAAAAAAACATAGACATCAGATCCGTTTATATGAAGCACGAGATCTATCAATAGAGACGATTTTGATTGCGGATGATCGTGTGCATTATATTGCGAATGTTATGCGCCGCGCTATAGGGGATGTTATTTATCTCTTTAATGAAAAGCAGGGACAGCATGAATTTGTCATTGAGACACTTAAGAAACAAAGCATTATTCTGCGTCATAAAGTAAAAATACAAGACGCGGTGATTATGCCACCCTGTCATCTTTATATACCGCCATTAAAAAAACAAGCTATGCATTATGCGGTTGAAAAAGCAACGGAATGTGGCGTAACAGATATCCATCTTATTCAAACAGACTTTACGGATAAATCATTTTTAAGTTTAGAAAAAATGACGAAAATTGCGCTTGATGCCACACAACAATCAGGGCGTTTTGATGTGCCGCATTGTCATGATTTGGTGCGATTTGACGCATTGCTTAATGGTTTTGATACGACGCAAACACTTTTGGTGGCGGCGGAAGATCAACGTGCAAAGGCGTGGCCGCATGTTAATGGTGATGACCAAGTGCATATTCTAATTGGACCGGAGGGTGGCTTTTCCTCGACAGAGTTTGATCTGCTTGCGTCAAAGCCATACGTCAAATTTGTGACACTTGGTAAAAATATTCTGCGGGCCGAAACGGCCGCTGTATCAGCCCTGACAGCAATTAATATATCACGTCACTAATAATAAAGGCCGTTCAAATGAACAGCCCTTAATATATTTCAGTGTCTATAATTCAGATGCTAACCAATTGTGTAGCATGTCTTGATTTTGACGATATTCTTTGTCTCGTTAACGCCCCGAACGGTTACATCGCAAACTTGGCCTTGTGCTTCAGCATTAATAAGTTGCTGTTTCATGGCACCTTTTGTACCCCACATTTTTAGATCAAACAT
This sequence comes from uncultured Bdellovibrionales bacterium, assembly GCA_964351525.1. Lineage (GTDB taxonomy): Bacteria > Pseudomonadota > Alphaproteobacteria > Micavibrionales > CAYGOD01. The sequence continues at coordinate 41,079 of CAYGOD010000004.1, forward strand.
AGAACGTGTATTTCTAAAGGTACGGCCAACGGGGCCATCTTGATCACTGCTCAGGACCTGTGTATCCCAAACCTGAACTCTTGGCGGGATCATAAATTCATTGTATGGCGTAAGGTTAAAAACATGACGCATATTTTCTGGTTTGATTGTTAGGTCTTCGGTCGTTGTGAAGTGACCAATAAGAATGGCAAGACCAAAAATACCCCCCAATATGCCAGAACCATTATTAGAATTTTTAGAGCGTTTAGCCATGTTTTTTTATTCCTATTATTTTAAAATTTGTTATATTTATAACATATATGCAAAATAATAGGAGCGCAAGAGCTTTTGTGAATTAAAAAATATTTTTACAGGCTAATGCCAAAATAACTCAGAATACACATGATGGCGGCGAAGATGATTAATAAGATACTTACAATCGTACCAATAAAACGCTGCCATGTTGTGCCAGACGATTTAAATAGTCCCCATCCATGAAGGGCGCGGCCAATGGCTAGGGTTATACCCATACCATGCAGAATATTCGCCGATGTACCCGTGATTTCCATGAGCAACATCAAGAATAATATAATGGGAACGAATTCAAGGAAGTTTCCATGAATACGTACCGCGCGCAGTAAATTTTGCTCTGGTAGCAAGCCATCATCGCGCCCACTGCCTAAACCAATGCCTGATTGGAAGCGACGCTTAATAATAATGCCGATCATAGGGATTAAATAAAGGGCTAAAATACCCGCATATAGTGCAGTGATAAGGGGGAATGTTAAGGTCATGAAATGTATCCTTGTGTATGTTATTAAGTCTCACTGCCACCAACGGTGATGCCGTCAATGCGCAAGGTTGGTTGGCCGACACAGACGGGAACCGATTGTCCTGCTTTACCACATGTGCCGATGCCGTCATCTAATTTTGTGTCATTACCGATTTGCGTGATTTTCTGCATGACTTTGGGCCCGTTGCCAATCAATGTTGCGCCCTTAAGGGGATATTGAATTTTACCATTTTCAACCCAATAAGCTTCGGTCATTTCAAAGACAAATTGACCAGATGTAATATCAACAGATCCACCACCAAATGTTGGGGCGAAGATGCCTTTTTTAAGGCCTGCCAAAATTTGATCGGGGTCATCATTACCATCCGCCATAAATGTATTCGTCATGCGGGGCATAGGTAAATGCTCATAGGATTCGCGGCGACCATTACCTGTGGCGGGGACACCCATTAAGCGGGCATTCATACGATCTTGCATATAGCTCTTTAAAATACCATCTTCGATGAGAACGGTTTTATTTGTGGACGTTCCTTCATCATCAAACGTCAACGAACCGCGGACATCTTTGATGTTTCCTTGGTCAATAACGGTAACGCCCTTGGATGCGACTTGTTCGCCGACACGGTCTGAAAAGACAGACGTTTTTTTACGGTTAAAGTCACCCTCTAATCCGTGACCGACGGCCTCGTGTAATAAAACACCAGGCCAACCAGCCCCCAAAACAACATCCATTTCGCCAGCAGGTGCAGGGCGAGCTTCTAAATTGACATGGGCTTGGCGCAATGCTTCATCGGCAAAATGCTTCCAGCGTGTTTCATCAAAAACGTGACCATAATCATAGCGTCCACCAAAACCAGCATAGCCTTGCTCGGATCTAGTTTTATTGCCTTCTAATTTCTCTAATGTCACCTGAATAGATAAGCGCACAAGAGGGCGGACATCAAACATATGCGCACCATTATTGCGGATAATATCAACATATGTACTCTCAGCTGTGAGCGAGACTGTCACTTGTTTTACGGACGCGTCTTTGTCGCGTAGATAGGTGTTGATCTGTTCTAGAAGTGCCGTTTTTTCATTTTGCGACTTACTACTTAACGGATTTTCTGGGGTGTACAAAACGGGATTATTACCAGATTTTGGCAAGATCATTTCCTTGCCAGAATGATTGGCTTTTAATTGAGATACGGTATTGGCGGCGTTTTTAAGGCTTTCATCTGTAAAGTTATTGCTGTGTGCATAGGCACTTAACTCACCCATAACAGCGCGCAGGCCGTAACCACTGTCTGTCATGCTAGATACGGATTTGAGGCGGTTGTCATCAAAGGCAAAGCTTTCAGAGACACTATGTTCTAAATAAAGTTCTCCGTCCTCGGCATGATTTAATGCCTCGGCCACAAAGTCTTGTGTCTTTGATAGGTCAAGGCTTGATGTTAGCCAAACTGGATTTTGTGAAGTGCTCATGACAATGTCTTTTCTTATAAGTTAAAATATAACGGTCAAGCGGATTAGTTGTCTGACATTTTAAGGGCGGCTATAAAGGCCGATTGTGGAATGTCAACATTCCCGTATTGGCGCAATTTCTTCTTCCCTTTTTTCTGCTTTTCTAACAATTTCTTCTTGCGTGAAATATCACCGCCATAACATTTTGCTGTCACATCTTTGCGCATAGCAGAGACATTTTCGCGGGCAATAATTTTTGCACCGATGGCTGCCTGAATGGCAATTTTAAACATCTGGCGCGGGATAAGATCTTTAAGGCGCGCACACATTTGACGCCCCTTATATTCGGCCTGTGAGCGGTGAATAACCATAGAAAGTGCGTCAACAACCTCGGCATTGACCAAGATTCCCATTTTTACCAAATCGCCCTCGCGGTAATCGGCAACTTCGTAATCAAAGCTGGCATAACCGCGTGAGATTGATTTTAGACGATCATAAAAATCAAAAACAATTTCATTTAAGGGCAGATAATAAACCAACATGGCGCGCGAACCCGCATAAGAAAGCTGAATTTGTTCGCCGCGTTTTTCTTGGCATAGCTGTAAAACACTTCCTAAATAATCATCGGGAACTAGGATTGTTGCCTTAATCCATGGTTCTTCAATTTTCTCAATCTTAACGACATCTGGCATATCAGAGGGATTATAAAGCTCAATCATTTCATCATCTGTTTGATAAATTTTATAAACAACCGATGGCGCAGTCGGAATAAGGTCTAAATCAAATTCACGTTCTAAGCGCTCTTGAACAATTTCCATGTGCAACATACCAAGGAAACCACAGCGGAAACCTATCCCCAGTGCTTGAGAGTTTTCTGGTTCATAATGCAAGGATGAATCATTCAAGGATAATTTACCTAAACTATCGCGCAATTTCTCATATTCGGATGTATCAACGGGAAATAGCGAACAGAAAACCATGGGAACGGATGGCTTAAATCCTTCGAGCTCTTCCTTGCACTGTTTTTTATCATCGGTAATCGTATCACCAATTTTGGTGTCTTGAATGGTTTTCATACCGCAGGTAATAAAGCCCATTTCTCCAGGGCCCAGTCGATCTACCTCAACGCCTTTGGGGGTGAATATACCAACGCGGTCTAGGTCTTTTGATGCATCAGCCTTCATAAAACGGACTTTTTGACCTTTTTTAAGGAAGCCATTAAAGACGCGTACTAAAATCATAACGCCCAAATAAGCATCATACCAACTATCAACCAATAAGGCCTGTGTCGGTGCGTCTTCTTCGCCTTTTGGCGGTGGAAGACGTGTGACAATGGCCTCTAATAATTCCTCGATGCCCTGCCCTGTTTTGGCGGATGTTTCGATCGCATCACTGGTGTCTAGGCCGATTACATCTTCAATTTGTTGTTTAACGCGGTCGGGTTCTGCCGCAGGCAGGTCAATTTTATTCAAGACAGGAATAATCTCGTGATTTTTATCAATGGCCTGATAAACATTGGCCAGTGTTTGTGCCTCAACACCCTGAGATGCATCAACAATTAACAGGGAGCCTTCGCAGGCAGCCAAAGAGCGACTAACTTCATAGGCAAAATCAACGTGACCAGGTGTATCCATCAAGTTTAATTGATACGTAATACCATCTTTGGCTGTGTAATTAAGACGTACCGTTTGGGCTTTGATGGTAATGCCGCGCTCGCGCTCAATATCCATAGAGTCCAGTACTTGTTCTTTCATTTCACGATCTTCCAAACCGCCACAATGCTGAATCAGTCGATCAGCAAGGGTGGACTTGCCGTGGTCAATGTGGGCAATGATTGAGAAATTACGGATATGCGCTTTTTCGGTCATGTTTATCTATCAATATTAAGGTGTTAAATAGGTTATTTATTAGTTATATTTATATGATATAGTCCTTAAGAATTCTATAGCTATCTTTTGATATAATAAATAAGTAGATATGACAGAAAGCAAGACACAGTTGGAAAAGCAAGAGCGCCCCGCAATATCATTATTGCGAGAAAAGATTCTTGTGGTTGAGCGCGACGAAGATGGGCGAGATGGTCGAGTTTTAGAAACATTACGCTCTAATCGCTGTGCGTTCACTGTGCGCGGAATAGAATTTGTTGTCCGCACCAAATATGTGCACCATTCCTTGCGTATGATGGCAAAATTGGTCAAAGACTTTGAACAAAAAGGCCCGTTTGGTGTGCGCAAAGTTGACTTTAACTTATTTTGGCAAGAAACATTGAGTGCTTTTGACCGTGATCAAGACACAATCGGCTGGTGCCAGTTTTTCATTGATGGAGAAGTTGCCTTTGCCACCGAAGCCATGCCCTATGCCGAGGTGATTGAGCGCTGTGCCATTGTTGCTGCGACCGATGACTATGAAGCCAGCTTTGAAACAACAGAGCGCATGTTCGCCGATAGTGGTAAACATATTGAACTGCGTAACAGCTCAATTTTAACAGCGACAGTTAAAGAATTTGATGATTATTTGACCTGTGCGATCATTAATCGCAAGGGGAAATCGGCGACCATTTCATCCATGAGCATTATGCACGACCCCAATCGCGCCTCTTTTTCACAGGGCTTGGATCTAACAGCAAATTTCTTAGAAGCGATTAATCTTGGTTTTCGTTTAGAGAAATATAAAAAACAATATTACCTGTCTCAAAAATCATTTCCGCAACATGCAAAAAATGAGGCAAAAGACGTACGTGCCCGCAAATTTGATCTAGACAAAGCTATCACGATGTTTGAACAAACCCATAAAATGCGCTACCGACCCGAACGCCCACAATTGATGCGTGACGATGATGCAATTTTTAATGATTAGTGTTTGAGTCGTTAATTTACGATCCGTTTGTCATCTTTTCCTGATAAAATATTCAGTAATGATTCAGTTGACCAATCGCTTCCTAATTTATTAGCACGATGTGTGTTATATGCGCTTGAGGCTTTTGCCATCATAACGTGTCCTATGGGGGCTTTATTTGTAATAGTATTATCATGATGGTCAGCAGCAAATAAAATACTACCATCCTCAAGTCTTTTATTCATGGCTTCGCGATCAATTGATTTATCACGACAGGTGTTAATAATGACGGCTCCATTTTTAAGGGCCTTGATATGGTTGGCTGTAATCATGTTCTCACTAGAAACGCCTTCTACATGTAGAGAGATACAATCGGCTTCTGAGATCATTTTATCTAAAGAAACGCATTCAAAACCATCGGACGTGGCTCTTTCTTGATGGCTGCGTGTGCTTATCATGACATTAAAGCCTAGGCTTCTTAGCATTTGCGCGACTTTTTGGCCTATGCGACCATAGCCAATCACGCCGATGCTCAAATCCTCGAATTCATCGGTGATAATAAAATTAGTTCCACCTTCTAAACACAGTGATGGTACACGTCGCAACATCGTCAAGATAAGAGATAAGGCGAACTGTGAGACAGCACCAGAGTTAGCACCAGGGCAGTTGGTGATCTTGATACCTCTTGCCGTGGCTACTTCATAAGATGGAACGTAATGTCGGAAATCGGTTCCCGTAAAGCAAATTGCTTTCAAGTCGGGTGCCGCATTTAACACGTTCTCAGTGACATGTTCAACGCCGCCCAAAATATAACCAACACACCCTTTAATCGCTTCTATAAGCTCTTCTTCGGTTGCCTTTACTTTGTCTAGACGTACAGGATTATATCCTGCATTTTTTATGGCCTCAATATGTTCATCGAAGATGAAAAGGCTGTCAGTAATTAGAACTTTATCTGACATACCAATTAAGACGCTGCAATTTGGCGTAGAACATAATGTAGAATACCTTCGTTGCGATAGTAATCCATCTCATCTTCGGTATCGATACGTACAAGGACGGCGACGGTTTTACTTGTGCCATCTGCGTATGTGATTTCTAAATCAAGGTCGCTGCGTGGTGTTGCGCCGTCAATGCCTTTGATTGTATATGTTTCATCACCCTTTAAGTTAAGCGTTTCACGTGTATCACTGCCCTTGAATTGAAGGGGTAGAACACCCATACCAATGAGGTTGGAGCGGTGAATACGTTCAAAGCTTTCTACGATTACGGCGCGAACACCCAGAAGAATTGTACCTTTGGCGGCCCAATCACGGCTTGAACCCGTACCATATTCTTTACCGGCAACCACAACTAACGGTGTTTCGTCATTGGCATAGTTCATGGCGGCATCATAGATGTCTTGTTTTTCGCCCGTTGGGATATATTTGGTAAAACCACCCTCTACCCCATCAAGCATTTGGTTTTTAATACGGATATTGGCGAATGTGCCGCGCATCATCACCTCGTGGTTACCACGGCGAGAGCCAAAAGAGTTAAAGTCTTTTTGGCCAATTTGACGCTCTAGTAAATAAGCACCAGCGGGGCTGTCCTTTTTAATCGCACCAGCAGGTGAAATGTGATCGGTTGTCACCGAGTCACCAAATAAACCAAGTGCCTTGGCATTTATAATATCTTTGGCTTTTGGTACATCTTTTGTGATGCCATCAAAAAATGGTGGCTTTTTCACGTAAGTAGACCCTTCTTGCCAATCATACGTCAATGACGCGGTGGCTTTAACATTTTGCCATTCTTCTGGCCCTTCAAAGACGTTCGCGTAACGTGTTTTGAACATTTCTGGTGTTAAGCACGTTGCCAAGGTATCGGCAATTTCTTTGTTTGTGGGCCAAATGTCTTTTAGGTAAACATCATGACCGTCTTGGTCTTGGCCAAGTGGTTCGGTTGTAATGTTAATTTTCATGCTACCCGCAATCGCGTAGGCAACAACCAATGGCGGGGAAGCCAAATAGTTGGCTTTAACATCAGGGCCAATACGCCCTTCAAAGTTACGGTTACCAGATAAAACAGACGCGGCAACCAAGTCACCACCATGGATGGCATTGCGGATTGGTTCTGGCACGGGGCCTGAGTTACCAATACATGTCGTACAGCCATATCCAACAAGATTAAAACCAAGTGCATCTAGATCGCTTTGCAATCCGGCTTTTTCTAAATAATCTGTTACGACCTGTGATCCAGGTGCTAATGATGTTTTAACCCAAGGCTTAACATTAAGACCCTTTTCACGAGCTTTACGGGCAACGAGACCCGCACCAATCATCACGGATGGATTTGATGTGTTTGTACAGCTAGTGATCGCGGCAATCGCAATGTGACCATGATCTAATTCAAAATCGTGGCCCTCAACAGCAACTTTTTTCGATTTTTCAGCAACTTTAAACTCACTTGCGAGCACGGCATCAAAGGCTGTGTCGGCTTGGCGTAAATTAATTTTATCTTGTGGGCGTTTTGGTCCCGAAATAGCGGCCTCAACCGTGCCCATGTCTAATTCTAGCGTATCTGTAAATGTTGGCTCATGACCTGTTTCACGCCACATGCCTTGTTCTTTGGCATAGGCTTCGACCAAGGCAACGCGATCTTCGTCGCGGCCTGTAAAGCGTAAATAATTGAGTACTTCATCATCAATAGGGAAGAAACCACATGTTGCGCCATATTCCGGTGCCATATTGGCAATTGTTGCGCGGTCAGCCAATGTCATGTGGTCAAGGCCGTCACCATAAAATTCAACAAATTTACCAACAACGCCCTTGGCGCGTAACATTTGAACGACCGTTAAAACTAAATCCGTTGCGGTTGTGCCCTCACGCATTTTACCGCTTAGTTTAAAGCCGACAACTTCTGGGATTAACATTGAAATAGGTTGACCTAACATTGCGGCTTCGGCCTCAATTCCACCAACACCCCAACCAAGAATGGCCAGACCGTTAATCATTGTTGTGTGACTATCTGTTCCGACTAACGTATCTGGATACGCAACGGGACGACCCACATGGGATGCGTTTTTATCATCTTCAACCCAGACCGTTTGACCTAAATATTCAAGATTTACTTGGTGGCAAATACCTGTTCCTGGTGGAACAACACGGAAATTATCAAAGGCTTTTGATCCCCAACGTAAAAACGCATAACGTTCATCGTTACGTTCAAATTCAAGGTCCACGTTTGTTTTAAAAGAACTATCTTTACCAAAAGAGTCCACCATAACCGAATGATCAATCACTAGATCAACCGCAGAGAGGGGGTTAATTTTCTTTGCGTCGCCGCCCATATCAACCATCGCATCACGCATCGCCGCTAAATCAACAACGGCTGGAACACCTGTGAAATCCTGCATCAGGACGCGGGCAGGACGATAGGCAATCTCACGCGTTGATTTTTTATTTTTCAACCATGCGGTCAGGGCTTTGACGTCTTCTATACTGACTGAGCGACCATCTTCATAACGCAATAAGTTCTCTAATAAAACCTTTAAAGAAAAGGGTAATTTAGAAATATCACCAATTTTTTCTGCGGCGGCTTTTAGTGAGAAATAATCATATTCCTTGCCATTAACAGACAGTGTTTTGCGTGTATTAAGGCTATCGTGACCAGTTGTCGTCATGTGTAGTGCTCCTGATTAAAGGGTGGTGGGCGAGCGCCCATAAGTAAAAGTCGCCATATATTAGAACAAATTCAGTTAATAATCAATGAGTGTTGGGTGATAATAACATCTACTAATAAGTACTATTATTATTGACATAATCATAGTGTGTTGATATAAGTTAATGAAAATAAGTATAAATCACAAAAATATTTAAAATATTTAATAAGAGAGCAGTATAATGATTCATAGATCTACGCGCAGAGTATATATTATTGATAGGGCTAATTCTCGCGACATAACAGGCAAGAAAAAGACGTCTTCTGTGACAAAACGTCGTACTTCATATTTCAAATCAAAAAAGACAAAAGCCAGCAATCTTGAGGCATTGGTTGGTGGGAATCCTGAACTGCTACACACAGTGCCACGAAAACAGCAGACGACAAAAGTCTGCCTTTCGGCCGCGCGTGCTGACTTTAACGTTATTGCAGACATCAAAAGCCCTTATATAAAAACGCGTGTCAGTAACTTGGTTATGGGGCGCGGCATTACGATGGAACAACATGCGCGTAGCGTTCGCATAAAAAAATATCAAGATGATTTAGATGCTGTGCGCCGTGATGGTGAACATCTGATAGATGTACCGGTTGAAGAACATACAGAAGAGCTTTGTCTAACGGCAGTTCTTAATGCGCCAAAGGCTTATTATTTTATCAGAAGTCCATTAATTCGAGAATTCTGCGATAATGCACTGCGAGGTTCTTCTTTGACGCCAGAGAGCTTTGAAAATGCCAAAATCCGGAGGGTTGGTTTCTTCCGTGGCATGCAATGTGGCCCGAAATAGTCTTGTTTAACGATCTTTATAGGGCGATACTGCCACATTCTTGACATATTTACATAATAAATAAAGGGCTGGTATTGTAAAGAGGACTTATTTTTATGTATATGTCTTTTATCTCATTGTTATAAAATAATTATTTTTTATTTATTTTAAATATTAACATAATGTAAATAGGCTTATTAACGCCCTAATTTTGCCCTATTTCTCTGTCATACTTAAAGGATAGAGAAATGATTTTTTGATTAGCAAATACCTAATCCCTCCTAAACCTTGATCTTAATCGATCATTTCTCAAAGATTTAAAGCGCCGCTTCTTGTCCCCTATCAAGCGGCGCTTTTTTATGTCTTAAAACCATCGATTTATTTAGCATAATTAATAAGTCCAGTTACAATAATGCGATATTTAGACAATTTAATGCGGGGATTTCCCATCATGAAGGACAGTAAGTTTCAATATATGTTTCATGAACAATTTGGCTCAGACGCGAATGCACATGTAGTGACTTACTATCGTCATAGCTTTGAGCAAGGTGATATTGCGATGGTAGATATTCCAGATACCTACCGTGTCTATGCTATTGGTAGTAAGCTAGAAAAAAATTGATAAAGGCCATGCTGATAACTATAAAAACTTAATAGGACAGGGCAGTGAAGCCATATTTATTGAGGCTGTTTCACAAGATGAACAGGCGATAAAAAATATTTACCCGCAGACAGAAGCTGTATGTTTAGCGGCGGTCAAAAATTATGGATTTTGTTTGCAATATGTACAAAACCAAACTGAGGATATTTGCACTGAGGCGGTTCGCCAGAATGGCTATGCTTTAAATTTTGTTAAGATCCAAACAGAAAATATTTGTTTGGCTGCTGTCGAAGAAAATAAGAGTGCCCTACAGTATGTTGAAAACAAGACAGATAAAATTTACCTCCATGTCATTAATGCGCTAATCGACTCAACTGGAGTAAGTGAGGAGGAAGTCATTATGATATTAAGGCGCAGTGACTATATCTCTGTCGAAGAGGCCGCTTATTGTCGTAAATTAATGGATAGGACGGTTGCTCAGGAAATCAATGATTTTGAAGATAGGTTTATGCTGCAAACGGGTACTCAGTCTGTAAAGCCCAGATCACTATCTTTATAGCCATAAAATCGATACCATCACTTTCTTTTATTCATTTTTAACGGATTACGGGGTATAGTATCTCTATTCGGGCGTTCTGCCTTTATTTTACATCCTAATTTGAATAGCAAATATCATGACAAAACCTATACGCAAGACAAAAATTCTGGCTACGATTGGCCCTGCCTCTAACAGTAAAGACATGCTGAAGGCATTGGTTGAGACGGGGGTGAATGTGTTTCGCATGAATTTCTCTCATGGTACTCATGCGGATCATCAAAAAGTCCACGGACATATCCGCGATTTAGAAAAAGATATTGCTAAGCCCATTGGTATTTTAGCTGATTTACAAGGACCAAAGCACCGTGTTGGTCAATTTAAAGAGGGTCATGTCGCGATTAAAGCGGGACAGATATTTACCTTTGATAGCGACGAAATTTTGGGTGATGAGACACGTGTTTATTTACCCCATCCAGAGGTTATTAAAGCCGTTCAGATAGGTGAGGTGATCTTGCTTGATGACGGACGCGTTCGTGTTCAGGTGGTTGATAAGACTACAGGCTCTCTTGTTACTAAAGTTATTGCAGGAACATCCTTGAGTGATCGGAAGGGCTTTAACTTGCCTCAAACCGAATTGGCTGTGTCTGCCCTGACCGAAAAAGATCTACGGGATCTGGATTTTGCCATGAAATTGGGGGTTGATTTTGTTGCTTTGTCGTTTGTACAAACGGCGGATGATGTGGCGCAAGCAAAGAAAATTATTAATGGTCGCGCGGCGGTGGTTGCAAAAATTGAAAAACCACAAGCGGTTAAAAATATTGATGAAATTATTGAAATCAGTGACGGCATTATGATTGCGCGCGGTGATTTAGGCGTGGAAATGCCTGCCGAAGAAGTACCTGCCATTCAAAAACGCATTATTCGTAAGGCGCGTCATGCGGTTAAGCCCGTGATTGTTGCCACACAAATGTTGGAATCAATGACCAGTGCACCCACCCCAACACGTGCCGAAGCATCGGATGTTGCAGCGGCCGTATATGAGGGCACAGATGCCGTGATGTTATCGGCGGAAACGGCGGCAGGTGATTATCCGATCCAAGCAGTAACGATGATGGCGAAAATTGCTTTGTCGGTTGAACAAGACGATACATATCACCGTGTACGTGATGCCGAAATTAACGAAAGCGATCATACGGTTGCTGACGCGATTACCGTCGGCGCTAAAAATATTGCCGAAGAAATTGATGCAAAATTGATTGTGACATTTACCTCTAGCGGATCAACGGCGTTGCGTGCTTCACGATTAAGATCTCGTTTGCCGATCTTGGCACTAACACCAGAGATCGCAACATCGCGTCGTTTATGTTTGTCTTTTGGCGTTTTCCCCATGATTACCAAAGAAGTTAATAGCTTTATGCGTATTGTTGAACAGGCAACAGCAAAATCACTGGAAAAAGGCGTTACCGAAAAAGGTGATACAATCGTTATCACCGCGGGGGTGCCTTTTGGTGTAGCGGGCAGTACAAATTCTATCCGTATTGCCTGGGTGTAGTACATTACTGATTTTAAATGACTTTTTATTATTAATAAAGTCTTATGACTCTTCGGGCATTATAAAGAAGCATGAAAAAACTGACGACCAATATAGACGCATCAAAAACGATATCATCGATGCCTAAAAACACACCAATATGGGCTAGTCGCCTTGCTTGGCGTGTTGCTTTGGCTGTGTTTTTAACAATTTTGGTTGTTCAAGTTGCTGTTTATTATGTTTCAGGTAAAGATTATTTATATGAACGCAAAGATCATCTTATGGACGTATCTGCGGCCGTCTTATCACCACACTTAAACTCGTTACGTGTTAATTTGTCAGAGCCTGTTATTGATGAAGATCATGTGCAAACGATTTTGCGGGGATCAAACATCAAGGGATTTTCTGTATATCGCCTTGATGGCGTTCATGAAAAAACATATGGCGAAGCACCAGAAGCCCCTATCACATCAGAGTTTTATGATTACTTAAGTGAAGATTGGTCGCGCTATGAGCGCTTACTATCACCTGGGGACTTGGCAAAGCCTTACCGCGTGTTGATGCGTGTTGATGCGACCAATTTAATGCCTGCAATGCTTAATCATATTCGTCAGGCTGGTTTGATTGTTCTGTTATTATCGGCTTTTGTGACAACTGTTCTAATGATCGTTTTGGGGCGGTGGTTAATCGAACCGATTATGCGCTTACGCCATAATTTAATCGGTGCCGCGAAAGACCCTGGAAATGCCAAAAAATATATTACCCATAGTGATGCAAAAGATGCACTTGGTGTCATGGTTCGTGCGGCTAATGATCTTATTTTTGAGAATGCCAAGAACTTGAAAAAATTAAAATCACAAGCCAAAGATACGATTCATCAATTGGCGTATTACGATAGTTTGACGGGGCTGCCCAATAGAACTTTGTTTATCCAACAGCTTGAATCGATGATTACCGAAATGCAGGATGTGAATGATAAGAAACTGGCTATCGCAGTGGTTGATTTGGATCACTTCAAAGATGTCAATGATACGATGGGGCATGATGTCGGTGATATGTTACTGGCGGCGGTTGGTCAGCGCTTGAAAAAAATATTACCGAATGACGTTTATGTATCGCGTTCTGGTGAGGATGAATTTGCTATTCTCGCTGTCCTGAATCAAGACGAAGAGGTCACTGACCGCGTTGCGGGTATGGTATTTAATTGCTTTAAAGAGCCGTTTAAAATTGCGGGTGAGGATTTTAAGGTTAAATGTTCTTTGGGGGTTTCGACCTATCCAACCGATGGACGCGATGCTAGCAAGCTTGTTAAAAGTGCTGATATTGCGCTTAATCGCGCTAAGGAAGATGGGCGCGATACGGCGCGTCATTATTCAGCGGATTTCGATCTAGCCGTTCAAAAACGTGTTCAAATGGTGCGGGATATGCGCGTTGCGTTTGATAACAAAGATTTCACGCTTTATTATCAACCACAATTTAATTTAAAAACCGGTGATCTGATCGGCGCTGAGGCCTTGATGCGCTGGTTTAAGAAAATTCCTGATTCTGATAAAACTGAATTTATTTCGCCTGTTGATTTTATTCCCGCGGCTGAACAATCGGGTCTTATTTTGCCCATGGGTAAATGGGCTTTGGAAGAGGCTGTTAACCAAGTTATCGCATGGCAAAAACAAGGCGTTGATGATGTCCGTATGGCGGTGAATATTTCCGCGATACAATTCCAACAAGCAGACCTTGTCAAAGACGTCAAAGATATCTTAAAGAAAACAAACTTACGTCCGCATTTATTGGAGATTGAAGTTACAGAAAGTCTGTTTATGGATGATGTTAATCGTACCATTAATACGCTTGAACGCCTGAACGATGTTGGTATTGAATTGGCGATTGATGATTTTGGAACGGGTTATTCATCACTCAGCTATTTGCGCCAATTCCCAATTGATCGTTTAAAAATTGACCAGAGCTTTATTCGCAATGCCTTAGAAAATGATGACGATGCGGCTATTACAAAAATTATTGTTAGCCTTGGTCGCGCCCTTGGTATTAAGGTGATTGCAGAGGGTGTGGAAACCAAAGAACATGAGGCCTTTTTGAAGGCACAAGATTGTGATGAAGTACAGGGCTATCTCTATGCCCGCCCTATGCCCGCCGATGAATTCCTACAATTCGCAAAAGATTACCGCAGAAATAATGCTTAAAGTCTTAAAGAGCTCTCTCTTATTTTGCTGCGAACGTACCCGTCTCGGGATTTTTTTCAACTAATCCGGCGGGGAATATTTGTCCATTCATGGTGATGTAGACACCGGTGTCGATCAGTTGTGCGGCGGTGATGGCACAGCCCAAGTTAAACTCAGCATCGGACTGCATTAAAGAATAGGGGCGTAGGGCGCCTGTCAAGATAACTGTTTTATCATGGATATTACTATTTTTTAAATAAACTGCAGTTTGTGACATTGTGCTTGTGCCGTGTGTGATAACAATGTGTTTTTCTGGCGCGGTGCGGATGGCTTGTACTATTAATTCACGGTCACCATCCATGAGCTCTAAACTATCTTTCATCATCAATATATGGTGGCGTACACCAAAGACATTGGCGGCTTCTAATATTTGCTGCATATGTGAGTTTTCAGAAAATATAAGGCTCTCTGATATGGGGTCATGTATTTTATCAAAAGTACCACCTGTGCCGATAATGAGAACATTCTTATTATTGCCTTTTTGGCGTGCATGATGACGCAAGACGGTTCTTATTTTCTGAACGGCCTCAATTTCTTTCATGATAAGTCTCTATTCTTTAACATCATTGTTACGCGCGCTTTTTACGAGAAAAAACACCGCCAGGACGATATTTGACCATATAATCAGGGAGAATAATTTCTAATGCCGTTGGCGCGATACCAAGATCATGTAATGTTTTTGATCCCTCTGGCACAACGTTATCATATTTTAGTGCCTCTACTTGGTCAGGTGTTAATAATGGCGTGGGCGCTAGTTTCAATATATGTGATTTAATTTTCGCTAAGGGAAAAGGAATAGGGAGAAGTAATTTTTTACGATGTGTTTCGCTTAACATCATCTCTAGTAGTTCTTTAAAGCTATAACGCGTTGGTCCACCCAAGGCATAGATTTGTCCTTTGGTTTCATCATTGGCGATTACGTGATCAACCGCTTTTGCGATATCTTCAACATAAATAGGCTGGAATTTTGTTTTACCGCCGCCAATAAGCGGAAGATAGGGCATGAAACCACTTAGCTTTGCAAAGAGATTAAAGAAATTATCATCTGGTCCGAAAACAATGGAAGGGCGAAGGATTGTTGAAGCGGGCATTACTTTTAATAGGGCTTGTTCACCCAACGCTTTGGTTTTCAAATAGCTACATGTGCTATTTTCATTCACGCCAATGGCTGAGATGTGAATGATCCTTTTTTCTATCTTCGACTTTTTATTAGCTTTCTTGGTGATTTCGGCTAAACGCTTTGGGAATTGGTGGTGTAGCGCCTCAAATGTTGATTTGCCAGATTCATATAACAAGCCAATGAGATTGATAATAATATCGGCGCTATCAATGATTTTCTTTAAATCGTCGTCATTATTTAAGCGACACGCAATACCATTAATCTGTCCAATTTCACCGACAGGCTTTATGTCGTAAACACTGGCGGTGTTGCGTGTTGGGATAATGATCGATGCGCCCGATTTTGCCAATTGGTTGATAATGGATTTACCCAAGAAACCCGTACCACCAAAAATAGCGATTGTTTTATTGTGAAGGCTATTTTTAGGCAGGGATTTAAACATGGTCTAAAATCTTTCAGGGGACGGGGGTTTATACTCGTCATTGAGTATAGCTTTTTTAAGAAAAATAGCAATTTCACTTTTAATTTTTTAATAAGGTGCGTACACTTAAAAGATGCGTATTCTTTACCATCTATGGCTGCATCCTTTTTCCCGCAAAGTTCGTTTGACCTTGGCTGAAAAGGGGCTGGATTTTGATTTGAAAATTGAAAAAATTTGGGAACGTCGTACGGAATTCTTAGCAATGAATCCCGCAGGCGATGTACCCGTTTTGATTGAGCCAGATGGATCGGTTTATACAAACTCTCAAGTTATCTGTGAATATTTAGATGAAGTGTATTGTGATAATGGCACCTTGATTGGTAATACGCCACAACAGCGCGCCGAAACGCGCCGCTTAGTCGCGTGGTTTGATCGCAAATTTAATCAAGAAGTCAGTGATAATCTGGTTGGTGAGAAAATGATGAAGCGTTTTTTGCGCATGGGCGAACCTCATGGTCCAGCTATTCGTGCGGGCCATGCTAATATTCATTATCATTTGGATTATATTAGTTTTTTAACAGAGCGCCGTAATTGGCTGGCGGGGGATGAATTCTCTTTGGCGGATATTACCGCCGCCTCACATTTATCGGCGATTGATTTTATCGGTGATGTACCGTGGGACGATCATGTGGGTGCTAAAAATTGGTATGCACGGATTAAATCCCGCCCTAGCTTTAGACCTTTATTACACGATAATATTCCAGGGGTGAAACCACCCAAACATTATGCGAATATTGATTTTTGATTTCTCTCTTTTATAATGACAACACAATAACAATAATAAAAAACGATTTAATAGATTTATGACCTCATTCAAACATACAGATACATCCCAAAAACCAGACGGTGAAACACCTGATGGCGAAATGCCTACCAAGAAACGCCTTTTTTGTTTCGGGTTTGGCTATACCGCTGAAAAACTAGCGCAGCGTCTCATACCCTTGGGTTTTGAGGTTGCTGGAACAACGCGTGACTATGATCGCCGTGATGATTTGCGCGAGCAGGGTTTTGAGGCCTATGTTTTTGATCGCACCCACCGTGTAAATGGCTTTCGTAAGATCATGAAAGATGTCAGTCATATCTTGGTTAGTACACCGCCAGATTCCACGGGCGATCCTGTGGTTGATGTGCATGGTTTTGATTTAACTGAATTAGAGAACCTCAAATGGCTCGGCTATTTGTCGGCGACATCAGTCTATGGTAATCATGATGGTGGTTGGGTTAGTGAAGAAACGGAAAAAAACCCGACATCTATTCGTGGATCACGCCGCGCTTTGGCTGAAAATCAATGGTCTGATGCATGGTATCGTGACGCCATACCGCTTCATATTTTTCGTCTTGCCGGTATTTATGGTCTGGGGCGCAGTGCGATTGAAACTGCGCAAGCAGGATATGCGCGCCGGATTGAAAAAGAGGGGCAAGCTTTCTCTCGCATTCATGTCGAAGATATTGTTACAACATTGATTGCGTCAATGAATAATCCAAAACCAGGTGAAATTTATAACCTCGCCGATAATTCCCCCGCCCCAAGCCATGAAATCATCGCCTATGCCTGTGAATTATTGGGTGTTGATGTCCCGCCCCTTATTCCTTGGGATGAAGCAAACTTAAGCCCCATGGCGGCTAGTTTTTATCGTGAGAATAAAAAAGTGCGTAATGATAAGATTAAATCTGATCTGGGTGTTACTTTGGCTTATCCGACGTACCGCGAAGGCCTCGACGCAATTGCTAAGTTTTATGTGGATGCGGCGAAAGAATAGATATTAATCAATAATATCAAATTGGCGAAAGATCGGTGTTGAATCGATTGAGTTCTCATCAAAATCAAACATATCATCGCTGAAACAATCTTGGCCGTCACTCAAGGTGACGTTTGCTTGTTGAGGGACAAAAATTGTTGCGCATGTTCCCTCATTGACTTCACTTATTAAAGAAAGCGTTCCGCCATGAAGCTCGATTAAATTCTTTGTGATCGAAAGCCCTAAACCAGACCCTTCATGATTGCGTGTATGCGCGCCGGCGACTTGCTCAAAAGGTTTTGTGACATGATCTAATTTCTCTTTTGGAATACCTATGCCTGTGTCGGTAATATGAATGAAATAGCCATCTTGGCTATTGTCTGATCCCGCTTTTAAATCAACCGTTATTGTTCCATTCTCAGGGGTAAACTTAATGGCATTTGATAATAGGTTTAGAAGGATCTGCATCAGGGCGCGTCTGTCCGAGGTCGTTTTTGCGCAGGCATTCAGATTATTGCTGTGACCATTGATATTTAAAAAGATGCTTTTTTCTTCGGCGCGTCCGGCCATCATGTGAACTGCGACGGAAATTGTTTTTTCTAAATTAACCTCGTCTAATTCAAGGCGATATTTACCAGCCTCGATTTTCGACATATCAAGAATATCAGTCACTAGGTCTAATAGGTGTTTGCCGCTTTCATGGATGGACGCGATATAATCAACATAGCGTTCGTTGCCGATGGGCCCTAATAATTGTCCCTGCATCATTTCTGAAAAACCAATAATAGCATTTAAGGGCGTGCGCAATTCATGGCTCATATTTGCCAAGAAACGAGATTTGGCTTCATAGGCGGCTTCGGCGGCTTCTTTGGCTTTACGCAATGTCCGCTCGGCATTTGTTTGTTCCGTAATATCGCGCATAATACCAAATAATTTCTTCAAATCACCTTTGGTATCAAGGGTGCATTGTGCTTTACACATCGCATGCTTTAATTCGCCCTTTGGTGTTGTAAAGCGGAACTCGACTTCAAAGTCACGCTTATCAATCATGCCTCGCTCAAAGGCATGGAGCACACGTTCTAGATCACGCGAATGAATCATATCATTAACGGCCGAGAAGCTTGGCGTAAAGCTGTTTTGTTCAACACCAAATAATTCATAAAGTTGATTTGACCAATGCATATTGGCGTCTTCAATTGTCCAATGCCAGTGGCCCATACGGGCAATTTTTTGGGCTTCGTTTAATTGTTCGGCGCGGATTTGAAGGGCATTTTCTTTGCGCCTTGCTTCGCTTGTGTCTTTTATCGTCACATAAATATCTGTATTGATTTTCTTTAATGTCCATTGTCCATGTAATGTACGGCTGTCTTTGCTAACCAAGCGAATATCCGCGCATAAATCTTCTGATGCTTTTAGGCTTTCTATCATATCGCGCAGTGAGCGTGCATCGTGGGGATGAACAAAATCAAATAAATCATGGTGCGTTGTATGGTTGGGGTCGTCAATTTTTAACAAGACCTCTTGCATCGTTGGGCATGTAAAAGTCAATGTGCGCCCTTGTTTCAAGATAAAGAAAAAGTCACGTGATAATCCCATGAAAGGTGCAAGGTCGGTGTCAAAAAAGCTGCTTTGTTTTTTGATTTTCTTTTGTTGTTTAGCGCGTAATATTGGGTCTTCTTTAATGCTTATGTCGGCTGAATTTTGGGCAATATGCATTGTGTTTACCGGATCTGGTGTTTCCGGTAAAATACGTAAGAATTTTGAAGCCGATGCATCTTTAAGGCTGAACACCTTAGATGATGATGGGGACGGCGATTTAGAATCCGAATCGCTCATAGATTTATAATAACGTTTTTAATCTGATTTTGACAAGCGCAGATTACCGTTAAACCCTAATTTTATTGCTTTTTAGAAAGAAAACTTGACGATAGGGGGCTAAATTTACAACAATGCACCAAATTTATAGCAATAAACAGATTTCAGAAAGACCGCATGAGCCATTCTATTGAGATAGAAGAGAACAATTTAACACCGCTTTGGTCGCCATCATCAGACATGATTGAAGGATCGCAGATTTATGCCTTCATGCAGCGTGTGAATGATATTCATGGTTTTGACCTTAATAATTATGATGATTTACATCAATGGAGTATTGATCATAGTGCAGATTTTTGGTCTTTGCTCTGGGATTTTTGTGATGTGATTGGGGATAGGGGTGGTGCGCCTTATCTAATCAACGACAAGAAAATGTCAGCGGATAAAAACAAGTCAGCGACATTTTTCCCGCATGCAACGCTCAATTTTGCCGAAAATCTATTAAAGAAAAAGGGTGAAACAGAGGCGTTGGTTTTCCGTTGTGAAAATGATTTTTCAGTCGATGGCATTAATGACACGTCGAAAGCCGTGCGTATTTCTTGGGATGATTTATATGATCAGGTCAGTCAATTTGCACAAGGTTTGAAAACATTGGGTGTAACACGTGGTGATCGTGTATGTGGATTTATGCCCAATATGCCAGAGACAATTATTGCTATGTTGGCAGCCAGTTCATTGGGCGCTGTTTGGGCGTCGGCGTCACCTGATTTTGGTGTGGACGGGGTGCTTGATCGTTTTGGACAGATTGAACCAAAGGTTATGATTGCAGTTCAGGGATATTATTATAACGGTAAGGTAATTGATTGTACCGATAAGTTACACAAGATTGTCGCACAATTACCAACATTAACCAAAGTTGTTATGGTCGATTTTGCGCCCGTTGAACAACCTTTTCATGCACCAAAAGATTTAAGCCTTTCTTATGAAGATTTTATCATTGAGTTTGTGCCCGAGGCTATTCACTTTGAGCAATTACCCTTTGATCATCCGCTTTATATTATGTTCTCAAGCGGGACAACGGGTATTCCCAAATGTATTGTCCACGGTGCTGGCGGGACGTTGTTACAACAGCTTAAAGAACACCGTCTGCATTGTGATGTGCGTGAAGATAGCCGTGTGTTTTATTTCACCACCTGTGGGTGGATGATGTGGAATTGGTTAGTTGCTGGACTGGGGGCGGGTGCGACACTTCTCCTTTATGATGGTTCGCCGCTATATCCGCATAAATATATTTTGTGGGATTATACAGATTCAGAAAAATGCTATTTATTTGGCACATCGGCAAAATTCATTGATGCGATTAAAAAACGTAAATTATCCCCTAAAAAACGTGTGCGTAACACAGGCCATGATTTTAAACATCTCCGCGTTTTAACATCAACGGGATCACCGCTTGTGCCAGAGAGTTTTGATTATATTTACGACCAGATAAAATCAGATATTCATGTCGCCTCAATTTCTGGTGGCACAGATATTATTTCTTGTTTTGTTTTGGGTAATCCAATGTCTCCTGTTTATCGCGGTGAAATTCAAGGTGCAGGCCTTGGTATGGATGTGCGTGTTTATGATGAAGACGCCAAAGAAATCACACTCTTAAGCGATCAAACATCTGTTCAAGGTGAACTTGTTTGTGCCAACCCATTTCCATCAATGCCGATTTATTTTTGGGACGATAAAGATAATCAGAAATATTATGAGGCTTATTTTGATCGCTTTAATGATGTTGTACCAAATGGTGTTTGGTGCCACGGCGATTGGATTGAAAAAACTGCGTCTAACGGGTTTATTATTCATGGACGCTCTGATGCGACATTAAACCCGGGCGGTGTACGTATTGGTACAGCGGAAATCTATCGCCAAGTCGAACAATTAGACGAAATCTTGGAATCAATCGTTGTGGGTCAGAATTGGCAACATGATGTGCGTGTGGTTTTGTTCGTTATACTGGCCGAGGGTGTGATATTGGATGATGATCTAAAAACCAAAATTAAGGCAACGATCCGCAAAGGTACAACACCGCGCCACGTACCAGCAAAGATTTTAACCGTCACTGATATACCGCGCACTAAAAGTGGTAAGATCACAGAGATCGCTGTACGCCACATTGTTGAAGGACGTATAGTGAAAAATACGCAAAGCCTCGCCAATCCAGAGGCTTTAGAACAGTTTAAAAATAGACCCGAACTATTAAGTTGAGGAATAAAACTATGAGCTTAACAGGAAAAGAACCTAAAGGATTTTTCGGCCTTGGCGTAGAAGGGGTGAGTAAGCCCCGTAACTTAGGGAATTTGTCACGGTCTGCGCATTCTTTTGGTGCCAGCTATTTCTTTACTGTGAACAAAGCGGTCAGCGATGATGATATGCGTTTTGCCGATACATCGGCGGCCGCTGGTGAAATCCCCCATTATCATTTTGATGATATTGATATGATGATGACGCATAAGCCAAAGGGCGCGCAATTGGTTGGGGTTGAACTCACGGAAGATTCTGTGGCGCTACCGTCTTTTTGTCACCCCCGCGCCGCCATGTATATTTTAGGTCCTGAACGTGGTGAATTAAGTCCTCGTACTCTTGAGTTATGCGATCACGTTATTCAAATTCCAATGAAGTTTTGTATTAATGTTGGCGTTGCTGGCGCGATCGTCATGTATGATCGTCTAACACAATTAGGTCAATTTCCCGCACGCCCCGTTATTCCAGGCGGTGAAATAGTCCCCCTTCTTGCACCCCACACACGTGGCATGCCAAAGTTTAGGACTGAGAAATAAACGCGTTCATAGCGGTAAACTTTAATTGTTTAGATATTCCTGCTTGAAAAAGGCGCGCGGATCATGAATATTATTAAGAGCAATAAAATAAATTCTCAAAACTGGATATATCAATGTCTAAAATGATCTCATCTCTTACTAAATTCTCTTTTGTCGTTGCGCTTTGTGCGATGATCTTTGCTGTGAACCCTGCACAAGCCGACACACCGCAATTGATTAGCACGCATGGTGATTGGAGTGCTTTTACATTCATGGAGAATGGTAACAAAGTTTGCTTTATGGCATCACAGCCCAAAAAAGCCCAAGGTAATTATAAAAAACGCGGCGAGATATTCTCTTTGATTACACATCGTCCCGCGGATAACAGTCGTGATGTCATTAGCTTTGTTGCCGGTTATACGTACAAATCTAGCAGTGACGTAAGCGTTTCTGTGGGATCTAAGAAATTCACATTATTCACCCAAGGTGATACGGCGTGGACCCCCGATGATGCAACAGATAAGAAAATGTCCGATGCGATCAAAAATGGGTCTGGCATGGTTGTGAAGGGGCGCTCAACACGCGGCACATTAACAACCGATACCTATTCATTAAAAGGCAGTACAGCCGCTTATGATGCCATCACCAAGGCCTGTGGTCTGTAATTAAGATACTCTAAGATTTTAAAAGCGCGCTTTCTTTTACGGGAAGCGCGCTTTTTCTTGCCTTTTTGGGACTGTCTGTGATAGATAAGCTCCTATGACAGATAACAGCACAGATAAGAATGCAAGAGATGCAAAACCATTTGAAAAACAAATGGCGGCAATTGATAAGCATAATAAAGTCTTTAAAGCCTCTGATAAAACACGTGATGGTCGTACCGCATTAATTGGTGAAGATTTACATGATATTGAAACCGCAATCGTTGAATTGGGTCTAAAGAAGTTCCGTGCCAAACAGATTTATGAGTGGGTCTATAAGCGCGGCGCACAAAGTTTTGATGAGATGACGAATCTGTCCAAAAATTTGCGCACACAATTGGAAAGCATCTATACCTTAGAGCGTCCAGAGATCACCGAGCATCAGGAATCCACCGATGGCACCGAAAAATGGTTGCTTAAGATGGCGGATGGACAAGAAATTGAAACTGTTTTTATCCCTGAGAAGACGCGCGGTACATTATGTGTATCCTCACAAGTTGGATGTACATTGGCTTGCACTTTTTGCCATACAGGCACACAAAAGCTGGTGCGTAACTTGGGCGCAAAAGAAATTCTACTACAGGCGATGCGTTGTAAAGATGCATTAGATGAATGGCCGACGGACAGTAATACCAAAGATCGTTTTACGAACATTGTTTTTATGGGGATGGGTGAACCGCTTTATAATTATGAGCATGTCGCAAAAGCCGTTAAGATTTTAACTGACCCAAATGGTCTTAATTTTTCAAAACGCAAGGTAACGATTTCTACATCGGGTGTTGTGCCGTTGATTGAAAAATGTGGGACTGAATTGGGTACGGGTTTGGCGATTTCATTACACGCGGTGAACAACAAATTGCGCGATCAGTTAGTGCCCTTAAATAAACAATATCCACTCGATGTGTTACTAAAGGCATGTGAGAATTATCCAGCGGCCAGTCAATCGCGTCAAATTACATTTGAATATGTGATGTTAAAAGAAGTGAATGACAGTGATGCAGATGCCCGTGAATTGGTGCGTATATTGAGAAATATTCCAGCAAAAATTAATCTTATTCCATTTAATCCTTGGCCTGGTGCGGCGTTTGAATGTTCATCGGGTAATCGTATCCGTGCCTTCGCAAAAATTGTTGAAGATGCTGGATACCAAAGCCCTGTGCGTCGTCCAAGGGGGCGTGATATTCTAGCGGCCTGTGGTCAATTGAAGTCAGAAAGTGTGCGTCAACGCATTAAAGATCAGCAGAAAAAATAATAAAAATAGTTTTATAACTTTTATAACAAGGTTTTCTTTTGTCGTTCTTGAAACTGTAACCGTAAAAACCGATAAAACTTGAAATTTCTTGAAATCTGGGGCAAACCACATTATTTTCCTTATATTATCATGACACACGAACCGATAAAACCATTGCCGTTACCAGAACGGTTAGAAATCAGAGGAAAGCGTCTTCGTTTGCGTTATTTATGCGCGGGCGTTTTAGGTCTGATTGCGCTTGGTTTTATTTTGTCCTTCATCCCCGATGATTTTATGGCAGGGGATGATACTCAAATTTCATCGTCTAATATATTAGAGAGCCTGTCTGAACAAACAGAACCGTTTCTACCACTGGGGTTGATAACGGGCAATGATGATAGGTTGGAAACTGCTGGTAATCAGACGGATAATAAAATAGTAGAAGGCTTGCCCCAAACAATAGCGGCGCAGACCCCGGCGAAAATTCTTCCCTATCCGTACAAAGAGGTCTTTTTTCCTGGTATTAAGCCTGATGAACGTCGCTGGGCATCAACATTAAGGTCTGGTGATACGTTGGTTAGTTTTTTGGGTCGTAACGGCGTCGGCGCAACACAAGCCTATGACATCACCGCGGCGTTTAAGACGGTCTTTAATCCCCGTAATTTAAAAACGGGCGATATGTTTAAGCTTGATTTGGTCAAAGAGGAAGACACAACGAAACTTGTTTCCTTGGATTACCAACCATCATTGGTTGAAACCATAACGGTTGTACGTGATGGAGATGATAAGTTTGTTGCCAGTAAGGCCAAAACTAAAATTGTTTCTGTGCAAGGTGCTGCCGATTTTGATATTGAGAATTCTCTTTATGGATCCGCCTTAAAGGCTGGTTTAAACGATGCGGCAATTATGGATCTGATTTATCTCTTCTCTTTTAAAATTGATTTCCAACGTGATGTAAGATCTGGCGATCGCATTAAAGTTCTTTATGAGCGCGATGAAACCGAAGATGGCCGTCCCGTGGGCGATAGCCGCATCTTGTTCGCGTCTATGCGTTCATCAGGCAAGGACATGACAATTTACCGTTACGAAGAGCGTAAAGGTGAGGTTGATTTCTTTACTGCCGATGGGCGCTCAATTCGTCAAGGATTATTGAGAACACCGATTGCTTTTGGGCGTGTGTCGTCTGGTTATGGGATGCGTCGTCACCCTATCGCTGGTTATAATAAGATGCATAAGGGGATTGATTTTGCAGCACCAAGGGGGACAGCGATTTTTGCCGCGGCTGACGGTGTTGTTGAAAAACGTTATTATTCATCAAGTTTTGGAAATTATATACGTATTCGCCATGCGGCGGGTATTAAAACAGCCTATGCGCATATGAGCCGCTTTCATAAGAATGTTAAAAATGGCACCCGTGTGAAACAGGGTCAGACGATTGGTTATGTTGGTTCAACGGGACGATCAACGGGCCCACATTTACATTATGAAGTCCATAAAAATGATCGCCAAGTTAACCCCCGCAATGTTAACCTGCCGACACAAAATGAGTTAACAGGGCAGAAGTTGAAAGTCTTTAAAGGTTATGTGCGCACGCTTAAGGCCAATTTTGAAAAACAAATTAAAACGCGCTCGGCTAATCTGGCTAGTCAGGAATAGGCATTTCTCTTATGCGTAATTGGCTGTTTTTATCTATTTTGAGCGTGTTTCTGTCTTTCTCCTTTATGCCAAAATCTTTTGCCGATTTGGCACCAAAAACCCAAGGCTTTATTGCGGCCACCCAATTAAAGACCTATTGCATGAGTCATTATGATGTCGATCAAGGCTATTGCGCGGGCTTTGTTACAGGCATTGCCGACATCATGCAAGAACATCGTCTTTATCATTTTGAGGCCTGTAATATGGCGCATTTGCGCCCGCAACAAATTGTTGATCACGTTAAACAAGTGATGGCACAGGCACAAAAAGATAAGATGCAAGGAAATGCGCGTTTATTTGTGGCCTATGCCTTAGCGCATAAATTTCCTTGTTATTAAGCAGATTTTTGTTGGTTTTCTGCACCATTTCACATAAGTAAAGCTTTACAAAATTAGATTTATCCTATATGTAATGATGCTATGAAAGAAACAAGTACCATAAAGAGTCTTAACAACCCGCGCGGTCATGCGAAGAATGTTCGTGTTAAGACGGCCAAGCGCCGTAAAAACTCGTCTACCCGTTGGTTAGAGCGTCAGTTAAATGACCCCTATGTTGCCGAAGCGCGTCGCCGCGGTTTCCGTAGCCGTGCGATCTTTAAGCTGATGCAATTGGATGAAAAACTGTCTTTGTTAAAACAGGGCATGTCGGTTGTTGATTTGGGCGCAGCCCCTGGTGGATGGACAGAATATATTGTCTCTAAGGTTAAACCAGAAAATACTGGCGCCAAAGTTGTTGCGATTGATTATCTTGATATGCGCCCTGTTGACGGTGCTATCTTCCTCAAAAAAGATTTCACGGATATTGATGCGGCTGATTTACTTAAAAAAGAATTATGCGGACGGGGTGTTGATTTAGTTGTCAGTGACATGGCGGCACCAACGACGGGGCATAAGCAAACCGATCATATCCGCATCATTGATTTATCAGAGCGCGGTTATGCCTTTGCACGCGATATCTTAAGTGTTGAGGGTGCATTCTTAACCAAGGTTTTTCATGGTGGCGCAACCGACGAATTGTTAAGGCTCCTTAAGCTTGAGTTTAAATCTGTTAAGCATATAAAGCCCTCTGCCAGTCGTCAGGACTCAGCGGAAGTTTATGTTGTTGCGACTGGGTTTAAAGGCAAAGCCAAAAACCACCCATGGAATGTCCAAATGGATAATGAACCAGCGATCTTGACGCGTGATGATAATCCCTGGAGTGAATCTGCTTACAATAACGAGAACGAAGGTTAGATCGTTCCTTCTTAATTTCATCTTCTTTTATCTATAATTTTTTATATCTATAGCGTTGGATTTCAATCATGACACTTATCTCAACAAACCCCTCCCAGAATTATGATGTTTTAGGAGATGTTGAATCTTCCAACAACAATGATATTAAACAAATTGTTGCGCGTGCCCACCTAGCACAAAAATCATGGGCAGCACTAAGTTTAGATATGCGTATTAATCATATGCGCGCTTTAGCCAAACATTTAGCAAAATACGAAGCAGAATTTATTCGTCGTACCTCCATGGAAATGGGCATGCCTCTTGGGTTGTCAAAAGATATTGTAACAAGTGGTCTGTCTGATATGACATGGCATTGTGATCATGCTTTAGAGGCTTTGAGTGATAAAGTTTTATATGAAGATGATAAAGAGCAAAATATTCAAGTTGCAGAGCCATATGGTGTAATGGCTTGTATTGTCGCATGGAACTTTCCTTTTGGTAATTTTACAACAAGCGTTAGTCAAGCATTATTGGCTGGCAACGCCGTCGTCATGAAATATTCAGAAGAGGTGCCTTTATTCTCGCGCTATTTAGAAGAGATATTGAAAACTTCCGATCTGCCTAAGGATTTAGTTAGTTTCGTTTATGGTGCGGGTGATATTGGCGCTGCTTTGGCGGATTCTGATATTGATTTTTTATCTTTCACGGGCAGTTCAGCAACAGGTATTAAGCTTTATCAAAAAGCGGCATCGCGTCTTATGCCTGTTTCGCTAGAGCTGGGTGGATCAAGCCCCGGTATTATTTTTGAAGATTGTATCGTTGATGATGCGTTGATCGAAACACTCTTTTGGAAGCGTTTCTTAAATACGGCACAATTCTGCGATGGTATGAAGCGCCTGATTGTCCATGCTAGCTTAATGGATAAAGTGGTAGCAAAGCTGGCTGATTATGCGCGGGCACGTGTGATTGGTGACGCGTGCGACGAAAAAACCGAATTAGGACCTTTGGTGGCGGAGCGTCAGGTGCTGAAACTAGAGGATCAAATACAAGATGCTCTAAATAAGGGCGCCACGCTACACTGTGGCGGTAAAAGACCAGCTGGCCTTAAGGGCGCTTATTACGAGCCGACGTTGTTGACAGGCATAACAAAAGATATGAAAGTTTGGCACGAAGAAGTCTTTGGCCCTGCTTTGCCTATTATTTCTTTTGATACATATGAAGAGGCGATTGAATTGGCAAACGACACGGTTTATGGTCTGAGCGGTTCTGTGTTTACAAATGATAAAGATCTTGCGAATAGAGCGATGCGCGATATCAAGGCAGGATCAATCGATCACACGTCTCAATCGCACGGGGCGCATTTTTATCGCTCGGTTACGCCCTTTGGTGGATATAAACAGTCAGGTATTGGCCGCCAAAGTGGTTTTGAAGGTTTTCACGAGATTAGCCAAATAAAAATCATTGCCCGCGTCAAATAGAGTATAACGATAGAAACACTATACAGAGATATAAAGCCATGACACCTTCTGCCCGTATTCAAAGCCTTGTTGACTTCCTTGAGATGTTGGAAGATTCACCAAAACCTGCTGATAGTTTATTAAGCAGTGCCTTTCGCCACCGTCGTTTTATTGGATCAAAAGACCGCGCCGATATCGCAGAGCGCTATTACCGTATCTTGCGTTTTCATGCACGTTTTAAGTGGTGGGCAAAATATTGCAAGATTGATTTTACACCGCGTTTTCAAGCCATCCTCGATATTATCTTTCACGATAAAATGATTGCTGAAGCGCGCAAAAATGGCAAGCCTTTGAATGAAATGATGCAACGTTTCTTTGATGGTCAATATCACGGAGCCTTGACATTAACGGGTGAAGAGCATGATGCGATTAAGAAAATTCGTAAGCAAGATATCGTTCATGTGAATATGCCCGATGATGTACGTCTTGAATGTCCAAAATGGATTACCCCGCGCTTAAAAGAAGTCTTGGGCGACCAGTTTGAGGCCGTTATGTCCGAAATGTTAGAACCTGCACGTTTGCATGTGCGCGTGAATACCCTAAAGGCCAACCGCGATGAAACATTAAAAGCGTTGAAAAAAGCAGGCATTACAGGGCGTGCTGGAACATTGTCCCCACAATCAATTATTATTGAAGGACGCCCCGCCTTAAGTGCCAGTGAGCCTTTTAAAAAGGGATGGGTTGAAATTCAAGATGAAGGATCACAAATGATTGGGTTCTTATCTGGCGCAAAACCTAAAATGCGTGTCTCTGATTTTTGTTCTGGCGCTGGCGGTAAAGCCTTAGCGATGGCCACTACGATGCAGAATAAAGGTACATTGATTGCCAGTGATGTATTAGCGGGTAAGCTCAAACGTGCACGTGTTCGCTTTACGCGCGCAGGTATCGATTGTATTGAGGTGCGCCCCTTAACAACCGAAACCGATAAATGGGTTAAGCGTGCCAAAGGTACGTTTGATGTTGTCCTAACGGATGCACCGTGTAGTGGTGTTGGCACATGGAAGCGTAACCCAGATATGCGCTGGCGTTTTAAAGGGCCAGATTTAGATGAACTCATTGCTCTGCAAGAGTCGATCATTGATAGTGCCAGCCGTCTTGTTAAGGTTGGCGGTGAATTTATTTATGCGACATGTTCATTACTGCCCGAAGAGAATGCGAATCAGGTGGATAAGTTCCTCGCGAAAAATGATAATTTTGAGCTTGTGCACGTCAAAGATATTTGGGAAGAACGCATAGGAACCCCCAATATTGGCTTTGATAAATATCTTGATTTAACACCTGCACATGCCCAAACAGACGGATTTTTTGCCGCTGTTATGCGCCGTACGTCTTAATAGATCTTTCTTATTTTTCTGTTTTTGGGCTTAAACCATTAATCAAAAATGGTTTATTTTACAGAGTCTTATGTTTTTTTCTTCATATAGAGGTTGTTAGCTGATTTTTTCGGTGCATGCCACACATATATACATGATTTTCTTGTAATATAAAGATTCAAACGGACGTTAATCTTATAATATAAAGTCACATAGTTTTTATCTTTTATAATTATATTTGCCAAACGGTTTTTTTTATGGTCTCATTAATGGTGCTTTAGTTTTTAGGCGATTTAAAAATCATCTTTTAAGTAAAGCGTTTTATCAAACAAATGGTCACATATTTAATTCTTAAAAAACTTTCTTCATCCTGAAGACGTGATCATTAAAAAAAACATAGGAGATAAAAAATGGATATTTCACTCATAATGGAATTGATACAAATGTCATACTGGCTTGTGTTCTTACTAGCAGCCTCAGCGACAGTTTACTTTATTGTTGGTCACGGTGCCGCAACGGCAACATCAAAGGGTGTTGTTATTTCGGCTGCCATGGTTAGCTTAATTACAGCGTTTCAATATTTTGATATACGCGGCATGGTCGGCTTTGAAGGCGACTTTGTATTCCCGACAGAATATCGCTTTATTGGGTGGATAATCATTTTCCCAATGCTTGTTCTGATGGCGCAAAAATTCATTGGCATGAAGCGCACAACGGAAGTTAAGCGTGTAGCTATCGTTACATTCATTATGGTTCTTGCTGCATGTCTAACAGAATGCATGGGCTATGGTTGGACAGGATTTTGGGTAACGTTGATTGCCTGGGCATATGTTGCATACACAATCAATGGTACATTTAACGGTAAAGGCTTTGACAGCCACAAGAAGGTCTTAGTTCTTGGTTTTGCCGTTTTGCCATTAAGTGCGCTAATGAACTCTATGGGCATGGATGCAGACATGATGACATATCGCGAAGCGTTATTCATTCTTGTTGATGTATTTGTTGTTCTTGGTTTTAGTCACTGTCTTGTTACTGCAAACAGAAAATAAGATCAATAAAACATATCTATAATCTTTTGCGATTATAGATGATCATGTTATAAAAGCGTGTCCCGATCATTGGTTGGGGCACGTTTTTCTTTTGATGAAAGTATGTATTATAAATGACGTCACGTTTATCACCTTTGTTAAATAGGCTGTTAAGAAAATCAACTTCTAGCGTTGCTTTATGTGCGATTGGGTTTGGCCTATTGTGTGCGCCAACTACCGCACAGGCACAGATTTTTGATTTTCTTGGTTTTGGCGATAAAAAAGAACAAATGACTCTTATAGAAGATGTCGATCCAGCACTTGTGCCAGATATAGAGGCGGGCACCGATCTAACCGATAGAATTCAAACTGAACCATTTATCAAGACCGCACCAGTTGAAGCAAAAAAAACTGTTAAACGCGCGGAGGTTTTGCCAAAGACAATTATTGTTCCGCCAGAGCCAGATAATGTGAGGCCAGCCGTTAAGCCGCGTTCTTATATTGGTGGTATGCAAATTTATGTGACTGATTTTGAAGATACATTATTAGATATTGCCCGTCGTTTTGATCTTGGTTTTGTGGAATTACAATCTGCCAATCCGACAATAGATCCCTGGGTTCCTGGACAAGACACCAAGGTTATTATTCCATCAATGCATTTATTACCAGATGCTGACAATAAAGGGATTTTGGTGAATTTAGGCGATATGCGTCTTTATCAATTTGATGATCGTGGTGCTGTTATTAAATCTTATCCTATCGGTGTTGGACGCGAAGGTATGCATACGCCTTTGGGGAGTACAACCGTCGTTAAGAAAAAAGCTGGGCCTTGGTGGTTCCCGACAGAGCGCATGCGCGAAGAAGATCCGTCTTTGCCGCGTGTGATGAAACAATCTGCGAAAAATCCTCTTGGCACACATGGTATTTATTTAGGGTGGCCGACATATGCAATTCATGGCACGTCAGAGCCGTGGGGTATTGGCCGCCGTGTGAGCAGTGGATGTCTACGTATGTATCCAGAAGATATCCCTATCTTGTTTGATGAAACCCCAGTTGGTACCTATGTTAAAGTTGTTGACCAGACCATTAAAACCGCGTGGGTAGGCGATGATTTCATGATTGAGGCACACCCAGAAAAGAATCAAGCAACAGCGTTTGAATATGAAGAGGATGTGCCTGTTGCCATGCCTAATGGTATTGTTAAGGATTTAAAGAAGAAAATCTATAAAGGTGACCTGCACACAAAAAATACCGTAAAGATTGATTGGCTGGCTGTAAGGCGCGCTTTGATGTTGCGTGAAGGTTATCCTATAACTGTTGCGACAAAGTTATCGACTGATGGACAAAAGGCGGATACGGAACTTAATGAGGGTTCTGTTAAAAGTCCTTCGTCATCGACCAAGCGCGCGACGGGCTCTTTAGGCTATAATTAAATCTATCTATTTAAATCATCACATATAAAAAAACCGCTGAATAAATCAGCGGTTTTTAAATTCGTCTCTGATAAAAAGCATAAAGCGTTCTTATCTCAGAAGCTTTAAGAATTACTTCTCTAGGCTTCTGTTGAATGAGCGTGTCGCACGTGTTTCACGAACTGTTTCAACGGCTTTGTTTACAGCAGTTGAACGACAATCTTCTTGCCATGCTTCGTAATGTTCACGTGGGTAATAATCACAGTTATTAGAAGTTCCACAAGCTGCTACAGAAACTGTAAGAAGCATTGCGAATGCTAGTGTTGATAGTTTTTTCATCATAAATCCCCTTAAATCGAGTTTTACTAAAGTTTATAAAATTGATTATACAATCATAATTGCTGTTAAGCACCTAATTGGCATATAAGCAATAATTTATTGAAATGTACAGAAGAAAATACTGTACAGCTTAAATATTCCACAGTTTATGCGAAAAAGCCACAAAAGAATTGTTGAAATGACGTGTTCATATATTTTTACTGCGCAAAGAACCGGTCAATCGCATTGACGATTGCGCCACTAATCTTTCGTTGGTGGGCAGGTTTCTTTAGCAGATTGGCATCTTGCTTGTTAGACAAATACCCTGTTTCTATAAGAACGGATGGTACGTCAGGGGCCTTTAGCACCGCAAACCCAGCAAAACGGTGGGTATTACCCAAGACCTTGATCCCTTTGCTTTGAAAGCTATCAACAATCATGTTACCGAATTTTTTGGATTGGTTCATGGTGTCGCGCATGGATAGATCAATCAAGATGTCTGCAATCTCGTCTATCTCTTCTTCTAGGGGGACGCCCGCGATAATATCTGATTTATTTTCGCGCTCTGCTAAACGCGCAGCTTCTTTATCTGATGAGGTTTCAGACAGGGTGTAAACAGAGGCACCGCGTACTTTGTTTGAATGCATAGAGTCTGCATGCAGGGAAATAAACATATCAGCATTGGCATTGCGGGCTTTGACGACACGTTGACGTAAACGAATATAGTAATCACCTGTGCGGGTTAATAATACTTTGTAGCGCCCCGTTGCCTCAAGATCTTTTTTTAGCTGTTTTGCGATTGCCAAAGTAATATGTTTTTCTTGCATTTTGGTGACGCTAATCGCGCCAGGGTCTTTGCCGCCATGTCCCGCATCCAGAACGATGATTTTCTTGCCGCCTTTGTGTTCTTTGATCTGGCGCGGCGTATAATCGGGTAGGGGGGCGGCTTCGGCTTGTCTAATAAACCCCTGAGCCTGTTCCAAAATGGGCTTTGCTTTGGGATTTGGCGGAGTGAAAAACGTTGTTTGGCTGTTTGTTGTTACCGTTGCCGGTGTTGTCGCTTGAGTTGTCGCTTGAGTAATCACGTTCGGCGTTGCTGTTGAGGCCTCTATTGCCTCGAGCGCTTGTACACCGAAGATTTTAGTCTTATTTTGTGCAAAAGTTTCTATTGTCGCGCTGGCTGTATCTAGAACAAGGCGATGATTGCCGCCATTAAGGGGTGGTAAAAAGAAAGCATTCTTAATGATTGTCGGGCTTGTGTGCTCAAAAACAAGGCGCGTGACGCGGTCATTAAGTGCGCCATAGCGGAAGTCTTTTAAATTTTGTGGTCTTGCGGATGTTATTTGTTTGTTGACCTGATCTAGTTTGGGGAGATCAATAACAATGCGATAAGGGTTGGAGAGGATAAAGCTACGAAAAGCTGTTTTATGCTGTGTTTCTATAACCAAACGTGTGCTGTCGGCATTGATGCCAAAGCGGATATTTTCAACAGATGATTGCGCATTCGCCACATATGAGAAGAGGCAGATTATAGCCGTAAGAACTATGATCGAAAAGAACGCGCGTTTTTTTAATGATAAGGTCATCAATGATTATTTAGTGTGCTGGTTAGTGGGTGAAGAATGTAAATAAGACATTAATAGTTAAAGCGATTTTGTAAAATGAAGCAAGATAAGATTAAAAACAAATTGCTTATTCTTTAATATCGGCGTATTATCTTTTTAAGGTGAATGTTAGCTCCTATTTTATAGAAGAGATGACATGGATTACCAAAAGATTTTATGAGATTTCAATATTGATACGTCAATAAGACACGCATCGATAAAACATGTTAGAGAAAATTATCAATGACCCTGTTTAAACACAGAAACGACACAAACAAATTACCGTTGCATCTTGCGCGCGTAAATCGTTTTTAGTCTATTGTCATTATTCTTAAACGAAAATCTCCTCTACCCTTCTTTTGTGATCCTATAGATTTAACAAAGGTTTAACATCATATAGATGCGCCGCCTTTCGTGGCATAACCGCCATTAGATCACCTGTAATGATGCGGTTTTATCTCGGAATGTGCTGGCTTTAGCATCGTGATATAAGGAGTTTAGTCATGGCAAATATCATGCTGGTTGACGCTACACAAGAAGAAGAAACACGCGTTGCGATCGTTTCAGACGATGATAATCGTCTTCAAGATTTTGAATTTGAAAGTAATGTTATTTCCCAAATTAAGGGCAATATCTATCTTGCAAAAATAACCCGCGTAGAGCCTTCATTACAGGCATCATTTTTAGAATATGGCGGTAATCGCCAAGCATTCTTGCCCTTTACAGAAATTCATCCCGATTATTTCCGCATTCCTGTTGCTGATCGTAAAAAGCTACTTGAGCAAGAAGAGGCTGAGTTGCGTAAAAAAGCAGAAGCCGAGGCAGCTGCAGAAGACGTGGATGAAAATGAGGAAAAACCGAAGAGGCGTCGTCGCACACGTAAGAAAACAGATGACGAATCCGTTGAGGATGCTGTAGAAACAAAAGATGTTTCTGAAGAAGCAACCAAAGAAAAAACTATAGAAAAAACTAAAGAAGAAAAGCCCAAGCGCAAGCGTCTCACTTCAAAGAAAAAAGATGATGATGCGGTGACGCCATCCGCTGAAGAAAAAAGATCTGACGCCGAAGATAAGCCGTCTGACGACGATGACACCCCAAAGAAAAAACGCACGCCGCGTAAAAAAACAACCAAGGCGGCACGCCGTGAAGAGGGGGCTGATGATGTTGTTGTTGAAGAGGTTAAGGAAGAAAAGCCCAAGCGTAAGCGTCGTACAGCTAAGAAGAAAACAGACCAAACCGTTACCGAAGATGCTGTCACTGAAAAATCAGATAAGGCAGATTCAGCAAAATCAGATAATGCGTCAGATGATAAAGACGAGAAGCCAAAGCGTCGCCGTCGTACACGTAATTCATCACGTTCTAAAAAAAGCAGTGATGATGAAGCGACTATTGATGGCAATGATCCTGATGCACCATGTGCGCATGATATTCGCGCGGCAAAATTCGATGATGAATTAACACCAGAAGACGAAGAGATCGAAGAGTCTAAGCCTCGTTTTGTGGTGTCACACCGTAATTATAAGATCCAAGAAGTTGTGAAATCTGGTCAAATTATGCTGATCCAGATCAACAAAGAAGAGCGCGGCAATAAAGGTGCTGCGGTAACGACATTTATCTCATTACCTGGGCGCTATTGCGTTCTGATGCCAAATTCTAATCATGGCGGAGGCGTTAGTCGTAAGATCAAAAATATTGCCGATCGTAAGAAAATGAAAAAAGTTCTGGCTGGTCTTGATATTCCTAAGGGTATGTCAGTGATTATGCGTACAGCCGGTATTGGTAAAACAAAAACAGAGATCAAGCGCGATCTTGATTACTTGCTCCGTCTTTGGAATGACATTCGTGAAAAAACATTAAAATCAACAGCACCTGCTTGTGTTTATGAAGAAGGCAATGTAATTAAGCGTTGTATTCGTGATCAATATGGTCGCAATGTTGACTCTGCTGTGATTGCCGGTAAAGAGGCGTATGAACAAGCGCATAGCTTGATGAAAATGCTGATGCCAACTCATGCGAAAAACATTCATTTTTATGATGATGAAAAAGTACCGCTTTTCCAAAAATACGAAGTTGAAAAACAGATCTCTAGTATTTTCTCACCAACCGCATATATGCCATCTGGTGGTTATATCGTGATTAACCCGACAGAGGCTTTGGTGTCTGTTGATGTTAACTCTGGGCGTGCAACAAAAGAACGCCACATTGAAGAAACAGCTTTAAAGACAAACCTTGAGGCCGCCGATGAGGTTGCGCGTCAATTACGTTTACGTGATTTGGGTGGTTTGGTTGTGATTGATTTCATTGATATGGAGAATTACAAAAACAACCGCTTGGTTGAACGTCGCTTGAAAGAGGCCTTGTCGAAAGATCGCGCCCGTGTTCAGGTGGGCCGTATTTCAAGCTTTGGTTTGTTGGAATTATCACGCCAACGCTTGCGCCCGAGTTTGTTTGAGACAAATTACACAACCTGTCCAACTTGTCAGGGGATGAGCCGTGTCCGCACGATTGAATCATCTGCATTAATGGTTTTACGCGCGATTGAGCGTGCCGCCATTCACAAGGGTGAGGGCAAATTATACGTTAAGTCACATGCTGAAGTTGTCACTTATATCTTAAAGCAGAAGAAAGATCTTTTGTCTGATATTGAAGCAAAGCATAAGGTAACGGTCAATATTACTGGTGCGGATGGTTATGTGACGGGACAATATGAAATTTCTCGCGATAAAAAAATTATTGATGCCTTTAATCCATCTGTCGAAGAAGTACCAGATCGTCCGAAGAAAGACACCCGTAAAAAATCCCAAGACAACAAGGGCAGCGACAAAAATAAGTCCCATACCAAGTCACATGACGATGATGATGAAAACGATGATGGTAACAAACGTCGCCGTCGTCGTGGTCGTCGTGGTGGTCGTCGCAGAAATAAAGATGAACACAATAACGATGGTCAAGATCAGAACCAAAATACAGATACTAGTAACACAGAATCAAAAACCGACACAGGCGCAAGCGATGATGCTAAGTCAGATGATAAAAAATCAGATGACAACAATCGTAGCAGACGCGGCAGGGGGCGTGGGCGCAATAGATCTGATAACAGATCAGATAATGAAGTCGCGAATGATGAAACCCAAAAATCATCATCTTCATCTGAAAGTAAAGATGTAACTAAAGATGGTGCGGATGCGAATAATACAGCAGAACCAAAAGTTGTTCGTAAAGGACGCACTCAAGTAACGCGTCCAGCAGCACGATCCTCAGTTAAGGTTGAAGATAAAGCAGAAAAATCTTCTGATGCCATTAAAGAAGACACGAAAAAATCTTCTGGCAAAAAGGGGTGGTGGCGCCGTTTAACCGAATAATCAGCCGCTAAGATATAATTTAAGAAAAAGGAGAAAGAAAAATGTACCGCAATTTTCTAGCTCCTTTTTTTATGGCCTCTATTCTTATGTTCTTGATGGCTTTTTCATCAATCGCGCATGCTAATAGTCCTATTCGTGATTCAGAAATTGAAGATCTTATTGATCTTTATGCCGCGCCGATTTTTCAGGCGGCCAATTTAGATCCAAACGCCGTTAATGTCATTATCATTGATAGCCCTGAGGTGAATGCCTTTGTTGCGGGCGGGCAGAATATATTTATTTATACGGGTCTTATTTTAGAAACAGAAACACCGCTAGAACTTATCTCTGTTATCGCGCATGAGGTTGGTCATATAGAAGGTGGGCATCTGGTTAAGTTGGCGAATAAAATAGAAGAAAGTCAGTTTAACTCATTAGTATCTTTTATCATTAGCGGGGTTGTTGGTTTTGGCGCGGGCAGTGCAGAAGGTGGAATCGCCGCCAGTCAAGCCGCACAAGCAGTCTTACAGCGTAGTTTATTATCCCATATCCGTGTCCATGAAAATGCCGCCGATCAAGCTAGCTTACGTTATTTAAAAGCTAATGATTTAGACCTAAAGGGCGCACAGGGGTTTTTTGAAAAACTCTATGAGAAAGAAGGGGCATCTTCATCACGCTCTGCGGAATATGCACGTACCCACCCCCTAACATATGACCGTATAGAGACAATCCGCGCGGCTATTGCTCAAGATATTATTGATAACCCTAGCCGTATCCGCAATGATTTTTCCGAATTCCAAGACCGCCACGATCGTATGAAGGCCAAGATATTTGGTTATAGCTATCCAAAGCAAACGAGATTTTTATATGGCGGTAAAGATATTATATCGCTCTATGCGCGTACGATGTCGGCCTTTAGTGATAATGACATGGTGCGCATGATCCCTCTTATTGATCAATTAATTGCGCTAGAGCCAGAGAATGCTTATTTTTATGAATTAAAAGGGCATGGTTTGTTTAATGTTGGGCGTTTGAATGAGGCCGTTCAATATTTATCTAAGGCGGTTGATTTACGCCCCAATGACCCTCTTGTTGGAACGCTTTATGCGCATGCCTTGATTGAAACCAAAGATGTAGAGATGATTAAAAAAGGCATTGCTACCCTGTATAGAGCATTGCGCGTTGAGCCGCGCAACGCTTTTCGTCATCGGTTGATTTCTATTGGCTATGGCTATTTAAAAAATCAGAAAATGTCCGATCTGCACTTGGCGCAATATGCCTTACAAGCGCGTGATTTTGAGACATTAGGCATTATTTTGACGCGTTTTGAGGGTGATGACAGTATCTTTGATGCATCAACACCACAAGCAACCCGTTTAGAGGATTTGCGCAGAACATATCAGAAATATGAGGAACAAAAGAATAAGCAACGTTAAGAATAAATATGCGCGAATTCTTAACAAAAACCTAATAAATCAAATAGATCGTTGATCTCTGTGCCAAATAGGCTAAATTATTAACAGGATAAAATTATTCCCTTCTTCAGACCTTTTAAATTCAGGAGTTATCTAAAATGACATTATTGAAAAAAACATTACTCGGCGCCGTGTGCGGTGTCTTTTTATTCGCGGTCTCGCCGTCTATTGCACAGGCAGAAGATGCGTTAACTAAAGATGATGTGGTTAAGATTCTTGAGCAACATATCGAAGATAATCCAGAAATCATCATGGAAGCGCTGAATAATTACCAAGCGCGTGAGCGTCAGCGTGAAGAAGAGGCGGCAAGTGCAGCCCTTAAAGAACATAAAGATTTCTTGGCAAATTATGAAGGATCACCATTCATTGGCCCGAAAGACGCAGAAATGGTTGTGGTTGAATTTTTCGATTATAATTGTGGTTACTGTAAGCGTGCCTTACCGGATATCGTAAAACTACAAAAAGAATTCCCAGATGTGAAAATTGTCTTTAAGGAATTTCCAATCTTATCACCAGAATCTGATCTTGCGGCGCGCATGGCTTTGGCGGCTAATAAACAAGGCAAGTATTTTGAATTCCACTCAGCTTTAATGGAAGCACAAGGACGTGTAAGCGAAGACCGTATGAAAGACATTGCGTCTGGCCTTGGTCTAGATGTCGATATGATGATTAAAGACAAGGATAGTGCTGCTATTACAAAAATTATCGAAGATACAAAAACCAAAGGCTCTGCCATTGGTGTCCGTGGTACGCCAGCCTTTGTTATTGGTGATAAATTAGTACGTGGTGCGGTTGGTTTTGATCAAATCAAAGCGGAGATGGAAAAGCAAAAGAAATAGCTCTTTTTGTATATCCAAAAATTGAGAATATTATTCTTAAAGCACGCCCCACTCGGGCGTGTTTTTTAGTGCCTCTATTTCCCATTTTAATAAAGGTTATGGATTCACTATTTTGTTGAATAGTCTGTTTGAATTATGGTATAGCTATAATACTAATAGAAAAACTTTAAGAACTATTGTGAATATTATTTAAATCACATTAAAGACGCGGTTGTCTGTAGGGTGATTTAATATTAATTTAAAAATCTTTTAAGGAGATTAAAAATGAATAAAACTGTTTTATTTGGTACTGTTGCTGCCGTTGCTGTTGCCGCTGGTTTATACCTAACAGCGTCATCAACTGAAAATGTTAATGTTGCTGGTGTTTCTTTTAACAGCGCGATTGCTGAAATTGAAACGGCTGCTGGTACAGAAAATGGTACATTTGTTGTTGACCAATTGACAACGGATTTAACGGATACAACAACAGAAACAATCACTACACTTGAAACACAAGCTGGTGGCATGATGGATAAAGCTAAAGAAGCTATGGGTTTTGATGCTGCGCCAGAAGCTGACGTTATGGACCCTGCAATGATGGATCCCGCTATGATGGATGAGGCAACTGACGTCTCAGACGATGTAGAATCTATGGCTGATGATGTTGAGGACGCAATGACGGGTGATTCTATGATGGATAAAGCCGCTGATATGACGGAAGATACTGTTGATGCTGTTGTTGAAACATCAGAAGATGCCTATGATTCAGTTGTCGAGTTTGGTAGCGATACTGTTGACGCTGTAACAGACACAACCGAAGATGTTGTTGATGGTGTTAAAGGGATGATGGGTCAGTAATTGATCAATTGTTCTTTATATTAAGAATTTAAAACACCGCTCATCATTTGAGCGGTGTTTTTTTAATCAAAATATCCATGTTATAGGCTTGATTATTTTTTCATAATCATTTATATTATCATAATGAAAATCCTAACACCATCTATTCAATCTGTGCTTATTCCATTTTATTCGGCTCTCTATTTACTTGGCGCTATCTTTTTTTTGACGGGTTGCCAATCATCTACGATTAAAGCGACTGAGTTCTGGGCGCGTATTGTGCCCGCAGGGCAAGGTGTCGGCGCGGTCTACGGTGTGATTAAGAATCCAACACATATTGATGCGGTGATGATAGGCGCAACGTCACCCTTGGCGGATCGTATTGAACTTCATACGCACGGCGTTGATGATGCGGGCATTATGCGCATGCGTCGTGTCCCTGAAATAATAATTAATGCCGCCGATACAATGATTTTAAAACCGGGGTCACTCCATATTATGCTCTTTGATTTAGCAAAAGATATAGAGGTAGGGCAATCATATCCAATGACGCTTATCTTTAAAGATGGAACAGAAATAAAAACCAACGTGATTGTAAAACCCCTCAGCTATGCCCCTAATAAATAAGAACCGGAGATGATAATGAATAAAAATGTAAATGAATTATTTATGCCTAAAGCACCAATTATCCATTTTGATGAGACTGTTTGTCTATGGACGCAATGCGAAGAATGGGTCGCCGCCGCCAATATGCGCGCTCAAGCCGTGGCTATTTACAATACGCCAGAAATGAGTGTCTTTCCGGCGTCTATGACTGTCTCTCCAAGGGCAGAAGTTTTTGATATTTATGAAACAGCAGAACAGTTTTTTAATTTAGAAGAAGCGCCAGCACAAAAAATGTCTATCGATATTGCTTCTAAGCGCCTTAAGGCATGCTATGCCGATATTAATGGTGCTGTTGCAAATCAAACAGATAACGTTGTTTTAGCGGCGTTGATAGAAATCTTTGAGTTACAGGCTAAAGTCGATGATTACATCTTCATGGATGACGGAACCAGTGAAACAATAGACTGGGGGTTTGATCCTCTCTTTATTCGCACGGCACTTTCTTTGGCGGGTTACTATTCAATTTCTTCATTTGATTTGGGGTACAAGATCAAAGAGGGTGCAGACTCATTTGATTATATAAATGCTTTTTTGGGATGTTTAAGAGATTCTGTAGATAATATTGATGATGACGGTGATTTGGTTGTTGCAATGCCGTCGCAACTTCTTTTGTCTGCTAAGGGTCATTTGGGTGCCGCATTTCAAGATCCTAAACCTGAAACAGAAGTACAAGTCAGAAAAAAATCAAAAATGGGTTTAACGCCTGTAAAGCCATAAAAATATTCACACTCTGTCAATCTTTGTGCGATAGACTATTTATGTTATGATTAATGGCATAAGGGGTATGGTTCATGTCTAATAAAATTCTTATTATAAACGGTCCAAATTTAAATATGTTGGGTATGCGTGAGGCCGATATATATGGCTCTGACACGCTAGCAGATATCGAAGAGGCTTGCCGTGACTTGGGACTTAGTTATGGGTTAAAAACCGATTTTTTTCAATCTAATTATGAGGGCGAACTTATTGATTGCATTCAAAAAGCCTGTAGTGAAGATGTAACCGCGATTATTATCAATCCAGCTGCCTATACCCATACATCGGTGGCAATCCGTGATGCATTATTACTGCATACATGCCCAATTATTGAGGTGCACTTATCCAATATCTATAAACGCGAAGAATTTCGTCAGGTTTCTATGATCTCTGATATTGCCCACGGCGTATTGTCGGGCTTTGGCGGGCAAGGCTATTTGATGGCGATTGAAGCCATTGCCGCGCTTGATAATTAGGATATTGCCCCGTCGCCTAAAAGGGTGATTATTACTAGACAGATAACGTTTTGACGCTATACTATGGCCTTTAATAAGGACATTAATAAAGATTAATTGAAAATATATATAAGGAGTTCCCTGTTATGACTGCCATGAAGATTGATGTTGATGCGATACGCTCGCTCGCTGAATTATTGGAAGAAACAAACCTCAATGAGATAGAGATTTCACAAGGGGAACATTCCGTACGCGTTACACGTGGCGGCACACAGGTCGTACAAAATGTTGCGGCACCCATGGCAACAACGGTTGCGGCAAATGCGGCACCTGCCGCAACTGAGGCTGTTAGCCTAGAGAAACATCCAGGCGCTTTAAAATCTCCTATGGTTGGTACTGCTTATTTACAAGCAGAGCCAGGTTCACCAGCATTTGCGGCCGTTGGTCAAAGCGTTGCCGTTGGCGATACATTACTGATCGTTGAAGCGATGAAAGTTATGAACCCAATTAAAGCTACTAAGGCTGGTGTTGTGAAGCAGGTATTAGTGTCTGATTCTCAACCTGTTGAGTTCGACGAAGTTTTAATGATTATTGAATAAGCGCACGGCGTTTTTAATCATCTACATCCCCATAAAAAATAAGGTTTAGTTCATGTTTGAAAAAATGCTGATTGCCAATCGTGGTGAAATTGCCCTACGTATCCATCGTGCGTGTCGCGAGATGGGGATTGATACGGTTGTTGTTCATTCAACGGCTGAT
Organism: uncultured Bdellovibrionales bacterium; assembly: GCA_964351525.1. Taxonomy (GTDB): domain Bacteria; phylum Pseudomonadota; class Alphaproteobacteria; order Micavibrionales; genus CAYGOD01. The sequence continues at coordinate 84,598 of CAYGOD010000004.1, forward strand.
TCTGATTCAATGCCTGTGCGCTTAGCCGGTGAAAGCGTTTGTATTGGCGGGCCGCGTTCTGCAGATAGTTATTTAAACAAGGCTGCTATCTTGACCGCAGCGGCGATTACTGGCGCTGATGCTATTCATCCAGGTATTGGTTTCTTATCTGAAAATGCACAATTCTCTGAAATGGTTGCCGAGCATGGTTTTACCTTTATTGGTCCCTCGGCTGAATTAATCTCTAAAATGGGTGACAAAGCCGTTGCCAAAGATACTGTTAAAGCACTAGGTCTTCCTGTTATTGAAGGGTCTGCTGGTGTTATTGGTTTGGAAGAAGGGCGTAAATTAGCGGGAGAAATAGGTTATCCTGTTCTTATTAAGGCTGTTGCTGGTGGTGGCGGTAAAGGGATGAAGGTTGCTAATTCAGACGAAGAATTTGAATCATCATATAAAATGGCCAGTGGCGAGGCAAAAGCAGCCTTTGGTAATGGCGATATGTATCTGGAGAAATTCCTCGGTAATCCCCGCCATATTGAGGTTCAGGTGATTGGTGACAGTCATGGTAATGCGATCCATTTGGGTGAGCGCGATTGTTCTATCCAACGTCGTCACCAAAAGGTTATTGAAGAGGCTGGATCACCAGCATTGACCGAAGAAGAGCGCGATTTTATTTGTAATTTAGCCGCCGATACGACCCGAAAAATGGGCTATTGTGGTGCTGGTACGTTTGAATTCCTCTACGAAAACGGTGAATTCTTCTTCCTAGAAATGAATACACGTTTGCAAGTAGAACACCCAATTACAGAAATGGTGACTGGTGTTGATTTGGTACGCGAACAAATTCGCGTCGCTAGCGGTGCACCATTATCTTACAAGCAAGAAGACATTAAATTTAACGGTCATGCGATTGAATGCCGCATTAATGCCGAAAACTCAAAAACATTTTTACCAAGTCCTGGTAAAATCACACAATTCCACCAACCCGGTGGTCTTGGTGTGCGTGTTGATAGTGCGATTTATACGGGCTATTCAATTCCGCCTTATTACGATTCAATGGTTGCTAAATTGATTGTTCATGGCTCTAGCCGTACAAGTTGTTTAATGCGCCTACGCCGTGCGTTAAGCGAGTTTGTGGTAGAAGGTGTTGATACGACAATTGAGTTGCACAATCACATTATTCAACAACCAGAATTCATCAATGGTGATTATACGATCCACTGGTTAGAAAAGCATCTTGATTCATTAAATGATGACTAAAAGCGCGTGTTGAAACCCGATCTTGTTTTAAAAGCCTATGAAATTGGTGTTTTTCCAATGGCGGAGAGCGTTGATGCCCAAGATATTTATTGGTGTGATCCTGATTGCCGCGGTCTTATTCCCCTTGATAATAACTTTCATTGTCCCAAGCGCTTGCGCGCTTTGGTACGTCACTTATCGCCCTATCATATAAAAGTTAACCATGATTTTGATACGATTATTCGTGCCTGTGCGGGTGAGGGTGTGAAGGGGCGCGATGAAAGCTGGATTAATGAAGCCATTTATACTGCCTATAAAGATCTATTCGCCCAAGGTCATGTTCATACAATTGAATTATGGCGTGGTGATGTTCTGGTGGCAGGAATTTATGGTTTGGCGATGGGGTCTGTATTTTTTGGTGAAGCGATGTTCTCGCGTGAAAAGAATACGAGTAAAATCTTATTGGTTCATTTGGCGGCGCGCTTGCGCCATGCGGGGTTCACGATCTTTGATACGCAATATCTAACGCCGCACTTAGAGCAATTTGGCGGGTTTGAAGTACCGCGTGATATTTATCAGATTATGTTGGCGAATGCGCTGCGCGGCGGCGATGTACAGTTTCCTTATTCGGCAGAATCGCTTGGCTTTTCATCAGATACGGCATTGGTGTCATCGTTCTTACAGCCCGTAACCCAGATATCATAGATAGGGTGGTCCATTGCCGCCAAAGATGGATTTGAAGCGAACATGTAATTAGAGAATAACCATTCAGGGCCATCTTCCGGATCAACTTCCCAAATTTGTAGAAATGCAGCACTCTCTGGGGTTTCTAAGGGGGCATTTTCTTTACAACTGCGCGTCATGATATAGATACTGCCAAAACGCACCGTGTCACCGACATTCACATCGAAGCGTTGTGTGCGACCTGTGATCTTATCAAGCGCGCTTAGGGAAACGACGGGCATGTCGATACGTTCAATGACACGATTTTTTTCTGCCTCTAATGTTTCTTGTAAAATATTTTGGCGTGTTATTGCCGGATTATCGTTTTCTGTGCTGTCTTCTTCGTCATCATTCAGGCCTAATGTAGATGAAATAATATCTTGAAAAGACACTGATTTTTCAGCTTCCTGATTCATGGCGGGCGCCTTTACAGCAGGAAGTTCTTGAGCCAAACTGTTTGAGATCAAAATAGACAGAGATAATAATGTTATGATACAAGTGGATAATAAGAAGCGCTGCATAATTACTTTCTTCCTTTTATCTCAATCATTTTTTACAAGGATCTATTGTTAATTTTGTGCGCTTGATTTATCGGTGTTGTCTTGACCATCCATGCTGAATAGTAACTGACCGATTAATTTTTCTAGGCTTGGACTGGCTTGTGTATATTCTATCATATCGCCATTTTCTAATAATTCTTCGTCACCGCCTGGTTGTAATTCAAGATATTTACCACCGAGTAAGCCCTCACTTGTTACGATTGCAACAGTATCAAGGGGCAGTTTGATTGAGGGATCAATGCTTAATGATGCGCGTGCCAAGAAATTATCAGGGTTTAAATCAAGCCCAACTATACTACCGATTTTTACGCCGCTAATACGGATGTCCCCGCCAACCTTTAGGCCTTCAATCGTTGAGAATTCCGCCTCAACAATATAGCCATCAATTTTTTGTAGATTGGCTGTGTTATAAGCGAAATAAAGAAAGACACCGGCAACGACAATAACGACAGCACCAAGAATTGTTTCAATGATATTTTGTTTCATTTTTTTCTTCCTAAAATTTAATAATTTTACGTCTTGTTTATGCCAGAAAATCCAGTCAGAACAAAGGACTAATTTGTCCCGCGATAACCAGGGTTAATTACGGTGTCCATGCCTCATAATCCCCAGATGCCTTGTCGCGTTTACCGCCTTCTAAAACATGGCCTGGTGGGCGATATGCTAATGTTGTTCCGGTCAGGTTTGGCCGATGTTCTTTTTGCCATTTTTTTTGATAGTGCTTCACATTCTCTGCATCTGGAATGCGGTCTGTTTGGTGATGTAACCAACCATGCCATTCTGGCGGCACGCGCGTAGCCTCTACATCATGCTTATAAATAACCCAACGACGATCGCGTGGCAGTCCTTTTCGGGCAGGGCGCGTATAATATTGGTTCCCGTCGGCATCTGTGCCAACTTTGTTAGCGCGGAAAAAAGTAAAAAGACGGATTTGGAATGTCGATAAAACGCTAAAAATACGGGGTTTCATAAAAAGGTCTCTTATTTTTGTTTCATGTGAAATAGTTACATTATTTATAGGCATAACTGTACGCGATTAGGCGAAAAAGTCTATCTATTTTTATAAGGCAAAGCCTTAAGCGTAGTCGTTTAACCATGCTTTTACGGCCTGTGCCACAAACAGATGGTTACCGTTCATGCCTTGACCTATTTGTTTGATCACAGAGGAGTATATCGTCCCTTGACTGAGTGGTAGTGGCAATTGATGCGGCGTGAAAATGATTGTCTTTGTGAAGGGTGAGGCGCCAAAAGCCGTCCCTGTATCATAACGCGCCATAGTTTCTTTTGGATTTGAAATATCTTCTTCTTCAAATGTCAAAATTAAGCCCTTAATAGTTTTCTCAATTTTATTTTTGATCTTATTCTTAATTTCAAACTGTAGCGACTTCCATGTAATGTCGGTCAAGATTGCATCATCAACAGGTCCTGCCATGACAGTTATTTGTGTTGGTTTGCCATCATTGTCTTTAATTGTACAAAGTGTTAACGCTGGGGTTTTGCACCATCCCTCATCACGCACTTCAACAAAAGATATCTTCTCTTCTGAGATATGATCAAAGGGCAATGCCAGACAATCGATCTTCTCTAATGTGTCATGCCCTTCTTTGATATCAAATGTACCAACAACATGGCCATGATTGGCGCTTGGCGCATTTAAGATCATTGATAATGTTTTTGGGCGCTGTTCTTCTTCTATGAAATCACGGGTAAAGTTCTTCCAGTGTGAATCAAAAAATACGGACGATGTCTTTAATGTTGTATGGACATTGGTTGGGTCTTTAAACGTTATTTCGGCCGTTTCATCATTTAGATTGCTTGTGACAATTTGATTATACTTGTCTTGGAAGACAGTGATGCCGAGGCTCTTCATATGGCTTAAAAGATTCTTATAAAGCTCACGACAATCCCCAATAAGCCACACAATGTTATCATTATCTTGTTTTTGGAAGGGCGCTAATAGATTGAGGAATTGTGCCTGTGCTAGATCACTTTTGATACCAAAATGATTACAGATGAAGTTATGTAGCCCATAGTTGATTTCTTTGTAATGGTTAGGCGCTTGGGCTTTTTCATCTTTCAGTTTTGTAATCGGTTTGATCGCATGCATGATGATTTTTTGTTTATCATCATCAAGGGTGGCCAGTGATTTGGCAAAGCTCTCAATAAAAACCAAACTTGCATTTTTTTGGTAATGACCGGCCTTGAGTATTCTTGAAACATCACTAAAAAGTGTTTTAAAGAATTCTTTAATTTCTAGGGTCTGCTTGATTTGATCTTGGTAATGATCATGCTCATTTAATTTCACAAAATTGAGACGGTCCGCACCCATCTGAATATAGGCCTTAGATAGGTCACACTCTTTAAAGTAATCTTGGACAGAGAGTTGGGTTAGCCATAGCTTGTCTAGGGCGAGAGGATAGAAGCAAAAAACATCATCACTATTTGCCGATAAATGAAAGGCGATTTTATGCCCTTTATGATGTAAATCAATGGCTGATAATAAAGACAGCACACTTGAACCCGTGATAAAATGATCAACATCTATCGTGTAGGTAATATCGCTTTTGTTATCTGGTTTGTTATCTACCATAAAATCTTTACTAATATCCGTGTTTGCTATTCATTTGAGATTATATATATCGGATAAAACATTCAAATAGAAAGTCACATATTGATTCAAGCAATCACCAGTTTAAAAGATATCGCCCCTATCACGTGGGATATATTGGTCGATGCGGATAAAAATCCATTTGCGAGTCATGGTTTTTTACATGGACTGGAAAAAAGCGACTCTATTGGTCAACGGACAGGATGGTTTCCTCAATTTTATATCAAAAAAAACGATACAGGTGACTTGATCGGCGCCCTGATTTCCTATGAGAAACATAATTCATATGGTGAGTATGTCTTCGATCACGCATGGGCGGATGCTTATCAGCGCCATGGCATGGCCTATTATCCAAAAATGCAGGCAGCGATCCCGTTTACGCCGGCAACATGCCCTAAATTATTTGGGGACGATATTGTTAAAAAAGAACTGCTTAGCTGTTTGATTGAACACACTCAAAATAATAATTTATCTTCGGCGCACATGACGTTTTTAAGCGATGAAGACTTACCACTCTTTGATGAAAATTGGTTAGAGCGCTGGGGCTGTCAATATTATTGGCACAATGACAATTATAATTCTTTTGACGATTTTTTAGCGTCACAAAAAAGATCACGGCGTAAATTTATTAAAAAAGAACGCGCCGCTATTCAGGCTATGATTGATGCCTGTGAATTAGAAATCAAAACGCATCACGGTGACGGCTTAACAAAAGACGCCATGCAATCTTTCTATCCGTTTTACCGTCAAACGATTGATAAGAAGTGGTCTGCGGCTTACTTAACCGAGGGTTTCTTCTTGTCTATTGCGGAAACCATGGCAGATAAAATTGTCCTTATGATTGCTTATAAAAACGGTCAACCAATCGCGGGCGCATTAAATTTTCTGGGTACAGAAACATTGTTCGGTCGTTATTGGGGCGCATCGACCGATGTGCCGTTTTTGCATTTTGAATTGTGTTATTACCGTGCCATTGATTTTTCGATTGAGAAAAAATTGAAAGTCGTTGAGGCCGGCGCACAAGGGCAACATAAAATCAAGCGCGGTTACAAACCGACGAAAATTTTATCCATGCATTATTTGGCGCATGACACCTTTAAAGACGCTGTTGCGGATTTCTTAAGTCATGAAAAAAAAGACATTGAACATTACATCAACCATGTTGAATAAGTCTTCTAGGCGTCTTCTTTTTTCTTACTGCTTTTCTTTTTGGCACTAGTTTTTTTCGGCTTTGCTTTGGTCAATGACGTGTAATCAAAACTCAATACGTTGTCTTTCAGGCCAATCTTGACCGTGCCACCATCTTTGAGGGCGCCAAAGAGAATCTCATCGGCCAATGGCTTTTTGATTTTTTCTTGGATAAGGCGTGCCAAGGGTCTTGCGCCCATCGCCATATCATAACCTTTATCACCTAAATAGGCTTTGGCCTCTTTGGTTAATTCAATGGTGATATTACGGTCTGATAATTGTGCTTCTAATTCCATCACAAATTTATCAACGACTTTGTGAATCACATCTGTGCCAAGATGCTTGAAGGGAATAATGGAATCTAGTCTGTTACGGAATTCGGGTGTAAAGATGCGTTCGATTTCTTCCTTATCATCACCCACACGCATTGTTTGTTCAAATCCAATGGCTGGTCTGGCAAGGGCTGCCGCACCCGCATTGGTTGTCATGATTAAAATCACATTGCGGAAATCAACGGACTTGCCGTTATTGTCGGTCAGTTTGCCATGGTCCATGACTTGTAGCAGGACATTATAAATGTCGGGATGGGCTTTCTCAATTTCATCTAGCAATAAAACACAATGCGGATTTTTATCGACCGCATCGGTCATCTGCCCACCTTGATCATAGCCAACATAACCCGGAGGGGCACCGATAAGGCGCGATATTGAATGACGCTCCATGAATTCGGACATGTCAAAACGCACGAGTTCAACGCCTAAGGTTAGGGCGAGTTGTTTTGTCACTTCTGTTTTACCAACACCTGTTGGTCCAGAAAATAAGTATGATCCAATGGGTTTTTCGGGCTCACGTAAACCCGCACGTGCTAGCTTAATCGCGGAAACAAGAGAATCGACAGCTTTGTCTTGACCAAAAACCAAGCGTTTTAAATCATCTTCGAGAGATTTTAGAACTTCGCGGTCATCTTTACTAACTGCCTTGGCCGGGATACGGGCAATTGTCGCAACGATTGCTTCGATCTCTATCTCGGTAATTTCCGTTAAACGCTCAGCTTCTGGTTTTAACATCTGCGCCGCGCCAGCCTCATCTAATACATCAATGGCTTTGTCGGGCAATTTACGATCATTGATATAGCGCGCGGATAATTCCACGGCGGTTTTGACAGCATCATTAGTATAAGTCAGATTGTGATGATCTTCTAAATAAGCCTTAGAGCCGATCAAAATTTGAATGGCTTCGTCAATTGTTGGTTCTTTGACATCAATTTTTTGGAAACGACGTGTTAAGGCACGGTCTTTTTCAATATAATTGCGGTATTCTTTATAAGTGGTAGAGCCAATACATTTAAGCTCACCATTTGATAAGGACGGCTTCAAAAGATTTGATGCATCCATTGCCCCGCCAGATGTCGCACCAGCGCCAATGATTGTGTGGATTTCATCAATGAATAAGACGGCATGCGGAATTTCTTTGATCTGTTTTAAGACGGCCTTAAGGCGTTCTTCGAAATCACCACGATAACGTGTACCAGCCAACAAACTACCCATATCAAGGGAATAAATTTGCACCTCTTTTAAGACGGGCGGTACGTCACCGTCAATAATACGTTTTGCCAGTCCTTCGGCGATGGCGGTTTTGCCTACACCTGGTTCACCAACATAAAGCGGGTTGTTTTTTGAACGGCGACATAAAATTTGTATTGTGCGATCGACCTCAAATTGACGACCGATCAGCGTGTCAATTTTACCATCTTCTGCTTTGACGTTTAGATTGACACAATATTTATCTAAGGCATCAGGGCCTGTGGCAACATTACCCTCTTCGTCTTCTTCGGTGCCAAGGGGGGTTGCAAAATCGCCTGCGGCACTTCCGTCTTTGGCAATACCGTGTGACATGAAGCGTACAGCATCAAAGCGTGTCATATCTTGTTTATTCAGATAATAAACCGCATGGCTCTCTTGTTCAGCAAATAGAGCAATTAATAAATTAGCACCAGTAACTTCTGTGCGTCCAGATGACTGTACATGGATGGCTGCACGTTGAATGACACGCTGAAAGCTGGCGGTTGGCTTGGCATCGTCGGGTGTATAGTTAACAATACCGTCTAGTTCCGAATCTAGAAAATCACCCAATTCTTTGCGTAAAATCTCAATATTAACATTACAGCCTTTTAGAATTTGAACGGCTTCGTCATCCTCGGTTAATGCAAGGAGTAGATGTTCTAGTGCAGCAAACTCATGACGGCGGCCATTCGCATAGGTGAGGGCGCGGTGTAGTGTTTCTTCGCAATTTTTTGATAACATGATGTTGTCCTGTTACTTAATCTTTAAGGTCTTATGCTTTTTCAAGCGTACATTGAAGGGGTTGTTCATTTTTCATACAAAAATCCATGACTTGTGTCACTTTGCTCTCGGCAATCTCATAGGGATAAACCCCGCAAACGCCAACACCTTTTTTATGGACATGAAGCATAATGGTTGAAGCTTCTTCTCTGGTTTTATTAAAGAAGCGCTCAAGGATATAAATCACAAATTCCATGGGTGTATAATCATCATTTAACAATACCACTTGGTACATAGATGGTTTTTTAGTTTTCGGCTTTTCTTTGGTAATAACCCTCAAATCCCCATCCAGATCGGGATTATTGTCTCTTTCGTTATTGGCAGTGATGATCTGTGACATGGTGGTACGATATTTTTTTTAAGTAGGGTTGTTATTATTAATGAATTATAGCGTATTTTTGCTAAATCAATAAGCGCTCAATCAATAAAATTTATTTTTTATTTCTCATTTGCATAAATAGTTCCTATAAATAATGAATGCTAAATAATAATAAAAAACAGGGATACGGCATAGCACATAAAATAAGCCGCCGTTTTAATACGCTTGCCAAAGGTGTTTTGGGAAGTCTTATTGTCTTGTCTGCGTCTAGCGCGGCATCGGCAAAGGAGCCAAATCGTTGGCCAGGTCTACAGCCAGAATCCTATGTTGTGATGAATGACGCTGGCGATGTGCTAGATCAGCAAAATGGTACAAAAGACATCAGTCCAGCCTCTACAGCCAAGCTTATGACGCTATATTTGACCATGGAAGCACTTCAAAGCGGCCATATTCGTTTGAATGAGAAAGTGACCATGACTGAGCGTGGATATAATGTGCGTTTGTCCCCTCGAAACTATAGGCATGCGGGTTATGATATTGGCGAAAGATTTACAGTTAGGCGCGCCTTAGAGTTACAATTCGTATATTCAGCAAATGATGTCGCTATTGCTACGGCGGCTCATGTTGCACGTGCGTCGGGGCGAAAGTATGGTGAAGTGCATTTTGTTGATATGATGAATGAAAAGGCCAAAGAATTGGGCATGAATAATACTGTATTCTCTGATTCCTCTGGTATCAAGTATAGTAGCCGAACAACGCCACAGGATATGGTTTTGTTATCAAGGGCTATGGTCCGAGATTTTCCTGAATTATATGATGGCGATAGTTCTTTTCCTGATTTCCCGTCACAAAAAACAGTTAGGTTGGGGCGTGCTAATAAAGTTAATACAAACTCTTTGGTTCGTCATGGCACTTATTATGTAGGTGATTTAACAAAAGACCAAATCATTGAAATTGATGTGGAGGGCCATAAAACAGGCTTTACCTATCCGACAGGCTTTTGTTTGGTTACTTCTGCTATTGGCACGAATCAATCAACGGGCGAAAAGAAACGACTCTATATCGCCTACTTTGGCGGCGTTGGAAGTGCCTATCGTAGTGAAAAAGTATTGGGTTTATTTGAAAAATCATTCAGCTACAGCTTTGGTTATGATTATCCGATTAAGCCGTCTGACCATTCGTCCATTATTGCGCCTTCTCCAAGATTAAAACCGCTTCGAATACAATAATTTGTCAAAATTTCCTAAAATTTTAGGAAGGATTCTTTTCTTTTTCATTTTTTTGCCGTATGATTCATTATGTGTTTTGAATAAATCAGAAACATATCCATCTATCGATGACCTACAGAAAAACTTTTTGCCCTTCATGATGTATAATAAAAGTAATAATTTTAGAGATATGCGAAAGCCATCACTGTGGTTGGTTTTTTTGATGACTGCTATAGCATTTTTAGTGGTATCGCCGACGCTGGCACAGGCAAAACCGAATCAAAAATATGCATCAATCGTTATTGATGCCGATACGGGGCAGGTCTTAAGTGAGAGGAATGCCGATAAGGTTCTGCATCCCGCCTCTCTATCAAAAATGATGACACTGCACTTGGTTTTTGATGCATTGAAATCGGGTAAATGGACCAAAAGAACAAAATTGTATGTGTCATCCCGCGCAGAGAGCCAACAACCATCGAAAATTGGTGTGCAACGCGGCCATCGCATTACTGTCGATCAAGCTATTCGTGCGTTAGTCGTTAAATCTGCGAATGATGTTGCGGTGGTTGTTGCCGAAAATTATGCAGGATCCGAATATAAATTTGCCCAACTCATGACCAAAAGAGCCAAAGAGTTAGGGATGAGCCGTACCGTCTTTCGTAATGCCTCTGGCCTGCCAGACAAACGCCAAGTATCGTCGGCACGTGACATGACATATTTGGCCCTGTCGTTACAAAGTACGCATGCACAATATTATCCCTACTTTAGGAACACAGCCTTTACCTATAAGGGGAAGAAATTCACAAGCCATAATCGCTTGATGAAAACCTACCCAGGGATGGATGGTCTAAAAACAGGCTATATCCGCGCCTCTGGCTTTAACTTGGTTTCTTCCGCAAGGCGTAACGGGCGCGCACTTATTGGTGTGGTGTTTGGCGGCAAAACATCAAAATCACGTAATCAACACATGGCTTCTTTGTTGGATCGTGGTTTTGTAACCGTACGCAAAGCTCCGCGCACACTTATGGTGCGCAACGAACAACCACCTTTACCCTCATCTAAGCCGTTATTGGGACAGCAAATTGCCGCGCTTGATACAGCGATTGATGTAGGTGGTGACCAAGAAAGCGGTCAGATTTTAGAGATTGTTGGTCAAGGTGCTGGTGAAATTTTGCGTGCCGAATTAGCTAATCATATCCCAGCCATTGATTCTAGCGTGATGCGTGGTGTACGTGCTAAACAAGTTGCGTTAGATAGTTTGCGATCTATTGGATCACGCATTGCCTCTGCCAAGGTGTCCCCCGTTAAAAAAGAGGCGCTGAATAATGAAAATATTCATAAGGCTGGCTTGATTATTCGTCAAGATGGTAAGGCCGTTACACGTCGCTTGCCATCACGTTATAACGAAGTGGGTGAGTGGACAATACAAGTTGGTGCATTCACAAGCCGCGTGAAGAGCGATTACGCCCTACGCAATGCTCAAAAACAAGTCCCATCTATTCTATCAAACGCTCTTAAGCGCAATGTCCAGAGTCGTAGTGATGATGGTAAAAATGTTTTTCGTGCGCGCTTGACAGGTTTACAAAAAGGTCAAGCAACACAAGCATGCCGAATAATCAATGACTGCATGGTCATTGCCCCTTAGGTCTTTCTTTTTAAAAATCTGATTATTCGCTCTTTAGATAAGTTGCGAGCATAACAAAGTCGTCTACCGATAGTTCTTCAGCGCGGACGGTTTCTTTGATGCCACAGGCATTTAGTGCGGCTGATGGATCTTTCCACACAGATTTAAGGCTTTGACGCAGCATCTTGCGTCTTTGCCCAAAGGCGGACTTTGTAATGCGTTCTAGGTAGGGCAATATAATTTTGCGTGTCTCATAATCTTTTTTGGCTTTGAAATAGACAACACAGGATTCGACCTTGGGTGGCGGCGTAAAAGCACTGGCTGGTAATTTCATTAACCATTTTGTATCGCATAAATATTGGCTAATTACACTCAGGCGACCATAGTTTTTGGTTCTGGTGTCAGCGACAATACGCATGGCGACTTCTTTTTGGAACATCAAGGCCATGCCATCAATATGTTCCATCTGATTTAGCCAGTTAAGAAGCAAGAGGGTGCCTACGTTATAGGGCAAGTTCGCTAGAATCGATATTTTAGCATCAGGCGTCTTTGTTGCGTCAAGTGTTTGGGCATAAGAAATCAGATCATGATCTAGCGCATCGCCGTGATGAATGGTTATATCTGTGTCCGGGGCGTTTTTACTGACATCGCTTAATAAAGGCAGGAAGCGATCATCTTTTTCAATCGCTAGAAAACTCTTAGGCGATTGTTTTAAAATGGCGCGGGTTAGTCCGCCAGGACCTGGGCCAATCTCTAGGCAATGGCGGTCTTTTAATGTGCCATTATTCTGTTCATAAAGGCGTACGATTTTTTCTGTAACATTGAGATCAAGGAGGAAGTTCTGTCCAAATTTCTTATCAGCGCGCAAGCCAGCCTCTTTTAAGGTCTGTGTTAAGGGCGGCAATGTGTCAATCATATGAGAGATGATGTTGATCCGTTTTTTAAAGGCGAATATCGATAAAGGCGCGTGATTGTAATGATTGTAGATATTGCTTTTGACGCAATTCTAGCTTTTCATTTAATAATTGACGCTCTAAGTCTGTACGTGAAATCTTTCCACCCTCTGATGTGTGTGTCGTACGACAAATCATATAGTAAGAGATGCCCTTAAGGGTTTTATCGGTCTCATCGGTGATGGTTTCATTAATGGGGGCGCTTAATTCACCGACGGCTAACTTGCTGAAGAAAGAGCGTTTGTTGGCGCCTAAACCATTCATTGAAATAGACTCTGTAATGCCCGTTGATGTCGATGGGTTTTGTTTCATGGCTTTGTGCATGGAAACACAGCCCTTCACATTTGTTGATATATTTTGAGCAATATTTTGATCTGCTGTAAAGATTTTGAATTGACGAATGATAATATCTTTTTCTGCAACCCCTTTGACTGTACGTGCGTCAATAATGTAATAGATATGGTAGCCGTCTTGACCTTTAAGGGGTTTTGACAACCCGCCTTTATTCATTGAAAACACATCGTCATTTAATTGACCCGTTGATAAATTACCATCGATGATCCAGCCAATGTCACCATTTGTTGCTGCTGATCCAGATTGTGAAAACTGGCGGGCAAGAGCTGGGAAGGGGGCCCCCTTTTGTAGCTCGCTGTAAATGCGGTTTGCCGATTCTTCGGCTGTTTTATCATTGAGGCCTTCACTGCGGATAAAAATATCGGCAATGCGATATTCTTTTTTACCAGCAGAGCGCTCTAATTTTGTTGCGATTGCGTCAATTTCTGATTCTGACACATTAATGTCTGGTTTGATACGGCGTGATACGAATTCCCCCCATACGAGGTCAGCCTCAATTTGCGCTTTGACTGCCGTTAAAGATACACCGTCTTTTCTTATTTGTTCTAAGAATGCATCACGCTCCATACGGTTATTGGTGGCGATTGTATCAATCTGACGTTCTATTTGTTTTTCTGTCAGGGTGATATTATTGGCGGCGGCTTCTTGTATCTTTAATTTTTCTTCAATTAAGGTGCGCAGAATTTGTGGGACAAGCGATCGCTTTACCTCATCAGTATTTGGTAATTTTGACGCCGATAATGCCATGCGTAGGCGGGCATCTAGGTCTTTGGCGGTGATGGCCTCTTCATTAACTGTGGCCACGATACCAGCAACAGGAAGATCGACGACTGTTTGGGCCTGTGTCGTTGAGGGTGATATGTTTAAGCCCATGATACAAAGGCCAATAATTAAGAGAGATAAAACAGGTAATCGCATCGATCTATAATCCTTGGTAAGCGCGTAAATAAATATTCTCTATTGCGACGCTGACTTGTTTTTGTTGATTCAATTGTTATATGACTTTAATAGTCAACACGAGCAAGTGCAAGTAAGATAGTGCGATAATAACAGGCAAGAACCATAATGATTCATTTATTAAGAACCGCCGCCGGCATAGAGAGTATCGATCATTTCAAAGAAGTGATTGCGAGGCGTACTATTGATGTTGATGGTGTAAGGCTCTATCCATTTTCAACACGCCGCCAACCTGTGCGCCATGAAGAATTATTAAAGGGTGGATCTGTGTATTGGATTGTTAAGCGTAAAATCTGTATTCGCCAAGATATTATGGGATTTCAGATGGATGTGGACGGTGCGGGCAAAAGCTTTTGTTGGGTTTTTACACGCCCTGAACTAATCCTAACCGAAACATTTCCCAAGAAACCGGTTCAAGGCTGGCGTTATTTAAAACCAGAAGACGCCCCCAATGACCTAAGCGCCGACTACCGCCGCGCCGCCAATGACCTGCCCCCTGAAATGGTGAAAGAGCTTAAGAAGCTTGGATTGCTATAATTTTATATTACTTATCCAATTCTGCAACCAACGAATCCGCAGGGGCGGGGCGTAATGTTGGGAATGCGATAACGTCGCGGATGCTTGGACTATTTGTCATTAGCATCACAACACGGTCAATACCAACGCCGAGTCCAGCCGTTGGTGGCATGCCAAATTCTAGCGCCTCGACGAATTCTTCATCCATCATTTGGGCTTCATCATCTCCGCCAGCACCCTTATCGGCCTGATCTTTAAAGCGATTATATTGGTCAAAGGGGTCATTTAGCTCACTAAAGCCATTCGCAATTTCCCAGCCATTGGCAAAGGACTCGAAGCGTTCTGTGATGCGTGGATCATTGGGATCTGATTTTGCCAAAGGTGAAATTTCTTTCGGGTGGCTTGTCACATGTGTTGGTTGGATGAGTGTATGTTCGACTTTTTCTTCGAACACAGCCTCAAGACATTTACCCCAGCCATAGCCTTTATCAACATGAATGCCCGCTTCTTTACATGCTTTGCGCGCCGCATCATCGCTATCAATGGCGATAAAATCGATTCCTGTTGCATCTTTTACGAGGTCCAGCATAGATTTACGTGGCCATGGACCAGAAAAATCAAGTTCGTGTTCACCAAAAGTGGCTTTTGTTGCGCCGTCATTGGCAATTTTACACGCCTCAATAACCAAGTCTTCGGTTAATTGAATGGCTTTATCCACACTCCCAAAGGCTTCATAGGTTTCAATAGATGTAAATTCAGGATTGTGCTTGGTTGAGATGCCTTCGTTGCGAAAGATGCGCCCTAATTCATAAACTTTGTCAGAAACACCGCCGATAATAAGTTTCTTAAGGGGCAATTCCGTTGCGATTCTTAAAAATAATGGAATATCCAAGGCATTATGATGTGTTTCAAACGGTTTGGCATTGGCACCGCCCGCTACAGATTGTAGGACAGGTGTTTCAAATTCCATGAAACCCTTCTCATCCATCACATTGCGTATGCGTGAAATGATTCGGCTACGCTTTTTGAATGTGTCGCGGCTTTTCTCACTGTCGGTTAAATCAATGTGGCGTTTACGATATTTAATTTCTACGTCACTAAGGCCATGATGTTTTTCTGGTAGGGGCTGTAGTGACTTACACAATATTTGAATAGTGTCGGCATTGATTGTTAGTTCGCCGCGCGGTGTACGGCGCACAAGGCCTTTAACACCAATCCAGTCACCAAGGTCAAACAATTTTAAGACATCTAATGTCTCGGGGCTTAAATGCTCTTTATGGCTGAAAATTTGAATACGGCCTGTATGATCTAAAAGATCCATAAACATACCAGAGTTACGATTCGACATGATGCGTCCGGCAACATGGACGACGCGGTCTGTCACTTCGCCATCGGAAAGGTCTTTATATTCATCTTGTAAAGTTTGCGCGTGTGCATCCACAGGGAACTGCGTTGCCGCATAGGGATTGATGCCTTTTTCATTCCAGAGCGCCAGTTTATCTAGGCGTGCCTGTTGTAGCTCAGAAATTTTAGGGCCATTATTATGGCCTTTTATCGGGGTGTTATTGTCGGATGTCATGAGTGTTTCAATGCTTTCTTTACAGCTTAATAAAAAAGGGACTTGTATTTATGCCCCTTATATTGGCATCATAATCACGATTATCAAGATATAAATAGGCCTATAACTATGTCTTTTAACTTATAGGCCATACGAGTAACGTATAAACAACAGCACAGGCAATAACAGACAATAGAGGTATTTATATATGTATGGTTCTTTAACACTGATTTGTGGCCCCATGTTTTCTGGTAAAACGACGGAGTTATTAAAAAATATTTTATGGCAGAAAAACGGCCTCAATAAGAATGTGCTGGTTTATAAGACGTCTTTTGATGATCGTTATGCCCATGAAGAGGTCATGAATCACGATGGTCTACAGGCCAGAGCGCTCTCTATTAAAACATGGGACGGTAATTTACCTACTGATACAGATGTCGTGTTCTTTGACGAGGTACAATTTTTTGATATGCCGCAATTTGACGGTAACTTGGTTGAGATTGTCCATGACTTACTCTCTAAGGGAATAGATGTCTATGGCGCAGGTCTTGATATGGATGCAGAGGGTATGCCTTTTGAAATAACCGCCAAGTTAATGGCCATGTCAGATAAAGTTATTAAGTTACAGTCTATATGTGCGGTATGCGGACAGCATGCCACAAAAACATTTAGATTGGTCAAAGAGGGCTCAGATGGGCAGGTACAGCTAGGCGGTTCAGAGAGTTATGAACCAAGATGTACGAAACATTGGTCGTATGGTCGTGTCCAATCAGATCTATTTGCCCCAGAGCTAGCTAAAGAGGTGGCTCAAGAATCTAGTCTAGATTCCGATAATCTAACAGCACAAAAGGATGTCGCTTAAATTTTTTTTGTTTGTGGCATAATTTTTCTTAAAGACGGTGAAATAGACAAGATACTGTATTTAAACATTTTTTAAAACAGGCGGGCTGGCGATGAAAAGTTTTTTTAATAAAAATGCATTTTTTTTGAAAAAGACTGTTGACTCATTCCGATCAACATCATATAACCCATCTCGTTGGCGACAACTTTAATAGATTTTTTATTTAGAAAAGTTGCCGCGATGACAGAACTAGCAAAGTTAAATATCTTTAAATTTTTTTGAAAAAAAGACTGGACAAGATAATTAAAATAAACTATATTCTGTCCTCTCGAATGAAGCTAATTAAAACTTTAAATATTCACTTTTTTGGTGTGTTTTTAAACAGATCGTTAGGATCATTCGGCCCCAAATAAGATATCCTTGCGGAGCTTAATTGAGGCGGTTCTTGAACAAAGTTAATAAGAAAGAGATACGCAGACAGCGGAAGTGTGGATTTTGATCACCTTTTATAAAATTAAAATTCCTTTCCGACTGCAAAATTGCGTATCTGATTATGAATGCATTATTTATAATGTAATTCATGACAGTTAATTCTTTTGTAGTTAGGACTATAATCAAACTTAAGAGTTTGATCCTGGCTCAGAACGAACGCTGGCGGCAGGCCTAATACATGCAAGTCGAACGAGAAGCATTCTTCGGAATGTGGATAGTGGCGCACGGGTGAGTAACGCGTGGGAATTTACCTCTTGGTACGGAATAACAGTTAGAAATGACTGATAATACCGTATGGTTCCTCAGGGATAAAGATTTATCGCCAAGAGATAAGCCCGCGTTAGATTAGCTAGTTGGTAAGGTAAAGGCTTACCAAGGCTACGATCTATAGCTGGTCTGAGAGGATGATCAGCCACACTGGGACT
>CAYGOD010000005.1:0-90558 GCA_964351525.1 uncultured Bdellovibrionales bacterium
GAGAGGATTCGAACCTCCGACCCCCTGGTCCCAAACCAGGTGCGCTACCAGGCTGCGCCACACTCCGACTTATAAAATATATATGTGATCACTTTGGGAATATATGGGGTTTAAAGTGATTACAAATGTGGTTTTAATCAATATTTCAAAAAACTGCAAGCCTTAATACGCAGATATCTCATAAAAATAATGATCTAAAAAAAATTACTGAAATAACTATTGCGCAGGTTCTGGAATAACAATCTCTGGCAAACCAACATCAACATAGTTTTCAAGCTGCTTCAACGCCTCAAGATCAATCGCCTCAACCGTTACCGACGCCTCGTCTTCAGGGCTATCCAAACTCTCAACAGCTTCAATCGGCGCATCATTTTCTTGAGAAGCCGTAGGTTCTTTTTGATCGAAGAGATCATGAATAACCTGATCACCAGGGTTAATATCCATATCAATCGATACACCGCCACGCAATTCAAGCACTGCGCGTACTGGCTTGTTATAGGTAATAATATCAGTATTCATAGGCTGTGCCTCCCAGTGAATATGCTGCACTTCACCAAAGCTATCAACAAACAACATATCAAGCGGGATTTTAGTATCTTTCATCCACATCTTATAAATCTTACTACCGTTCTCTTCGAAAAAGACCATACCTTCATCATCAGACAATTCAGTACGATTCATCAGGCCACTTTCACGCTTTTCTGGCGTGTCTGCCAACTCTAATTTCAGATCAAATGTTCGTCCATCCTGCGTTTCAATAACAAAATCTTCCAAAATACGAGAATCATTATGTGTAGTTTCTGTTGTTTCAGCTTCAACATTTTCGGCCTTTACGACTGAATTTGCTTGCTTTTCTTTATCCTCAGAAAAACACCCGGCGGTCATTAATGATATGGCACATATAAATAAAATAAGACTATTTTTCATGGATGTTAGACCCTCTTTTTAATCTAAAACATTAAGTATTTTTTTGCTGTAGCGTGTGGAATTTATAATATAAACCCTTACGCTTTAACAAATCGTCATGGCTACCCTGTTCGACAATACGACCAGCTTCCATCACGCATATAACATCTGCATTTTGAATGGTTGAAAGACGATGTGCAATAACTAATGTTGTTTTACCCGCGCGCAATGTATCAAGCGCTTCTTGAATAAGGCGCTCAGATTCGGAATCCAGCGCCGATGTTGCCTCATCTAACAATAAGATCGGTGCGTTGCGTAACATCGCGCGCGCAATGGCAATGCGTTGCTTTTGACCGCCCGATAACTTAACGCCGTTTTCACCAACGATTGTGTCATAGCCCTCTGGTAGTTCTAAAATAAAGTCATGCGCTGCTGCTTTACGCGCCGCCTCTTCTACGGTTTTTTGATCAACATCTTTTAACCCATAGGCAATATTATCACGCACTGAGTCGTTAAACATCGAGATATCTTGTGATACCAGTGCCATTTTTTCACGCAAAGATCTCTGTGTAACCAATTTAATATCTTGTCCATCAACCGCGATAACGCCAGCACTTGGATCATAGAAACGCGGCACAAGATTAAGAAGCGTTGATTTCCCCGCCCCTGAGGCGCCAACCAATGCAACTGTCTGGCCTGCCTGAACGGTTAAACTAAGATCATCCAAAGCTTTGGTGCCGTCTTGATATATAAATGAAATATTATCAAAGGTGATTTCTGCATTTTTAAGGCTTAACACCTTTGCACTTTCAATATCTTGTACATTTGAAGGGCGGTCCATTGTATTAAAGACGCGATCAGCCGCCGCCAAACCGATTTGTAATGTATTATTTAAGCGCGCCAGCTTTTTCATGGGCTCATAAGCCAGCATAAAAGCCGTAATAAATGAGAATAAAGATCCCGTGCTGTTTTGCCCTGTAATAACCTGATAACCACCATAGAGAACAACCGTCACCATTGCGAAACCAGTCAACACTTCTGTTAATGGTGTGGTCAGCGCAGAAACACGCACAGCCTTATGAACCAATTTAAATAATCTATGCACAAAACCGTCAACGCGCGCTTGTTCAAACGCTTCCATACCATAAGCCTTTACTTGGCGCACACCTTGAAAGGCCTGCGATAAAAGCGATGATAAATCCGCTAAAGATTCCTGTGTATCATGGGATACATGGCGTAATTTTTTACCTACCTTTGCCACCATGATGGCTGACAATGGAAAGACAAAAAACGCCCCAATGGCCAATTGCCAATCTTGATAAAACATCACCCCTGCTAAGATAACAAGCGTTAGAATACTTTTTCCCATACCCGTAAAACATTCGGCAACGGCCTGACGCATCAAGGCAACGTCATTGACTACGCGCGATATTAACTGGCCACTTGTATTATTGTGATAATAACTCAAATCCATGTTCAATAAGTGACCAAATAAATCAGATTGTATTTTTGCAACAATAGATTGCCCTACTTTATTCATAAAGACTGTATGCCCATAGGTCGCAAAGCCGCGCAGTAAAAACGTAAAGAAAATAGCCCCCGCAACAGGCACCAACATTGATTTATTTTTTGCCTGAAAGACATCATCAATCATAGGCTCCATAAGTGCAGCCAGACCACCAGTCATGGCGGCAGACACAAACATACATAATAATGCCAAGATCAATAAGCGCTTGTGTTGCGATAAATATTCACGAAAAATACGCCCCACAAGAACGGTTGTTTTACCGCCTTCGATCTTTATTTTTTCGCTCTTGATGTGTTTATTTTTGGCCATGAGTCATTTTTAAATTTTATAAAAGGTTTTTTTTGTATAATCTATATAGAGTATAAATGAAATCTCAAAATTCAAACCTGCTCTAATTAAGTAAAAATCAAAACATTATACAAGAAACAGAAAACATCATGATTTTTGACAGCGACGAAACATTAAAAGACCAGCTCGCCAAAGAAGACTTGGCCGATGATATGGCGAAAATGGCAAAGAAAAATTTGCCAAAACCTCGCATCGCTCTGGCGTTAAGTAGCGGTGTTGCCAAAGGTTTCGCCCATATCGGTGTTATTCGCGCCTTGCTTAAATATGGCATTGAGCCGACCATTATCTCCGGTACATCAATTGGTGCTGTTGTTGGCGGTGCTTATTTAGCAGGTAAGTTGGATGTTTTAGAAAATTGGGGTAAATCACTAAATCGCTTTCGCATGATGTCTTATCTTGATTTCCGTGTGCGCTCTGGTGGATTGATTGGTGGTAAAAAAATCATGTCGCTAATGCAGAAGAATTTTGGTGATATTAAAATCGAAGATCTGCCCCATCCTTTTACCGCTATCGCAACAGACATGACAACGGGTCACGAAGTGTGGCTTAAGAAAGGTCGTGTTGTTGATGCCGTTACGGCGTCCTTCTCCCTCCCCGGTATTTTCCCGCCAGTCTTTAATGATAACCGTTGGTTATTAGATGGCGCACTTGTTAACCCGATTCCTGTATCGGCCTGCCGCGCCGCGGGTGCGCAAATGGTGATCGCAGTGAATTTGGGTGGCGACTTTATTGGTAAAGCCAAAAAGCCAGGCGCTTCATTTCCGACGGTTGCAGGATTTGATATTTTATCAGAAGAAAATGAAAACAAAGCGTCACGCGATCATGCAGGAACAAGCTGGGTAACGAAGAAATTCTTTAACCGCGAAGATAAAGAAGCCCCAAGTCTATTTGGCGTTATGATGGCGGCGATGAATATTTCTCAAGATCGTCTGTCACGCTCTCGTCTTGCTGGTGATCCACCAGATGTTATGATCAGTCCACGCATCGGACATATTGGCCTAATGGAATTTGACCGCGCCGATGAATGTATCAAAGCAGGTGAAGAAGCCGTAGAACGCGCACTCCCCTATATTCGCGATGCTTATCAAGTATTAGTCGCAGATCGCTACGCATCCCACGAAGCCGCCGATCAAGAATAACAACGCCTACAAACCCATACGGAAATAAGTCGGCTTAATGTCTTCTTTTTGTGCGTAATCATTCACGTATTGTAATTTATTATCGTCGTTAAGCGTCTTTAAATCGGCGCTTAATAGGCCATTACCTATTAACAACGTATCCATACCAAAGTTATTGCCGCCTAAAATATCGTGATGCAATGAATCACCTATCATAAGCGTTTCATTCACATCAAAATCCATCATTGATTGACTGAGCCTGTAAACATTTGCGTGTGGCTTACCAAAATAATGAACTGTGCCGCCTATTGCTTTATAATCACGCGCTATCATACCAGCCTGTGGTTGCATTTCATCACCAACAAGGGCGTAAATATCTGGGTTAGAGCAAATAACGGGCAAGTTTAAGGACATGGCCCTTGATAGGAACTCTTTATAGTTAAGATCATCTAAAAAGATGCGGAAATCGATACTGTGAAGTAGAATACAAGATGCTTCTTCCAAATCGTGAACGTGTTTGACAGCTAGATCATCTAACATAATATCAGTACGTGCTTCACTTATCATCACATAGACATCACAACCAAAACTATCGAACGGGGCATATCTGTTCATAAAACCGTGACGCACGGCCTCTCCCGAACTCATGAATAAATCATAATAATTTTCTGGAATGCCTAGCCGTTTACAATGCGCGATATTTTTATCCGCAGGGCTAGCCGAATTAGATAGTAAAATAATTGTCTTATTTAACGCACGTGCTTTGGCAAAAAAATCATGCACACCATCATAAACATCATAGCCATTATGAAGAACACCCCATTGATCGATAAGGAATGTATTATATTTTTCAAACATTTGATCATGATTGATATATTGGGTCATGATAATCTCATTTTTCATTAAATATTAATGTGATAACACTATACTATTACATAATAGAAAAATATATAACAGTGAGGCAATTGGTCGCTATTTTATCCGTTTAAACACGTTAATGAAAGCTGTGTTTTCGCGGCAAATAGAATCGGGTAACGTAAATATATGCAATTAAACGATAATCAGTCTTTTTCGCCTGATACGCGCATCCTGAATGCGTGGGTTATATCTATGCATGTCACTTTATTTGTGCTCCTTACAATTACCTTTATCTTTTATAATCTATCAATATCAAAGGCCGCCTTGCCTGCCTGTGGTGGTACACTTAATGGGTATGTAATGCCTGATACGGATGACACATTAAAGTTCTGTGATGGAAGTGATTGGGTGTTACTGGGACTTGATGGCGGTGAAGCCGCAGCCAGTAAATGGAACACTGACGGAGAAAGTAATCTTTATTACGATCTTAACAATGTCGGTATTGATGAAAATAACCCAACCGCCCAAATGCAAATCAATGGTGCGATTAATGTTGATGGCACAATCCACTCCGACCAAGCCATTATTGGCACAAGAGGCTTACAACTAAGCGCCCTCGTCACGGACGAAGATTGTTTGGGTTCTGATGACTATGGCAACATGCGCTATAACGCCGCAATTAATAAAATCGAAGTCTGTGCAGGTTATAAATGGATAGACAGCGCCGGCCCTGAATGGTCAGATGGCCTGATTGGTGAATCTCAGATTTTGGAACCAAGCACACCTGAGGTCGACTCACAATTTGGCTCTTATATTTCAACCGATGGTGATACAGCCATCATTTCAGCACATTTAGAAGATGATAGTGGTACTGATCGCGGCGCTGTCTATGTCTTTGTACGCGACAGTGATGGTGTTTGGAATGAACAACAGCGACTAACAGCTGATGATGCTGCAGATACCGATCGATTTGGCTTTGGTGTCTATATTAGAGGCAATGAAGTTTTTATTTCATCGGCAACCTCTAACAGTGAGAGCCCACCACAATCTGCCCTTTATGTCTTTACACGCTCTGGTACAACATGGTCGCAAACACAAAAACTTCTTTCCCCGCTTGGGGCCAGCAATTTTTTCGGCTTTGACAAACGTGTTAAAATATCAAGTGGTAATGAGTTATTCATAGGAGATCCATCGACGTCTAGCTCTGCGGGTAGTGTTCTCTTATACACGAAAGAAAACGGCTATTGGGTTTATAAGCAAGAAATTACACCCATAGTAAGAAATGTCTCAGCCAACTTTGGCGATAGCCTTTCAACAGATAATGATTTTTTAATCGTTTCGGCAGGCTTAGATGACAAACAGTCTGTTGATAATGGTGCTGTTTATATCTTTAAAAAAGAAGGAAAGAACTGGAAAGAAAAACAGATTATATATTCCGGTAACGCACAAAACGGCTTAAGATTTGGGCGTGCTGGTGTCGTTTTGCAAGACGATTTACTGGTTATATCAACAACGAACGAGGACGATATACTAACAGACAAGGGTTTTATCTATATTTACGAATGGGATGGGGTTGAGTTCCTTTTCAAACAAAAGCTGAATGACGCGAATTACGATAGTGCATCATATGACTGTTTTGGTAGAAACCCACAAATCATAACTCGTCAAACAGTTATCACAGGACGATGTGGCGGAAATTTCAGCCGTTTTGGCAGGGCGTTTATTATTGAAAAATCGGCAAATACATGGCGTATTACAAAAGAAATATATGGTATAAATGAAGCGCACGCGGGTTTTTCATCAGATATTTCTGTAACTAACAAAGAAATTATCCTTGGCGCGGACCAATCTGTAAAAAACGGCACAAAATCTGGCCTAGCCTTCGTATTCTCAAAAACGCAATCAAATGGTAATCCTTGGTACGGGGCGCTTCCCCTTATAGAAGAAACAAAACATATTCCCTCGTCCCTTAGTGCCGATGATATGGATTTCACAAATCATGCGCCGTTAATAGATACAAACAAAGACACACTGGTTGTAGGTGCACCACTAAACGACATTCAAGCAGGAAATGCTGGTATGGTTTATATTTATAGCCGTAGCGGCAATACATGGTCTGAGGCAACTCAATTATTTGAGCCCACTCCCGTAATACAGAATAACTTCGGGCAAGCAGTCGCCCTAAGCGCTACACATCTTGCAATCGCCAGCAAGGCCAATGGCGGTACACTTCATGTCTATTCTGGATCTGGCGCGGCTTGGGGATTACAACAAACCATAACCACATCTTTGGATACGGATGCAATAGATATCCATGGACGTCATATCATTATTGGTGATCGCAGTGCAAGCTTAGATGGTGGATCGACCTCACCTGGTGCGATCAAAATTTATACACAGAATGATGTAGGAACATGGTTAGAATCTACATCAATGACGGCCAGTAATAGTAATGATGGGGACTTGTTCGGATCATCGGTTGCAATTTATGATGACTTTGCCGTTGTTGGCGCGCCAGAGCATGGCGGCGATGGGACTGTATATATTTTATCTCGTCTTGGTAACATCTGGATGGAAAGCACTGAATTATCAATCGTTGATGGCGATAACACGAACGCACTTATCGGCAGTTGTGTTGATATGCACAAAGATACCATCATAATTGGTGCAGAAGACAAAAATGCATCAGCAGCAAGTCATGGCTCTGCTTATATATTCAAGCGCAGTGGCAACGATTGGAGCCAAAAAACAGTTCTTCTTCCAAAACCAAGCGAACAGGAACCTACAGATAATTTTGGCTATAGTTGCAAATTACATGGCGACACAGCCATCATTGGTGTCAATAGCGACAGTGAGTTAAGCTCAAATAGTGGTGCTGCATACATATTTACACGCAACAGTGATGGCACATGGCGTGAAGAAAACAAACTGAATGCTAGCGATCACGCCGCCGATGATCTTTATGGTACAAATGTATCTCTCTTTGATAAAACAGCCATAGTATCAGCACCGCGCGCTGATGCGGCAGGCACTGATTCAGGGGCTTTTTACACATACACAATAAACGACTTTTAATCCCCCGCATTCACCATAACATATTGAACTGGTTAGTATTTTATTAAGCTAACCATGAGATAATAATAGTTGCGATTAGTGAGAATACTGGTACTATTTTATAGATTCCTTTTTAAAAGACTAAGCAGCCAATTTATTTTGTGCGCAGCGCTGATTTTGTTGATCAAAATATGTGTTAGCCCAAAAAACCGAATAAGGGGCTTAAACTAAAGTATGTGTTTAAAACACAATACAGATAAAACACTTGGTATATCCAAGTCGTCCATAAATGCGTTTTTTTCTTTAACGCACAGCCCCCTTTTACGCCTATCTTTATTATCACTGATAATCTTGGCATTTATTGCTCTCTTAAATCTCAGCCCAATAAAGCAATCACATGCCGCCCTTCCCGCTTGTAACGTTGCGGCACAAGATCTTGTAACACGCGATGGCGGTATTTTGTATCGCTGTGACAATAATACATGGATCTCTATCGATGAGGAATCAGGCCCAAACAGCACGCCAGAATGGCGCGAACGCACAATATTGCGCCCCGATGACCTCGCCGATGGTGACGAGTTCGGTTACTCAATCGACATTGGTTATGGGCGTTTGGTTGTTGGTGCACCTTCTCATGGCACATCGGGTGCTGTTTATGTTTACAAAAAAACACAGTCCAGATGGCTGTTAGAACAAAAAATTATTGCTGGCAACGCTGGCGATAAATTTGGCTTTTCTGTTGCCTTGCACAAAGACAAAATTGCCGTTGGCGCGCCCCTTAATGACGATAGTGTTAATAATGGTGGTGCCGCCTATATCTATGGTTATGACGGGTCAACATGGGTTCAAGAATACAAAGCAGAGCCTTCTGTGCCTGAAATTGCGGCACAATTTGGTGAACATCTAGACTTGCATGATGGTGTTATGATTGCCAGCGCGCCTTTTTATGATGATGGTGGCAATACAGATTCTGGTGCGGCTTTTGTGTATCGCTATACAAATTCTGGATGGGCGCAAGATCAGATATTGCGTGCAGCAGACAGCGCTGTAGATCGTCACTTTGGACGATGGCACATCAACATTGATGATAATTACACCGCAGTTGGACAATATAATATAGGCGCTTTCGAATATAAAACATATCTCTTTAGAAATATTAGCAACACATACACCCAAATTGATAAACTTGATGGACGATTTAACAGTATAAATGGTGATATTCTTGTAACAGGTCGTGATGACATTAACCGAGTTCATAAGATAAACGGAAACACCGTTACACTTCAAACAACACTATCTCCGGCAGACCTTACTGTTGGAGATTATTTCGGTGCTGGTTTTGCCATATTTGGTGATGTTCTTTTTTCTACATCAGCTCTTGATGATGACTCAACTGTAAATAGCAGTAGTGCATATATTTTTAAACAACGCGATGATGGTTCAGCTTGGGATCAAGTAAAGAAATTTATTCCTTCCAATACACACGCAGAATATAGGCTTGCTTTTTTATCGCAAGGTGATGTTTCTATGCATCAAAACTATGCTGCAGCTTCCGCAACTAATGCCAACAATCCAGCCACAGGAAACCCGGCGGGCGCAGTACATATTTTCTCTTATGCAGGACAATCCCTATGGGAAGAGGCAACGGCGAATAAAATTTATCCCACAAAAGGATCAAGCGGCCCACTTGTTGGTATCGGAACGGATCAACCCACTGCGAATTTGGATGTCTCTGGTGCGTTGAACGTCAATAGCTCACTCAACGCCGAGACGATCATTTCAGGGATTAGCGGTGCGCGCATTGCCCCCTTGCCCGATAGTGCGTGTACGGGTGCCCCCGATGAAGGAACATTACGGTTTAACGCCGATCTAAAACGTGTTGAGGTTTGTAATGGCACCGAATGGGTGTTGGCCGTTGGTGATGTTGATGCGCCTGAATTGGTTTCGACAACCCCTGCTAATTTTGGCAGTGATGTTTACCGCAACACAACATTATCGATGACCTTCAGCGAACCCGTTAATAAAGGCACTGGTAATATTATCGTCCGCCGCCTTAGTGATAATTCAATTTTCGAAACAATTGGCGTTGGTGATGCCGCCGTTACCGGTGATGGTACAGATACCATTACGATTACTCTGCTTTCAGAACTGGATGCAAATACCTCTTATTATATTGTCATGTCGGACACCGTTTTCGCCGATGATGCGGAGAATGATTTTGAAGGCTTATACACCAAATCTGGCTTTACATTTACCACAGAAGACAAAAGCCCGTGGGAAGGCGAAACGCCGATAGAAGTTACAAAACTATTCTCTGGTACAGATCAAGAATCTCTTGGGTTTGGCTATTCTTTTGATATGTCAGATGAATGGATAGCGGTATCAGCAAACTTTGAAGATAGCTCTGAAGTCCAGGATGGGGCCTTATATATTTACCGCAATGAAAGTGAATGGAAATACCACAGTAAAATTAGTAATCCAGCACCATCTGGGAATGCACAGTTTGGCAGAAGTGTTTCACTATCAAATGATACTATTGCTATAGGCGCTTTTGGTGCTGATAACGGCGTCAATAACTCAGGGCTTGTTTATGTGTATGTTTTTGATGGTGCGAACTGGAATTTACAACAAACATTAAGCCAATCTGATATTGATGATTCTGATCGCTTTGGTGTTTCTGTTTCATTAGAGAATGATCTGCTGTTAGTTGGCGCCGATGAAAACACTATGAACAATGGTTCAGCGTATATTTTCGAACGTTCAGGTTCTGCGTGGACTCAAATACAAAAACTTACGGCATCTGATGGCCTGTTAAATGATCGCTTTGGTAGTACAGTTTCTATGCATGGTAACTATATCGCCATCAATGCATATCGAGAGGATAGTTTAGTAACAGATTCTGGCGCAGTTTATGTATTTGAAAATGTCAATGGAACATGGATGGAAATACAAAAATTAAAAGACAGTACACCCGCTACATTTGATAATTTTGGTATAGCATTAGATATAAATGAAGATTTTATAATTATTGGACAACCAGGGCATGATAATGGCGCATCAGAAAATGCTGGATTAGTTTCTATATATGAAAACATTAACGGCACGTGGGCTTTATCTGATGAAATACTGCCTTCCAACACAGCTTCATTCGATGCGTTCGGATCAGATGTGAACTTAGAAAACCGAACATTGTTTATTGGTGCTGCAAATAATGATATAAATGGTCCAAACTTCGGTATGACCTATATCTATACATACAAAAATGGGGCATGGGTTGAGGATCAGTTTTTTCAATCTTCTGATGCAGATGCTGATGATGATTTTGGGCGTAGAATTATCGCAAAAGATCGCACAGCTATCATTAGCGGGCTTCTGGAAGACCCACGGGGCATCACTGATCAAGGGTCTATCTATATTGTCACAGCTGGTGATGTATCCCCCCCTCGCTTGACGGCATCTACACCAATTGCCGATCAAAATGGGTTTGATGGCGCGTCTAATATCTATCTTGGTTTTGACGAGAATGTTTATGTTGATGCAGGGAGTATTCTTATCCGTAAATACGTTGATGATAGTATCGTTGAAAATATTTCAATCTCTTCTGACCGTGTTACGGGCTCTGGTACAGATACCCTATCCATTAATCCCGAGGTCACATTAGACGGCGCAACATCATATTATATTCAAATCGCTTCAACCGCCATCCGTGACGATAAAGATAATTATTATGGCGGGATAAGCGACACAACCACCCTCGCCTTTACCACAAATTCAGTAAGCCCATGGCAAGGCGCAACAATCCAAGACGTACAAACCATTTTACCACCCGAGGAAACGACGCATACGGGGGGGGCAGCAGGTAATTTTTACCTTGGTTTAGGCGGCGCTATCTATGATGCCAACTCAGGCTTGATGGTAACATCTAGCCCGGTAGCAGATTTTGATGGCGATGATAGCGGTCGCGCTTATATCTATAACTATAACGATGAAACGAATTTATTTGATTATATCGATTATATTGCACCAGCAGATTTGGATGCCGACGATCAATTTGGACAACGCATAGCCATTGATAAAAGCAATCAGGATATACTAATAACATCCCATCAAGATGATGATGGCGGCGCGGATTGTGGTGCGATCTATGTCTTTGAAACCACGCCTATCATTACACAAAAACAGAAAATTGTTCCAAGTGACTGTAGCCTTACAACTATACTAGGGAGACAAAACCTGAAGATATCTGGTGATTTCTTATTTGCCCCTGCTGTTGATTATAACAGCAGTGAAGGTGCGGTTTATATTTTCAAGAAAGATCCTGCGGGTGTTTGGAATCAGCATCAGATTTTACAGCATGCAAATGTCGTCGCTGGGAATTTATTTGGTCAGATAGGCCTTGATGTCTTGGGTAGTACGCTTGTCGTCGGAGAAACCGCTAATGATGCATCTGATGCCAATGCGGGTGCTGCATTTGTTTTCATCCACAATCAGCAAACAGACATGTGGGAGGAAACACAAACCATTACGGGCTCAGACATTGCCACAGAAGATCGTTTTGGGCATGCAATAAGTATAAATGATAATTATGTTTTTGTTAGCGCTAGCCCCAGTGGTCCTTCTGACCCAGTGCGCACTGGTGCTGTCTATGTATTCCAAAAACAAGGTAATGAATATGTAGAAGTTCAAAAATTAGTTGGATCAGATTCTTTGGCGGGTGATAGCTTTGGACAGGGTCGCTTATTTGGCGCAACAAATAATACTGTTATCATCGGCGCACGCTATCATGACGGCTATGCAAATAGCGCTGGTGCGATATATATTTATACTTTGCAAAATGGTGTCTGGGTACAAGATCAAAAACACATCAGTGCTGGACTAAATGCATCGGATCAATATGGTTACACAATTTTTCTTGATAATGAAAAGGCCTTTGTTGGCGCGATAAATGATAATCAGTTAAATCGCCCAGTAAACCATGGCTCAATCCATTATATAACAGCAGGCGACATCTCTAGCCCCCGCCTTGTCGGCTCATCACCGTGGGACGGTCATGATGAATTTGTGCCAACCGATCATGTGCGTTTATATTTCAATGAAAATGTAATCGTTGGTACAGGAACAATCACAATTTATCGCACCGATAATGATGAGGTCGCCGCGCAGATTGATATAACGGATGGCGGCATTACTGGTTCTGGAACAGACATCATTGTTGCCGATATGGCAGTAGACCTTAGTGATAACACCAATTATTATATTCAGATCTCTGATACGGCCTTTAAAGATTCGTCTGATAATTATTTTGTCGGTATCAATGACAATACCACCCTCACCTTTACAACAGATCGGGTTAGTCCATTTGAGGGAGCCGCTGTCATCCAACAACAATATATCCCCGCGCCAGATCAGCCTAATAATCTTGTGTTTGGTGAAATAACAAAGCGCTATGGAGATGAGTTATTTATTAACGATTATGCGTTTGATCGCAATGGTGACGCCAGTGCCCTAGGTGCCGTATATTATTATAAACAAAACCCCGTCACGAAACAGTGGGAATATCAACAAACGATCACAGGCAGCTTGACAAGTGGGGCACAAATATATGGTCATGCCTTAGACTATGATGGTACGCATTTAATCGTTGGCGAAAGTTCTGCTGAACGTGTCTATATTTACACGAAATCTGGAAACGACTTCATTGAAAGTACTGTTCTTAGTGCGAGCGATAATACACTTGGTGATATTTTTGGTGGCTATGTTTCATTATCTGGCAATAACCTTTTCATCGGGGCACGAGGAAAAAATAGTAGTCAAGGGTCTGTATACCACTTCACCTATGATGGCACATGGAATGAAACGCAAATTATAGACAGCACGAAAGCAGAATCTTTTGGTCACCAGATTGCTTACACACCCGCGTCCGAAACATTGATCATTTCGGCCACCACCAATGATGATGCAACATCTAATTCAGGGGCTGTTTATATCTATAAAAAGGATCTATCAGGACAATGGACTGAAGAACAAGCGCTTTACCCCTCTGATCCAGAAACAGACTCTCAATTTGGGGGCAACATCTCCGCACATAATAATCAATTGATTATTGCCGCGCCATCCAAAGATGATTCTGGTGCGGATTCTGGTGCGCTATACGTTTTCACACAACAGGGTGATATGTGGACACAAACACAAAAGCTCAGCTTTAGTGATATCGGCGCTGGCGATTCAATCGGTAGCCGCCATCCCTCTATTAATAATAACACAATGATAGTCGGCTCAAGATCTGATGATGAATCTGCAAATAATGCAGGTGCAGCCTATATATTCACGCTTGAAAACGGCGTATGGACAGAGCAACAAAAATTACTTGATCCGTCTGGTCTCACCAGCCGTTCATTTGGTTTCGCAAGTCAAATAGATGGCAATGAACTAATTGTTACTCATCCATTAGGCAATGGTGGTGGCACATACTACTTTACCGCGGACGACAGCAACGCGCCATTCTTAACATCGACATCACCGAGCGACGGATTTAATTTTGTTAAAAACGACGCCCCTATCGTCCTGACATTTAACGAAAATGTAACGGCACAATCTGGTGGATTTATTACAATATATAAAGATGATGGCAATGTTTTTGAAACCATTGCATCAACCTCTGCCTTGGTGAACGGTACGAGCACAAATATAATCACTATTTCACCATCACAAAATATGGTTCACGATCAAGAATATTATGTTCACATCACCGCTGGCGCTTTCAAAGATGCTGAAAATAATAATTTTGTGGGTATTAACGACAATACAACACTGAACTTTATGGTTGAATCTGCTCCAAGCCCTTGGACAGATTCCACAACGGCGTATATGAAGCAAAAAATACTACCCGTTAATCCAGAAACCAACGCTTCATTTGGTGATGAAAAATTAATCGTAAACGGAGATTTTTCCTTCATTGGGTCATGGTCGAAAACACAAAGCGGCTTTACAGATAGTGGTATCGTAGAGGTTTATAAATTAGAAAATGATGTTTGGTCACATTTCCAAACATTAAGCCCGTCTATAGGCCCTCAAACGAATCTGTATTTTGGTAAGGACATTGCATCTTCCGGAAATACTCTTGCTATTGCCGCAGAGCGCTCCAATTTAACGGAAAGCCTTGCCGGTGCTGTCGTTGTGTATATTTTTAACGGTACAAATTGGGTTGAACAACAAGTTATACAAAGAGATACACCAGGGGCTTCTGAGCGATTCGGTTCATCTATAGCTTTGCATGAAGACATCTTATTTACAGCTTCACAATGGGGCCCCCACCCCGCGGGCGGCAATAGTGGTCAAGTTTATGTGTTTGAGCGCACGGGAACAGTATGGACACAAACTGATGTTTTACTTTCTGATGATGCCTATGGCGGTGAACGCCTTGGTGAGTCGATGGCATATGACCCAACGACAAAAACGCTTGTAGTAAGCGCTCACTACAATAGCGAAATGAGTGTCGCCCACGGCGCTATTCATGTCTTCATCAAAAACAATGGCTCATGGGAGTTCCAACAAAAAATTATTCCGCCTGACTTAAATACAAACGATATAATTGGCGTCCATTCTGTTGCTATTGATAAACATACATTATCTTTTGGGTCATGGAGGCATAATACAGAAGGCGCATCATGGGTCTATACAAGAAATAATGGCATATGGTCGTTAGAACAAAAAATCACTGCGTCAGATGCCGCAGGTAATGCAATATTTTTTGGTGAAGTATCCTCTATAAAGGGCAACACCCTCCTCATTTCTGGAACACGATTTATTCCAAGTGGTCACCCCTCTAATGCTACTTCGGGGAAGATTTACGCCTATACAAGGGAAAGTGGTGTGTGGTCCGAAGAATTTTCCTACAATCCAACCACCGATTCAACGACCGCTTATAATAACAATATATTTGGTAACGGTCTGTTTATTATTGATGAGAATAGCTTTATTGCTGGCTCACCTGGCGATGACGAAGTTCTTAATGGATCTGGTGCGGCGTTCATCATCACCCGCACAGATGAAAAAGCACCACAAATTACCTCAGCAACACCGAGTAACGGTTTTAACTTCGTTAAAAATGATGCAACGATTTCTATTACGTTTGACGAACCCGTTTTTGCAGATGTTGGTAACATGCATTTCCGCAACACATATACAGACACCGTCTTTAAAACATTTGCCGCAGATAGTTCGTTTGTCTCTGGCTTAGGCACAAACACAATAAATATTTCTATCGATCAAGATTTCGACTATGACACCGCCTATCGTCTGGAATTTGCCGCGAATATCTTAAAAGACGCGGATGATAATCACGTAACAGATCTAAATATTCTAGACTTCACAATTGAGCCCGCGCCAAGTAATTGGGCTGGGTCAACGACGGCGTATGTTAAACAGAAGATTCTCCCTAATAATCCTCAAAGCGGTTCACAGTTTGGTACTCATAGTATTAAATTTAATGATGATTGGGCGATCATTCCATCAAATACACATGATGAGGCCCCTTATACAAATAGCGGTAAGGTCGATATATACAGGTTTAATAATAACCAATGGTCATACTTTCAAGAAATACAACCCTCTTATACAGCAGAAGACAATCTTCTGTTCGGGCGTCAAGTAGCCTTAAGCAACGATACAGTTGCGATTGGTGCACATAACACGGATATCGGCGGCGTAAGCGCGGGTATCGTTAGCGTTTATAAATTCAACGGAACATCATGGATTGAAGAGCAACTGATACAGTCAACAGATATTGCAGCGGGTGACCTTTTCGGGCATTCTCTTGCGCTTAATCAAAATACGTTAATCGTTGGTGCACCAAGGGAAGATGATGGTGCTGCCGGTGCTGGTGCTATTTATATATTTGAACGCGTTGGCGCCACATGGTCTCAAACCGAGAAGTTATTATCTGACGAACCAACAGCATCAGAATATATGGGCGAAAGAATATCTTATGACCCCACAACAGAAACCATAGTAGCCGCAGCACCGAATAACAATGAACTAAATACAGACTCTGGGGCTATACATATATTTAGTAAGGCTTCTGGTGCGTGGGCATTTGAACAAAAAATTATTCCTGCTGACATCGCTATTGGCGACTTCCTCGGCAGAGGAACCATAGCAATCAATGGTAACACATTGGCGGTTGGTAGCGAGTTGCATGGTACACCTGGCGCAATCTGGATCTATACAAGAAATAACAACAGCTGGTCTCTTGAACAAAAAATTGTTGCCTCAGATGCAGCTGGCAATGCTATTAATTTCGGTCAGTCACTTGCTTTAAAAGGCAACACATTGATTGCTGGCGCCGCCACCATTAACTCAAATACGGGACAAATATATGCATTTACAAGAGACAGTGGAACATGGTCTGAGGATTTAAGATATGTTGCCAGTGCCTTAACAGGTGATTTATTTGGTAATTCTGTTGCTTTATATAATGATGATATTATTACCGCGGCTCAAAGTGACGATGATACGGTTAGTAATGGTGGCGCGGCATATATCATTACACGGACAGATCAAACCCCCCCTGCGCTTTTATCTTCTACACCAGCCGATGATACAACGGATGTTGCCGCAGATACGGATATAATTTTAACATTCGACCAAAATATTACCCAAGGTGACGGTAAAATTATTATTAGGCGTGCGTCCGATGACAGCGTTTTCTTATCTGAACAAATTTCATCGGCTAGCTTTACTGGTTTTGGTACCGATACGTTAACTTTTGCATTATCAACAGAGCTAGAAGCCAGTACGGCATATTATGTCGTTCTTGAAACAGACGCTATTCGTGATGACAGTGGTAATGCGTTTTTTGGCTTATACGATAAAACCGCCCTAAACTTTTCCACCGAAGAAGGCCCAAGCCCATGGGCAGGATCGTCCATTGAGTTTGCACAGAAAATTCTTGCGCCTGATGCAAATACAAACGGTTACTTTGGCACGAACGTTGTTATGTTTGGTGATTTTTTAGCCGTAAGCGCTACATATTACGATAATGGTATTGGCGTTGATGCAGGGTCTGTCTATATGTATGAGAGAAACTCTGAAACCAACATCTTTGAATTTAAGCAAGCTTTAAATGGCAGTGCGACAGTTGCGGGATCTCTATTTGGCTTTGATATAAAATTCAACGGTAATAAACTCTATGCACTCAGCCAAAATGACGGCCGGATCTATATATATTCACAATCTGGTTCAAACTGGATAGAAAGCTCTATTATCGCGCCAAACAATACTGGCCCAAGTGTTTCAATAAGTATTAGTGCCGATGGACAACAGGTTGCATCATCTGATTATGCGTATAATAGTGATGCGGGGCGCGTTATTATTACAGAAAAAAATGGTGTCCTATGGAATGAGAAACAAATAATCGTCGCCTCTGACACATCATCAAACAGCTCTTTTGGAGATCGTGTTTTATTTGATAAAGAACATTTATTTGTAGCCGCCTCTAAAGATGATAGTGTTGGAACGAATGCTGGCTCTGTCTATATCTATGAAAAAAATAGCACAACTGGTTTGTGGGAAGAGCAACAAAAAATTACTTCGTCATTAGCGACTAGCCCTGCCCGTTTCGGACGTAGCCTTTTTGCAAATGATGACACGTTAATTGTTGGCGCCAACAATGGCGGTTCAACAGCTATTTCAAACGCCTTTGTCTTTAAAAAGATAGCTGGGACGTGGACAGAAACACAAATTTTAGCCCCTGCGGACTTAGATGATTTTGACGCATTCGGATCACTAAGGCATGGGACGATGACGGGGAACACAGTCTTTATTGGTGCCATTGGAGATAATGTTGGCGGTACAGATGATGGTTCTATTTACTTATATACTAATGTCGTAGGCACATGGACCGAAGACCAAAAAATTACTGCACCCGATACAACGAAATTGTTGGGCGGTGTAACAACATTTAATAACGATACACTTGTCTCTGGCGCACATGGCGATGACAATCTTGTATCTGGTGCCGGCGCGGTCTACATATTCACACGCGGCGACATTACCGGCCCTTCTCTTGTGCGCACATATCCAGAAGATGACGCAACAAACATTAACGCCAATCAATCATTAGAAATCGAATTTAGCGAAATCGTTGAGGCAGGCAATGGTAATATCTTTATTAAACAAACCAGTGATGATGCGGTTGTCCAAACAATTGAAACAGGCAGTAATTCTGTAGCGGGCTATGGCACAAATACATTAACCATCGAATTAACAGAAGGCTTAAACACATTAACAGACTATTATCTAGAAATTGAATTGGGCGCGATTGTCGATGATACGGGTAATCCCTATGGTGGCATAAGCGATAAAACGGCATGGAACTTTGTAACAAGCGCCGCCGTAAGTGTTGATCATAAAAAGGTCATTGATATTGGTGGCGCTGGTAATGCGTGCCGGATCAACAGTAGCTCGGCGGTTGAATGTTTCGGTTCTAGTGCCTTTGGTCAGCTAGGGAATGACACTAATGATGTTAGTTACATCCTCACAAACGTTGCTGGTGGTGAGGCTGGCGGTGCAATTCTGGGCGGTGTGCAAGACATCTCCGTTAATAATCAACATGCATGTGCCATACGCGTAAATGGTGATGTTTTCTGTTGGGGTAATCAAGCCAATGGAAGACTTGGTAACGGATCTCTCTCCGCTCAGGCGGTCAAAGTTCCAACGCAAGTCTTAGCTGGAGATCAAGGTGGCTCTGTAATATCTGATATTAACAATATAGATACGGGCATATCGTCAACATGCGCCGTTACAAATGGCGGCGATGGCTATTGCTGGGGCTCTGGAAATCTTGGAAACAACATCTTTAATGATCAGACAGGAACACCCAAACGCGTTCTTGGTGGCGAATCCGAGACAACTTATTTAGAAGATTTATCTGAAATCTCAATTGGCGGCGATCATAGTTGTGCTGTGCGTAAAACCGATGGCTCTGTTTTCTGTTGGGGTGACAACACAAATGGTGAACTAGGTAATGGGAACACAACGAACAGCGCCTCACCCGTTCGCGTCGTCGCTGGTGAAGCTTTTGGTGCATATTTAACAGGTATTATTGATGTAACAGCAAACCGCAATGCAACATGTGCGCTGCGTAATGATGGGGTTGTTTTCTGCTGGGGTGATGACAGCCTAAATGCCCTAGGTCAAGGAAGCGCAGCAGATGAATCTAGCCTAACACCCGTTCGTGTTGTTGGTGGCCAAATGGGGACACCTTACCTAGAAAATATTGTAAAGATTTCTGGTTCAAAACTGCAGACGTCCAGGACACACACCGCCGCCTTAACATCGTCTGGCGAAATTATTCGCTGGGGCTTATGGGATATCAACCCAGAATATATTATCGCTGGTGAAACAAATATTGGTAATGAAACGTCCAGACTAACGGGTGCAACATCAATACAATTAGACAATTATATTTTCTGCTTCCGTCACACGGATACAAATGATTATTGTTTTGGCGGAACATCATACGGCCATGGTAATGGCTTAATTGCTGACTCACTGTTTTTCCCTACTCAATTAAAAACAAACCTTGATGACAGTCAGTATTTAAATGCCACAACAGATTTAATAGGTATATTAGAAGCTGGCGACCTTGTAAACTTAGATGAATTTGGCTTTGCAATTTCTCATTATGATGACCCTGATTTTGGCAATAGAATTGCCATTGGCACAAGAGGGCAAAATAGCGACGCAGGTGCGGTCTATATATTCGAAGATGACAACTATGATGATAATTGGAATCAACTGCAAAAACTGACTGGCTCAAACACCTTAGCTGGTGATAAATTTGGACGCTCTGTCGCGGTTGCCGACGGGCGTTATGTTGTTGGTGCCCATTTGAACGATATGAACGGTTCAGATTCAGGTGCCGCCTATATCTTTGATGAAACAACAGAAACCTTTTTATTACAAGATACCGATAATGATGCAGATGACCGATTTGGCCTTGCTGTTGATGCAACTGAGTACCGCGTCATGGTCAGCGCCCCTTATGAAGAAAATGGCGGTACTGATCGTGGTAAACTATATGAGTTTTCCTTATATAATGGTGTAAAAATAGACGAAATAGGCCCTTCAGATCCTGAGAATGACGCAAGATTTGGCTATTCTCTAACTTACCCAGACCCAACAACACTTGTTGTGGGGGCCCCATTTAAAGACGAAGGCGCGCCCGATGCTGGCGCCGCTTACGTTTTCTTCAAGGATTTTTCTGGCTGGGATGAACAAGTAAAAATTGTGCCTGATGATTTGGGTGCCAGTGATAATTTCGGCTTTAGTGTTGATGCCTATCAAAACACACTTGTGATTGGTGCACCGGGTCAAGATGGCGAAGAAAATCAAGCCGGTGCAGCATATGTCTATGAACGTTTTGATGGTGAATGGTTCTTAAAACAAAAATTCACACCGCCCGTTGCGACACTAAATGGTAATTTTGGTTACGATGTAGCAGTCCATCAAAACACACTTGTCATTGGTGAACGAAATGCAAAAGTAACAAATAGTGGTACTAATGTTGGTGCGGTATGGGTTTACACACAAAATAACGATACCT
The DNA here is from genome assembly GCA_964351525.1 of uncultured Bdellovibrionales bacterium. Classification (GTDB taxonomy): domain Bacteria; phylum Pseudomonadota; class Alphaproteobacteria; order Micavibrionales; genus CAYGOD01. The sequence continues at coordinate 21,419 of CAYGOD010000005.1, forward strand.
GGGAAGCTATTCCGCGTGTATTAGACAACAACCCAAATAACTATCGTAACTTTGGTCACGCTGTACATGTTTTAAAAGACACTATCATGGTCGGCGCACCAAATAATGATCAAAATGGAACAGATCGCGGACGAGTCTTTGCGTTTAAACCGCAAACAGATTCTAGCGGCCCTGTTCTTATTGCCTCAACGCCGCCTAATGATGGGATTGATATTGCCCTTGATACATTATTCAACATCACATTTGATGAACCAGTATTCCGCGATAATGGCGAGATACGCTTGAAAAACTATGCTGATGATAGTGTCATTTACTCTTTAAATGCTAGTGACTTCCGTATTTCAGGCGGAGGAACAAATATCCTAACCATCGCCTTCCCGATTACGTTAAAAACAAAGCAACAATATTACATTGAAATCACCGATGACGCCCTTAAAGACAAAGCCGGTAATTTCTACGGCGGTACAACAGACAAAGACACCATAGATTTCTTCACTCCTGATGGTAGCGTTAAACTATTGGCAAGTGATGCTGAAACCTCAGATATATTGGGGAAAGCAACCTCTATATATGGGAATACCGCCGTTGTAACAGCTCCAGGAGAAGATCAAGCGGCAAGTGGTGCTGGTGCTGCCTATGTATTCGTAAAATCTGGTGCTTCTTGGATAGAGCAACAAAAACTCATTTCAAACGATGGAACATCTAACGATGGACTGGGTGGCGCAATCGATATTTACGAAGACACTATAATTCTAGGTGCAGAATATGATGCACCTAATGGTACGAGATCTGGTTCTGCTTATGTCTTCACGCGATCTGGATCAACATGGACGCAACAGGCAAAACTAATCCCTAGCGATGGTGACTCTAATGATTATTTCGGTCATTCAGTCGCTGTGTATAAGGATATGGCTATTATTGGTGCCCATAGGGATGAAGATGCAGGTTCTAACGGTGGATCTACTTATCTATTTACTAGATCTGGATCAACATGGACTCAACAAGCAAAGATCCTCCCGCTAGATGTCAGTGCCGGATATTATTTTGGTAAAGCTGTAGCTGTTTATGAAGATACAATGTTCATTAGTGCAGAACGAGACTCAACCGCAAGTTCTCTTGCGGGTAGCGTATATGTATTTTCAAATATTGCAGGAACATGGACACAACAAACGAAATTATTTGCAAGTAACGCCAGTAGTATTAGATTATTTGGATCTTCCTTATCTGTTGATAGAGACAGTTTAATCGTCGGGAAGAATGATAGTTTAAATGGTGATTCTGCTTATATATTCGTAGGTTCTGGTGCAACATGGTCTGAGCAAGCGAAGATAGATGGCCCAGTAGGCTCTCGTTTTGGCAGACAAGTTTCAATTTCTGGCGATAAAGCAATAATAGGAGATGAGTGGGACAACACAAATGGTTCGAATGCTGGAGCCATATATATATATAGCCGTTCAGGATCAACATGGACACAAGATCAAAAATACGTTCACAGCAGTGTTATGTCTGGTGATAATTTTGGTATATCCGTCGACATATCAGGTAACTACGTACTTATTGGTTCTATTACAGATGATGAAGCTGACACAGACGCCGGTGCCGCTTATATCTATGACATTGGTCCCGACCCAGATACAACACCAAATCAATTCGCGTTTGTAGATCAAACAGATGTTGCGGTCAGTACGGTTATTGAATCCGATATTCAGCACATTATCGGTCATCGTGGATCGGCCGTGACAATTTCTACCGATGCGGGAACGAACGCCGAGTATCAAATTTGTTCGGATGATGATTGTGGCACCGTCACAACCGCATGGACAAGTGCATCAAACACCATCCAAGACGGCGAATATTTACAACTGCGCTTAACGACAAGTGCAACAAATTCACAAGCCCACAATGTTACAATCAATGCAGGTGGCACGTCTGATGTTTGGACGCTAACAACCGCTTCACCATCGGCTGATGAGATCGTTTATTTCTCAGGCAATAATTGTTCTGGTTCAACCGCCGTTGCCTCAACGGGTTCTGGTTATGGCTGTACGGGCAGTGGTGCATGTACATCTAACCCTGTTACAAACTCTGGCAGCGTCTATAACTCAACGATTAATATCCCTCTTGGCTCTAGCAGATCCCCATGGGGGCCTTGCGGAGGTTCGACGACTTTCACTATAGCCGCAACACCCCTTTATTTCACGAACGGAAACATTACAGCATCTAGTTTTGCATATTTCACAGGGGCTGACTGCACGGGAACTCCAGTCACATTTAGTAGCACATCATCAAGCAAAGCATACACATGTACAGGAGCCGCGAACTGCCAAACAGGCGTTATGGGGCCCAGCACAACGGACATAGGATCAGTTAGCACAGTTTCAAGACGCCGAGGATCCGATGGAGCATGTTTGAATTTGTCATCCACAATAGCCCCAGCATATCCATTAAATGACCCCAATAACGTCGTAGGATCAACAACAAGATTTAGTGGCGCAAATTGCACAGGAACAACCTATGCAAATTCAGGCCCAGGAAGTGCCGTCTATACGTGTACTGGTTCTGGAAGCTGTAAGACAAGCCCTGCAGGTGCTGGAACAAGCGCTGGACCATGGAAATCAAATGCATTTGATTATAGATCACGTAGAGATACAAGCGGCGTATGTATTAGTGACACAAACCATTTAGATACATGGTACATAGCGAACTAATATAACAACGTAACACATGAATTAAATAAAACTTAAATCGGATATGATAGAATGAAACAATTAAAATTAAAGGATCTGGGTTTGAAGAAAATCAACACGATAGCCGTATCAGTAACGAGCATCATGTGCGCGATCTTTATCGTTTCATTTTTTACGATCAATGGTTTCATTGCATCGGTGGCCAATGCCGCCCTGCCCGCATGTAATACCGCCACCAAAGGAACATTAACCAAACATGACGGCGCGGTTGTTTATTGTGATGGTATTTCGTGGAACGGTGTGGGTGCCGAGGGTACCGGCGGTGATTTTTGGGAAGATGCAGGATCGGGTAAAATTTATTATTCCGAAGGTTTGGTCGGCGTTAATACAACAGACCCAAAAACCGCGCTTGATGTGGACGGTACATTGGTCAGTAATGATTCAATTACGGCCAAAAAGATTACATTTGGGGCTGGGGGTATCACCCTTCAAGATGTAGCCGATAGTGAATGTGCGGGGGCAAGTGATGCGGGACGTGTACGTTACAATAGTATATTAAAGCGCATTGAAGTGTGTAACACGATTAGCTTTGAGCCGGTGGACGGTGATATTATTCCGCCATTTTTATTGACTACAAATCCAGTAGATGACGCAACCAATGCGATAATATCGCAAGATATTATTTTAACATTCAATGAGGTTGTTAACGCGGATAGTGGTTTTATTACTATCTTTAATGCCATCGACGATAGTGTTTTTGAAACATTTACAATTGGCTCACCGAGGATCCAAAATCTTGGAACAGATATCATTTACATTGATCCCACAGCAAACTTTGATGCAGGACAAGAATATTATGTTCTTATTTCTAGTAGCTTGTTTGTTGATGATAACGATAACTACTTTGTCGGTATTGACGATAAAGAGACCCTCAGTTTCATCACTGCGGATCCCTCACCACCCAGCCATTTGTCATTTTTTCCTGCCGATGATTCCAGTGGTGCCACGCGTAATACAAACATAATCATAACCTTCACCGAGCCGATTAAGGCCGGATCAGGGACTGTCGAAATAAGACGAACTTCGGATAATGCATTAATAGAATCTATCCCAGTCTCTAGCAACCAGATCACGGGTTATAATAGTTCCGTTATTACAATTAACCCAAGCGCAAATTTACCAAGCTTTACGAACGTCTATGTCTCTGTTCCTGCTGGGGCTTTTCAAGACATAGCAGGTAACAGCTATGCAGGTGTTATTAATCCCTTAGATTGGAATTTTGTAACAGAAGATTCTGGCCCACCTCTATTAACAAACACAACACCAAATGATGGGGCAAGCGCCGTCTCTAAAACCGCAAATATTGTGCTTACCTTTAATGAAATAGTCAATGCTGGTGCGGGTGATATTGTCATCCATAATTATGATGATGATACTGTTTTTGAAACCATCAACGCATCTGCTACAACGGGTCTGGGCACAACTACAATTACGATTAATCCTGCGGGAACATTAGATTCAAGCCGTCGCTATTATATATTAATCGGCAACACAGCTTTTGCCGATGCTAATGGTAATAATTATGCAGGCATTACAAATAAAAATGTCTTTGATTTTATGACGCTAGACGATGTTGCCCCAACGCTGCTTTCTTCTTCGCCATTGGATAATGCGACAGACGTTGAAGGAAGTGACAATATCACGTTGTCTTTTGATGAGGCCGTTCAAGCACAAACGGGAAATATTCAAATCCGCCGCACAGCCGATGATAGTGTTTTTGAAGCAATAAGCGTCACAAGCGCACGTGTGACCGGATCAGGTACGGCCAATATCATGATCTTGCCCACGGCTGATTTTGAAAGTGAAACGGAATATTACGTACAAATTGATGCATCTGGGTTTGATGACTTAAGCGGTAATTCCTATGTCGGTATCACGGCAACAACAGACCTCAGCTTTACAACGCTTGATGGCGACGCACCGTCAACAACATTGTTTGATCCTGCCCCCGCTTCACTAGATGTTTCATTGACTACAAATCTTGAAATCACTTTTGATGAGATCGTTAATGCAGGCGCTGGCAATATTACCATACATCGCATGATTGATGATGTCATTGTTGAATCAATTGCGGCATCCAGTGCAACTGGTTTGGGTACAACGACTATTACCCTTGACCCATCAAGTGACTTAGAAGATACAAAAACTTATTACATCCTTATTGCTGATAATGCCTTTGAAGATGTGAGCGGCAATTCTTATGCTGGCTTAACAGATAAAAATACATGGTATTTTACCACCCCTGCCGGAGCATCAATCTGGGAAACCGCAACGCCAAATTTGCAATCACAAATTTATCCCTTCTTTAAAGAAACAAATAGTGATGCCGGACAGGCCGTTTGTATTTCAGGGCAATGGGCTGTGATGGGACAACGCGGGGCAGATGAGTACGGAACCAATGCAGGATCTGCCTCTGTCTATAAATTTAATGGAAATAACTGGGATTTTCATCAAGAATTAATCCCGTCTTACAGAAACACTGGAGATTTATTTGCAACAATGGTTGAGTGTGACAATGACTTTGTTTTTGTTAACGCACGTGATGGTAGCGAAAGCGGCACCGCCGTTGGCGATCTCTATGTTTTCAAATTACAGAACGACATATGGACACAAACGCAAGTATTAAGTAATGGAAATGATGATGATGATTTTGGACGCTCTATGCACCGTTATGGTGATTTGCTTGCGGTAAGTGCTAATAAGAACGACACAACAGCAATAGATACAGGGATATTCTATACATACCGCTTGTCTGCTGGTACATGGATACTAGAAGATACGATTAATGCTGATATTTCTTATACAAGCACCGCCAGAATGGGTGTAGCAATTACTCTTGATAATGACTATTTGATTACAAGCGCAATTTTTGATGATGAAACCGCTATAGATTCAGGCGCAATTGCTGTCTATAAGAGAAACCAAACAACCGGAACATGGGGTCACATTCAAAAAATCAAAGCGCCATCACCCACCCTTGGTGATTTCTTTGGTTTTCTTTTATCCTATGATAACGGTACTATTGCAGCCGCCACAAAGAATGCTGATTTAAGCGGCTCTGTTCATATCTACGAAGTAAACGCATCAGGGACATTTGATCACACACAGACGATCAATGCTTCAGACTCACAGGCCGGTGATTATTTTGGTTATAATTCTGTGTCTCTAAAAGATAACACGCTTATTATTGGTGCTTATCAAGATGATACAGGAGGGACAGATCGCGGTGAACTTTATATTTATACAAAACAAAATGGCACATGGGTTGAAACACATAAATATCAACCTGATGATTTGACTGATGGTAATTTCTTTGGCCAAGGGTTAGATTATGACGGCGAAAAAATAATTGTTGGAGCTGTAAAAGATAATGATAAGGGCACAGATGTCGGTTCAGCCTATATCATCACCCCCGATGATCAAACAAATCCACATCTTTTATCAAGCACCCCCGCCCACCAATCACATGAACATATTATTAATGCAGATATCATATTAACGTTTAACGAAAATGTTACGACGCAAACTGGGAATATTTATCTATACGGCTATGACGATGATACATTGATTGAGACATTTGCTGCTGGCAGTGCCTTGGTCACAGGGACAAGTACCAATGAAATAACAATCAACCCAACCGATGATCTGATCGCCAGTACACAGTATTACATTCTTGTCGAAGACACGGTTTTTGATGATATGAATGGTCGATCATATGCGGGTGTTTCAGATAAAAATCAATTCACCTTCACCACCGATTACCCCGAATCTAATTGGACGGGCGCCAATCCAGCTTTCAAAGAAACAAAGGGGTATGGCCCCGACGCGGTTGCAAATGATAGTTTTGGACAGGATTCGGTTCTGATTGATAATTATGTTTTTGTCTCTACCAGCAATCAAAACAGTAATATGGGCGCTGTATATGCATTTGAATATACAGACAATTTAGGCTGGGTATTCTTACAAAAACTCATTGCTTCTGATGCTTCTACAGGGGATTTCTTTGGATATTCAATTGATGCGGAGGAGAATGTCTTGGTTGTCGGCGCAGAACGTGAAGATACAAATAATGGTGCTGTTTATATCTTCCGTAAGAATAGCTTGGGCCAATGGATAGAAACACAAAAACTTGAAGCAAGCGATGAGTCTGGTGATTATTTTGGATCATCTGTATCAATCGATAATAATATTATAGCCGTTGGTTCAAGAGGCGAAGACACAACGAATAATAATTCTGGTGCTATCTATGTTTTCAATCGTGTCGGCAGTGCATGGACAGAGACACAAAAAATAAAAACCAACGACCCTGATGCTGATGACAATATTGGTAATGGTACTGTTGACATCAATGGAAATCATATCATTGCCAGCGCACAAAGCGACGATGAATTTGGTTCGGATGCAGGTGCACTATATGTGTTCTATTTAGAAAATAACACATGGACACAACAAGCGAAAATTGTGGCAACCGAGACAATGGCTGGCGATGGATTTGGCAAAAATGCCGCCCTATACGGCAACACTATCATTGTTGGTAATGATCTTGCTGCTGGCGGCGGCACCTTGCGTGGAGAGAGTTATATATTCACAAAAACTGGTGATGAATGGATACAAACACAAACATTAACGGCCAGCAACAGTGCCGATAATTATGGCTTTGGATCTTGTGTCGACATATATGAGAATAGTATTGTTATAGGATCATTTTTAGAAGACACCACGGCAGCAGATAGTGGCGCTAGTTATATATTCACAAAAACAGCCAGCACGTGGAGTGAACAATCAACACAAAAGATGTGGGATACCGTTCAAGTCTCAGCACGCTATGGTAATAATTGTTCTATACATAAAAATTTGTCATTTATTGCGGCGTCAGCAGAAGATGTTGGGGGGCAAAACAATCGCGGGGCTGGTTACATGATTAGCCCTACTGATCCATCCCCGCCACACCTTGTCTCAAGCAATCCAAGTGATGGTGCTTCCAGTGTTAGTTTTAATACAAATATTACCTTAACCTTCAATGACATAGTCACAACGAACACAGGCAATATTGAAATCTATGAATATGATACAGATACATTATTTGAAACAATTGATGTGACTTCTGGTCGTGTTACGGGATTGGGGACGACTGAACTTGTTATTGATCCCATTGGTGAAATGGATATTGGTAAAGAGTATTATTTGCTAATAGATCAAGACGCCTTCGTTAATACGGCGGGACTTGGATATCTTGGATTGTCACAAAAAACACAGCTTAATTTTGAGGTGAATTCAAATCTATCTCCATGGACAAATACCACACCATATCTTGATCAGAAATTTGTTAGTCCACACGACGATTCGAACTCTAATGGATTTGGCTACTCTGTAGCGGTTGATAATAATCTTGCTATTTCAAGTGCATATAGAGAAGACTTCAGTGGCTTTAATGACGCTGGCGCTGTTTATTTTTATAAACAAAATAACAATGGGGCTTGGGACATGGCCCAACGTGTCGAAAACCCCGACCCTGCAAATAGTGACGTTTTTGGTCTTTTTGTAAGTATTGAAAAAAATACTGCCGTCATTGCAGCATTCTTAGATGACGCTGCAGATACAAATGCTGGCGCTGTATATGTATATAACTATAACGGAACAAGCTGGAATTTATCCCAAAAGCTTACAGCGAGCACACCAGAGAATGGGGCTTTATTTGGATCTTCGGTCGATATTTATGGCGATACAATTGCAGTGGGCGCGCGTGAAGAGAATTCATCACGTGGTGCCGTGTACATATTCGAGAACCAATCTGGCGTGTGGAGTGAAACACAAAAGATTACAGAAATCGATGTAACTGCGGGCTCTTCGTATGGTACACGCTTGAGCTTAGATGGAACATTCCTTGTAGTCGGCGTTAGAAACAACCACAAATGGGTATATGTTTATGAATATAACGGCACAAATTGGGTTCTCAACAACCGCATAGAGAATAGTGATCCCTTAGCATCAAATGATTTTGGATCAGAAGTATCTATTAGTAATGATACAATTGTTATTATTGATAATGCTTACAACACTAACGCAGGGGCTGTTTATGTTTATGAGTATAACGGTACGAATTGGATTGAAACGGATCGATATGATAACCGTAAAGGCAAAGTAGAAGTTGACGGTAATACAATTATAAATAGTTCAGCCGCATATGATATTACAGGACCCGATCATGGCGCGATGTATGTATATACAAAAGATTCATTAACGGGCGATTGGTCTGAGCAGTCCATAAGTACGCCATTTGATAATATTGACAATCTAAACTTTGGCTCCTCTATTGCGGTTGATGGCACCACCATAATTGTTGGCGCAGGAACATGGTCAAGCTCTGACAAATTCCGTGATCAAATTTGGTTTTACTCGGCTGAACCGCGTATCACGACATCAACACCAGAAAGAGGATCATCTAACTTTGGGATTACGCAAGATCTTGTCTTGAATTTTAATAAAGATGTTGGGGTCTCTGGTAATGGTCGCTTACAAATCATCCAAGAGAGCAATGGTGCCGTTGCAGAAACCGTTGATTTAAATGGTGTGAATGTTTCTGGTAACGAAACCAATCAAATTACAATTGATTTATCGAACGATTTAATAGCTGGTGAAGATTACTATATTACCCTTACTGATGGCGCATTCCTCGATGAAACGGCTGGGGCGTCACTGGGTTTAAGCGGTGCAAATGGCTTTTACTTTACAACCTTCAAAACAAGTCCTTGGGCTGGCACTCAGGCCGTTGAAATTGAGAAGATACTTTCCCCCACCTCAGTTACTTCGGATCAGACAGGTCGACAGATTTCAATTGATGGCTCTTACGCGTTAAGCTCGTCCTTAGCAGCAGATAATTATGGTACCAATTCAGGACAGGCTTATATTTATATCAAAAATGGTGATAATTGGATTATTCAGCAAGAGCTTGTACCCTCTTCTATTGGGGCTGGATCAGTTTATGGACGCTATAGTCAGATTTCTGGCGACTTTGCCTTTGTTGGGTCTGAACAAGATTCAGGTCAAGGCGCAGTGTTTGTTTTTAAACGCTCTGGTGGTACGTGGACGGAACATCAAAAATTACAGGCGAGTGATGGCGCTTCTGGGGATGTATTCGGTAGTACATTACATGCAAAAGATAATCAGCTAGTCATCATTGCCGAAGGAGACGACGATGCAGATACGGATTCTGGTGCTATTTATATATTTGAATTTGATGGAAGTAATTGGATAGAAACATCTAAAATTGTACTGATGAATCCTAGTAGCGGTTATATTATTGGAAATAGAGTTTACGTTGATGGTGATATAATTGTTAGTGCGCACACCAATGGAAATACAGATACAGGTATCGGTTTTATATTTGAAAAAAATAATGGCATTTGGCAACAAACAAAAACACTTACGCCTCCCGACTTAGTTGCGGGTGACCGCCTTGGACAAAGCCCAATTATAAAAGGCAATCAAATATTCATGGGAACGCATAGACAAGATACATTTACAGGGGCCGTGTATGTTTTTGAAAAAGTTAATAATGACTGGATACAAAAACAAAAAATAACCGCCAGTGATGCGTCTATAAATTCTGCTTTTGGGATTAGTAGCAGCTTGTATAAAAACACCTTAATGATCGCGGCTCATCAACAAGACGATGGCTTAAGTGATGCTGGTAAAATGTATATATTTACACAAGATATCGATGGCTTATGGAATGAAAAATCAACATTCCAAAGCTCTGTCTTATACACTGGGGCTCTATATGGCGCATCAACAGCCATTTATGAAGATTATATAATTGTCAGTGCGTGGGGGGACAGTGAAAATGGACCATCAACAGGAGCTTTATATTCCTATTACAATAAACCCCTTAATTCGAACATTGTTGAAAATAAAATCCAATCTTCACCTACCGTTGCCAGTGCAGAATTTTCTGAATCGGTCAGTGTTTATGGTGATTACGCTGTTGCTGGTGCACCCAAAGAGAACAGCAATAGTGGCGCTGCATATGTCTTTAAAAAGACAGGTGAAAGCTGGACACAAACAAAAGAAATACGCCCCAACGATATTAGTACTGGTGATAAATTTGGACATGCCATTGATATTTGGGGTGATTATGTCGCCATATCCGCCTCTGATCAAAATGGTTCTGAGGGATCTGTTTATCTGTTCAAACGCGCACAAGAAACATGGTCACAAATAACGAAAATTACACCACCAAATGTCACGAATGGTGAACGCTTTGGTGCCTCACTTGAAATCAATGATGGTTTCTTGGTTGTTGGCGCGCCCAATGGTTCTGGTAAAACGGGTATTGCCTATCTTTATGAAATGGATTTTGGTGGGTCCGATAATTGGGGTTTACGCAAAACACTTACCGCGTCGGATGCGGCCAGCACTGATTTCTTTGGGGCCTCTGTGTCAGTCCATAATAATCGTGTTGCTATTGGTGCTTCATATGAAGGGACCATTGGCGCGGCTTATATCTACGAAAGAAACTCAGGCGGCGTTGATAATTGGGGTGAGATTAAGAAACTTTCCCCTTCTGATGGTTCAACAAATGATAGTTTTGCAACGGGCGTATCCATTTACAATGAGACTGTTCTGGTTGGCTCACCAAATGCTGATGCTGGGTCAACCAATCAAGGTGCTGTTTATTTCTTTAGTAAAGACGAAGGCGGCGTTGATAACTGGGGTGAGACACAAAAAATTATCGCCTCTGATGCTGATAACAACGCATTCTTTGGGTACAGTGTTTCTCTTCAAGGTATCACAGCGATCGCTGGCGCTTCGGGATCTGCGTCTGGCGCCTTTAATCAGGCGGGTCAAGCCTATGAAATTAGTTTAATTAATGGAACATGGACACAAACACGCGTTTTATCTGCCCAAGACAAAGCCTTTGGCGATGCTTTGGGATTTTCGATTGATAGCCATCAAGGAACTTATATAGCGTCTGCTGGCGGTGAAGATACGGGGGGTGCTAATGCGGGGGCCGCTTATATATTCTATAGCGCTTCGCCCGTAATTATTTCATCCTCTCCCATCGATGATAGCGTCGATAATGCGAACAGAACAGATATCTCTATTATATTTGATCGTGCGATAACGCGCGATAGCGGTTCTGTCTATATTCGCAAAATAGCTGACGATTCAATTGTAGAAACCTATGACATTAACGCAGCAGAAATCTCAATTGACGGTGCAATATTAAACATTGATCGTAGTTTAAAAACACCACTCCCCTCTGTGACAGATTTCTATCTCACATTGGATAATACAACCATTCGTAATGGCCAGAACTATTTCAACGGTATTTCTGATAAAGCGACATTCAATTTCTCAACTGGCTCTGTTTGGTTAAATGCCGCAGCGCCGAATAAAGTACATACAGGTTATAACCCAGATGGATCAGCAGATAGTTATTTTGGTTCGGCCGGTGATGTTGATGGTGATTGGATTGCCGTTGCCGCATCACACCTTAACGGGCCAAACAATACACTCGCTGAGTATAGATACGGCGCTGTTTTTCTTTATAATCGTAACTATGGCGGTGTCAACAACTGGGGGCTAGTCAAAACAATTCGTTCACCAGACCCCGGAAATCAAGACTATTTTGGCTATGGGAACAGCATAAGTATAGAGGGCAATTGGATGGCAATTGGTGAAGGATATGGCGATAGCCTTACGACCAATGCTGGTTCTGTTCATTTATACAATAAAGATCAAGGTGGGGTAGATAACTGGGGATTTGTAAAAACAATTCACGGCAGTTCCAGTAGTGCCTACGATTATTTTGGTATTGGGGCGAGGATGAATGATGAGATGCTCTTTGTTATAGCACCCTATAATGACGATATTGGTTTAGATGTGGGAGCGGGATATATATTTGCCAAAGATCAGGGTGGCGTGGATAATTGGGGAGAAGTTGCAAAAATTTATCCTGATGGCTTATCACTACCTGTTGACTGGTGGACCGACTTAACAGGAACAAATATGTATATAGATAGCAATATAGCCGTTTTAGGATCACACAGATGGGACGATAATGGCTTTTTAGATACAGGGCGCGTTTATATCTATGATAAAGACCAAGGGGGCACCAATAACTGGGGCTTAGTTAAAACAATTAATAATCCTACGCCTAATTTCACAAGTGAACTATTTGGTATTGGTATTGCTTCAGATGGCGATTGGCTTTTTGTTGGTGCGCCGCATGATAATGATACATATGGTAGCCGACGCGGTACAATCTATGCCTATCGTAAAGATCAAGGGGGCGTGAATAATTGGGGCCTTGTCAAAATCCTTGATAATGTAGTGCCCGATCAATCACGCTATAATGCATATTCGCTTGATATGCATGGTGACACGCTGGTCTCTGGCGCAAATTTGGATACAGATACAGATCTAAATATTTATTATCCAGGGGCATTTATTATCTATAATAGAAATGAAGGCGGCGTTGATAATTGGGGACAAACACATCGTATTAAACCTTTATCACCATCCTATTATAAGCGCATGGGATATATGATAGCCATAAGCGATGATGAGCAAGATGTCCTTATCGGTGGGTACACAGCAGCAGGCTCATCTGGTATTAATTCTGGTGTGGCGCAAGTCTTTAATAAAAACCATGGCGGCAGCAATAATTGGGGAGGCGTCAAAGACATAACGCCGCATGGTGTTCTATCGGGACGCAACTGGTTCGGTCATGGGGGTATTTCGATAGATGGTGATTTAATTGCTGTTGGTGCCTATAGTGACAGTGAGGCCGGTTCTGATACTGGTGCTGCCTATATTTTTGATAAAAACTTAGGCGGCAACAATAAATGGGGTCTTGTTAAAAAGATACTACCACCAAACAGTGATATTCTTCAGTGTGGAAAAACAAACGCCGTGGCTTTAAGCAATGAAATGCTTTTATTAGGATGTGAAAACACAGATATAATTAATGGCGGGGCGTTCCTTTATTATAAAGATTATGGCGGACCAAATAATTGGGGCTTATTCAAAGCCTTTACAGACCCCTTTCCTGCTTTAAATGATCGTTTCGGCTATAGCGTTGAATTGCGCGATGATGTTTTATTAATTAGTGAATTTTTTGGTGATGAGCCCTCAGCAAATGCTGGAACAGTAAATGTATATTATCGTAATTTAGGCGGCGCCGATAATTGGGGACGATTAAAAAGCTTAAATCACTCTTTGGCGTCCAGTAGCGATTTATTTGGCTTTGACATGACATTATCACGTGATGCTACACGTCTTATTGTCGGTGCATCAAACGATGATACAAACGGTGGTGATAATGGCGGCGCATATATATATTACAAAGATCATGGCGGTGTCGATAATTGGGGTGAAGTTGCCCGCCTTGACTACACTGATATATCGACAGCAACGTCTAATCTTTGTGGAAGATCCGTAGCAATGGATGGTGATTATGCCGTTATGGGATGCCCATATTATGATCTTGAAGATGGGGATTCGGGTACATTGAACGAAGGGAAAGCTTTCTTATTTTATAAAGATGCTGGCGGTGTTGATAATTGGGGACAAATATTATCAATTGATCCCCCATCTGTTCCTACAACCGCTTATGACGTCAATGATTATTTTGCATGGAGTGTCGCACTGGAAAATAATACCCTATTCATAGGGGATTATGTTGGTGATCTATTCAGCGTCAATGGCGGTGCGATCTTGATCTACAATAAAGATCAGGGCGGCGTGGATAACTGGGGTGAAGTTACACGGTTTGATACATCTTCCAGCGATTACTTAAGAGAATTAAGCGTTGATGATGGTGTCATTGCAACGTCACACACCTATGAAGAAGATCCTGGTGTTACCTTTAATGACATTGGTGGATTCAGCATATGGGAAGCGCAATAAGAGTATAAAATTTTAATGTGGGTCGACACAGAAAAAGCCAGCTTATATAGCTGGCTTTTTTATGCGTATATAAGATAAGCAGGCTTGTCTTACGTGACGATCTCAAACTGTGTGCTGTCTGATAATGCGTATTGGGACAATGTACGCCGTGTGTTCGGATCATTTACGTTGAACATCTCAATGTTCACAACGCCTCCTTGATCCTTTCGCAGTGCCATGATCTGCCATGTACCGCCACCAGATGTCTTCTTGCGTATATGCTGTCCAACAGCGAACTCTATAGAACGTCTAAGCATAGATAATATTCCCTGTTATTAACGTGTATATTTCTAATGAAGTATCTTTTTGCCTGATTCACGTGCGTCACGACCGAATAAAGCACATAAGAACTGGTATAATTTACCAACGTCTGATGTCTCAAAGGTTGTAATCAATAGCGCGCCATGATCTGTGTCATTCGCTTTATCATACAACTCCTCATAATGACGGAAGTAACGTTGAACATAGGTTCTGAACTCCTGATCATCGGCATATTTACCACGCACTTTATCCGCAGGGAAATCGTCGCTCATTTGTAATAAACGTTTTGTAAACACACCCAAATCACCGCGTTGATATGCTTTCCATGTTTTCTCTGGCAGATCCCCGCCCTCTAGCAAGCGTGTAATATCAATTGATAATGAATGGAGCGTTTCCACAACAAATTTCGCCGATGTAAAGAACGCGTCACGCTTTAAATTAAAGTCAGCCTCAATCATCTGTTTCGCCTCTTTCGCGGCCAGTCCAGATGCTTTTGTTAACAATGAAGATTGCTTCACAAAAATCTCTGATGATTCACCCAACGTCTTATTGACCGTGTCTGAAACAGCCCGCAACTTGCCTGTTTCATTGGCAACCGAGGTCGATGCATCATCAATTTGTGCCGCAACCGTCGTAATCGTTTGACCAATTATTGCCGCCTTGTCAGATAAATTACTGATACATTCTAAAATTTTATCAGCCGCATCATGTGATGTATCTGATACGCCAGAAATTTGTTGGCGGATCTTGTTCGTATAATCATGTGACAGATTTAAACTACGCTCCATTTGATCGTTAATTTCACCTGTACGCGATGCATAATCGCCGCTCACTTCAGTTAACACTGATAATGATCTCTCGGCTTCTTTCACAAGACTTTCTGTTTCTTGTTTCACTTTCATGACGGCCTTACCAGATAGAGTTACCATTGCTTCGGCAACTTCTGATAAATCACCAATTTCACTGCGTGCTTCTTGACCTGCTCCAGAAAGGCGTTTTTCAATACGATCTGCTGACAAGTCTACATCTTGTGCACATTGTGTAAAGCGCGTCCCCGCACCTTCTAACTGTGTGACAGCCTCACCGATTGACGATGCCAATTCATGGAATTTTTCAGTAATTACACGTTGAATTTTTTCAACCTTGAAAGAAGCTTGATCCGTTACAATATGAACATCCTGAGCTTGGTTTTCCAATGTCTGACCAACAGACTTAACTTTCTCGCTTGCCTGATGTGCGGCATCAACGATGTCTGTTACTTGGTCTTTCAAGACTTTTGCGGCATCGGCAATATTGTGATTAATGGCTTCAGACGCATCGTCTAAACGATCAACCGTTAATTGATAATTCTCCATGACATCACCAATGCGACGAACAGATAGATCTGCTGTTTTATCAATTTCTACATAGGTCTCATTCAACTTGGATAATAGAACATCCGTGTTTGATGTCGCATCTTGGCTACGCTCGACAATTTGATCTACACCTTCTTTAAGAACATCAATCACAACATCCAAGTTTGATTGAATGCGTGTTGTTGCACTCTCTAATCCATTATAGCTCTCACCAATTTTTGTATTTAATCCATCAAGAACATCAAAGGCACGCCCTGCGCCACGATTAATCTCTTCGTAACGTGATGCAATCTTAGTTTCCAATCCATGAATTTTTTCACTGACTTTATGAGAGATAGTTGAAACCTGTCCTGCCTGACCTTGCAAGGCTTCACTGACTTTCTTGATGGCATTCAGAGATGATAATACTTCTTGTTTCACTTCTTCTTGACTGGCAACCAAGTTCTCAGAAATCATTTTTGATGATCCTGATAATTGACCAGATAGTGAGGAAAGTTCCTGTGTTTGAGAGCGTAGAGATTGCTTAATCGCACCCGCTTGCTCAACAGCTCGTTCACTGATTGATTCTAAATCACGCATACGTGTTTCGAAGACTTCATCAATTTGCTTAGAACCACTCTCTGCTTTTTCAACAGCATCCATCAAATTATCAAGCGGTGTTTCGAATGAATCTTTTAAGGCCTCAACACGATCACGAATAGATGCATAAGACACATTCAAACGCTCTGCCTGAGTTTCAAGCACATCTTTAATGTCACATGTCTGTCTTTCCGCGTCCAATGTTGCTTGATTAAGCACAGATTTTTGCTGTTCAAATAAATCTGTATAATCGTTCATACGCTTGGAAACGGTTTCATTTGTTTGATTAACAACCTTCAAGCGCTCTAACACTGTTTCACTAACTTTAGTTGCATTCTGCATTGCATGATCGGACGCCGTACGCAGTGTTTCCGCGCCCTTGCGAACGGCATTATTAATAGCATCAGCACTTGATAGAGCGGTCGTCATGGCATCACCGATTTTACGTGATGTTGTTTTACCGATATTTTCAAAGGCTTCGCCTTGTGCTCCTAAGCGCTCGACCATAACTGCAACGGCATTTTCTTGACTGACAAGGCGTGCATCAACTTCTTGTGTCGCATCGCGCAACGTTTCAATGCCTGTCGATAAATCATCCGTACGCGCCGTAATTGTTTCTTGGGTTTTTTCAATCTGTGCATCAAGAATAGTAATAATGCGCTCAAGCTCTTCTTTTTCACCGCGAACAGTTTCAGAACTTGTTAACAAAGATTCTTTTAAACCCTGAGACATCTCGCGCAGTTCATTATTATGTAGCGACAGATCATCTTTAAGTGCAACACGTTGCTCGTTCAAGGCAACGACTGTTTGCCCGAGACCATCACGACTAGCATCAACATCTTTCATCGTCATTGTAACATTTTCAATGACTTCTTCGCCTTTTTTACTTAAACCATCAACAACTTCACCCAACATCAAGCGGACATTGTCCATTTTATCTTGAACCGTTGATGAGGCATGCATCACTTGATTAATGCTGGTGTTAACATCTGCATCAATGCGACCAACACGTTCCATTAATTTGGCGGCTGCGGCTTCTAATGCAGTACCACTTGTTTCTGCCTTCTCACCGATTTTTGCGGTACGGTTGTAAAGAGCTTTTGTCATCGCATCTAATTTAACCATACGGTCTTTCATGATGCTGGTTAAGCGCATCACATTGCCCTCTGCTTGTTTTGACATGTCACCAAATTGTGACATTTCAAAACGCAAACCTTCACGGGCTTTATTAATAGCACTTAATGATTTTTGTGTTTCTGCGGTTAACGCCGCAGATTGACGACCAAGCGCCGATAATTCTGTGTTCACGCGGTCTTCTGTAACACTTGACGGATAAATAGCGTTCAAAATTTCTTCGCGTAATGAGGCAGCCTGCATTTTAACCTCAAGCGTTTTTTGTAAAGACAAAGCAACAACCCAGATAATAAGGAGTGGTACTGCGACACTTGACATGGCACCACCAGAAATTAATCCCTGCATGTCGCCTGTTTGTATGAAAGAGGCGAACACACCAGATTGTACACACATATAAATCCATGCCGCCGAAAATGCAAAAGCAACGGTTTGAACAAGACGCATGTAGAAGCTATAGACTGAACTTTCTTGTTTTACTGATTCAGTAAATTCTGCAGCTTCTGTAATATCTTCTTTCGTTGTGTTTAAGGTCGTGGATATTGTCGCAGCCATTTTAGCGGGGCTTTTTTCATCAGCAACGTCATCTGTTTTAACGTCATCTGTTTTTTCATTCTCATTATCAAAATCGATAAGATCATTATTGTCTTGTTGGCGACGCTTTAATTCAACATAACGATCAAAGCGTGACTGCTCTGCTTTCTTAACAAAAACTTTTGTATCATCAGTATCCACAGCGACTGTCTCAACAGTCTCTGTTTCAACAATTTCAATATCGTTTTCTTGATTTTCAATATCTGACTTTACTGTTTTTGACATTATGCCATTCCTTAGAGATAAATGCCCTGATCCTTTTATAATAGAAATTTAAGGTGATAAAACAATCAGAAGTAATTGTTTCAAAACGCAGAAATCGTCTCATTCAAAAATAGAGCTATTGCATATATATAGTAATGACTAAAAGTTAAGTGATTCGTGTTTTAAAAACCAACCATCAAAATAGAAAATATTGCCCAATAATCTTTACTTTTATGCATGTTTATGGAATAAACAGATGAAATTTAGATTTATACAAATAAACGAGTGACGAAATGACACAAGAGAAGAAAAAACTATTTATTAAAACATGGGGCTGTCAGATGAATGTCTATGACAGTAACCGTATGATTGATATTTTAAAACCGTTTGGCTATGAAACAGTTGATACGCCGGATGACGCGAATATGATCATCTTGAATACCTGTCATATTCGTGAAAAAGCCACGGAAAAAGTTTTTTCTGAAATTGGTCGTTTAAAAGTCCATAAAATCGCTAAAAAAGCCAAAGGCGAAGAAGCCATCTTGGCCGTTGCCGGTTGTGTGGCACAAGCCGAAGGCGAAGAAATTACAAACCGCGCAAAATCCGTTGATCTGGTTTTTGGTCCACAGACATATCATGAACTACCCGAAATGATTGCGAAATTAACGGGTGCTTATGGTGAAAAGCGGGTTATCAATACTGATTTTCCACTTGAATCTAAATTCGATCGCTTGCCTGAAGAGAATTCGAATGCCGGTCCTTCTGCCTTTTTGTCTATTCAAGAAGGCTGTGATAAATTTTGTACTTTCTGTGTTGTCCCATATACACGCGGTGCTGAATTCTCTCGTCCTGTTGAACAAATCCTTGCAGAAGGCCGTCGCATGGCCGCGGGTGGTACCAAAGACATCAATTTATTAGGACAAAATGTAAATGCATTTCATGGTCTGGATAAAGACGGTAACACATGGGGATTGGGTAAGCTAATTCGTGCCGTTGCTGAAATTGATGGCATAGAGCGTATTCGCTATACAACATCTCACCCACGTGACGTTGACCAGGAGTTGATTGATGCTCACCGTGACGTTCCTGAATTGATGCCTTATTTACATTTGCCCGTTCAAAGCGGTTCCGATAAAATTTTAAAAGCAATGAACCGCAAACACACAGCAGATCATTACCGTGACATTATTCGTCAATTACGCGAAGCGCGCCCTGATTTAATTTTCAGCTGTGATTTTATTGTTGGCTTCCCTGGTGAAACAGATCAAGATTTCGAAGATACCATGCAGCTTGTGCGTGATGTTGGCTATTCACAAGCCTATTCATTTAAATATAGTCCACGTCCTGGAACGCCTGCGGCAAATATGCAAGGCTTGGTCCCCGAACGCGTCAAACAAGAACGTCTTGTTGCACTTCAGGCATTGCTCAATGAGCAGCAACAGACCTATAATGAAAAATCAATTGGCAGTGTTACAAAAGTCTTGATTGATGGCACAGGTAAAAAAGACGGTCAGCTCCTTGGGCGTAACCCTTATATGCAGGCTGTTTATGCCGATGGTAATCCGCGCTTGCATGGACAAATTATTGATGTCAAGATAACGGGTGCATATGCGAATAGCTTAACAGGTGAAATAATTACCCAAGAAACTGAGACACGCACCGAAACACGCCTTGCATAATTTATTTTTATTGAAAGTTTTGACACGCACTTGAGTACAACCACAATCATAATAGAATTTGATGACAACTCTTTACTGAGCACGCTTTATGGCGAACATAATGCGCATCTAACACGCCTTGAAGAAAACCTAAATGTAACGATTAACGCCAAAGGAAACGAAGTAACCTTAATTGGCGATAAACAGAATGTCGCCTTTGCGCAAACCGTTCTCGAATCATTATGGGCACGCGCAAAGAAAAATCTTCCCGTTGGATTCGGCGAAATTAACGCCGCCGTTCGCGTCGCTCAATCAGATGAACCCCTTAACAAAAAAACAGAAAAGATTACAAAAATGCATGATGAAAAAAGCATTATAAAAACCAACAAACGTACGGTTACTCCGCGCTCTAGCAATCAATCTTTGTATATTGAAGCCATGAAAGACAATAATTTGGTTTTTGGTCTTGGCCCTGCAGGTACCGGTAAAACATATCTGGCTGTCGCACGTGCCGTTGAACTTTTCCAAGGTGGCGATGTGAAGAAAATTATTCTCTCGCGCCCTGCTGTTGAAGCTGGTGAACGTCTTGGATTTTTGCCAGGCGACATGAAAGAAAAAGTAGACCCTTATTTCCGCCCTATTTATGATGCACTTCATGATTTGTTGGGACGAGAAGAAACCGAAAAACGCCTTGAGTCGGGTGATATAGAGATTGCACCCCTCGCCTTTATGCGCGGCCGCACCTTGTCTAATGCTTTTATTATTTTAGATGAAGCGCAAAACACAACATCTATGCAGATGAAAATGTTCTTAACGCGTCTTGGGCCTAACAGCTCAATGGTTATTAATGGTGACCATTCACAAATTGATTTACCAAAGGGCGTTACATCAGGCCTTAAAGAAGCCATTCATGTTTTGAAAGACGAAAAAGAAATCGTTATTCATCATTTTGATGAAAAAGATGTTGTGCGTCATAAATTAGTTTCTCGTATTATTGTTGCCTATGATAAGGCCAACAAAGAGCGTCTTAACAATAGTTCAGATAAATAATCATGCCCGCTGACCCCGCCCTATCACTCCACCTTGATTGCGCCATTAATGATGACGCATGGATGGATTATTTTAAGGATGAATATTTTAAAGATATCATTCTCAAAACCGTTATGTTTGAAGAAACAGATCGGCAGTTATTAGGCGACAACAAGAACCTATCTATCAGTGTTCTATTGACCGATGAGCAAGAAATCCAAGCCTTAAATGCGGAATATCGCGACCGTGATAAAGCAACCAATGTATTATCATTCCCATTACTAGAAAATGCCGACCCAACAGATAGTCAATCACCCTTTATTTTAGGTGATATAGCACTCTGTTTTGCTATCATTGAGCAAGAAGCACAAGATCAATCAAAAGATATAAATCACCATATAGCGCATATGCTGATCCATGCGACACTTCACTTACTCGGTTATGATCATGAAGAAAATGATGAAGCCGAAGAGATGGAAGCGTTAGAAATTAAAATTTTAAAATCTTTTGATATTCCAAATCCATACGATACACTTTAAATTAATATCTTTATTTAAACATATAGAAGAAACATGACCGATAACGCACAAACTACACATTCGACCCGCGATGACATTAAAAAACCAAGTTGGTTCCGTCGCATTTTCCTCAATAACTCAGAAGAAAAATTGCGTGAAACAATCGAAGAATTAATCGAAGAAGAAAATGATAATGGCCGATCTAACGGTATTGATTTATCGATTCAATCCCATGAACGTCTTTTATTTTCAAATATTTTGAAGCTACGTGACTTAAGTGCGGATGACATCATGGTGCCGCGCGCCGATATCATCGCGGTTGAAAAGAAAATTAAAAAAAATGAACTGCTAAAAATCTACGCTGAAACACCGCGTAGCCGCCTGCCTGTTTATACAGAAACGATGGATCACATTGCAGGCACGGTACATATGAAAGATTTCATGGGGCAAATTGCCCGTGCCGAACGTTTTAACCTCAGTGAAATTACGCGTGAAGTCCCTATCATTTCACCCACCATGCCCTTACTTGACCTTTTACTACAAATGCGAGAAACACGCAATCACATGGCCTTGGTCGTTGATGAATTTGGTGGCATTGATGGCCTTGTGACATTGGGTGACGTATTAGAGAGCATCACAGGAGAGCTAGACGATATTTATGATGACGATACACCACCAATGTTGCGTGCTGTGGATGAAAACATCATGATTGCGGATGCACGCCTCACGATTGAAGACTTTGAAAGTCATGTCAATATTGACCTCATTGAAGATGACGATGACCGTGAAGAAATTGATACTTTGGCTGGATTTTTGTTCTTTTATGAAGGACGCGTACCAGCAAAAGGCGAAATCATTGACCACCCCAAAGGCCTACAGTTCGAAGTTATCGAGGGTGACACACGCCGCATTAAAACCATCCGCATTACAAAAATCAGTAAAAAAAGCCCCAAAGAAAAATCATAAAAAAGCCTTTTGAAATATCAATAAAACATTTATTGATAAACCATGTTTACAAAATCATCAAAAATCCAATTAGCCGTTCTGTTCTTTAAAATTACAGTCATGGCTATCCTTAATAAATATCCAAAACGCTTTGCGTTAATTTTTGGGGCATTAATGGCGTTCACAACCGCGCCGTCCTATATGTTCATTTTTGGTTTTATCGCGATACCCCTCCTTATCATCTTGCTAGAAAACAGTTCCAATGCAAAACAAGCCTTCACTTATGGATGGCTATGGGGAATGGGTTATTTCACTATTGGCCTTCATTGGATTTCAAATGCACTGTTTGTTGATTTCTCTAGCCATTGGTGGGCGTTACCATTCGCTCTGTTTGGGTTACCAGTTATATTGAGCCTGTTCACGGCAATTCCCGCTTACCTGTTACGTCACCTTGCAAATAAATATGATTTTCGTTGGAAGACGCTTATTTTTTCGACGTTTTTTGTTGTGATTTTTTCACTCTTTGAATATATCCGCGGTCATATTTTCACAGGATTCCCATGGAATTTATTTGGCTATGTATGGGGATTTGAGAATAACATTTCACAAACAGCATCCGTCATCGGTATTTATGGGTTAAGCCTTATAACGTTAGTTGGATTTTCCGCACTACGCTTTGGCATCAGAGGCGCGGTTATTGCCCTCTTTATTTTTGGTAGCTTGAACAGCTTTGGTGCTTATCGTCTTTCAAATACAGACCTGACCGATAGCAATATTTTATTACATGTCATTCAGCCCAATATCGCACAGGCCGATAAATGGAAAAAAGAGAACAGAGACAATAACCTCAATACATTGATTAACATGTCAGTCCAGTCATTGGCGCAGGCAGAATTAGGCGATAAAAAAGACATTCATCATGTCTTAATATGGCCAGAAACAGCTATCGTTGAACCGTTCTCTTTGGCACCAGATATTCAAGAACGTCTTGAAAAGGACATCTTTAGCAAATATGAAACGCTTTCCTTTATAACGGGCGGTATTGAACTTCTCTATGATGTTGATATTAAAGGCGTTGCACAACAGCGCATCTATAATGCCGCTTTTATGTATGATACACAGACCAAGGTCTGGAAGCGCTATGATAAAACCCATCTTGTGCCGTTTGGCGAATATGTACCGTTTGGCGAATATCTATCCTTTCTGAGGATTGGTAACTTAGGATTTTCTAAAGGTAATGGGATCGCAAATTACACACTTGCTAATGATTTAACCATACGCCCTTTGATCTGTTACGAAGCTATTTTTCCAAATTATAGCGCACCGCACAACACCGCGCGCCCCAACTTATTGGTAAATTTAACCAATGATGCTTGGTATGGTGATTCTTGGGGATTACAGCAACATCATGACCACGTCAAGTTTCGCGCCATTGAACAGGGAATCAGTATCGTTCGAATTGCCAATACAGGGATATCGTCTCTTGTCACCCCATATGGCAAGGTCACAAAAGCCTTAAGAATAGAAAAACAAGGGCTTTTCAGCAAATATATGAAAAACCATTTGCAAAATGCAACAATATATGGCATATATGCGAATGTAATATACATACTTTTGTGTGCATTAGGGCTCGGTTTTGGCGTTACAAGACTGTATCTTATAAGACGCAAAAATTGATTAAATGATAGATATGAGATAACACGTAAAGGTTATATGTCATGAACGCACAGTCAAAAACAATGATTTTAAAGTCTGACCGTAAAGAAAACAGCAAAGAATCACTTGGTGATCTTGATCCTCTTGATGTACAAATTGGTGCGCGCGTTAAACAACGCCGACAACTTTTAGGAATGACTCAGAAAGACTTAGCTGAGAAACTTAATGTGAAATATCAACAAGTTCAAAAATATGAACGTGGCATTAACCGTGTATCTGCAAGCACATTACATGATGTTTCAAATGTTCTGGGCATCGAAATTGGTTATTTTTACGAAGGTTATGACACAGACTTCACACAAGAAGAAACAGTTTCTGATGCGGGATTATCGGATAATGAACAAGCGCCATTTCAAGGCGACGATCCTCTTGTGAAAAAAGAAACAATGAACCTTGTTCGCGCTTATTACAGCATCAAAGACGACAAGCAGCGCAAACAGATTTATGATCTTGTTCGCTCTTTGGCTGATAGCACTCATAAAAAAGACTAGATTTTAAGCTTTACAAAATTTTATTTCTTTCTATGTTCTTCATAAGATTACAAAAATTCTTCATGAGGGCAATTTAGAAATGTCAAATAACAAAAATTACATTTTCACCAGTGAATCCGTATCAGAAGGCCATCCAGACAAAGTCTGTGATGGTATATCTGATGCTATATTAGATTTATATTTATCAAAAGATCCAGAAGCACGCGTTGCGGTTGAAACCCTCACCACCACGAATAAAATAGTTATTGCCGGTGAAACCCGTTCAAAAGTTAATGTCTCAAAAATAGAAATCGAAGAATGCGCGCGTCAAAAAGTTAAAAAAATTGGCTATGCACAAGACGGTTTTCATTGGGAAAATCTATCCTGTGATGTTTTGGTTCATGGACAATCGACAGAAATCGCACAAGGCGTTGATAGTGGAGATGACAAAGCCGAGGGTGCTGGCGACCAAGGCATTATGTTTGGTTATGCGTGTAATGAGAATGAGGCCTACATGCCCGCCCCGCTTTATTATTCTCATAAAGTTTTAGAAAATTTGGCAAGAGATCGCCATGCTGACATCTTAGACATGTTGCAACCTGATGCAAAAAGTCAGTTCTCAGTAAAATATGAGAATGATAAAGCCGTTGGTACGACGGCCATTGTTTTATCAACACAACATAATGACGGACTTTCGCAAAACGATGTTCGTGACATTATCATGCCTTATATCGTTGATGTTTTACCAGAAGGCTGGTTATGTGCCGATAAAGATATTTATATCAACCCCACAGGTAAATTTGTCATTGGTGGCCCCGATGGTGATGCAGGTTTAACGGGGCGTAAAATCATAGTTGATACTTATGGTGGTGCTGCACCCCACGGTGGCGGTGCATTCTCAGGTAAAGACCCCACAAAGGTTGATCGTTCTGCGGCCTATGCCATGCGTTACTTGGCAAAGAACATTGTTGCAGCCGGTTTGGCCGACAAAGCAACAATTCAGGTATCATACGCGATCGGTATTTCAGACCCCCTTTCTTTCTATGTAACGACACATGGTACAGGTAAAGTGGATGAGGAAAAATTAGTTAAAGTTTTACCACAATTAATGGATCTAACACCCAAAGGGATTCGTACGCACTTAAATTTAAACAAGCCTATCTATGAAGCCACATCGGCTTATGGTCACTTTGGTCGTGTTGCGGGCAGTGATGGTACTTTTACATGGGAAAAAACAGATCTTGTTGCGGCTTTGCAAAGCGCCTTTTAATAAATAATGAGCATTGATCCAACCAGAGACTTTAAACAAAAAAAATTGGGCCGTGCCGCCCAAGATGACAGAGCACACCCAGAGCGCTTGCGTCAAAAAGTCTATGGTCGCCGCTTGGGCCGTCCACTGCGTGGCTCACGTCAAGATGCCATCACGGACATACTCCCCGCCTATCAAATAGACCCAGAAACATTAAACACGCTTGACTGCTCTAAAGTACACTGGTTGGAAATCGGTTTTGGTAGCGGTGAACATCTCATTTGGCAGGCAGAGCAAAATAAAGACGTGCATTTGATTGGCTGTGAACCTTTTCTAAATGGTGTATCTTATTGTGTGCAAGATATTCGTGAGGCAGATTTAACAAATATTTCAATTTGGCCTGATGATGCGCGCATTATTCTTAATCATCTGCCCGATAATTCAATTGAACGCTTATTCATATTGCACCCCGACCCGTGGCCTAAAAAACGCCACCATAAACGTCGTTTTATTCAACAAGACACCCTAAGTGACTTTGCACGTGTCATGAAAAAAGATGCGATTTTACGCATGGCGTCGGATCACTCTGGCGTTGCGGGATGGATGTTAGAACAAGCCTTAGAACATAAGGCCTTTGATTGGTTGGCGGAAACTGCAGATGATTGGCGCAAACGCCCCAATGCATGGCCACAAACACGCTATGAACAAAAAGGCCTAGAGGCCGGACGCAAACCCTATTATATGCAGTTCAAACGCTTATAAGAAAATACTTGCATTTATGGCGTGTAATCGCTAAATATATAAACAACATACATTACCTTTGGATTTTCAAGGTAGGCTTGGGGAAACCGAAGCCGCCTTTTTTGTTATCTAAAGACTTAAAAAAGAGAAATTATAAACATGTCAAATGTTGCAAAAATAGATTCGATTATTCGCCCCGTCATGGATGATATGGGCTTTGATCTTGTTCGCCTTAAATTGATTGGCGTTGATCGTTTACCGATCTTGCAAATTATGGCTGATAAAAAACTAGCCCCTGGTGAAACGGTTAAAACATATAAGGACCGCGCAGCCGATGTTCAAGATTGTCGCCTCATAAGTAAAACTTTGGCCGCCATACTGGATGTCGAAGATCCTATTTCACGCGCCTATACGTTAGAGGTCAGCTCACCTGGTATTGATCGCCCGCTTGTGCGCCTTGAGGATTATGAGCATTTTAAAACGCACGAAGTAAAGTTAGAAGCACCAACACTAGAAACTGGGCGCAAACGCTATACAGGCGTTATTACAGAAGTTCAAGGCAATGACATTACCCTAACCGACGATCAAGGTGTGGATTATATAATCCCTTTTGACGCTATCGAAAAATCAAAATTAACATTAACCAACGCGCTTATCCAAGCATTCCAAAAAGAAGAGGTATAAAACCATGGAACTATTACAAGTAGCAGACGCAGTCGCCCGTGAAAAAGGCATCGAAAAAGAACTTGTCATTGAGGCGATGGAAGAGGCTATTCAAAAAGCCGGCCGTTCAAAATATGGCTTTGAGCATGATATCCGTGCGATTGTTAATCACAAAACAGGCGGCGTTGATTTATTCCGTTTCCGTGAAGTCGTTGAAACAGTTGAAGAGCCTGTACGTGAGCTAACACTAGAAGAAGCAAAAGCAATTGACCCAGAAGTAGAGATGGGTGGTTTTGTTAAAGATCAACTTCCTCCGCTTGATTTTGGACGCATTGCCGCGATGACTGCGAAACAAGTTATTACGCAAAAAGTCCGCGAAGCAGAACGCGAAAAACAGTTCAACGAATTCAAAGACCGCGTTGGCGAAATGATCAATGGCGTTGTGAAACGTGTCGAATATGGCAACGCGACGATCGACCTTGGTAAAGCCGAAGCCGTTTTACGCCGTGACGAATCCATTCCACGCGAACACCTTAAGACTGGTGATCGCATTCGTGCCTACTTGTACGACGTACGCCGTGAAAACCGTGGACCACAAATTTTCTTATCTCGCTCTCACCCAGAATTCTTGGCGAAATTATTTACCCAAGAAGTACCTGAAATTTATGATGGTGTGATTGAAATTAAAGCCGTTGCCCGTGATCCAGGAAGCCGTGCGAAAATCGCCGTTATTTCCCATGATAGTGGCATTGACCCCGTTGGTGCGTGTGTTGGTATGCGCGGTAGCCGTGTTCAAGCGGTTGTTAACGAGCTTCAAGGCGAACGTATTGATATTATCCCTTTCACTGGTGATATGGCATCATACGTGATTAGCGCGATTGCCCCCGCCCAAGTATCTAAAGTTGTTTTAGATGAAGAGCGCAACAAAATTGAAATCGTTGTATTTGATGATCAGCTTAGCCTTGCGATTGGTCGCCGTGGTCAGAATGTACGCCTTGCGTCCAAATTAATCGGTTTTGATATTGATATCCTAACAGAAACACAAGAATCAGAGCGTCGCCAAAAAGACTTTGCAGAACGGTCTGCCTTGTTTATCGCAGCCCTGGATGTTGATGAGGTTATCGCACAGTTACTTGTTGCCGAAGGCTTCACATTAGTTGAAGAAATTCGCGACGAAGATATTGGCGAACTGTCTAAAATTGAAGGCTTTGATGAAAATATTGCAGAAGAGTTGAAAAACCGTGCTGCGGCATTCACTGAAAAACGCGATTCAGACATGACAGCAAAATATACTGAGCTTGGCACACAACAAGATCTTATCGACATGGGTATGTTTACCCCTGAAATGCTTGTTAAGCTGGCAGAAGATGACGTGAAGTCTCGTAAAGACCTCGCGTATCTTTCTGGTGATGAATTGGTTGAAGTACTTGGTACCCGCACGGTTTCTTTAGAACAAGCCAATGAAATTGTTATGGCGGAGCGTATTACTGCTGGTCTTATCGAAGAAGAAACTGAAGAAGTTGCTGACGAAGATGCACCTTCTGAAGATGCGGTTTAATTCAACAATGTTGGGCCGAACACATAAAGGAAACTATATTCGCAATGATCGAACGATCAGACGATATAACACCGTCAGACGCGCTGGAACAACCAGTAGAGTTAGACGTTATAAAAATTAGCCCTCTGGCGCTTTGCTTTGTGCAAGCTCCGGATGGTTCCTTTATGCTCGATTATAGTGGTCAATTAACGCGTTTTTTGAAAAATGAACGTCGCCTTAATCGATCAAAAAAATCCAATAAAGATATTATCAAACAAGAGCCTGTGTATGTTGAATGCAACGCACAGGCTCTTTTTGATTTCCACGATAATAACATAAAAGATCAATCATTAAGTGATTGGCTGCGAGATGTTCAAACCACTATCACCAATGCTATTGAACAAAATATCGCCCTTGCCAGAAAAAGTGGCGATTGTATTGCTGGCTATACTAAAGTCAGTCAATTATTATCCAAAAATTCTCTTCATTTCCTTATCTATGCCACCGACATCACAGGCAAGGATGGGATTGATCTTATTAACAAAGTTTGTGATAGCAAAAAATATGCCTTTGCCAATGCACAGATATTGGGCGCGATTTTCAACAAAGAAAAAACAATGCTTGTTGGCTTTAATAGTCAGCATTTCTTAAACACAATAAAAAACGGCGGAAAACAGCTAGATTGTTTGTTTTCTGCGCAAAACCATGCTATATCAACTATGGTTTAATATAAGGAAAAAAGAAGTATCATGGCGACAGAGAACAAAGACGTAAATAAAGACGATAAAACAACAGATAATAAGAAATCTACCCTTAGTTTGGGTGGCACGCTCGGTTTAAAAACCGCTGGCGCGCCCAAAGTGCGTTCTAATAATAATTCAATTAAAGTTGAAGTAAAAAGAAAGCGCACAATCGGCGCAAAAATTCAGACGCTTTCTGAAAAGAAAAAACAAGAAGAGCGCGCAAAGGCAATGCCTGGACTAACGGAAAATGAACGCGTTGCCCGCGAACAAGCCCTTGAGGCAGCACAAAAACAAGCTGTTATTGACGAAGCCTTACGCATCGAGCAAGAAGCATTGCGCGCCGAAGAAGAAAAGAAACGCGCCGAAGAACGTGCAAAAGCAATTGCCGAAGGACGCGACGTTGAAGCAGAAGCGGTTGTGGAAGAAGGCAAAGGACTATCTGCACGCGAAAAAGAACTTCAAGAACTTGCATCTATTCGTAAAAAAGAAGATGCTGCACGCGCAGAACGCGAAGCATTGATTGTACGCGCAGAAACAACGACGTCAAACCGCGGTGCACCGTCACCTTCTTCTATCTTTACACCAAAGACACGCAAAACAGAAGGTGCTGATCGTGAATCTGCCGATAAAGAACCGATAAAGAAAAAACTGGGCGATCGTAATAATGGTGCGGCCTCACGTTCTGGTCGCTTAACCGTTAACCAAGCGATGAACTATGAATATGAGCTTGAGAACCGCCAGCGCTCGTTAGCGGCTCAACGTCGTGCCCGTCAAAAAGCTAATCGTCGCATGTCGACGAATGAGCCTAAAGAAAAACAAATGCGCGAAGTGACAATTCCTGAGACAATTACCGTACAAGAACTTGGTAAACGTATGACCGAGAAAGCATCAGAAATAATTAAGTCATTAATGGGCCTTGGTATCATGGCAACGATTAACCAATCAATTGATGCCGATACAGCCGAATTGGTTGTGACTGAATTTGGGCACACCTTTGTGCGCGTTACAGATGCCGATGTTGAATTATCAATTGAAGATATCGAAGATGAAAATGCCGTATTAACGCCTCGTGCGCCTGTTGTTACAATCATGGGTCACGTCGATCATGGTAAAACGTCTATCCTTGATAGCTTTAGAAAAACAAATGTTGTTTCTGGTGAAGCTGGTGGTATTACACAGCATATTGGTGCATACCAAATTGAAAATAAAGACGGTCAGAAAATTACATTCCTTGATACACCTGGTCACGCGGCCTTTACAGAAATGCGTGCGCGTGGTGCCAATGTCACCGATGTTGTTATCTTGGTTGTTGCCGCGAATGATTCGGTGATGCCACAAACAATTGAGGCCATCCGTCACGCCAAAGCCGCAGACGTGCCAATCATTGTTGCCATCAACAAATGTGATTTACCCGATGCGAATCCAAAAAAAGTAAAAGAAGAATTATTACAACATGAAGTTATCGTTGAAGATTACAGTGGTGATGTTCAAGCCGTTGAGGTTTCTGCCAAAACAGGTGAAGGTCTTGATGCGCTAAAAGATGCGATTATTTTACAGGCCGAAATTCTTGAGTTAAAAGCCAACTCCGATCGCGCTGCTCGTGGTAGCGTTGTAGAATCAAAACTTGATAAAGGGCGCGGTGCCGTTGCAACCGTTCTTATTCAAAAAGGAACCTTGCGTGTTGGTGATATCTTTATCTCTGGCGCACAATGGGGTCGTGTTAAAGCATTGGTCAGTGATCAAGGCAAAGACATTACCGAAGCAACACCGTCTGTTCCTGTCGAAGTTTTGGGTGCTTACGAAGCACCTGGTGCGGGTGATGATTTCGTTGTAGTTGCTTCAGAAGTCGAAGCACGCGAAATTACCGAATATCGCGCACGTAAGATTAAAGAAATGAAAGATGCCGCGGGTGTTAGCACAGTCGATCAACTCTTTGCCCGTGCAAAAGAAGGCGAGAAGAAAGTCCTTACAGCTATTATCAAGGCCGATGTTCATGGTTCTATTGAGGCCATTACAGGATCCCTTGCTAAGCTAACCGAAGATAACGACGAAGTAGAAGTTAAAGTGCTTCATTCTGGCGTTGGCGAGATTACAGAAGCGGATGTTACGTTGGCGAATGCGTCAAATGCCATGGTTATTGGCTTTAACGTGCGCGCAAATGCACAAGCGCGTGATAAGGCTAAACAATCGGGCTGTGATATTAAATATTACTCTATCATCTATAATATTATTGATGATGCCAGAGCCCTTCTCAGCGGTCTTTTGGCACCAACATTACAAGAAGATTTTGTTGGTTACGCCCAAATTCGCCAAGTCTTCAACATTACCAAAGTTGGTAAAGTTGCGGGTTGTATGATTACAAGTGGCGTCGTGCGTCGCGGTCTTAAAGTTCGTCTTTTACGTGATAATATTGTTGTCCATGAAGGGACATTGAAAACATTGAAACGCGAAAAAGAAGAAGTCAAAGAAGTACGCGAAGGTATGGAATGTGGTATGGCATTCGAAAATTACGATGATATCAAAGACGGCGATATGATCGAATGTTTCGAAATTCAAGAAATCGCACGCGAACTATAATTCAGGATTAAGAAGATGAGTAAAAACAAACATGGTAATCATGGCTTGGCCGAACGTTCACAACGTCAATTACGTATTGCAGAACGTGTGCGTCGTATTGCAATCGATTATTTAAGTCGTGAGTTCTTTACCCACAAAGACCTACAAGATCCAA
Organism: uncultured Bdellovibrionales bacterium; assembly: GCA_964351525.1. GTDB lineage: Bacteria > Pseudomonadota > Alphaproteobacteria > Micavibrionales > CAYGOD01. The sequence continues at coordinate 54,242 of CAYGOD010000005.1, forward strand.
GCTCGGTTACGGTTACAGAAGTACAAGTAAGCCCTGACCTTCGTTCTGCTACGGCTTTTATCATGCCTTTAGCTGGGGCTAATGCAGATAAAGTTGTGAAAGCGCTTAATTCAGAACGCAATCGCTTTACGCATTTTATTGCTAAAAACCTTGAAACAAAAAATTCGCCGCGTATCTCATTTTTACTAGATACAACATTCGATGAAGTCGATAAAATTAACGCACTTCTAGATCGTTCATAAACAACATGACACAAACGAAACAACAAAAATCCCATAATGAAAAATCAGCCAGACCACCCCGCCGTAAAATAAGCGGATGGGTTGTTATTGATAAACCATTAGAAAAGACTTCAACACAGATTGTTGGTGCGGTACGCCGTGCCTATAACGTCAAGAAAGTCGGTCATGCAGGAACATTAGATCCGCTCGCAACAGGTGTTGTAACAATTGCCATTGGTGAAGCAACAAAAACCGTTCCTTATGTACAAGACTATGAGAAAGTATACGAATTCCGTATCTCATGGGGTGAACAACGCAATACAGATGATGCCGAAGGCGAAATTATTGAGCAATCTGATAAACGCCCAACGATTGAAGATGTCACAGAGGCCCTAAAAGATTTCAAAGGAGCTATTGAGCAAACACCCCCACAATTCTCTGCCATAAAAATAGATGGCAAACGCGCCTATGCGATGGCGCGTGCTGGCGAAACGGTTGATATTAAATCCCGTATTGTCGATATTTATGATGTTGAGATTCTCGGCCATGATACCGACTGGGTTGATCTACGTATTGAATGTGGCAAAGGCACCTATGTACGCTCTATTGGTCGTGATATGGGCATAAAGCTTGGTTGTTTTGGCTATATTTCACAGCTACGCCGTACAGCTGTTGGTGTTTTTGATGTTGAAAATGCGATTTCTCTGGACTTTCTTGAGGAAAATGCTAAAACACCTTTGTTGGATGACTATCTTTTGCCTGTTGAAACGGCGCTGGACGATATCCCGGCGTTGGCTTTAAAGCCGGCGGAAGCCAACACGTTGAGCCATGGAGGCTTTATTCGCCTCTTTAGCCAACAAGACGTAAGCCGCTTGGAAAAGGCAGGTATCGTAGATAACCAAGATGACCCCGTCATCGCCTACGCATTTGCTGATAAACCACTTGGCTTAGTGTCGGTAAAAGGCGCAGAAATACGCCCTCACCGATTATTTAACCTCTAGTATAACCTCTAATTAAAAGGAAATAACCGATGTCGATTACTGCAGAAAGAAAACAAGAATTAATCACCGAATACAAACGTGAAGAAAATGATACTGGCTCACCAGAAGTTCAAGTATCTATTTTAACAGAACGTATTCGTAACCTGACAGAGCACATGAAAGATCACAAACATGACTTCCACAGTCGTCGTGGCCTTTTGAAGCTTGTTAGTCAGCGTCGTAAGTTACTTGATTACTTGAAAAAGATTGACCTAAACCGTTATGAGAAGCTTATTGCGTCTCTTGGTCTTCGTAAGTAATAATTTACGGACTAAACAAAATTTTAAAAGCCTCGCAATTTTGCGGGGCTTTTTTATATCTAGGCGGGGCTTTTTATATCTAGATAGTGTGTTTTAGAATTTCAAGACTGTGCCGTTAAGTGCATATACCTTACCGACAGGCTCAGCGTTTAAACGCATTAAAGCCAGCCCCCGATGTTTGCTCTGATTAGAGACAAAGGCACGCACGTCCCCTATCAGCTTACCGGCATCGTCTTTGATGTCAGTACCGATATCAAGACCACTATCGCCCTTAACCTCAAAAGACATATAACGTTTTTTAACAAGCCCCCGATAATGGGTACGCGCGGTTAGCTCTTGCCCCATATAACAGCCCTTATCAAAATCAACAGCACCAATAACGTCCATATTTGCTTCTAACATCGTTGTTTTTTGTTGAATAAGTTCGGATGAGCCCTCAGCGATTGAGAGACCATAGCGGTGATAATCATAATTTTCAGAGGGTGTTGATTTCTCATTCTCATCATCTGTATATAAACGCTGCCCCATATCGATGTGGCGTGGATCTTGGAAACAATATTTATCCGTTACCACCTCATCCGATAGAATTGATGCGACGTGGAATAAATCGGGTGTGATTGATAATTTAACATGACTGCGTAATGTGAACATCCGAAGTTTTTTAAATAATGACGGGGCGTCCACTTCAAGACAATCCAGAACAAGAGCATCATCATGTTCAAAGATAAAGAAATCAAAGAGATATTTACCTTGGGGCGTTAACAGACAGCTATAGATTAAACCGTCTTTTTTCACCTTAAAAATATCGTTGGTAATAAGGCCTTGCAGAAAATCAAAGCGATCTTCGCCCGTTATCGTAATGAAAGAACGATTGTCCAGATTGATTTTCATGATTAATCGTTGTACTGCGGCGTATTATTAACACCATTGGCGCCGCCAGCACCCATTGCATCATGACGTAAACCACGGCGCTCATTGTGAAGACGCTTATACGTATCATTCGACATATGGATGGTTTCATAGTCGTTATATGCAACACGTGTCCAGCCATTATAACGCATACAGCTATCGAAATCATGATAGTTGCTATGATCTACAAATTTATGGCCAAAGCGTTGTGGTACATTCCAAAAGGCATTGGCATCACTGCGTGGTGTCTCATAAGGGTTGTTTGTATTACGCGCATTTTCTGGTAATGCAGTACGTACCGCACCTAAGCGAACAAGTTCTTCTATCTCTGCAACACAAGTCGCAATATTTTCTTCTAGTATTTGTTGTGCTTGCGGCCCTTGTAAATAAAGCGCTGAATGAGACGCCGAACGTTGCCAGAAATCGGTCTTTGCCGATTGTGTCGCACCACATGCGGTAATCACAAATAAAAGAGAAAGGATGGAAAGTTTTTTCAACATAAGTAAAGCCATTTATAAAATGTGTTAAATTCTACTGTTCAAAATAAACCGATTTAACAAAATACACAAAGCTTTTTTGGACATTTTTGGGGAACATTTTTTACTATATTTACTCTGGGTTCCCTTGATGCCACCAACTTTCAACAATTGATCCATAAAGCGGCAAGTAATCGGGACGTTTTATTGACGTGTTATACGCAATTTTATCATAGCCATGATAATAAAGCGGGACAAAGTAATAACCCAGCATAATGGCTTTATCCAAACGATGGGCCGCGTCTTTTAGTGCAGTATAATCCAAGGCATTGGCAATGTCTTGTACCGCTTGATCGACATCTTTATCGCGGATGGCGGCATAGTTACGACTGCCCTTTTGATCGGCAAATGCAGATCCCCAGTAGAAATCTTGTTCATTACCTGGTGATAAGGTTGAATGCCATTTGAATAAAACCATATCATAATCAAAATCATTCAAACGCGCGAAGAATTGTGCGGAATCAACGGTGCGAATTGTCGCGGTAATACCAAGCAATCGTAATTTTTGTGCATAATTGAGCGCGATTTTCTCTTGGGCAGAATCTTGTAAAAGAATTTCAAACGTCATCTGTGTCACGCCGTCTTGTAGCATACGGTTACCGGATTTAACCAAATATCCCGCATCCAATAATATATCACCTGCACGTTTCAGATATACACGAAGTGCTTTACGTCCTTGCTCGCCTGTTTCTGGTGTCTCATAAAGCGCTTCAATCTCGGGGTTAGCCAACATTGAATTCGGGAAGATAGATTTTGTACGATTATAGGCATTATTAAATAATGTCTTATTGACCCAATCAAAATCAAAGGCAAAAGACAGCGCTTTTCTGACGTCTATTTGATTAAAAATATCCTTACGCGTATTAAAAATAAACCCATGCACCCATTCTGGACGCTGATGTTTTATTTCTTCTTTCTTAAATTTCTCAGCATCTAAATCATCATAAGATGTCAGCCAATTACGCATATCGCCTTCACGTCTAAAATCAAACTCGCCTGCTTTGAACGCTTGGATCAAAACTGTTTCATCACGGTAATAGTTATGAATTATCTGATCAAAATTAAATAACCCACGCAAAGACGGAATATCTTTCGCCCAATAATCTTTGATACGCTCTAGCGTGACCTGCCTTCCTGGCTTAACTTCTTTTATAATATAAGGTCCACTTGATGGATACGGATCTAATGTCGTTTGATCAAAGGGCTTTTCTTGCCATGCGTGAGCCGCATAAACAGGCATCATCGCAATGCTCATTGAAATCTCTCTGTTCGCAGTTTCCACCAATTCTATAAAAACACTATGCCTGTCTAGCTTTTCAATTTTTTTGATATTACCGTAAACATTTCGATGGTTTGGCCGACCCTTTTTTGAGAGCGTATCAATTGTAAATAAAACATCATCGGCTGTTATCGGTTGACCGTCGCTAAAAACTGCACGCTTGTCTAAATGAATTGTCAAAGATAAACGATTTGGCGCTATATCAACTTTTTCTGCAATCCAAGGATATAACGTAAATGGCTCATCCCAATGACGCATCATAAGACGAGAATTGACAAGTTCTAGATCCGCAATGGCTTTTCCTTTTACGATATCACGTACCAGACTATCAAAACTTCCCAATTGCCCATGACGAATAACCCCACCCTTTGGTGCATCAGGATTGACATAGGTAAAATGTTGAAAATCATCCGCCAACATCGGCTCACCGTGCATCGCAACACCGCCAGCATAGGCTTGAGCAAGCCCAAGAGATAAAAAAACCATTAACCCAAAAATAAAACGCATATTATGAAGCCTGTTTTAAAGCATGATTTTTCAGAACATTATCCACATAGGCTTTTAAATCATTCTCGGGGCGCGCCCCCATATGACTTATGATTTCTGCGGCACAGGCAGAGCCCATTAAGCCCATCGTCATTAGGTCTGTTCCTTGCGTATAACCATATAAAACACCAGCGGCATATAAATCACCCGCACCCGTTGTATCAACCAAAGTTGTTTTAACCGCAGGGACATCAACGCGTATATCACCCGATGCAACCGTTGAACCATCTGATCCACGCGTTACAGCAACCAAATCAACACGGGAGGACAAGCGCTCTAACGCGACCTCAAAATCATCGATTTGATATAAGGAAAGCAATTCTTCACGATTAGCAAAAACAATATCAATGTGATCGGCAATAAGTCCCAAAAAATCATCCCGGTGACGATCAACGCAAAAAGGATCTGATAATGTTAGCGCCACTTTTGCCCCAGATTTTTTGGCAATTTCAGCAGCTTTCTCAAAGGCTTTTTTGGCCTTTGGCTTATCAAACAAATAGCCTTCTAAATAAAGCACACGGGCATCCGCTATAAGATCTGCGTCAACATCTTCTGGTTCAAAATCAACAGACGCACCCAGATATGTATTCATCGTACGATCTGCGTCGGGTGTTACTAAAATCATTGAGCGTGCAGTTGCCGCACCGTCAATTAAACGTGCAATACGGGATTCAACACCCGAGGCCTTCATATCATGATCAAAAATATCACCGAGATCGTCATTAGCAACCTTCGCAATAAAGCCCGTTGATGCACCCAATGCCGCCAAGCCCGCAATTGTATTTGCGCCCGAACCGCCAGATTGTTCTTTTGCAGGCGGAAGCTGTGCATAGAGGTCTTTGGCGGCCTGCTCATCAAATACAAGCTGCATAACGCCTTTTTCCATCCCCATCTTTGTCAGAAAATCAGTATCACACTGTGCTAGAATATCGACAATCGCGTTACCAAGTCCAACAACATCATATTTCTTATTCTCAAAATTTTGCATTTTTTATTTAATCTCGCTATAAAGGAATTATATTATTTATCAGTATTTAAAAGGTAACAAAAATGAGCGCACAACAAAAGCATAAAGCCTTTAATATGGAAGGTTTTCTATTAGCCGCTTTCACGCGTGGTGAAGAATTGGGCTGGACCGAGGTTACGCCTGAAAAAGTTGCCAAGGCGATGGGATTAAAAAATAATGAATTACCCTCACAGTTAAAAACACGCCAAGATATTTTGGACTTTTTTGAACATCATATTTCAAATCAGTTGAACGAAACATTCAAAGGGGTAAATGACAATAGTGAAACACGCCGTGATCAACTATTTGATATCATTATGGAACGATTTGACCTGATGACGGCTTTCAAGGGTGGCTTAAAGCGCCTTTCAAAAACGGCTGGATTGTTACCCAAGACCGCAATGAAATCAATCTGTCCGTTTCGTGCCATGATTGGTAATATTATGCGCCTTGCCAATCTAGATGTTCATGGTCCTATGGCAGAGATCAAACGTATGGGATTAACTGTTTTATATCTTAAAACTGTGCGTGTTTGGCTTAGTGATGATAGCCCTGATCTGGGCAAGACAATGGCTGAGCTTGATCAAAATCTAAGCTTTGCCGAACAAGCGATGAATTCATTTATAAAGAAAAGTGCTTAATATAATCAAGGCAGGTGGATAACCACACGCAGACCACCACGCGTGCTCTTCTCAAGGAAGATATCTCCACCATGGCTGTTGATGATGTCTTTCACGATCGAAAGCCCAAGACCAACACCGCCCGTTTTCCGGTTGCGCGATTCATCAATGCGGTAAAATGGTTTAAAGACTTCTTCCATTTTTTCGGGCGCAATCCCAGCCCCATTATCTTCAACAATAATCTCGATAGTTTCACCAATCCGATAAAGACGCACCCACACATCATCGGCATGGGTTAGGGCGTTGCTAATTAAATTTGCGATTGCACGTTTAATGGCTTCTGGTCTGATCGTTACAAAAATAGATTTTTGAATGGCGGCATGCATAGTTTTCTTATCTGCTAGTTTCTTGTCCGCAATAGCCTGAATAAGAGAGGATAAATCAACATAGGTTGGGCTGGTCTCTTCATCGCCGCGAACAAAGGCCAAATAGCCCTCAATCATTTCTTCCATATCGTCTAAATCACCCTTCAGCGCCACAACATCATTATCTTGTTGCATCATTTCAAGAGCTAACTTCATACGCGTTAGAGGGGTTCTAAGATCATGAGATACACCCGCCAGCATTGTTGTACGTTGATCGATTTGGCGCTGAATACGGTCGCGCATAATTTCAAAGGCACTGGTCGCTTGTCTAATTTCACGCGCACCATATTCTTTTAAAGGCGGAATATCCAATCCGCGCCCCAACCTGTCGGCCGCCCAAGCAAGCTGCCTGATCGGTTTAATTTGGTTGCGCATAAAGATGATGGCTATCCCCATCAATAACAAAGATGAGCCAATCATCCAGAGTAAAAAGATATAAGCAGTTGAGCTAAACAACCGTTTTTCAGGGATAAGAATTTGCAGTAATCCATTATTCAACAACACAGACATTTGTAAATTTTTATCATCCAGCATCGTAATCACATAGTCACGATCCACAGATATTTTCATTTGCTTATCAAGACGACCCGCAACAGAAGAATCCCAGACATCTTCTGCGTTATAATCAGGTAGTGAGGTTGCCCCTCTTTCAAAGCCGACAAATAAATTCAATTTACGTGCTGTGATACTAATCAAGGCGCGGCCTTCTTTTGTGCTTAAATCTGATTCAAAATATTCGGCGACAAGCGCGGTTTCACCAGCAATGGCTTGTGCCAAGCGTTTCGTCATATTATCCCAGTGACGATCGAAAAAGACAAATGTGGCAATTGTTTGCGTCAAAATAACGGGCACAATCAAGATCAATAAAGAACGCCCAAAAAGCGTATTAGGCATTAAACCTTTAATAAATAATCGCAAACGCAATAAAAGACGGGACATGGAAGCAACCTTAATCAAATTCTAATCATTATAATCGGGACGCAAAACATAGCCTTGCCCACGAATGGTTTGTAAATATAGCGGGTTTTTGGGATCTTTTTCTATTTTTTTTCTAAGACGGGTAATTTGCACATCAATTGTGCGCCCATCGGGATTTTGATTTGTACTATCGGCCAAGTCTTGACGGCTTATCACCACACCAGGACGCGCGGCAAAAATATCTAACAAGCCCGCCTCAACATTACTTAAGGAAATAACATCATCCCCAAATGTCAGAACACGTTTTTCAATCATGTAGGTGTAATCGCCAAAAACAATTGTCCCGTTGTTATCATTATGTGTCGCTCCACGGCGTTTCAATAAAGACATAAGGCGGAAATACAGCTCTTTTGGCTCAAATGGTTTAACCAAATAATCATCACCGCCACTTTCAAAGCCTTCAACACGTTCATGTGTCTCACCTTTAGCCGTCAAAAATAACAATGGGGTTTCAATGGCTTTTTCGCGCAATGATTTCGCGCAGGCAAAGCCGCTTTTATTCGGCATCATCACATCCATGACAATGGCATCAAAGGCAATATAAGCACACAGTTCCTCTGCCTCAAACGCATCGTGCGCTAAAGACACCGTGAAAAAATTCTTTTCCAAATAGCGTTTTAACAGATCACGTAAGCGCTCATCATCATCGACAACAAGAATATGACTTTTCTTTTCCATGGTTTCATTTATATATTGGAATGATTAAAAGCAAAACATAAAAAACAGATCATCTTATGCGGATGATAAAAGCGAGATTCAGCCATGCGCGCAAAAATACAAAAATTTGTTGAAACATCGAAATTTCAAAACACTATCATTGTGCTTATTATTTTTAATGCTACTACACTGGGTCTCGAGACATCAAGCGCCTTGATGGAAAGCTATGGCGAAATGATGTTTATGATCGATAAAACAATTTTAGCAGTTTTTGTGATAGAAATTCTGTTAAAGCTGTTCGCCTATCGTCTCAGCTTTTTTAAAGATGGCTGGAACGTCTTTGATTTTTTGATTGTCGGAATCTCGCTTCTCCCTGCTTCTGGTATATTCAGCATCTTACGCGCATTGCGTATTTTACGTGTCCTGCGTCTTTTATCCGTTGTCCCATCAATGCGTTCGGTTATACAGGCTTTGTTCAATGCTCTGCCCGGTATGAGCTCAATCATAACTGTTCTATTACTGTTATTTTATGTGGCATCGGTGATGGCAACAAAATTATTCGCAGCTAGCTTCCCTGAATGGTTCGGAACAGTTGGAGAGAGCATGTACACCCTCTTCCAAGTAATGACGCTAGAAAGCTGGTCAATGGGTATTGTGCGCCCCGTCATGGACAGCTATCCCTATGCATGGGTATTTTTTGTACCCTTCATCATTATTACCAGCTTCGCAGTGCTGAATCTGTTCATCGGTATCATTGTTAATTCTCTCCATATCATTGAGTCGGCACAAAACCGTGAACATATGGATGAGCTAGAAGAACAAGCGCACAGAGAGCGCGAAGAACTGCTAACCGAGTTCCGCACATTGCGCGCAGATATCAGGTCATTACAAAAAGATATGAATGATAGTTAGGTTATAACGTGTATTATGCTTCGCCGACAACATCCATAGATGCGACATGAAGGCTCTGCTGTAGGCCGATTTCGCCAGTAACAAGCATTTGGAAGAATGGGCGGAAGCGATCGAACGCTGTCTTTGCCGCCTCTAATACATCAACCAAAACAGATGGTTCAATAGCGTGAATTTCATGGGCGAGGAATGTATGACGGAACGTAATTGTTTGCGCCTCTTCATCCCAACAAAAATGCCCAATCCATAATTGCTCGTTTACGCGCAATAAAAACTGAGAAATTTCAACCAGATCAGCATCACCAACAAACACGCCCTCTGCCCAGCAAGTCAACTGTACAATGTCCAAATCTGCGGTGTAATCAAAATAAGCCTTGTAGCTACACCAGCGGCCATCCATATCCAGCGTAATCTCATCATCCGAAGAGCGCGCAGAATTATAATGCGCGACTGATAAAGCGCGCTCAACACCGTCCATCGGTGTTGTAAAGTCATAGGTCTTTCTGGCAACTGCGTATTGTGTCATGTCTAACTTAGCCTTATATGGTCGTGTTCATTTTTTATGTTTTAAGCTTTTCTAGCTCTTTACAGGTCATCATCACTGAAAAATGAAACCATATCCATGGCAACACAAATATTTTAAACCAGATTACTTAAAAACTGATTCATTTCAATAATTTAACTGTGATTGTTAACCATAAAGATTAACCTTTAGAATTCTCTCTCTAATCCGATTCATGACTCAAAACGAATCGAGAGTCAAAAAGAATCGACTCAAGATTCTGACTCTTTTCTCTTGACTCTTTATGAGGCCAGACCATGATTGAAACTGACGTAAAAATTATTTTTAAACCATTAAGGGATTATGACTAGATGATTATTGTAACGGGCGGTGCGGGGTTTATTGGATCAAATATTGTTGCCGCACTTGAGGCCGAAGGTCATCACGATATTACAATTTGTGATTATCTGGGCAATGACAATAAATGGCGCAACATCGCCAAACGCGAAGTCCGTGACATTGTGCATCCCGATGACTTATTCGCCTATATAAAGAAGCGCTCTGATGAAATTGAGGCTATTTTTCATTTGGGTGCTATCTCATCCAGTCGAGAAACGGATGTAGACCTCATTAATCAGAGCAACTACAAATTATCGCGTATGTTGTGGAAATTCTGCGCCCATTACAATGTACAATATATCTATACCTCATCTTCTGATACGTACGGCAATGGTGATAATGGCTTTGACGATGATGAACGTATCGAAGCCCTGGCAAAGTTACGTCCAACCAGTGCCTATGGATGGAGCAAGCATGCTTTTGATCGCCGTGTTGCACGCCTCATGCAAGACCCCTCCATGAAGTCCATTGAACGGCGCCCAAAACAATGGGTTGGATTAAAATTATTCAGCGTTTATGGCCCCAACGAATATCATAAAGGCAACCAAATGAGTGTTGCCTCACAACTGTATCAATCAATCAAAGCGGGCAAAGGCGCGAAACTGTTCAAATCATATCATCCTGATTATAATGACGGCGGTCAGTTGCGTGACTTTATCTATGTGAAAGATTGCGTTGACGTTATGATGTGGTTCTTAAAAAACCCACAACATTCGGGATTATATAACTGTGGCACTGGTGAAGCACGGTCATTTAAAGACGTTGCCTTGGCAACCTTTGCCGCGACAGGTATAGAGCCATCGATTGAGTATGTTTCAATGCCAGAATCCTTAAAAGATAAATATCATTATTACACGCAGGCCAATATCAACAAACTTCGCAATATTGGATATCAGAAAAAGTTCCATAGCCTTGAAGAAGGTATAAAGGATCACGTGAAAAACCATCTCAGCCAGAACGACCCCTATCTATAGAGAAACACGCCTAATGACCATGAAACATTAAATCATGGAAGATCCAACTGAACGCAGCAAAGGTAAGCGCCGCAAAAACATTTTTGACTGTAAAATGATAATGCCCACGCAATTCCGGATCCAATTTTGCTTGCTCACGCGTGTGAAAGAATTTTGAAAAACCATATTCAGCCCCAAAAGCAATAATCAAAATCACCGCGGCCTCAAGCAATCGATTATGATTTAAAAAAGGTACGCTTAACCGCGTTGCCACAAGTACCAATAAGAAGCAGGGCAATTCTTTTAAAAATGCTACCCCAATATGCCGGCTGCAATGCACGCAAAAATCTTTGGCTCTTTTACCTGTTGTTTTGACACTTGTCGCCTTAATGTGACTATGGCGATGGTCATGATCTGGATGATTACAGACGAAATTATCGTCCGCGTCTTTGTGTTCATCTTGGCGCTCATGATTATGTGGTTCTGTGTTTGACATAGAAAAGACTATGCTTATTTATTTGAAAAATGTCAAACGCCCTTTATGATGCACCCCAGAGCTGATATTTATAGTTGATATTTTATTGTAAGGATTACCATTATGGGCGGACTTCCCTTTCCCGATATTTCACCAATTGCTTTTGATCTCTTCGGACTTTCTATCCGTTGGTACTCACTAGCCTATTTGTCAGGCTTTCTTTTGGGCTGGGCGTATATATTAAAATTATTGAAGAACGCATCATTTGAACGCCCCAATAAAAATGATATTGATGATTTCTTGGCAATCGCCGTGATTGGCGTCATTTTGGGCGGTCGTTTAGGCTATGTGCTTTTCTATCAACCCGCTTTCTATCTTGAAAATCCGATGGCCGCACTCGAAATATGGCGTGGCGGCATGTCATTCCACGGCGGTGTTTTAGGGGTCTTATTTGCTATGTTTGCCTATGCAAAATTACGTAATTTTTCATTTTTAAGACTGGCGGATCTCGTTTGTGCCGCAACCCCGATAGGTCTTCTGTTTGGGCGTTTATCCAATTTTGCTAATGGTGAACTCTATGGGCGCATCACGGATGTTGCATGGGGCATTCGTTTTCCCGCTGGTGGCTTTGAACCTCGCCACCCTAGCCAATTATATGAGGCCTTTGCCGAAGGATTAATCTTGTTCTTCATCTTGAATATCATCTATAAAAAATTCTCTGACTATAAAGGCCTAACCGCCAGTATGTTCGTTGCGCTTTATGGTTTGTTCCGTTTTATCATCGAATATTTCCGAGAGCCAGATGCTAATTATGGACTTATCTTAGATATATTCAGCATGGGACAAATGCTTTGTTTGCCTATGATTATTTGTGGCACAGCCCTATCGATTTATTTTTATAAAAAGCAATAATGACAGCCCTGGAAACATTCATTAAAGACCAAATAAATCAAAACACAGCGATGCGTTTTGACGATTTCATGGGTCTATGTCTTGGGCATCCAGAGTATGGCTATTACATGAAACAAGACCCTTTTGGTATTAAGGGTGATTTTATAACTGCACCAGAAATATCTCAATTATTTGGAGAGACATTGGCTATTTGGCTTATCCAATCAATGACTGAACCACAAGATTCTCCCCTTCATTTTATTGAGTTTGGCGCGGGGCGTGGAACATTAATGGCAGACATGTTACGCACATGCTCAAAAATTGTGCCGTCTATGTTGAACAATGTTAAAATATCACTTATTGAAACCAGCCCTGTCCTAAAAGACCGACAACGCGAGGCCCTAGCATCTTTTAATCTTGATATTACATGGCATGAAAGCTTTGAGAGTGCCCAGGACGAAAAATATATAACCCGTATTATTGGGAATGAATTTTTCGATGCCCTCCCTATTCGTCAATTTAAAAAAGACAATGATGACACATGGTCAGAATTATTCGTGACATGTGACAGTGATAGCTTAATCAAGTCATGGCAGAAAACTGATTTTCAAATTCCCTATGACTATCAGAATAATGACATCTATGAATATAACGAAATCGCTGAAGATATTGTGAAAACCATTACAGCAAAACCAAACACTAAAAGCTGTTTTATTGATTACGGTTATGGCGACAAAACAGGATTAAAAGATACTCTTCAAACGGTGAAGAAACAAAAAATGACCTCTTTGTTTGACGCCGTTGGTGATCAAGACATAACCGCCCATGTTAATTTTGGACGCTTGATTAACGTCATAGAAAGTAATGACCATAAGGCATCATTAATCCCACAAGCAGAGTTCCTGACACGCAATGGCTTTATGATACGTGCAAATCAGTTATTAAAACAACATCCCGCACAAAAAGATGCGATAGAAAAAGCCGTTCATCGTCTGACCCATCGCGAAGAAATGGGTACTTTGTTCAAAGTGTTGGAGTTTTAATATGATCCTTAAACAAAAATCATTTATCCAAAGCGATGCCTTAAATGAATTGGATTATGTCTCTCATGGTTTTTTTGGGCGTGACTATAATATTGCGTCCTATCAAGATGCGAATGATTGCAAACAAAGCTATAATGCTATTGCACGGCACTTAGGCTTAAAAGACATGTCCGCCATTAAGGCCGTTAGCCAAATTCATAGTGATAAAATCATTCCTGTTACATCCAAAGATAATATCACAAAAGATGAAAAAGCCGACGGCCTGATCACAGATATAGCAAATATTGGCCTTGCTGCTAAAGGCGCTGATTGCCCGCCCGTTTTATTTGCTGCGCGAACAAAAAAACTTATCTGTGCGGTTCATGCCGGTTGGCGCGGGGCGTTCGATCATATTCATATTAACGCTCTGAATTATTTTAAAGGTCACGGCATTGCACCAAAAGATATTATCGCCGTTATTGGCCCCGCCATTACCCAAAAATCATACGAGGTTGATCAAGGATTCATGGATAATTTTTTAAAGCGAGATGGTGATTACGGACAGTTCTTCATTCCATCACAAACCCCAACCCACCATATGTTTGATTTATGCGGCTTTATCGCGCATGGCTTGATGAAAGAAAATGTTGGTACGATTGACACAATTAATATTGATACCTATAGCAATCATCATCAATTTTTCAGTCACCGTAAAATGACCCATGAAAAACGTGATATTGAAGGAAGACATTTAGCCGTTATTGCGATAACATCACAAGGCTAATAAAGGAAAATAAATTATGCCCTATATCATACAAATGTTTGGAATATGCCTATTGGGATTAATTGTCTCTTGTGTGGTGTAAAGGCTGTATAAATAAATTAACGATAAAGACCATAGACCATGAAAATTTTCGCGCTCAGTGCCAATAAAGACCTCTCCCATGAAATCACGGATTATCTTGATCTCAAGAATGGTGAAATATCTATTCGCCGTTTTAATGATAGCGAAGTTTTTCCTGAAATCTTAGAGAATGTCCGCGGCGAAGATGTTTTTCTTGTACAATCAACCAATAATCCAGCTAATGAAAATTTGATGGAGTTACTCATTACTATTGATGCAGCTAGACGAGGATCGGCAAGACGCATTACAGCGGTAATACCCTATTTTGGTTATGCACGGCAAGACAGAAAAACAGGGCCTCGCAGTCCAATTTCTGCAAAACTGGTTGCTAATCTTTTAACCACGGCTGGTGCAGATCGTATTTTAACCATTGATCTTCACTCTGGTCCTGTTCAAGGGTTCTTTGATATTCCGCTGGACAATCTCTATGCCAGTTCTGTATTTCTACCGCTTATTTCAAAGCGCTTTAAAGACGATGAGCTCGTTATAGTGTCTCCCGATGTTGGTGGCGTTGTCCGTGCCAGAACTTATGCCTCAAAATTAAAGTGTGATTTAGCCATTATCGATAAAAGACGCCCCAAAGTCGGCGAAGCCAAAGTCATGCATGTTATCGGTGATGTCAAAGACCGTACCTGTATTTTGGTTGATGATATGGTTGATAGTGGGGGAACATTGTGCAATGCCGCAACAGCCCTACTAGAAAAAGGCGCAAAAGCCGTTCACGCCTATTGCTCACACGGTGTATTTTCTGTTGATGCGGTGAATAAAATCAATAAATCAGACCTCACCTCCCTCGTCACGACAAACACAATTACACCGCGCGATGCCGTCATAGAATCAGACCGTATAGAAACAATATCTATAGCCCCCTTTATCGGCGAAGCAATGAAGCGTATCCACGAGGAACGCTCTGTTTCATCCTTATTTAATGTCGATTTGTAGATTCCCATAAAAGATACGCTTTTTTACTTGCGTTTAGCCCATAACCACCTTAAAAAACACCTATAAGAGGCCACCCTTGGAGGGCTTTTATAATTTTAAACCATTTAATTTTTCAAATAGAGGATATCACTATGTCACTAAACGCATTTAAATTTGACGCCTCTCTTCGTGAACGTGCCGGTAAGGGGTCCGCACGTGCAACAAGAAGAGAAAAACGCATTCCAGCCGTAATTTACGGTGATAACAAAGAACCCGTAATCATTAGCCTGGCCGGTAACGAAGTACAAAAAGTACTGAACCGTGGTGGTCTGTTGACATCTTTATCTGAGATTACGATCGATAAAGAAACACACCGTGTTCTTGCGCGTGATATTCAATTTCACCCTGTAAGTGATCAACCATTACACATCGATTTCTTACGTGTGAGTCCAAAAACAAAAATCACAGTTTCTATTCCTGTGAACTTCATTAACGAAGACTTATCTGAAGGTCTGAAACGTGGCGGTAACCTAAGTATTGTTCGTCACCAACTTGACCTAAGCTGTTCTGCCGCAAATATTCCTGATTCTGTTGACTTTGATTTAACAGGCCTTGATATTGGTGCGTCTCTACGTATGACAGATGCTATCTTACCTGAAGGCTCTTCATTCCCAACAGATGATGATTATGCGATTGCTGCGATTACTGCACCATCTGCATTACTGTCAGCCGAAGGTGAAGCATCCGAAGATGGTGAAGAAGGCGAAGCAACTGCTGAAGCTGGCGAAGCTACACCGGCTGCTGAATAAGTTTTACTTTATAAGAATTATCAAAGAGCGCTCTTTATGGGCGCTCTTTTTATATAAAATAAACTGGTTTTAAGGGGCTGTTTTATTTATGATCGGACCATGATCTTAAACTGGATAAAAAAGCTTTTATTAATAGAGCGCGCAAACAAAGAAGAACATAACATGTGGATCATTGCTGGCCTTGGTAACCCTGGCGGGAAATACGCTGATAATCGTCATAATATTGGCTTTATGATGATTGATAAGCTTGTTGGTTTTTATAATCTACAAAAAGCAGGTCAGAAATTTAACGCAGAATGTTTTAAAGGTGAAATTGAAGGCGAAAAAGTCCTTCTTATTAAACCCCTCACCTTTATGAATGAATCAGGACAATCATTACAAGCGGCGAAACAGTTCTACAAAACAGATTTAAACAAAATCATTACCTTTCACGACGAATTAGATATCGTTGGTGGCAAAGTCAAAGCTAAAAAAGGCGGCGGTGCCGCAGGACATAACGGTCTTAAATCAATCGATAGCCATATTGGCAAGGATTATTGGCGTGTCCGCATGGGTATAGGACACCCAGGTGAGAAACATTTAGTACACAGCTATGTACTGAACGATTTTTCAAAAATTGAATATAAATGGCTAGATGTTATGCTGCAATCACTTGCCGAACATATGCCTCTTATGTTAGACAATAAAATCGATATGGCGATGAGCAAAGTTAATCAAGATATTTTAAAAACACGTGTGTAAAAACACATCATCTAAAGGATAAAAAATCATGGGCTTTAATTGCGGTATTGTTGGGCTTCCCAATGTTGGTAAATCAACTTTGTTCAATGCGTTAACCAAAACAGCATCGGCACAGGCCGCTAATTTCCCCTTTTGCACCATTGAACCCAATGTCGGACGCGTTAGTGTCCCTGATGAACGTTTAGATGGTATTGCAAAGATTGCAGGCTCTGCAAAAATAATTCCAACACATCTTGAGTTCGTTGATATTGCGGGCCTTGTTAAGGGTGCTTCAAAAGGTGAAGGCCTGGGGAACCAGTTCTTGGCCAACATTCGTGAAACAGATGCGATCATTCACGTTTTACGCTGTTTTGAGAATAGTGATATCACCCATGTTGAGGGCTCTGTTGATCCCTTACGTGATGCAGAAATCATTGAAACAGAATTAATGCTAGCCGACTTGGATTCCGTTGAAAAACGCATTTTATCATTAGGCAAAAAAGCCCGTAGTGGTGATAAAGAATCCAAAGAAACGTTGGTTATGCTTGAAGAGGCCAAGAAATTACTCGATCAAGGTATTCCTGTGCGTAAAATGGATATCGCCGATGCAGGCGCCGAAAAACGCTTTCGCATGTTACAAATGATTACTGGTAAACCCGTCTTATATGTATGTAATGTCAACGAAGATGAAGCCGAAACAGGCAATGAATGGACAAAGAAAGTCGCTGAAAAAGCAGCTTCTGAGGGCACAAGTGCGGTCATCATTTCCGCAGCAATCGAAGAAGAAATTGCACAACTTCCCGATGAAGAGCAAGCCGATTTCCTTGAAACATTGGGCTTAACCGAACCCGGACTGAACCGCGTTATTCGTGCAGGTTATGGTTTATTAAAACTCCTGACCTATTTCACAGCCGGACCAAAAGAAACCAGAGCATGGACTGTCTATAAAGGTGCAAAAGCCCCACAAGCAGCAGGTGTTATTCATACAGATTTTGAACGCGGTTTTATTCGCGCCGAAACCATTGCCTATGATGATTTTATTGCCTGTAACGGCGAAAATGGTGCCAAAGAAGCGGGTAAAATGCGCAGTGAAGGCAAAGAATATGTCGTTGATGACGGCGATATTCTGTTGTTCCGCTTTAACGTTTAAAATTAACTTATGGTTGCGCGGAAGCAACACGAACTGTTGGTGACTGAGTTCTAACTGCGGCAAAAACATCCGAACTCTGCTCATCAATAACCGCAACACGACTTTTACTCTTTGGCTCTGCTTCGGCTAATTGACGATAATGCTTGGCTGTTCTTGTCACACGGGACAGTGTCACATGAAAATCTTGGGCATTAATTACAGCTTGCTCAGTCCCTGCCATTTCAGCAGTCATGACAACCGTTGGTGCATCTGTAAGTTTGCGCATATTGCCATTTGATGTTGCTTTTATTTTATTGAATATACTGCTAAATGAGCGCCAATCTTTGAATTTATTTCTTACATCAATAGGGCTTTCTCCACGACTTCTTTGCTCTCTAAATGTTTTATAAACTTCACGTATACCCTGATTATCCGTTGTAAAAAATGGTGCATTGGTTGCCGCAACCCGCATTAATTCGTTATCCAAACCATCTTTATCTCGACTATACATATTTGGTGCAGCATCGGCACTAGGGTCTTTAATCAAACCATTAATATAAGAATTAAAACGCGGTGCCCCCATTAGATGAACTTGATATTTTATAATATTCCTGTTTTCATCTGTAAATATATCAGAGACGGCTCTTTTTTGTGATTGAGGCAAGCGATCATATTTTCTATAGGCAGCTTCCATATGAGGCTTTAATTCATATTGATCCCATTCAAAAAACAAAGCTGCCGATGCAAGAGGATCAATACGGATATCCCGCAGTCCTCTATGATGTTGAGCATTTCTTTTTTCTTTAACAATTGTAAGCCCCATAACTTTAATACGTGTTTTAACAGAATCAGGCAAATACATACCCCGCTTTTCGATCATACTAATCGCTGTGTCGTCCTTAAATTGCTCTGGACCAAAAGCATCTCCGCCGTGATTTATTAATCTTCTGTAGAACGTTGATTCCTTACCACCAATACGCACCGCCATTTCAAACCCCTCATACGGATTATCCGCATAATATTCATGCGCCATAATAAGGCGCGCTGCCGCATAGCGAAGATCTACAGGAAATTTTTCATCCTGTTTTTCAACGGCATATTGTTTAATAGACTGAAATAAATCCCATGCCTTTTCGTCAATTTCTTGTGGCCGTATATTTGCCTGTACTAAATAATCGATATATTGATCCTGGACCTGTACCATTTCACGCTCATATTGTGTTGCAAGGTCAGAATTAAGGCGGTTCACATGTTTTGTATCGCTTGCCGTTGAGAAATCAGAGCCCGCTTGACCTAACGTAGCGCCCGCATCAGGCAGATTTGAAAACAAGGCGAAAGCCGTTACCAGGCCTACGCCCACGGCGCCTAAACGTAATGTTTGATAAATTTTCATGCGCCTTGCCTGTCTAGATTTTTTACAATACCTCATTAATTTCATATATTTTACATAATTTATTATAAAAATGCAAGAAAAAAGGGCGTTTAAGCCCTCTTTTTATAAATCTATAAGCAGAGCAACGCCTTAACAAGCTACTCTTCGAGATCTTTCCAAACGCGCTTCTTAGTGAAATACATCAAAAACGCGAAAATAATAAGGAATAAAACAACTTTAAAGCCCATTTTCTTACGCGCCTCTAGGTGTGGGTCGGATGTCCACGATAAGAAAACGGTTAAGTCTTTAGACATTTGTTGTACCGTCGCGGGGGTACCATCGGCATATTCAATTATATCATCAGATAGTGGCGCCGCCATGGCGATCTGCATGCCCGGAAAATATGGATTATAATGCATACCATCCATCATCTCAACAGATGCAGGTGCTTCCGTGTAACCAGAAAGTAGTGAATAAATATAATTGTCACCATAATGGCGCGCCTTAACGATAAGAGACATGTCTGGTGGATATGCACCACCATTAGCGTAACGTGCGGCCTGTTCATTCGGATATGGGTTTACAAAGCGATCAGCGGGAATGGCTGGACGCTCAAACATCTCACCCTCATCATTAGGGCCATCCATCACTGTATAATCGGCAGCAATGGCGCGAACTTCATTATCCGTATAGCCAAAATCCATTAAATTACGATAGCTAACCAAATCCATACCATGGCAAGCCGAACAGACTTGTTTATAGACCTGAAAACCACGTTGTAGTGCAGCACGATCAAATGTACCAAACAAGCCATGATGCTGCCATGATTGCTCTTCTGGCACTTTGTAATCACCCGCCGCCTTGGCAGTCGTTGCAAAGGCCACAAGCCCCAAAATAGCACAACCATATAGAAACGACTCAAGATATTTCTTCGTGTTAGAATTTCTCATAAAAATGAAACCTTATTAATTAAATTATTTCTTTAAAATCGCTTCACTAATGCTTTTCGGCATTGGCTTCACTTTTTCAAATTTGTTAATCAATGGTATTGCGGCGAAAAAGGCAAAATATACCAATGTCGCAATCTGACCAATTGTTATATAGGGCTCTTCCGCATGCTTCGCGCCAACATAGCCCAAAACAAAGAACGACACGACAAATACAGCCAAACCAATCTTGTATAGCGGGCGGAAACGTGATGATCTGATCGGTGATCTATCAATCCACGGCAAGAAGAACAAGATAACAATTGACCCAAACATTGCCAATACACCTTGTAATTTAGCAGGCAATAAAACAACACCCAATAACGAAATATCATAGGTAAAGGCGCGCAAAATACCATAGAAAGGCAAGAAATACCACTCAGGAACAATTTGTGGCGGTGTCACCATTGGATTAAATTCATTATAGTGATCCGCGTGCACAAATATGTCCGGGAAATAGAAAACAATAATCGCGAAGAACACTAAGAATACACAGATACCAACTGAATCTTTAATTGTGTAATAAGGGTGGAAAGGAATTGTGTCCTTATCACTCTTGACATCAATCCCTAATGGATTGTTAGATCCTGTAATGTGAAGTGCCCAAACGTGAAGGAATACGACACCGACGATCACAAATGGCATCAAGAAATGTAAGGCAAAAAAGCGGTTCAAGGTTGGGTTATCGACACTAAAGCCCCCCCACAACCATGTTACAATACCGTCCCCCACAAGCGGGAAAGCTGAAAACAGACTGGTAATAACCGTAGCACCCCAACCAGACATTTGTGACCAAGGCAATACATAGCCCATAAATGCAGTTGCCATCATCAGAAGGAATATAATAACACCCAAAATCCACAATAACTCACGCGGTTGCTTATAAGAACCATAATAGAGCGCACGGAACATATGAATATAAACAACGATAAAGAACATCGACGCCCCGTTCATATGAATAGAACGCAATAGCCAGCCATAATTAACATCACGCGTAATACGTTCAACCGAGTCAAAGGCTAAATCGGCATGCGGTACGTAATTCATCGCCAAGACGACACCCGTTAAAATCATTGTGACCAAAACCAACATAGCCATACCACCAAAACTCCAAAAATAATTGAAATTACGCGGTGTTGGGAAAGACCCATATTCTTTTTGCATCATTGTAAAAATTGGAAGACGACTATCGACCCATTCTACGATTGGATTATCAAATTTTTCGCGATTACCTGCTGCCATAATGAACCTTTTATTTTTTGCTTTTTATTATTCTAAAATATGTTGAAAAAAATCTATTAACCAATACGTACGGATGTATCCGTTAAGAAGTTATAATCTGGGATCTCTAAATTCTTTGGTGCTGGGCCCTTACGGATACGCCCTGATGTATCATAATGTGATCCATGACATGGACAGAACCACCCTTTGTAATCCCCCTTAGCATCCCCTGACTTTTGTCCTGAAGGGACACAACCCAAATGGGTGCAAATACCAACCATGATAAGCCAATTATCTTTTTGAACACGGGCTGAATCACTTTGTGGATCTGGCAACAACGTTAGATCGACACTTTGGGCTTCGGTAATTTCCGCTTCTGAACGATTACGTATAAAAACAGGCTTACCACGCCATGTAACAGTGACTGATTGTCCCTCTTGGATCGCAGACAAATCGACATCAATTGATGCCAGTGCTAATGTATCAGCCGCTGGATTAAGACTATCAACGAAAGGCCAAACAAAAGACCCTGCCCCAACAGCAGCAAAGGCCGCCGTTGTTAGATAAAGAAAGTCACGTTTTGTTTCGTCTGTTTTGTGTGTGTTGTTTTTTGATGACATTTTTTATTAATAAACCTTCACAAATTTAGATAAAAGATAGTTTAATCATTCTGATAATTATATATAGTCATATAAGAATAATTCAAACAATAAAACTATTGAAATTATGCGATATACTATAGCTAATTTTGATAATTAGTAAAGACGATTCACCCCCAACTGCCAAACATATTAATAAGAGACATAAAGTCATGCTAGAGATTGCCCTTTTTCACCCTGACATTCCACAAAACATGGGAACCATTATGCGTTTTTGTGCCTGTATGGGGCTGAAGTTACACATTATCGAACCCTGCGGCTTTCCTGTAGATGATGCCAAAATAAGACGCGCTGGCATGGATTATATAGATCAACTCACTTATGTACGTCATTCAAGCTGGGACGTTTTTCTTGAATCTCTACCGGCCGAAAAACGTCTCATTTTAATGACAACAAAGGCCAGTGACGACTACACCAAAACCACCTATGACAAAAATGACATATTAATCGCAGGCAGTGAAAGTAGCGGCGCACCTGATTACGTGCATGAGCGTGCCAACTTACGTGTTAAAATCAACATGACGGGTGAAACAAGATCACTGAACATTGCTATAGCAACCGCAATGATCGCTGGTGAAGCCGTAAGGCAGGTTACGATTAAAGGATAGAATGATGAATGAGGTGATTTTAAAAACCACTAACGAGAACAAAGAACAAGCCAGCGCCCATTTCAAAGATTTGCGCGATCGTATTTGCGCGCGTTTTGAAGCACTAGAAGCGCATTATGCCGAGAACTTGCCATCAGAGCCATGCCACCAAAAAATGAATGATTTCCCGCAAGGACGTTTTGAGTATACATCATGGGACCGCGAACAAGATGAAAGCGGGAAACGCGGCGGCGGCACGATGGGTGTTATGAAGGGGCGTGTTTTTGAAAAAGTAGGCGTTAATATTTCAACCGTTCATGGTGACTTCTCTGATGAATTTCGTGCTAAAATTCCAGGCACACAGGACAGTCCAACATTCTGGGCCGCGGGCATTTCATTGGTTGCCCATATGCGCAATCCTTCTGTACCGCCCGTTCATATGAATTTGCGTCATATCTCAACCGCCGGCAAGGCTTGGTTTGGTGGCGGTGCCGATCTTAACCCGATTTACCCCAATGATGACGATACAACAGTATTCCATGACGCGATGAAACGCGCTTGTGATATGCACAACCCCGACTATTACGAGATTTATAAAAAAGCCTGTGATGATTATTTCTATATTCCACACCGTAAAGAGCATCGTGGTGTTGGTGGTTTATTTGTTGATTACCTTGATACAGGGGATTGGGGTGCTGACTTTGCCTTTATCAAAGATATTGGTGAAGCGTTTATTGATATATTCCCGCAAATTGTTGAAGAACATATGATGAAATCATGGACACCAGAAAACAGACATCATCAAAAAGTCCGCCGTGGGCGCTATGCAGAATTCAACCTACTTTATGATCGCGGCACTATTTTTGGCCTTAAAACAGGCGGCAAGATCGATGCCATATTAATGTCTATGCCACCAGAGGTGATATGGGAATAATCCATTAACCATTCTTCAATAGTCTTGATAAATAATCAAATATGAGGCATATAAAATGCTGAAGACACGATCAAACAAATGGAGCACATGAAACCATGGCGGTTTTTCCAATCATTGACGCTGAAAGCCTAACGAAACAGGCCTTGAAATTCCCACTATCTGAGCCATGCACGCTCCTGATTGGGTTTGATAAACTGCATCATGTTACGCTCATGCAATGGTTTGAAGATAACCAAAACGCCGATAATCCTGTTTATATTATCCCCCTGCTCTCTGATCGTTTTTCATTGATGAAAGATATTTTGATTGAAGGATTAGAAACATTCTTTAAAAACTACAAAGAAAACGTATTTCCAGCCTTTATAAATCGTGTGCAATTTTTTGGCGCGACAGGCCTAACAGAAAATGAGCCTCTCATTTTACACGTTATGCCCAATGGTAGCTTTAAAGTGCTTGATAAAATCGAAAACTAAAGCGTTTTTATATAAGCTAAACACGCTTTTAAATCTGGTTTCATGTCATTAGACACCCACCATTTTTCACATGCCTTAATCATATCCCCCATCGCCTTACCCGCGGATACGCCATTTTGGCTGAGAATTTTTCCCGTTACGGGGAATGTTTTTAAAACAAGTGCGTCAATGTCGTTTGCATATGTTTTTAATGTTTCTGGATATAAAACAGCGCACGCCCACATTGTCGGTATTTTATCATAGAAATAACAGCTAGAGATAAGCGAACCGCCATCTTTGAGGTCGTTATAAGCGCGATCAAAGCTTTTTAAATCATAGTAATCTTGCTTGGATAGACGATATTTCTCAAAAATGTCTTTTGGGTCTGTATCCAATCCCGCCAAAATGCGTAATTGAAAATGTGCTTGATCTTTGTTTTTAAACAAGCCCGTATGTGCAACAGGATGAACAGATAAGGGCATGGGCAAGCAAGATAAAATCTTTGCCTGTCGCATCGCCTCTAGTGTATTTTGACAATTATCATGGCGCAAGATTTTCAGCATTTCATCACGCACACGCTCTGCGGATAGATCACCAATAAGGGACGCATTCTTTGCACAAGCAGCTTGCCCGATCGCATCAAATCCATCGCCGTAATAAAGGGAAAAACGATAAAAACGCAAAATGCGCAACGCATCTTCTACGATACGTATATCAGCTTGCCCGACAAATCGTACATGGCGCTTTTGGATATCGGTCAAACCATCATGATAATCATGAATATTCCCGTCTAAATCCATATATAATGCGTTCATTGTGAAATCACGACGATTAGCATCCTCAACCCATGATGTTGTATAGGCCACTTCCGCATGACGGCCATCGGTTTCAACGTCATGGCGCAATGTCGTAACCTCAAATGGCTTGCCTTTATAAATTATCGTGACTGTGCCGTGTTTTAGTCCTGTAGGGATGACCTTGATATCATTTGCTTCACACAACTCTATCACAGCTTCTGGCGTTAATAGTGTCGCCATATCAATATCATCAACGGGGAATCCAAGAATGGCATTGCGGACGCAACCACCAACAAACCGTGTTTGATCGCTGGCACCATTATCATTCAGAAACGCCATGATATATGTCACGCGCGGATCACTCAGCCATTCAGTTTGTTTTAAATCTATCTTCATTTTTTAGATGAGCTTAATTTCATAATTATTTGATTTTATTTTTAAATTACTGTCTGCCATATCACATAAATTATAATATGATCCATGCGTGAATTTTGCCTCTACCCCATGATCTAATATCATATAAGGTTTTTGGTTTCTTATTATAACAGGGTAATCATCGCCGATAATATAGGACTTGTCTATATTTGTTGTGACATGAATCGCGACACCCTTTTGTTCAAGATCAACAATCAAAAACGGGGCGTCCTCAACCTCAACACTGACGACCTCATGCGGAGTGCGTAATGCATATTCAAAGGAACCATTTTCATCCACTTCTTTTCGCAAGATGGTGGCAAATAATGAGACTAGTTTTTGGCGCTTAATTGGGCGCCCTTCGTGCATCCACGTACCATCCTTAAGGATTTTAAACTGCCCCTTAATATCATCCTTACATAAATATGGTTCTTGTTTCATAAAAGCCTCAATAAACAGCTAGATCACATCTTTATTTTTCTATACGCTATAAATCATTCAAAACGATTCACCAGCTCTGGCCATCATTATAGCCACAAAAGAGGATAAACGCATGACAAAAACAGCCCCCAAACCAATAGTCTTGAAAAATGTTGAACAAAAACAAGCCCTCTTCAAAAAAGCAGAAGATAACATCAAGCAAGTCATCCTTGGGCAAGACACGGTTATACGCCTTAGTTTGACAACATTACTTTCGGGTGGTCATTTTATCTTATTGGGCGTACCTGGTTTGGCAAAAACCAAATTGGTACAAACCCTGGGTACAGTATTAGGGCTGGATCAAAAGCGCATTCAATGTACACCAGACCTTATGCCCGCCGATATCTTGGGTAGCGAGATTTTACAATCAGACAAAGATGGCAAATCGTCTTTTAGCTTTACCAAAGGCCCTGTTTTTTGTCAGCTCCTAATGGCGGATGAAATCAACCGTGCCAGCCCGCGCACGCAATCTGCATTGCTAGAAGCCATGCAAGAAAAACAAGTTACCGTTGCGGGTGAGAGCCACGCGCTACCATCCCCATTCCATGTCATGGCAACACAAAACCCGATAGAACAAGAAGGCACATATCCGTTACCAGAGGCACAGTTAGATCGCTTTTTGATGCAGATTAAAATTGATTACCCAAGCCAAGACGCAGAACGTGCCATGTTGATACAAACAACATCAAACACGGATATTACCGTGAAGAAAATTTTAAGCGACAAAGATATTCTTGAGACACAGACATTAATCCGCGACATGCCGATTGGTGAGAAACTAGTCGATCAAATTCTTTATATCGTTCAAAATCTACGCCCCGAAACCAGTAACAACGCCATGGCTAAAGAATATCTTTCATGGGGTGCCGGTCCGCGCGCTGGACAGGCCTTAATGCTGGCTGTTCGTGCCCATGCATTTTTAGACGATCGCACCGCGCCAATGTTAGAAGATTTATTGGCGGTCGCAAATCCGGTTCTGCGCCATCGTTTGGGCTTGCATTTCTCAACCATTGGCAAAGATATTACCGCCGATGATATTATTAAAAATGTTTGTGACAGCCTTTAAAATATGACGCTATCAAAGACACAAGAGACGTTAATTTATGCACATCAATTGGCGAACACCATTGATGATGTCATGGTCTATGCGTCACAACTCAGCCAATCTATTTTACATGGCCCCTATGGGCGTAAAAAAGCCGGTATTGGTGAGAAATTTTGGTCTTTTAAGAATTTTCAAGATGGTGACAATCCGCGCTCTATCGATTGGCGACAATCGGCGAAAAGTGATGATCTCTACATTCGTGAAAAAGAATGGGACGTTATTCAAAAGATTGTTTTTGATTATCATCCGCATCAACGCCTTTCTTACAAAGACAAGAAACAAACAATCAGCAAGCATGATGCATGCCTTACCTTAATGGCAACACTCTCGCTTTTATTAACGGATCAAGGATGTCTGGTATCGACCAATGACACCGCCATTTCATTTGGCAGGTCAAAGAAACATATCGCCCAGATTGTTAATCATTATTTTAATCATGTGACCGATGATAATGACCTTCAAACTCTGAAAAAAAACATTATCCCCATTATGATTGATGATTTCATGATGCCCGTTGAAGACATAACGGCACGCTATAAAAATTATCATTTTTCCGGCACAGGCATCATGGTGCAAATTTTATATGAAGAAGATACAGGTTTTGATTTTACAGGGCGTATTGTTTTTGAAGATTATAACCAAGATGACGATCAAGAGATCAGCAAAGCCGAAGATATAAGGTCGCTTTATAAAAAGCGTTTTGATCTCCATCAAAAATCTTTAAAAGCCTTTGCAAAACAAAACAGTCTTTATTTCACGACCTGCGTCATCTCAAAAAATGATATGAAGGTAACACTAGAGCAATTGCACCATTGTGCGACATCTATTAATAATCACTTAGGCGGCAGATAAGAAAGGATAACGATATATGAATTTTTCATTCTTACAATTTTTATCGCCCTTTATGTTGGGGTTCTTGTTGTTATTGCCTGCGTTATGGTGGTTATTAAAAATCATTCCGCCAAAACCAAAACATGTGAAATTTGCGGGGACATTTCTCCTTAAGGATATCAAAGAAAAAGATCATGAAAAACGTTCTATGCCGCTTTGGTTACTATTGTTGCGCATGGCAATTATCACCTTGTTCATTATTGCCTTTGCGGGACCCTTTTACAATAATCAAGAACAGACGGATAAAGCATCAGCGCCGATATCAATTATCATCATTGATAATGGCTGGAGTGCAGCGCAAAACTGGTCTGCCATTAAAAGTGATTTAACATCCTTAAGTAAAAAGCGCGCTTTAGAAAATGAAGAAACGCTGTATTTATTGACCACAACCAAGGCCTCAAACCAAGCCCTTGAACCAAAACCCCTAAACGGCTTAAACGACATTGCTGGTACGATTGAAACATTAAGCGTTAATCCGTGGCAGAATACTTTCATCCATGTTCAAAAACAAATGAATAGCTTAACAAAGCGTCATGCTGATTTTAATCTTTATTATATGGATGACGGATATTTAGGTGAGCAAGAGATCGATTTTCTTAATGCGCAAGACAATCTCAATTTTTATACCGTCAAAGATGCCACCGCTTTAATTATGATTGATAAAAACACGAATGAAGCACCGTCTATCTATAATGCTTTAAACAGTGATGATGTATTTCGTGATGCAAGCCACCGCCTTGTTAAATCAAGAAATGATGCCATAGATCAAGGAACGATTTTATTAAACACACGCGCCAATACAAATATTCCATCGCCTTTTGAATTTGCAGAAGATGAAACAAGACATCCGATTAAAACAGGTGAGTTGCCAGAGGATATCGCCGACCAAGTGAAGGCGCTCTCTATTCAAGGACAAAATCATTTAGGTGGATCATATCATTTCACACAAGATAGCGCGCCAAAAACAATAGGCTTACTGGGCAATGACCTGGGCGATAAACGTGATTTCCTTAATGGGTATTTTTATATTGATAAAGCACTATCCCCTTTTCATACAATTATATATGGCGATGTTAATGCGTTAACCGATAAAGCCGATGTAATTATCATGACAGATACAGATTTATTAACGGAGAATACTGTCCCCCTATTAGAAAGCTTCATGACTAAAGGCGGTATCGTTATTCGTTTTGCCGATGATGACTTAGCCGATGGGAAATTTAAAGAGCTGTCCCCGGTGACCCTACGTACTACCAATAGACAATTAGGCTCTAGCTTTAGTTGGGAAACACCACAGAAGATTAGTCATTATAATGAAGAGACTATCTTTAATACATTACCCCTATCACAAGATATAACGATTACCCGCCAGCTATTGGCAGAACCTTCACTGGCACTACAGAATAAGAGCTGGGCTTTCTTAGAAGATGGTACGCCGATTATAACGGCAACAGAAAAAGAGAATGGATGGTTATTCCTCTATCATAGTAATCTAGACCCCGCATGGTCGAACCTTGCCTTATCGGGTGTTTTTCAAGAACAGCTTAAAAAGATTGTGACGCTCTCTTATCGCAATAACAAGACATCCACCGCACAGAACAATAAATATTTTTATGTAACGAAGCGTTATACTGGGTTTGGGGAATTACAAGACCCTAAAGGATATGAAGCACGTATAACGACCGAGAATACTATTAATAAATTATCTGATACCATCCCCCCCGGCGTTTATAGCAATGGGTTTGAGACACGTATCTTACAGCTAAGTGATAGTATTAAATCACCACCCCCCGTTACAGATAACACTTTATCTGATATTAAGAGCACCGAAAGCGTCGAATATTATGGCGGGCTTAACTTTATTACCTATAAACACCTCCTCATGATCTTGGCTTTATTATTCATTACGATTGAGGCTTTCTGGTATTGTGGTTTCTTTAAGCGTCTTAAAGCCATAAGCGTGGTTGTTGTGATGCTGTTTGTTGGCTTTACCTTTCATACGACAGAGGCACATGCCAGCCAAGGCAAGAAAGATAGCCCCGCTTACTTATCAAGTCATGCTGTACTCGCCTATGTTATAACAGGGGACGCAACCATTGACCGTCTTTCTAAATTTGGACTTGAAGCGCTTGTGCGCGAAACAAAGCGCCGTACCATTGCCGATGTTGAAGCCGTTAAGGGCATTAACATTGAACGTGATGTTTTAAATTTTTATCCCTTTATCTATTGGCCCCTTACCAATACACAACAACCGGTATCAAAAGAAACGGCAGCCAAGATCAATAATTACGTCAGTCGCGGCGGCACAATCTTTTTTGACACGCGCGATGGCTATGCAGGAGAAACGGCAATTAACAGCTCTTTACAAAGTGTAATCTCTAACCTACCCATTCCAACACTGAATAAGTTGTCAGACGATCACGTTCTCAAACGCTCTTTTTATATCATCAAAGAAACACCAGGCCTGTATGATCGCAAAACTATTTGGTATGTACCAACGCAGAGTACGGATAATGATGGCGTTACGCCTTATGTGATTGGTGGCAATGACTGGGCATCAATATGGGCAACAGATCCAGCAGGTCGCCCCATGACGCAATTAAAGAACAAAGCCTATCAAAGAGAGCTTGCCTATCGTTTTGGCGTGAATATGGTTTTATATGCCCTTACTGGTAATTACAAAGACGACCAAATTCATATTCCGTTTATTTTAGAAAGATTGGAGCGCTAGCATGATAAATATCGATCCAATTATTAATGGGATATCGCTGTATGGGGCTCTTCTCCTGTTAGGGTTTTTGGCTGTATCCGTTTTGGTATCGGGCAAGAAGGGTTCCATCCTGCGCTTCTTATCCTATTGCGTTATTGCACTCTTGTTCCTCAACCCACAAATCATTGAGGCAGAAACAAAGACGGAACCTAATACAGTCATTGTCCTTAAAGATATCAGTGCGAGCAATCTTATTACCCATCACAATAAAGACCTTAATAGCAAAAACCTCAACCGAAGCGACATCACAAATCGCCTATATGACCAGATCGCTGAAACATTATCTGCGCTTAATACAGATCAACAAGAACTGGTCGTGAAAACCGCTACGATCAATTCAAAAGATCAGCAAACAAATATGGCTGATATCTGGTTAGACGCACTAGGCGACACAGATATCAAGACTATGGCCGGCACAATCATCGTCAGTGACGGAAACATTCATGATGTTGACTTACTCCCCGCCCTTATAAAACAAGTGGGGCCCGTTCACATGGTCATGACAGGCACACAAAACGAGTATGATAGACGCATTGAGATTATTGAAGCCTCGCCCTATGGTGTCGTTGGGCAAACGGTTGACGTGAAGTTCAAGGTTATTGCCGATAATCCAAGACAGCCACAAAGCACAACAATCATTGATATTATTAATAACCAAGATGTTATCATGTCCCTGCCCGTTACACTGGGTGAAGAGATTACCGTTACACTGGATATTGATCACGGTGGTAAGAATATCTTCGTCCTCAAAACCCCTGTGATAGATAATGAATTAACCGCCATTAACAATACGGCGATTGTAACCATTCAAGGCGTGCGTGGCCGTCTCAAGGTTTTATTGGTTTCTGGTGTTCCGCATAATGGCGGACGAGTATGGCGTAATTTATTAAAATCCGACCCTAATATTGATTTGGTTCATTTCACAATTTTACGCTCCATTGAAAATGATGATTCTATTCCTGCCAATCAATTGGCTCTAATTCCCTTTCCAATGAAGGAATTATTCCTCGATAAAATCCATGAATTTGACTTAATTATTTTTGATCGTTTCAGTCGTTTTGGTTTGGTGCCGCCAGCCTACATCAACAATATTGCCACCTATATCGAAAAAGGCGGCGCGTTTTTGGACGTTATTGGCCCAGGTCAACAAACACCGCCTTTCTTTAAAAATAAATTAGATCGTTTAATGCCCGCATTATCCGATATCGAAATGCGCCAAAAAGGCAATGTCGGCTTTACGCCCATGATATCGAATGACGGTATGCGTCACCCCATTACGCGTGATCTCGTTGCACAGCAAGACAGCTGGGCACCGTGGTACCGCCAGATACAATCAAGACAACGGGCGGGCAAAACATTAATGACGGGCATTGATGACAATCCGCTTTTATTGATTGATACAATAACAGATAAACAACAAGAAGGCCGGGTCGCACAACTAACAAGTGATCAAATTTGGTTATGGGCGCGTGATTATCAAGACATGCAGTCTGAGCGTACTGGTGGACCTTATCTAACCTTTATGCGTCGCTTATCGCACTGGTTGATGAAAGAACCCGATTTAGAAGAAACACGCGTCATTGCCACAACAATAGAGAGTAAGGCCGAAAACCAAGGCCAGCTATCCTTAGATATTTATGCCCCTTTTGATACGACGCAAGACGTCACCATGACGCCGCTCTATTTAAACGAAAGTATTTCTGATATCGCGGGAACACAATTAATCACTGTGTCTTTTGATAAGACAGGCTATGCATCATATATAATAAAGGACTTACCCTTTGGGCTTTATGGTGTGACCGTCAATGGACAAGAATTCCCGATCACGCACGGTATTATATCAGGTAAAGAATTTGAGACATTAGTGACCAATGAAATGCCAACCCAAGCGCTTGTCAAAGACACATATGGTGGTGTCTATTGGTTGAGCAATAAAACCGCGTCCATTGATGACATCAACGCCCCTAAAATCAAGATGCGCTCAAAGAATAATAACAGTTTCTCAGGTAAGAATTGGCTAGGACTACGCGACAATAATCATGAAACGCTTTTATCTGAAAAACAAACACCTTTATTCCCACCTTTATTCGGGTTTTTATTGCTGTCTGGACTATTTATCTTTGGCTGGCGACAAGAATCGACTTAATAATAAGCCGAATATAGATTATTTGTGAAAAATTCATCATTATAGTCTTGACAGCAGCGGCATATTTTGTGTAAATACGCCATTCGGAATATTAAGAAATGAGCAACGAATAATGCCCATATCGCAATATAGATAATAAACAAACATTTTAATGTTATAAAATTTGGAAATTTGAGATCATGTACGCAATCGTAAAAACTGGTGGAAAACAGTACCGCGTTGAAAAGGGAATGACCCTTAACGTAGAAAAAATTGATGCTAAAGAAGGTGCTAAGATTTCTCTTGGTTCTGTTCTTATGATTGGTGATGAGAAAACTGTTAAAGTTGGCACACCTGAAGTATCTGGCGCAGAAGTTAAAGCCGAGATCGTTTCACAGTACAAAGATGACAAAGTTATCGTCTTCAAAAAGAAGCGTCGTCAAGGTTACCGTCGTAAGATGGGGCATCGCCAAAACCTTACAACAGTAAAAATTACAGACATCAAAGGCTAGTTCCTTTATTTAAAGATTACAATTATTACAGGAGATAAATAGATATGGCTCATAAAAAAGCAGGTGGTAGTTCCAGAAACGGTCGCGATTCAGCGGGTAGACGTCTTGGCGTAAAGAAATTTGGTGGCGAAGCTGTCATTCCGGGTAACATCATCATTCGTCAGCGCGGTACAAAGTACCACCCTGGTAGTAATGTTGGTATCGGTAAAGACCACACAATTTTTGCAACAGAGACTGGCACTGTACGTTTCTACAAAACAAGCAATGATCGTCAGTTTGTAACTGTTGATTCTGCGAATGCTGCATAATTAGCGCATTACTTAAATTTTCCCGCTAAGGGGTATAAAGGGCCATTCATTGAAGGGCCTTTTTTATTAATGAGAAAATAATGTTATGAAATTCCTCGATCAGGCAAAAATCTATCTTAAAAGCGGTGACGGCGGTGCTGGTTGCCTAAGTTTCCGTCGTGAGAAATATATTGAATATGGCGGCCCCGATGGTGGTAATGGCGGTAAAGGTGGCAGCATCTATTTCCAAGCTATCAGTAACTTAAACACGCTCATTGATTTCCGTTACCAGCAACATTTCAAAGGTGGCAAAGGTCATGGCGGCATGGGACGTAACCGTACCGGAAAAGGCGGCGATGACTTAATCATTAAAGTCCCCGTAGGTACACAAGTTATTGATGAAGACAAAGAAACAGTTTTGCTCGATTTTGATCGCGATACAGACCCTATTCTTTTCATCTCTGGCGGCGATGGCGGCTATGGCAACGCCCATTACAAAACATCCACCAACCAAGCCCCACGCAAAAAGACCGAGGGCTGGCCTGGTGAAGAAAGAGAAATCTGGTTACGCCTCAAATTGATCGCGGATGTTGGGTTGCTTGGACTGCCCAATGCTGGTAAATCAACGTTTTTATCCGTTGTATCAAACGCTAAACCAAAAATTGCGGAATATCCCTTTACGACATTACACCCCAATCTCGGTGTTGTTCGTGCTGGTGATCGTGAATTTGTGATTGCTGATATCCCTGGGCTAATTGAAGGCGCACATGAAGGCGTTGGCCTTGGTCATCGCTTTCTTGGTCACGTAGAGCGCTGTTCTGCGCTACTCCATCTCATTGATGCAACACATGAAGATGTTGTTGAGGCCTATACGATTATTCGTTCTGAGTTAGAAAAGTATGACACTGCCCTTATTGATCAAGAAGAAGTCATTGCCCTGACTAAAATTGATTCATTAGACAAAGAGCTGTATTTGGAAAAACAAAAGTTACTCGAAAAAGCGACAGGTAAAAAAGTCTTTGTCATGTCATCTATATCACGCATGAACATCGAGGATGTCTTATTTGCACTAGATGAAAAAATCCCGACCGTTGGAACCGATTATGCCGCAGAGAAAAAAGCCCTTGAAGCCGAACTTGGCTATGACCCAACACGTAAATAAATGTTACATATCGTTACTTACTGCGCATAGATTTTCTATATAGTATTGTGCTCTATTAAACATTATTTGAAAGATCATTTCATGCTTAAAACATTCACACCAAAACAAAAAATTAAAGCCGTTCTATGGGATGTTGATGGCACATTGGTTAACACCGAACACTTACACGAACAAGCTATCATTTTGACCTGTAAAGACAGAGGTATTACCTTGGCACATGATGATTTTGATGCGCTAAGTGGTCGTCCACAAGATGATAATTTTCGCGTGCTTTGCGAAAAACATCCCGCCCTTAAAGAAATAGATTTCAAAACATACAAAGCCATGGTGCATAATCACTTTATACAGATTTCAGATGTGATTGATATCGTCAACCCCGTTCTAAAAACATTACTACCTAAAATAGCCAACAGCGATATTAAACAGGCTGCCGTTTCAAATGGATCAAAACCCCATGTTGAAAAATCAATTATTTTTCTAGAAAAAACACTCGACCAATCGTTATTTGAATTCTTTCTCAGCTTTGATGATGTGCCAAAGGGAAAGCCAGACCCTATGCCTTACTTAATGGCGGCTGAACGTCTTGGCGTGGAACCAGAAGCATGTTTGGTGATAGAAGATAGTGTCGCAGGCCTACAAGCTGGTATTGCCGCCAACATGAACACGATCACCGCGCCCCTAACGGCCCGTTCATATACCCAACAAAAGAGCGACTATGATAAAGCCGATATGGTTGTTGAAACTATCGATCAAATTGACTGGGATCAAATCCTCGCCTTTTAACCCAAATTTCATTTGCCGATCTAACGCAACTCATCCTATAGTTAAAAGATGAGTGATGAAATCCAACATGATGATATAAATGAGCACGAGACATCTGTTACGGAAGAGCCTATAGAAGAGCGTCCGCTCTATCGTCATATCACCGTTAATTCCATTATGATGGAAATAGGCGAATGGAAAACTACCAAAATTAAGACAGGTACAAAGAAAATTAAACGCACCCAAGGTGTCTTTAATAAAAAAGAGGTTGTTGTTGAAAAACCCATCTATGAAACAACACGCCGATGGGTAACAAGCGGTAAACGTTCTGACGTACAAATTGATGCTGATGATTTTGGTTTAAAAATTGCCACTGCTTGTAATGAGCTTGATCAAGATGGCTATGATGTGGTTGAAATGATCCCTATTCTACGGGGTAATTACCAATATCAAAAAGATAAGGGCATCTTACAAAAAGGCTCTGGCACAATCGGTCAAAGCATCTCTTTTGGCTATAGCATTACCGACGGTGTCACAATCATCGCCAAACGCCGCGATTAATTTTTATAGATTATCACACAAGAAAAAAGCCCCTCATTTCTGAAGGGCTTTTAATTTTATTTCTGAACTTGACGACCGTTTCCGGTGCTTCCACCGCTTTGGCTTCAGGCGTGAATTCAGCTTCAACAC
>CAYGOD010000006.1:0-70749 GCA_964351525.1 uncultured Bdellovibrionales bacterium
GTGTAATTGGGTCTGGAACGGAGACACGTTCACGTACGTGTAATAGTTCTGGAACGGCTTATGGTGGCTGGAGTGGCTGGAATACATCTAGTTGTTCGGTTGCCTGTACGCCGAATAGTACACAAGGCGGAACACGCTCATGTGTAATTGGCTCTGGAACGGAGACACGTTCAAGAACGTGTAATTCCTCTGGTACCGCATATGGCGCATGGAGTGCTTATAGTACATCTGGTTGTTCATATGCATGTAACGTCGGTCAAACACAGACGGATACACAAACGACAGCATGCGGTGCTGGCTTTACTGGTAATCAAACGCGTACACGTACACGTACATGTAATGCAACAAGAACGGGTTATGGCAGTTATGGCGGCTGGAGTGGTTATAACAGGTCTAACTGTGTTGCTACTTTATGTACACCAAACGCAACAGAAAGCGAAACGTTAGGCTGCCTATCAGGATCTGGTGATATGAATCGAACTCGCACCTGTAATTCCTCTGGATCTGCGTGGGGTGCATGGAGTGATTGGGATAGTTCTTCTTGTGGTCCTGGAGGAGGCGACGGCTGTGGTTGTGCGCCTGGTGAAACATGTATTCGTTACGCTCGCTCTTGCGGCGGTGGTGGTGTGTGGTGGCCGATGACAGATGAATTAGTACAGTGCACATCGAACCCATGTGCCGATGGCGGCGGCGGCGGCGGTTTTGGTAACTAACACTTGTTTACACATAGTATTTTAAAAAAGCCCTTCATTATTGAGGGGCTTTTTTCTTTGCGCCTTATCAAGAATGACGTATAGTCTTGAACATGTTTTATAAGTTTATTTTTACGTTTTTCGCGTTGTTGTTTTTTTGTTTAGCTGTCTATTTCTATGGACCGTTTGGTGACAGAGAGGCGAAGCATCAAACAACGGCAGAACAATTTGTATCCTTAAACCAAGAGGTCGATGATGTACAAAATTCACCTGTAATTGCAGATGAAGAAGCCACAGCGGAGAATGATTTTTGCTTTGATAGAACAGAACGCAGAAATCATAAGTGCCCCAAACAAAAAGTTGATATCTTTACCCTTAAAGAGCGCGAGTGCTGGGTTGTAGCACAAGGGGTAGATATTGAAAATCGCATTCACAATTTCACCGATCAACCTATATGTTCTGAAGATCCTGAAGGTCAGCTTTGTCCCTCGGATATGCCAGTATCTTTTTGTTATTATCCGCGCAACGAGACATGCCTAAACCGCGGTCTTTATTTTGACCGCTATGAATGCGAACCAACAGATTATGTGATTGATGAAGGCTCTGTTATTCAAGAGCGTGATTATTCATGTGATACGAAAAAATGGACGGATTGGCAGGATATTTTCACAAGCTGTGCCATTCAAAAACAAAGCACCGTTAAGGCGTGCGAGATTTATGAAGAGACCCGTGAACAAAGTTGTCATGATGATAGTAAGACAGGCCACGTAAAAGAGACCCGTAAAAAGATATGTGACGATGGCACATGGACCCCGTGGGTAGCGATTGAAAATAATTGTGGCTGTAAAGAGCCTTTTTACGAAGCCCGAGAAACGGTTTGCCCTGAAGACTCTATTGGCAATCTTCATCAAATTCGTTTCAAAAATGACCAAACATGTGCATGGCAAGAATGGCAAGATGTTGCCAATGAATGTATTAATAATTGCAGCGTCAATAATGATCAAAGAAAACTAAGATTAGAAAATAGTCGCTTTAGTTGTACCTCAGATCCAATCAATGAGAGCGATATTTGTCGCGTTCCGCGCATGCATCAATACCAAGTGTTTTGTATTGATATGAATGAGAGCTGTAAGACAAGCAGACAATTCCAAACTGATTTTTGTGTTGGTGGTACAGGATATTTAATGAATGACTATAGTTGCGAGAATTGGTGTGAAAATGTTGAATGCCAATCGGGACAGGTAGAAACAGAACAGAGAATATGTGCTAAAGGCCTGTTTGGTCAGGCAATTTATACGCGCCAATGTGATGGTAAGGGGCGTTTTTCGGATTGGGAATATAATGCCGATAAAAGTACCTGTAAAACATTAACGGGAACTGCCGCTTCATGTGAGCCAGGAACCAAACAATATCGCCGTCAAGCATGTGTAATTGGTCAAGGAAACGTGGTTCAAAGCCGTGAATGTGATGATGCAGGACAGTTCTCTGCTTGGTCAAAGCGCGATCTGTCTGCCTGTCGCTAAAAATATTATGGCTTTAGAGATGTTTCTTTTGTCCTGGCTTGTAATGCGCGATACTCGGCTTTGATATTGGCAAGTGCCTCCGCGCCATACCGATTTTCAAATATATCCGTCATAAAAAAGCGCTCTTTTTTGCGATAAATATTTAAGAACTGTATGCGTCCTTGTTGGTAGAATGTAGTTGGATAATAAGATTTATACTCCTTTTCAATGGCGCGCGCATAGCGTTTGTAATCAGGATTAGGAAGACCCAAGACTGCCATATCCATATCTAACATAAGGGCGGCGTCCATATCGTTTTCATCGCAGATATGTGATGCTGTCATGGTCACCAAGTTTGCGACACGCTCACAAAAATTAACATTAAATCCGAGTGCTGGCAGGTCTTTTAATACCATCAGCGCACTGCGTGCTTCGTTGTCTTTGTGTGATACATCGTAAATAATGTCATGGTAAAATAGCGCTAAGGCAACTGTTCTTGGATCTTTAAAATTATCTTTATGTTTGTAGAAATATTCAAATAATTCCACCAAATGACCGACATTGTGATAGGCGCGATGTTGCTCATCATAGCGTTCAATTAAGGCATCATATATGTTTTGAGAATGTTCATTTTTACCAACATAGTGGTTCCAAATATTGTTTAATATTTGGCGTTCGCTGGGGCTTGCTGTGCGATAAATTTGTTTATTTTGGGGCATGGCTTTTATTGCTTTCTCTTTTTTCAATCATCTTCGCGGCAACATCGGCTGACACGTATTTTAATAGGGGAAGGTCTTGTTTTGCCAAACATAAAGCGCGGGCTGTCGATGACGATACATGGCGCAATGCAGGGTCGGATGTGGCAAAAAATGCTTGGGAGAAAACTTGGCCAGTGCTGTGGTCATATAAATCTTGATTGATGGAAGCGAGGCTCGATTCTTCTTCTAAATCTTTTACGCCACGTAGGCCGCGTATACAAAAAGATGATCCAACATGCTTCATAAAATCAACAGTTAACCCCTCATAAGTTGTAACAATAATGCGTTGTCCTGCGGCAAGGTGGGGGCGTACATCGCGGTCCATCTCGCGCTCAATCATGTCGACACGCTCTTGGGCTGTAAACAGGGGGTTTTTTGCCGGATTTATACCAA
Organism: uncultured Bdellovibrionales bacterium; assembly: GCA_964351525.1. Taxonomy (GTDB): domain Bacteria; phylum Pseudomonadota; class Alphaproteobacteria; order Micavibrionales; genus CAYGOD01. The sequence continues at coordinate 3,346 of CAYGOD010000006.1, forward strand.
TCCCTATATACAGCGTATCATAGGGCATTTTTGCCGCACTCTTAACAACGTCTATATGACCCAAGGTCATGGGATCAAATGACCCAACATAAACCGCGGCTTTATTAAAGTTATTGCTGTTGCTGTTTGATGTGGTGATTCTGTCATGCGTCATTGCCGCTAAATGAGCCCGAAATTGTAAAAAACTTGCGGCGACACTGCCTGAATTATCAATGGTAAAATCAGCGCGCTTATTGCGTTCTTCAATGGGCATGAAAGACGCATAACGTTTATTGAAGTCATCTTCGGTTATTTTCGGTGTTTGACGTGCCAAAGCACGCTTCTTTTGTGCTTCATAGGGAAGATACACATTCATCGTATAATCAAAGCGCGTATCACTGTTATATTCAAAAAGAAAAGGAATGTCGGCAATAATGGTGTCTTTGCCTAAGGCTTCGTTTTCGGCAATGAATGTATCAAACGCTTGCCAAACGCGGCGTCCGACTTCGCTTTGAATGTCCATCCATATATTTTTCAATACAGGGTCTGTCATATATCTTTTTAAATAACCACGATCTACAACACCATCTTTCACGACAGATGAACCACATTTATTGATAAGAAAATTCTGTAGTTTTTTATCGGTGGCATAGAGTTCATGAACCTTATGATCAGCATCAAATACGGGAATGCCTAATTCTGCCATGGCCATGCGTCCAATCGTTGATTTCCCGCTGCCAATAGATCCTGTTAAACCGATTTTGATCATTATCATTACCTTTAATTCTTTTTGTGTATGATTATGTTTAAAACGCAATGATCATAAAGTCAATCATTATGGCAATTTTATCAGCCATATTAATAGGCATAATTTTCATGGATGCTATATTTTTTTACGCATTGCTTAATCGTCAAAGAATGCGCGCTGAACCATATTAACGGCGTATAAAAATGTTAAATATTTTGACTTAAATAGTCTGGCATCATAGATTGTAGTGATAAGTTCATACCTGTTCTCACGAGGAAAAAATTAAGATGTCCGATACACAAAAAATTATCTATACAATCACCGATGAAGCCCCTGCATTGGCGACAATATCGTTTTTGCCGATTGTGCAATCATTTACTAATAAGGCGAATATTGATATTGAAACAGCGGATATTTCATTGGCGGGGCGGATCTTGGCTAATTTCCCTGATTATTTAATGGATGATCAAAAGCGCACAGATGATTTGGCTCTATTAGGTGATGTTGTTAAGCAACCAAGCGCAAATGTTATTAAATTGCCAAATATTAGCGCTTCTGTACCACAGCTTATTGCGGCTATTGAGGAGCTTCAGGCCAAAGGCTTTAATGTTCCTGATTTTCCTGAAGCGCCGACAAGTCCAGAAGAAAAATCAATCAAAGCTCGCTATGGTAAAGTTCTAGGTAGTGCGGTTAATCCCGTCTTGCGCGAAGGTAACTCAGACCGTCGCCCACCATTGCCCGTGAAAGAATATACAAAAGCCAACCCACCAGCCAGAGCGCCATGGTCGCCAACATCAAAAACCCATGTTGCCCATATGACGCGCGGTGATTTCTTCAGCAATGAAACATCTATTGTCATTGGTGGCGCGACAGATGCGCAGATCATTTTTACCGATAAATCGGGCTCTGAAACAATTTTAAAGGATAAAATCGCACTTCAAGACAAAGAAGTTCTTGATGCAACCTTCATGAGTGTTAAGGCGTTGCGAGCATTTATAAAAGAGCAAATTGAAGATGCTAAAGCGCAAGATATTTTATTTTCTGTGCACCTAAAGGCGACCATGATGAAGGTTTCTGATCCAGTTATCTTTGGTCACGTTGTGTCTGTTTATTTAGAAGATGTCTTTACGACCTATGCGGATCTATTCAAAGAATTAGGCATTAACCCAAATAATGGGTCTGCGGATATTGTTGAAAAAATCGCGGGCTTGTCCATTGAAAAACAAGATGAGATCGAAACAGCCATTGCCGATGTCGTGGCGGTTAAAGCCGACCTCATGATGGTTGATGCACAAAAAGGGCTAACCAATTTGAATCGTCCCAATGATGTTATTATTGATGCCTCTATTCCTCCGATTATTCGTTGGGGCGGACAAACAACAGGGGCAGACGGCCAAGAGCATGATGTTAAAATTGTTGTACCCGATCAGACTTATGCTGTTTTTCACAAAGCTATGGCGGATTTTGCCAAAGAACATGGTGGTTTTGATCCCGCAACGATGGGTAGTGTCTATAATATTGGTTTAATGGCACAAAAGGCGGAAGAATACGGATCACACGATAAAACATTCATGGCGCCCGCGGATGGCACAATAAAGATTGTTGATGGACATGGGGCTGTTTTACACAGTCACGCGGTTGAGACCGGTGACATTTACCGCGCCTGCCAAACCAAAGATGCACCAATCAAAAACTGGGTTGAATTAGCGGTTCAGCGTGCCAAAGTAACCAATGTTCCTGTTATATTTTGGTTAGACAAAGCGCGCGCGCATGATGCTAATCTTATTGTTATTGTTAAAACACATCTAGAGACATTGGATGTGACTGGCTTGGATATCCAGATCATGTCCCCGCAAGATGCAACGCTTTATACGAATGAACGCTTGATTAAAGGCCTCGATACCAACGCCGCTACGGGTAATGTCCTACGCGATCATTTAACGGATATGTATCCTATTCTTGAACTTGGCACGAGTGCCAAAATGTTGTCTATTGTCCCTCTAATGAATGGCGGTGGATTGTTTGAAACTGGGGCGGGTGGTTCTGCACCAAAACATGTTCAGCAATTTGTTGAAGAAAATCATTTGCGCTGGGATTCTTTGGGTGAATTTTGTGCGCTTGCGGCATCGCTGGAGCATTTGGGTTATGCATATGATAATAAAAATGCAATAATTTTGGCGAAAACCTTGGATCAAGCAACAACACGTCTCCTTAGTGAGGGTAAATCACCGCAACGAAAAGTCGGGCAGGTCGATAATCGGGGCAGCCATTTTTATCTGTCTCTCTTCTGGGCGGAAGCTTTGGTCGCCGATGGCAGTGATTTTGGGCGTTCTTTTGCGCCTATGGCAGAGGCTTTGCGCAAGCATGAAGGGCAGATTATCGATGATATTAAAAAGGCAGGCGGTCAAGCCAATGATATTGGGGGATATTATTTCCCTAATCATGATAAAATCATGCATACGATGAGACCCAGTACTGCATTTAATCAAATCATTGATTTATAGTTTCCTTTATCGTTAATGCTATGCTGGTGCTGCGATTCCGTCGCGCGCCAATATTTGCCTATTGAAAAATAACCCTTTTTTTTCTTGGCGAACTGTTTTATCATAAAGACTAGATCTAACTCCTTAATTCTAAGGAAATGACTTTGCAAATGTTATTGAAACTATATCTTCGGACCTTTTTGGTCTGTGCTTTATTCATAGGAAGCGCAGCTGTCTTTGGCTGTGCGTCTCATGAATATCAAGATATAGAGACTGTCATCGCGGAGGATATGAAAGAAATTTATCTGTCTGATGATGTTTCGACGCTAACCTTAGAACAAGCGGTTCACCGCGCCCTTGTTTATAATTTGGATGCGCGCATTGCCGAGCAAGATTATATTGTTAGTCTCAGTGATGTCCAGTTACAGCAGTTAAATTCATTGCCCACAATCACGGCCAAAAGAGAATTTATGAGACGTAACAATGAGTCAGCGTCATCAAGTATCTCTGCCGATACGGGCGTACAATCGTTAGAACCGTCCATTTCAAGAGAACGTTCAACACGCACAGAAATGTTAGAGGCGAATTGGGATGTTCTTGGATCGGCAATTAATCTTTACAAATCTAAATCAGCAATTGATCGTTCTATTATTTCTGAAGAACGTTTGCGTAAAGTAAAACAAAACGTGATTATGGATGTTCACGGTGCGTTTTTCCGCGCTGCGATGGCACAGCGCCTGCGTGCTTCAATACAAGATGCTATGAATTTTTCAGATGACAAGCTAGAGGCCTTAAAAACAATTCGTAAAAATGGTGACTTGCCGTATGAACAAATTGTGTCAATTCAACAAGATCTTTTGGGTAACCGTAGGCAATTAAAAAACATGTATCAAAGCCTATCCCTTGCGGATTATGAACTTAAAGCAATTATTTCTTTCCCGCCATCGAACACGCTGACCTTGGTTGTAAAAGATGATTGGTTATCAGAGGATCATCTGCCAAACGTAGAGAGAAGTCTTGACGATTATATTGACATAGCTCTTAAAAAACGCCCTGAAATTCGCGAAGAATTGTTAAACTTAAAGATTGCGCAACGCGGTTTACAAAGCACTATTCTTGATAGTTTTCCAGGGTTAAATTTGCTGGTTTCGGCCAATGATGATGATAATGTTTTTTTAGAAAATTCAGAATGGTATAATTTAACGGCGACGTTATCACAATCAATCACACGTCTTTTAACGCTTCCTGCACGATATGCTAAGGCAGAAAACGATATTGATCTTGCAAATGCGCGCCGCCAAGCCCTTGTTGCGGCGGTTGTGTCACAAATTTATATTGCTAAAAGGCTTGTTGATGAAGCCTATCGCGATTATTCTGAAGATATGGTATCTTATGATATTGCCTTTGGTGAGGCGAAGAGAACAAAAATTTTAAAACAACATGGTTTATTGGGTGGCTTAGAAGAAGCAACCAAAAAGTTAGGCTTTGAGATTGCAAAAATCGAACGCTTCAATAGTTTTGCCCGTGCCTATAGCGCTTATGGGCGCTTGGTTAACGCGGCAGGTATAGATTTGCATGAATATTATAATATGCCTGTTCAGGCGCCAGAGCAGATTGATCTCGATAGTCTGATGGCCGTTAAAACAAATCAAAATACTCAAGAGTTAAAACGAGAAGGGGGCACATTATGATCTTCAGAAGCCTATCCCGAAATTTATTAAGACGCTTTAAAAATCAAAAGCTATCTGTACTTGCCTTATTTGCATGTATCGGTTTATTTGTGTTTTTGGTTGTCAATGATCGTGTTTCAATGACTGACGCACAAGCCATATCGCCAGAGATCGTGCTTGATATCGAACAACCTGATTACATGACAATCGAAACGGCATCTGGCGAAGTCGCTCAAAAGGATATCGTCGAATCGGCACCATTAGCGACCATGACAACGAGTGATGGTTATCAAGGTCTGATGTTAGAAGATGAAAAAACTACATTATCAGCTGCCGAGGCCAATATTTATTCTTCAGATAATGCGGTACAAGCGATATTGTCAGCAACAAAATCGGTTGTTATTTCAGGCACAATGGACGGCAGTCTTATAAAACTGCCTTTTGAAAATGGAGACCTTTTTAATAAGGGTGATATTTTAGCGGAATATAATTGTAAATTTGAACGTGCGCGCGCCGATGAAATCAAGGCCCGTATTCGTCTATCAGATCGTCAATTAAAAGCCTATGAGCGCTTGCGCAAGTTAGACGCCGTAGCAGAGGTCGAATATCTTTCTGTGCTAGAGCGTAACGCCCAAGACAAAGCACAATTAAAACAATCACAGGCTGTTTCCAGTCGCTGTGTTGTTCGCGCGCCATTCGATGGTCGCGTTAAAGATAAGCGCGCCAGTAATTTTGAAGCGGTTCGATCGGGGCGTGTATTAATGGAAATTATTTCCCGTGATCCGTTACAAGCTGAATTACTCGTGCCGTCTTTTTGGCTGCGCTGGATTAATGTTGATTCACCATTATATATTGATATCAAAGAAAGCGACAAATCATATCCTGCAAAAATTGTTCGTGTTCATGGTCAGGTAGACCCAGTCACACAAACAGCTCATGTCGTTGCGCAAATTGATGGATATAAGGAAGAATTATTACCAGGCATGAGTGGCCTTGCAACATTCCAAGATCCTGGCGAAGAAAAGCCATTGGGTTTCTTGGGGATGAGTTTCGGCCTTATTCTGGGAGATGAGTAAGTGCCCGCTGCGAAAACAGGAGCAGACACGTTAAGCAAAGAGCTTATGGGGCTTGTTAAGCTTGTATCTTTTTTCAAAATGCTCCGTCATAAAGATAATTTAGACGAGGCCACTTTTTATTTCATCAATGATCTATATAATATCGTGCCTTATAAGCAGGCGCTTGTTTGGACATATGAACACGATAAAGTCAGATTACAAGCCGCCTCTGGGCAAGCAGATATTTCAGAAAAAAGCCCTTTTGCCCAGTTTTTAAAACACGCTATCAAAGATCTTGTTCATATAAAGTTTGAAAAAGAAAACGCTGCACTACGTGATGGTAATGAGGCAAAGGCAGTCAGCATTGTTGAGATAGAGGCCGTTACTGGTGACTCTTTTAATAAAATATCGGAAGATATGAAGAAGGATTGGCTCACATCCAACACATTTTGTATCTATCTTAGAAATAATGAAGGTACCTTGTTGGGCGGTCTGTGGATAGAGCGCGGTAAGCCTCTTAACACTATGGCAACCGCCCTTTTAGAGGACTTGGGTGATGCGTTTGCTAGCCGTTTAGATCATTTCAAGCGTAATCGCGGTTTTGGCCTCTCTCGTTTATGGGCGAATACACGGGTTAAAATAATTGTTACCTGCTTACTGCTTGTTTTTTGTTTCTGGCCCGTTCACTTTTCTGCGACCTCAAAGGCTGAGATTGTGCCCAAGAAGGCGGAAGTTATTGCCGTTCCTTTTAGTGCCCTTATCTCCGAGGTTCATATCATGCCTAATGATAAGGTTAGCGAAGGGCAGCTGCTTTTTACACTTGATAGAACACAGCTTGAAAATGAATATGCGCTTGCAAAACAAAAACTAGAGACAACAAAATCAAGCCTATCAAAAACCCAAAGAGAAAGTTTTGCAGATCCTACAAAGCGTCCACAAATTAATATCTTAAAAGAAGAAATTAAGTTAAAGCAGCTTGAGCTTGATTATGCGGAAAAACGTCTAAATTTAGGTGAAATACGTGCCCAAAAAGACGGGATTGTTTTATTTTCTGATGCGAATGATATTCTAGGAAAGCCTGTTACTGCGGGTGAAAAAGTTATGACGTTGGCCAGTTCAGATGATATCGAATTATTGGTGCGCATTCCATCTGACGGGATGATTGATATTGATTATGATGTGCCGTTAAAATTCTTTCTTAATATTGATCCTTTGATGTCTCATGAAGCGGTTATATATACATTAAGTTATCAGCCCACCAAAGATTCAGACGGTATATTGAGCTATAAGGCACGCGCTAAAATTCTTAATGAAGGTGCTATAGAACGCATCGGTTTAACTGGCACCGCAAAGGTATATGGTGCACCGACCGTCATGATCGTTAATTTACTACGTCGTCCGTTTATTGCCCTTAGAAATTTAACAAGTTTTTAGAGACAAATGAACTGCGCTCTCTTAAGTGTTCATATATATAATAAAATAGATTTGATTTTCCCATGTTCGTCATTGATGAAGATATTGTCCTCCCCCAATTGCGTCAAGATTTACGCGTTGAGCCAGGTATTCCAGAAGGAGATGGCTCTCCGACATGGATGTTATATGACCGTTTAAGTGATAATTATTTCAAAATAGGTATTTTTGAATTTGAATGTTTAAGGCGTTTTAGTGACCATAAAAAAGCCTCACAATTAGCGGCCGTAATTTCAAAACAAACATCCTTAGATGTTGACCTTAATGACATTAAGGGCTTTGTTGCTTTCCTGTTATATAATAGTTTGTTGTTGGCTAATACCGCAGACGTACAACAGGTTTTGATGGAACAAAAGCTCCGTAAAAAAAATACGTTTTTTATCATGGATATATTTAAAAAATATATGTACACCAATGTTGTCTTGTTTGAGCCACAAGCCTTTTTAAGAAAAATATATCCTTATGTAAGCCCTTTATTCACGAGAACTTTTTTTATGATTGTTTTATGCGTGATGGCGTGTGGGGTTTACCTGACGTTCCAAAGATGGGATGACTTTATCCACACATTTTCTTCCTTTTTTAATCTAGAAGGAGTGCTGTTGATTTTAGTTGTGACAATCTTTGTTAAGTTTTTTCATGAATTCAGCCATGCCTTGATGGCATATAAGTATAATGTCCCTGTTTCCGCGATGGGGGCGATTTTTATTGTTATATATCCTATTTTATACACGGAAACGACGAATGTATGGCGTTTGTTAGACCGTAAAAAACGCATTCGTGTTGCCCTAGCAGGCTTGATGGCAGAACTTAGCTTGGCGGCCTTCGCCCTTATTATGTGGCATATATTAGAGCCAGGGTTTTGGCAAAATGTGGCCTATTTTGTGGCGTTTATTTCATTTGCGATTTCAGTCTTTATTAATATGAACCCTTTGATGAAGTTTGATGGTTATTATTTTCTATCAGATTTGGTAAAAATTGATAATTTACAATCACGGTCTGTTTTATTTTTCAAATGGGCCCTGCGTGAAACACTTTTTAAGTTGGGTAATGACACGCCTGAAATTGTGCCAGAGAAAACAAAAAAATTCCTGATATTCTTTGGGTTCTCTTTAGCAATCTACAGAGTCTTTTTATATCTGGCGATCGGTCTTTTAATTTATCATTTGTTTTTCAGGCCGCTTGGTGCACTTTTAATGGTAGGGATGTTAATTGTTTTCCTCGGTATACCTGTTTATAAAGAAGTAGCGATTTGGTATAAGGAACGTGAAAAAATCATGCAAAATCTACGGGCTAAAATATTCTTTTCTTTGGTGTTTATCGGCTTTGTAATGGCGTGCTTGCCTTTACAAGACACAGTAAGGTTACCTGCTGTTTTGCATGCCGAAAACTATACGGCTATCTATCCGGTGTCGGCAACAACGATTGATAAGCTTCACGTTAAGAGCGGCGATATGGTTGAGGAGGGGCAGGTCTTATTCTCTTTGTCATCACAGAATCTTAATGAACAAATTAAAATGGCTCAGCTGAAACTGGACCTGTACCAAACGATAAAAGAAAGACAGCAATCATCACTGGATCTTGCCAAAGAGAGCAAAGATATCGATGAATTGATTCTAGAAGGAAAAGCCGTTCTAGATGGTCTATTAAGACAAAAAGAAGACCTAACGATTACGGCAAAATTCTCTGGTACGGTACGCGACATTGCGCCAGACTTACATGAGGGGCGCCATGTCAATCCTTCAATATTAATGGCACGTTTGGTTGATGGCAATGCCTGGGAGGTTACGGCCTATATCAGTGATAAAGATGTTTCACGTGTCATAGAGAACACGGATGCTTATTTTATACCAGGCGGCTCTTATATCCAGAGGACGCCTCTGATATTAAAGTCAATTGCACCTTCTGACACACGCGCCATCGCTTTCCCTGAATTAGCATCGGTTTTTAATGGTGGCATTCCCGCCGATTTGGCTGATATTGATGGCGGTGAACAGGGTCTTGTTTCACGTCTACCAATTTATGCCTTGGAATTTTCTCTGAAGGACACGCCAGATCAAAATGAACAACACCGTCACTATACGCCGAAGGGGTCTGTTGTTTTAGATGTTAAGGCGGAAAGTTTACTTGGGCGTTCTTTTGAACGCTTTGTCTCACTCTTTATCCGTGAGTCTGGGGTGTAAATTTGTATGGCACTTGTTTTCTGAAATTATTACGGCATGTTTCTTCTATCACATACTCCATGATTTCGGCTTTTACATCGTCTGATATTGCATCCAGATGGGCGGGGTTTAAATCGCCTTCTCGCACTCTAATATAGTCATCGACTTCGTTTAGATGTTTTGCCGCTGTTTCGTATCGTCCACATGCACAATCGACCTCACGGCTCTTATCTAGGGCAATTTTCGGGACATTCAAATAGGCACATAAATCGAGCACGTCACTTTTATAAAGCGTAATGATGGGCATGACACTAACGGCGCTTGATAAAAGTGTATATGTGCCTAAGTAATTTTCTGTCGCGTTGCGTGTGCCCACGGGGAAGTAGTGTTTATTGGTTAAGGAATGTTCCGCCGATGTGTCGCTAATAGCACGGCTGAATAAACGCCCCCAACGGATATTGTCATCATCATGGCCTGTATTTGTATTTATTTCCAGCTGAGCCTCTGGTGCTTGTTGTCTTAACCAAGGCAGAATGACATTCTTGACCCACTGCGTATCTTCATCGGACTGTTCTGCGCTTGAGGCACAGAAATGGACACCTAAAAGACGATCTTGCTTACCTAATTTTTTGAGGGCTTGCGCGCAAATAAGAAAGCTTAAGATAGAATCCGTGCCACTGATCCCCACAATAAGACCAGGGGCTTTCTTTGAGATAATAATTTCTTCCATCCATGCGACGAGAGAAGAAAACATTGCCGCATTATCTATATTTTTATCCATTTTTTTACAGCCCTTTATATATATTCAAATTGAGTATAATTTGGGCTACACTATTAAGCAATAAAAATCTTCTGTTATTATTTAACGCTTTAATGCGCCCAAGATACCACGCATGATTTCTTTGCCGACTTGGGTGCCGATTTTTCGGACCATAGATTTGAAGAAGGCTTCAGTTGGTGATTGGCGAGATGATTTCTTTTTACTCGATTTCTTAGCGCGTTTTTCTGCCTCTTTTTCCTGCGCCTCTTTTACGTCTAGGGCATCGGCAGCCGTTTGTGCTTCTGCGGCTTTTTGTGTGGCGACTTCGGCCCGCTTTTGCAGAATTTCATAGGCGGATTCACGGTCAATCGCTGTGCCATATTTCTCATAGAGTGCACCGCTTGTGTTTAGTTTCTTACGGTATGCTTCATCGACGGGCCCAAGTTTTGAATAGGGTGGTCGCAGTAATGTTTGTTGAACGATGCTCGGCTGACCTTTTTTCTCTAATACCGAAACGAGTGCTTCCCCAACGCCAAGTGAAGTAATTGCATCTTCGATATTTAAATCGGGGTTTTCACGATAATTCTGCGCCGCTAACTTAATGGCTTTACGTTGTTTGGCGGTAAAGGCGCGCAACGCATGTTGAATACGATTACCCAGCTGTCCAAGAACAGATTCTGGGATGTCGGCGGGGTTTTGTGTAACAAAGTAGATACCGATGCCCTTAGAGCGGATTAGCTTTACGACTTGCTCAATTTTTTGTAATAAGGCGGCAGGGGCATCGTTAAACAGTAAATGCGCCTCATCAAAGAAAAAGACGAGTTTTGGTTTATCACTGTCGCCAGCCTCTGGAAATTCTTCAAATAATTCGGACAACATCCATAGTAAGAAAGTTGCATAGAGCTTGGGCGTTTGAATTAATTTATCAGCACATAAAACATTAATATAACCGCGACCTTTTTCGTCATGGCGTACAAAATCTTTTAAATCGAGTGCCGGCTCACCAAAAAATAAATGTCCGCCTTGGTCTTCGATTTGTAATAATTTGCGCTGGATCGCACCGATTGTTGCAGTACTGATGTTACCGTATTCTAGAGACAGTTCAGCAGATCTTTCACCCATCGAGATAAGCAAGCTACGAAAATCTTTTAGATCCAACAGCATCATGCCTTCTGCGTCTGCTAAACGAAAAGCAATATTGACCACGCCTTCTTGTGTATTATTTAAATCCAATATCCGAGACAGCAAGATAGGTCCGACCTCTGATATTGTTGTGCGCAGCGGTAAGCCTTTTTCACCAAACAAATCCCAAAACGTAACGGGCATTGCTTCTGGCTTATAATCTTTCATATTGATTGTTTCGGCGCGTTTAACAAGAAAGTCTTCCATATTGGAAGCTTGCGCAACACCAGACAAATCACCCTTAACATCAGACACAAAAACAGGGACACCTTCGCGGGCAAAGCCTTCTGCCAGGCCTTGTAATGTTACGGTTTTACCAGTTCCTGTCGCACCAGCAATTAAACCATGACGGTTTGCGTATTTCAGGGGCAGAAATTCTGCTGTTTCTAAATCATTTGAACGACTGCCGAGGAATAAATCTTGTACCATTATCTGTCTCTCTCTTTATGCGGGTGTTATCTGTGGATTTATATAGCAAGCTTACAGGTGAAAGTAAATAAAAGGAGTGCTTTTTATTGACATAATAATATGGACCTGTTATGTTATCCAACATGTATAGCACTGACGATAAGATATATTTTGACCTAAGATCGCGCGCCGAGATTATCAGGCTGTCGATGTTAATCGGTGCGGCGATACCAAAAGACATTTTACATGATCCAGAAAACACAGCTTTAGTTTGTGTTTACGGAAGCTATAGTGGTGGTAAATCGATGGTTGTAGAGGCCATCATGAAAACGTTGTTAGAGCAATATGATCCTAATAAAATGCTGCGCCCTAAAGCAAAAAAGCAGTTATTTATTGAGAAATCGCACTCATCGGCCTTAACAGATTATTGCATGGCAACGGGGACTGTTGAGAAGAAAAATGTCTTTATGGGATTTGATCGATGTTCTCTGCATTATAATGAAGACATGCTCGGAGCCTTTAGGGCTGCAGCCCTAAAGGGGAGCACAGAAAAGAGGCATTTTTTTGAATCTCTGCGCTCTTTGTTCAACTCTAATAGGGCCGACATCACGGGACAGGGGCAGGTTGATCCGTCAGGCTTGGTCTTTACATCAAGTTATCGTGTCATTGGACCGTGCTCGGATAAGCCTTGTCGAAATTTAAAATCATTTATAGCTATCCAAATCGTTGATGATTATGCGCCATGGCATAAAACCATTTCTGTTCACCTTACTGATGCGAATAACAGTCATGCCCAAAAATTCATGAAAGATTTCGATAAATTGACGACCCCTTTAACGCACCGAAAAATACCAGAGATTATTAAGTCTATGCGCCCTTAGTCTTTGTTTTTTCTTCTAACGACAGTAACGCTTCTTTGATATGCATTCCGCCCGAATATCCGCCAAGTCGGCCATTCTTTTGGATAACACGGTGACACGGAATAATAATGCCAATGGGGTTCTTGCCATTGGCGTTTCCAACAGCGCGCGATGCTTTTTCATTGCCTATTGCCGTTGCAAGATCCTGATAACTCCATTTAATCCCATAGGGAATGGTGCTCAACGCCCGCCAAACAGATTGTTGAAAATCTGTTCCCTTGGGGGATAGCGCCATTGTAAATTTACGCAACGTACCATTGAAATAAGCTTTAAGTTGTTTCTTGGCTTGTTTCAAAATAGGACTTGATGGTTCTTTAACATCGCTATCATTTAAGTCAGGGCGTAATTGACACATAGACAAGGCATTATTCTCTTCTCGCAATTCAGCAATGCCTAGTGGTGTTTTTATAAAACAATTATTCATTGGTATCTCCATCTTGCCAGGGGTCATATTTGCGCATAATGGTTTTGAATAAATCACTGTCTAACAAGCCTAACAGCCATTTTTGTATGTGCGGATATGGTTGCTCATAAAACCAGTCACGATCCACATGGGCGAATTGGCGTATAAATGGGAATATAGCGATATCAGCCAAAGTCATTGTGTCACCACATAAATAAGGCGTATTGGCCAAGAGGCACTCTAGCTGTTGAATGAAAACCAATCCTGCATTGCGATCGGCGATACCATTTTTGAGATCAAATTTATGCGGATATTTATACCGATCAAGATTTTTTTTAAAGCGGATATCATTTTCTTCGATCAGGGCATTAATTGTTTGCGCATCATTTTTATGACCACGCCAGTTGTTTGTATCATTTTGGGATAGGGCCCAGCGGATAATATCTAAGCTCTCGTCGATGATCGTTCCATTTTTTAGAATTAAGACGGGCACGGTGCCTTTGGGCGAATAGGCTAGCATACTGCGTGGCTTGTCACGTAAAACAATCTCTCGGTGTTCATAATTTACTGCCGCATAAGAAAGCGCCATACGTGCGCGCATCGCATAAGGGCAGCGCCTAAAGCTATATAAAATATTATTGCTTAACATGGTAATAATATGCACGAAATTGATTATTTTTCCAAGGATATAAAACGCCTTATTGCAAAGATATTTATGGGTTCAAAAACAGTTCTTTTTTTCTCGCATTTTTTTATATTTCAAGTAACATTTTAGTGTGTCCATTATTTAGACTGGGTGCGTAATTTAGGCGTGATCATAAAATGTGGGAGTATTGCATTATGGTTGGATCATTTTTCGTTTATCTTTATCCCTTTGTCGTTTTTATGTCGATTGTTGGCTATCTGCCACAGCTTAAGAGCCTTATCTATGCTAAAACAAAACCCGATAATATATCAATTTACACGTGGTATATTTGGTGTCTAACGGGGGTACTAACCCTCGGCTATGCTATATTTCATATTAGAGATATAATGTTCATTATTTCATCAGGCATTGGTTCTGTACTTATCTTGGCTACCACAATCTTGATTTATTATAACCTTTATTATCGTTTCACCATGCTGCGCAAAAGACGCATTGTTTGTAAAAGACGGTGTAAAAGAAATCGTATATTAAGCTGATCTTAAGGATTATGAAATATCATATAGGTTGATTTGGTTGACTTTTTATGGGGGTTTCTTGTATGGCTGCATCTTTTTTTGTTCTTTTATATCCGTTGGTTGTTGCAATTTCTATCGTTGGCTATTTGCCACAGATTAAGAACTTGATTCATGCAACGAGCAAGCCTGTAAATCTTTCTATTCATTCTTGGTATATTTGGTGTGTCAGTAGTTTCTTATCTCTGGGATATGGTATTTTTCATCTTCAAGATATTATGTTTGTATTAACATCAATTGTTGGGTTTTTATTGATCGTGGGAACAACGGCATTAATTCATTACAATTTATACGTCCGATTTGAAAATAAAATTGAGGAAGTTAGCGTTGATGTCTGTGTAGCTGTGCTACAAAGTTAATATGTTCTATTTTTCACCTATTGTAATTTTCGGTAATATCCCTTATTAATTTTATAAATATGGTTTTTATAAGATAAGGGTTTGTTTTCATGGAACAACATTGGATATTACTAACGGTATTGTGTGCTTACTTTGTTGCGTTGCTCGCTATTGTTCTTGGGTCTCGGATTAAGAAAACAGGTTCTGCACTACCCGATGCTCATGAGTTCTTTTTAGCGGGCAAAGACCTAAGTACACCTGTTTTGGTCGCCACCTTTATTGGTAGTTTATTCAGCGCTTTTACCGTTGTCGGCATTCCATCTTCTGTTTATGCCCATGGTATTAGTGACTTTTTCTGGATGGCGGGTGTGGTTGTTTTATTGCCCCTTATTATGTCGCTTTCCGCAAAACAATTTTATCGCTTATCGCGATCTGTAGATTCTCTTTCTCCCGTTGAAACAGTCAGCAAGATTATTAAGAACAAGCCTTTGGGATTACTCATGGGTGCAATCATCTTGGTTTATTTAATTCCTTATTTATCCATACAATTAATCGGTATTGGTAAATTACTAGAGAGTGTTTCTGGCGGCGATATAGGCTATCTAGACGGTGTTGGTTTTATCATGGGCACCATCATTTTATATCTTATTTTCGGCGGTATGCGCGCGGTTGCTTATACTGATTTTGTTCAGGCCATTTTGATTTTTATCGGTATTGTCGGGACAGTGACATTCTTTATCTATTACCAATTTGGCGGTTTAATGGAGATGTGGCACGCGCTTGAAACGCAGCGCCCAGATCAACTAAACTTGATTGACCCTGATGGCAAAAACACTATCCCGATGATTATCTCAACTATTTTGTTTATCTCTCTGCTGGTTGTTTCCCAGCCACAGACCTTGACTCGCTATATGATGGCGCGTGATGAAAGTCAAATCACCGTGATGATATGGGTGACCTTTCTCTGTACTTTTGTTGGTTGGTTCGGCAGTGGTTTGCTCGGATTAAGTGGCAGTATTGTTTATCCTAATCTAGCAGAAGCAAATTTACTGCCTGGGCAGGTCATGGGATGGATGCTTGATTATAATGGCTTAACGCTTGTTCTTGGCGGGATGTTATTAATCGGTGTTATTGCGGCTAGCATGTCCACGGCGGATTCTTTACTTATCGCGATTGGTCAAATATTTGTCCGTGATGTCCTAAATCCGTATGTGCATTTTTCACGCAAAATACAGGTCATTTTGGCAAAAATACTGATGGTTATCTTTTTAGGGGTCGCCTTTTGGTTTGGCCTTAACCCGCCTCCTGTTATGATTGATTTGGCCTCTTATTCCTTTATGGGAACGGCGATTTTGGCGCCCGTCTTTATTGGGTTCTGTTTTCCGCTTTGGCGCCATTTGATCTGTGCGTATGCTGGTATTATCGGCGGACAAATAATCTTTATCTCATTAATGATCACAGGCATAAACTTCCTTGAATTCCATCCAGCCTTCTGGGGCTTGGCAACAAGTGTTGCCTTCGTTACGGTTGGACGTGTGATAAATGGTCGCGCTATTTCTCAACAGTCGGCATAACGAACTCTGCACCTTCTTTGGTGCCTGAGGGCCAGCGTGAGGTAATTGTTTTTAGCTGTGTATAGAAATGCAACGCTTCTGGACCGTAAACACCGTGTGCACCAAAGGCAGAGTTTTTCCAACCACCAAAACTATGGAATGCCAAAGGGACGGGGATGGGAACATTTACACCAACCATACCGACTTGAATACGGTTTGTGAAACTACGCGCCGTATCACCGTCACGTGTATAGATGGCAACACCATTACCAAATTCATGGTCATTGATTAATTGCACCGCTTCATCAAAGTTCTTTGCACGAATAACGCACAGTACAGGGCCAAAAATCTCTTCCTTGTAAATACGCATGCTGTCCGTGACGTTATCAAATAAACATCCCCCCATGAAAAAGCCATCTTTACAGACAGGATCATCACTCACAAAGTCACGGCCATCAACAACTAATGTCGCGCCCTCGGACACACCCAAATCAACATATGATTTTACGCGTGCTAAATGTTCGGCCGTAACAAGAGGGCCCATTTCGGGTTCGGGTGCCCCTGATTTTTCAACATCACCATTACCGATGGTTAGTTTTTCTGTTCTTAATTTTAACTTTTCAACCAGCGTATCGGCGACATCACCAACGGCAATAGCAACCGAAATGGCCATGCAACGCTCGCCCGCTGATCCATAGGCTGCGCCCATAAGGGCATCAACGGCTTGGTCAATGTCGGCATCGGGCATAACAACCAAATGGTTTTTTGCACCGCCCATGGCTTGGACTTTTTTGCCATGTTTTGCGGATGTTTCATAAATATATTGTGCGATGGGGGTTGAACCAACAAAGCTGATCGTGCCGACATCTTTATGTGTGATCAAGCCATCAACGGCAACCTTGTCACCGTGTAAGATATTAAGAACGCCATCTGGAAAGCCCGCTTGTTTTGCTAAATCAGCAATTTTCATGGCAACCGATGGGTCGCGTTCTGATGGTTTCCAAATAAATGTATTACCGCATGCAATTGCCATCGGGAACATCCATAGGCCAATCATCGCCGGAAAGTTAAAGGGTGTGATACCAGCGCATACCCCCATAGGTTGGCGAATATCATAGGTGTCAATATTTGTGCCTGCATTTTCGGAATAGTTGCCTTTTAATAGATGTGGCGCGCCACAAGCAAACTCAACGACTTCGATACCGCGAATAACTTCGCCTTTTGCGTCTGAGAAAACTTTGCCATGTTCTCGGGTAATTAACGTTGCCAGTTCATCTAAATGTGCATCCAATAACGCTTTGAAGCGAAACATAATACGGGCACGTTTAAGGGGGGGGGTATCACGCCATGCGGGGAAAGCCTTTCGCGCGGATGTCACAGCCATATCAACATCAGATAAATCAGCCAGCTGAACGGTCTTAGACACAATCCCAATGGCTGGATTAAAAATATCCTTGGTTTCTGTACCATTACCAGTAACTAATTTATTATCGATGAAATGTGTAATATTAGACATGTTTATTCCCTATCTGTTTTTAAAATTTATGAAGCTACTATAGTGAAAAAAACCTAGAGGTGCAAACCTATCCTTATTGCCACTTAGACATAAATATCTTGTCGCATTTGCAAAAAACAGATAGTCTATTAATCCTCAAACATAATAAATAGGCTTTAAAAATAAAAAGACAGGACGCTATAAAAATGAAAAAAAATCAGTCTAATAATCCAGAACATATTGTTTTAACATCTCACCCTAATCGCACAGGCCCTAAAGCCCCCGCGATTACATGGACGGGTAAAACATTAAAAGAACGGGGTCCTCTAATCGCGGCAATGGCCGACCGTGCGGGCTCTAATGTGATTGGTGCTTACGGTGGTGCTTATTCTGTTTATCGTGCTGTTTCTGTCGCGACGGGCGCGCTTGATCCTTTACATGTACCCGATCTGCATAATACGTCGCCTGTGGCTGAAGTCGGTCCTTATCCTGTATGGTCAGAGGAGAATAAAATTGTCTCTTTAGATCCTTGGGGACATAAAATTGGTGAAGAATTTGATGATTTACGCGCCAAAGGTTTAGATGTACGTCCAACCATCGCGATCACAAAAGCCCACATTAACATGCCCGAATTAACCGAAGCGATTGAGGCGGGACGTATTAAAGTCGATGGCACGTTGGTGAAAGAAAACGGTAATGTTGTCGTAACAAAGGCCGCGATTGATCCTGTTTGGTATTTACCAGGCATGGCAGAACGTCTTGGCGTTGATGAAATGGAACTGCGCCGCTCTCTTTTTGAAAATTCAGGAGGTATGTTCTCTGAGCTTATTACGCGCCCAGATTTGAAAGTATTCTTGCCACCGATTGGCGGACATACGGTCTATATTTTCGGTGATGCTAAAAAATTAGCGGATTACGACACGCCATTGGCATGTCGTACACATGATGAATGTAATGGGTCTGATGTATTTGGGTCTGATATTTGTACCTGTCGTCCATATTTATGTCACGGTATTGAGATTGCGATTGAGACAGCGCAAAATGGCGGTGTTGGTTTATTAATCTATAACCGTAAAGAGGGACGCGCCCTTGGTGAAGTAACAAAATTCCTTGTTTATAACGCGCGTAAACGCCAAAAGGGCGGGGACACAGCTGATAAATATTTCCAACGTACGGAATGTGTTGCCGGTGTTGAGGATATGCGTTTCCAAGAATTAATGCCTGATGTGTTCCATTGGTTAGGCATTAAGAAAATTGACCGTTTCGCGTCTATGAGTAACATGAAGCATGATGCGTTGGTTAAATCAGGGATTGAAATTCGCGAGCGTATTCCTATTCCTGCCCATATGGTGCCAGATGATGCGCAAGTGGAAATCGAAGCCAAAAAGGCTGCTGGATATTACATTGATGATCCCGCCAAAATTGCCACAGACGATGAGCTGAAAGACGTTGTTGGCAGGGCCTTTGACGAATAAATTCGCTTGTGAAATAATTTAACAATAAAAGAGATACACCATGACAGAATTTTCTAATTTAGAAATTATTGAACATCCGTTAATCAGTCATAAATTGACATTGATGCGTAAAAAGAAAACCAGCACGAATGATTTTCGTCAGCTTTTTAAAGAGATTTCGATTTTGATGGGGGCGGAGATTATGAAGGATTTACCGCTTAAAACGGTAACTGTTGAAACGCCTTATGAAGAAACCGAAGCGCAAATGCTAGATGGTAAAAAGCTAGCTCTTATTTCAATTTTGCGCGGAGGTAATGGTTTTTTAGATGGGTTGTTAACCCTCAGCCCATCGGCGAAGATCGGTCATATTGGTTTATATCGTGATCCCGATACAAAAATCCCTGTCGAATATTATTTGAAATTCCCTGAAAAATTAACACAACGCCAGATCATTATTCTTGACCCTATGCTTGGAACTGGCCGCACGGCAAGTGCGGCGATTGACCGTGTTAAATATTTTGAAGGAATTAATATTAAATTCTTAACATTGGTTGCATCACCCGATGCCGTACGCCATTTGGAAGAAAAGCATCCTGACATTAAAATTTATGCCGCATCTTTAGAGCGCGAATTAAACGACGAAGGCTTTATCCTGCCAGGTCTGGGCGATGCTGGTGATCGTTTGTTCGGGACGCAATAATAATCTTTAAAGTACTTTGATAAAATTTTGTAACGCTTGCTTTAGCTGTTCAGGGCTTTTATCGTATAGATCCATTGCATTCTGGGCGATAAGGCCGATGCCGACATAGCTATCAAAGTTGATCGTTGTTATTTTTGTTTCTTGATCAATTAAAGTGATTAGTTCAGCGGCCTGTTTTTTCATGATCGGTACGGCATTGTCGCCCAATAAATCACGCATCTCCTGTTGCTGTTCTGCATCAAAAATATCCACGTTTAATATCTTCGGCTGTATTATATTGGGGTCTATTTTTTCCGCCATCAAATCACACATTATGGTGCGTAATTCTGAGGCATTTAGGGGTTTTGAGATATACCCATCCATACCAGCCGCCAAGCATTTTTCTTTATCGCCCTGCATCGCATGTGCCGTTTGTGCAAGAATAGGAGTGTTCTTTAAAGCGCCCGCGGTCATTTTTTCTTTTAAGATTTTGGTGGCCTCATAACCGTCCATAACGGGCATTTGACAATCCATTAAAATAATATCAAACGTATCATCGGCAAGTATCGCATCAATGGCGTCTTGACCGTTATTGGCGAAATGGGGATCACAGCCAAATTTTTCTAAAACAGCCTTGGCATAAAAAATATTGGTTATATTATCTTCAACCAATAACACTTTTCTATCTTTCATAGGGCACAATTTTTTGGTTATTTCTTTTGTCTTGGAATCCCGTATCTTACTCGATTTCATTTCTTTATAAGGAAGCTTGATTGTGAAAATACACCCTTTGTTTAAGTCGCTTTCTAATGTGATTTCTCCCTTCATCATTGTGACAAGTTTTTTGGTAATGGATAGACCCAGTCCCGTGCCACCAAAACGACGGGTGGTGGAACTGTCTTCTTGGGTGAATTCATCAAATATCTTGGCTTGCTTTTCTTTTTTAATGCCAATCCCCGTATCAATGACCCTGAAGGTTAAAATTTCTTTCTTACAATTCACATCAATTTTCACGTGGCCTTTTTCTGTGAACTTTAGGGCATTACTAATTAAATTATTAAGAATCTGTGTAACACGTACAGGATCAATCAAGACAGTTATATTGTCTATGTCTTGATGGTTACTAATCAGTTTTAGCCTTTTGTCGGTTGCAATCGGGACAAAGCTTTCATGGACGTCATTAAATAAAACCGTCATGTTTGTTGCAACGGGATGAATTGTAACTTTACCCGCTTCAATCTTTGAGTAATCCAAAATATCATTAATGATATTTAGCAGTTGTCGCCCCGACGATTGAATAAGAGAAATATATTTATGATTTTCTTCTTCCTGTTTCTTATCGAGTAATAATTCAGACAGCCCTAAAATACCATTCATGGGTGTTCTTATTTCATGAGACATATTTGCCAAGAAATCTGATTTTGCTTTATTGGCATTTTCAGATGCTTGCGTTGCTTTTTCTAAACTTACAGTACGGTCGATAATTTTTTGTTCTAGAGAAGCATTTAATTCGATCAGTTCAGTATTTAATTTCCTATTTTCTAATTGATAATTTTTTACGATTTGTGCCGTATAGGCCAGATCCCCGATTTCGTTTTTGCGATCCATAAATGGAATATCATCAACGGATTTTCCAGTAATTGTATCATTTATAACATCAATTAACTTTTTGAGCGGCCTTGAGAAGCGAAACAGAATGAACGAACCAAGTATAGTCAGTGCCGCCAAAACAAGAAGAAGGGCAAAGATACTTTTATTTAGACGGGCGCGTTTTTGATCCTCAAATATCTTTTGATTATCTAGCCGGATCTTGTTGATGATGTTCTGTTTTTGACCCATAACGTAGTTAATGTCTTGTTTTATCTCAACGGCGCGGCTGAACCAAATTCTTTTTGCTTCGTTTTGTGCAAAACGTTTCGATTGGGCATGAATATCTTGATAAAGAGACTTTAATTGCTCTAATGATTTTATAAGCTGAACATCCAAGCGGGTAAGATCGATGTTATCTTTATAACCGATATTTTTATATTTAATCGATGATACAAGGGTGGCATAAATAAGATTGAAACGCGCGCGATCATTGTCTAGCTGTTCTAAATCAAGTTGATTGGGTGCCATATCTAAAAGACCAAATAATTGTGTCAATGAAATTGTCGCACCATTTAACAACGCGGCATGCTCCTGAGATGTTTGGGCTTCTTGTGCGGCGGTTTTTTGTAGTAGGTGATCATTATGAAGTTGGTACGCGGTAAAGCCAATAAAGGATAACCCCATAATACAAAAGGCAGTAAATAATTGTACGGCAATTGTTTTAAACATGATATTTATTCGCCCCGTTCGTTATACGTATGATCGCCGTATTTATTGGCTTTATGCACGGCAATGAATTGTTCAATGACTGTCTGTATATATGGCAAGTCGGGGTCATTTTTTTTGACGATAAAGGCGAGATTTTGTTCTAATCCCGCGACGTCATCGGATATTTTTTTTAATGATTTATGCCCAAGTTTTTCACTGTGGGTGTCTCTAAAGCCATTACTTAGAAAGCCAAAGCTGTTTGGCAATTGTGCCATAACGGTTATGATCTGCGGACTATTTTGCAACATAATGGCGTTATCCGTGATGGCCTTACCGTTTAACAATTTTTTCTCTATTAAGGTGTACATACCGCCGGTTTCATGTTCCGTTACGACCCGTATCTCGCCTAAATTATTATGTCCAAAATAAGACCAATGATTGATGTCGCCAGACATAATTTTGACAATATCAGCCGGGCTAATATGATCAATCGGATTGCTGGGATGTACCAAAAAATCTATATGCATTGTTTCAATGGGATGAATGTGAAAATCATCATTAATAAAGTTATTGGTATTGTTCTTATTGGCTTTTTCTATAATAAAATTAAGGTCAGATGACGTCATGGCAATATCGCTTAGCCCTGTTGCCATATCAAGAAAGCCGCGCCCAGAACTAGAGGGAAATATTTGTAAATTGTAGCCTGTTGCTTTTTTGACTATGTCCTCATAGGGCATAATTATGGCGTGGTGAACCGTCGTGGAGCCACTAATCTTAAGAGAAATCGGATTTGATGCCATCTCTGTCACATAAAGACCATCATTTGCCTGAACCGTCATTGTTAGAGACAGTAAGATCATAAGAGCCATATAAATATAGGATTTAGAGAGTGACATGAATAATCTGTTATTTGTTTTGTTGAATTATAAGAAAAAATACCGATTTTTTAAGATAGCCGTAAAGTCTTAATCATTTGATAAAATCACACAAAATATCATGTAAAAAGGAGGACTAATTTTATTGAGATTTTGCCCTATATCGTATAGCTTGCAAAGATAATCCAAACGGATAGCTATAAGTATAATTGATGATGCAAAAAAATAATAGAAAACGCCTGTTAAAACGCCTGTTATTTTGGCTTTCTTCGCCAGCGATTTTGTTCTGGGCGATGCCCTATATGATTGTTTTGTTGGTCGTTGGTACGTTTGAACAGCGTGAATTAGGCCTCTATACGGCGACACAATTCTATTTCTCTAGTTTTGTTTTTTTTGTTGATATTATTGGCCTTAAAATACCGTTACCCGCGGGCTATTTAATCATGGGCTTGCTTGGGATTAACTTGCTTGCACGGCTGGTTTATCGCCCCGATTGGCAGTGGCCTAGAACGGGTATATTTTTATTACATTTTGGTATTTTACTGTTATTCATTGGTGGGTTTTTTACGGCGGCTACGGCACGCGAAGGGTTCTTGTTTTTGGTGGAGGGCACAACGCGCGATATCGTGAGTGACTATCACACACGTGAAATGGTGATTGCCGATGACAATGGTATTCTTTTTCACTTGAATCATGATGATTTAAAACCAAATATGCTCTTTGATTATTCTTCTCTCCCTTTTACGATTAGGATTCTTGAGCAATATGAGCATGTAGAAATTATCCCCGTTACAAATGGTATGGATGACATATCCGATGACGTTAACATCATAGGCCCTGCGCAAATGATGTCTTTGGGGTATAAAGAACCAGAGCCAGAAGATGAGGCAAATATAGCGGGACTTGTTTATCAAATCATCGACCGCGAAGATGTAAGTAGTATATCGCAAACCATGATGTTCGATGGCTTTCCAAAACCTATTATTTGGGAGAAAGATGCTAAGAAATATTATTTTGCATTAACGCGTGCAAAGCGTTCTTTGCCATTCTCTGTGCGCTTGGACGATTTCATGGTTGAGTATCATCAAGGCACGAATAAGGCGCGCGGCTATAGTTCTGCTGTAACCGTAAAAGACGGCGATATATCGTGGCCTTTTTTAATAGAGATGAATAAACCACTGCGCTATAGGGGGTATACATTATTCCAATCATCTTACGATATCGCCGAAGATGGCAGTGAGGCAAGTGTGTTGGCCGTGGTGGAAAATAAAGGGCAGTGGTTTCCTTATATATCTACTTTTTTTATCGCGCTTGGTTTAATACTTCATTGTTTTGTTGTACTGAAACGTCGTAAAGAATTGGAAGAAACGGAAGGGGGGCTTTAGGTGTCTGTAAGATCTTTAACCGTTAAAATATTCACGCTCTTTTTCGTGATCTGTATCGCAATTCCCAGTATATCTTTTGCTGCGTCTGACTTTAAGGAAAAGCGCGATGTTATGATTTTGTCAGATCTTCCTATTTTACATGAAGGACGCATAAAGCCACTGGAAAGCTTTGCCGTTCTTTACTTAAAGGCATTTAAGGATACTCTCTATGTTGATAATGAACAAGCGATGGCGTGGTTTTTGGATGCGATGTTTGATCCGACAACGGCCAGTACACAAGAAATTTTCTATATTAGCCATCGTGATACGCTTGCTTATTTGAATATGCCCGCCAGTCGTGATGATGCTGGTTACAAGAAGCATGTTTCACTATCCGACTTAATCACGGCACTATCACCCCATCAAAAAATTATTGAACAATTAAAGCGTGTGGACACGAAAACTCACACCCATGTTCAAGCCGAATTGGTGCGTTTACACAATCACGCCAGTGATTTTAATGATATTTTACAATCTTTTTCAATGTTGTTACCTATCGCATCTTTCGATGGCCACGGCATGGTCACATATCGTGATATGCAAGCCGAGCGTCAGGATCTAATGAAAGATATTGAAGCTCTGATTGATAAGAAGGGTGACAATATTGAGCGTTATACAACAGTTGAACAAGAAAAAGCACGTTTGGCCTATCAATTACAAATTATTGAACAAAGTGCAGGCGCATCCAATTTATTAAAAATTATGCCCTCACTACAAGACACAAGGGGTGATGGGACCACATTAGTTAATCTTTATGATGATTATCTGTGGCAGACACCTTGGAATATCAAGGGGCCTGATGTGACTTTAGAAAAATGGAGTGAAATCATTGGCGCTTATTATAATCAAGATGCCGAGATGTTTAATAAATCTGCTCAAGCATTAAGAACGCATGTCTTTAATAATGAAAACATTGCGACTAAGCAATCCCGTTTCCATGCGGAAATATTCTATAATGGCTATCGTCCTTTATTAAGCGCAATGGTATTATATGGCATTGTATTATTATTGATGATTACAGGTTTTTATTATAGGCAAAGAGAGAAGAAACCATATATATCGGCCATAAATAATGCTGTGTTTTTCACAACAGCATTGGCATTATTCTCACATGGATTGGGAATTGCTTTGCGTATGATTATCATGCAGCGCCCACCGGTGACATCTTTGTATGAAACAATGTTGTTTGTGTCTCTTGTCCTGTCATTAGTCGCATTTATTTTATTTTTGAAACGCAAAGACATGGCGGTTTTAGGTGTTTCAATCGCAGCGGCATTAATGATTTTGATTTTTTCAGCAACTTTTTTGGTCGGTCAAGATTCTATGCACATGCTGGTCGCGGTCCTTAATACAAATTTTTGGTTAACCACACATGTCATTATTATTACTGCGGGTTATGGATTTTGTGTATTGGCGGCGATGGTCGCCCATCTTTATTTAGTACGCTCTCTGATACCGTCTATGCGTCATCTTTCACCACAATCTTTTCAAGACATTAAACAAGACCGCTTATCCTTTCTGATTTATTTATTTAGCTTAATAGCACTCTTATTAACGGCTGTCGGCACGATATTGGGCGGTGTTTGGGCAGATCAATCATGGGGGCGTTTTTGGGGATGGGATCCGAAAGAAAATGGCGCGCTGTTGATTGTTCTATGGCTTATTTGGTTACTACATGGACGCCTTAGTGGACATTTATCACATCTGTGGTTCGTTCTGGGGACGGCATTTTTGAATGTTATCGTGGCGATTGCTTGGTTTGGCGTTAATCTTTTGAATGTAGGCCTCCATAGCTATGGTTTTATTTCCGGCATTGCCGATGGATTGTTTATTTTCTGTGTTAGTCAAATATTTATCCTTATCTCGTTGACCGTTCTGCATAAAAGAAATGTGACTAAGGCACCCAAATAAATCTTTACATAAGTTTATTTTTTTTGTATAGTTATTTCCTAATGTTAACCGCCCAAATGATCAGGAAACGGCGATGTATCATCAAACACCTTGGATTAATGCGCTGATATCTATAGCAGAAAATGCACCGGCCGATAAAGCACCGCGTCTTTTTTATACTGATCTATTAAAGGTTATTGCTGCACAAACCCCCAACCAAGAAGATATTCTTATTTGCCAAAAGGCTATGGGCGAGTATCTCTTAAAGCGTATCAAGTCAAAAAAAGAGACAGACAAACGCGAACATAGATTATTGGAATTGATCTGTGGCTTAAGCTCAAATCTTGATGATCCGGATTTGCGCGATGTTGTTGATGTGTTTGCCGAGATTATTGATCATGGCCTTTCTGAGGGAAATACGACAATTGCACATGCTGCTTTTGCGGCCCTTAATGCGGCGTATTTTGATAAAAATCAGGATCAACCAGAATTTGTTGAACAAACAGCTTATGCCCTTGTTCCCTTAAGAAAAGTTCTCACACGCCAAAAATATAAAAAACAATTATCGTCTGCGCGCATGGTTATGTTGGGGCGATCTTTTGGTCGTTTACTATGCCGTGATAACTATGCCAAACATATTTTGACAAGCGATAATAGGCATGCGGTTGCAACTGTCATGGCGGTTGCGCTTACTGGGTTTAATGATCCTAAAAAACATACAATAGATAATGATGTCTTTGATTTTGTTGAAACACTGCTTCAGGAAAATACCGTTGCGGGTGAAGGTTTTTCGATGTGGGGACATCCGTTCCTAGAGGCGATTAAAAACCACGAAGATAATCAGCGTATTGCTGATTTCATTGAAGTTTTTGGACAAACTGTTTTGTCACAAAATACACCGTCTGGACAGCCAGAAAATGTCTTGCTAATTGGTAATCGTCATAATGATTATATGGCTTTTAATGCTGATAATGCCGTGCCTAAAGCTTTGGAATGTTACGCTAAAAATAACGCTGAGCATATTCATGCGGTGCTTAATATGGCTATTGGTGACATTCAGGCACAGGCGCGTATTATTGATTGGAAATCAACGCATCGCCCAACGCTAAAACGTCAGAATCTAGAGAACTACTTTAAAACAGTACGAATTCTTATAGATGCAGTTGAGGAATTACCTAAATCTCAATTAATGCTAGAGGCTTTATCTAATTTTGATGATTGGTTAAATCAGGATGAGAACAAAATCGTTAAACGGGAATCGCGGTTGAATTTTTTATCACAGAAATTAACTGGCCTTATTGAAGATAAGGTGTCTATTTCGGTGCAACGTGCTATTCCACGTAAGCGCGTTCAAAAGTCCAAAACACCACAACTATAAATTTTCATTTTTATGCATTCTGTTTGAAATCATACACCAGTCAGCGTATGATCGGCTAACGTAATTGATTGATAGTAATGGTACCTGTGAATGTCTGAAACATCTCTTATTTTTCTACACGGCTGGGGCCATACAGCGGACGCTATGCGTCCGCTCGGTGCCGCATTTGAACAAACATTTCCGTGTCATTATATAACCCTTCCTGGCTTTGGTGATGTTATACCGCCAACAGAAGTGTGGGGCGCAGAAGATTATGCTGATTATATTGCGGGCTATTGCAAGGGCCATAAAATCAATAAAGCAATCATTATCGGTCATTCATTTGGCGGTAAAACCGCCTTAGCAATGGCGTTAAGACACAGTGAAATCGTTAGCGGTGTCATTGGCATCGCATCGGCGGGGTTGAAGAAGAAACGGTCGCTTATTTTTAAGATCAGGGCATGGATATTACGATTAATGGGCAAATGCGCACATATCGTTGACGCATTATTTAAAACCACCCTAAAGCAAAAATATGGACGCCGTTTTGGCAGTGCCGATTATCGTGCTGCACAAGGCATCATGAAAAAAATATTGGTTAAAACCGTTAGCGGCGATATGCGAGATGAGGTTAAAAACCTAACAGCCCCATGTTTGTTGATTTATGGTGAGAATGATACGGCTACACCGTCATACTTCGGTGATATTTTCCAAGCATCTATAGCACATGCACAAAAGATTGAATTGCCAGACCAAGATCACTATTCTGTTCTAAACGACGGACGTTTTCAGTGCCAGACACATATGAAAAAATTTATTAATACAATTATTAACGCGTAAAATAAGGTTTCACAGATATGACACAAGATATTGCATCAACAGAGACTTTTCTAACAAGCATTGTCGCTGAAAAAATCGATCTAACGGTTTCATTTTTTGATTATCAGCTCATTGCCGATCAGCCGGTTTTATTAAGTGCATTGATGGGCGTTTTCTTTGGGTGTGTTTTATTGTTTTCTTTGTCGCGCCTCTTGTTTTTATCCTCGTTTTTTCAACAAGAAGATTATGACGCTAAGCGCTTTTTTAAACGTTTATTTGTTAAGCTCTCTTTGATTGATAAACGCCTTATTTCTTTGCTAATCATTGGTGTGGTCTCTTTGTCATTTCTTGATTTAGGGGATTATGCCCGCCATGTCTATTATGGTGTTCTATCACTTTTGTTTATTGTGATCACGGTACGCGATGTGCATTTATTTAAAACAATGAAAAAGCGTGCTGTTGTAACACAACGCCTGCGCCGTATTTCAATCGCCTCTTATATCATTGCGGCGCTTGTTTTTATTCCTATATGGGGCATGGTTGCCGTTGATGGTGTGATTAATGCCCAAATTATTGCTTTGATAATTTTTATACAGATTTTGCCGCTATGCATGATCGTTGGGAATGCGCTTTTATGGCCTTATGAGACAATAATTCAACGTCGTTTTCGCAATGAGGCTATCGCTAAATTAGGCTCGCTGAACCCTGATGTTATTGGCATCACAGGGTCATACGGCAAGACATCCGTTAAGCATATTTTGGCGCATGTTTTAAACCAAGTAACGCCAACGCTTGCAACACCAGGTAGCGTGAATACGGTGATGGGCATTACGCGTGTCATTCGTGAGAAATTAGGACAACATCATAAATTCTTTATCGCGGAAATGGGTGCGTATGGTATTGGATCCATTAAACGTTTATGTGATTTTTGCCCACCCAATCACGGTATTTTGACCGCCGTTGGTAATGCGCACTATGAAAGATTTAAATCTGTTGAAAATGTTGCACAGGCTAAGTTTGAATTATTCCAAGCTGTCTATAAAGAAGAGGGTTATTTCGTTGTCAATGCCGATCAAGTTGATGAAAAGTTCATTAAGGCGCATGTTACCGATTATGCGGATAAGCTTGTTTTGGTATCACGCGACAAAAGTAAAAAGATTGATAAGAAGACCATTGATTTTGTCATCGAGAATGTTGAAACCGATGTAAATGGTTTACGTATCACAATCTTTGAAAAAGAAACAAATGAAAAACACTTGCTAACTGTTCCTTTGTTTGGGGACCATCAAATTAATAATTGTGTTGCCGCCTTTGCGCTGTGTCGCAAATTGGGTGTTCCAGCAACGACGCTTGTCGCTTCTTTTAAAACCGTGCCGCAAATCAAACACCGCCTTGAGGTTAAACGTATCGATAATGGCCCAGACTTAATTGATGATGCCTATAATTCTAATCCCAAGGGATTTGCCTCTGCCCTCGATGTCTTGGATTTATTGGGGCAGGCGGCAAAGAAAAAGAATAAAAATGCGCGTCGTATTTTGTTAACACCGGGCATGGTTGAGCTGGGTGATTTGCATGACGAAAAACATATTGAGATTGCCAAAATCGCGTTAGAGACGTGTGATGAAATCCTTTTGGTGCGCCCTGAGCGTTTCCAAGCTTTCAGCGATATTTGCGATCAAATGAAACGTGGCTATAAAACATTCCCCTCATTCTTTGAGGCCAAAAAATGGTTGGATGATAATACCTATACTGATGATATTGTTCTCTATGAGAATGACTTGCCAGACCTCTATGAAAGCACCGTTTGTCTTTAAAATAAACTAGATTTACCCGCTTGTGTTTGGCGGTTGAGGCTTTGTTCAATTCGATGACGATCGAAACCTTCATTAATTAGGTCTGTTGTTAATTCGGTAAAGCCAACGGGATTTTGTGAGGCTTCCCACAAG
Organism: uncultured Bdellovibrionales bacterium; assembly: GCA_964351525.1. Taxonomy (GTDB): domain Bacteria; phylum Pseudomonadota; class Alphaproteobacteria; order Micavibrionales; genus CAYGOD01. The sequence continues at coordinate 33,929 of CAYGOD010000006.1, forward strand.
AAATAACCATATGAGCCAGGCAGAACATTAATTTCGTTCAGCCATAATTCCCCCGTTTGTGAATTGCCGTAGAAATCAAGGCGCGGCGCGCCTGTGCCATCAAGTGATTGAAAGAGTGTTGATGTCACGCTGTAGATCATCTCTTGGTTTTTAGCAGATAATTTTTCTGGATAAAACTCACGCGTTGACGAAACCATGCCTTCTGATAAGCGCACGCCTAGCTTTGAATCATTACCAAGCTTGCCTCCATTCTTGCCAGAGCTACCAGATTGATATTTGTCTTTGAAGTCGAGAACTTTACCATTCTCATCACTGCCATTTAGGGGGCGCTCAATTGCTGAGAAACGTACATGGTCTGGTGTTTTGGGATCATTTGAAACCGCGACATTATATTCGATAAGATTATCGATGAAGGGTTCTAAAATGACTTCTTGATCCATTTGGAAAATATCGAGGAGGGCTGCATCTAAATCATCTTCTGAGGATACTTTGTGTACGCCAATTGAACTGCCCAAATTACAAGGCTTGGCACAAAGGGGGAAGCGTAAATCGATATTTTTATAAAGATTTTTCACATTTAAAAAACTGTCTTGCTGTACTGGTTTTTTAATTGAGATATATGGCAATACAGGTAGCCCAAGTTGCATAAAAAATTGTTTGGCTTTGACCTTATTCATTGACATGGTTGCGAGTAATTGGCGTGGCCCCGTATAGGCGACCCCCATGAATTGCATCATGCCTTGGAAACATCCATCTTCGCCACCCGTGCCGTGAAAGACGGGAAAGGCGATGTCATAGCTTATCTCTTTTTGTTTTGAGAATAATCCTGTTTTTCCCACACAACGTAAAATACCGTGACCTTTATCACCGTGTAGGGTTACTTCTGATAAATTTTTAGGAAGAGCATTCTCTTTTAAAGGATAAATCTTTTTGTCTGTTAAGGCAGGGCCCGTGTAAAACCTACCGCTGGGTGCCATATAGACGGCGAAAGCGTCAAATTCTGTACGGTCAATCGCGCCTAATGTTTGTAATCCGGATAAAATACTGACGTCGTGTTCAGCAGAGGGACCACCAAAAAATACGGCGACTTTTTTCTTCATAGTGTTACTCATGGCACTTTATCACTTCTTTTATATAGGCGCTATATTAGCCAGCTAGATATGTATCAGCTTCTTTATAATCAAGATTAAGCGCTTGCGCAACGGCCTTATAGGTAATGTCGCCGTGCACAACATTCAATCCGTTTTTAAGATGAGGATCAGCCAAGCACGCCTCTTTCCAACCCATATTAGCAAGGCGTAAGGCAAAGGGCACTGTTGCATTATTCAAAGCAAAGGTAGATGTCCGCGCCACGGCACCGGGCATATTCGCAACACAGTAATGAACAACGTCATGTTCAATAAAAGTTGGGTCTTGGTGTGTTGTTGGACGGCTTGTTTCAACGCAGCCACCTTGGTCAATCGCGATATCAACGATTACAGAACCATGTTTCATATCCGATAGCATTGGCCGTGTGATTAATTTAGGCGCCGCGGCACCGGGCACCAATACAGCACCAATAACGAGGTCGGCTTTGCGAATTTCATCTTCAATATTATTCACATTGGAATAGCGTGTTTTAACGCGCCCATTAAATTGTGAGTCTAATTCGCGCATACGTGTGATTGAACGCTCTAAAACGGTGACATCGGCACTTAGGCCCACAGCCATTTGCGCGGCATTCATGCCAGATACACCGCCACCAATAATTACAACTTTACCAGGTGTAACACCGGGCACACCACCCAAAAGAACCCCGCGCCCGCCTTGGGCTTTTTCTAAACAATGTGCGCCCGCTTGAACAGACATGCGTCCTGCGATCTCACTCATAGGGGCGAGAAGGGGCAAGCCGCCACGGTTATCTGTTACTGTTTCATAAGCAATGGCAACCGCACCTGATTCCATTAGTAATTTTGTTTGCTCTGGATCTGGCGCAAGATGCAGATAGGTGAACAGCAATTGTCCTTCACGCAACATCTTACATTCATTGGCTTGCGGTTCTTTGACTTTTATAATCATATCGCAGGTTGCAAAAATTTCTTCGGCGGTTTTGATGATTGTTGCGCCGGCTGCTTCGTAAATGGCGTTATCAGCACCAATGCCCATGCCTGCATTGTCTTCGACAAAAACCTTGTGACCTTGATGTGATAATTCGCGCACGCCTGCAGGTGCAAGACCAACGCGATATTCGTGATTTTTAATTTCTTTTGGAATGCCTATCTTCATTTTTTATCTCCTGTTTTTAAAATAATTCTAGAATTAAACACCGTGCCGAACCGCCACCATATTTTTCTATTGTTTGAATATCTGGGTGAATAATTGTTTTGTAATGCTTTTCTATTGTTTTGCGTTGCTCATTCGTCCACGCATTATACGCTTGGTCTGAACAAATAAGACAGGCTTCATCATGGTGGTTCCGTACTTCAAGGCAGTTACCAACCATTTGGATAAGTTGCTCTTTGGTGAACTCAACAACGTCATGTGTTTTCTTTAAATTGTTTAAAACACGTTCTTTATCGGCATCATCAACACAGCCAGAAACGAAGCCTGCCATTGTTGTGCCGATATAAAGAATAAGATCTGTGTGATAAACAGATTCGTTTAGATGATTGGTTGAATGAAAAATAACGGGGGTATAGCCCATCGTCGCACACCATTCATTGACCATATCCTCATGGGTGCGATCAGATAGGCTGGCGTAACAAATATGATTAATGTGATCCATCACCATACTGCCCGTGCCTTCTAAAAAACGTCCTTGTTCTTCTTGTTCGCTATAATCAATGATCTGATCGTAGCCGCGAATGACTAAATTCGTTAGGGGTGGGCGTTTTTCTGCACGACGGTTTTCCGCCATCATGGAATAAATAATGGCCGTACCATCTTGGTGCGTTGAATAACAATTGCCGCCGAATATCTCATCGGGTGTGCCTTTTTGGCTTTTGGCCGTTGTAACAGCAATACCTGCGGCAATTATTTCATTACGAAAATTTTGATGTTCGATAATGGCCTGTGCGCGGATGGTGCCCAAGTCATCAGGGTTCTCGTGCTGATAGGGGTTTGTACCACGTGTTTGGGGGTTAGATGCAAAATCTTCAGGCTCAACCAAGAGAATATGATTACAGGACTGATGCTTGTTTTTATGGTCCGTCATTAAAGTCTCTCTTGTTCATTTTATTTTTATTATTTGCTATAAAATATTTTACGCGTATCTTTATAACTATCAAGTGATTTGCGCATGGCGCGACATAATCAATATAATCTCGTTACTTTAACGGAATAAAATAATGTCAAATAGCTGTTGTCCCTCAAATGACGAAAAACAAAGTGCTCCTAAAAGAGTTGATTCGCTTTTTTGGGGATCATTTATCATTATTCTGGGGTCTTTCATTGCATCATTTTTTTATGATGTATTAATAGATATGCCTATCTTATGGCATTTTGTTTCTACCGTTGATGAATTTCTACGTCTTGTTTGGTGGGGCATATTAGCAGGGATATTCTTTGTTGGTTTATTAAATTTATTCCCCAAAGATTTGACCCAAAAAATGATTGGTCGTGCGGGTACCTCTGGCGGCGTTGTTCGCGCCGCATGCGCGGGGATCGTGTTTGATTTATGCAGCCATGGTATTTTACTTGTGGGCTTAAAGTTTTATGAACGGGGCGCATCTTTGGGGCAAGTGATGGCGTTTTTAATCGCTAGTCCTTGGAATTCTTTTAGTCTCACGCTTATTTTGGTGGCGCTGGTTGGGCTAAAGTGGACGCTTGTATTTATTGTGGCATCTTTTGCGATTGCTTTATTATCAGGCTTTATTTTTGAGGCACTTGTAAAGGCGGGTATATTACCTGCCAACCCCAATCAATCCAATGATGATAACCAAGATTTATTAAGCTTTAAAGAGATTTTCAAACAAACAGATTTCTCTGTCTCGTCTTTGAAGACCTGTTTTTTACGCGCCATTGTTGAAAGCCGTGTCATTGTAAAATGGATGTTTGTTGGGATTATTTTGATTGGTTTGTTGCGTATATCCATGGATTTAAATATGTTCCAAACATTGTTTGCACCGACTTTTTTAGGGTTGATGATTACATTATTGGCGGCAACAATTATTGAGGTTTGTTCAGAAGGCTTGGCTCCCATTGCTGCAGATCTTATTAATCGTGCAGGCGCACCGGGTAATGGTTTTACATTCTTGATGGCTGGGGTTTCAACCGATTACACGGAAATCATGGGAATCAAAGAAACGACAAAATCTTGGAAGATCGCTCTATTCTTGCCATTGGTGACTGTTCCGCAAATTATTTTTTTAGGGTTATTTATGAATGGAACATTTAGTGTTTCTTAACAATTTCTATGCTATAATAATATTATGAATGTTGGTGGACCTATATCCCAGTTAAAACTGGCTCAGTATGAAGCACAATTCTCAATCGCAAAAACAGCAAATGAGGCTGAACAAGCTATTGTTGAAGTGATTGCCGAAACCGTTGAGGCGGGTAAAACGACATCGTCACGTGGTAATACTGTGAATATCTCAGTCTAGCTATGAAACGCTACTAAAACCAAACGACCGCCGATAAGGCGGTTTTTTATTATCTTTAATTTGTAACGTTTGCGCCTATATGAATGAATAGGTTAAGGTAGGCTGTTAATAAAGGGATGTTTACCATGATACCATCAAGGGATTTGAAAAGACGAGATTTTATAAAAGGATTATGCGCTGTTACGGCTCTGGCTTCTGCTAGTTTATTTTTACCGTTACGCGCTTACGCCAAACATCATAATGGATTTGATTTAATGACTTATTTAGCACAAGACGATAACCAAGACTTAAGACATCTCAAGGAGGCGATAACCAAAGTTTCATTTCCATTGACCAAAGACATACGCGGCGTTGATGAATGGCGACGCATATTAAATGATGATGAATTCTATGTCTTACGTGAAGAGGGCACAGAGCGTGCCTTTACCAGTGTCTATAATGATAATAAAGATGAAGGGATCTATCATTGCCGAGGATGTGATTTACCTCTATTCCCATCCATGACAAAATATGAATCGGGTACGGGGTGGCCTAGTTTTTGGGCGCCGTTAGACGAAAAATTAATTGGTATTAAAACCGATAAGAAATTCTTTATGAGCCGCACCGAAGTTCATTGTGGACGATGTGAAGGGCATTTGGGACATGTTTTCAAAGATGGTCCAAAACCAACGGGATTACGCTATTGCTTAAATGGTGTTTCTTTAAGATTTGAAGAGAGAGCTTAAGATGAAAGCAAAAATTGTTACCGCCTATTGTATTATTTTGGCACTTGTTGCCACACTCATCTATTTTCAACAAACAGGTCAAGCAGAAGGAATTACCAAAGTGCACGTAGACGCCACAACAGCCGAAGAGTTCTATGGCTTTAAAAATCAGAAAGTCGAGAAAGGTTATCACATTGCTATTATTGCAGGCGGATGTTTTTGGTGTACAGAAAGTTATTATATTGAAGAACCGGGTATTATTGCCGTGCAATCCGGCTATACAGGTGGTCACGTTGATAATCCCACCTATAAAGAAGTATCGAGCAAAACATCGGGACATGCCGAGGGCCTAGAGGTCATTTATGATCCGACAATAATCTCATATGAACGTATCTTAGATTTGTTTTTTGAATCCCATGATCCAACACAATTAAACCGTCAAGGCCCCGATGTTGGACCACAATATCGCAGTGCAATTTTTTATCTAACGCCAGAGCAAAAAGAAATAGCCCAAGATAAAATCACAGAATTAAGCAAATCATTGATTTATGAAGATCCGATTGTTACAGAAATTAACAATGCCTCTGAATTCTTCCGCGCAGAAGAATATCATCAGCGCTATTACATTGAACGCGGGATTGATAAAAAGACATTGAAACAGTGGAAGGGTAAATAGCTTAGGGGTTATCCAAGTGTGCTAATAGGCATTGCTTTGATGGGCTGGCTATAAGATGTTTTGTCTGACTTGGGGTCTGCTTGACGTTGATGTACAACATAGAGTGAAGCAACGAGGCTTGCAGTAATGCCAATATAAACAAAGGCTTTAAATTTTTGCTTTAATGTTAATTTCATCGTCCATTCCCCATTTTTCAAATTGCTATGAATTATGTATAGCACCTTAAGGGGTAAATGAGCAAGTCTATTTCTGTAGGTGCGATAAAATCAGGGCCATGCGTTTTTTATTATAGTTAAAATCGGCATAACCGACACGCGATGAGGACCTGTAATGCATGAGCTTTTGTTTATCATCAAAGACAAATAACACATCATCTTTAAAGCCAATATATTGTGAGGCAAAAACATACTGTCTTGTCGTGCTGTCTTCATAGGTTAATTTTTGTTTCTCACTGCGCTCTAGGGCTGTTTCTTTGATGGCCTGATCTAATTTCTTAATCATCATGGGCAGCCCATCGACATAAGGTACTGGTTTCATCATTTGGGCATAACCAGAGCCATCACTGGCAATACAGTTAGGCGCTGATCCACACGGCTTGAAAAGATTCTCCCCTATATCTATATTACGCAATTGAGGGGAGCAGCTGTTCAAAAGAAGCGTTGCAACGCAAATAATGATGAGAACCAATAAGGTTATTAAACTAATTTTCATGAATAACACCTTTAAAATTTCTCTCTGAGCATACGAACGAAATGATGCACATTGGCTTCATGGGCGGTGGGCAAGATGCCGTGACCCAAACCACAAATCCAGCCCTGTCTGTGTTTGGCGCTGACATCATTTTGCATCATGGATAAGAAATCAGCAATTTTGCGCTGTGCGTCATCTTCTTCCATAGACATGGTTTCTGGCGGAATATTGCCCTGTAGGGCATGTGTGTCACCGAACATATCAAATAGTGTAGGCATATGGAGGCCATGGTCGATACCAAAGGCCTGTACGTCAAGATCCCCCAATGTTTGCCATGTGTTAATGGTGATATTTTTTGCATAGTAAAGTAGTTTTGTGTCGGGACATTTTTTACGGAATAGTGCAATTAAGCGATCTAAATAAGGGCGGTAATTATGCGTGTAAAAATGGGGGTCAACAGATCCTGCCGCGCTGTCTAAGATCGCTAAACAATCGGGATTTGTTTGTGCTTGCAGCACCATATTCTCAGCGAGTAACGGGATCATTTTTTCCATGAAACCATCAAAGCGTCCATCGATTAATCCTGCATGGGCGCTGTCTAAGCCTCTTTTATGAGAGCCTTCAACGGTGAAAATATAAAGTGTCATTAAACCGCCGACAAAACCAATGAGTCCTTTAGAGGCGGGAAGTGCAGTTCTAATTTTATTCAGGGCGTCTGCTTGGTAAGTCATACCGTGGGCGAGCTGGGCACCTTCTTTGTAATGATTGAGATCATCAATATGTTTCAGATATTGCCCAAATTGAGGGCCGGGATCAAATTTTAGATCAATTCCCATTTGTTCAATGGGAAATAAAATATCAGAGAATACGATGGCAGCATCAAAATCAAATTCGTCAATGGGCCCCATGGTGACTTCACAGGCGATTTGTGGTTTCTTACAAATATCAAGAAATCCATGTTCTTTGCGATAGCCCATATAATGGCTGTGATAACGTCCCGCTTGACGCATTAACCAAATGGGTGGCGTATCATTATTTTTTCGGTTCAGGGCTTTAACAAAACGATTTGTCATGATGTTTAATGTGCTTTCCGTGTTTAATAAGCGTGATTAGCCCTGATTAAAATAGGGCACAATAATCAATTTATCTAATTTTTCTTGCTTTAACAATTCGGCTGTCTTGCCAGGACCGCACATATGGATGGCATTGATCGGTGCATGGTCTTTTAGTGTCTGATATTGGCTGTAAGATGACCAATATATATGATCGGCTTTTTTGATGGCTGTGATGGCGTCTTGATACGTGTCATCATCTTGCTTAACAACCGCGTATGTCGGCACTACATCACCTTTGTTCGTCCATTTATCGGTTGCATCTTTGTGGGTTAAGATATTCCAGTTGGTACAGGTGGGCAATTCTAACATCGCGTCAGTTAAGAGAGTTTTTATAAGGTAATCATAACCAAACCCATCGGCACAGCCTTCAACCCACAAGCCTTTTTTCGCCATACGTTCCCAGCTTGTGACGCCAGCCGTCCATATGCGCTTTGTGTGAAAATCTTCGGTTTCGCATGCTTCAACGGCACGAGAATGTGAAACAAAAACCGCATCACCGTCGATCGGGGGATGTTCTAATAAATCTGTCGCAAAGCTTGATTGACGCCAATCTAGACCGTTCCAAATTTTTGCATGGGGGTCAAGATCAGGCATGGCATTGCGCGTTTCTGAAATATCAACGCCGTCCTTATTTGTGCCGCGCACGATCAGTAACTTATCATCACAATGATCGAGCTTTAAACATGTAACACCAAAAGACTGATGACATCCGCCACCATTTTCAATCAAAATATTACGTTCTAAATTAATCTGACCTTGGGCTTTGCGATCATTAATTTTATTCAGCAATGTTACAATTTTTTCATTGCTGGATCGTGCTTCGACCGCTAATGCCCCTTGACCTGGTGCGCCTGGGCATTCGGTTATTGGCAGAACCATGATTTTTAAATCTTTAAGCAGGGGCGCAATAATCGGGTTTGCATCAACATCTTTATAAAGGCGCGAAACACCCGCATAGGCCAAAATGACACCGTCGAAATCATGTTCGGCTTGTTTTTCGCCACGTAATTTTGCGATACGGCTGGGGACATTCCCGCGGATTGGTTTGACGATTATTTCTGGTGATTTGTCGTTTAGTTGGGGTAGGGCCTTTTTTAAAAAAGGCGGTGTTAGCGCCATACGCCTTGGGGACGAGGCCCCCAATATAATAGGGCGACCCGATTTAATAATATCCATGATGTCAGGGCGGAATAAAACGATGTCATGGGGTTGTGCGCGTTTTGGGATGGCAATGGTGCGTAAATCGCCTGGGCGCTGTGTGCCGATGTCTTTGAGCGAATGAACCGCGCAATCCACCGTATCGTTCAAGACCATTTCATCAATTTCTTTGGTAAAAACGCCAATCGTCCCCATATTGGCGAGGGCCGTTGTTTTATCAACATCACCTGTGACGTTTTTGACGCCTATGACCTCAATCACAAGACTTGGGTCTGCTTGCTTCAAAAGATCAACCACCATATGGGTCTGTGCCATAGCAAGTGCGGATGTTCTGGTTCCAATACGAATTTTGTTCATGAAGTTACTTATTATCTTGTTTAATTGAGATGTTCTTTTAACATCATTTTGCCCAAATATCCAAAAGAGAATATCAGAAAATCACCGCTTATTTATGATATAGATCAATTTATCTAAAATTGTTTTTAAAATTAGCTATTTATAGATGCTGGTTTGATATGATTAAGATGAAGAATTTTTTATGAATTGAGGTTTAAAATGTCTGTGAAGGACGATTCTAATATAAATATTGCCAGCCCAGCAGGTTATCCAGTCGGCTATGTTGATTTAAGCATAGAGTTTGGAAATCTGGCGATGCCCGATGGTTCTGTCAATAAAAATGCCTTAACCATAGAAAAACCACAAAAATTAGTTGATACAGAAATACGCATTACCAGAGAACGTGATAAAATACGTTTTTTTGCTGGGTTGCCCGCAAGATAAATATTTCATACATTCATTTTCATCAAAAAAGTCTATTTCCTTGACATAGCGCTGTTTTTTATGCATAACTGTTATTCATAATAAATAACAGGAGGATTAACCAAATGCCTAAAGTAGAAAAATCAATCAAAGATATTTTAAAAGCTGAGTTTAATTTAACAATCGCTTCGGGTGCATTTCGTTTTTGTGACGTTGAGTTCGCAACAATAAAAACGACAAATCCGAATAACCTTCAAGATGTCCTGATTGGTGTTTATGCTCATAGTGATAAATATGCCGATCAAATCGCCCCTTTATTTCAAGAAACACGCTATGAAATGGTCATGATAAAAGCCGATGGATCGGAAGTGCCTGTGTCTGCGATAAGATATGATGGTCAGAAAACAGATATTATAAAGAACGACCCTTGGGCATCGACCTTGGCTGTATTTAGTGTGCCATTTGAGGATTATTCGTCCGCACAATCAATAACCGTTAAAATTCGTACCAGCGAAGCCGCTCGTCAATGTGATCTAGTGGTTGCTAAATCCATGCCAAAAGCAGGCTCTCAAACTGTAAATAAGCAAAGAATAAACACACGACCGAACTGTAGTTAGTCAAAAATCAGTTTCTCGTAAAGCCGGTCATGTTTCGGTGCGTGGGTCATATCATCATTTGACGGGCGAAACGCAAATCACGTAGAATCTAATCTATGTTGCCGTTCGATAAATTTTCATCTATTCCTTCTGATATTGGCTATTCTTATGCGCCGATGGCGTCTTTGCGTAAAAATGCGCAATCAGTCCATGCGCCGATATTGTATCAATCTCGCTATTACAGTGCTTTACCAGCTCTAGCCCCCCTAGTTATAGGGCATAGCGAAATTCTCCCCAATTCTGCCTTATATCAGCATGGTTTTCTGCATCAAAATGCCCCAATTAGACATGATGCACTGTCCCTGATCCACGATCTTGTAGATTACTTAAGCGCCCTAACGGGCCAGTCTGTTTTATTGTTTGAAGAGGTCATTGATAGCGGTTTTAAGAAAGATCGTATCGCCCAAGATCATCGCCTTTCTTTATTGCCTGTTTCATCGGACATTTATGGGATGTTACGGTTTTTGTATGGGGATTGGCAGGTTTTAGATAACAGCACGCCATGTCCCCCTGGCTATCAGATGATGTGCTTTTACCCCGGCGGTGACCTGCGCGATGCTTCATCAACATATGTGCGCCCTTATATGGTTTCTAAACCATCCAACATTATCAATAAATTGAATAAATATATAAACGGCCAGTATGGCACGGCATCTGACTTGCGTAAAAAAACAGCCGCCTTGTTTTAGGCGACTGTTTTTTTATTGTTAGTGTGTCATTACTATGACTACGATTTGCGCGCAATCTCTGCTTTTAATTGATCACTTACGGGGCGATTTGCGGCAATAAGATTTTCTTCAATCTCTTTAAGCGCGAATAACGGTAACTCTTGCTCTGGCAATGTATCGTGCGAGATTAAATCAATTTCAATCAAGCGCTGTACCAAATAATCATGTGATGTTATTGGCTCAAAGTGATTGGGATTATCGGGGGTGATACAACTATCAACGGTTTCCAGCATACAATCACGGTTGGGGTGCTTGAAGAAGGGGATCGAATAGCGTGATTTCTTGCGGTGGTCTCCTTCTGGATTAATCACGCGGTGCGTCATTGATGGGAATATACCATTCGTTACGCGTTGCATCATGTCACCAATGTTACAAACAATTGTACCCTCAATCGTTGTTACAGGAATCCAACGCCCCATTTTGTCTTTTATTTCCAGTCCAGGCTCGTTTGAACCAACCAATAATGTAATCAGGTTGATATCTTCATGTGCGCCCGCACGTATAGCCTCGCCCTCTAAGTCTGGTTGTGGGGGATAATGTAGCGCGCGTAGGATACTGTCACCTTTGTCGGTGCGCGTTGTAAAGAAATGACGATCCAATTTTAGATAAACAGCCAGTCCTTCAAGAACGCGGTTACTTAATTGATCTAATGTGTCGTAAAAATCAATCATTGTTTCTTTAAAATCACCGATTTCGGCAGGCCATAAATTGTCAATTAAGCGCATGCGTTCTGGTAGATGATCTTGCATACCGGCAGCCAACTCACGTCCTACATGCCAAAATTCTTTCAAGTCAGAGGCTTTACAATCCTTGGCGCGTTCTGTTTTGAACGGAATGTAACCGCGTTGTCCGCCTTTTTCTGTTAAATGGTACTGTCTTTTTGTTTCTTCGGGTAAATCATAAAAACGGGCAATTGTATCAAAAACACGGGCAACTTTGGTATCGTCTATGCCGTGGTTGATAAGGCCACAAAATCCAAAATGTTGAATGCCTTCGCCAATGGCGTTTGAAAACCGATCAAAATCCGTTTCATAAAGTGTCATGTCGAATGTAGGGATTTCTTTTAATAGATCTTCTTTTTTCGCTGTATTCATCATAATTATCCTGTCCTTTTATAATTTATTAATCTTCATAGCTTAATACTAAAAAATAGAAGTATATATGCTTTAAAGACAGTCTAGACATGATTTTGAAGCCTGTAAAGTCGATAATATTCTCAAGAAATAAATGAAAAATAGATGAAAAAACAAATATTAAACACGCTGAATATCCCTCTTTGTGTTTGGGATTCGCAAGGGATAATCCGATTTTATAATAGGGATTTTGCCGATATGTTCGGTTATAGCGAAGAAGGTCTTGTTAATAAGTCCGTTTTGACGGTTGTTGATGCCCAACATCATGATTTATTACAAGAGCACATGAACAATATATTCACCGATGATGCTTATACAAAGTCTTATAGTACACGTCCATGGTATGGAAAACATAAGAACGGCAATCCGCTTAGTATGCGTGTTAAGGCAATTAGTTATGATTGTATAGAGACAGGCGATAGATTGCGTTTATCACTGGTTGATTTGGTTTCTGAGGCGGGAAGTTTTAATCAAGCAGCACAACAACAGCAACAAAAGCTAGAAGCCATGGGGCGTTTGGCGGGCGGTGTTGCCCATGAAATTAATAATCTATTACAGCCAGCCCTTATTTTTTCTGAATATGCCTTGTCACAATTGGATGAAGACCAACCAGATATGCGTCAAGCCATGGAAACCGTTATTGAGAGTATGGTAAGGGCCAGTGAAATTGTACAAGATGTTCTTTTATTTACACGTGATGAAAAGCCAAGGACCGAATTATTGAGTGTATCACAAGCTGTGGAACAGGCATTGGCCTTCTTAAGGGGGATACTTCCTAACACGGTAAAGCTTAACCTGACGGGGTTTGATGAAATCGCTACGATTGAGGGAACAAACCGATCGGATAAAGGCAGTATTGATAAAAATGCTGTTGCACAAATATTTGCCAATCTGATTAATAATGCGGTTTATGCGATGGATGGTGCAGGAGACATTAACATTGACTACGCAGTAAAAGATATTGATCTACAAGAGGCGCAGTCCACGGATATATCACCAGGAAAATATGCCCATATTATTTTCACGGATACAGGGTGCGGAATGCCACAAGAGACAATAGATGCATTGTTTGATCCTTTCTTTACCACAAAACCTGTGGGTGAGGGAACGGGATTGGGCATGTCTGTTGTCTATGGTATTATCAATGGCTGGAATGGCGCGATTAAGGTCAATAGTAATATTGGCAAAGGGACTGTTTTTGATATTTATTTACCGATCCAAGATCCCATTTCTTCAAATGTGGGTGATTTAACAAATTGATAAAATATTAAGCACACATTTGTTATAGTATGAATTATAATTTTTGTTTTGGGGAGAGCATCAATGAAGAAGAAAATATTAATTGTGGATGACGTTGAGGCGATACGACTCGCTCTCAAGGTGTCACTCGCAAAAGAGTACGATATTGTAGAATCGAGCAGTGTAGATGTGGCTATCTCTTTTTTAGAGAAAGACAAAGACATTGCCTTGGTTATTACGGATATGATGATGCCTGATAAAGATGGTGCGGATTTATTATACCATATCGAAGATAATTTCCCTGATCTAAAGACGATTGCTATTTCAGGCGGCGGCGGTACTGTATCATCCAAGACAATTCTAGATGCGGCGCGTCGTATGGCGAATAAAACCGTCAGTAAACCTTTTCGGATGAAAGAGATACAAGACGCGGTGGCTGAGGTCTTAGCTTAATTTTTTTAATCATTCATTATTTCGAAAATAGAATCTATATTATTTGCCATGGCTCGTAATTTTCCGCAAAAAACAGATGAAACACCTATAAACACACATGTGGCTACATTGTGGCTCTTTTCTATGGCGGTCTTGTTTTTATTGTTATCTTTTATGCCAGAAATTTTTGACGCCCTTGGCTTTGAAAATTCATTTACCATTATTCTGTCCTATTACGCAAAGGCGGGCGCTTTAGTATTTTCCTGTGCGGGGCTTTATTATCTTCAGCAGGGTCAGGCTGTGCAAAAGCAACATTTGTTATTGCAAGATGATTTGCTTCAACAGATTAGGTGCGAAAAAGAGACGCTTTTGGTGGACCAAGACGGGCATGTGCAAGATCTATTGTCTATGCGAACAACCCAAGGGTTGAGGCGCGATCAGATAAAGCAGGCTACTTCACAATTTGAGCAATCGCTCAAAGAGGCTTATGCGACACTGACTGGCGCAACAGAGAAAATGTCTGATCGTTCTGTTCAATTAACAGACCTTAGTCAATCAGGAGATTCATTTTTAACAATTGTCCGTATTGAGACAGAGAAGTTGCTTGAATATATCGAGTTGGTTGCAAACCAAGCTCACCTTTCAACAGAAAATACCGAAATATTAAAAAACAATACTGATCAAAATCATGATGCAGTTAAAATATCAGAGCGACTTTCTTCTTTAGGATCGATTATTGAAGAAATCGGAGAGGTTTCAACATTTATTCAAAGGATTGCCGATCGCACAACATTATTGGCGCTGAATGCGACGATTGAGGCGGCGCGTGCTGGTGAAGCGGGCAATGGTTTCTCGGTGGTTGCGGGTGAAGTTAAGGCTTTGTCTCAGCAAACAAATGAAGCCGTTGAAACAATTGCGGGTCACGTTGTTGAGTTGCGCACTAATCTAGCGTCTTTTGATGGCATGATGAGCGCTACAGATGTTCAACAAGGCATGACGCAAAATCAGATTGCACCAGCCTATGATTTCCATATGGCGCGGGCCTTAGATGAAATATCTGCCGCCACCCATATAATCGTTAAACAATTATCACAGCTTGAAACCGATTTAGGGCAAACTCAGGACGCGGCTATGTTCCTAGATGTTTCTAGTAAATCCTTGTTGTCTGTGAACCAAGATGTACAGAGTAACATGACCGGTTTTATTAAGGCGATAAGCGGCGTTTATGCCGATGATAATAGCGGACAGATAGCAAGTTACGATACTGCCTTAAGGTACCCATCTGCATCAATGGACATTCATTGTTATGATACAGAGGTAGCGGGTGGTGAAACTCAGATTCTAAGGCTTGTTGCGCTGAGCCAGACGAGTATTTATTGTGAGGTAGATGATGATTTCTTATCCAAAGGGCGCGCCATTTTTATTAAGATTGGCGATTATAAACATCGATTGAAATCCCGTTATTTAGGGGCTATTGATCCAGAATTTGCTGCTCAATTTGATTTGGATGAAGCGCTTGTCGAATGTCAGTTTTCGCTTGATCCAGAGACAATGACAAAGGTGAATGATATTTGGCAATTATTCCTAGATGAGCCGTCGTCCGCGTCGTCAGAGAAATCTTTATAAGATTGCTTAAAAAAACACGTAAAAAAAGCTAGCGAAAACGTAAAAAACGCGCTATAAGTTTTGTATATTCTCCAAAAATCATTAATCTTGTTATTATGTTCGTTAAAGAACAGCCCTAAATATATCAGAAAAACAAGATTAAGATGATTTAAAAGAGAATGGTTTAAGGCCTAAAAAACGGTAATTATAGGAGTGTAGCTCAATTGGTAGAGCATCGGTCTCCAAAACCGAGGGTTGTAGGTTCAAGTCCTATCGCTCCTGCCATTTTTTAAGGATTTAGATCATAATGATAACGATTTTAAAAGAAATGAATGAAGACCATGGCGTTTAAACCAGTAAAATTTTACAGAGAAGTTAAATCCGAAATGGGGAAAGTCACATGGCCAACCCGCAAGGAAACGACATTATCCACGATAATGGTTTTCTTTTTCGTATTTTTAACGGCTATTTTTCTCTTCATTGCAGATGAGGTTATTTATAACGTTCTCTGGAAACTCATTTTAGATATGTAATTTTAAACACACTTTAATTTAATAAGATTTACCTTTAACAATAGGATTAAGACAATGGCAAAAAAATGGTATGTGGCCCACGTATATTCTGGCTTCGAACAAAAAGTAGCCGATGAAATCATGGAAAAAGCCGCAAAGAAGAATATGGCTGATTCATTTGAAGAGGTTCTTGTGCCGTCTGAATCTGTTGTTGAACTGCGTCGCGGTCAAAAAGTAGAAACAGACAAGAAATTCTTCCCTGGCTATGTCATGGTTAAGATGGACATGAATGACGTGACGTGGCACTTGGTTAAAGATATTCCTCGCGTTACGGGCTTCTTAGGGGCCAATAACCGTCCTGTTGCAATGTCGGAAGCCGAAGCAATGCGCATGATGGACCAAGTACAAGAAGGCATTGATAAGCCAAGAACAACGATTCTGTTCGAAGTTGGCGAAAACGTCAAAGTTTGTGACGGTCCGTTTAATTCATTCATGGGTGTCGTTGAAGAAGTTGACGAAGATCGCGCACGTTTGAAGGTGTCTGTATCAATCTTTGGTCGTGCAACACCTGTTGAACTTGAATATGCACAAGTTGAAAAAGCAGCAGCCAGCGAATAATTCCTTTTAGAAAGATCGTTTATGTTACCCGATAAAAATAAAACTTTATCGGGACAGCAAAGGTGCGATTGGGCATCGGGCGATAAATATAAAAACAAGCAATTCTATATCGATTATCATGACTATGAATGGGGTGTGCCCGTTTATAATGACCGCACCTTGTTTGAGTTTTTGATTTTAGAAGGTGCGCAAGCGGGACTTAGTTGGGAAACAATCTTAAAGCGCCGCGATGGGTATCGTGCCGTCTTTCATAATTTTGATGTCCAAAAAGTCGCTGGAATGAGTGATAAGGCGTTAGAAAAGGCACGCACAGATGACCGTATTATCCGCAATAAATTGAAAATATATGCCACACGCAAAAACGCTCATGTTTTCATAGAGATTCAAAAAGAGTTTGGGTCTTTTAGTGACTATTTATGGGGCTTTGTTGATGGAAAACCGATCGTCAATCAATGGGGTGACGGTTTAGGCATGCCAGTCACAACTGAGTTAAGTGATCGTTTGTCAAAAGACCTTAAGAAACGCGGTATGTCTTTTGTTGGTTCAACAATTATCTATGCTTATCTACAAGCCGTCGGTGTCGTCAATGATCACCAAAAACATTGCTTTAAATATAGCCAATCATAGCGCATAATCCGCGGTGTTCATTTTTAGCGGAACGGAAACTTCTGTATGTAGGGCTGCATATTCGTTTCACAACTCTCTTGTTTACTCTTTAGCGACGCTATGAACTTCTCACGTAATATTGGTTTTGAGATTGCGTCGCGTTCGATGCGCAATGCTTGTTTCGATCGCACAATCCCAAAAGTAGATGTGCATAAAATACTTACAATGATTGTTGTTGGGATATTATTAATAAGATCTGGTGCAAAAAAACCATAACCCATTAGGCTAGTCATACCAATCATAAACACCCCTAGTTCTGTGTTGCTGCGCATGTCTGTGGTTTCTGCTGTCCTATTTGGTGAGGCATATAACTTTGCGTGTGTCTTATCAACAAGGGCATCAATTGTACCGATTTCATTTATAAGCGCCTGTCGTCTGGACAAAGCAGATAATAGATTTGCGGTATTGTCCCATTGGCTCATTTGGGGATCATAAAATATTCTCTCGATTGTTGTCATGACCTGATCTGGGGTTGAGGAGGCATAGGCCGCCAAGCCCTTTTCAAGGCGAATATGGGGTTGGGCATTATGGGTGTTTAATGCGTCGGTTAGAAAATCAATTTGCGTAGCATTGAATGTTTCGCTAAGCCCAAGGCGTTGCGTCATATTCTCTTCAGCAATATAAGCATATAGCTTTTGAATGCGTGCATCGATAGAAGCCTTTAGCAAGGCAGAGTCATCTAAACTATAAGGCATGATATTGAACCGTTTCTTCCTCTGTTCTATGTAATATTCATGTGATAGCGACGAGGGAAGCGCTTCGCTACGGCTTGAACGGATTTCTCGGTTTTTACCTTGGTTTGTTGTGCTTCGTTTGCAAACCTACTCATCAAGCTATTAACCGAAACGGCTTCGGTATTGATTTCTTCGCGTTTGCTATTTCCTGCGCCAATGCCCATCAAAAATACTGTGGCAGGGACGATGAGAATAAAAAGTTGATAGATAGGCGCGTTAGATTGCACATATAGTGTGCCAAAAACGGCTGCCGCTAAAGCTGCTGTCAATGAGCCCGCTTGTAGGCGTCTATTTCTGGCGCGTGATCCCTCAACTGTTTCTGGTGGATTATAAATTTGGGCATTATGCATTTTGGCGGCCTTTTTATGCGCTTGTTCTTTTACCAATTTTGCATTTTTACCGAATGTTTTCGCATTTTCTGTATGGCTGTTCAGGGCATTAAGAATGTCGCGCATGTTTTGCATGTCTTCGCGATTTCTTTCGTAAGTCTTTACCGTTGCGCTACCATCAACATTAAAGAAATCTTCGATGTGAGAGAGCAAGTTCATTTTTGTATAAGCACGGTAACCCGTATTGCCCTGATGTGCATTGACGGTATTAACAAAATAGTCCAGCGCCGCAACGTCAAAATTTACAGTTAAACGCATAGTCTTATAATTTTCTTTTTCTATCAGAGCTTGTAGATCTTTGATGCGTTGATTCATATTGTAACGGGTGGCATCCGGTAGGGTGCGATTGCGGGTGATTTTTTTCATTTCTGCGTTCATGGTTTCTATCCTTTTATGATGGGGTTGTTGTGGTTGTTTTATTATGGTGTTTTTTATTAATTTTGTGTCTGCGTATTGCGCCTATGCTTGTACCAACGGTAAATGGAATCATCATGAGGGTTAAAGCCACCCATTTTTTGAGATCGCTGCTATGGATTAACATGTCTACAAATGGGATGCTTATTCCTGTTAAAACAATGCCGGGGGTCATGGCCTTAACAAAGGCATCGCGTCCTTCTGTTGTCGGTTTAATCTTTTCTTTTGGCATTGTCATTATCCTGGATGGTGGCTAAAACTTACTTTTAATTATGGCGCCATGACGCTTTTAATGGCTGGGAAAACACGTTCGCGTTGATAGGTCGTGTTCTCTGAACGACGCTCATTGGCTTTGTCTTGATATATTTCCAAACGTTTCGCGGCTTTATCATCTGACGTTTTAAGCTGTTTTCTTTTTTCTTTGGCATTAATGATAATATCACCGAATAGAGAGACTGCTATGCCCGTAAAAACCGTTCCCACCAACGCAGCAACAGGAACACGTGTTAAGGCAAGCGCCACGATACCGCCAATGGTGCCACTCACTAAGATTGCTCTCGTATACTGAGTGGTACTACAATAAGTCGTTCTTTTAATCTCTTGTTCAACATCGGCTTTGGCTTTCTCGAATGTTGCTGTCGTGGCCAATTTATTGAAAGCATTTATATTCTCTGCATCTTGGTTCATGACCTGAACGGCTAATTTTATTTGATTGATGCGTCTATCATCATAGGAATTAGCAATCGTGTACATTGTATTTAATAAGCTCAATGCATCAATCTGGGTATTTGTTTCATTATAAGCCGCCACGATGTCATCAAGTTGGATGCGGTTAAATGTGGCGCGCATAGAAACACCATGCGTTTCAAAGGCAAAATTAATTAATGAAATCTTTTCATCGATTTTTGCTTCACGACTAACGGATGTCTCTTGTGCTTCTTGCATATCCATTAATGTAATTGGTTCTTTGGGTGTATGTGTCTCTCTTGGCATTATCGTTTCCTCTGTGATTTGTGTTTATGGCGTTATACGCATTAAATGTGTTAATGCGGGTTTTGTGACCGTCATTGTATGGGTGTCGCGTTTCTTTGTTTGGATGGCGAGTGAGGCACTATAATCTTGCATCAAATCGTCTCTAATTTTGCTTTCATATTGGCCTGCGGTTTCCTGGCTAATAGAAGCTTTTGAATTGTTTAGGCTAACCGAAGTTATTCCTAATACCAGAGCCGTGAATATATAACCCACAAATCCCATGATGGGCGTGAAAATCACTGTTTCTCCAAGGTTTTCTCCTGTTTTAATGCTTAGCGCGATGGTCCCCATCATAAACGCGAGGGCTCCTGCGGGGGCATATCGTTTAAAAATGTGCCTATCTGCTTGGATGTCTTTTTCGTACCGTAGTCGTAACATCTCCTGCTCAATTATCGTTTCTAGACGCTTTGATACAGATAGATCAATATGTGCAATCCGATTGTTGGTGTCTAAAATATTATTCGACAATTCCGCCTCTTGATTTAAGGCTTCAAGCGTTTTGAATAGATCTTTCACAGGCGTTGTCATGCCCATATCAAGAATGCCATTCATTTGCTTTAAAACGGCCGCTGATTTATAGGGCAGACCGCTCTTTGATAGGGCGTAATCAAGGTGGGTCGCATTAAATTGTGCCGATAATGTGTGTTCCCCAAAGGCGCGTAACATTAAATTAAGGTCGTGGATATCTTTATCAATAGTCTGTGTGGTTGTCATGGTTATACGTCCTTATATTTTCATGGCCATGAGGCGTTTATAGGGGGCAACAAGATTGTCGCGTGTGTGGTCTGTACGACTTGTTTTTTGTTCGTCAATTTGTGTTGTGTATTTGTCTTGCACCTCTTGTATGATGGCCTCCAAGGCAGTTTTGTTTTTACGATCAAAAATAGCACCACGGATTTTATTTTTGGTGATATATGCTGTTGTAGCGACCGCGAAAGCAACAATGCCACCGCCAAACACAGCCATTATTGCTGCTAGTTCGGGGGTATTGATGTGTTTCACTGAGAGGGTCGTGATATAAGTCCAAGACGCAATTGTTGGAACGACAACCATTTTAAAGTCATGCTGTCCAACATATTGGCAACGCTTTCCTCTTAAATTTTTTGTTGCTTCATTGTCGGCCTGCGTAAAATTCTCGGTTAGCTTACCAATTTTTTTGTCAATGTCGGCTGTCTCATTCAGGGGATTAATCACGCTAATCACGTTGGTGATATCGGTGTCATCACCGCGTTCTAGAACTTTTTCCATTTGTGTTACAAAATCAACCGAAGACACGTCACCGCGAGAAATGGTTGCAACCGCATAATCAATCTGCGTTGCGTTAAATGCCACCGAAGCGTCTAAGCCCTTGGTATTAAGAAGGGTTTGTAAGCGCCGTAACCGCTCATTAATCGCGGCATGTGTTGAGGGGGCTAAATCATCTACAGTGTTGTCTGTCTTTGGCATATTATTTATCCCTATAAGTTTATTTGCGATAATATATAAACATATACAGCGCTTATGTCAATGCAAAAGAGTCTGTTTCTTTGGGTAATAGCGCATTGCACCCTAATTTTTCTTCTATTCGGGGTAGTTTTTACTAGACAGGGGGGGATTAGTCTTGTAAAACACGCGGTATCGTCTATGTGGGAGGTTGCTTTCCGAACGCTGATTTATTCAAGCGTTAAGCCAGGAAAAGCCGTACCACGTAAACGGAAACTTATAGGATCAATGATTATCATGGTGATAATCGCCATTTTTAGGAGTAAATATCATGGCTAAGAAGAAAATTCAGGGCTACTTGAAGCTTCAAGTACCTGCACAGGCGGCGAACCCGTCACCACCACTCGGACCCGCCCTTGGGCAAGCTGGTCTTAATATCATGGAATTCTGTAAGGCATTTAATGCGAAAACAGACAAATATGATAGAGACACGCCACTACCGACAATTATTACAGTGTATGCGGACAAGAGCTTCTCTTTCGAAGTGAAAACACCGCCTGCAAGTTACTTGTTGCTAAAAGCCGCTAACCTTAAAAAAGGTGCTAGCGCAATTGGAACAGAAATTGTTGGATCTGTATCACGTGCACAAGTTAAAGAAATCGCCGAAATGAAGATGGCTGATTTAAGTGCAAACGACGTTGATGCAGCAATGAAAATCATTGAAGGCTCTGCGCGTTCAATGGGTATCGAAGTGAAAGGGTAAATATCATGTCAAAATCAGGAAAACGCGTTATTAATAATGCTAAAACTGTAGGGCGTGAAACGCTTTACACATTACCAGATGCTTTAAAACTTGTTAAGGCCGCTGCAAACACAAAATTTGATGAAACAATTGAGATCGCAATGAATCTTAATGTTGATCCCCGTCAAGCCGATCAAAATATTCGCGGTATGATTAACCTACCAAAAGGTACTGGTAAAACTGTACGCGTTGCTGTATTTGCAAAGGGCGACAATGTTGACCTTGCGAAAAAAGCCGGTGCGGATATCGTTGGTGCCGAAGATTTGGTTGATATGATCAAAAAAGGCGACATCAATTTTGATCGTTTGATTGCAACACCAGATATGATGGGCTTGGTTGGTCAAGTTGGTCGTATTCTTGGTCCTAAAGGTTTAATGCCTAATCCAAAGCTTGGCACTGTAACAACAGATGTTGAAAAAGCTGTTAAGGATAACAAGGGCGGCGCGGTTGAATATCGCGTTGAAAAGACTGGTATCGTTCACGTTGGTGTTGGTAAAGCATCATTTAGTGAAAAAGATTTGGCAGAAAACATTAATGCATTAATCAATGTCATTAATAGAGCGAAGCCACAATCTGTAAAAGGAACATTTATTAAGCGTACGTCTTTGAGCTCTTCAATGGGCCCTGGTGTTAAGCTTGATATTGCTGGTACTTTGGCGGCACTTTCTTCTTAAGTTGTTTTTCTTAAGAATATGTTGTTATAAAAGTTTTTAAAGACAGTGGTTGCTTTTAATTTATTAATTGTTTAACTACTGTCTTTAGATTGCTTTCTCTTTTATCGATTTATTGATTTGATTGAAAGCGCCCTGTCCAAGACTATAGCTGTTTTATGTTATAAAACTTAATTTGCTATACAGACGGTGGGAAAAAAGATTTTCTTTATTCCCTTCTATCGACTAGGACAGGTTTTTGGCCGGTTATAAATAGATTAATTTATATTGCTTTATTTATAACTTTTACTAACCCTGTAACTATTCGTACTAGGAGGACGACTCTCATGGATAGAAAACAGAAACAAGAAGCTGTTGCTACGCTTAAAAGCGAAATTTTCGCGGATAGCCGTTCGGTTGTTGTCGCCCATTATAAGGGTCTGACAGTTGCACAACTGAATGATTACCGTGCCAAATTACGCGAAGCGGGTGCTAGCTTTACGGTGGCCAAAAACAGACTAGCTAAAATCGCTATGCAAGACACTGATTTTCGGGGTCTTGGCGACATGTTAACGGGCCCTGTTGGTCTTGTTTATTCAGAAGATGCTGTTGCACCTGCAAAAGTAACTTATGAATTTGCGCAAGACAACGAAGCTCTGTGCATTGTTGGTGGCGGTTTAGGTGAGAATGTACTTGATAAGGCGGCTGTTGAGGCGCTTGCGAAACTTCCATCACGCGACGAATTGCGTGCGGGTATTATTCGCATGATCCAAACACCGGCGACACGTCTTGCGGTTCTAACACAAGCTCCAGCCGAAAAGCTGGCACGCGTGTTTGCGGCCTATGGCAAAACGTCTTAATTAAGCGACATACGACCCAAAAACTAGTGTATGTTTTTGAACATCAAATAATCTGTATAAGTAACAAGTCATAATTTTTTTACAAGGAGATAACAAATGGCTGATCTAAATAAAATCGTAGAAGATCTTTCTACATTAACTGTAATGGAAGCTGCTGAGCTTTCTACACTTCTCGAGGAAAAGTGGGGCGTTTCTGCTGCTGCTGCTCCTGTTGCTGTTGCCGCCGCTGCTGGCGCTGCTGCACCTGAGAAGGACGAATTTGACGTTGTCTTGACTGCCGCTGGCGGTAACAAGATTTCTGTTATTAAAGAAGTTCGTGCGATTACTGGCCTTGGCCTTAAAGAAGCAAAAGACCTTGTTGATGGTGCTCCAAGCTCAATCAAAGAAGGTGCTTCTCAGGCTGAAGCTGATGAGCTTAAAGCTAAGCTTGAAGCTGCTGGTGCATCAGTAGAGCTTAAGTAAGTTTTATTGATCTGATTTCAGTATCTGAAAAATTACATCTAACCCCGCGCGATTTTATATCCGCGGGGTTTTTTGTTGCTTGAATTCTGGTGTGCTTGACTGAAAATGGGGTGATGTAAAGAATCTTTATAAAAACCGTCGTTTTTTTGTTTACAACCGCGCTTAAACGTCCTATAAGCCAAGATGAATTTGCATGCAAGCGAAGATGATTGATTTATTATTATATGTTAATGATACAAAAAATTAGATAATTTATGTCCTCAAGATGAATAATCTTGGGATTTTTGTCGTTTTTATATCCGCATAAAATAGTTGTTTTTTATTTTCGCTTAAAGATTACATAGTGGCTTATTGATCATCGACTCCGGATGCATTGGGGTTTTTGCTTAAAGGCTGTGATATCAAGAGATTAAGCCAATTTTGTTTGCTGTCTTTGGATGTATGGCTTTTGGTTTTAACACACGACCAACGCTATGTTTTTAGGTATTCATTAAGAGTGATTATCGTCATGACAATGACAACAAGATTAAACGCATTTTATATGCTTAACGTTTAACGACTAACTGGAGATATTACGCACATGAGCGCTAAAGCCAAAACATCCAAAAAGAAAAAGTCAATTTTACACCACGGTTTCGCCGAGAAAAAACGCGTACGCCGCAGTTTTGGTAAGATTGAAGAAGTAACAAAAATGCCAAACCTGATTGAGATGCAGCGTGCATCTTATAAGGTTTTCTTGCAAGATGGTGTTGAGCCAGCTGCGCGCCAAGATGTTGGTCTGCAAGATGTGCTGAAAAGTTCTTTGAACATTTCTGATTACGCGGGTCGTGCCGAGATTAGTTTTGTTTCCTATGCTTTTGAAGATCCTAAATATGATGTTGAAGAATGTCGCACACGCGGCGTTACCTTTGCTGCGCCATTGCGCGTTACATTGCGTTTGTCAGTATTTGATGTTGATGAAGAAACTGGTCTTCGTTCAATTAAAGACATTAAAGAGCAAGATGTTTACATGGTAGATATGCCATTAATGACTAAAGAAGGTACGTTTGTTGTTAACGGCACAGAGCGTGTTATCGTTTCACAAATGCACAGAAGTCCTGGTGTATTCTTTGACCATGATGGTGGCAAGACGCACTCTTCTGGTAAATTCCTATTTTCATCACGCGTAATTCCTTACCGTGGTTCATGGTTGGATTTCGAGTTTGATCCAAAAGATATTTTGAATGTTCGTATTGACCGTCGTCGTAAGTTGCCTGTGACAACATTGCTCTCTGCGTTGGATAGTAAGGAGTCTGAGGCATACCGTGCGAAGCAGTATGAAAATGGCGATGCTGTTGATCCGATGATGATCACTGGTATGTCTAAAGAGGAAATTTTAGAGCATTTCTATGAGACCGATGTCTATAAGAAAGTCAAAGATGGCTGGAAAACTGAGTATGACGCAGAGCGCTTCCGCGGTCTAAAGCTGAGATTTGATCTTGTAAATGCAAAAGACGGTAAAGTTGTTGCAGAAGCTGGACGCAAGGTTTCTCCTCGTTTGTCTAAGAAGTTATCTGAGGAGGGTCTGAAAGAGATCTTGATCCCGTCAGAGCGTCTTATCGGTACATATTTTGCCAAAGACATTGATGACAAGAAAACAGGCGAAGTTCTGTTTGATGCTGGTTATGAGATTACTGAAGAAGATTTGGTTAAAATTGAGGAGTTGGGTCTTAAAGATCTTCCATTGCTTGATATTGATCACTTTAATGTTGGGTCTTATTTGCGCGATACGTTAGCGGCTGATAAATGTGAGACGCGCGAAGATGCGTTGGTTGATATTTACCGCGTTATGCGCCCTGGCGAGCCACCAACACTTGAATCAGCAGAGGCTCTGTTGAACTCATTGTTCTTTAATGATGAGCGCTATGACTTATCAAATGTTGGTCGCGTTAAATTGAACCAACGTCTTGGTCTTGAGTGTGATCCTGAATATCGCGTTCTTCGCAAGGAAGATGTTTTGGCGATTGTTAAGGCATTGCATGATATGAAAGATGGTCGCGGCGACGTTGATGATATTGATCACCTTGGTAACCGTCGTGTGCGTTCGGTTGGTGAGTTGATGGAAAACCAATTCCGTCTTGGTCTATTGCGTATGGAGCGTTCTATTAAAGAGCGTATGTCATCTGTTGATATTGATACAGCAATGCCACATGATTTAATTAACTCTAAGCCTGCTGGTGCGGCTGTGAAAGAATTCTTTGGTTCTTCACAATTGTCACAGTTTATGGATCAGACTAACCCGCTTTCTGAAATTACGCATAAGCGTCGTTTATCAGCACTTGGGCCCGGTGGTCTATCACGTGAGCGCGCTGGTTTTGAAGTGCGTGACGTGCATACAACTCACTATGGTCGTATTTGTCCGATTGAAACGCCAGAGGGACCAAATATTGGTTTGATTAACTCATTGGCGACATATGCGCGTGTGAATAAGTATGGTTTCATTGAAAGTCCATATCGCCGTGTTGTTGATGGTCTGGTAACAGACGAAGTTGTTTACTTGTCAGCGATGGAAGAGGGGCGCTATACAATTGCGCAGGCCAACTCCGTCATGAATGACAAAGGTGGCTTTGACTCTGATCTTGTTTCTTGTCGTCAAAAAGGTGAAAACTTGTTGGCTACGTCAGAGCAAATTGACTTTATCGATGTATCGCCAAAACAGATTGTATCTGTTGCGGCATCTCTTATCCCGTTCCTTGAAAATGATGATGCTAACCGTGCGCTTATGGGCTCGAACATGCAACGTCAGGCCGTGCCATTGCTTCGCAGTGAAGCGCCAATCGTTGGTACAGGTATGGAGGCAACGGTTGCTCGTGATTCTGGTGCTGCCGTGGTTGCTCGTCGTTCAGGTATTGTCGATCAGGTTGATGCGGCGCGTATCGTTATTCGCGCTACTGATATTAGTGAAGCGGATGCGTCAACGGTTGATATTTACAACTTGAAGAAATTCCAGCGTTCTAACCAGAACACATGTATTAACCAGCGCCCACTTGTTAAAGTTGGTGATGCGATTGCTGATGGTGATATTATTGCCGATGGTCCATCAACACAGCTTGGTGAATTGGCTCTTGGTAAAAACGTTCTTTGTGCCTTCGTGCCTTGGAACGGTTATAACTTTGAGGATTCAATTCTTATCTCAGAGCGTATCGTGCGTGATGATGTTTATACATCGATCCACATCGAAGAGTTCGATGTTGTTGCCCGTGATACAAAGTTGGGTCAAGAAGATATCACGCGTGATATTCCAAATGTTGGTGAAGAATCACTGCGTCACCTCGATGAAGCGGGTATCGCTTATATTGGTGCCGAGGTTCGTCCAGGCGATATCTTGATTGGTAAAGTAACGCCTAAGGGTGAGAGTCCAATGACACCAGAAGAGAAATTGCTTCGTGCGATCTTTGGTGAGAAGGCTGCTGATGTGAAAGATTCATCATTGCGCATGCCTCCAGGATCCGTTGGTACGGTTGTTGACGTTCGCGTCTTCTCTCGTCGTGGTGTTGATAAAGATCAACGTTCATTGGCGATTGAGCAAGCTGAAATTAAGCGTCTTGCGAAAGATCGTGATGATGAGCGCGCAATTCTTGAGCGTGGTTTCTTCGGTCGTTTGGAAGAGCTTCTTACAGGCAAAGAAATTGCTAAAGGCGTTAAGAAGCTTAAGAAAGGCTCAAAAGTAACTGCTGCTGATTTAGAAATGCTTTCTCGTGCTGAATGGCGTGAGCTTGTTGTGACTGATGAAAAGGCAATGGAGCAAATCGAGGCGATGGATCGTGTATTTGACGAGCAAATCAACGATTTGAACAAGCGTTTTGAAAACAAGGTTGAAAAACTACAGCGTGGTGATGAATTATTACCGGGCGTTATGAAGATGGTTAAAGTCTTTGTTGCGGTGAAGCGTAAGTTACAGCCTGGTGATAAAATGGCTGGTCGTCACGGTAACAAGGGTGTGATCTCTCGTATCATGGCGCTTGAAGACATGCCGTATCTAGAGGATGGTACGCCTGTTGATATCGTGTTGAACCCGCTTGGTGTTCCATCACGTATGAATGTTGGTCAGATTCTAGAAACACACCTGGGTTGGGCAAGTTACAATCTTGGTGAGCAAGTTGGTAGTGTCGTTGACGCAATTCAGCATCTTAGTAAGGCAGGTAAATCAACGGCATCTGAGGTGAAGAACTTACGTTCTAGACTGGAAGATATCTATGGTGAGTCTGAGTATACTCAAAAAGTGAAGCCTTTGAATGATGATGAAATCATTGAAATGTCATCTAACCTTCGTCACGGTGTGCCAATGGCAACGCCTGTGTTTGATGGTGCGGATGAGGCTGATATCAATACTTTGCTTGAATTAGCGGGTCTTGATACATCTGGCCAGGTAACATTGATTGATGGTCGTACGGGTGAGAAGTTTGATCGCCCTGTAACGGTTGGATATAAGTACTTGCTGAAACTGCATCACTTGGTAGATGATAAGATTCACGCCCGTTCAATCGGACCGTACTCTCTTGTAACACAGCAACCACTTGGTGGTAAGGCTCAGTTCGGTGGACAGCGTTTCGGTGAGATGGAAGTGTGGGCACTACAAGCATATGGTGCTGCTTATACCTTGCAAGAAATGTTAACTGTTAAATCGGATGATGTTGCTGGTCGTACAAAGGCTTATGAGTCAATTGTACGTGGTGATGATACATTCGAAATTGGTATCCCTGAATCATTCAACGTCCTTGTGAAAGAATTACGTTCACTTGGTCTTAATGTTGAATTGAACCAAAAGGATTAAACGGATTAAGGGTGGGCTTATTAAAGTCCACCCCATTCGCTAACCAAGATACAGACATAACAAATTGAATTTCAGGCCTTCATAAAAAGGTCACATTAAAACGGAGAAACACCCTCATGAGTGAATTAATGAAAATTTTCGGTGGTAACAAAATCGCCCAAAGCTTTGATGAGATTAAAATTGCGATCGCCAGCCCAGACCAGATTAAGTCTTGGTCTTTTGGTGAGATTAAAAAACCTGAAACGATTAACTATCGTACATTTAAGCCAGAAAAAGATGGTCTTTTCTGCGCGCGTATCTTTGGTCCAGTAAAAGATTATGAGTGCTTGTGTGGTAAGTATAAGCGCATGAAGTATAAGGGTATTATTTGTGAAAAATGTGGCGTCGAAGTTACATTAACAAAGGTACGCCGTGAGCGCATGGGCCACATCGATTTGGCGGCACCTGTTGCACATATTTGGTTCTTGAAGTCTCTGCCAAGTCGTCTTGGTTTGATCGTTGATATGATGCTTAAGAACTTAGAGAAGGTTCTTTATTTCGAATCTTACATTGTTACGGATCCTGGTTTAACACCTTTAGAAGAAAAACAACTTCTAACACCAGAAGAATTTTATGAGGCACAAGACGAGTACGGCGAAGATAACTTCAAGGCGGGCATTGGTGCTGAGGCTTTGCGTGATTTGTTAAAGAATCTTGATCTTGAAAAAGAATATGAGGAAGTTACTGAAGCGCTAGAAGCAACAAATTCTGAAGCGAAGAAGAAGAAGCTTGTTAAGCGTCTTAAGTTGCTGGAAGCCTTTGTGACATCTGGTGCGCGTCCTGAATGGATGATCATGGATACTGTTCCTGTCATTCCGCCAGAGTTGCGCCCGTTGGTACCTCTTGATGGTGGTCGTTTTGCGACATCTGATTTGAATGATCTTTACCGTCGTGTGATTAACCGTAACAACCGTTTGAAGCGTTTGATCGAGTTGCGCGCGCCTGACATTATTATTCGTAATGAAAAGCGTATGTTGCAAGAATCGGTTGATGCGTTGTTTGATAACGGCCGTCGTGGTCGTGTGATTACGGGTAATAACCGTCGTCCATTGAAGTCACTATCTGACATGTTAAAGGGTAAGCAAGGTCGCTTCCGTCAGAATCTGCTTGGTAAGCGTGTGGATTATTCTGGTCGTTCTGTGATCGTGTCTGGCCCAACATTGAAATTACATCAGTGTGGTTTACCGAAGAAAATGGCGCTTGAATTATTTAAGCCATTTATTTATCACAAGCTTGAAGTATATGGCATGGCCTCAACAATTAAGGCGGCTAAACGTCTTGTTGAAAAAGCCCGCCCAGAAGTTTGGGATATCTTAGAAGAGGTTATTCGTGAGCACCCAGTGCTTCTTAACCGCGCCCCAACATTGCATAGACTCGGTATCCAGGCCTTTGAGCCGGTATTGGTTGAGGGTAATGCTATTCGTCTTCACCCACTTGTTTGTACAGCCTTTAATGCTGACTTTGATGGTGACCAAATGGCGGTTCACTTGCCGTTGTCAATCGAAGCACAGTTGGAAGCGCGTGCCTTGATCATGTCAACAAACAATATCTTATCACCAGCGAGTGGTAAGCCGGTTATCGTACCGTCACAGGATATTGTTTTGGGTCTTTATTATATGTCTTTGGCATATGATGGCAAAGAGGGTGAGGGGTCTATCTTTAGTAACGTTGGTGAAATTCACCATGCGATGCAGGCTGGATCAGTCACAATTCATACAAAAATTAAGGCACGTTATCACACCGTTGATGATACTGGAACACCAGTAACATTATTGGTTGATACGACACCTGGTCGTATGATGTTGTCTGAATTATTACCAAAAGACAAAAATGTACCTTTTGACATGTTGAACACAACATTGACGAAAAAAGCGGTTACGAATTTGATTGATGTGGTTTATCGCCATTGTGGTCAAAAAGAGACTGTTATTTTCTGTGACCGTTTGATGAAAATGGGCTTTGAAAATGCATGTAGCGCGGGTATTTCCTTTGGTAAAGATGATCTGATTATTCCGGAAGAAAAAGTGAAGCTTGTTGGCGATGCGCAAGAGCGTGTTAAAGAATATGAGCAGCAATATCAGGATGGTTTGATCACAAAGGGTGAGAAGTACAACAAAGTTGTTGATATTTGGTCATCTTGTACAGATGACGTTGCTGCTGCGATGATGGAGAAAATCTCTGCACCAAATGAAGAAACTGGGTTTAACTCTGTTTACATGATGGCTCACTCTGGTGCGCGTGGTTCTGCGACACAGATTCGTCAGCTTGCTGCGATGCGTGGTCTGATGGCCAAGCCTTCTGGTGAGATTATTGAGACACCGATTATTTCTAACTTTAAAGAAGGTCTAACGGTTCTTGAATACTTTAACTCCACTCACGGGGCGCGTAAAGGTCTTGCTGATACGGCGTTGAAGACAGCGAACTCTGGTTACTTGACGCGTCGTTTGGTCGATGTATCACAGGATGTTATCGTGATCGAAGAAGATTGTGGTACTGAACGTGGTATTACGCTGCGCGCGGTTCTGGATGGTGGTAACGTTACTGTTCCATTGTCAGAGCGTGTTCTTGGTCGTGTGCCAGCAGAGCCTGTTCTTAACCCGGCAACGGGCGACGTTATTGCACCAACAGGTGTGATTATTGATGAGGCAACATCAGAGCTAGTTGATCTGGCTGGTGTTGATTCTATCAAGGTACGTTCTGTTCTTACCTGTGAGACTGAAGGTAGCGGCGTTTGTGGCCATTGTTATGGTCGTGATTTGGCACGTGGTACAACGGTGAATATTGGTGAGGCTGTCGGTGTTATTGCGGCACAATCAATTGGTGAACCCGGTACACAGCTAACAATGCGTACATTCCACATTGGTGGTGCAGCGCAGGGTGGTTCTGAGCAATCATCTTTCGAAGCGCCATTAGCCGCTAAGGTTGAAATCTTAGACCGTGAAGTTGTTAAGAACTCTGATGGTATATTTATTGTTATGGGGCGTACGACAGAGATCGTACTGCGTGATGACAAGAACATTGAGAAGGCTAAGTTCCGTCTTCCTTATGGTTCTAAATTGCTTGTTGATACGGGTGATAAGGTCAAGATTGGTCAGAAAATGGCTGATTGGGATCCTTATACTGTTCCAATTATCACAGAGAAAGACGGTATTGCCGTCTATGGTGACTTGGAAGAGAACCATTCTTTCCGTGAAGAGGTCGATGAAGCAACAGGTCTATCATCTAAGGTTGTTATGGATTGGCGCCAAGGTAATAAGACTGGTAGCTTGAAGCCACGTATTATGTTGCAAGACAAAGAAGGTGAGGTTGTTACCTTATCAAATGGTCTGGCCGCAAATTACTATATGTCTGTCGGTGCTATTCTTTCTGTGCAAAGTGGTGCAGAGGTTAAAGCCGGTGATGTTATCGCGCGTATTCCGCGTGAAACATCTAAGACACGCGATATTACTGGTGGTCTGCCACGCGTGGCTGAGTTGTTCGAGGCGCGTCGTCCTAAAGACTTTGCTATTATGGCGGGTGTTGATGGTCGTATCGAATACGGTAAAGATTATAAGACGAAGCAACGTATCTGGATTCACCCAGAAGATGGTTCAGAAGCGCATGAATACATGATCCCTAAGGGCAAGCATATTGCCGTTAAGGAAGGTGACTTTGTGCGCCGTGGTGATAAGCTGCTTGATGGTAGCGCAGTCCCACATGATATCTTGGCAGTTCTTGGTGTTGAGGCTTTGGCTGATTATCTGGTGAATGAGATTCAAGATGTTTATCGTCTGCAGGGCGTGAAGATCAATGATAAGCACATCGAAGTTGTTGTGCGCATGATGCTTCAAAAAGTTGAAGTTCAAGATGGCGGTCAATCGACATACTTAAACGGTGAGCAAGTTGACCGTATTGAGTTTGAAGAAGCCAATGCACGTTTGATCAAAGCTGGTAAGAAGCCTGCTAAAGCAATTCCTGTACTACAGGGGATTACAAAAGCAAGCTTGCAAACGAGCTCGTTCATCTCTGCTGCATCATTCCAAGAGACAACGCGTGTCTTGACGGAGGCTGCAGTAAGTGGCCGCGTTGATACATTGCGCGGTCTTAAAGAGAATGTGATTGTTGGTCGTTTGATCCCTGCGGGTACTGGTGCTTATGTTCATGAAGTGAAGCGTGTTGCTGCACAGCGTGACCGTGAGGCATTAAGTGCTAAAGAAGATCAGGCGTTATTGTTTGCTGGCGAAGAAGGCAGTTTAGATATTGCTGGTGCAACAGCCGCATTATCAGAAGCACCGACTGGGGTTGCTGCGCAAGACAATGATTCTGCTGAAAGCGATGCTGCATAATATAAGCATCCTTTGATTGATAAAGAATTTTAAGAGCGCCCTCCCTGGTTAAGTGGAGGGCGCTTTTTTGTCTGTTTGTGCCTGTTTTTAATGGTATTTTTGTGCATTAAAGACTATTTTTGTTTCTAGGTAAGATTCATCTTGACAACGTGACCAATGAATCGCTATAGTCCGCTCGATTAAGGTGGATTGGCTGTAGATCATTTCCCACCCTCTTTTCTGATTTTTGACAGATACGGGGGCGTGAAAATCGCACAAAAATGCGACGATCTAGACGCAGTTCCGTTAAGTTAAAAGAAAACGTCAAGATTCTTTGTCATTTGTGAATAAAGACCTTGCGCTTCTTTCCCTTCCATCTTATAACAAGCTACTTTCTTCTTGTATTGAGTCCCAAATGGGCTGCCAGTATCGGAAAATCAAGGTTTTAAAAGAATCTGAGTAAAGAGTATAAAATTTAAGGACTAAGAGAAAATGCCTACAATTAATCAGTTGATTAGAAAAGGTCGTAAAGACAAAGTTAAGAAAAGCAAGTCACCAGCATTGCAGGCTTGTCCTCAGCGCCGTGGTGTTTGTACACGTGTTTATACGACAACACCGAAAAAGCCTAACTCGGCACTTCGTAAGGTTGCTCGTGTGCGCCTGACGACTGGTAAAGAGATTACGGCATATATCCCTGGTGAGGGTCACAATTTGCAAGAGCACTCAGTTGTTCTTGTGCGTGGTGGTCGTGTGAAAGATTTACCGGGTGTTGGTTACCACATCTTACGTGGTGTGCTTGATACACAGGGTGTTACAGATCGTAAGCAGCGTCGTTCACTGTACGGTGCTAAGAAGAAGAAATAATAGTTAAGAAGGAATATATAAAATGTCACGTCGCCATAAAGCAGAGATTAGACAGGTTCTTCCAGATCCAAAATATAACGATATTGTTCTGACAAAGTTTATGAACTATCTTATGTTGGATGGTAAAAAGTCAGTTGCCGAGAGTGCTGTTTATGGCGCTTTTGAAAAGATTTCAACATCTGACCGCGCGGCAAAGATTGTTTCTGATGCTGCGAATGACAATTTAGCGCAAGGCCCATTGGAGCTTAAAATTTTCCATCTTGCTCTGGAAAACATTAAGCCCGACCTTGAGGTTCGATCTCGCCGTGTTGGTGGTGCAACCTATCAGGTTCCTGTTGAGGTTCGTCCTGTGCGCCGTCAGGCACTTGCTATCCGTTGGTTGGTTAATGCTGCCCGTAAGCGCAATGAGAAAACAATCCGTGACCGTTTAGCGGCTGAAATTCTTGATGCGGCTGAAAATAAAGGTGCGGCTGTTAAGAAACGTGAAGATACGCACAAAATGGCCGAAGCAAACCGTGCTTTTGCACATTACCGTTGGTAATAGAGTTTAAAAGTATAAGAGTTAATTGAAAAGAGTTTAAAGAATGACTACCGAGAAAACCCCATTAGAAGATTATCGTAACATTGGTATTATGGCGCATATTGATGCGGGTAAGACTACGACAACTGAACGTATTTTGTATTACACTGGTAAGTCACACAAGATTGGTGAAGTGCACGATGGTGCTGCGACAATGGATTGGATGGAGCAGGAGCAAGAGCGTGGTATCACAATTACGTCTGCTGCGACAACATGTTTTTGGGGTAAAAACCGTATTAATATTATTGATACGCCGGGTCACGTTGATTTTACAATTGAAGTAGAGCGTTCTTTGCGTGTTCTTGATGGCGCGGTTGCTGTATTTGATTCTGTTGCTGGTGTTGAGCCGCAGTCTGAAACTGTATGGCGTCAAGCTGATAAGTATAATGTACCTCGTATGTGTTTCGTTAATAAGATGGATCGTACGGGCGCTAACTTCTATCGCTGTGTTGAGATGATGGTTGACCGCTTGGGTGCTAACCCAATCGTTCTTCAGTTGCCTATTGGTTCCGAGGCTGATTTTGCCGGACTTGTTGATATTGTTAAGAATAAAGCCCTGATCTGGAAGTCGGAGAACTTGGGCGCCGAGTGGGATGAAGTTGATGTTCCTGCTGATATGGTTGAAAAAGTAAATGAATATCGTGAGCGTTTGATCGAGCAAGCTGTCGAGGTTGATGATGCTGCTATGGAAGCTTACCTAGAGGGCAATGAGCCATCACAAGAAACACTTCGCGCGTGTATCCGTAAGGGCACGATTGCTGGCGCGTTTGTTCCTGTATTGTGTGGTACGGCCTTTAAGAATAAGGGTGTTCAACCTCTTCTTGATGCTGTTGTTGATTACATGCCGTCACCGCTTGATATTGGTGATGTGAAGGGTCTTAAGGTTGATTCTGATGAGGAAGATACGCGTCCACCATCTGATGATGCACCGTTCTCCGCGCTTGCCTTTAAGATCATGAATGATCCATTTGTTGGTTCTTTGACGTTCGCACGTATTTATTCAGGTACACTGGATGCTGGTTCTTATGTTTATAACTCTGTTAAGGGTAAAAAAGAGCGTGTTGGTCGTATGTTGCTTATGCATTCAAATAGCCGTGAAGAGATTAAGACGGCATCGGCTGGTGATATTATTGCCTTGGCCGGTATGAAAGATACAACGACAGGTGATACTTTGTGCGACAACACAAATCAGATCATTCTTGAGCGTATGGAATTCCCTGATCCAGTTATTGAGATCGCTGTTGAGCCAAAAACAAAGGCTGACCAAGAGAAGATGTCTCTTGCGCTACAGCGTTTGGCTGCTGAAGATCCGTCTTTCCGTGTTTCTGTTGATCACGAATCGGGTCAAACGATCATTAAAGGTATGGGTGAGCTTCACTTGGATATCATCGTTGATCGTATGAAGCGTGAATTTAAAGTTGAGGCGAACATTGGTGCGCCACAGGTTGCTTATCGTGAGACTTTGGGTAAAGAAGTTCAGATTGATTACACGCACAAGAAACAGTCAGGTGGTTCCGGTCAGTTCGCGCGTGCAATTATTAAATTTATTCCTGTTGAGCCTGGTGAGGGTTACAGCTTTGAGAGTAAAATTGTCGGTGGTTCTATTCCGCGTGAATATATACCTGGTGTTGAAAAGGGTATTATGCAGGCAAAGGAGAGCGGTATTATTGCTGGTTTCCCTGTTATTGATTTCCGTATTGAATTGCTTGATGGTGCATATCATGATGTTGATTCATCTGTTCTTGCTTTTGAGATTGCCGCTAAGGGTGCATTCCGTGAAGCGATGGAAACTGGTAAACCAACATTGCTCGAGCCAATCATGAAGGTTGAGGTTGTAACACCTGAGGATTACATGGGTGATATTATTGGTGACTTGAACTCTCGTCGTGGTCAGGTTTCTGGTATGGAAGATCGTGGTGTCGCGAAAACAATTAATGCAATGGTGCCTTTGGCGAATATGTTTGGTTACATTAATACCTTGCGTTCTATGTCACAGGGTCGCGCACAGTACACAATGCAGTTTGATCACTATAATAAAGTGCCTCAGGCTGTTGCAGATGAAGTTAAAAAGCAGTTTGCTTAAGAGTTAGAAATTAAAATTAAAGAGATTAGTTCACAAAAGGAGAATTAAAATGGGTAAAGCAAAATTTGAGCGTAACAAGCCACACGTAAATATTGGTAC
>CAYGOD010000007.1:0-69663 GCA_964351525.1 uncultured Bdellovibrionales bacterium
CGATCCGCGAAGGTGGCCGCACAGTAGGCGCCGGTGTCGTTGCTAAGATTATTGCGTAGTAATATATCTAAGATATAATTTTAAAAGCCGGACTTTATGTCCGGCTTTTTTTGTGCTTTATTATAGACATGATCAAATATACAAAACTAAGAGAACATCAATGTGATGAGGTAATAACTTTCTTAACATCTATCTTTGGTGAGAAGATTCAAAAGCTAGCTTCTGATTATGTTCGGTGTATGTTTTCAAATGACTTTAGACGCCCGACATTCATAGTTGCGCTCTCGAATAATGAGATAATTGGGAGCGCTGTGTATAGTGAAGAGTTATTTACTATTGATACATGGGGAATTTCTTGGGTTGCCGTTCGTCAGCAACATAGAAATCAAGAAATAGGTAGAAATCTTATAAAAGCATGCATTGAAAGTATTAAAAAGCGAATTGAAAAAGACTGCTCGATTATATTAAGAACCTATCCAGATAAAACCGGCCTCTACGACAAAAACGGTTTTATAAAAATGGGTCTCGACCATGAAGATGGCCATTATATGATAAAACACATAGAAAAAGACGGCTTACAAAATGAATAAATTACCGCTCAACGCCACTATCATCTCAAATGTAAAAGATGGACACCCAGAATCTAAGATTATTGGGATTGATAATTACACGATGGAAACGATCAGTGGTGATATATTAAAGTGGCACAGCTATACACTTATTCCATCGAAAGAAGAAGACACAACAGGAAGCTATGAGCGTTGGTACGTTGTTGATTTTCCAAGCATGGGCAGGTCATTTGTTAAGTTATGTGATGAAGCTGATTTACCACATAACTTAGATATTGATGAAACAGTTTCTGGCGCCGTAACAATAATCAGTGAAGGTGATGCCGAACTGGGAACGGGCAAGGGTCAGGTATTTGTTTATAAATCATCCAAAACAAATACAACAACATGCTTTGCCAAAGAAGTCTTCGCTGATGGTTCAACGCTCTACTTTGAGATGTGCCCATTCCAAGACAACATCAGCGTAACGGAGCCAAATATGCGCTCAACCACTGTGCAAAAACCAAAAACGCCCTAGTTCAATAGGTAAGAATTTAAAAAGGACATCTCCATGAAAAATATTCTATTTTTTGCTCTATTAGCAACACTCGTTTCCACGGCCACATTCGCACATGCCGACAAGGCCTATATAGGTCAAAAAGCAATCAGCGAGATCATTAATAACGATGGTGAGCGCATCGGACAGGCGATCTACACACAAGGTAATGCCGGTGTTTTGCTTGAGATCATGGTTGAAAAATTACCCGCTGGCAAACATGGGATGCATTTCCATGAAAAAGGCACATGCGAGGATCACGACCACTTCAAAATGGCAAAGGGGCACATCATGCCAACGGGTTTACCCCATGGTTATTTAAATGATAATGGACCCCATGAAGGAAACTTACCAAATCTAATCGTTCACCAAGATGGCACCGCGCATGTTGAGCTTTATACAGAGCTCGTTTCCGTCAATGGTCATGATGAGAAAGCCGCATTATTAGACACAGATGGTTCAACATTAATGATCCATGCAAATAAAGATGACCACATAACACAACCCATTGGTGGTTCTGGGGCGCGCATAGCATGTGGTGTCATTAAATCTTTATCAGAATAAACTCATCTAATCTTATTGATTAGCATCTTCATTGCCTTTAGTGTCCTGATTATTATTCAAACAACCATAGGAAAAAATATCATGCCAATAGGAAGCGTTATTTCTTTTAAAGAAGATAGAGGATATGGTTTCATTCGTCCCAAAGATGGCGACGTTAATGTGTATCTCCACATTTCTGCGCTTCAGGACGCGGAGATAGAAACCATCAAAATTGGACAACGTGTCAGCTATGATATTTTATCCAAAGATGATAAAACCTCAGCGATTAATATCAAATTACTTGATTAGATAAAAAAACCACCTTCGCCAATATTTGGCATTGGACTTACCTATTCTCTTTACTCTATGCTGAGCCCATGAGCGCCCTTCACAATAATAACGATATTTCCACATCACCCTTAGATATTTTATCCTCTGTTTTTGGATATGATAGTTTTCGTGGCGAACAGGAAAAAATCATAAATGATATTATTGAGGGGAAAAGCTGCGGCGTCTTAATGCCAACAGGTAGCGGGAAGTCTCTTTGTTATCAAATCCCCTCTATCTGCATGAACGGCACGGGTATCATTGTTTCCCCCCTTATTGCGTTGATGAATGATCAAGTTATGTCTCTACGCGAAGCTGGCGTGAAAGCCGCGGCAATTCATTCAGGCCTAGCCCCTATAGACCTACAAACAACACTTCAAGATTTACGCACAGGCATGCTCGATCTTGTTTACGTCGCTCCGGAACGTTTGGTGAATGATGATTTCTTGGACATTTTAGACACGATAAAAATAGCCCTTTTTGCGATTGATGAAGCGCATTGCATCTCTCAATGGGGACATGATTTCAGACCCGAATATAGACAGGTATCCTTATTAAGAACACGCTATCCAGACACGCCGTGCATCGCCGTCACTGCCACGGCAGATCAGGCTACGCGTAAAGATATTGTCGAACGTTTATCCCTGCCAAAGCTTTATGTAGCCGGTTTTGACCGCCCTAATATAAGCTATTATGTGGCTATTAAAGACAATCCGCGCAGTCAAATTCTACGCTTCCTTAAAGCGCGTAATGATGGTGAGAGCGGTATTGTTTATTGCCTATCACGCAAAAAAGTCGCAGACACCGCCGCATGGCTGGTCCAGCAAGGCTATAATGCTTTGCCTTATCATGGTCGCTTGGATTCAAAAATCCGCGCCGATAATCAAGAACGCTTTATCAAAGAAGAAGGTATTATTATGGTGGCGACTATCGCTTTTGGCATGGGGATTGATAAACCCGATGTTCGATTTGTCGCACATTTAGATTTACCCAAAAACATTGAGGCTTATTATCAAGAAACAGGCCGTGCCGGACGTGACGGTTTACCGTCTGTTGCATGGATGGTTTATGGGCTGCAGGATTTAGTTTTACAACGACAAATGATCGAAGGCTCCCACTCCCCCGAAGAACAAAAAAGAATTGAACGTCAAAAGCTGACTGCGTTTTTAGGCTATTGCGAGAGCGCGACATGTCGGCGCCAAGTCTTATTGAAATATTTCGATGATGAGGGCGACCCCTGTGGAAATTGCGATACATGTTTGCACCCACCAAAAACGTTTGATGGCTCAATCGCTGCACAAAAATTACTGTCTTGTGTTCTGCGTACAAAACAGATGTATGGCAGTGGTTATTTGATCGATATATTATTAGGCAAAACAAATGAACGCATGGCGCAAAATGGTCACGATGCCTTAAGTACTTTTGGCATTGGCACAGAGCATTCAAAAAAAGAGTGGCAGAGTCTTACGCGCCAGCTTGTTGCACGCGGATTTTTATATGCTGATATGGACTCTTATGGGGCTATAAAAATGACACAGCAGGGCGTTGAATTTCTAAAAGAAAAACCAGCCTTGCAAATGCGCCTAGATCCAAAAACAACTGGCGGCTCTTCATCCTCCAATAGGAAAACAGATCCACTCCTGATGTTGGAAAGCGACGAAGATCAAGGCCTGTTCATAGAACTCAGGGCCCTAAGAATGAGTATCGCAAAAGAAAATAATGTCCCCCCCTACGTTGTGTTCCATGACAAAACATTGATAGATATGATCTTGAAAAAACCAAACAGCTTATCGGCAATGAGCCACATCCCAGGAGTGGGACAATCAAAGCTTGAGAAATACGGTCAATTCTTCTTAGACAAGCTACACGCTTAAATCTATCAATGTGTATTTTAACTTGCAAAAAAATAGAGATTGAGGCATAGTATTATTATACATAATGCAGGACTGTTATTTTGAAAATACTAAAACTCGCCCTTATCTTTGCAAGTGCCGCTAATATTGCGGCAACGCCCATAGATTCGGCTATAGCAAAAACAATTGATGACAGCACCCCCGCAACAGTCGTCGCATCTGCGCATGTTGAACAAAGCTTGGGCGCCAATATCATTACATATATTGAAACAATCGCTGATGATAAGAAAATTATGCTTCTTAATCATGATGAAATGGCAGAAACAGGGCCAGTCACCCCAGAACGTCTAAAAAAATATTTACAAAAGCATCGGCTTTTAACACCGCATTTGAACGACGAACAAACAGCGGATTTCTTGGATGGATTACAGTCGGATAAGATGGTAGCCCTCAATGTTCATGACCCTGAGACGCGATCCCATCAAGTATGCCTTATTTCTCTGGGTAAGCTCAATAGATCAACTATTGATCATATATCGGAATTATCTAGCGTCCCACCACACTTGCTCGAAAATATAATAGGTAGCGCACAAGAATGGCATACAACCAAATTATTACATGAATTTGCCCATTGTTTGCAACCCTATAACAGACGCGGCATGTACGATTTTGAAGCTGGTATTCATATGGAGCTTGATGCCGATCAAAGAATGTTTAATCTCATGATTCAATATGATAGATCTGGATCATCCAAACTTTTACAGGCTTATTTAGCCGCAAGAGCGATCGCGAGTATACATTTTACGGGTGTATCGCATCACACGAATGCTGGATTATCTCTACCGTATGAAAGAAACGCACAAGCCGACATAACGCCAAAGATCATTTTTGATCAATCACATATCATTGAAGGCGCGCTTGCAGAAAAAGTGAGTCTTCTTAACACGCGCAGTGACCTTTTGGTCAAAGCACTAGAAGAACAAATTACATTTGAAAAAATATGGCAGTCAAAAAATTATACCGTTGATCAACACCCCGACATAATTAAAGACGCAGCGTCTTTAACATCCATAAAGTTCTTTGAACGTTATAGAGACGTAAATCCTACTTTTATAAAAGGTATACAAAAGAATCTGTCCGACCTTATAAAAAAAGAAAGAGATACAGTGGAAACCTATCGTGTCTTTTATCAAGCCTCGGCATTACTGTTGGCTGAGAATAACTTTGAGAATAATGACTATGCCACACGGTTTTTATCACAATATATAGATGGCATTGACCTATTCATCCCATCAATTAGAGAAGATCTACAAAAACCTGAAATGATAATATCTAAGAAGCCCTTAAAAAACATTCCTTAGATCAATATTGTTTGATAGAAATGACTGGATGATTGGCAATAAAAGTAATGAACTTAAACAAAACGCTAAGTGCTGATATCGACAGTCGGTTGATAACCGACCTCTAATTTTTGTTAGAATTTCACTAGAACTTCAGTAAATATGCTATTTCATTTTAAGATTGAATCCAGCTCCCTCTTGAAACTTTCTTCTGCGCGCATCGTGATTCATGTTTCTAAGCTCATCATCAGACATACCGACTTCGCCTTCAATTTTTCCGGCGCCAGTAACTGTTTCCGGCACTTTTGGAACAATAAGGCTGTTATTTAAGACGTTTTCTTCATGCGCTAGCATATGGTCAGCCTCCTGCTTTAAGGTTCTACCTCTTTTTACCTCTGCTAATTCGCCACTTTTCATTCTTATTTCTGTTTTATTAGGCTGCCCTATATTTATATCTGAATGATAAGATGTTTTTTGTTGGATCATCCCATTTTTATCTGCTTTGATAATTTCGCTAATACCGGGTGTACCAGAACGGCTTTGACCGGGACTAATTACAACAGCATAAACGTCGCCTGTAAGTGTATTAGTCAGGGTTAAAATGCCCTTATCTTCTGGAAGGCCTTCAACATAGCTTCTAATTTCATTATCTTCAGGATTATAATGTGAATTTAAAATACTACAGTCTAAGTTAGGACATCGCGCAATTTTGATACCTACATTCGATAACTCGCTTATAAAATCCAAGCCTAGATTAGACGTTCTTTCTAAAGGTAAGTCCTTCATTTTGTCAAAACTTTGTAATGTCTCTGTTAATTTTTCAGAAATATAGTCATTAAAGCCCTGCTTACCTTCGAATAAGATATCAGCGCTTAATTGAATCGTTTTCTTTTCTAGCGAACTATATGCTCTTCTACCTTCGACAGTGAGTTTGAAATCTTCAATGGAGTTTTCACCGGCGTTTTGGCCTTGAATAATAATAAGCTTAGAGAATTTTGCACCTTCAATGCTTATCTTTTCACCGCCATATTCGGCAGTATGATACGGGCTAGGTTTTCTACTAAGCAATTGTTGGGCTAAATCTTTATTGAATGGCATCGTTAAGAGCATTGTTTTGAATCCCTATATTATATTTATTTTACCATAATACAATATTAAGTGTATTATGTCAATAATACTTCTGAAATATTTTTTAATCTTACATGGCCATGGCGTCTAATGAAGTGCGTCTGTGTGAAATAAATTTATACGGAGGCCACTATGCTGAACTGGCGCGCTTGTTGGCAAAAACGGTAGGGCCGTCGCTTTAGCTAGGGATTTATCGGCTGTAATTATACCAACGCGCCACCCCGAGAAATGGGTCAACAAAACCTTGCCTAGAGTTTGGTATAAAGGTCTAAGTTGTTTTGTATCCCCGATACGCCCACCATATGGGGGGTTGATAATGACAAGGCCTGGCGTCTTGGTGGGAGGATCTATATCACTAATCGTTTGTTGTTTAAACACAGTCAGTTTATCAACGCCCGCGCGCAGAGCATTTTCAGTGCTCATTTTCACTGCGCCGTCATCACGGTCACTGCCATAAAAATTTATATCCGTTTCCGCCTGTCGTTTTACATTACGCATATCTTCCCATGCTTGCGTATCAAACGTAGCAAGCTTCTCAAAAGCAAAATTTCTTGAGCGCCCCGGGTTTAAACGCGCCGCTATCTCGGCAGCCTCAATGATGAAAGTACCAGAACCACACATAGGATCAAAAACAGGTTCTGTTCCTTGATAACCACATTGCTGGAGAAAAAGGGCCGCCATATTTTCACGCATCGGTGCCTTGCCCACCGCCGCCTTATAACCGCGCTTATGCAATAATAGGCCTGATGTGTCGACGCTCAATGTGCAGATATCATGATTAATACGCGCCATAACCGTTATCTCAGCATCTGAAGAAGGTGAAATTTTCAAGGTATCGCTGATTGCGCGCTCTATG
This sequence comes from uncultured Bdellovibrionales bacterium, assembly GCA_964351525.1. Lineage (GTDB taxonomy): Bacteria > Pseudomonadota > Alphaproteobacteria > Micavibrionales > CAYGOD01. The sequence continues at coordinate 7,152 of CAYGOD010000007.1, forward strand.
CGCTCAACCGCAGCGCCTGAATGATATATGCGTGATTTCGTACAGCTGGCCTCAACGCGGAAAGAATGTTCAGAATTAAGAATATCACCCCACGGAACGTCTTGGGATAGCGCGGCTAAATGCTTAAGGTTCAAGGCCTTGAATGAAGCTATGCGCGCCAAGACACGCGAGGCGCCACGCACCCATAAGTTGGCGCGCCATACTTCAGGCCAACCGCCCTCAATTGTAACGCCCCCTTTAGTGGTTTTTACCCTCTTAAACCCCTTACTACGGACTTCCTCGTAAAGTGCATTTTCTAAACCTGGTGCTGTCGCAAGAAAAATTTCAAAGCTCATGATATGTTGTTAACTCTTTCTGGCCGTTTCACAAAATCTAATTTGGTGGTGAATGATTTATTATGAAACCATAGATTTTTATGGCATCATATCTTTGTTTTTATTTAACAATTCTTCAGAGGGTTAGTCATTTTGGAATTTTTTCTTTTTATTATTGCGGCATTTTTATTTGTAACGTTTTTTATGCCTTGGATCAACCACACACGCATTAATAAATTGCGCGAAGAAATTTTAGCATTAAATAATAATGAGCCATCAATACATAGTGAAAATATAAAAAAGACAAAAGAAACCCCAAAGCAGTTAAGTACATGGGAAACCTGGGAGGCAACGCCAGCTAACAAGAGTGAGGCTCAATCAAAAGAAAAGGGCGATTTGTTGCGTGAAGCCTATAGTTATTTCGAAGATAATATAGCGACTAAACTGCCTGTTTGGATAGGCGCTGTATCTCTCATATGTGCTGGCTTTTTCCTCATGAAATATTCTATTGAACTAGGCTGGATGAAGCCCGCCGTGAGAACATGCTTAGGCGCTATCTTTGGTTTTATCCTTCTGGGATTTGGCCACTATATTATTAACAGGCCGCATATAGCCAATGCAAAGCGGATGGGGCAAGCCCTTTTAGGATCAGGCATTGTGACCATATATGTATGCGTTTATGCAGCGGTCAATCTCTACGGCCTCATTCCTAGCATTACTGGCTTTGCCCTTATGGCGGCAATAACCGTCGCGGCCGTATTAGTGTCACTCATATATGGTCAACCCATAGCTGTATTTGGCTTAGTTGGCGGATTGCTAACACCTGCGTTAATTGGCTCTGATGATCCCAATGCCATTGCGATGTTTATTTATTTATTTGCTTTATTTGCCTTAACATTAACTATCTTCACTAGAAATGGTTGGTGGAAATTATCACTTCTTGCGTTAGCAGGTGTGTTCTCTTGGTCGGGCTTTTTCGCCTTTACGTCTGCCGATGCGCTTATCTTAATAATCTTTGCCATAGCTGTTGTTACAGCCGTCCTAATAGCAACATCCAAGATAATCATGGTAGATACCAGTGACAAAGAAAAACGCTACATACATGGCATGAACTTGTTTGCTGTGGCATGTGGTGTATTAACGATTGGGTGGGTTAGTGTACAAATGACATTAACACTTTTTGATTGGTCAATGTTTGGCCTGCTTAGTCTCGCCCTTATGTTCTTGGCTTATTTTCAACCGCATATTTATCAAAAAGCCTTTTTTGTTAAAATGATGGCGACCATTATTCTATTTTATATCTGGGCCAATAATGCGATTTTGCTCGATAATTTGATCGTTTTAGCTTGGATGATTGGTATTTATATTATTGGCGCGGCCTTTATGATGCGTCGCGTTCATGATCCTCGTTTCTGGGCTTTCTCTCAAATTATAGCGGGGCTATCACTCTATCTTGTTTCCTACTTCTCGTTCGATCTATCACAACCCCTTTGGGCGACAGCACCCTTCGCATTGAGCGAGCTTACACCAACACCCTCAAAACTTCCCTTTGATTTATTCTGGGGCTTTGTTGCTTTTGTATTATCCATCATCACAATTAATCAGATATCAGATATCTATAAAAAATATCACGCCGATACGAAGATCAGAGAACACTTACTAGCCATTTATGTGCTTGCCGCTTCTGCCATTATATCGTTAGGTCTGGCTATCGAATTACCGTGGAGTTATATACCTCTAGCGATATCCGCGCAAATCGCCGCCACGGCTTTTGTTAATAAATACGTCGATATAAAGTTCTTATCAACAATGCTGACCGCTCTCGCCTTGCTCTTTACTGCAATGCATTTTGAGCAAATAATTCTCTTTGCCCTATTATCATTTTTATCACTTATGGGTGAAACACCATTTATTGGTCTTGATGTTTTAAAAGCGCCTTTATTTTCATTGGGTTTACCAACAATATTTTTGTCACTGGCTCTGTGGTTGTCATTTAAGGCAAAAAATGTTGATAAAAAAATCGTACAATTATTATCGGCGATCATAATTGGTTCGGCTATGGCGCTTTTTTATTATTTGGTTCGGGGATTACCGCTAGAAAATAATTGGCAGATTTTTACAATTTTCTCTAGCTTTGTTGAACGTGGTATCATTACGGTTTCTTTGGCGATATTTGCTGTTGCCTTATTCCGTTTATCAAAACTTGAAGACATGTCATTTGTAAAGTCATGGGCGCGTATACTTATATATATAACTATGTTCCGCTTGATTTACTTTGATCTCTTCTTATATAACCCGCTTATAGAAAACTCTCAAATAGTGGGGGACATGTTATTCTTAAATGGCGTCACACTCACTTATGGTTTTGGTACATTGCTTTTTGCTTGGAGCCGTAACAATGATTATATGATTAAGGGTAAAAAGCTTTTTCAAGCTATGAGCTTTATCTTTCTATTCGCATTGATCACCCTGACCATCAGGCAGTTTTTCCACGGTAGTGATTTAACATCTAAATTAATGAGTTCTGCAGAACTCTATAGCTATTCTGTAATTTGGTTGATAATGGGCTTGGGTCTTTTAACGTGGGGAATCAAAAAGACCAATAAAACCATACGCCTTGCTTCACTCGCATTTATCACTCTCGCGATCTTAAAGGTCTTTTTGTATGACAGTGCAGAACTAAATGGCCTATACCGAGTCTTCTCATTCTTAGGATTAGGAATTTGTTTGATTGGCCTTAGTTACATTTATTCAAAATTTGTCATCACGGACATCAAGAAAAAATGATGAGATTGCGATACAAAGAAGCAACGCCCGATCAATATGCAAAAATAGAAAAACTTAGAATTTTGTTTCTTGCGATTGGTGCTGGATTTACATCAACCCTTATTACCGCAACTTTAAGCCCGCAACATTAGAAACGTTTTGATACCGTCAATGATCCAAAAACCTGATCATTGTCTTGGGCTTTATATTCTTTAGTTCGATAATTCAAAGAGTAACTAATCCTGATATCATCATACGTAAATGCTACGCCAGCGTTTAAATCTGTCACGATGTTTTTCTTATCAATACTTGGACTATCTCTAAAACTATTTCCGTCTAAAAAAATGTTGCGCGCCATGACACGGCTATCAACACCCCCAAATACATACCAGCCGATTGTCTTGTCTGGCAAATCGTAATAACCACTTCCTGGAATTGCGGGCCTAACACGGACGGGGTTATGCTGAAATCTTTGATTGTCTGGTGTAACACGTATGGAGGCCCCGGCATGCGCAAAAGTATAAATATTACCTAATGTTGTCCCGATATGAGGACTTAAATGAACATCATAATTTAAAGCATTATATGTTTTATAAGATGGCCACGATCGTTGCCATGATAAAACCAAGCCTGGTTCATTTTTAATTTGTGTATCCCAACCCTTTGGATCATTTGAATTGACAGCCTTGTGGACTGCTTTTTGAATTTGTTCACCAAGTGCTGCTTGACCAACAACACCAACAGCGACCTCCAATTCATCTAAACGGTTATCGGTTATAGTGGTAAATCCTGCTGCGCCATATAACCACCCCGCATAAGGGCGGTCATTTTCAGATAAATTTACTTTAGTGATATCCTCTGGTGTATAGATATTATGTCCGACGGAATAATAGACATTTGTTGTATCATTAATCTTAATTGTTGGGATAACTTCAATAATTTTCTCAAGAGAACGGGGAATATTGGCATCAACATCCATAAACGTTAAACGCACACCGCTTGTATAGTTCTCATCTGTACCTGCACCTAAGGAATCATTTTCAATCGCTAATGTTATAATTCTGTCTTTATTGGTCTTCTTTTCTTTGACTGTTATTTTTTCTTCTAAGGCCACCGGTTTTTCTTGCGGATAAACGTCCTGTGCAACCGCAAAATTACTTGTACACAAAAGACAAAGTCCAATGATAGAGCATAACTGTATATATGAGGGCATTCTTATATTCCGTTTCATTTTAATCTGACATACCTGTTTTGCTGTAGGGAAGATCAAACCCCTTCGGATCAAAGCCATACAGTAGTGCTAGGCGCTGTAAATAACAAGCCACAATCTGTGTGGCAGACATGGTTGATTGGTGTTCGGCCTCTATCTGTTGGCTGTGCAAGCGGTCAGAGGTGGTGTCAGACAAACTCGAACTATTCTCTAAAGGTGTTTTAGATGATTTTCTAGCTTACGCAAATTTGGCGCCACTGATCGACAGAAGCGTTGCGTAATTCTTTAAAATATTCTCTGTTTTCGATGTGCCTTTGATGATTAAAATGATTGAGGAATGCTGATTGAATAGTCGTGAATTTTTGGAGAGATTTCATGGATCGGAACTTATTCATGATCTTCTCCCTTCTCCGAAAATGAAGGTGTGAGTTTTCAACCTGATTATTCTTATAACGTTCCGTATCTTGCAGATGTTGGATATTTAGAATCTTCATTGCAGCCTTATAAGACGGCAGTTTATCTGTAACTATTTTTCTAGGTAGACCATGCTTGGATACTAGCTTTTTAAGTACCTTCTTAGCTTCTCTCTTGTTTCTACGTTTGGAAACATAACAGTCTAAAATCGTCCCTTCGTGATCAACGGCTCGCCACAGATAATGTAATTCTCCATTGATTTTGACGAAGACTTCATCGATATGCCAACGCCAGTTTGAAGCATAATTTTTAGTCTTTCTTCTCACTTCTTTTGAAAAGATGGTACCAAATCTATTCCACCAATAGCGAACTGTTTCATGACAAACATCAATGCCGCGTTCATGAAGAATATCTTCGACATTTCGCAAACTTAGTGGGTAACGTATATAATACATTACGGCTAATTTGATGATTTCAGGGCTAGTTTTGAAGTATTTGAAGTGGTTTATTTTTGTCATCATTAAGAATATCACGACAAAAACTACCAAACATCATTTTAATCTGACACGACCTAGCCTAGACTAAGATTGCTAACTTTGAATTTTCCTGTTTCTTCATTTAAGAAAACATGAACGTTAATTCTATTGGGCTGATGATCCATAGTTATCATTTGACCTGGCAGCCTGAATCTATAAGAGGTACCTTTATCATTGAAGGCCTCAACCATATCCTTATAGTTCTTGTCATTCAAATCTAAGCTAAAATAGCCATTACTATCTATACAGTTAATTTCTAACCCTACGAATTTATTGAATTCAGTTTGTAATCTTCCAAGCATTATAATCTCCCTAGTGATTGTTAATAAACATAAGGTTATATAAAACCTTTTACAGAGTCAAATGGAAGACATTGCGCTGTCATAGAAATAAAAAGCATTTAGTTAGTGAGAGATGTCAGAAAACGCTAACCATTTATTGGAAAATTTAGACAAATATAAAATTACTGGTCGAGAAAACTGTGAAGAATCCTTTCAATCCGACATACACCATACGACTAAGAGAGTTGACCTCCAGCATCTGCAATGATAGGTTTATGAAAATGTAAAGAGTAACAAAGGGCAACAGATATTATGAACGGCATATCAGACGAAATATACAACAAAATGGCGAAACCTTTTACTTACATTTTCCTATCTTTATTGGGAGTGTCGACTATAGGATTATTTTGGCCTTCAGCTTCCAAAAAACAAGATCCAGCTACATACACATTAATAGAAGCAGATAGTCTAGTGGCTAAAACTTGTCATATGGGCCGGGTTGCATTTCCTGTAAAAAGCGTCAGAGAATGTTATAATATTTTAGCCAGCGCACGAGATAACGGCTATATATATAAAATAGCAACTGCCTTTAATGAAGAAGGAAACATTGTGGCTAAAATCGCACATAATAGATACAAGAATGTTCACGAGGGTGCTTCCTACATTGTACTCAAGCCAAAATCACCCTGATCATAAAATAGAAAAATTACTTTTATCTGACACTCTCTTATGAAGGATTTTGTGCGTAATTATGAATTCCTCTACGCAATGCCGCAGCAACTTTGTATGGGCGGTCTCGCATGTCTTCTAAGAATCTTAAATCAGTTTTATTAGTAACAAATCCTAGCTCAAAAAGAACCGCCGCGTCGCGTCCATAGGCATGGTTCGCAAATTCATAAAACATCCCTAAACCAATATCATCCGTTACTTTACGCGCTTTGGAAGGGTGGAGTTCTTGCATCCAACGTTGTGTTTCTTCCCCTAATTCTAAAGAATTAGATTGTAGTTTTGCATCATAGGTTCGTCGCGGTAGTAAAATTTCATATCCACGAGCATTAGAGTTCTCTGCACTATTGGCGTGAATACTAACAAAGATTGTATATGGCGCTTTAATTTGGCGCTCTAAATTTGTTGCATATGCCGCTCGAAAGGCTACTGTACCAAACTTCCCACCAGAATTTTTACGTGTCCACTGATACTGTAGCGGAGTTCCTGGGTTTCGGGTGAAAGCAACAGGATAACCAAGCTGTGTCAGTTGTTCATAAAGCGAACGTGCCATGGGATCAATTAAATCTACTTCTCTTATACGCTCGTCTTTTGTTTGATTTCCTCTATCATACCAATTTCTACGATTTTTAGCACCGTGTCCTGGATCAATCACAACCAATGGCATGTCTCCGACTGAGCGCACAGGAGGCAAAATATCGCCGCTAGCAGCTGTTTGCCATGCAATCTTTACATCGCTTTTAGGAATGCCATATGCGTCAGGATAGTCGTAAGATGATACTGTAGGAGGTTTATTTTCTCTCGGTTTACTCTCTCGTGGTTTGTTCTCTTTATGCTTTTCCCTGAGACGCTTTTGAATTAAGCGTGGGGTCGGAATATCCAAAATCTGTCCGATGCGAATCACATCTGGATTCAGGGTGGGGTTAAATTGAACGATTTCTGAAAGACTTAGGTTATAATCGAATGCCACGCTAGTTAATGTCTGGCCCTTGCGTATTTCATGTGCCATATAACCAGTAGGTAAAATTAAAATATCTCCAGCATGGAGGTCTCTTGTGCTTTTTAAAGATTTGTTCGCTCGCATTATTTCATTAACAGATAAGAACTCATTCAAATTACTGTGTACAATTGCTGATAGAGTGTCACCACGTTGCACGGTATATTTATTATGAATTAAAGGCACTGTGATTTCTTGTCCGACTGATAGTGAGTTCTCGGAAGCCCCCGTATTGGCTGCGCGCAACGCAGTTAAACTAATATTATAATGTTTAGCGATTTTACTGAATGTATCGCCTTTTTTTACACTATGGGCTAATACTGCCTCACGCGTTAACGTTTCATTGATCCGCGCATCATTTACCGCTGGTGCTCGAGCAGATGTTTCGCTGTTAAAAGACTGATTCGTTTCTTGGCAGCCATATAAACCGAATAACGCTGCACCAGTTAATATCAATGGATTAAATAGGGATTTTTTTAACATGATGCGCCTCATTTTTAAGCATTACGGTAATTATTTTACATAATAGCATAAAATTGTTATAAATCAAGTATAAATTTTTGGGGATTGGCGTTGGAGTACTAGAAGGGTGGTTTCAGACAAAAACCGGAAACATCATTTTAATCTGACAAGACCCTAAAGATAGTGCTAACGATATTTTCGATTTACCCGCCTACCAACTAAAAAACTTAATACGCGGTGTCGCCTGGCGCGAAGAGCATTTTAACGGGATGTCGATGAAAGAAATTGCAAAACGCGAGAACATCTCCAGCGCAGGTGTAAGAAAAATTATCATGAATAGTTTTGATCAACTCTCAGCGACATAAAACGCCGAAAAACCCTCTACTTTGAGCAATAGATTTCACCTTAGAATTCATCGTAAAAACTAAAAATTCCCAGTAAATTCCTAGTAAATCGTGAAATCTTCAATGTTTCATGCAACCATGTCATAGATAAAAAATCTCAACGCACTCTGATAGTGCCCACAGAGAAAAACGGTTTATCTGATCGGTAAAACGGTATTCTCTAAGTGTCTCGTGATGCCCATAAAACCAAAGCCCCGCTGTGTGCGGGGCTTATGGGTATGTATTCTCTGTTGTGCGTCAAACGTTAGACTAAGTGGTGGTGATGTCAGACAAACGCCAAACATTCTTCAAAATAAGTTTAGGCGATTTTCTAGTTTGTGTAAATCTCGCGCCACTGATCGACAGAAGCGTTACGTAATTCTTTAAAATATTGTCTTTTTTCGATGTGCCTTTGGTGATTAAAGTGATTAAGAAACCCGGATTGAATAGCGGTGAATTTATCGACCCCATCAACACATTGACCGTTTTTCTTATAAAGATTAATATGGTAACGCTTCTTTTTTCCTAAGTTAAATCTACGTTCCACGCCAATAACATTGCAAAACTCATAGCCCTTTTTTTTCAAGACATCGTCATATAAAAATTGGGCAGTCATCCCCGGAACAATTAAAAGAAATACTGCAACACCAATAACGAGCTCGCGTTGACGAGAATTAAGAAATTTTTGATGTGCCTGTGCTTGATATTCAAGAAGAATAATCAAGGGTAGAAACACGAGCATTAAAACAAAATGAATATATTGAAAATACACATATATCTGCGCGTCGCTTGATAGAATCTGTTGTTGAAAATCAATGGCATAATATGCACCAAAACCGCCTATGAAGAATGAGGATAAGCCAAGCACTAAATGCCAAATAGTATGGTTACTTTGATATGGCAACTAAAAACTCCGTCCCATTATTCTTGATATAATAAATTTATTAATATTTTAAAAAAGTGGTGTCAGACAAACGCTAAACATTCTCCAAAATCAGTTTAGACGATTTTCTAGTTTGTACAAATCTCGCGCCACTGATCAACAGAAGCGTCACGTAATCCTTCAAAATCACGCGGCCCCCTCTTAAATGAACACTCTCTGTAATGGTTGCTCTTTTGGAGTTACGACATAAAGCCTTACCTAATGGCCTCTTTTCTGTTATCAATCAATCATTAATTTCAAATAAAGGCTTATCATGTTTAAACAAACAATAATCGTATTTCTTACCTTATTAGTTCTTCTCGCATTGATGCTTACATCATTGATCATTTTTCGAAACTCTAGTGGTCTACAATCTAAAGCGATAACATTCGTTGTCGGGGAACCCATCAGAACATCAGGAACGATGGAAATATCATTGCTAAGTGATCGTTTTCATGTGGCATTGAAAAATTATACAATACATAAAAAAGAAACAAAGAAAACAATATTAAAGACGGAATTAGGCACTGTCGAATTGATTTATGCAGACCTTATTTTGGGCAAGATTAATCCTGTTGGTCTTAGTATTAAGAATAGCTTTTTCGACAATCTAGATGATTTACATCCGTTAACGGATGTAAAGGCAGAGAAGACGGCACTTGGATTTAATGCGCAGGGAAAAATTAATAATTTAAACTTTAAAATAACGAAAGAAGAAAATAGCTTTCATGGCTCTTTGGGGAAAGCTGAGTTTAGTGGTATAGCAGACGATGGCTTTAGTGATTTGAAGCAGGTTAAACTAACTATTAAAAATAAGACCATTAAGATGGATATATTATTAGAGCCAGATAATAAAATAATCACCTTACTATCTCCAAACAAAAAACCTATTACAGTTAATATAAGAACAAAAGACAACGAAGATCATGTTGATGTCAGTGGTCAAGAGTTATCACTTGAAACTGTAAAGTATCTAAAAACTATTGCTGATGGGGCCTTCAATATATATAAGAAGATTTCTGTTACTCACAAGACGCAAGATGGGGATAAAAAAAACGGTGTTTATACTTTTAAAATTAACGATTTTCATAAAAGCGGCATACAGCTAGGGTCAATCAATGCGAAGATTAAGGATAAGGGGGAACAGTTATTTATTGATATATCTCAATCAAAAATTGCTGGAGGTACAATCACAAATAACATTATTTTGCCACGCGTTAAGAGCAGCAAAAAGGACATTATCTTTACTTTTAATGATTTTAATTACACGACGCTACTGAAAGCGTTTGGTGCAAAACTCCCCGATGCTGTTAAAGAAACGGGAACAGCCTCTTTAAATGTTAAAATGAATATTAGCGGTGAAAAATTAAATGAGTGGCTTAAATCTGCGAAGGGAACAGTATCTTTAAATGGAGGAACGGCGACATTAGATGGACGATTGATTGATCTATGGGGGGCTGGTGTATTTAACTTTTTAATTCCTTCATTTGACAGTAAAAAAGAAACGGTTATTGAGTGCTTTAAATTGGATATAGATGTAAAAGATGGATTGGTAAGAATAGATCCTTTAATTTTAAATACAAAGCGCGTTTTGATCTATGGTAAAGGCACATACGATTTGTTAGAGGAACAGATAGATTTAGTTCTAAAACCATCTAACAAAAACATTGCGATAGGATCCTTAAAAACAGACATAAAAATTAGTGGAAGCATTAGTAATCCGACAGTTCGTCCAGAAATGATTGGTGCTTTGAAAAAAATTAGTGGTATCGCCCTAGGTACAGTTATACCAGGATTTTTTATCTTCTCTTTAGCTGATATGGGGATATCAAAAGAAAATCCATGTCAGAAATAATAGACAGGCAATAATATCAGACAAAAACAATTTATACAATTTCCTAACTTGTGCAAATTTCACTACATTGATCGACAAAATTGCTATATAATCTGTCATATCACTCAAACTAGATCCTATTAAAATCGTTTGGATACAGTCAGAGATCTAAATAATTGATCATCTTCTTGGGCTTTACACTCTTTTGTTCGGTAGTTTAGAGAATAACTGACCCTGACATCCTCACATGTAAGATCGCCCCCCCCCTAGAACTTTATTCTTGTTCATAAAGCATCTTTTAAAAATAAAAAGACAGATGCTACATTAGCCTGGAAAGCTAGAATACCATAGCAAAAACCACAAAACACGATTTAAATCTAAAACGTCAATGGTGATTAAGTCTATAAATGTCTCTTAGATATATTTTAGCTCTACAGGGCAATGAAAACCTATAAGAGATATTATTCTGTTGCGTTCTTTTACCGTCCGGGTTTTAACTGAAACAATAATTTCAGAATTTTCTAGTTTTCTGTGATGATGTGCAATTCGCCGCGCGAAAAACATTGCCGAAACAAACCAAAAAAACACTCCTGCACTAAATGAAGTTAAAATAATAGTAAGAGTGCTAAAGCTTTTTAGTGTTAAGGCAAATGTCACAATAGATGCTGCAATAAAGCCAATAACCGCCGCAATTGAACCATAGCCAAGAAGTTGCTCTTCTGGATGAACATAAATTTTTCCTTGCTGTTCTATAGGATCTAACGACTGTGAGGATATTTTTTTAGGTTTATAATCCAGCGCAATAAGTCGGCGTGGGATCTTCTTTTCAATTTCCCTCATAACACTGTCTAATTTAGTTTCATCTTTAAATCGCGCAATAACTGTATTCATTATTTTCTCCTTATAAATATTTATACAATTATAACGAGCGAGCGTGGGTTTTGGTTCACAAATAAAAAAGCCCCCTTATTTAAAGGAGGCTTCTCATATTTTAAAAACGATAGCTTACTAGTCGTTATATCTTTCTCGTTCATTATTAAGCGCTGTTTTTCTTGGTGTATACTCTTCTTTCCACTCTTCCAAGCTAATAACACCATTATTGTCATCATCAACTTCTAAGAAGGAGGCACCGATAAATTCTTCTGCTGTTAAGCCGTCTTTATCTATGTCAAATTTTGCCAAGCGTGAATAATCCATAAATTCCTCATAGCTATAGTTTGAGCTTTCAATATCACCATCACCATCGTTGTCTTTGAAAGTATATTTCTCAAACTTCACTGGTGTCATGGTTGCAATAATATTATTATCATATTCAATATTATCAATGACTTCGTTGCCGTCAATGTCATAGGTGTAGAACAAGCCTTTACCAATTTCTTCTGTCGTTAAGATGAGATTTTTGTCTTCGTCAAAGGTCATTGGATCCAGTTTTTTCTCATATGTTTTTACAGTGTTTGTTACCGTTTTTGAAATAATCTCTTGGTCTTGGCTAATTGCTTCTGAATTTACCGAAAATGCTAAACCAGCAATAATTGTCGTCATAAGTATTTTTGTTTTAAAGTTTTTCATTTTTATATCCTTTTTAATGAATGTTTATAATTTTCTAAAATTATTTATTTTTAGAACCGATTGCGCCAATAACGTAGGCTGCGTGCACGACACCTGGCAAATAGCCAAATAATGTAAGTACAATATTAATAAGTAAGCTTTTACTTAAGCCCGTTTGTAGAAATACACCTAAAGGTGGCAGTAAAATTGATATTAAAATACGAATAAAATCCATGGTTTTTCTCTTTCTGTTTTTTAATGTTTAGCAAATATTCTTTTTGATTTTTGGCAAGGTTGCAGGGTTACCTGTATCTTGCTTTTATAGTATTAGCTATTATTCTTTCTTGCGTATCGAAATCCGAAATTTCATATGCATAATTTTCCGAATATTCTTCGTACAATCTTAATGATGGCTCTGCTTGGTTGTTATTAAACATTTTTATCTCCTTTGCTTTCACAGATATAACGAACAAATAACAAGAAGGTTCTATTTATTACAATTTGTTACAATTGGGGTAAGACACTTTATGTGCCTTCTCAAATAAAAGCAGAGAGAGGGTCAGTATTCTTGCGACACTAAACCCTCTCTAAGACAACACGATTAAGATGGGGTATCATCAAAATCGTTCTCGTTGTTCTTTGCATAGGCGCTAAATAAAAGTAGATTATTCAGCGCTCATCAAAGAACACTTATATAACAGACTCACATTGCTTAAAGTTCCAATATATTTTTTTGAACTTTTAACGCCTTTGCTACGTTTAATTAATGACAATCACGTCAAACTTAAACAACAAGGAGAAAAATTAAACTCATGGAAAGACAAGAGCAATTAGAAACATTAAGCAATTTATTAGCAGTATCAGAGGATGGCCGTATATTTTACGAGCAAGCCGTAGAAAAAGTTGATGCGAGCAATTTAGAGCATATTTTTACCGATATGGCACGCCACAGAACCGAAGTATCAGCAGAGTTAATAGCAAAAATCCATGAACTGGGTGGTAAAGTAGATGAGCCCCGCACAACAAAGGGGAAACTATCACTCTTATATGGTGAATTATTGGCCGCAGTGTCATGGGATGGTGACAAGACCTTTGTCAATCGTCTGGAAGAATGTGAAGATCGTGCACTAGAAGAGTTCTCCAAAGCGATTAATTCAACAATGCCAGCAGAACTTAAAGAGTTCGTATTCATGTGCCACAAGAAACTGCAGCAATCACATGACTATATGAAATCTTTAAAAGACCATATGGAACAAGAAAAGAAAGCAGCATAAGCTTAGATATTATTGTTCATGAAAAAGCCTCTTCGGAGGCTTTTTTTATGGGTGTTTTTTATAATGAGAAAAGACAAAAGACAGTCGTAAAAAAGCCCCCAGTTATAGGGGGCTTTATCTTATTGTTTCTCAGATAGTCCTATTCAACGGTTTCTTGAATCTTTTCACCTGAATTTTCTATATCTTGTCCAATTCCAGTTAAGGTATTTGAGCATGCGCCCAACAATGAAACAGTCACAATTGATACGGCTAAAAATGATAATACTTTATTAAACATGTTTATTCTCCTTTGTTTGTTGTTATTAAAATAATGATTTTTTCATTACTATTGTATAACGCACACGCTGGAGAATAGTTCACAATCAGTTTACGGTTTTAAAGGGGCACAAAATTGATAACCAACACCTCTGACAGTACGAATGAACTTTGATTGCTTAGGATCGTCATTCAGCTTCTTCCTCAAGCGCCCGACTTGAACGTCAAGAGCCCTATCAAAACTTTCAAAGTTCGTGCTACGTGTTGCTTCGTAGAGATATTCACGGCTTAAAACCCGGTTGGGTGCATTAACAAAAACCTCTAATAATTGAAACTCGCTTGTTGTTAAAACTACATTTTCATTGGTTGGTGACATTAAAGAAAATTCCGCAGGCTTAAAGATCCACTCTCTAAAGCAGAAGACATCCTTGTGCTTTGCTACTGGCCCACTCACTTGTCTTAATGATACCAAAGATTGAATTTTTAAGGATAACTCTTTCAGATGAAATGGTTTTGTTAGGTAATCATCAGCCCCCATTTCCAAGCCAATAATACGATCACTAGTTTCGGTTTTACCGCTGACAATAATAATAATAGGATCACAAATTGCCTTAAGGTCATTAATAATAACCAGGCTATTTTCACCAGACACATTTAAATCAAGTAAAATAACATCTGGATTCTGCACCTTAGCTAAAGAAATTGCCTCTTTTAGTGTATCTGCAGAAGAGAAATCTGTCCCTTCATCTTCAAAAAAGCCTTCCAGCATGATTTGAACACTCACATCATCCTCAACAGATAGAATTTTTAATGTATCCATAGACATATAATTATACTCACCACTCGTCGTTAACACCACAAAACGTCTTGTTACAGTTTTGTTACATAAATATTACAAAACTCTTACATGATTGACATACTGTAGAAACAATAGCCCTGTAATCTTGTTTACACAATAACAAAAAAACAGGAGATATCATGTCTAATTATCATCAAGAATTAATCCAACATTTACCACGATTAAAAAACTTCGCATACAAATTGACATCTAGTAAAGAACAAGCGGAAGATTTAGCACATGACACAATCGTGAAAGCGATTGATAAAAAACATTTATTTCAAACGGGAACCAATCTTTATTCATGGCTAGCCAAGATTCAATATAATTTATTTGTTTCAAAATATCGCCGTAAAAAGAAATTTGAAAGTGACTGCGATATCGAAGATATCATGCATTTAAGGTCTGTTGAGGCAAAACAAGAAACGAACATCAAAATGCAAGAAATCGATCAAATTATTAAAAGCCTACCAGAAGATTTTCAAGAAATTCTACTTTTGGTCTGTATTAAAGATTATAGCTACGAGAACGTTGCTGAGATGTTAAACATTCCAGTAGGAACCGTAAGATCAAGACTATTTCGTGCCCGTAAGGAGATGAAAGAACGTCTAGACGCTAGTCATAAAATAAAATCATTTAAACCGATAAAACCTAAGCCATCAACATATTCTGGTCACACCTTGAACCATGCTGCATAGAGCTTAAAAAAACTATTATTCTATAATTGAGCCACCTCCACCTTTCGTATATGTTACTTATTAACAAACGTATGGTGGGGGTTTTATTATATGGCTACTTTATATCGTAAGATTATTATAAGTATTTTCTTGGTTTTCTTTTTTGCAGTATCTGGTTTTTTATATTTCTTAAGAATCGATAATCAAACAGTTGTTGATTCATACGATCACGTGGAAAAAAGCTATGCCTCCCTTAATTTAGTTAATAAAGTAAGGGGTGACTATCTTAATGTTTTGGATTTTGAAAATAACTACCTCTTAAACGCTAATAACAACACGCTTTCTCGACATAAAAAAAATATCAATAAGCTTGAGGAAAGCCTAAAGGCACTAGAACAAAAAGTAAGCGACAGCGAACAAGGAACAGTCGTAAAATTACGCAATAATTCTAAGAAATTAGTCGCAATAACAAAGCGCATTGAAGAAAAATATTCCTTAAGTAGAAACAATAATATACCCACAACCGACCTATCTCTCTATATTCAAAGCACATTCTCAGCAGATATTGATGTCTTGAAAAAAGACTTCTTGGCAAGCATTAATGTCCTTTTAAGTGCTCAAAAAGAAAATCTTAAAAATTTCCTTAAAAAAGCAGATCAACAGCAGCAAGAGTTCCTTAATATTATCTTTGGCGGCCTTATCGCTTTATTCGCTATTTTAATGAGCTCTACTTTATTTATTCTATCTTTGACGGCCAAACAACGTTTCACTTCAGAAAGCCTGGAAGATGCGAAAAATAGATTAAAAATTGCTATAGATGCCACCAAAGACGGTATCTATGATTGGGACATCCAGACGGGCTACGTATATTATTCAAAAAACTTTTGGCAGCAAGTAGGATACGATCCAGCAACACAAGAAAACACAATTGATGCTTTTAAGGCATACTTACACCACGATGACGTCGATACAGTGTTCTCTGCGTTAAACAGCTATTTGGCGCGAACACGAGATGATTACGACGTTGTTTTTCGTTTCAAACATAAAATGGGGTATTACATATGGATTAATTCCCGGGGCAGGGCTTTGTTTAATGATAACGGTGATCCAATACGTATGGTCGGGTCCCATACAGATATAACAATTAGCAAGGCCGCAGAAGAACAAGCAGAAAGTGTAAAGAAATCTGCCCAAGAAGCAAACCGTGCAAAAAGCGATTTTCTAGCACATATGAGCCACGAAATAAGAACGCCCTTAACGGCCATTATTGGTATCGGAGAAATATTATCGCGGCGTTTTAGCAAAGCGGCTGATAATAAAAATAATAAATTGGTTTCTACCCTCTTAAAGAGTAGCCATACACTTAAAGATCTTGTGAATGATATTTTAGATTTTTCTAAAATTGAAGCAGAAGAGATTAAGTTAAGTAAGGAAATAATTACTGCTGATGAAATTCTTGAAGCGGTCATTAGCATTATGTCTGTTAAAGCCCATGAAAAAGACATAAAAATTAACGTTAATAATACTCTAGAACGTCATTTTTCCTTTATGGGCGATCTGTTGCGCATTAAACAGATTCTTTTAAACCTCGTATCTAATGCAATCAAATTTACACCCGAAGGTATTGTCACACTATCTCTAAATTATGATGATACCCAACACACTATATCCTTCATAGTCGCCGATACTGGCATGGGTATTCACGGGGATGATCTTGACAAAGTCTTCTCTCGCTTTAAACAAGTCGATTCTGCAGATAATAGGCGCATCGGTGGTACTGGATTGGGCCTGCCTATCGCGAGAGGCCTGGCAAGGCTTATGGGTGGGGACATTACGGTAGAGTCGACAATGGGAACAGGATCCACATTTACCTTTACGGTACCTGTAAATGTTGTCGCGAAAGAACCCTTGATCTACAATAAGTCAACCCAAATAAAAAAACTAGACAAAGCGTTAAAAATTCTTATTTGTGAAGATTACGAAGGCAATATTGTCTATTTAGAGGGCTTATTAGAAGAATTGGGGTGTCCTACGCCAGATGTTGCCCTCAATGGTAAAGAAGGCCTTAAAAAGTGGCTCAGCGCAGACTATGACGTTATTCTTATGGACGTGCAAATGCCTGAAAAAGATGGCTTTGAGACAACAAAAAATATTCGGGCCCATGAAAAAGAAAAGGCGCTTAAGGCTACAACGATTATAGGTATGACAGCCCATGCATTGGTTGCTGATGAAGAAAAGTGCATAAATTCAGGAATGGATTACTATTTACCCAAACCCCTTGAAGAAGAACGGCTCATAAAATTACTCAATCAACTATAAAGGGAATAATAAAAGGCGGCACCCTAATACAAGATAAGGGCACCGCCGACAGGGGTTGTTTTCGTTTAGTCTTTCCTTACGACCTAGGTTTTTTAATAAACCCGAAAATGACCGAAAGCACAAATAAGACTAAAAAGATTACAAATGTAATCTGTGCTAAATCAGTTGAGATTTCTGCAATGCCACCAAAACCAAATATTCCGGCAATTATTGCAACAATTAAAAATGTTAAACTCCATCCAAGCATAGTTTTTCTCCTTTGTTTTTGTTTCTATATTTATAACGAATAAGCACAGAAAATGTTCAAATAAAAATGATTGAACTTATTACTGTTACAATGCGTTACATAAATAACAGAAGAGAAAGGGAAACAAACAATGACCGATGAAGAAAAGAAAATAATAGAAGCTTTTGTAGATACACGCAAACAGTTGATTGCAGACCATACCCAAGCACGTTTACTTATTCAAAAGAATGCAGATGCACAAGAATACTATCAATCCATGATTAAAATGAACGCCGTTTTGAAACAGTGGTGGTATAATTATCAGCTATAAAAAAAGAGCCATAAGGCTCTTTTTTTATTACTTTATTTTTTCATTTATACCCAAATCAGGTTTTTCTTTTAATATATTTGCTTTAACAATCTTATAGAGACTAACAAATGAACCATTATCGTTTTCCCAATATTCTGCTTGATCAATATCAATCTTAATCATTGCAACATTAACATCATCCTTACCGTTTGGAAACCAAGCGCTTACGAATGGATTCCAATACTCATAAATTTGTTCTTTGTTTAATGAAAATTTTGCCTGCCCTGAGAGGGAAAGAAAACTCTGCTTTTCTGGGCAAGAAAAGGTCACGTTGACATCGCTTCTTTTAAATATTTCAGAAACTTTGTCACTCGTTCTATCTGTGTAAAACCATAATGTGCCATCAAATTCGTCTTGTACTATGTGCATAGGGCGAGATCGTAATGCACGATCATCATTCGTGGTCATCATGCCTATTTTAATAGATTTTATGATGTCCCATATTTTATTTTTTTCTTCTTTATTCATTTTTTCTTCTTTATGCCTTTATTTTTTCAATAATTTCTTTGGATAAAAGACCAGAAATAAGTGATCCTGAAATATATTTATAAGGATTACTCTCATAGTCTTTTTTAATAGTTTGGATATATGGTGATATCTCAGTAATAAGCCCGTGGACCATTTCTTTGTGTTGCGCATAGATTTTTCTCTTTTTCATCCTAATGAAAAGCGATGAAGAGAATATTATCGTAACTCCTAAAACCAAGTAGAATCCAGATAAAGCCAACAAAGCCACATTTGTCTCACCGTAAAAATCAAGAATAATTTTGCTTGTTGCAAAGATAGCCAGACCAAGCGCGGCCACAACAAAGATTGCTGAGAGACCCAAGATGACGGCTTGTATTAAAGAGAAGAAGCCCAATGGAGATTTATGACCTGCCAGTTTATTTAAAATGAACTGTTCTATAATGGGTGATAAATTCTTCATTGAGCTAACTTTCTGTTTATTTAGTTTTACTTGTTATTACTTGCGTGATAACAGGTAGCTAATAGCAATACCAGCGGCGAACGCCAAGCCAATGCTTTGGGCAGGTTTTTCTTTAACCGCGTCCTTAACAAGGTCATACTTTTCTGATGTTTGATCCTTTACAACATCCAAATTTTCTTTCATCGTCGCTTTCAAGTCTTCTAACCTGGATTCACTGTTCATGCTTAGGGTTTTTGTTAGCTGGACGACATTATCCTTTAAAGAATTAATGTCCTGCTTAATGTCTTTAATTTCTGATTTTGTAATTGATTTTGTCATGATTTTTCCTTTCAATTTAAGTTAATTACACATATAAAACACATGAAAGAGTAAAAAGTTCATAATTAAATATATAAAGTTTATTAGAATATGTTAATCATCGCGACTCTTATATTAATCATCAGTATCCTTGGGTATCTTCGGATCTTTTGGTGGTGCAATGTTTTAGATTTTTTTAGACTACAGTACGCTGTGCTCAGTATTTTTTTTGTGATACCTGCTGTTTTTTATTACCAAGATTTTTATAGCGCTGGTCTTCTTATTCTTGCCGGCACTATAAACCTGTGGCGTATTAGAGGTTTTTTATGGCGTTCTAATTCTAGATTTGAGAAAAGCGAAAAACGACAGATTATTTCTATTAATTGTCAAAAAGACAACACCGATGCTAATAAGATTGCCGACCTAATAAGGGTTAATGATCCAGATATTATTCTGCTCATGGAAATTTCAAATGATAATATGATTTTGATGAAATCGGCTTTGGAGCAATACGACTATAAACTGAGCACATATGTTCGTGATGGCTTCTCAATAGGTTTATTTTCGAAACATCCATTAGAGGACGATGAAATTATTCAATGCGGCGGCGCCCAGACACCGATGCTTTTATGCTTTGTAACAATAAATAATGAGCGGTACCGTCTTATTGGCGTTCACCCAAGACCTTCATTAAGCCCGAGCTGGCACAGAGCACGTGTGAGCTATTTTAACAGCTTAAAAAGCATGATTGATGCCGATAAAACGCCAACAATTATGTTGGGTGACTTTAATTCTGTTCTGTGGGAGCCTCACTTTAAAAGCTTTCTGCGCGAGAGTAATCTTGTTAGTACCCTTAGTAATGAGCGCTACCGAATGACATGGCCTGTTAACGCATTTTTTATGGGTGTGCCAATGGATCATATTTTGTTATCTAAAAATATAGAGTATAAGCATATTTATATTGGACCTAACGTTGGGTCAGACCATTATCCAATTTCAATTAATTTATCTAAAGATACTATGCGGCCTTAACCTCTGAGGCTAATTTTAAAACATTATTGCCGTCATCACGGACAATATACAAAGCGGGATTATCTCTGGTTCCATTCCTGACAACATCTGTACCATCAATCGTCCGCGTTACTGTTTTCTCGAAAATTGATTGTATTTCGCCTGTGGCTTCGCCTTCACCCCATGTCCATATGACCATTTGACCTTCTTGCAACTTTGTCATTATTTCTTCCCTCTCATTTCTGCTTTAATACTATCATTAATGGTTAATCCTTGTTCTTCTTTTATGTATGTATGCATTTTTGAAGAAAACTGCTTTTGCTCTTTATCATGAAGAGCCTTTTTACCCGTTTCTTCATCAAGTATTTTTTTAAGGTTTTCATCATCATTAATATCATTTTCTAAATGTATTAATTTTGCGAACCTTTCAGGATAATATACATAGGGGAAAGCAGCATTTTTAACAAATCTAGCATCAACCAACAAGCGACCGTACCCTAAAAACCGTCCTAAGAAACCATATGTGATATCGGATTTCCGTATCTCGTCATGGCTAATTTCACTCACGATAACACGCATAACACCTGTCTTCATGTAGAGGCGCTTATCAGAGGCAAACATGTATGTTGAAAAATAGAAAGCGAGACGCTTTATTAAAAATAGCAATGCAAAAATCAGAGCAACATCAATAATATATGATGAAATAACTGCCGCAATATTTAAGATAAAACCATCGGCATAAAAGTTATTTTCTAAGCGGGGATATATAATGTAGCTTGAAATTATACGTCTGGATATATATCCGACCAAAACCATGATTCCTGCCCAAAAGACGGCCGAAACAAGATAAATCCAATGGGGTTTGTCCGTAAATTTTAAGTCTTCGTAATGTTGAAGATATTGAGAAACGTTTGTAGCGCGCATAATTATTGTCCTTTCCATTATTGAACGTACCCAACCCCATAAAGTTCAAAATAATATTATATATGATTGAACTTTATGAGCGCTTGATACGTTCCAGAGATAGAAAAATTTACAAAGGACAAAAAAATGGAAAATAAAGTAGAAAAAACGATAGACTTAAACCCAACTATATTACTCGATAAAGTCGATAGCTGGCTCGATGGTGCTGTTGCACTGATCCCCAACATAATTATCGCTGTGGTTTTATTTACATTTTTCTATGTAATCGCCATTATCGTTAAGAAAATAACTCTCAGTAGCCTAAAAAGGCAAGGCCGCACCGATCTAGGTGAAATTCTAGGTGGCTTCTTTAAAATGCTCATTATTATTATGGGTGCCTTATTGGCTTTAACATCTGTTGTGCCTTCTTTAAACCTTGGGGACTTGGTCGCGAGTTTGGGAATTGGTTCGGTTGCCATAGGTTTTGCGTTTAAAGACATATTACAAAATTGGCTTGCGGGATTGTTAATTTTACTAAGGCAGCCTTTTGAAATAGGCGATCAAATTGTCGTCAATGGTTTCGAGGGAACCGTAAAACATATAGAAACTCGTGCAACATTAATAAAGACGTATGACGGTGAGATGGTCGTCATCCCAAACAGTGAGATTTACACAAACGCCGTTTTAGTAAAAACAGCCCATGACATACGCCGCACGCAATATGATGTCGGTATTGGCTATGACGATGATATTGATGAAGCCTGTCAAATAATCAAAGGTGTTTTAGGTAAAATTGAAACTATAGAGCAAGACCCTGCACCAGAAGCCTTCGCATGGTCTATGGCAGCAAGTTCTGTAACAATCAAAGTGCGTTGGTGGACAGACAGTAAACGCGCGGACATAGTAAAAAACAAGGCCCAAGCCATGTGTGATATTAAAAAAGCGCTCGACAAAGCTGGAATTGATATTCCCTATGAAACACATGTAAACCTTGTTCATAACATGGATAAATCATAAGCATACAACATTTCAAAAAAGGAGAAAATACATGACACACTTCTTACCCTATATCACTATGGCCGCTTTCTTTCTTATTATAGACGGGATCTGGCTAGGGCTAATCGCAAAAGATTTTTTCCAAGATAATTTGAGCCACCTCATGATGGAAAATGTTAACATTGCCATCGCTTCAATATTCTATATTTTTTATGCTATCGGCATTTACATCTTTGCTGTTCTACCCGCCGCAAAAGACGGTAATTGGGTTCATGCCCTGTCTTTGGGCGCACTATTTGGCATGTTCTGTTATGCAACCTATGATATAACAAATTTGGCAATACTAAAAGATTGGCCCATAAAAATTGTCATCGTTGATGTCGTTTGGGGAACAACATTAACTGGATTAACCGCATTGGTTGGTTATTTCGTCACACAAATTAAGTAACTTAAAGACAAAAAAAAGAAATATGTTGGATAAGATAGACATTAAAAAATTAGAAAATTTAAGTCATTGGATGGATAGTAAATTTAGCATTCCTGGTACCAAAATAAGGTTTGGCCTTGATTCTATCATAGGTTTAATCCCTGGTATCGGTGACACAGTTACGCTGACCTCAGCAGCCTATTTAATCGGTGTTGCTCACAAAGCAGGACTGCCTTTAAACGCAAAAATAAAGATGGCCTTAAACGCTTTTATAGACTGGTTTATAGGTCTAATTCCACTTATTGGTGATCTCTTTGACGTAGCCTGGAAGGCGAATAACAAAAATATTGAGATTATAAAAAAACATCTTAGTTAGTTTGCTCTTGGTGTTTATTTGAATTATTTACGTAAACCAAGTCATCCGACTGCCCGATTTTTAGAATATAATATATGTTTTCTTTAGCACATTGTTTTGTTGTGCTTAAGAGATTATATTAAACCATCATTTACTCATATCCGGAGATACACCTTTGAAATCTTTTATGCTTAATCTCTGGAATAAAATTCTACAGAATATGTGGTTTACACCTGGCCTTTACTGCTTTTTATCCATAGGGATGACTTTATTCTTATTTTACATCGATCAGAACATAATTAGCAACGCCGAACTACCATCGTTCCTATATCAGGGCGGATGGGAGAAATCAGCGCCTTTTTTTACAACCTTACTCTCATCAATGATCACAATGGCAACACTGGCGATTTCAGTGACAATTATTACAATCTCTTTTGCAGCATCTCAGATGGGACCGCGCCTTATCAAAACATTTATGGCTGACCAAACGACAAAAAACTATATAGGTATTTTCTTTATGGTCGTCGTCAGTTGTCTGGTTCTGAATGTAATTATCTATAAACGATATATGGGCCTGGTTTTCCCAAACCTAACAGCTAACTACGTTATCTTTTTGTGTTTCACAAATTTATTTGCTCTATTAGGTTTTGTGCATCATGTTGCTTATTCGTGTATTGCCGATAATGTTGTTTTAAAACTATATCACCTCTCAAAAAGAAAATTGACTAGAGCATTAATGGTTTACCATGAAAGAGAGGACTATAAGATTGCAACTGAGGTTGATATCAAAGATATAAAAAGATTTAATGGCGAGACCGTGGCCATGCCCTTGCAAGAAGATGGATATTTACAAAGCATTGATTGGTTGGGTCTTATCCATGTCTGCGTAAAATATGACATACTTATTGAGTTAGCCGTTAAGCCTGGTGACTACATTATTAATAAAGCAGCGTATGTGAAGATCACATTTTATGATAACCGCTTTAAACATATACCAGAAGAATTAAAAAATGCCATCTTAGGAAAAATTTATATAGGGACAGAAAGAACGCCCACCCAAGACATTGAGTATGCGATACGCCATTTGGTAGAAATTTCTCTTCGCGCCCTATCATCTGGTATTAATGATAGCTACACTGCAGTAAATGTTATTAATCGTTTGACCTCTATCATGCAAGTAATTATCACGAAGAATGAAAATCAGAAATATTTATATGACGAACATAATATTTTAAGGATCCAAACAGACCCACATACAATCAACAATATTATTTTTAACGCTTTTAACCAAATTAGATCAAGCGCAGAAAATATGCCTTTTGTTCTCTCAGCAATCATTAATAATTTTGAAAATCTTTTGGCTCTTAACCCATGCAACGATGCTAAAGACGAACTAAAGAAACAGATGCAAGCTATTGATGTAAATCTAGATAATATGGACCAGAAAACTTACGAAGTGTCTATATTAAAAAATAAAATTGCTGATATCACACGGCGTTTATAGGATAATTTCAAACTAAATCGAACTATTCTCCGAAATCATTTACATAGTTAAATAAAAAAAATTCTGCTATAAGAAAAATGCCCGCCATTAGCCAGAAAGTTTAGATAATTTTTTAATTTACACAAAAATTTTATCAATGTGCCAACGCCAATTTGATGCATAGGATCTAGTCCTTTTCTTCACTTCTTTTGAAAAGATGGTGCCAAAATTTATTTCACCAATAGCGAGCCGTTTAATGGCAAATATCAATTCCGCCCCAATAAGTTCATAAGAAAAAAATGAACTTATTGGATATAGTGTTTGTTATAACCACTCAGCTCCCAGAGGGGTGGACATCCGAATTGACACTAAAAATATAAATTATAGAAAGGAAAGTCATGTATTATCTTACATCATTTAAAAACAAAATAAGCCTAATGGCAACCGTGTCTATTCTTGCCGTTGCGCTATTCACATCGCCAGTACAAGCTAAAGTAGACCAGATCACTCATAACTCATATCAACAAATGTTAAATCATGACGTTAAACAAGAGGGCGCTTCCACAATGGGCGTGATACAAGACGTTATTGATACAACAGCCAACGGGGTTACTAAGGCTTGGGACGGAGCTTTGAATATTGTCGAAAATTGGAGCAATGATATATCAACAGGTGTTATTTCCTATGAGACGGCAGAGCATGCATCAAATTGGATGGGTCTAGACGTTTATAGTTTAGATAATGAACTTGTTGGAGAAACATCCGATATGCTTATTGCGCCAGATGGTAGACTAAAAGCGCTTGTTATTTCGCACGGCGGTTTTATTGGAATGGGCTCCAAAGAAGTGGCTTTGGACTTTAATCAAATTTCATACAATAATGAACGAGGACACTTACAAGTCGACCGCCTAAAGAAAACTCTTAGCGTATATCCCCCCCATGAGAGAAATGCAGCTGACAACAATACAACGCTATATTCCGAAACATTACACCTGACGGATCTTATTAATACAGATTTACGTGAAGTAAATAACGAAGTAATTGCAAAAATCAATGATTTGCGCATAAATAATGGAGAAATTGTCAGGGTGATGGCAAGTTTATATCCTGATTTTTTAATACCGGGTCCCAGTCTATCAGTTGATTATGATGCACTAGAGCGTGTCATAACAAAAGATGACATTTATTTTCGTTTAAATGCTGAGCAATCAGAATTGCTTAACATTCAAGGCGAAACAGCCATGAAATAATTCGACCTTAAGAAGTTAACTGTTCTTTTGGGTGGTGTCATACGGTGGTGTCAGACTAAATCGAACTATTCTCCAAAATCATACTACGTCAAATATTAAGCCGCAAGAATTTCATTCCACGCATTGAGCGAAGATTGTCTTAAATTCTTAAATATGTATCTTTTTTCGCTGTGTCTTTCGTGATTAAAATGGTTTTGAAACTGCGATTGTATCGCGATGAATTTTTGAAGTGTCGCCATAGATCGAAACCTATTCATAATCTTCTCTCGCCGTCGAAAATGGAGATGAGAGTTCTCAATTTGGTTGTTTTTATAGCGTGTTGTATTTTGTAAATGCGCCATATTCATGTTGCGTAAAGCAGCGCCATAAGAGCCTAACTTATCTTTGATAATTTCTTTAGGTTTTCCGTGTTTAACCACTAGTTTCCTAAGCACCTTAAGGGCTGCCCGTCGATCACGTCTTTTTGTCACATAACAATCTAAGACCGTTCCCTCATGATCAATAGCTCGCCATAAATAATGTAGTTTACCATTAATCTTCACGAAGACTTCATCTATATGCCATCGCCATTTTGATGGTGCGTGCGATCGTTTCTTTTTCAATTCTTTTGCAATAATAGGACCCAAATGATTCCACCAATAGTGGACTGTTTTGTGACAAATATCGATGCCACGATCATACAAAATGTCTTCAACGTTTCGTAAGCTTAACGGATAGCGAACGTAATATTGCACAGCTAATTTTATGATTTCAGGACTGGTTTTATAGTATTTGAAGGGTTTTCTTTTGCTCATAAATAAGCTTAACATAGACAGGATTAGGAAATCGTTATTTTAGTCTGACAAGACCCTCTATATTCGGCAATAGAACCCACCTCAAAACCAATAGTAAAAACTAAGAATTCCCAGTAAATTCCCAGTAAACTTAGGGATTTCCGGCACTTTATAGATTTAAATATTAAATAAATATTCTCAACGCACTCTGATAGTGCCCGCAGAGAAAAACGTCTTATTTAATCTGTAAACCGATGTTCTCTAGGTGTCTTGTGATGCACATAAAACCAAAGCCCCGCTGTGTGCGGGGCTTATGGGTGTAAATTCTCTGTTGTGCGTCAGACGCTAGACTAAGTGGTGGTGGGAGTAGGATTCGAACCTACGTACGCTATGCGGGCAGATTTACAGTCTGCTGCCTTTAACCACTCGGCCATCCCACCATCATTGATAAATATCAATAGCTTCAAAGCGTGTTGCATCATAGTAAAGCGTTATCATAATTGCAAGTCATAAAATCGATAAAATCATTGTTTTAAATAGCGCCGAATTTAAGAAAAAATAATGGCAGAGAGACGGTGTATCTTTCCGCTTATTTTTTGTACTGTCAGTTGTTTCTTCTCAATAATTTTACACATTTCAAGATTTTGGCTTGTATAGCAAATTATATCATGCGGAGACGTCTCTTGAAGGTCATCAATAGCGTCAAAAAGCAAAATATCACCATAGAAAAAACGTGGCGCATAATCATTGTTTGGGGCATACAGCGCTAAGTCATTGTGATTTATTTTATTTTTAAGTATATGATTATCTATCTCTTCAGCCAGCATGGCATAGCCTTGTTCAGTCAGGGTAAGGCGGTACAACGATATGGCTTCGCGTGCTGCATTCATGGTGTCCACAATACCATCGTATGCAACCAGGCGCGGTGTATCAAAACCACCAATCTCAATCGTTCCAAACCCATCTAGCAACCATTGATGATTGACATCCAACGCATGGGCAATCTTTTTGAGTGTATCGATGCGTGGGTTTTTAGAACGTCCGCGCAGGATATCGCCAATGGCCGTTTCATTTAACCCTGCTCTTAAGGACAAAGATTTTGCGTTTAAGGAAGAATTCTCTAACACATATTTCAAACGTTCAGACAGTGTCTTCATAAATTTTCTCTTGTAAAATGGGAAATATCCCATCTATTATTGATTCATATAATAAGATAGCGATCAAAATAACATTAAACAAGTAAGTATGAAAGGAAAGCGACATGCAAACAGCCATTAAACAACACCAGATCAAAAAGCACATTGGTCAGAAATTACGTTTTTTTAGAAAAGCCGAAAAGATTACACAACGAACATTATCAAAAAAAATAGGCGTAACCTATCAGCAATTACAAAAATACGAAAGTGGTATGAATAATATATCTGCCGAAAAATTGTTTTTGATTGGCGCGGCATTGCGTCGCCCCATAACCGATTTTTTTACCATCGAAATAGAGCTTTAATAATAGAAATGTTTTGCTATATATAAGGAATGATTAAAAACACTTTCTTATTTTTTGCCATTATAATTATAGGCTATCTGGCCTATAATCAACTATCAGAAAAGAACATGACTGTTTCTGATATGATTAAGGCATCAAAGTTGATAATTGATCGAGAGCACATAAAAGAGGTAGAAAAGCTGAGCTTAAAAGAACAATATTTAGCCGCTGAGCAAGTCGCGAATGAAATGATGCGTACGGGTGATTTTTCTGACTATGAAGCCCTCTTAAATGAAAGTAATTTTCAGAATCTAATACAGAATGACGCGCCGTAGATTAATCAAATAATCACCTTAAGCGGAACGTAAGTCTTGTCTCACTCTTTTCATTGACCGAGGCCCCAAGATAAACGTCTGCATTAAAAGGAGCAAAGCGGGGTACCTGTATACCAACAAAGGCCTGTGATTGTACATTAAAAGAACTTCGTAAGGTCTCGTATTCTAAACCAGCCCCAATTTCAAATAGCATTTTTCTATCTGCAATCTCAAAATGCCTTTCGCCATCGGCATAGAAGCCCGTATTAATGTCAAGATCTCCATTAGCATGGTTAAGGGTGCTATAGCTATTGAAGTCGGCGATGTGTAATGGAATTTTAAGACTATGAAGATCAATAGGATTAAAGGTCTTGGTATGAGAGACCGATAAGACACCTTGCTTATCAGTCGTCATTGCGGCACTGTAATTCATATTCCCCTTTTGTAGAGACGTTGCAAAGAAACCATATTGGTGACCTTGGTTTTCGTCTTCATAGCCAGCCACAATATTAAAGTCATCTTTAATAATTGATGCGCCATAAAAGCCACCCTCTGTTATATTCGGCGAATTATTAAACCTATCACCAATATCGCTAAAGTTTTGGGGTTGATTATCTAGCGATCTGTTCATGCGACCAATTTCAAAAACGGTATTCGTGTTTAGCCTTTGAACATATAGAGCCTCGAGCCTTAAATCATGGCTCACCCCAGCAATTAAGGGAGAGTTTTCCCCCATGCCTACGCTGAAACCAATAACACCAGAATAATTTATATGCCAACGACTAGCCAAAGAGGCAACAACTGCAGTATCGCTATAAGAGAGCATCTCTTTCACACCAGATCGCGTTGTCAAATCGGGCATTGCCTGTAAGACATCTGAATTAGTTGCCCTGACTGAATCATCAATAACTAAGTCAACGATATCATAATCGTCTGGCGCCTCATCTTGTGTTTGCTGCGCATAGGCATTACCCGCAGATAAAGACAAT
Organism: uncultured Bdellovibrionales bacterium; assembly: GCA_964351525.1. Classification (GTDB taxonomy): domain Bacteria; phylum Pseudomonadota; class Alphaproteobacteria; order Micavibrionales; genus CAYGOD01. The sequence continues at coordinate 36,710 of CAYGOD010000007.1, forward strand.
AATGATAGTGCGGCACTAGTAAGATAATGCTTCCAAGACATATTTTATAACCTCCCTATACTATATGATAGGGTATCAAAAATATTTTAAAATTATGTTAATTACCTGGTGGCAAACACAATTGCTGCTGTATCTGAAAGTGCTACAGCGGCAGCATTCGAAACATTTAAACACGGAACCTGACCATGAACAGGGATGGACACTAGAATATCACACGCATCATTCACGAGACGACGTAGACCAGCACCTTCCGCCCCCATGACCAACGCAATTTTTTGACCTGATTGCTTCACCGCCTCGGAAATAGATTGTTCTCCGCGCTCATCAAGACCCAAGCACCAATAACCTGCTTCTTTTAAATCTTCCAGAGCCCGTGTAATATTTGTCGCTTGAATATAATCAACATATTCAATAGCACCACATGCTGTTTTAGCAATAAGACCGTTCATATCCGGACTATTACGATCTTGAACAACTACAGCCCCTGCACCAAATACATTTGCAGAACGCATGATGGCACCAATATTGTGCGGATCAGTTACCTGATCCAGAACGACAATAATATTTTTTTCTTTATCTTCGTTTACCTTAAGATAATGATCTAGTGAAAAACCGCCGACTTTTTCAACGATAAGGGCAATATTTTGGTGCACCATATCACGCGGAAAATTATCCTTGAAAAAGTGACGATCAACAATTTCTAATCCTTGCATTTCGGCTGTAATTGGTTTCAATTTCTCATTGTTAAAAATATCATGATCTTCCACACAATACAGACGGTTAATCTTGCGTTGAGTATTTAATAATGCATGTTCACACGCATGACTGCCATACAACAAGACTTCATTCGCTTTTACACGCAAAGCCTCCTCGGGTCGCATGACACGTTGCTCTGAAAAATTGCGTGATTTTTGTCCCATAGATTTACCACCAGAGCGGCCACTATGCTTATTTGTATTTTTTCTATTTTTTGATGATTTTTTTACCATGAAATACAAATATCATATGGCATCAAAAGACGCAATATATAGAAAAATTAAACATCATATAAGCTCATGCCCACCACTGTATATTAACGTGTTTTAATTTTATTATTGACAACCCTGGCGTGTGTCTTTATGTGTATTATATCCACAAATGCATAAATAAAAATGACCACTTAAGAAGTCACAATAATAAAAAATACAGAACAAGAAAGAAGGCACATGGCAACACAGCAGGATTGCATAGAATTACGTGAAAAATTAATCTGTTTCGTTCACAGAAATAAAAAAATGTTATCGCCTCAATCCCGTATTCTGATGATTGACTGCATACTCATGATTGAATCGCACGAAGCCTTGCTAGATATTCTTGCGGAAAACGATTCAAAAAACAACATTGTTCCAACGATAAAAAATATTGCTTAAAACCATACACATGCATGTCCATGAGGCATTTGGTCATCTAATAAAATCCCAATAATTATCCACATATACGCCCATCAAGCATTGCGCATCATTGAATATATAAGATCAAAAAATTACAAATGAATTAAATCCATCTATAGTTTCAAATAACCAATAGTTGTATTAACAGAACCAGTGACAACAGAGAAATCAGCAAAATAAAGCCCCCTAAATGACGCGGCATATTTTGATAGTGTTAGAAAAAACATTTTATTCATTCATGCATCAACAGGGATTATTTCAAAATTATTTAATGAAAACCTATGGATATAAAAACTTTCTTATTACCATAGGGATTTGGGTTTTTTATTTGCGCCACGTTAGGTCGATCTTCTATAGTACGATCGAACACTTATGTATTTACATCAGTCACATCTAAAAGATGCATTTATATCGGTTTATAATAACAATGAGGCGTTAACGCATATTAAAATTTAGCGAATACAAAAGCGCATTGCGGATAATTTGTAATAAACAAAATCCGAAAGACATTGGGGTGAATAAAATGACAGATCAAAAAAACGCCTTAGAAAAGGCGCATAGGATCATTGAAGAATTTCGAAAGTTAGACGAAAATATGCCGATACAACAGGCAGCGGTTTTTCTGGCCGTCGCCTTTAATAATGATGCATCACAAAAAGAAATTGCTGAATTTGCAGGATTGGGGCAAGGCTCTGCATCTCGCAATCTTAGCGCCTTCTTGAAAACCAATCGCTTTAAACGACCAGGCTTTAATGTGATCGAGAATGAACATGATCCGATGGAATTACGCATTAAACGTCATCGACTTAATAAAAAAGGTGTGCGTATCGCACAAACCATTGCCGATATTATCAAGAAATAGCTATGGTGTATTTTTAGACTTTTTGCCGTCAAGTGATCTTAAATGTTTTGGAAATTCTGGTAATGTCTCCATCGAAAGCCGTGGCGCCTTATCTAATAATAGTGCTTTAATATCGATATTCACACTAACACCCGCTTCACCATCAAATATTTTATGACACGATACTGAACCAGTATCGTCGCGCTCCATGACAAATATATCGGTATTACCTGGATTCTTAAAATGATCATAAGCCCGGGGCGGTAAATTTAAGAAACGCATAATCAGGCTACGCGAGGTAACGCCGTGCGTTACACAAAATAAATCACTCTCCCCATTTTTATCCAAATCACGATGCACCGTGTTGAAAAATGATGACGCATGCATATAGGTATCAAGCGGTGAATCGCCCATTGGTTTTTGCGCCAATAAACGAAACTCTTTTAATAATTCATTATGATATTGCGCTAAATGAGGCTCTTTTTTTAACTGCTCTGCGCGTTCATGCATATGAGAGAACATACCATGCGATTGCTCAATCAATAAAATAGACTCTTTCACACGACAATCTGACAGCGCGCCATCAGCACCATAAATAAGACCACTGGTGGTCTCAATTGTACGCTTAAAGGGACTGGTCCAAATAACTGGCCTTCCGTGTGATGTGCCTGGATTCTTCTTTAAATAGGCGGCCATAAATCTTCCCGCACGCGCCGCTTGTAAATGTCCCGTATCATGAAGCGGCACAGACGGATCACCAAATTTGGGGTAATTATCCGGATCATGATTACCCATCGAATAGCCATGACGCATAATAAATATGCGCTCTATACGTGATTTGCTTTGCGTATCATTAAAATTTATTGCTATTGTTTTATTCATAACGTCATATAAAACGATATAAATATAGAAAGCAAGTTAATTATGCTCAAAGAGAGTAGTAAAATAATGTTGGGCAACCGTATTGCCATATTGGGGCCATCATGTGTAGGTAAGTCAACCCTTGCTCAGACGCTCGCTAAAAAATACAAAATACCCGCACTACATCTAGATGTAATTGCACATAAACCAAACACAAATTGGGAAAGAACGGACACGGATCTTTTCTTAAAACACCATGATAATTTTATAAAACAAGATAGATGGGTTATAGAAGGAAACTATAGTATGACTATGCCACAACGCTTTGAAAAAGCTACATCTGTTATATGGCTCAAAGAGCAATCTATCTTTAATCTTTTGTGGGTTTATATTAAGCGCTGTTTCCAGAAAAAAGAACGTGCAGGCATCCCTTTGAATATGGGTGCTGAATTTTCTTTTGAGATGATCTATTACATATTAGCGCATACACATAAAAATGTAGGACACTATGATCAGCTATTAAAAGACTACCCCAACCTCCCCGTTACAAAAATTAAGGGCCGTAAAGCGCTCAATGAATTTTACGCCCACTACAGCTTAGAGGAGATCCGTGATCAAATCTTAAATAAAGACCCTAAAACTTAAGCGTTAACACAATGGGAACATGATCTGATGGTTTTCCACCCTTAGCATCAGCATCGCGCTGATCTTCAATAACCTCAAAGCCATGTAGATTGTTTTTTAAATTCGACGATGTCCAAATATGATCGAGGCGACGGCCGCGGTTTGATTTTCGCCAATCGCGATTACGATATGACCACCAGCTATAGAGCTTTTCATCTTCATCAACAAAATGACGTGCAACATCGGTCCAGTCAAAAGCATTCTTCATTGCATTAAGTTTTTCCACCTCAATCGGTGTATGAGAAATTATTTTCAAGAGTTGTTTATGTGACCACACATCATTTTCATAGGGCGCGATATTAAAATCACCCATCGTTATAGAATAATGATCGTCAGACCGATTTTTGGGAAACCAATCGCGCATCTCATCAACGAAATTTAATTTATGTAGGAATTTTTCATTTACCAAAATGTCTGGCTCATCACCGCCGGCCGGAATATATAAATTATCCAACATAATTGGCTTATCGGCAAACGGAACGGTAACGCGGGCACTGATGTGACGGCAATCATCTTTGTTATCACGCATATGGTTTTCGCACATATCCAGTGGATATTTAGAAATGATACAAACACCATTATAACTCTTCATCCCCCAAAAATATAGATGCGGATAGCCAGCTTCAATCAGGGCATCTTTAGGGAAAAGCTTATCAATACATTTTGTTTCTTGTAATGCCAACACATCGATATTGTCATTTTTCAAAAAGTCGACAATACGATCTATGCGCAAACGAACAGAGTTAATATTCCAGCTGGCAATTCTTAAAGATGTCATTTTATGCTCTTGTTTTTAATATTAAAAAAGGCGCGCTTATAAAAAGCACGCCCTCTTTATACATGAATTAACATGGATTTAAAATGGCATTCCGCCACCATCCATAAGACCGGCAGGAACACCCATATCGGCCATTAATTTTTGTGTTTCTTCTTGAATTGTTTCATCGGCGCGTGATTTACCGTCATTCACGGCCGCAACAATAAGGTCTTCTAGCATTTCAACATCCGATGCATCAACAACAGAAGGGGCAATTTTAATAGATTTCAGATCACCTTTACCTGTTACAACCACTTGAATCATACCGCCGCCCGATTGTCCGTGAACTTCTTTTTCATTCAGCTTGCCCTGCAATTCTTCCATTTTGGCTTGCATTTCTTTGGCTTGCTGCATCATTTGACCGATATTCATATGCTTTATTCCTTGTAATAAATATTTCGTTTTAAACCCCAATTAAACATTGAGTATAAGATAAGATCATTAACAAAAGATTGCCACCCATAATTAAATCATTTTTTGTTTAGCGTTTCTTTAAAACTTCTTTCAGATGCTCTACTAATTGCTCATCATCCAAGTCGTGATTCATCGGTATCGCATTTACCAATTCAGATTTTGGAAAGCTTTTAAGAACGGTCACAATATCTTCTTGGGTTTTCAATGCTTCGATCAGTACCGCATGCGCCTCCTCGGCTTGAACGGTCAAACTTTCATCACCCTTTTCGGCGGTTGCCAAAACCGACCAAGGGACATTTGTCCAATTGGTTAGGCACTGACGCACTTCTTTTTCTAAGCCTGCTTGCGCTTTGTCCAAGATATGGAATTTTAACTCTGGTTTGGTGATATCGCACGATACAAAACTAACGAAAGATCGCAGATTCGCTGCCAAGCGCACTTCTCTCTTTTCATCAAAAAGATCTGCAATAGCATGCATTGTTGTTAGATTTTCTAATGATGTGAATTCGTTTTTTGGAGTCTCAACAATAATCTCTTCATCCACTGCCTCTATCGCAGGTTCAGGCGCATCTTGAACGTCAGGTGTTTCAACTAGAGTTTTTTTTTAGATGCGTCAGGAGTGTTGTCATCATTATTGACGGGCGCGCTAATCTTGCCTGCCTCAATCATTTTTACCAAATCACCCGCGGTTGGAATGTCACTGGTATAGACAAGGCGCAGCACGATCATTTCTAATGCCGTATAAGCACTAGGCGCATGAATAAGCTCTGCCATACCTTTTAATAAAACTTGCCATAAACGCGTTAAGATTGGCACACTTAACATGGCGGCCAGATTATGGGCGCGCTCTTTTTCGCTGTGCGTCATTTTAACGATCAAATCTTCGGCCTGTAACGATTTTGCTTTGGTCATCACATGACACATCTCAAGTAAATCTTCTAAAACAACTTTTGCATCGGCGCCTGATTTATATAAATCTTGCGTCATATCAAGGGCTTCTTTGGCTTGACCGCGGACACATGCTTCGAATAAATCCAAGATTTTGGCACGGTCGGCAAGCCCCAACATGTCACGCACTAAAAGCGATGTAATCGTTCCATCACCAAGGGCAATTGCCTGATCTAATAGTGACAAGCCATCACGCACAGAGCCGTCCGCCGCACGCGCAATCATGGTTAACGCGTCATCATCAATTTTAACATCTTCGCGTTTTGCGATCTCACCGTAATAATCGTGTAATGTTTCAACACCCACACGCTTTAGGTCAAAACGTTGACAGCGCGATAAAACCGTCACGGGAACTTTGCGAATTTCCGTTGTGGCAAAAATGAATTTTACATGTGCCGGTGGTTCTTCTAAGGTTTTCAACAAAGCGTTAAACGCGCTGTTTGACAACATATGAACCTCGTCAATGATGTAAACTTTGTACCGTGCATAAGCTGGTGCATATTGAACGCCGTCGATCAATTCACGGATGTTATCAACGCCTGTGTTACTGGCGGCATCCATTTCTATAACATCAACATGGCGACCCTCAATAATCATCTGACATTGATCGGTGATCTCTTTGAAATCTGCCGTTGGTTTGGCATCACGTTCACCGTAATTAAGGGCGCGCGCCATAATGCGTGCCGTCGTTGTTTTACCAACACCGCGAATACCGTGTAACATATAAGCATGATGAATGCGCCCCGAATCAAGAGCATTGCGCAACGTCTGAACCAAAGCATCCTGACCAATCATTTCATCGAAATGTTTGGGGCGGTATTTACGCGCTAAAACGCGATATTCACCAGATTGGTTTTCTTGTTTTTGTTCAGCTGTCATAAGGATTAAAAATTATCACGAACATCATGAAAACACCAGTATTGATTTCATGTCTTGATTTCATAGTTCTATCAATAAAATAAGCAATGATCTAAGGGGGAAATAAAAGTAGAAAGTTGGCACTGACCCGAATGAAATCTCGTTGCGGCTGCTTCCTTTCGGACCTGACCGAGTTGGCGAGGCATACGCCCAGACCAACTTTCCATCGCCAATATGGCGTAAAACAAAAAATAAGGCAAGAAAAAACCGTAATTTTATGCTTGATAATCCAATGAAAAACAGTATTCTATGCCCACATACGTGAGAGGGCGTATAGCTCAGTTGGTTAGAGCGCTACGGTGACATCGTAGAGGTCACAAGTTCGAATCTTGTTACGCCCACCAGGACTTCTTTTTATCCCCTATAAAAGGCCACTACACATGATATCACTTTTTGGTTATGGCTCTTTGATTTCTGAAACTTCGGCGCGCAGGACGTGCCCGAATTTGCAAAATTTTCATCATGTCTATGCAAAGAATGTTGCGCGTGTCTTTGGTAAAGTTAATCCACAATCCTTATTGCGCGGCGAAGGTAACTTAGAAACCATGGAAGTTGCACCCGTGATCCTTGTAGAGAAAGAAAGTGCCATCACCTATGGCTGTTCTTTTGATATCCCCGAGGACGAATGGCCCGCCTTACAGATGAGAGAATTCGATTATGGTGAGGGTGAAATCACCGTTTTTGATATAAAGACTCACCAACCCAAAACAGTTAAAACTTTCTTCGGACTTAAAACAGATAATGAAATTCCCAAAAATACTGAAATGGCAAAGCAATATTGGTACGATGTGAGGCAACATTATCAGGGGAAGATGTACAGAGATGATGTTCTACCAGAACCGCTTTACTTAGAGCGATGCCTTAATGCCTTTAAGCAAGTTGGTATAGAAATGTATGATAATTTTTTAGATCAAACCTATTTAGCAGATAGAAAAACAACAATAAGAGACTATATAAAGAAACTATGAAATATTTTATCATCACATTTAGTCTTTACCTGGTCTTCATCGTCGCGCTTTATTTCGGACAGCGCCATGTCATGTATTTTCCTGATAAAAATATTATTGAGCCTGACACAAAAATCTATAGTACGCATCTGATAAAAAGTGCCGATGGCGTTGAAAATACAGCGTGGTATTACCCCGCAACAGACAATAAACCAACCATATTATTCACCCACGGCAATGCGGGTGATATTGCCGATCGTGACTACAAGGCCGTTATATTTAATAAAGCAGGATATGGCGTTTTACTGGTTGGGTATCGTGGTTTTGGTGACAATGCAGGCACACCGTCAGAAGATGGTTTTTACCAAGATACCGAAGCCCATCTAAGCTGGTTACAAGAAACACATAATATTCTTATAAATAATATTATTTTCTACGGTGAATCAATCGGTAGCGGACCCGCGACAGAAATGGCAACACGTTATCCAAATGCCAAAGCGCTTATTTTAGAAACACCGTTTAACAGCATTGCGGACGTATCAAAATATCGCTTCCCTTTTGTACCGTTTATCAAATATATGGTGCGTGATAAGTTTGATAACCAATCAAAAATGCCTGAAATAAACATGCCTATTTTAATCGGACTTGCCAGTAAAGATCGGACAGTCCCAGAGCGTTTTGGTCAGGCCCTATTCGATGCAGCACCCGATCCAAAAACAGTTCTGCACTATCCCGATGCAGGTCATATTGATTTATATGATTATGGATTTGGCCGTGATGTTATTGATTTCATTAAAAATTTATAAGTAATTCTAGGCAAACCCCAAAGAGGCCATTCTCTTTTTACTAATATCAAAACCTTTTGGAATTGTACTTCTTTCAAAATCACTCGCCTGTGGTTGATTGACAATATAATCCCCTGATTTCATTGTGGTAAAAACAGCATCATTTGCGAAGAATAACCATCCACAAGCAATCAGACTCTGAGCTGATATAAAGCGATCAACAATATCCTGTTTGTCATTTTGATGGCGATAAAAACAAGAAGCGAACTTTGGGTTATAGCCAACAAAACAAGCCTGATTAAAAACTGACTTAAATGGCTGAATAACGTCCATATTAGTTTCTATGCGTTTTTGATCAATTTGATTTTGTAGATTTACATTGGCGGTTCTGTTGCTAACCTTACCAACCCAAGAGACTAGATCCCCTTCTAAAAATGCGTGCGGGGTCTTGTGTTTCAAATCACCCGTTGCAATACGATGCGCGATAGCGTCGCTTATAACAGGTGTCACATTACTTAAAACAATAGATTCGGCATAGCCAACGGTCGGCCATGCACCCGTCTTTGGGTTATGCATCCGTATAGTTGTTTCAGCATTTTCAGACCGGGCCAAGTTTAAATGAATACGCACGCGCATATCACAATAATCCTATTTATTTAAGTTATGTTAACAACATAAAGTAACAGAAACATATATGCAAATAATTTTAGAGAGGGCGCGCCAAATGAAACCACTCTGAACCAACTTCTTTATCGCGCGGCAGAAAGATTAATCCATCATCAGACGCTTTTATTTCTTCGCCGTCATCATAGATTGCAATCACTTGATCTTTTTTAACCAATTCAAAATTGCGCCACACCTTTACATGCCTGCCAGCACGTTTTTTATAAACAATATCAAAGGCGCGTAATTTCTTTTTTTCACGAGAAAGAATATCTCCGTCAATCATGCCTAATCCAACCAAATAATTGTGAATTGTTTTATCGGCTATCTCAATTGAATTGGGACTTTCATTTTGTCCGCATTCAATCGTAGAGGCGCATTTATTCATGTGGATTGCGGTGTTTTCAACGGCGTCATACTCACCATCATTCAAACCGCGCGCATTCAATAGATCATCAAATCCCAGCATAACATAATCGACATAGGCCAGATCAACAAAATCATTCATCTGTGGTGTTTCACGTTCACAAAATGTAAAAGAGATGTCATCCGCAACATAGGAATGCAGATCAACAACATGTGTTGCCCATTCAATATGTGGCATAATTTCATTGGCTAAATGATGTTCGTAGCATGTTGGTGTGTCATGATGACGCATCACGCGGTTCAGATTAACATCAATAAACCGTTTCTTTTGTTCTGATGCTTTTGGATTGCAACAAGGAATAAAACGAATACAGCCCTTTTTAAGAACCGCCCCATCTTGATTAAATTTTTCAATCCAACGCTTAATCGCAATTGTGCCACAGGGTTCTTGACCATGGACTGCGCCCGTTATCAATAACAAAGGGCCCGCAACATCTGTTTCATATTCAATGACATCAATCATGGGGGAAACCATAGTTCAAAAATTATAAATAAAAATTAATATTTCACAACCAATCCGGTCGCGTCATCCATATGTTTTAGACGGGCATATTTAATAAAATCAGCATCAGCATCTTTTAAGGGCCTCATCTGATTTATATAATAATCACCAACACTATGATCCCATATTTTCTTGGTCGCTATATCCATTGCTTGATGTTCGTCATCGGCATCTGGCCATAACAAACCATCAGAGAATAAAACAAAACTACCATATCCATCTTTTTTAACAAGACCACCACGCATAAAATCTTGCGTTTCTAGCTCACTATTGAAAACACCGTACGTAACGTTCGATTGATTCCTATTACCCTCTATTAAGGTCCTCATATGAGGAAGAGCTCTAACTTGTGATAGCGGTGTACCTTGGTGGATTTCTTCTTGGCATGCCTTAAGCCACGTATGATCCAAATCAATGTGCGCCTGATAATGATGACTCAGGCGTTTTGATTGCCCCGCTTTGTCCATAACAAAACATGACGAATCCCCAACATTCGCATAAGAGACAGACCCGTCATCATGGCGCTTGATCAAACAGACCGATGCCGATGGCCCTAATTTCTTTAACGCAAATACCTCTGGCCAATCATCCTTTATATGAGTATGGAACGCTTCATTGGCTTTTACCAAAACATCAAGAGCACTCAAACCATCATCAAATTTCTGACTAAAAAAATCAGCTAAAAACTGCGCCGTATAAGCGGAAGGGTTTAACCCATTCATATCAACAGGAAACATCGCCGTCGCGCCATCAATCACAGAAGAGATCTGCGCCGTATGTACAAAACGATCTTCATTATAATGGTTCTTAACACCGACAGATTTAAAACCCTGATGGGTGAATATTTCAACGGACTGGATGGGTAAATACATGGGCGCTTCCTTTTGTTACGAACGATTATAACGCGTTACACACAATGAAAATACAGTAATCTTAAATATCAACATAAAAATATTGACATTAAAAATCATATTGAGTATAATTAATATATAAGTTAACTAAACAATTGTTTTTAAATAATATTATTAATATAAGGAAAAGTTATAAAATGGCTTTAACAACACAAGATAATGAGATGAACTTGCCCTACACAGATATCGTGAAGGCAGCAACCGATGAAATCTACAAAAAAGTCGAAAATGTTATTCCCCGCGCAGAATGGGAAGAATTCGCGCCCTATATCTATGAAATCAATAAGTTAAAAAAGACAAAGAACGCTGTAATTCTTGGGCATAACTATATGACACCAGAAGTATTCCACGGTGTGTCCGATTATGTTGGTGACTCGCTCGGTTTAGCACGCGAAGTTAATAATACTACCGCTGATGTTATCATTCAGGGCGGTGTACACTTCATGGCTGAGACATCAAAAATACTCAATCCGAGTAAAACAGTGATTATTCCAGACATGGAGGCCGGTTGTTCTTTAGCCGACAGCATCACAGCAGAAGATGTGCGCTTGTTGCGTCAAAAATATCCGGGTGTGCCGATCGTCACCTATGTGAATACAAGCGCCGAAGTAAAAGCGGAATGTGATATTTGTTGCACCAGTGGTAATGCGGTTGAGATCGTTGAATCACTAGACAGCGATACAGTGCTCTGTATTCCTGACCAGTTTCTTGCCAAATGGGTTGCAGGTCAAACCAAGAAAAAAATCTTAACATGGGCTGGACAATGTGAGGTGCATGAACGCTTTACTGGCGAAGAATTAAAACAATATCGCGAAAAATATAAAGGCGACATCACAATTATCGCCCACCCTGAATGTCCGCCAGATGTCTTAAAAGAAGCGGATTTTGTTGGCTCGACCAGCGGTATGATTAACTATGCCAAAGATAAGCGTCCAAAACGTATTTTAATGGTTACCGAATGTTCTATGAGTGACAATGTAGCAGCCGAAATACGTGATGTAGAATTTATTCGTCCCTGTAATTTATGTCCCCACATGAAGCGCATTACATTGCCGAAGATTCTAAAATCTCTCCAGACATTAGAGCCGCGTGTAGAGGTTGATCCAGAAATTGCCGCACGCGCAAAGATCGCCGTTGACCGGATGCTCGCCGTTAATGAGAAAAAGACACGTAATATTACGGACGACCGTCGCATCGCTTAAGTTTTTTCTTTAAGAAAAATCTCCGGAAAGGAGAACAAGATGGCTTATATAAGAAATAGTAAAACATTAGATCAAATACAGAATAATGCTGCCAAAAATTATGATGCAATCGTCATCGGTTCCGGTGCTGCGGGTATGCAAACGGCGCTTAATCTTGCGCCCTTGCGTGTCTTATTATTAACCAAAGCCCCGCAACTTATGAGTGGCTCAACTTTTTATGCCCAAGGCGGCATGGCCGCACCCATTGGTAAAAACGATACGATAAAAAGCCATCAAGAAGACACGTTATTTGCTGGTGCGGGCCTAGTGAATAAACACGCCGCAGAACTTCTAACAATAGGCGCGCAAGACACGGTTGAACAATTAATTGATTACGGTGTGCCCTTTGATAAAGATAAGACAGGCGAAATATTATTAGGGCGCGAGGCCGCCCACACACATAATCGCATTTTACATGCTGGCGGTGATGCGACAGGATTCCATTTTTCAAAAACTCTATCAGAGCAAATCCGAGAAGCCGATCATATAACCGTTTTAACCAATGCGTTCAGTTATGATTTAATCAAAAGTCCCGATCATATTTCTGGTGCTGTTGTTGGTGTGCGCTGTGTTCAAGGAGATATATTTCAGGACACTTATGCACAACACATTATTTTAGCGACTGGCGGTTCTGGCGCTTTATTCGCCCATACAACCAATGGACATCACGCCACAGCAGACGGCATGGCATTGGCCTATCAAGCCGGCGCACTGTTGCAAGATCTAGAATTTATACAATTTCACCCTACCAGTCTGGATGTAAAAAATAAAGAAGGTCGCCACCCTTTATTGACCGAAGCTTTACGCGGTGCTGGTGCACGCTTAATCAACAAAGACAGCGTTCACTTTATGGATGACATCCATCCCTTAAAAGAATTAGCACCGCGCGATATTGTTGCGCGCGCCGTGTTCGATGAACGCAAGAGAGGTAATCGGCCATGCCTTGACGCACGCCATATTAATGACGTTGAGTTTCAACAAAAATTCCCAACAGTTTGGAAATTGTGTCAAGCACAAGGACTAAACCCATCGACAGATTTACTGCCCGTAACACCCGCGGCCCACTATCATATGGGCGGCATCAAAACCGACATGGAAGGACGGACCAATATTCATGGACTTTGGGCGGTTGGTGAAGTCGCCTGCAATGGTCTTCATGGGGCTAATCGTTTGGCCAGTAATTCATTATTAGAGTGTTTAGTTTTTGCAAAACGCCTATCAAACAGTATAAAAAAAGATACGCATACAAAAGAAATTAATACCCCATTTAATAAAGAGTTACCGATTAAAAAAGCTATGGGCACATACCATCTAAAAGACATGTTGCAGCAAATCATGTTTGAAAAAGTTGGTTTAATTCGAGATTATAAAGGTCTTACCGATGCCTTAAAAGCGTTAAATATTATCAAAGAGTTCTATCATAATGGTGATGGCGCCTTTGAAACATTACAAGATCAATTAACCTTTGAGAATATGCTCATCATGGCCGAATTAATTATTACGCAGGCTTTAAAAAGAAAAGAAAGTCGCGGCGGACATTTCAGACGCGATTACCCACAACAACAAGAAGCATTTAAAATGAACATGACACTATCAAAATATATGTCGTTGTCGCATCAAAAACCATTCAAGCAAAAAGGATAAAAACATGACCGTTGCCCATCTCGCCGTTACACAAAAGGTAGAACAAAAAAACATGTGCTTAAAACCGCTGCCTAATAGCATTATTACCCCTCTTTTGGAACGCGCTTTTAATGAAGATCTGGGCACGGCGGGCGACCTAACTAGTCAATATTTCTTGGATAGCGATAGTACTTTAGAAAATAAAACGGTTTACATGCGCGCACGCCAAAACGGTATTATAGCGGGAATTGATATCGCTAAACGAGCCTTTCAGTTTTATGATGAAAGCATTCAATTTGACGGGGCAATATATGATGGCGTAGACGTTAAAAAAGGCGACCTCATTGCCACAATTACTGGCGACCCTCGCTCTCTTTTAACGGCTGAACGCACTGCCCTAAATCTTATTTGCCACCTCTCTGGCATCGCGACAAAAACCAAGAACATGGTTAATTTGATTGCCCCTTATAAAGCAAAATTGGTTGATACACGCAAAACATTACCGGGCCTTCGCGCCATTCAAAAATACGCTGTGCGCGCTGGTGGTGGCTACAATCACCGCTTTGGTTTGGATGATGCCGTGATGATAAAAGACAATCATATTGCTTTGGCTGGCGGTCTAACCAAAGCCATTACAAATTGTAAAAATGCCGTAGGGCATACGGTTAAAATTGAGGTAGAAATTGATCGCCTTGATCAAATTGAAGAAGCCATACAAGCCGGCGCGGATATTCTACTACTAGACAACATGACACCCGAGACATTAAAAAAGGCCTTAAAAATTATCAACGGGCGTTGTATTTCCGAAGCCTCTGGTAACGTCAAAGAAGACACCATCATTGCCATTGCCGCCACAGGGGTCGATGTCATTTCATGCGGTGCACTCACCCACTCTGCTATTAACTTTGATATAGGCCTTGATGATGCCTAATGCGTTAAACCCAATTTTAAAAAGCGCAAAAAAATTAAAAGACTTATCTCCCATAAAAGAGGTAACACATAGCCATGAGATCCATAATCGTTTATGTGGCGATTCACTGTGGTTTGATCTAAAGATCACCGACAATAAAATTGATGCGGCCCTCATCAAAGCCGATGCCTGCAGCCTATGTAAGGCTTCTAGTGTTGTATTGATAAAAGCCATCGAACAGGAAACCATTGCGGACGCACATTCAAAAATCAATGAAATAATGGCTTCAATCTCGCCGTTATTTGATAATGATAAGACGGCACACCTAAAACCAGATGACCCTTTGGCAATTTTTAGTAATCTAAGCGGTTATGAAACCCGAAAACGATGCGTCACACTCCCGTGGGAGGGGCTTAAGGATCTATTAGAACAGATAGCGTAAAAACATATTTTTTTCTTGATTCTTATTTTTTCTCATCTATAGTGTGAACACTAAATGGCAATGCGGGTGTAGCTCAGGGGTAGAGCGTTACCTTGCCAAGGTAAATGTCGAGAGTTCGAATCTCTTCACCCGCTCCATTTCTTCTTCCCCTTATTGATTAAGAAATTGATTAAGAAATAATTCCTATTTTTTGTGTCTTCTCAACACCCTGATCTTAAATATCATTGATTTTTAATATGTAAAATGATATAATGTTCAATATGAAGCCGCAGATTAATAATTTCCAATCAGAGCTCTCTGTAATCCAAACAGAGGACGTATCATTACAGAGGCTATCAGCGTCTGAAATATCCGACATAAGACAAAGGAATGAAGAAGCCCTCCTCTCTCAAACAGAGAAGATGTTGAAGGTATTTTGTAAAAATAATGATGTTACCCCGGAAGTATTTATAAGTAATGAAATATTAAACGTCACAGCCGACTATTTGCGCCAACAAAAAAAGTCAAAACACCTAACGCATGGAGAATCTAGATACCTTAAAAACCCTCTCATTAATATTGAAACACAGGACGAACGGCAATTTCTAAGTATTGTTAGGTCTCGTACACGCGAACTGGAAAATCTGTACAGCGCCCCCTTTCAAAAACATGTAAAAAAATTAAAAAAATCTGATGAAAATAGAGTTCAAACAGACCACGAAACCATGTTATTTGAAGAACAAGAAGATCGTGTTTTTTATCATATAAAAAGTCTAAAAGTCAGCCACACCGAGAAAGTAATCACAGAAATTCTGCTGTCGAATGGATTTAGGCTTTTAAATTATAAGAAAGGTTTAGCAGTAAAAACAAAAGATCATCCAACCTATAAAACAGGTGAAGAAAAAAACCCGCAGAAAATTGGCCGTATATTAAAAAATCTAGATGACCACAAGGGGTCATTAGGGCATTACACAATGGACACTATATTGAGCCAGTTTGATGATGATGCCTCTCGTCATAGTTTGATCATGGCTGTATCGCGTAAAGCCGAAGATATTTATACAATGTCCACCAATAGAGGGTGGAAGAACTGTATGACAGCCGGTAAAGAAAACTGGAAAAAGGTGCCCCTCGCCATAGAACATGGAAGCTTGGTAGCCTATTTAATTAAAGATAATGACTTAGATATAAGAGATCCTCTGGCACGCGTAACCCTACACAGCTATAGATCCGAAAAAATAAAAAGCCCATCACATTTTGCAAAGCGACAATTTGAAGAGGCAAGTTATATTGACTTCTGGGAGGAGCCGCTGATCTCCAGTATCTATGTTGGCCTAGCTGTAGCAACTTACATTCCCAGTACATTAATCAGGAATTTTGCAACGGCTACGGGGCTCTATAGAGAATCAGAAGTCACGCATACGATCAATTTCCCACAAGGCAAAACATACGGCATTAATCAAGGCGCCTTAACAACGGCTTCCCTAGCTTTAGCACAAAAACTTCACACACTCTGGGAAGATCATATTGTCCAAAAACCAACAAAAACATTTAATTTAAAGCCTTGGCTATATGGGGATGGGCAGAATAGGGTGAATATGAAGACGTATAAAATGCGGTAAGTGTTGCCTAACGCTTATAGAGTCTGTTTAAAACCATCGCCGATTGAACGGAGCTTGTTTCTTGGATCGCTTGATAAAGGCAATCGAGAATTTTGATTTATTGTTGGTTTTTCACCAATCCAAGGGCGGTGTAATTTTGCCGTATACGCGCCGGTTGTAATACGAATATTAACGCCTGTTGTTTGATTTTCGATCATATCATAAACGATACGGCGCTTAGGATTATGAGTCCACTCATGTGCCTCACGCCAGAACTTTTTCATTTTTTGAGGATCCGGTAAGCCACCACCATCATTTGCATCAGGGAGGGCATCGAAAAATAGGTCTCTTAGCTCACGGTGCAATAGAACCGATTTAGCCCAGTTACTATCTGAACACATTTCGACTGCCGTGCGCTCATAGGCGCGTCCAGCATGTTTTGTGTTACTAAGGTTATTGCTGTAGACTTTTTTAACGTCATCAATATTAAGGGTCTCTAACTGCACTTTGCTTTCGCCAACATCAATCATAAGTGAACGCTGATCTTGGTCTGTGTTATAATAACCGACATTGTGATCTTCATAATCATCTTCGGTATCAAAGCCATCGTTATACATCTGGTCGGCAAACTTACTCTTAGTTCTTTTATCAGCTTGCTTGCCGTCTTTTTTTCTCTTTTTATTAAGGGGGTTATTTTCCTCTAATAACGTTCCTGGATAAATGTAAACCGACACATTGTCATCATGAACCCAGCCAAGCGGGGCAGTATTATTAACATGTATACGATTGTGAAAAGCATCTATTAAATCAACGTTTTCATCCTTATAGTGCGCTGTGGAGATGCGAATAACACATCCAATATCTTTCATAAATAAAAGATAATCATCCGCCCCAAAAGCAATCTCTGTCGGTTCTGGTAGACCAAGCTTTGCCAATAATGACATGGCTTGCGCGCGATAAGGCATATCTTCTAAACTCTTAGCATCGACGTTTTTCGCACCATCCGCGACGGCCTGAACGTAAAAATTCTCATGATTTGTTTCATCAAAACATGCTGGGTATGAGACTTGTGTAAAACTTGCTTTCATAGTAACCCTTAACCTTTATTCTACTTTACATAAAATAACAACAAGAGTCAACGTTAAGCTGTACCAAAGCACTATAATTAATACCTAAGTAAGCTTTTATTTTTTTTCTTTAACGTTTTTGTCTAACCAGGACAGCGTGCGGCAACGCGCTCATATTCACTTAATGAATCGACGGCTTGTTGTAAGCGGCGACGCTCTTCGTACATGCGCTCTGTACGATTAGATACAGTTTTTTCAATGATGCGCATCATCTTTTGACGGGCTTTTTCCTTTGAGCGCTCTGAAACAGGGCCAACGACATCGACCTTACGCACAACGCGCTGAATGTCGCTCTTTAAAAGTCCTTGATATTTTTTCAAGACCTTGCGATCTACCTTGATGTGTTTCATTTCATGCTCAAGAATTGACCCATGCATGCACGTCCCTTCCGGATGCTCGCTAGCAACCAAAATGGTTGGGTCAATATGCATATTAACATCAATATTATCATACCAAAAACATGTCTCACCCGTACGACGGCTAGATGTCCAGCCAAAACCAACATTGGTTTTAACAGAAATCTCCCCGCTCATCAGACCACCAATCTCAGTATGGGCATGCTGATCATAGGGAGATACCGTATCAATATCATGGCTTTTAAGGCTATTCTTACTCTGGTTAAAGTTATATTTAATCTGATTAGAGGTTAGTTTTATATTAATAGCTGGTGCTTCTTTATTCGGACAACTTGCCTGAGCGACAGATGCAGACACCAAAAATCCGATAGTAAACACTGAAATTGTAAAAAATGAAAATAATATGCGCATGAAACCCCAACCATAAAGAAATAGATACGCAACGAACGCGCATTAATAATCATATATTAGTATAGTTTATAAAAGTTAAAAGAAGTTTTATAAACTATAGTTTTTAAGGCGTTTAATTAATGCCCCTGATGTGACTTAGCCAATGATGGCATTGTTTTTCTGCGCAATTTTTGCTGCGCGCTTAATAGACCGCAATGCACGAAGGCGCGTCAAAAGCATATCCGAGGTAACATAGTTAACTGGATTGGATTTTGTGCCGTTCATCTTGTAATATTTCCTATTATACTCTTCCTCTAATTGATCTACAGATTTATCCTTGGTCATCCATTGCACTAGAGGGTCATCTACGTTTAATAGAAAATCCCTATCAAATGGTTGCATAAAATTATCTGTTGAGTAAAGCCCATATTCAATACACTCTAACACTTGCTCAAAGTTTTCCTCGTCTGTTATCATCCATGGAAATCCTTGCCCGTTTGCCACCAAATCTGACACCAAGATTACGTCATAATTTTCTACAGCCGATATTGCGGTTCTCATGACACATGCATTAAGGTTGAAACCTGACAAGAAAAGTTTTTTCTTAGGCTTGCGTAATAAATAATCATGTATTGAATGCTCATTAAACTCGGCTTTGAAAGCAGAGTCTCCATTCTTGTAAATAAGCTCTCCCTTGTCTCTTTTGGGTTTTATACGGTAGATCTTTGACATTTTTGGCACACGTAACAGATGCTCTGTGCAAAAACGATTATCGTCCCACAAAATATGTGCGATATCTAGACCCTTACGGTTAAAAGCCACGGATCTTTTTGCTATTTTTTTCGCTACCCTCTCGGTGTCCGCATTGCCTCTTTTATTTTTATTTGCATATTCCCTCTGCATATCAATCGTCATAAACACCGAGGCCTCTAAATCCTCTTGTGTAAAATCCGATAAATCAAGTGGTGGTCTGTCTTTTAAAATCATGCGACATAATAACATATCTCATTTACATAATCAATATATTTTCGGTTAATTTCCTGTCTGTTTAAGCGCAAGGCTTTGTTTGCTTTTTGGGATATTTTTACCTAGAGTAACAGTGTTAAAATATTCATTTCTAATAAAGGATTATTCTCTTATGTCTATTTTCGTCATGTTTGCCTCTTTGGCGATTGATATTTATATTTGGATCATGATCATTGGGATTATTATGGGCTGGTTGATTGCCTTTAATGTGTTGAATGGTTCAAACACCTATGTGCAAAAAGCCTATATTCTTATTAATCGTGTCATTGATCCCGTATTAGCGCCTATACGTAAGGTTATCCCAGCCCTCGGTGGCATTGATATTTCACCAATTGTTGTGATTATCGGGGCGCAATTATTACAGCGCGGCCTATATGGTCTTTTATAGAAGATAGGGAATTGTCAAACCATGACAAACAGCGCATATATCATTAACGGCACCAACCTATCCCATCAGATTAAACAAGATTTGAAGGCACAGATTGATGTTTTAAAAGATGTTGGGCAACCGTCATTGGCGCTTGTTCGCGTTGGTCAAGATCCCGCCAGCGGTATATATTTAACCGCCAAACAAAAGGCCTGTGCCGCGATTGGTATGAACAGTCAAATCTGTCATTTTGATGAAACGATTACAGAAGATGACTTATGCGCCGCCATTGAAAACCTGAACAATGATGAATCTGTTCATGGTATTTTAGTTCAAGCACCCCTTCCTAAAAGCATATCAACAGATCGTGTCTTTGCCCATATTGATCCAGCAAAAGATGTCGATGGATTTAACCCGCTTAATGCGGGGAAACTCGCACGCAACATTGATGGTGGTCTTACTCCTTGCACACCGATGGGCGTTTTAAAGATGCTACAGGGTCTTGATGAAAACCTAAGCGGTAAGCATGTGGTTATTATTGGGCGCTCTTCAATCGTTGGTCGTCCCCTCGCACATTTATTGACCAATCATGATATGACCGTTACGTTGTGTCATTCAAAAACACAGAATTTACAAAATCACACCTTAAAAGCCGATATCATTGTAACGGCACTGGGTCGCGCGAAATTCTTAAAAGTTGAGCATGTATCAAAAGACGCAATCATTATTGATGTTGGTATCAATAAAATTGGTGAGAAAAATGGCAAACCCATTCTGGTCGGCGATACCGATTATCAAGGCTTAAAAAATCATGTAAAAGCAATTACACCTGTCCCAGGTGGTGTTGGGCCGATGACCATTGCTTATTTACTAAGCAACACAGTGACCGCTTTTAAACGCCAAAATAATCTGTAATATTACTGATTACTCACCTTGACCCTTGGAATAGGCGATTTCACCATCAAAGGTGTAAAGATTTTCGGTCTTTACAATATCAAGACCCGCTTTTGTGATCGCGCTAAAGAGATCAACAATATCAGTTGCTGAAACAACACCATCCGCCTTAAATCGACAGCGCCAATGATCAACCAAATATGTTTCTGGTTGTCCTTTTGGCCATACGGTTGTTCCACGACAAGAAATCATTCCCAATGTTAAACCGCCAAATGTGCCTGCCATTTTAGCCGCCAAATCAGCAGGGCTAATATCATGATGATGTACGAATAGATCAATACCGATACACTCTTTTTTAGCCGGAACTGTTGGCTTAGCTGGCACTAATTTGACCGCACCACCTTCACCAGCACCCAAATCAGAGGCTATAAGCGTCGTTGGTTTTTGTCCAATACGTGCAATCACAGCTTCTTTAAAGCCTTTGGTGTTCACGCGCTCAGTTGTGATGCCCTCTTGATAAACATCACCAGTATGGATGCCATCTTCAATTGTTTTTAACCATGCATTTTGAACAATTTCCGCAATATCAGTTTGACCAATATGCGTCAGCATCATGACCGCGCCATTAATAAGACCAGATGGATTGGCAATACCTTTGCCTGCAATATCCGGGGCAGAGCCATGAATAGCCTCAAACATTGAGCAATGTTCGCCAATATTAGCAGAGCCACATAAACCAACGGATCCCGTAACCTCAGCCGCAATATCAGAAATAATATCGCCATATAAATTCAACGTGACAATTACATCAAACATTTCTGGATGTGCAGCAATTTTCGCAGAGCCAATATCAATGATCATATTATCAGCTTCAATATCCGGGTAATCTTTGGCAACTTCCTCAAAAACCTGACGGAATAAACCATCGGCAATTTTCATGATATTGTCCTTAACCATACATGTCACTCTTTTACGGCCATAGGCACGCGCATATTCAAACGCATAGCGACAAATACGCTCTGTCCCGGGGCGGGAGATCAACTTTAATGTCTGATAGACATCATCTGTCTGACGATATTCAATACCGCCATAGAGATCTTCTTCGTTCTCACGCACAATAACCAAATCCATACTTGGATGCGCCGTTTTTACGAATGGGTGATATGTCACACATGGGCGCACATTGGCAAACTGGCTCATGCTTTTACGAATTGTTACATTCAGGCTTTTAAACCCACCACCGCGCGGTGTTGTAATGGGAGCTTTTAAAAAGATACCCGTCCGACGCAAAGAATCCCAAGAGCTGTCTTCGATGCCAGACATGACGCCGCGCTTATATACCGCTTCGCCAATTTCGATCTCTTCAATATCAAGGCGCGCTCCTGCGGCCTTTAATATCGCTAACGTTGCTGTCATAATTTCAGGGCCAATACCGTCGCCATAAGCAACCGTAATAGGTGTATTTTTTTGTGCCATTAGAGATATGCTCCTTTACGTGAAGAGGTCGATTTTGTTGGGCCATATTTTAAGATGATAAAGGCCAGAACCGCAGAAATAACAGAACCCGTTAAAACACCAAGGCGTAATTGTGATGCCTGAGCCGTGTCAGGGAAGGCAAGCATACCAATAAACAGTGACATGGTGAAACCAATACCACACAGCAAACTAACCGCATAAGTCTGTAACCATGTTGCGCGCTTGGGCAAAGTTGCAACTTTACATGCCACCAGCAATGCCGTTAAGCCAAAAATACCAATCTGCTTACCAACAAAGAGACCTGCTGCAATACCAAGTGTTAAAGGGTCAAGGAAGCTTTCCAATGTAATACCATCAAAGGATACTCCAGCATTAGCAAAACCAAAAATAGGCAAGACCATAAACGCCACCCACGGATGTAAACCATGCTCTAGTTGTTTAGCGGGTGAATATGTTGCTCCCTTTTTACTAATTCCTGTCATCGGAATTGTCAGGGCAACAATAACGCCGGCTAATGTCGGATGAATACCCGCCATCTTGACGCATATCCATAGTGCTATACCGACCAACACATAAGGTGTTAACGCGCTAACTTTCATGCGATTTAAAAGAACCAACAAAACAATAAAGCCACCACCAGCCATCAAAGCCGTCCAGCCAATGCCGCCGGTGTAGAAAAAAGCAATAATCAAAATAGCCGCTAAATCATCAATAATAGCAACCGCCGTTAAAAAAACTTTTAACGATAGCGGCGCGCGCGAACCAACGAGCGCAAGCACACCGAGCGCAAAAGCAATATCCGTCGCCGATGGAATCGCCCAGCCGGCCATATTCTCAGGATGCCCCATATTAATAAAGTAAAACACAGCCGCAGGTGCAGCAATACCACCAAACGCCGCAACGATAGGGAGAATCGCTTGTTTCATATTGGAAAGCTCGCCCTCTAAAAACTCACGCTTGATCTCCAGGCCAATAAGAAAAAAGAAAACAACCATCAAAACATCATTGACCCAGAATAGAACAGGTTTTTCAAAAGCGCCCGCGCCTAAAACCAAACCAAAATTTACATCCAACAGTGAATCATAAGCACCATGAAGGGGGGAATTCGCCAAAATGATCGCCAAAGCGGCCGCCAACATAAGGCAGATACCGCCTGCGGCTTCCATACGAAAGAAACTTCTAAGGGCTGATATAGTATTCATTTTTTTCTCTTTAAATTATAAAAACAATTGAAATTAGTATTTGAACAGACGATTAAGAAGGATCATTAATCATCACAAATAGAATAGAGATTGTGAGATAAAATACAACCCAAATCGGAAAATCGATTAATCACCCATTCCGTATTAAATTTTTATTAAATCTTTTTGTTTAATGATAAAGATAGAAAAGAAAGCCATGATTTTTTGAGACATCCCTTTCAAATCAAAATCTGTCTTCATGTTTTTAGGACATAACGTCACAATGGTAGAACGCCTTTATAATAATATATTTCTAAAGCTCTATAATGCTCATCCCGCTTTTTTCTCTATTTTTTTGGTCTCTTTTGGCTATCTAGTTTTTAACGTCTCGGATGCAGCCAATAAATATTTTTCTGAGTTTTACAGCGCGTTTGAATTAATTTTTTGGACATCTATATTCAGCCTTATCACAATGGTTCTGATTAGCTTGGCATCTGGCTTTAAAAAAACCATCACATCAACGGCCTGGCATTGGCATATTGCCCGCGGATTCCTATCCCTTATCGGATTATTTTTTGTGATTACCGCTGTTAAAAACACAACGCTCGCGAATTTCTACGCAATTGTTTTCCTGTCTCCCATAACATGCGTTATAGCGGCGCGCTTATTCTTTGGGGACAGCCTCGGCTTTGAAAAACTCTGTGCTGTTATCTTGGGCTTTATTGGAATCTTGGTTGTTGTACAGCCTGGTAATGTCGCCATGAATATAGGTATCTGGGCATCGTTAGGGTGTGTTTTAACCCATACAAGTAGCATCATGTTGGTGCGTAAAATGGGCGCAGATGAACCAAAATTGTTATTTGGCTTAAGCGGGTCATTCATTCTGGTTATGGGAGCCTTACTAATAGAAATATCTGGTAATGGCCTGACGATACCACCGCTCTCGCATATGATGATCTTTTGTGCCCTTGGTATTGCCGCTGCTATCGCCGCGACAGCTATTTCTACGGGCTTTCAAATTGCGCCCTCAACATCCACAGTTGCGCCATTCCACTATATTCAAATCATTGGTGGCATTGCGATTGGTTATATTTACTGGAATGAAATTCCAACAACCATGACTCTTTTGGGTGCAGCAGTTGTCATTGCCAGCGGTTGTTGGGTTATCAATCAAGAACGCGGCCAAAAGAGTCCTATCGCCGCGACATTGGATGAAATTATCGAGCACACCTCAGATATTGATTTACATCCACAAGAAAAAACCACTTAATTTATTTAACTTCAACTACATATTTCATATAAATCGTATGCGTATTGAAGGTTAGCCTTGCCTTTTATAACAAGCTTGATAACATCAGCGCGATGAAATGCAATCATTGTCGCCCACCAACCCTATAATAAAAAATTAAATCAATAAACAAGGTTACCAATCGCAATGATAGAACGTCTCTATAATAATGTTTTTCTGCGCCTTTATAATGCACAGCCAGCCTTCTTCGCTATTTTTTTAGTTGCGTCTGGCTATCTTGTGTTCAATATCTCAGATGCATTTACTAAATATTTCGCCGATATATATCCCGCCTACACGATTATCTTCTGGATCTCCTTATTCAGCTTACTCACCATGCTTTTAGTGGCATGGGCGTCGGGCTTCAAGAAAACAATCACGTCCACGGCATGGCATTGGCACATTGCGCGTGGTTTGCTGGCTCTGGGTGGTTTCTATTTAATTGTTTTAGCCGTTAAAAACACAACATTAGCAAATTTTTATGCAATCGTTTTCTTATCCCCAATGACGTGTGTCATCGCCGCGCGGATCTTTTTTGGTGATGCACTTAGTATACAAAAAATGTGCGCCATTCTAGTGGCCTTTTTCGGTATTCTTGTCGTTGTTCAACCAGGGGTCGAACCCATTCATATTGGTATCTGGGCTTCATTAGGATGTGTATTTTTACACACAGGATCAATCATGTTGGTTCGCAAAATGGGCGCACACGAGCCAAAATTGCTGTTTGGCCTTAGCTATTCTTTCATTGTCGCCATGGGAGCGCTAATAATTAATCTATCAATCGGTGACTTAATCATACCAGAAATTGACGACCTTAAGATAATGGCATCACTTGGGATTGCTTGTGCAATTGCGGGAACAGCCGTGTCAACAGGATTCCAGATTGCGCCATCAACATCAACGGTCGCGCCCTTCCACTATATTCAAATTATCGGTGGCATCGTGATTGGCTATATCTATTGGGGAGATGTCCCCACCACCACAACACTCGTCGGGGCCAGTATTGTCATCGCGGCAGGTCTCTGGTTACTCAATCAAGAAAAAGGGCATAAAAGCCATGTTGCCTCTGACCTCAAGGATGTCATAGAAGACACATCAGATATTAAAATCAAAGAAATTACTTAAACCACATGCGTGGTAATATATTGATTTTATCCTTAAGCTTATGTTTGATAACAGCGCCAATATGGATGGCAATCAGTGACGCAAAGATAATCGCCCCATAAAAATGAATATCTTTCGACCATGATAGAACCGCTTCATTGCCGAATACAAAGGGCATCTTAGGGAAATCAAACAGGCCAAATATTGTAATCGCAGAACCACCTTTAAATGCCGAAGACATCGCCCAACCAGACAGAGGCAAAGCAATCATAAAAACATAAAGCGCATAGTGACCATATTTAGCCGCGACCTTATCAAGATTTGAGAACTTTTCAGGCCACTTTGGCTTTAACGTGACGACATGTGTCACAAGACGTATAAAGAACGAGATCAACAAAAGGGCACCGACGGCCTTGTGATATTTGTAAAAATCCCAACGAATTGCTGTATCAATTGCGAGGCCAAAAAACTCAACCAAAAATGTCCAGTTCGCCATAACGAACCCACTTAACAACATGCCAAAAAATGATAATGCCATGATCCAATGTAGGGTAATAAGAAATCGGTTATAACGCATTTTTCAAAACTCCTCTTAATATTATGCCTTCTTCAAGAAACAGGTCTTAAGAACAATTGTTGATTTACCCGCACGACATTCAACCTCGCCATCTTTATTTGTCAGACGAATATTCTTCATCGTTGTCCCGCGCTTTAAATTAAGGGATGAACCCTTAACCTTTAAGTCTTTAATAAGTTGAACCGTATCACCATCTAGCAATTCTGTACCATTTGAATCTTTTACGTCAGACATTTTTACTCTTTCTATATGATTTCAAGGAACCTTATGGTTTTAACTTATTCTGTCTTTGCTTGCGCGCACGACTCTTATCGGCAATGGCCTCAAAATGATGATGCATCGCTTCTGATCGTTCGGTTTGATATCTAATCTCTGGATTAGGTATTTTAATAGACAGACAATCTTGATGTGCCCAAATAAAACTAAACAAAGCATCAGAACATTCAATAAAGAAGAAGCCCATGCCTCCTAATAGAGGGTCTTTGTGAAATGAAAAATCTTCGTTCTGATGTCTGGCAAAGCGAACAATATCAGCACCTAAACAATCTATACGAAGCACCATGTCTCTAACCTGTGCCTGCATATCACCGTTAGTTTTGTTACAAACATGTACCTGGTATAACTTTTGAGACATATTTATAGCCCTCTTATTATTTGCTATGGTTGTTTTTGTGTGAATCTATTTTATATCAATAGCACAAAAAATAATAAGACAACAACCAATTAGGCATAACCACATGGATTCTTTATCACAACTAACATTGGGCGCGGCGGTTGGTGCCGTTATTGGTGGCCGTAAATATGGGCGCAAAGCCGCTTTAATTGGTGCAATCTGTGGAACCGTGCCTGATCTAGACGTTTTTCTTGTTGGTGACAGTGATCCCGTTACCGCTTTCACCTATCACCGTGGTTTCAGTCATTCTTTGATTTTTGCCATTTTGGCGACACCAATATTAGCGTGGTTATTCTCAAAAATTTCTTGGTTTGGTGTTGTCTTTAGCGACATGCGCTTGCAAAGCATGATTTTTCTAATGCTATTCACTCATATTATTCTGGACGCATTGACCGTTTATGGGACACAGATCTTTTGGGGGTTTGGTACACCGCCCGTAAGTATCGGCTCAATCTTTATTATTGATCCTCTTTATACGTTGCCGCTATTGGGCTTCTTGTTCTATTTCCTTATCAAGAAATCAATGCATGCAATCCAAATTGGGTTATTAATCAGTACGCTTTATTTAGGGTTTGGTTTAGGCGCACAACAATACGTCCAAACAGTTTTTGAAAAAAACTATACCGCACCCTATAAGCAAGCCTTGGTGCAAACGACGCCTTTCAACACGCTTTTATGGCGAATCTTAGTCATAAATGATGAGGGCTATGAGGTCGGATATTATTCTTTGTTTGATAAAAAATTGAACACTGATTTCAAAAAACTATATAGCAATGAAGCATTGATAGAACCTATCAAAGATAGTTTTGCGGTATCGCGCCTTGCATGGTTTACCCATGGTTATTATTCAGTACGCCAAATAGAGAACGACATTATCATGACTGACCTACGCATGGGCTTAGAGCCAGATAGCTATGTTTTTGGCTATAAAGTCGGAGAAATAAATAAGGGTAAAATCACTGAAACCGCCAATGAAAAATACCCAACTATCCGCGACATGGGACGAATAAATAAACTATGGGCGCGCATTTGGGATTCGGATGTTAGACTTTAATAAACAAAGCGATAGATCTTAAAAAACTTTTTGAAAGATATTCGCACCCCTATCTTTATAAACCGTTACTAAACGCCCGATTGAGCCATCTTCTTGACGCGGCGCTTTTATATTAAATAGATTGTGTAAATTTTCACATGTTTGCGCCAGTACGGGATCTTTTGTAACGGAAAAATTAAAACTGCGCTTTAGGCAATCTTGTTCGACAGCAAAGCCAGCATAAATATTCTTGATTCCATAGCGCTCAATTAAAGAGCTACAGCTGTCACCAACACGCCACCCAGAGTTGGGGTTAGAACAAGGTACAATTGTGGTCACCAAAATAGTGTCTTCTGGTGGCGGAGCATCATTGACTTTCATATATGTTTGAATAACATTATGTTCAGCATGCGCAAAATAATTATGCCCTATATCACGACAAACATCATAAATAACGTCAGACGTTGAAGGAACAATAAGGCACGCGGCACCGACTCCTGTATCCGCGTAATACCAAAGCTGTCTTTGCAACGCTATTGCTTCAGCCAAATAAAAATCTAAATCATTATTTTTCATATTATTAATATGTCATAATAAAATGGTTAAATCAACTCCAAAATAAGACCGTCATACAAAAACGATAGATAGTATATTTCTTTAAAGGATATGCTCTACTAAATTAACCCAGAAACTAGCGCCAATGTGTAAAGTGTCATCATTAAAGTCATAATGAGAGTTATGAAGTTGTTTATGTCCCTCACCCTGTCCCATAACAATATATGCGCCCTTTTTGACCTGAAGGAAAAAAGCAAAATCTTCTGATGCCATTGTTGGTTCAAAAGCCGTATCACAATTTTCTTCACCAACTGTTTTGACGCAAGCTTCATGCATAACGCGCACCGCATCAGAATCATTGTAAACAGCAGGATAACCACGCTTATAATCAACCGTAATATCAACATGATGTGCAGCGCCGATATGTTTAGCAATATGAGCAATCTCTCTCTCAATCAAATCTTGCGTGTCTCTATCAAATGTTCTAACAGATGCCGAAAGCTCAGCCATTTCAGGCATTGCATTAACGGCTACGCCGGCGTTGAATGTCCCTATTGTTACAACAGCGGGGCTTAATGGCTTAACCTTACGGCTAACTAACGTTTGTAATGACATGACCAGTTCAGCACCAGTAACAATACAATCTGTATTATTGTGAGGCATTGCACCATGTCCACCTTTACCAGAAATCTTAATAAATACCTTATCAGAAGCCGCCGTCATGCCCTTTTCACACAAAGATAAATAGCCCGCCGGTAGTCCAGGCCAATTATGCATGCCGAAGATTTGATCGCATGGAAAACGATCAAACAGACCATCATCAATCATGGCTTTTGCGCCCGCATGGCCTTCTTCAGCAGGCTGAAAAACAAAATTCACTGTCCCATCAAAATCGCGTGTCTTTGCCAAATGTTGTGCGGCCGCAAGCAACATTGCGGTATGACCATCATGCCCACAAGCGTGCATTTTACCGTCATTTTTAGATTTATGATCAAAATCATTATCTTCGTGAATAGGCAATGCATCCATATCAGCCCGTAAAGATATCGCTTTATTATGCGTGTCTTTTTTACCCTTTAAAACACCAACAACGCCGGTTTTTCCGATGTTACGGTGAACCTCAATACCCCACTCCTCAAGTAATTTCGCCACAAAATCTGACGTATCAAATTCCTCATAGGCCAACTCTGGGTTTTGATGTATGGATCTGCGCCATTCACTGAATTGTTTGTTTTTTTCTATGGCTTGAATAATAGACATTATTAATCTTTCTCATTTTTAAGTATTTTATCAACGAAGCGTATTGATCCATTGTTTCTTTCTCAGCTTTAACGTTTTAGCGGCGCTATTGTCATTTCTTGCTGGTAATTGCTTTTTATAACTATGAGTTGCTTTGTCCATATGCTGGATTATTGACAATAAAAGAGGGCTTCTTTCAAAACTAACTTCAATAGATTTATCCGGATTTTTGTAATGTTTTAAAACAGGGTCTTTCGAAATTGCGGATAACGTCTCGGCAATTTGAACAATGCTATATTCATCAATATAAAACCAGTCTTGTGAGCTCTTGCAATAATTAGGATCATGTGAGGTATCCAGGGTTTTTGTCGATGCTTTAGCAATATCATCTCTGTCTTGCCCAAATTTTTTCCATCCAATGTTTTCGGCAATCATTTGCACAGGTCTTGTTTCCATTTGAGCAATAAAAAACTCAGACGGTGGGTTCAAGCTATATGCACGAAGCAACTGTGCCGTAATAAGTAGATCAAAAATTCCTTTGTACCCGTTTAGTGTAATACGTGTCGTTCCTACTTCTTGCCATTTCAACTGATCATCCTCCATGCATGGATAAGTAATTGAAGACGCAATTATATCGCCTTTTTCCGATTCAATAATTACCACACTACCCCCAGAAATTAGTTCACTTAAAAGCGCTTCTCGTCTGGTCGTTAAGCAATCATGTTTATTCTCGATGTAATATTTAAAAATTTTTTCTTTATCTTTTTCTTCAGAAAACCGAACGTAATATTTAGGCAATGACGAGTTCATTGCCTCATTGTGAAAATCATTTTTTAATTTTTTTAACATCATATCGCCTTAATCTTTACTTGGTTATATTTTCTTGTTCTAGCAAAAGCTTTTTTGATAGCTTACCAACCGCCGTCTTAGGTAGCTCTTTTTTATCTATGACAAATTTCCTGGGCATCTCAATAGGAGACAACTTGTTTTTTAAGAATGCCCGAAGATCTTTGTCTGAAAGCTCTTGACCTTCCGCAACCTTAATCCAAGCCCAGATTGACTCACCTCTTTTTTGATCAGGCACACCAACCGCAATACATTCTTCAACAGCGGGATGTTGATAGATTTTCCCCTCTATCTGTGTTGGGTATACATTATAGCCACTTATCAGAACCATATCTTTTAATCTATCCACAATAAAAACGTAACCATCTTCATCTTTATAGGCAATGTCGCCCGTATGCAGACGGCCATTTTTAATAACATCGTCGGTGGCCTTAGGTTTGTTATAATAACCACTCATAACTTGGGGCCCCGCAACACAAAGCTCTCCTTTTTCATGTGGCCCAAGAACCGTAACACCATCTTCCAAGCTGACAATGTCAACAGTTGTATCATAAATTGCAGGGCCGATTGATCCAGGCTTTAGTAACCCCTGTGGTGGGTTACTTGTAACAACTGGAGAAGCCTCTGTAAGGCCATAGGCCTCTGATATCTTCGCACCAGACCGTGTCTCAAAAAGATTTTTAACGTCCGCAGGTATTGGTGCGCCGCCAGAAATACAAAACTTCGTATAGGACATGTCTTGGTCTTTTGTTGCTGTGTGTGTCGCAAAAGCGTTGTACATAGCTGGAACCGCGGCAATAATTGACGGCTCTTTCTCTGCCATAATTGGCGCAAGTTGTTTGGGGTCAAATTTAGAGAATAATAATATCTCCATACCAAAACGGAACGATAAATTCATAACGACCGTCATTGCAAAAACGTGAAAAAGCGGTAAAACGCCCAATTGACTTTCCTTACCAGGCTCAATGATAAAATCTAACCAATGTGCAAATTGTTCCACATTTGCTGATAAATTCTTATGGGTAAGCACCGCCCCCTTTGGCACACCTGTGGTACCACCCGTATATTGTAAAACAGCAATATCTTGATCGATGTCTATCGTTACAGGTTCTGGTGCATTACCCGCGTTAGAATCAGCAAGTGCAGATATATCCTGTAATGGTGCTTTGGCGGCAAATGAAGCTTCTCCATATGTCAGAATCTTCTTCAGATCTGTTCTGGCAAACAAGGAATCTAATTTTCCGACAAGCGGTTCAACAGGCAACGTAACCATATAACTCGTTTCGCTATCGGCGATTTGATGAACAAGCTCTTGCTCTGCGTATAAAGGGTTATAATTAACAACCGTCGCACCTGTTTTTAAAATCGCATAATACATTGCGACATAGGCCAAATGATTGGGCATAAATAAGCCAACTTTAATGTCCTTGCCAATCCCCATAGACTGCAAAGAGTACGCAATTGCATTAACGCGCACCTGAAGGTCACGGTAAGAAACAGATTCTTCATTAAATGTTATCGCCGTATTATTAGGAAACTTTGCGACCGCGTTGTCAAGCAACTCACAAACAGGATAATATTCAATCTCATTTTGTTGACATTGTGCAGGCACTTTTGAGTCAAGCATTGCTGTCGAAGACATGTTGTGTATCCTCCAATTTTTATAATTAAATGAGTATTTGCATAAATTTAAAACAAAAAAAGTACTTATGCAATATCATTTATAAAAAGGGTGATGTCAGGGTGATGTCAGACTAACTCGAACTATTCTCCAAAATTATACTACGTCAAGTTCTAGGCCACAAGAATTTCACTCCACGCATCGAGCGAGGATTGTCTTAAATTCTTAAATATGTCTCTTTTTTCGGTGTGTCTTTCG
>CAYGOD010000008.1:0-17106 GCA_964351525.1 uncultured Bdellovibrionales bacterium
CACAGCGACGGTGGTGTTTGGCACCTCGATGTCGGCTCATCTCATCCTGGGGCTGAAGCAGGTCCCAAGGGTACGGCTGTTCGCCGTTTAAAGAGGTACGTGAGCTGGGTTCAGAACGTCGTGAGACAGTTCGGTCCCTATCTGCCGTGGGTGTAGGAATATTGAGAGGATCTGTCCTTAGTACGAGAGGACCGGGATGGACGTACCCCTGGTGCACCTGTTGTCACGCCCGTGGCATTGCAGGGTAGCTATGTACGGAAAGGATAAACGCTGAAAGCATCTAAGCGTGAAACCTCCCTCAAAACAAGTATTCCCCTTAGAACCGTGGTAGACCACCACGTTGATAGGCTGGATGTGGAAGCATAGTAATATGTGAAGCTAACCAGTACTAATAGTTCGAGCGGCTTGAACGACCTACTAGATCAAGAATAGTTGTTAAAAAACTTATTCTTTAGGTCATGTTTTTAAGCATTACTTATAAATTGTTATTTATTAAAATTTTAATCAGTCATTACATGCTGTTTTTCGATGAGCCGGTGGTTATGGCGAAGTGGAAAC
This sequence comes from uncultured Bdellovibrionales bacterium, assembly GCA_964351525.1. Lineage (GTDB taxonomy): Bacteria > Pseudomonadota > Alphaproteobacteria > Micavibrionales > CAYGOD01. Next base: position 559 of record CAYGOD010000008.1, read on the forward strand.
ACCCGATCCCATCCCGAACTCGGCCGTGAAACACTTCAGCGCCGATGGTACTTTGTCTTAAGGCACGGGAGAGTAGGTCGCTGCCGGTTCTTCAAAAAACAGTGTGTAAATTAACATGATACAAAATGAGAATTTAAAAACGGTTGGCAAATTGCCAACCGTTTTTTTGTGCCTTAAATTTATTTGATATATTAAGCATTTACCAATTGACCCGTGCGCGCATTCTCTATAGCAGCGTCGGTACTAAGTTTTCTCAACATTGCTTTAGGCCAATGTACTTTTGTGTCATTAGCGCCAACAAGCCTGTCTTCGGTTATACCCTTTAATAGGGCATAAAAAGAACCATTGATCATTTTTTGATAAAGTTCACCACTTTGATCTGCAACAATTTCATCCATTTTTGCTTGATTGTGATCCATCAGGCCAGGACAAGAGAGCTGTACACCATTACTGATGATAACAGGTTGATATGCCACATAATCCCCTTTTTGTCTGTTGTGAATAAAGAAGGCATCATATGCTCCTGAACGTTCAACAGCGAGCCTAATAATCATCTCGCTTAATCCTTTACTTGCTACATAGTCTAGTGCACTCTTTTTTAATAAAGTAATTTCTTTCATAGCAGGAAGACTTTTTTCCTCTGACTGACATAAAAGCGTTTCCAGAAAATTGATGCTTATTGTCTTATCGTTGTCTGTTGCATCCTTGATCAAGGCAGTAAGAACCTCAAAGTGTTTTTTATATGAATTTGAATTTTTTCTTACTTCTGCTGAATTAACAAACTCTGATCTCTCAGCGTTTCCACAAAGTTTTAACTTTTCTGGTGAAGATAATATTTCAGTTAGATCAATTTTGAAACATGTTTGCTCGTCTTGTGCGCGGCGATTAAATTCTTCACTCTTTTTATATGTCCTATTTTTTTGAATAATAGTATGTATGTTATCTCGGCCATTCGTGCCGTTAATAACTTTGTTAAGCTCTTTTAGGCCATAATAATTTGGATTTTTTGAATTGCTGACATGACGTCCAATATTAATAATATTGTAACAATCCAGAATACTTTGAAGCGGAGAGGTTCCGCGTGCATAGCTCTTGTACCCTTGAATAATATTTCCTAAAACGCGCGTTGAAAATTCGACCATGTTATTTTTAAAGGCAACAGAGATATTTCTTTTCTGCCTTATTGTCGGATATGTTTTTTTAATGTAACTCTTGGCATCGCGGGCGTTATATACTGTTAAATCATCACCATCAGCCCCCTTAATCGATACGCTTGCATTTTGATAGATAATGGGAACATTATTAGCATCGGCATAAGCTGTCATAGCCTCGTTTGCAGCCGCCGATAGTTTTTCTACAATAAAACTACCGATATTATCATGTGCTGACATATGTTGAATCTTATCGGCAATAGCATTACGGTTTAGTAATTTTGCCAACGAGAATGATTGTTTAAAATCTTTAGGGGCTTTTTGATCGCCTCCTGTTTCAAAACTTGAGAATTCTTTGTGAATATAAGCCCTGATATTCTGAAAGGCTACTTTACTTATTTGGGGTAACTCAGTTCTTTTTCCATCCGCATCAAAGGGAATTTCCAACATTATGGCTGGACGTAGAATATCTTCGTCTTCGTCTTGCGTTGGTGGATGCAGGCTTAATTGTTTGCGGCGCACTTCTGCTGGAATGTTTGGCATTAAACCTGTATTGCCACGGCTAGAGACCAGATCTGGTTTTTGATCTATAAGATCATAATAAATAGATGGATCAGCAATAAAAAATTTAAGGAGAAAACTACCATCTTTATATTGGTTAACAATAAAGGCATCATCCAACACTTCTGCACCATTATTATCAATGGATACCCCCTTTTCGATTGGTCTACGCTCTAAAATATGTTGAAAATCCATGCGTTAAATATGCCCCTACATATATAATAATTACTTACATTATGGTATATAATGGTTAAGTATCTATGAATCAATTAATTTAAATATTTAATAGGTCATAAACCCTTATTTTATTTGAGATTTTTCTCAATTTTGCATACAAAGAACCATGGATAATAAAAAAGATAATTTTTATATTGATGACGTAGGGATCCCCCGCAGTGCTATCTATAACGATCTTTATTTTTCAAAAGATAATGGCTATGAAGAGAGTCTATATAATTTTCCTCAGGGTATTGATCTGATCGACATGATCGCAATAGGGGATAGAGATATAAAAATTGCAGAGCTTGGTTTTGGAACAGGACTTAATTTTTTAATTACGGCAGGTATTTTCAACAAGCACCGCAAACAAGATCAGCATCTACATTATTTTGGGCTTGAAGCTCACCCTCTTTCTATTGACCAAATCACTAAGGCGTTAGCACCATTTTACAATAAGATAAAAATATCTTTTGACGATTTAAAACATGTATATCCCGCACAGATACCAGCCATTCATCATATATATGTTGGTGATCATATAACGTTAACGCTGGGCTTTGGTTTTGCTGAAAATATTATGCTAAAAATGCAGGATAGCTTTGATGGTTGGTATTTAGATGGTTTTAATCCCCGCGATAATCCAAACATGTGGAATAGCGATATATGCGAGCATATTGCACGCCTTAGTCATCATGAAACAAGGCTTGCAACATTTACAGCGGCTGGATTCGTAAAGCGCAATTTGCAAGCAGTTGGTTTCGATATGTCCAAAACCGATGGTTATGGGCATAAGAGAGAGCGCTTGATTGGTATTTATAATGATCAAACAAAGCCTCGCAAACAAAAAAGATCTAAAAAAGTCGCCATAATCGGTGCTGGGATTGCTGGGTGTTCTGCAGTTGCTGTTGCAAAACGCTATGGTCATGAGGTGACGTTATTTGAACGCGCCGCGTATATAGGGGCGGGTGCATCGGGTAATTTATTGGGACTTTTAAATCCTAAGTTAGAGGCACAGCCATCCCGGAAAACAGAATTTTACAGTTCTGCTCTCTCCTTTGCACATCATTTCTATAGTGATTTACAAGATCAAGATGATATTGGTTATAGCCAGTGTGGCAGCATTCATGTGATGACAGATGAACGCAAAGAAAAACGCTTTCAGAAATTCATCAATAATTTAGGGTGGGGCGATAATCTGGTTTCGCTTGATGAACAAGAAACAACAGAGAAGCTAGGCTTTACCGTTAAAGATCAAAGGTCATTATTCATGCCTTTATCCGCGCGCTTGTCGCCATTAAAAACAATAGAATTTTTATCCAGTCTCGCTGATGATGTTTGCCTCAATACAGAAATTGTAAAAATACAAACGACGGATAGCGGCGAAGAATTATGGAGTGGTAACGCTACATCTAAAAAATCAGAAGGTGTTTTTGATGTTGTCATTATTGCGAATGGTTTTTCGGCGAAAGAGTTGTGCCCTGAGCTAGATACAGAAATGAGCGTTATTCGTGGCCAAATTACCCATATTAAGAATACGGTTTTGTCCAAAACTATAAAGCACCATTTTTCTGGAAATTTATGTTTCGGCGGTTATATCTCTCATCGCAAAGATGACGAATTTATTCTGGGGGCAACATATGATCGTGATGTAGCACAAGAAGATGACATTCAGCAGAGAAATAAAGACGATGACGTGCGGAATGTTGAGTACATGAAGCGCATGATTGGCGACGGGCAAGGGATAAGCGAGATTATTGACGGCCGCGCCTCTCTGCGTGTTACAACCAAGGACTATATGCCTCTTATCAAACAATATAATGATAGAAAGATATATCTGTCTCTGGCACACAGATCACACGGACTTTTGTCCGCGCCCTTATCCGCACATCTTCTTTTCAAAGAAATAATCGATTAACCTTCGAATTTATCGTATGAAAAACCATTAGGGGATTGGTCTGTAGGCATGATCTCAATTTGATTGATGTTCATCTCTTGTGGTAACGCCATTAACCAACATAATGTATTGGCCAAATGTTTTGGCGTTAATTTACGATGTGTTTCATAAAAGCTTTTCGCCTGCTTATCATCGCCTTTGCTGCGAACAATCATAAATTCTGTTTCAACAGCACCTGGTTCAATTGATGTAACGCGAACATTCTTACCCTTAAGGTCGGCGCGCATAGCTTTTGAAAAATGATTAACAAATGCTTTTGATCCACAATAAACATGTCCCCCGGGATATTGATATGTACCAGCAATAGAGCCAATATTCAGAATATACCCAAGTTTACGTTCTATCATGCCTGGTAAAATTAAGCGTGCAAGGTGGACGAGTCCCTTAACATTTGTGTCAATCATAATGTCCAGATCTTTCATATCGCTTTCACTAAATGGATCGGCGCCAACCGCTAAACCAGCATTATTAAGAAGAACATCAATATTCTTGAAGTCTGCGGGTATGTCTTGAATGGCTTTCTCTAACCCGGCTTGATCTGTGACGTCTTGACTTATTAAATGAACACTATCACCCAATTCACTTTTTAATGCCTCTAGGCGTTCTGTGCGCCTGCCCAAAAGTATAAGTGCAGCCGTGGGGAATTTTTCACGACACATAAGTGCTGTTTCGCGACCAATGCCCGATGTGGCGCCGGAGATAAAAATAGTTTTTGGTGTATTATAAATAAGCGTCATGATTGTCAATTTTTCCTAAGGTTGTGATTATATATTAACGCACACTATAGGGGATGAAATAATGCTTGTATAGGCTTTAAAAAGGGTCTATAAAACCTAATATCTTTGACGCGGGGTGGAGCAGCCCGGTAGCTCGTCAGGCTCATAACCTGAAGGTCGTAGGTTCAAATCCTACCCCCGCAACCAAATTTAATTTATCATCAGATAAACCACTTAATTTCAGCAAACCTCTATACCTACTATGGACTTGAGCCATTAAGCCGCTTTTATCATTATTGAATGATAAGGTAATTTTTTGGCCTAGAATCATCTGTATACGGCCTCTTAACCATACATTGTCCAACACTAATTTTTCGGCACATTTTCGTATACTGTCTTCGCAACTTGCACCGGATGCCCAAATATCTTCTCGTGCAAGTCTAAGTAACTTGTATATAAGGATAGCATCAACGTAATTGTCTGTGTAGGAAGCTTTATAATCGTCGCTCATTTTCTCTCTATAGTTAAAGATTTCAGGATAAACAGCAGTTTTTTTACGATGCTGTGTAGCCACTTCCTGAATCGGTGCACATGACTCGGCTTCATTGCCAGTGCAATCAAAATTGGAAATGTTATCTATAAAAATTACTTTTGGATTACAGGCGTTGGTTAACTCATTAATTTCATTGCGCACATTAGCTTGTCGCCCAAAGATTGTAGGCTTGAGTCCTGATTCCCATCCCATCACTATCTAAAAGCGGGCACTTAATCCTGTTCTGAAAGAGTTGGATTGATAATCCTGACGTGCAATATTGGAATCATTGCGCGTAAACGTATACCCAAATTGTGCGAACAGGTTTTCAGGGCCTTGTTTCAACGTAACGGGCATGTAGTAATTGATAGAGCCCATATATTGATGATCTTTGCGTTTTGATGTTGTTTGTATCTGATCAAAGCCATCAAACTTTGAGTCTCTGTACTGGTCAGACACACTTAAATAATGTTTGTTTTTCAGCGTGTAACTAAACCTTGGTGCTATATCAATCGCTCCGTAGCTGTTTTCTATGCCGTTCGCATTATTATCCGTATATATCGAATAACTGTTGTTAATACAGCGGGCATGGATTGAAAGCTATAGCTTGGCGTAGCGCTATATTGAATCTGTTTGCTGTCTAGTGAATTTGAGTTATCAAATTGATAACGATAACCATCAATACCATACACTACGCTGAAATCAGGTGAGTAGCTCTGTGCAAGACCCGCTGCGACATGTCCTGCTCAGTAATAGGGCGAGAGTGTGCTACTTGCGAATGTCCGTGACCCGTTCACACGAATGGATGCAACATTATTTTTATTCATGCGACGCGTATAACCAACACCCGCGGTTTTATGGTGATTCTGCACGCCTAAAGCATTTTTAAAAATAGATTAATTATTTATATGGTCGGCCTAAGAGGACTGTGGTCGAGGCTTCATAATAATGTAGGTTCTTTAAGCTGCTTTGTTATGGGTAGAAAATGTCTGCTGCTAAAAAGGCGAAGAAGAAGCCGATGAGGTAGAGCATTATTGATACAACTAAGATCCCCCAGCTTGTTTTTCTAAGACGCATACAGGCCTTCGCTTGTTTTGGATCTATCGGGCAGGGGGCGTGACGTGCCCGCCATTGCAGCCATGTTGATAGGGCGAGCATTATGCCACCAGCAATGAATATATATATTTTATAGTCCGATATAGCGGTAATCCACGGTGCCGTAGACATTAGCCCCGCCAAAGAGGCACCCATACCCAAAGTTACTAATAGCGCTGGCAAGGCACAGCATATCAATGTTCCTGTACTTGTGAACAGACTCAGGCTTGCTACGATGTTATTTTTCCAAGATGATGTTTTAAGATCATTCGACATGATGAATGTTTTCTACGCTATACCCCGCATCGACGATGTTTTTTGTGATGGTTTCATCATCAAGGCTTTGGTTTTCGTTAAAGATAATCGTTACAATTTTTGTGTCTAAATCGACGCTTATGCTGTTAACGGCTTCTTCTTTATCGAAGACTTTTTCTAAGGCGCGGGCGCAGAAATCACAGACCAATCCATTAACACTAACATGGGTTATGGCGTTCGTTTTTGCATTTTGTGCGTAAACGGGTGTCGTAAATATGAACAGGAATAAGGCAAAGACGAAGGTTATTTTTTTCATGGTGTTTTCCTTTTTAAAGTTATTTTTTTTAATATCTAAGAACATAGTTAAATAGAAGCTTTCCGTGATTATTCATGCCCGCCTCAACCAAGTGAACATCTTTGAATAGCCGTATTAGAGGCGTCACGGTAATATTATTGTCGGCTTCCGGCATGTGATCGACCTGTACGAGGAGCCATGTGTGCAGATCACCGTAATCACCAACATATGGCGCGACACCAAAACGAGCTGATTGTTGATAAAAACTATCAATGTCACCGGCTTCTGTATAACGGTTCTCATATGCAACAAACAAACGTCTGTTTTCCCAATCGGCGGCAAGACCGGTGAAGCCAGCAACTTCTTTTTCGCCATCAAAGCGTCCTTCATCACTAAACGCCACGCCGAGACCGGATTTTAAATAAATATTGGCTTGGCTTTGTTTTTGATTCCAGCGCTTGAGAAGATTATTCATTTGGACAGCGTTTAATGTAAAGTTTCTATCACGCCAATCTTCTATTTTGTAACCGAGGGATGTTTTTGCCGTCGGCGAGTAATGAAGGTGAGCGCTATTTTTATCGGCATCATTCATCAACATTAATGTCCATCCGCCAGGATATGATACAGCGCGCGCTTCGGCGTTTGGTGCAAAAAATCCGATCAAAGCCATCATGCAGAGTGCTGCGTAAAGTGTGTTTAGGGCCATTTTTTTCATATTTCTATAGTCTTATTCGTTGATTAGGTATGTTTAGTTACATTTTATGGTACCGTGTGTGGAGGTGTGTTGCACTGGTTTTTATATCAATTTCGTGTTAATTATAATGACTGTTAAATATTAGGTAGAACGATGCTTTAAGTCAGTCATGAAAAAACAAAAAATAGAACATAATAATACATCATCATTTGCGAAAAATGTGGTGACGTTGATGGGGGGGACGATTGGTGCCAACCTTATCTCTTTGTTGTTATTACCGTTTATTACACGTTTTTTCTCGCCCGAAGCATTTGGTGAATTGGGGGTTTTTGCTGCGATTGTTGCGATCCTTGGTGTTGCAGCTTGCTTTCGTTATGAAATGGCGATCGTTCTACCAAAACGAACGATACAGGCCCTAAGTGTTTGGTGGTTATGTTTGATCATCACAGTGTTTTATACGGCACTGGTCTCGCTTATTATTTATCTTTGTGGTGATCTGTTTGCGGTATTTTTTAACGATCATCCTGTCGTTGATTATCTATGGTTTATTCCTGTGGTTTTATTCATCCACGGCGTTTATTTAACCTGTAATTATTGGAACACACGAACGCAAAATTTCGGCACTGTATCGGTTAGCAAAATTGGTAATCAATTGGGAAATAGTGGTTTTTCTATAGGGTTTGGTGCTCTTGGCTTTGCCGGTGGTAAGGAATTAATTATTGCCAGTATCGTTGGGCGCCTTATCGCGACATGTGTGCAATTCTCTGCTTTTGCCAAACATTGCAAGCAAGCGATTAAGCATTTCAGGCTACGCTATGTGATCTATGCGTTAAAGCGTTATAAGAAATTTCCCTTATTTGGTACATGGTCAATTTTGTTGGGTGTTGCCGCGTGGCAATTGCCTGTTATTTTGCTGGGGACCTTATTCCCCATTGCGGTGGTTGGTTTTTATGCGCTGGGATTGCGGGTTTTGCAAATGCCTATGAATTTACTTGGAAATGCTATTGGACAGGTCTTTTTCCAACAAGCCAATATCTATGCGATCAGTAAAGACAATAAAGATAAAGTTGCCAGTACTGCACTGAATATAATTGAGGTCTTGGTTCTATTAAGTCTTGTACCTTTAGGGCTGTTGGCATGTGCTGGGCCTGAAATATTTGCGTTTGTTTTTGGTGTTGAATGGCGAGAGGCAGGTCTTTATGCGCAGATATTAATGCCGTGGGTATTTTTATGGTTCTTATCAGCGCCGTTTTCGCCGGTCTTTGCAGTTTATGAGCGCCAAGGATTACAACTATTTTGGAATGTATTTAACTTTTCCTTGCGTGTGCTGGCCATTCTTGTTGGTGGTTTGTACTTTAAGGATGCGTATATTGCCCTTGCTCTTTTGACCGTGTTTGGTGTCGGGATTTATGGGGCTAAGTTTTGGATCACGTTTCGTATGATTGGCCTATCATTTCGTACACTCTTTAAAACAATATATGGTTATATCGTTTGGGGCATTGGTGTTATCGGCGCTTATCATCTGTCCTCTGTCTATTTTACCGCCGATTGGCACCATATACTCAGTGTTGTTATATTGGGCCTGATCTATGGTTTTTGGTTGTTCTGTACCAAAACTTATCTTATAAAAAAAATCTACCAAAAAAACTCATTACAATCAGATAAAGAGACGGGATAAACGAGATATGTCAGCCCTCAAAAAAATGATTATTAAGGCTATGCCTGAATTTGCTTTGAATAAGATCAAGGCGCACAAGGAGCGCGGTCTTGTTTCTGAAATCTTAAATCTTCAAATTAAAGAAACCAGTATTGAAGATAATTATATTAAAATTGTTATCGGGAATGGACGTATCTTCTATGGCTTTCCCTCAAGCGAGGCGCGCAAAACCCTTTATCAGGACATGCGTAAATATTTCCCTGATGCTTTGCGTAACATTGTTACCGTAGAAAATTTTGAAACAATTTATGAAATTGTCAGCCGTTATAGTGCGCCGCGCAGTATCCCCGGGGAGTTAACGCGCAATACTTCCGCTTATCGTGCGATAAGAGATCCTTTGGCGGATTATCGTTATGATGCACCGCGCAAAGAACAAATCGCCGCTCGATTCTGCCCGAAACCAAATGATGTGTTTTTGGATATTGGGGCGTTTATGGGGTATGGCACGATGCGTATTGCCGATTACATGCAAGGGCAGGGACGCATAATTGCTGTTGAGGCAGATCCCGATATTGCGGCTATCTTAAGAAAAAATATTGAAGCTAATAATCTTGATTGTGTCACGGTTGTTGAAACGGCGGTGTCTGATGTGCAAGAGACCGTAACGTTTTATAAAACCAGCAATACGATTAATTCATTGAATGAAGGTGTGTTGGAAAAACTGGGTCATAGTGGTTTTAAAGAAATCTCGGTTCAGACAAAGCGTATTGACGAAATATTGAAAGAACAATCTATTAACAAAATTGATAAGATGAATATCACGATTAATGGTGGTGAAATGAAAGCCCTTAAGAGCATGCGTGACGTCCTAAAAAGTGCCAATAATATGACGATTACGCTGGCTGGGTGGTATATTGCCGAAGATGGTCGTAAAATCTGCGATGTTGTTAGGCCATTATTAGAAGAGATGGGATTTGATGTTCTAACCGGTGAATTGGGACGTGTTCTCGCCATTAAATCAGCGTTTTAGTATCTTTCATGAAACAACGCCTTATTAAATTGTTACGCTTATGTGTCGGATTGAAATCCGCAAAGGGACGGCGGATTTTTTTTGTAACGTGCGTTAATATTCTGCTGAAAATTACTCGCCGTGGGCGCGGTTTAATAACACGGTTATCATCGTCTCTCTTTAGACTTTTACCACGGGGTGCTTTTAAATCTTACCTTTATGGCTATCTATCTGTTTCTGGTGCGGCGCGCTGCTATATAAGGCCTAGTATCAGCATTGAGACATTTTTTAAAGCCTTAAATGATCAGAAAATTAGCTATGTTATTTTGCGGTGGTATGAAGATTTACCAACCATAAAACAGGGCGAAGATATTGATATTCTGATTGCCGATAATGATTTGAAAAAAATCAGATCTTATTTGACCCGCGACCCAGCCGGGCAAGCTGTCGATCTCTATAGTGTTTCTGGCCTACGGGGGAGTGATTATTTATCAACACCTTATATGCCACCCCATATTTCAGCGCAGATAGTCGATAATCATATCTATCACAATGATATTTATGCCGTACCCGCCACAAAAGATGCTGTTTTATCGATGGCCTATCATATTGTTTTTCACAAAGGCAGTAAATCCGCACTACCCTATGATAAGAATGATTTAGCCAAGAAAAAGCCAGTGGATCATGATTATGGAGATGTTCTAAAGCGGTTGGCAGATAAAGCCGATTTTGTCATTGATGATTATAGCTATCTGGGGTTGTATAAATTGCTTGAGATGCATAATTGGTTACCAGAGAAAGATACATTGCGTTTATACGCCGCGCGCGATCATTGGATTAAATTGCTGTTGCCGGCCAAGAAAACATCGCTCTTTAAGGGCGCTTTGACAACATTTGTCATACGAGATTGGGCGCTTGCGCATAGTAAAATAGAAGAGATCAAGCATCAATTAGTACGCGCAAAATTTGATATTCTTGATGCCTATATGCTTGATGATGCGCAAAAGAAAAAGGCTACAGATCATATTCGTGGTGGTAAATGGGATAGGGGTAGTTTTGCGGTTTCTGGCGGCGCACCTGTCGCGCTTATCGCCTGTTATGATTATCATCCAATTACGCCAAATCCAAACAAGAAGAAGTTGTATCCTTACTTGGAGAATGGGCGTAATCACGTAAAACATACAATCCGCGATATGGTGAATGCAGAATTATTACTGTCAAAACAAGTCAATCCAATCCATGCCTCTGATGATTGTGAAGAGGCATGGGATTATCTGTCTTTATGTTTAGATGAATCACAATTGTCTGAATTATCAAATATGATAAACCATAGAGATGAAATATATTTTAGTGATCATGGGGTCTTGGAAACGTTAAGTGCGGATAATACACGCTCTAAAACAGAAAAGATTTTATATGACGGCAAAATGGCCGTTAAGAAGACATTTAAACATGGTTTTGATGCGTTCTGTGCCCGTGAAGCATTCGTTTATGAAACATTCTCGGATCAGGTGGAATTTATTCCGCCCTTGTTAGAAAAAACAGAGAATTATATCATTATCCCATGGTTTGACGATGTGCTGGGCGCACTTGATGAAAAGGGACGAAAAGCATTGTTAAAACAACATAAAGCAACAATCATTGATGCGATGCGTTTCTTTTATGATCAGGGCTATGCGTTGATCGGTTTTTACGATCAGAATGTTATGATCACAGCCAGTGGACAAGTGGTGTTAATTGATTTTGAGTTTCTATATCGCTATAAAAATAAGCCCGCTACATTTGAACAATCCTATGATCTCATTGGCGTTCCTAAAGATTTTGAGGGTGATCTGCCGCGCGGTATTACGGGCAAGGGACATACTTATAAAAATACGTGGCAGGCTTATCTTGGTAAATTTTGTTAGATCGTAAATTTCGTAAGATTTATGTGCGTGTTATTTTGGCATCATCGCTGAAAAAGCGCGTGTAGACGGCCCTTCAGTGAGCATTAATTGCACCGCATTTGCAGGATCTTTTTCAACAATCATGCGTGTAATCGGGTTATCCCTATCTGAAATGATTGATTTACCATCATATAGGATACGTACGGGGCGTTTTTGCGGTGATAAGAACTCAAACTCAAATCTTGTTTCATCCGTTGCGACCGTTGGTGGGAAGCCGTTGGCGGGTTCATAAATACCTTTACCGACAACGGATATACCCGCATTTCTAATATCGATTGCGGAACCACCATAAGTGCGGTTAACAGCCGTTGATCCAAACGGTGTTGCCATGATAAGGCCATCACCCATAATGCGTATTGGCCCAATCGTTCTGTTTGGTGCATGAATAGTTAGGTTGATTAACATCGCTTGACCGCTGAATTCACCGGGGGCTACCTCGTTAAAGGCGCTAATGATTGAGGGTTTTCCTTGCTCTTTAAAAATTTTAGCCTTTAGGGGCTGCACAGTATAATTCTTGGCTTTTTCTAAGGCATTGAGCAATTCTTCTGTGTTTGTAATATCTCTATTTGTCCAAAATCCACGACTATTGCTGTTCGGAGGCACCATCCCAAATATTTTTTGTTGGTCATTTAACTTTGGGAATGCATGTAAAAGAGAACCATCTCCACCAATCGTGACGATAATATCTGCCTTTTTTAGGGGCGCTTGACCTAAGTCGTTGATTAGGCTTCTAGCAAAGGCCTTTATCTCGGGTTTTCCTGGCTCGAATGAGAAGTGTATTTTCTGTGGCATTGTTTTTTGGACCCTGTTTTTTTTACCGAATTATTCTGCATTATAGAAAATAAAACTATCGCGGTCAAATCTTTCCTCAATGACTTTAGTGGAAGATAAAATATTGATTTGTTTGAATTTATTAAATGATTTGCTATAGTATGTTTCTGAAAGCGCTTTATTTATTCTAAATGATACGTTTTTTCTTTCAAAAGTGCGGTTCACGTACGGTAGTTTATAAAGACTGCAGTTAATCAAAAATTAAAGGCTTTCGTTTATAGTATAGTATGGGCTTGAAATGTGTCCATGATGCTTTAAGCGGGCAAAATCTTAAGGCATTAATATTAAAGTTTTTTAATGGGGTTATTAAAATGACAAATGAATTTATAAAGACATTATATAGTAAATCGTACAATCGGTGTTTGAGTCAGTGTTGGACATTGATGTGTATTGTCTTTTTGTCATTCAGTCTTATCGCATGTATGCCCGGCAGCGATCAACAGAGTAGCAATAGCGTTTCCCAACAATTAGAACAAAAACAATCAACAGCCACATCTTATGCCCGCGCCTTTCAACAATATGCGATTCAATCCCAGCAAGTTTTAATGAAGGAATTAACCAGTAATGGTGCGAATTTTCAATCACTTAACTTGATTGATATGAGTAATTATGCCGTTGCATATAATATTGGTGACGCTCAGGACTTTGCTCAATCTGGCGTTTGTGGCGATAAGCTTCTAACATGGTTTAAAGCTGATATAACCGGTTCTGCTGGTGGTAACACGAATACAGCAATGGGCCTAAAGGGTCTGGGCGATGGTGGATATGGTAAGATTACCCGTGCGCTTTCAAAAGAATTGGGCTCATCGGGTTTTGGTACTTTTAAAGACCGCAAATTATACATGGCAAATGATGAAAATGGCATCACTCTCAATTGTGATATTGCCTTAATGATTCCAGATGGTGTGCCTGTTATCATGGCGAACATTGCAACCCCAGATGGTGAGTTCGACGATAAAGAATATGAAACAACAGAGGCAGCATGTCCAAATAATCCCAATCAAAAAACAGTTAGAGAACGCTCACGTGAGATCGTTCGCGATAGAAAAAATGGCGATAATGTCATAAATACTGGTGCTTGGTCATCATGGCGCACTGTATCTGATGTTTGTAATGACACCGTTGATACAATCGAGATCACGCGATCTACGGCACAAGCCGACACGGAAACACAAGCCATCGATTTTGCGGCGGCTGGTTTATCAAGTACAAAAGTTGAAGAATGTTTTACGGCGAGTATTGTGTCTGCTGCTGATAATATTGGCGGACAGGCGCCCGCCGAAACAATTTCAAATTGTAGTTCTTTCGTTCCCGCTGTTACAACCGCCGTAAATTATTCAGATGACTTGGTTTGTGATGCGACGTCTTATGGGATTGAGACGACGTCTCGATCTTGTACTGGAACGGGGTGGAGTGGTACAGCGACTTATACGCGCGATCTTTACAATTGTAATATGGTTCGCACACAAAGTGGTGGTGCGACATCTATTGTTGGTTCTTACATTAAAAAAGATATTTGGGAAGAAGACACAATCAGCTGTTCACGCTCAGAGGAGTTAATTATTGATTGCCCTGCTGCAACTGTGAATGGGACGCCTGCGACGTCTATTGACGGCACATTGCGCTATACGCGTACAAACACAGTTACTAATTTCTCTTTAGCGCCCAATAATCCTACATGGAGTTACGTTAGTGGCTCATGTGATATTGCTGATTTAAAGGTTCGCTCTGGCGCGCATCCACGTTACATCGGTGAAACACAAGTTGCACGCTCAACATTGGCGGGTTCTTATCCGCGCAGCGTTACTGGTGGAGATATTAAATCCTTAGATGGTGGGGATCGCGTTCCCTTAAGAACCGTTTGTGGCTCAGGTACTGTTGTTGTTGAATATAGCGATGGTTTGGCTTGCCCTGTTTCAAACATGGTTGGCACGCGCACCGAAGATCGTAGTTTTGTCTGTTCAGGCAGTAACGCCGGCGCTTGGAGCGGCTACACAGAAACATTTAATAATTGCACCTGTACAACATGGCAGGCAAGCTCACCAAGTATAGCGTGTGGCAGTGCACCAGCCCCATCATGTGGTAGTGCGGTATCAGGTGATACATGCCCAAGTGCAGGATCTAATTGTAACGATGCCGAAATTACAAATATGACGGTTTCTGAACAAACAAACCAGTGTGGATCACCGCAAGATGTTTATAATGTGACACCAATGTCATGTGTAAGCAGCACAAACCCGTCTGTTTGTAGCTGTTCTTCAACGCGACAAACACGTAGTCTGTCTTGCCCATCGGGTCAGTCTGGTTCAATTCAACAATTTAGAGATCGTCAATGTCCTTCTGGTACATATACCGCGTGGCAAACGTCACAAGATACGTGTATCTGTAACGGCGCAAGCAGTGAAACACGCAGTGTAGCCTGTCCTGCAGACACATATGGCGCTATCACGGAACGTCGCGATAGAGATCCAAATACATGTAACTTCGGCGGATGGGCTGAAATTGAAAATACATGTGAGGCTTGTGGCTCAACGAGTTCTGCTGAGTGGAAAGCTAATTATTCATACGGCTGTAGTGGGTCAGCGGTGACATGTTCAAGTCAATCTCCCGGTGCATCATGTTCTTCTGTGGGCTCTTCATGTGTCAAAAGTTCTTATCGTGAAGATGGTAGTGCATGTGGATCTACGCCAAATCGTAATTACGTGACTCAAACGTTGTCATGTGTTGATACATCAACAGCCGCTTGTTGCGTGCCAACAAGTCAAACACGCACATCAACACCATGTCCATCTGGCTTTGCTGGAACAATAACAGAGCGCCGTAACTATACATGTCCAACGACGATCTCTGGATCATGGGGTTCTTGGTATGAAACGGCCAATACATGTCAACCAATTATCTGTTCACCAAATGCAAGTGAGACAGGAACACGATCATGTACGGTTGGTACTGGTAATGAAACAAGAGCACGTACGTGTAACAGTAGCGGTACAGCGTGGGGCTCATGGAGTGGTTGGAGCACATCCGGGTGTTCTACTGCCACGTCTAACTGTACAGCAGGAACCGTAGTAGGCAGTCATGAATTCACGGTTGAAATATATGAAGAATCGAGCGAACAAGGCTGTGATAGAGATAGTGAAGGGCTAGAGAATTATACTTACCAGATTGTTCAAAACGGCTCTGTTTATGAAGTGCGTCAGACAAGTGAATATGTCTTTGAGCGTAATGGCTGTCCAGCAGGAACAGTGACCGCGAATAATAACAACAATGTTTTGGTTTACACATCGCCGGTCGCTAATGGTTATTCTGTCGTACAAGACTATGAACAAGGTGGTGGTGGTGCCGGCGGAGATTCTTATGATGTCTGGGAAAGAGACTTTGATGTCATTACGTTCCGCAACTGTATTTGTGCACCAAATAGCTCGGAGAGCGGCTCACGATCATGCGTGATTGGTTCTGGTAATGAGACACGCTCACGAACATGTAACAGTTCAGGTTCTGCATGGGGCTCATGGGGTGGTTGGAATACTTCCTCTTGTGCAACAGCTTGTACGCCGAATAGCACCGATAACGGCACACGTTCGTGTGTGGTAGGTTCGGGCACCGAAACACGTTCACGTACGTGTAACTCAA
>CAYGOD010000009.1:0-3788 GCA_964351525.1 uncultured Bdellovibrionales bacterium
GACGTTGGCGGCGGCGACGTTTGGTATTACGGTTACGCCTGTTAATGATGCGCCTGTTTTACCTGCAACGGCGCCGTTGAGTGTTGCGGAGAATGCGAATGATTTGGCCGTTGTTGGTACAATTAATCCAGCGATAGATGTTGATTTACCGGGTGATACGATTGCCTATGCGATTACTGGTGGTACAGGTGCTGGATTATTCACTATAGATAATGCAGGGAATGTGACTGTTAATGGTAATGGTAACTTTGATTTTGAGACAACGAATAGCTATACAATTGAAGTAACCGCTAATGATGGGACGATAGATTCAAATGTCGAAACCATCACAATTAATATTCTAGATATTAATGAAGCGCCAGTCTTGCCGACTTCAGGTCCGTTTGCTATTGGCGAAGATTTGAATGATTTAGCCCCTGTGGCGACCATTAACGTGGCGGTTGATGAAGATTTGCCAGGTGATACGATTACCTATGCTATTACAGGGGGTACAGGCGCTGGATTATTCAACATCGATAATGCCGGTAATGTGACAGTTAATGGTAATGGTAACTTTAATTTTGAAGTTGGCCCTAATACATACACAATTGATGTTCAGGCAAGCGATGGGGCGTTAACATCAAATGTTGAGACCATCACGATTAATATCTTAGATGTCAATGATGCACCTGTCTTATCGCCAAGTGGCCCGTTTGCGATTGGTGAAGATGCGAATGATTTAGCCCCTGTAGGGTCGGTAACGCCAGCGGTCGATGAAGATTTACCAGGCGATACGATTACTTATTCAATTGTTGGCGGTACGGGTGCTGGGTTATTCGCCATTGATAATACGGGCAATATTACCGTGGATGGTAATAGTAATTTTAACTTTGAGAGTGGTACAACGAGTTATACATTAGATGTTCGTGCAAATGATGGCGCGCTTGATTCTAATGTTGAGACCGTGACCGTTAATATTTTAGATGTTAATGATGCGCCAGTGTTGCCGACTTCAGGTCCGTTTTCTGTTCCAGAAAATGCTGGTGATTTAGATCCTGTTGCGACCATTAATCTAGCAACGGATGAGGATGTACCTGCCGATACGATTACATATGCGATTATTGGTGGTACGGGTGCTGCGTTCTTTAATATCGATAATGCCGGTAATATTACGGTGAATGGTAATGGTAACTTTGATTTTGAGACAGCACCGTTATTAACCCTTGACGTGCAAGCAAATGACGGCAGTGTGAACTCTAATGTTGAGACGATCACTATTGATGTCACCGACGTGAATGATCCACCTATTCTTGTAACAAATATTGAGCGTTCTATTCCTGTTGGCACAGCATTGACGATTGATACGACAACGTTACAGACATTAGATGATGATGATGGACCGTCTGATCTTGATTATACGATTAGCAATCTGCAAAATGGTACACTGACGGTTAATGGCGTGCCAAGCACTACATTTACACAAGCCGATATTGATAATGGTCTTGTTGTCTTTACCCATGATGGCACTATGACACTGAATGGTAGTTTTGATATTAGTGTTGCCGATGGCGGAGAGGACGGCGTCTTACCAGCGACGGGTACATTTAGCATTGATATTTTATTCCCGCCAACATTGGATGTGAATACGGGCGCAACTGTGTTAGAGGCAACGCCTGATAACCCATCGGTGAATGTAATTAGTACTGCCATGTTATCGGCGAGTGATTTTGATACGGCGTCTAATGCGTTGATCTTTAATGTGACCAGTACGCCAATTAATGGTCAGTTAGAATTAACCACAAATGTTGGTGTTGCGATTACGAGCTTTACCCAAGATGATTTAGATAATAACCGTGTTGTGTATGTACACGATGGCAGTGAAATAATTGCAGACAGTTTTGATTTTGAGGTTGCGGATGGGTTCTTTAATTTACCTGTAGAGACGTTTGACATTATTGTTACGCCGCAAAATGATAAGCCGCAGATTACAACGAATGATGCGCAATCAATTGCTGTTGGAACATCATTGACGTTTGATGCAAGCTTCTTACAGGGCACAGATCCTGATAATACGGATGTTGAGATTACGTATACCGTGACGAATATCCAAAATGGTACACTGACGATTGGCGGCGTACCGGGGACGAGCTTTACCCAGCAAGATGTGAATGATGGTTTGGTTGTATTTACTCATGATGGAACCATGACAGTAACAGGTAGTTTTGATGTAAGCTTAGCGGATGATGGTAGCGACGGTGCCACGCCTGATTTAGCCACCGTTGTTGTTAATGTAGAATTTATCCCTGTCCTTGATACTAATACTGGCTTTACAGTATTAGAAGGAACATCACTAGCAACAAGCATTAATCCGATTACAACGGCTGTCTTATCGGTGAGTGATTTTGACACACCAGATACAGATATAATCTTCAATGTTTTAAGCGCGCCGATTAATGGACAATTAGAGCTAACTACCAATCCGGGTGTTGCCGTGACATCATTCACTCAAGACGATATTGTGAATGGTCGTATAGTCTATGTTCATGATGGATCTGAGACGATTGCCGATGACTTTGATTTTGAAGTAACGGACGGGTTCTATACACTGCCGGTTGAGACGTTTGACATTACGATTACCCCGCAGAATGATCCGCCAGAGCTTATTCGCCTTAATACGAATGCCTTTATTGAGAATACACCGACAGGTGCACGTATAATTGATTGGTCGGTTGTTGATCCTGATGGCCCTGCTGCGGCATTATCCTTTGTTGGTTCATCATCGATCTTTAATATTGTTGGTTCTGGACTTACCGTGACGCAATTAACAGATTTTGAGGTTGATCCGCAAAGTTACACAATTACGCTGCGTGCGGATGATGGTCAATATACATTTGATCAAACCTTTACAATTTTCCTTGGTGATATGAACGAGACGCCTGTGGTAAATGTGGCAACGACAACGCCAACAGAGACTATTGCTGTAACTCCAAATGAGGGGGGGACAGCACGACCAATCACGAACGCCCTGGACGGCAGCGAGCTTAATGACAGCGGTTTTGGCACACAGATTTTACGCTTTGCTGGTTTTGATTTAGAAGACACGTTTGGCGGTGCGTTCTATGGTAAGAAGATCAATGATATCATTCATGAGGGTGTCGTAGAGCAGTTAGCAACCTTTATGCGGGGTAATGGTATTGAGGCGGATGCATCACTAACCAGTTCCCCAATTAAAGACTTGGTCGTTAATGGTGTCGCCTCACAAGGGAACGCAAATGGTGAGATTGATGATAGTACTGTTGATACAACAGACGAGATTACACAAGGGGCCGATACATCTCTGACTCAGAATAACGCTTTGCTTAAAGCCATTATTGAAAACGTAGAAAAAGACGGCGATACGGCATCATCGGATAAAGATGATACAGAAACGGAACAAGACGATCGCCTGTTTGTCCAAAATACCGATATCCAGCTTGAAGACGCCGCAACTTACTATGATAAGAAAATCAGTAGCCTAGAAAAAGCATTGCTCGGCAAAAAGGACAAGTAGAGAAAGCTTGTCATGCCAGACAAGCTCGAACTATTACATAAATTAGATAAGGCGAATTTTTAATTCAGCTAAACAATGACTTGATCTTAATCCTCATAGCAAGTTAATGTGATGGTGTGAATTGTCATGTCAGACAAACTCGAACTATTCTCCAAAAGCATATTGCGCCAAGTTTTAAGCTACAAGAATTTCATTCCACGCTTTGAGCGAGGATTGTCTTAAATTCTTAAATATGTCTCTTTTTTCGGTGTGTCTTTCG
>CAYGOD010000010.1:0-2059 GCA_964351525.1 uncultured Bdellovibrionales bacterium
TCTGGAACTTTCGTGTTAACTTCGTTAACACATGTCCATGCTGGGCACACACAAACACTAAAATGAATATGCGAACAGAGCACTTCGTAAGGACAATGCAAACTGGGAATTTCGATGCTTCTAGCCACTGGAGCGCATACTCATTTTAGTTGAGCGTTATCATTAATATCAGCCAATTAGAGGGTTGAGTTTATTATATGTAATTTTAGAATCTCATTAATTTACTTAATGCACCTATGATTATTGGTTAGGACGCATTTCGCTTAAAAATGCATCTTAACCATGAAGAAATGAAGAATTGCGTTCTTTTTACTGCCTACTTTTTTTTGTCTTTAAGCCTATCCGCTCAAACACAACGATTTTCATCTGAAAACATAGACTCTCTCCTTAGCGCTTACAATAGTCACCAAGCAATTGGTTTACCCAAGGCCTATTGCTTAGATCAGATCGTCAGGTTTTACTCCAACCCGCCACGTGACTTGGAAAAGGCTTCTGAATATATTAAAGCTTATAAATCCATCAGTGAAGCACTTGAAAGCACAGACCTAACCGCTCGCTACCAATATAGAAATGCCCAGCTGGATTTTCTTCTTTCCGGAAATCAAGTATTAGATACTACGACCTATCGTCTTATGTATGAATACTTCAAAGCAAATGATCCAGCTTTCTGTTTGGATATCTCTAGCACCATGGTCAACTATATCTCTAAACGTGAAGACCACTATCTGGATACGGATGATGCAGAAAACATACTGGCATATCTAAAATGGATGGAGTTAGCCGGAGATGATCATATTTTTATCAATGCCACATTAAATGCTGCGGAGTTCTATCGGAAAGGTGGTCTGGAAGCTATCTTCGAAGACTCGAAGCGTGCGCAAACACTCTGGTGGAAAGCACTAAAAGCCTACCAAGCAGGTGATGCAAACTCTTCTAAAATTTCTACAGCATACGAAAACCTCAGTAATCTCGTCTTCGACAGTAAAGATATTGCAAACATTCAAGCCTTAGAAAAGGAGGTGAAAGCCATAGATGATGAACGTATCACAAGCGAATTTTATAGCACGCTTGAACGGTACACGGACAACTTAAGTCAAGAAGAGAAAAATGAACAGAAAGCTCAGGAACGCTTATCCGTCAGAAATAAAAGTATTGTAGTAGACCTACCCCAAGGACAGTTTTTCTTTGATGATTATGATGATGAAAAACTAAGAGTGAATCGTTCCATTAAGATCTTTGGTGATACGATTTCAAGAGATGAAATGGATACTGACGGCAATCGCTATAATACAACATACAAAGTGATGAGAAGCTATCTTGTCAAAGGTAATATCAGACTATTAGCGGTTGACATATTAGGAGAAGACCAGGAGAATAATGATCATCTTATAATGCATTTTCGTAACAACCGACTGGTCATTAAGGGATACAATTATGACAGATTTGAGTCCACTTTGGATCGAGAAAAGGAGATTGACAAAAAGCTACTTTATGTCCGAGATGTGATCTTAAATGACAACAGATATGATTCTCTTATTTCTCTAAGTACCGCTTATTTTAAAGAAAATGAATACGCAAGTATCAGTAAACTTCCCAGAATTTCTGAAGATCAATTTGAAGAGCTTAGAACAACTTTTTCTATGAATTTAGAACCCTCTGATGTAAATGGGCATTCTGCTTACGAGCAATTTATCGGTAATGCAAATGGACAGTTCGAAGCAGCTGATGCACAGTTGGTAATGCTTCGCGAAATGATGATAGAGAAGGGTTTTAATCCCTTTAGTTCAATACCCTATTTCATTTCTAAAGAGGCGAAACGTTTAGATGGTCCACATCTTGGGGGCGGTGGGTTGATAGGCCTAATTTTTCTAATTGGGCTATTATTTACTACACCTGGTGCAAAGTATGTGTTGTTGATATTGGCTACTAGCGGAGTTGCTTGGCTAATTTATCGTTCTCGCAAATCACCCATCGATAGAAAAAAGAATAATCTTGAAGCCCTTTCTAAGCCACAAATATCATTTTTACGTAAGTTGATAAACTTCGTTGGTATCGGTGT
>CAYGOD010000011.1:0-1991 GCA_964351525.1 uncultured Bdellovibrionales bacterium
AGCCCCAGGCGGATCACCAAAAGCCTGATTCTCATTGAGAATCAGGCTTTTTTATGATAAAAAATTCGAATTCCTATTTTTAAGAAGTTAATCTCGGCCATAATTTTGTAAGGCCAAAAATACAAAGACCTGATAAGCCAATTAAGCCACCTCCAATTAAAAGGCGCCCATATAAAATCAGTCCTGTGCCCATAAGAAATGAATAGATCGCTATCGTACCGAAAATCATACAAATTATTCCAATAGGTACCTTCCATGGTCCTTTTGCATTTTCCACATAAAGGCCTTCGGTTTTTGATTGTTTTATGATTTTTTTCCATCCCGGTCCTCCTGGTTGTACTTTGTTAATGAAATTTATAAGTACGGTCATGCTTGTAGGGGTAGTAATATAGGCTGTAATGATCCAGGCCGCTGTGGTAATGCCTACTCCAATGACCAACTGCTGCCAAGATTCTATTGCTGCAAAGCCAAGTGTCGGATGTATTAGATTGAAATAGATGGCTACCAGGAAGCTGATGAGCATAGCTGCTAATTCACTAGCAGCATTGACACGCCACCAAAACCACCTAAGAATAAAAATCAAACCCGTTCCTGCTCCTATCTGCAAGAGTATCTGAAAGGCACTCAAAGCATTGTCCAGAAATAGGGCAAAAATCATTGTAAGGATCATTAGAATTACAGTTATTATTCTACCAACAGCCAGCATTTCTTTATCTGTTGCCTGAGGTTTTGCAAAACGCTTATAAAAATCATTGACGATGTATGAGGCGCCCCAGTTTAGGTGTGTGGATATAGTGGACATATAGGCAGCAATCAATGAAGTTACAACTAGTCCAAGTAGTCCTGATGGGATAAAAGTGAGCATTGCCGGATAACCTAAATCGTGACCAATGATGTTACCAACATTTGGAAAAGCAGTTTTAAAGCTTTCCAGGTCGGGGAAAACTATGAGTGAGCATAATGCCACGATAATCCAGGGCCAAGGTCGCAGAGCGTAATGTGCGGCATTAAAAAACAAAACTGCTTTGATCGAATGATCTTCATTTTTGGCAGCAAACATCCGCTGTGCTATGTAACCTCCTCCGCCTGGTTCTGAACCTGGATACCACACGCTCCACCATTGAACCAAAATAGGAATCAATAATATTGATATGAATATTTCAGGATTGGACAAAGATGGAAATAGATCAAGTTTATCGACCACATTTTCATGCGACATTAATTTTTTTAGTCCACCTACTTTTGGATGCTGAAGGGAGATAATTGCGGCTATGATTGCACCACCTATTGATAGAAAGAACTGAATAAAATCCGTTATTAGTACACCCTTAAGTCCGCCAAGAGAGCTATAGATGACTGTGATAGTACCTGCAATCAACACAGTTTGGATTGGAGAAAGCCCCAATAAAACACCCCCTATCTTAATTGCAGCAAGGGAAACTGTCGCCATAATCATCACATTGAAAACTAATCCCAAATAAATTGCACGAAAACCTCTTAAGAATCGGGCAATCTTTCCGCTATATCGAAGTTCATAGAATTCTACGTCTGTAACTACTCCTGATTTTTTCCATAAAGAAGCATATACGAACACCGTAAGCATTCCTGTAAGTAAAAATGACCACCAAGCCCAATTGCCTGAGACTCCATTTTGCCTGACAATATCGGTCACTAAATTGGGTGTATCCGTGGAAAAGGTAGTTGCGACCATGGATACACCTAATAACCACCAGGGCATTTTGCCACTTGCTGTGAAATAATCGATTGAATTTTTATTTTCTCTTGCGACCCAAATCCCGATCCCTAGGGAGATAATGAAAAAGCCAATGATCATTGACCAGTCTAAAGTATTTAACAACATATGTTTTCTAATGGAAAAATGATAGTCTGTACAGACAGGATAAAATTGGCCAGGTAATTAAAGAAATCCTAATTGCAATTAGTTGATTGATAGAAATTTAATTGACGATTATCTTTTTTGCAGTTGATCC
>CAYGOD010000012.1:0-1822 GCA_964351525.1 uncultured Bdellovibrionales bacterium
GGGCGCGGATCGGCCGCATGTTGGACCTTGTCGGTGTGCCGTCGGCGTTGCGTGATATCGACACGGGACGGTCGCGATGTGTCGGTCACACGGGTGACGGGTCGACGCTCGCCGAGATCGAGAAAGCCGTCGACACCGAATACGGTCACGCTTGGGTCACCGCCGATGGTGTGTTGACGTTCCGGCAACGGCACGGCCTGTCCGAATCGTTCCTTTTTGTGGCGTCATCGATCGGTGACCATCCGCCCGGCACACTGACCGTGTCGGCGTCGCTGGATCGTGTCTCCACCGTGCTATCGGTGCAGTGGGACGGCGGCACGGTGACTGAGGAAGATGCCACAGCGAAAGGCGTGTACGGTCCGCGGACACGGTCCGTGACAACGATGCTGCCCCGTGAGACCGAGGCGCAAGCGCTCGCCGAGTGGCGGCTTCTGCGCGAGGCGACACCGTTGGACCATGTGCCATCGTTGACGTGGGACCGGATCACGAACCCGGCAACCATCGCGGCGCTGTTGAACGTTGACCTGTTTACCCGCTGTTCGTTTGACCGTCAGATCACCCCGGCGACACCGCCGGATGCGCCGCTGTATCTTGCGTTCGACATGTTCGCCGAGACGATCACTTGGGCGGGGGCAGGGATGGAGATTTCTTGCACGATCGGGTTCGCGCCGTTCATCGATTCGGGCGACATTTGGACATGGGACGACCCTTGGGACAACACCGATGACCTAGTGTGGTCCTTCTAACAGGAGACTTGTTATGACCGAATACTCGGATCTTGCGACACAAACGTCGGGTGGTACGCCGGGGTCTGCGTGGGCTAACCAGCTGATCGACAACCAGAAAGCGTTGATACATCCGCCGTCGGCGAGGTTTATCAACGCCGCCGAGATCGGGACGACAGGCACCACCACGTCGCCGCTCGTCGCCGGCACCTACTCCAAGGTTGCGTTCGTCGGCCTGTCGGACAACGAAACCGTGTACCCGTCGGCGACGTTCGGCACGCAGGTGTGGCAAACGGACGTCGGTGTCGCTGCGGCCACGACAGCGTTTGTGGACACATCGAACGACACGTTCGCCGGGTTCGATGTGACGTTCGGGTTCGACCTGTTTTCGCCTGCGGACAGTTTCAAGGTGCCGTCGGCCGGGCTGTGGCTCATTTCGGCGTGGGTCGGTTCACCCGCCACCACGGGCACAGGGACGCTGTCGCTGGCGTTGAACGGGTCGCGGGGCGCAGCTAACGCACAGTTCGCCGGGACAACATACGGCCAGAACGCTCACGTTTCCACGATCCTGAACCTTGGCACGTCATCATATTTCGATCTACAGGTGAGGCATTCGACGGCGACCACAATCAACAGCGGTGCACTGTCGATCATCCGCCTGTCCGAGAACCCGAACGGATGACGCTCGTGACCCTTGACGATTTGATCGACCACCGGCGTGCAGAGTGGCAGGCGGTTGAGACCGGCCGCCCTGACAACGTTGACCCGTCGTGGTGGACGGTCGCCGAAGCCCACCATTCGGGTGCCGGTGCGCGTGGCGTTTCTCTCGCCCAGGTGAAAGCGTTGGAGCGGGCGATGGTCTCCGGCGGCAAATATGTGGACATCTGGTACCACCTTGTCATCTTGGAGAACGGGTCAATTGTTGAGGGCCGGGGGTTGCGTAAGAAGAACTCGACCCGTCCGCATCTGACCGTCCTTTTTATGGGCAACTATGTTGAGACGGGTGCGAACGCCGCACAGCTGGCTGCGTTTGCTAAGATCATGGCGGCTGTCGGGGGACAGTTGACATGGCACGACGAACGTGCCCAACAGTTCGG
>CAYGOD010000013.1:0-1652 GCA_964351525.1 uncultured Bdellovibrionales bacterium
ATGCGTGGGAGTCATTTTTCCCTGCGTGGCAGTGATTTCCGGTAGCGTGGATATGATTTTCTTGTGCGTGGTAGTCATTTTATGGTGCGGGTTTGGATAAAGCATATGCTTAATTTTTGCCCAGTACAGCGATTTGATTCAGCTCAAAGCCCTAAATGCATCAGGTGAATATGCATTCTGCAAAAGATTATATACATCAAGAATGCCCTTGTTATCTGCTACATCCATTCGGCTCCAATAATTTGGTTTATGAGAACTTTCACGAACTGCCCACCTAAAAGCCTCAACAACCCGCATTGGCTTAGCAGTAAACCAATTCCCGCTCAGCTGGTCTTGAAAGAAATGTAACCAAAGCGCAGCAGCAGCAGCAACATGAACTGTGGCTTGAGATGTACCATGACCAAATTTATACAGATCATCTTCGGGATTTTTGCCATTCTTTAATGCTGTATAAACAAATGCGGCTGGCGCACTTATATCAACTTCTTCACCATCACAACCTTCTGGCCATGGGATGTAGCGACCTGCATTCGGTGATATCCCCGCTACAGCAATAGTGCCTGGTTCTTCAGCAGGACGAACAACATCAACTAGCAGATCGGCTATTCTGCTATTTCCTGCTGCGCAAACAAAAATCACTCCGTGTTTGTGTGCATATTGGGCTGCCTTGTGGTATGCGGGATTAATTAATTCTCCGCCCATGCTCATTGTAATTACATTCGCTCCCTTGTTAACCGCATACTTAACCGCTTCAAACATATCCCAAGGAGATTTTTCTCCAAAGTTTAAGTTGAATACCACTCGTCGCGCAATTCTCAATGGAGTAAAAGACACATAAGGAAACAGACCTTCATTATATTGTCCCTTGTATAAACCATGAAAGTTCTCAGGAAAGCCTGATTCAAGAGGTTCCGCCATTTTTCCTATAAATGTATGAGCGGTAGAAGTCCCATGAGCTTTAGTTTGCAGGTTACCAACCAAGTTATGAGCTCTAACCCTATCCTCGCCAGATTTTATGCGGTCTCTTTCTATAAATGAAATTGAATCCTGAGTATTATATCCAGGATACCATTTTATTGCATTGTGTCCTGTCCAACCTGTATCTAATTGATATACTTGAATATCAGTAGCTTTTTCACCAAGAGAGGTGTCAAGTTTTCCTTGTTCTTTCGCATACTTGATAGCCTCTGGGAATTTTACACAATCATGGTTCCATTTAAGGTTAACCTTATCTCCGGACATGGGCAAATTCTTAGCAACTTGTTTATCCCTCTCCGATCTATCTGATGAAGAATGATAATTCCCGAATATCGGAACAATCTGAAGGTTTTCAATTTTTCCAGAATTGTATAAATCAAAAGCTCTCCTAACCGCTTTCTTATATTTGATCCGTTTGACAAACTCCATTTCAGCCTGATCCGGAGCAACATTGTTGAAATCAATTTCTGATATTGGAATGCCAATATGATTTGCAATAGCAATCGGGTCGTTGAATTTAGGACTGCTACTTTGAGGGTCGTAATAGATTCTTAGTTTCTTTTTTGCCATGACTTATTAGTTTATTAATGTTTTTTACCATTTCTACAACCCAAACCACTCGGCAAGGGCATCCTTATTGTCTTTAAATAATTGCTCTCCGAAAGCTTTCAATG
>CAYGOD010000014.1:0-1529 GCA_964351525.1 uncultured Bdellovibrionales bacterium
TAATTGATGGTTCTGAAATTGCTGAAGATTCAAGGAGCAATTGGGGAGCATATAGAGTGTTGCAGTGCCTTTGGAAAATATATAAGCTTGAAGATTTTTGGAGTAAAAGCCTTGCTTCCCGCAAGATTCAATATGACTTACAAGACATTATCCAGCTGATGATTGCCGGAAGGCTATCTAACCCATCGAGCAAGCTGGCGCTTTATGAGAATCAAACTTTTTATGATGGATTTGAAAAATGTGAACTCCATACGTTATATAAGGCGCTGGATGAATTAGATTATTACAAGGAACCATTAAGCCAGCATCTATTTGCTCGGCAACAGGCAATACATGGTAAGGTTATTATAGCATTTTTTGATGTCACTACTATGTATTTTGAATCGGTCAAAACTGATGATTTAAGGGCATTTGGCTTTAGCAAAGACTGTAAATTCACAGAGGTGCAGGTAGTATTAAGCTTGCTTAGTGATGAGAAAGGTAATCCGCTATCCTACGAACTTTTTCCAGGTAATAGATGTGAAGGGACGACCTTCATAGATTGTTTAAACATTATGAAGGATAAATATAGGATCCAAAAAGCTACTATAGTTGCTGATAGGGGTATGTACTCTGCTGCAAATCTTAAATATGTAAGAGAGATGGGTTATGACTATATAGTTGGTACAAAGCTACGCACTAGCCCAGCAGATATAAAACAACAAGTTCTAGATCCTGAAGGTTATAAGCAGACAAAGGATGGCGGTTTAAAATATAAGAACATTAGCCGGGAGCGCGAAGAAGAGCAGCAAGAAACTATAATTGCCTCTTGGTCAAAGTCACGAGCTGATAAAGATGCAAAGGATAGAACAAGGCTTGTTGAAAAGGCTATGAAGCTAATAAATAGCGGGGCAGTAGATGATAGGAGAGGCGGTAAAAAGTACCTTAAGTGTAAAAAGTCTAAGGTGGAGTTGGATAGAGAAAAGATTTTGCTTGATGCTCAGTGGGATGGGTATTATGGGGTCAGTACTAATAGTCTTTTAGATCCAGAGGAAATTTTAGCAGCGTACCATAATTTATGGAGGATTGAGGAAGATTTTAGAATCATGAAGAATTACTTCCAGACTAGGCCAATGTTCCATTGGACAAGCAAGAGAATCTCAGGACATATTATGCTGAATTTTATAGCTATGATTTTTGAGAGATATATTGAAAATCTCATTGGAGAAAGTAAGCTTAAGCTATCGCCAAATAAGATAAGGAAAGCTATTAATGAAATGCAGAAATCTGTGCTGAAAATTGATGGAAACTACTTCATCTCATATGCAAACCTGCCTCAGGAAAGCTTATTTTTATTGCAGGCTCTAAAGTTACCTATTCCCAAATCATCCGCTATTAATTGATAAAATTGAAGGCAAATTAATATAAGTTGTGTACACAAAAATATTATCCCCCTTAAACTCAGCCTTTCAATACATCAACTGTCAAAGTCAGGACAAAATGCTGCCCTTTAAGCATGAGTAATCTATCCTGAACATTATCCCAGTTCA
>CAYGOD010000015.1:0-1469 GCA_964351525.1 uncultured Bdellovibrionales bacterium
GTGGAAGAAGGAGATAAGTTTTATATCTCCTATTACATCTACGTAGTAGAAACGAA
Organism: uncultured Bdellovibrionales bacterium; assembly: GCA_964351525.1. GTDB lineage: Bacteria > Pseudomonadota > Alphaproteobacteria > Micavibrionales > CAYGOD01. The sequence goes on from CAYGOD010000015.1 coordinate 57, forward strand.
TCCAATTGGACCCGATGTTTGGGAGGCTTCAAGTATGTACTTGTGGCTCATGGCAGATAAGCTCAAAATTGTAGAATACAGAAGTAATAAAGCAACCCATCCAATAGGAGAGTGGGTAAAAATAGATGGTGTATGGGGAGGTATCGATGGTGCAACAGGTACAGCGGTGCTTAGACCGTATTTCAGAAGTATAGGAAACATCACATTATTTATTGATGACCTAGAAATATATGATTATGAAGAAAGACCTGGATTTTAAAACGCTCAAACGTGAAAAACTTTATAATAAATTTTAACTCAATTAATTAAACAATAAATCTATGATGAAGAAGAAACAATTATTGATGATTGCGGCGGTTGTTGCAACTGCTTTTGCGACCTCTTGTGGGGATGATGAGAAGACTCCACCCATTGAGAATGGAAATGGTGGTAAGTCACCAGATGTACAAATGGTGAATGTTGGGACAAGCTTGACTTTTACTGATAATAATAGTCTTGCTGAATCTAAAGCATGGAGTGTTTCTCCTGCCGCAGGTGCTACATTGTCAGCTGCTGCTGATGGCGAGTCTGCTTCTGTTATGTTCGACGCTGCAGGAGATTACGACGTAGTTAGTACACGTACTTTTAGTTCGGCGTTTGTGAATGCAAGCAATGACACTACTTTTTCTGTTGAAGTTTTTGATTTAGTAGAAGTGGCTATTACCGCAACACAGGTTAATGCTGACGGATCAGATGGTGCGGAAATAACTTTGGCAAATGATGGGTTAACTATTGTGGTAGCAGGATCTTCTGTTAGATTCAACAACAATACTACTGGTGATGCTGATGGGTCTGCATGGACATTTGATGGTGGAACTCCTGCTACTGCTAGTGATGTAGCTGTTGGTGGAAGTATTGATGTAATGTATGATACTCCTGGAGAGTACGGAGTATCTGTGACTGCATCTCGTGCAACTCCAGCTTCTGAAAGTACTGTTGACTATACTAAAGTTATCAAGGTGGTTACTCCTTTAGATCTAGTATCTACTACCTCTGCAGAAAGTGGAGCAGCTTCAGCTATTTGGGTGAAATTCTCAGAAGCTATTGATGCAGCAACACTAAGCACTACAGGATTCAATGTAGCAGTAGATAACGTAGGAAATGAATCAACTGTTGATGTAGCTAGTGCGGCGGTTAATGCTGAAGATGCTTCTATCGTAGAGTTAACATTGGCTCGTGCGCTTAAGTCTTCTGAGATCATTACGCTTTCATATTCTGATGGGACTGTTACAGGTGCTGCAGAAGGAGCACCTGCAAATGCTATTGAAGGTAAATTCGTTTCCAATCACAAAGCGATCTCTTTTGCTTACGGTGATTTCGAAAATGTAAGAGATACCACAGGAGGTGTTAATTTTGGTGGATTCTCTGGACTTA
>CAYGOD010000016.1:0-1453 GCA_964351525.1 uncultured Bdellovibrionales bacterium
GAACACATTCAAGTAGATTATTCAGGAAGCGGAACAGGGCAGGGACAGTGTAAAAAGGAAAATTCTGCTTTAATAATCTACTCGTCTTCGGTGTCTGGATGAGAAATTGCACATAGATATTCATGTTTCAGTTCTTGGTTAGAAAAATAAAACAATTTTTTCTCTGACTTTACCAAACATGGCAGTGGGTCGCAAAACAGAGAGCAAAGGATCCCTTACTGGCATTATCAGGGTTTGCTTTAGAGCTTTCTGAGGGTTGCTGTGACGTTGCCATCAGAGCCTGCAGAGCCAGAGCTGCCCCTGGGCAGTGCCTGAGCTGGGAGGGGTCTGCAGGGCAGAGCTGAGCCCCCAGGGCTGGGCTGGGCTCTGGCAGCACTGGCAGGGCCCAGCCCTGGGCACAGGGAAGCAGCTGCAGGCAGGGACAGCTCCAGGCAGCAGAGCCCTGGGCAGGCAGTGGGGGGAAAGTGCCACCAAGCTGTGCTGGGATATTGAAAGTCCTCTCCAAACTGAACTATTCCATGATTACTGTTTTTACAGATCCCCATGCCAAGACACTGCAAATGTCCAACAGCAGCTCCATCAGCCACTTCCTCCTGCTGGCACTGGCAGACAGGCGGCAGCTGCAGCTCCTGCACTTCTGCCTCTTCCTGGGCATCTCCCTGGCTGCCCTCCTGGGCAACGGCCTCGTCATCGCTGCCGTCGCCTGCGGCCACCACCTGCACAGCCCCATGTTCTTCTTCCTGCTCAACCTGGCCCTCAGCGACCTGGGCTCCATCCTCACCACTGTCCCCAAAGCCATGCACAATTCCCTCTGGGACACCAGGGACATCTCCTATGCAGGATGTGCTGCACAGCTCTTTTTCTTTGTGTTCTTCATTGGAGCAGAGTTTTCCCTCCTGACCATCATGTGCTACGACCGCTACGTGTCCATCTGCAAACCCCTGCACTACGGGACCCTCCTGGGCAGCAGAGCTTGTGCCCACATGGCAGCAGCTGCCTGGGCCAGTGCCTTTCTCAATGCTCTCATGCACACAGCCAATACATTTTCCCTGCCCCTGTGCCATGGCAATGCCCTGGGCCAGTACTTCTGTGAAATTCCCCAGATCCTCAAGCTCTCCTGCTCCAAATCCTACCTCAGGGAACTTGGGCTCTCTGTTTTCAGTATCTCCTTAGCACTTGGCTGTTTTGTGTTCATTGTTTTCTCCTATGTGCAGATCTTCAGGGCTGTGCTGAGGATCCCCTCTGAGCAGGGACGGCACAAAGCCTTTTCCACCTGCCTCCCTCACCTGGCCGTGGTCTCCCTGTTCCTCAGCACTGCCGTGTTTGCTCACCTGAAGCCCCCCTCCATCTCCTCCCCATCCCTGGATCTGGCCCTGTCAGTTCTGTACTCGGTGGTGCCTCCAGCCCTGAACCCCCTCATCTACAGCCTGAGGAACCAGGAGCTCAAGGCTGC
>CAYGOD010000017.1:0-1287 GCA_964351525.1 uncultured Bdellovibrionales bacterium
TTTCTAAGACTGTCTTCACTTTGTCTGGCTCAGGAAAGTCACCAAAACCAAAAGCGGTATCATATTCTAAGCCGTAGCTTCTGCATATAGCCTCCATGCGCAATCCATAAGCACCATTGGTAATTATCAGTATCTTATCCTCTTCACCAATGGCAGACACAAGAGCGGCTTCCATCGCTCCAGTTCCACTCGCCACAAATAAGCCTACTTCATGAGTTTCCAGTCCATTGCCAATCTTCAATATTCCCTCACATATACGATGCATTAGCTGCCCAAATTCGTCTTCACGCGGGCAAATGTCTTCAGAAATCAAAGCTTCCTTCACCTTTTGAGATGTAGTGGCCGGACCAGGATTCAAAAGTATGTTTCTTCGGATAGATTTTTGATGGGTGATTCGTCCTCTCATGATTTTGAATTTAAGTTTTTCATGAAGTCCCGTTTGTTGTCGATAGGACTAATAGTAGGTCTTCCTAAATTTTCGCGTGCACCTTTGCTGGTTTTTATTTCTAAAAACAAAGGGCCATCCTGACTTTCGAAATCTTTAAAAATATCCTTCAATGATTTTTTGGTATCCACCGAATAAGCAGCTCTATATCCGCAAGAAATAGCAACACCACACAAATCCATTCCCAATGCTACCGTAGGCTGTCCTCCTACTGAATCATGACTCCCATTGTTTATAACAATATGTTTAAAATTTGAAGGCCTAAGATCACCAATAATAGCTGCTGCACCCATATGCATTAAAAATGCACCATCTCCGTCAAGACAATACACTTGATTATTTTTCTTCTCCAAAGCAATTCCAAGCGCAATTTGCGATGCATGTCCCATGCATCCAACCGTGAGAAAATCACTATCATGAGGCATTCCCTCATTTTTGCGCTTTTCAAAAACTTCGCGAGAAGATTTACCCGTAGTAGACACTACTATATCGTTTGTGCTTAACATCGATAATATTTCAACTATTGCAGCCTCCCTATTCATTTCAAACTGTTGGCTTGCTGATGTATTCTTCATTCTGTAAGGCGCAAAAACCCCCGCTCTCACAAGCAAAACATAAGGTGCCTGCTCGATTCTCATGTAGGTCATGGCTATTTCCAGTTGTTCTTTGGCCTTTTTATAATCAGAAGACAATATTGCATAAGGAATTTCCAATGCCTTCAACATGGCTTCATTAATCCTACCTTGCTTGATATGTTGAGGTTCGTCCTTTACTCCCGGCTCACCTCTCCAGCCGATCATTAATAAAATAGGTATACTGTAAACCTCTGGATCCGTCAATGA
>CAYGOD010000018.1:0-1240 GCA_964351525.1 uncultured Bdellovibrionales bacterium
TTTGATTCGTCAAATCATCCTGTTAGGCAGAGGTGAATGCCTCTGCCGATTTTTTTTCATATTCTGCATTATAATAAGTGTCATTGACCCAAAGTGTATACATCAGACAGAGTAATTTTCTCTGCACGGCTACTAAGGCTATTATTGGCTTAGGTTTTCTTGCCTTTAATCGATCATAGAATGGCTTGAGCGTAGGGTTACAGCGAACAGCAGTCATGGAAGGCATATGGAGTATGGATCTTATATGACTATTGCCTTTTTTGCTTATTGATGTTTTCCCTTTATATAATCCCGATTCTCGGTGCACTACATCATAGCCAGTGTAAGAGGTAAGTTGTTTTGAATTTTTGATCCCTTGAAACCCTCGTGTCTCAGCAATTACAACTGTTGCTGAGATGAAGCTTACCCCAGGAATTGACACGAGCTGATCGGTTTTTTGACTCAACTCTTGATCTAATAAAATTATTTCCCTCATCTCTGACTCTACCTCCTTAATTTGCTCTGAAAGTAATTTGAGTCTGTTTTTAAGCCTTGAAATGACTCTTTCTTGAGTAGTTAGCCCATGTTCTAAAGCATGAAGTTTACATTTTAACCCACTCTTTTCCTTTACTAACTGGCCTCTTTCACGAGATAGCTGCTTCAGATCTTGTAGCTCTTGTCTTGCTGGAACCCAGAGCTCTACTGGTCGCTCCAATCCCAATACACATAACATCTTTGCATCCAATAAATCTGTTTTGGAGCGCTGCTGTAAGCTCTCAGCATATTTCTTAACCCTACCTGAAGGCATCACGCTCACATGAAACCCTTCATTGTACAGGAATTGACAAAGGTTTTCATGGTAAACCCCTGTTGCCTCCATTAGAAAGTAAAGATCCTTCCGAGAAATAAGATGAATGGATAACCATGAAATCAAAGAACGCATACCAGTTGCTGAATTCTCAAAGGTGGCTTCTGCTACGATTTCACGCTCCATTTTCAAGTTTAAATAACCATAACACACTTTAAAGTCATTCATAGCTATATCAATACCTAATGACTGTCTAATAATTGATAATTCCATATAATCTCTTTTTTTTAAGCTCTCAAAGACACTTTTGCTCGTTTTTGATACGGTCTAGCACAGCTGACCCAGGTACTTGTTCAAGTTCTGTTGAGAAAAATGGGATAGGTAACATTCCTAACATGCGATATCAATTGGATTGTATCTAGTTGGACTCCTTATCCTATCCCAATGTTGTTT
>CAYGOD010000019.1:0-1215 GCA_964351525.1 uncultured Bdellovibrionales bacterium
ATCGCCTTCACTTAAAGATGAAGAGCTTGATGTTTTGGGCGAATTGCTTTCAAACCTATATGGTGCCCTTGAGGTGAGCAAAGAAGTGAAAGGTGGTGCATCACAAAAAGATGCATTGAATGGATTTATGAAACGTGTCGTCGGTTCCATTGACAATTGATTTTAGAAATAAATGAATAAACTTTTTGAGTCTTGGTCTTTTTGATCAAGACTTTTTTTATGATAAAAATCACCAATGATTTAACTGATTTTGACCTTAAAAAACTAAATCAGATTCTTGTCTGACAGGCATCATGTCCTTAGCTGGTGGGTGGGCTTAGCTTTAAAAACTAAAAACATGACCACAAAAAGCCTACCTGTATCCTCCATTTTTTCTTATGAGGATGTATTGATCGAAACCAGAAAATATTTTGACAATGATGAACTAGCTGCGACTACCTGGATCAATAAGTATTGCATTCGAGATGGGCAGGGTAAATATACGGAGCTCTCACCTACAGACATGCACAGGCGCATGTCTCGGGCATTTTTTCAGGCCGAATCAGCATACATAGCCTTGAGTAAAGAAAAATTGCAGTTGCTTTCTCCATATGGTTCCAGACGTGCTCCTTTGACAGAGGAGGTGATTTTTAAGCTTTTCAAAGATTTCAAATATGTGATTCCCCAGGGTAGTGTCATGTCTGTTTTGGGCAATCCTTATGTGGTGGCTTCTCTATCCAATTGTGTGGTGATCAAAGCGCCGGTTGATTCTTACGGAGGCATTATGTACACAGATCAACAGTTGGCACAGTTGAGCAAAAGACGCTGTGGTGTTGGGTTTGATCTCTCTACGCTTCGTCCTAAAGGCTCTTCTGTAAAAAATGCTGCAGGTACTTCCAGTGGAGTAGTTTCTTTCATGGAGCGATTTAGCAACACAACGCGCGAGGTGAGTCAGAATGGCAGGAGAGGTGCGCTGATGTTGACCATGGATGTGGCTCATCCTGATATAGAATATTTCATTACCGTGAAGCAGGATTTGACTAAAGTTACCGGGGCGAATATTTCTGTACGTCTCTCAGATGAATTTATGAAAGCAGTGGAAACCAACAGTGTTTTTACTCTTCGCTGGCCGCTGGATGTGCAGAATCCAGATGTCAAAAGAGATGTCTCTGCACGAGATCTATGGGATAAAATTATTCATTGTGCTCATGGTACAGGAGAGCCGGGCATTATTTT
>CAYGOD010000020.1:0-1187 GCA_964351525.1 uncultured Bdellovibrionales bacterium
TTCTTCCCGACTTCCGCAAAAGGAGAGAGAAGAGAGTAAGGATTTGAGATAGATAAAGTGTTAAGAGTGCGAAGGCGTTTTGTTGTGCCTAGTGATATTTTGTTATTGTATATAAGGTTGAAGAGTGCTATAATGTTGATTACAAGAATAAAAGTAATATCAAAAGATGTATCTACGTCGTAAGAAAAGCCCAAACAGCCCAAGAGCAAGCCTACAAATAGTCGAAGGATATCGCAACAAGGAAGGCAAAGTAAAACAAAAGATACTTCGTCATGTTGGAGTATTTGCAGATAAGGAAGAAGAATCTAAGTTGGTGGCTTTAGCTGAAGAGATAATGCTAAAGCTCAAAAAACATCGAGAGGAGGAGTCTGGTCAAGCAAATTTTCTAACGGGAGGAGAAGCTGGCATTATTCGCAAACCAGGTCGCCCACAACGCAAGAGCTTAAGGGACATTCTACCAGCATCAGAAGTGAAGATAACAGACATAGTAGAAGAGCGCCGAATAGTTGAAGGGGTTCACGAAGTAGGAGGGCATGTTTACGAGCAACTAGGTTTTAACAGCCTATTAAGCAAAAAACGACAGCAAAAAATATTACAAGACCTGACCTTGGCCCGTATGGTATCGCCAAATAGTAAGCGAGGCTTGAGAGACTTTTTGTCGAAAGAATTCAACATAGAACATGACTTAGATGCATTATATCGAATGATGGATAAGCTACATCCTGAGATTAGTAAAATCAAAGAGCTAGCCTTTAATAGCACCTTAGCGCTAATACCAAACCAAGAGGCTAATTTTATATTTTTTGACGTTACTACCTTATATTTTGAATCAACAAATGTTGATGATTTAAGAAAGTTTGGTTATAGCAAAGACCACAGATTTAACACTACACAATTAGTACTAGCCTTAGCAACAAACGAAGATGGTTTGCCTATAGGCTACGAGTTATTTAGTGGCAATAGGGCTGAGGTTAGCAGTTTAATTGCTGCGATTAACAGTTGGCAAAGCTTCATCAAAGTAAAGGAAGTGTGTTTTGTTGCTGAGAGAGCGATGTTTAGTAAGGCAAATTTAGAACTATTAGAAAAGTCCGGTTATCGTTATGTGGTAGCTGCAAAATTGCGAGGCTTAAAAGACTCATTAAAGAAAGAGATATTATCTTCTGAGAACTATCAGCCATCAGTTATAG
>CAYGOD010000021.1:0-1180 GCA_964351525.1 uncultured Bdellovibrionales bacterium
CTTTCAATTCATGGGGAAAGAGGAGTTTTTCTACTCAAAACGGTTCTCAATGGAGAATTAAAAGTGACGAGGATTATCAAAAATTGACTTCATCATTAATATGTTTCATTTTCTCAATGAAACTTTGAATGAAAATAGTAATTAGAAATGTAATTACCATTTTTGAGACATGTTGATCAATCTCATAAAAATAGGCAACTCAAAAGGCATAAGAATACCCAGAGAATTTTTACTTGGATTTTCTGATGAAACTAACTAAATGGCTTCAGTTTAAAACTGAAGCCAGTAAACCAGTAAAAAAACTGAAGCTAGGTTTTAAAAATTAATCAGTAAGCAATCTAAGAGGTATAAACAAAATATAAGAATCCTCTATATTCGCTTTATGCCTTCCAAGTACCTCATCGGTGATCATCAGTTACCACATTTCATCACCTTCTCTACTGTACAGTGGATTGATGCACTTTCGCGTCCGGAAATCAAACATCTGATTTTAGATAGCTTTAGATATTGTCAAAGGGAAAAAGGATTAATCCTTTATGCCTATGTCATCATGTCAAACCATGTCCACATTATTGCGGCAGCTGCTGATGGTTTCAATTTATCAGATATCATGAGGGATTTAAAAAAGTTCACAAGTAAAGCCATATTCAAGGAAATCAAGGAAAATCCATTAGAGAGTAGGAAAAAATGGATGATATGGCTCTTTGAATCAAATGGTAAGAGAAACGTGAACAATAAATATTTTCAGGTCTGGCAACAGAAAAATCACCCTATAGAATTATCCAATAATTTCCTCATGGATCAAAAACTAGAATATTTACACAATAACCCTGTCAAGGCTGGTCTGGTCTCAGAACCAGAACATTATCTTTTTAGTAGCGCAATGGATTATTCGGGTGGTAAAGGATTGTTGACCATTGATTTTTTAGATTAACTATTTTTTGACTTGAATTTGGATTCATCGCATGGTTTCAGTAATAGCCTAATGGTTTCAGTTTAATAGTCTAAATAGCTCCTAAATGGCTTCAGTTTTAATTCTAAATGGCTTCAGTTTTAAACTGAAGCCAGTAAAAAAACTGAAGCCAGTAAACCAGTAAAAAACTGAAGCCAGTAAATTTTAATTTGAATAACATGGTTTCAGTTCGTAACTGAAACCCATGAATGAGATAGCTTCAGCCTA
>CAYGOD010000022.1:0-1165 GCA_964351525.1 uncultured Bdellovibrionales bacterium
CGTGTAATACCTCGAGATATTCCCTTTCGAAAACGTCAATTTCCCTCTCTAATCTGGAAATAGTGGAACCCATAGGAGAGAAGTGATCGTATTCCGCATCAATTTCATCAAGGTGTTGTGCATAAAGTTCCACATTTACAGTTTCTCTGTTGAGCTGAATTAGGGTTTCAAGCCAATCGTTGAGAAGTTGCTTGCTTGGAATCCCTTCTTTCGAATTTGAGAATCCAAACAATTTCTCAACATCACTTGAAATCGTAGCTTTTAATTCTTGCTGTTCTTTTTCCAGAGAAGTTATATTTTCTGTGGTATCCTGATTGGCTTTGGCATATGCGATGGTGGAAGTGACTTCAGCCAATCTATTACGATTGTCAATGATATCGGCATTTTTTGTCATGATGCTTTCGCGAATGGATAGCTTCTCTTCAATTTGCTTTAATGCTGATTCTGTGGCTTTAAGGCCCATTTTCTTCATGGCATAATCTTCCATTGCATTTTGTTTTTTGAAAGCAATGGCTTTGGTCTGCTCTACATAGTTAATGATGCGGCTTTTTACACGAAAATTGGTGAGTCTATTTTCAGCATCGACTAGCTTTCCTTTTACCTTTTTCATTTCTTCTTCGAAATAGGCAACCACATCACCAGTTTCTGATTCTTTCATTGCTTTATAACGATCAGAAAATACTTCAACCACTATTTCTAAGGTGAGTTTTGAGATAGCAGGATCATCGGAAATGTAAGCCAACTCCACCATATCACTCGATTTGCTGCGCTTGGCTGACAATTCTTTTAAGCTCTTGATGGAATAGTGTCCTGTGCTATTGTGGATTAGATTATTTAAATATGGATTGTGCGCATAAAAGACTGCTCTTAGGTTTCGATATGTTTTATCGATTGTGCTATCCATAACGGTTAACTTAAGCTCAACCGGAAAGGAGTTGTTAAGTTGTTCGAAATCTTCTTTGCTTATTATTGTTGGATCTGCAGTAGTTTGATGTAGATGAGTGGCCAGGACTTTGAGAGCCACTTCTTCCATTGTAACTCTTGATTTTATAATACTCATGAGGTTATCAAAAGCATTGTTAATAGCATGGTAATCAACTCGAGAATCCACACCAGATTCAATATTAAATCCTGATGCAATACCTGTGTAGATCACAGCCTCACT
>CAYGOD010000023.1:0-1115 GCA_964351525.1 uncultured Bdellovibrionales bacterium
CCAACACTCAAAATGGTTGCTCAATTACCAAAACTGCAACCGTGTCAGATGATAAAGAAGATCCAATTGCAATTGATCTGACAGATTTAATAATTAATGATGTTTCCTCATGCGACCCATCAGGACGTGGATCTGTGGATATCTCAAAAATAATCGCCAATCAACAGGCTGTATTGATCAATAACACAAATGGTAGTTTTGAAGGATTCGATATTCAATCTGTATCAACACAAAAACAATCATTTAATGGTGGAAGAATAAAAACTTTTGATCAAGATGACATATCAGGATGGTCGACAACAGCCACTGATGATAGAATTGAAATATGGAAAAGTAACAATACAATTAGACCACATGCGGCATATGAAGGAGACCAATGGGCAGAAATAAATGCGAATCAAACTGCCGCATTATATTTTGATTTAAATACCCAGCCAGGAGTAGATATGGTCTGGAGTTTTGCTCACCGTGGAAGGAGTGGAATAGATTCACTAAGCTTAAATATTGGACCATCTAATGGGGTGTTAACACGAATCACAAAAGTAGGGACAAATAACAATGCCTGGGTGCTTTATGAAGGCACCTATAAAGTACCAGATGGACAGTACTTTACAAGATTTGAATATCGGGCAATCTCTACCGCAGGAGGTAATACCTCAGTTGGGAACTTTGTAGATGCTGTTGATTTCTCAATGGACCCTTACAATTTCGCTGGATACCTGTCCAGCAATACTACTGGAGCTGCTGTCGCAATTAATGACGTTGGTGTTTTTGAAGATCTTGAAGCAGATACATACACATTCTTTGTTACAGATAATTATACAGGATGTTCTTCAGATCCGATAAATATTACAATAAATGATTTCGCTCCTGAAATAGCAATTATCCAATCAAATATTGAAAACAATACAGTTTGTGATCCAGCTAATAATGGCACATTCCCTGACGCTAATGGAGCTATTACAATTACTCCAACCACAGATGCTGCAACAGGTGCTACTTACACCTTTTCTTTAAGCACATCAGGAGGTACTGCCATCGATAATGCAGGAGGAACTGTCGGTTTCGAAGATGTTGCTTTTTCAATTACGGGAACATCAACAACTATTAGCGGA
>CAYGOD010000024.1:0-1105 GCA_964351525.1 uncultured Bdellovibrionales bacterium
AATCTGCGCTTTTCGCGCTTCTATTGACGGTAGTTTCTGTTAATGTAAATGCACAGGACGAAGAAGGTCCTACGCTTTCAATAAGCGGATCAATTGATACATATTACAGAGCAAACTTAAATGCGTCAAATGATGCTACTGATGATGGTTGGATTCATCCAGGTACTTCTTTTGCTAATCTTCCTGGATTTTCACTAGGTATGTTCAATCTTGTTACTTCGTTAGAAGGAGAGAAATCAGGTTTCGTTGCAGATATGGTTTTTGGTCCAAGAGGTGATGAAGCTGTTTTCGGTTCGGCTGTTGATGTGGATGGTGATGGAATTGGTGATATACCAGGAAACTCGGCAATAGTAAATCAATTGTATGCTTATTGGAATGCAACTGAGTCAGTAACATTCACCATTGGTAACTTCAACACTTTCTTAGGTTATGAAGTAATCTCTCCAACTGCGAATTACAACTATTCTACTTCATACATGTTCTCTTACGGACCATTCTCACATAGTGGTTTGAAAGCTGATATTGCTTTGGGTGATGCTAGTTTAATGTTGGGTGTTTTCAACAATACTGATATTACTGAATTCAACCCAACAAACCATTATTACGGTGGTGCACAATTTGGAATCAGTGGCCAGTACTTGAATCTATTGTTCAGCGATAACTATTTCCAAATTGACTACACTGGTGGATTCGATCTATCTGACGCAATGTACTTGGGTATCAACGCAACATTCAACAATGACTTGTTTGCTGGTGGAGCGCTTTATCTTCAAAATTCATTCTCTGATGATTTCTCAATGGGAATCAGGGGTGAGTATTTCCAAGATCAAGGTTTAGGATTATTTGCAACGGACGAAAGCGTAATTGATTTGACTCTTTCTGCTAACTATACAGTGGGAGCATTGACTTTTATTCCAGAATTCAGAGTTGACATGTATTCGCAAGATATCGTTGTACCGGAGGCTGGAAAAGCGCCACAAGGATCTCTTGCTTCTTTCTTGGTAGCTGCTGTTTATGCATTCTAATTTAAGATATCATTGAATAAATTGTCAAAGTCCACTCAGCCGTGAGTGGACTTTGCCTGTTTATTTCCATTGCCAATGAT
>CAYGOD010000025.1:0-1068 GCA_964351525.1 uncultured Bdellovibrionales bacterium
TACTAACCTTTGCAATCGCATTTGTTGGACCGGTAGTACTTGCACAGGGCCTTTACATAAGTGAAGTCATGTTTTCTCCAGGAGGAAATGACATTCCTAGAGAATTTGTGGAGATTATGGGAACTCCTAATGCAGTAATTCCCGCGAATACTTATCTTGTTTGCGTTGAGGGTGACCCAAATAGTCAAGGAAGGGTGAAAATGTTTTTCGATTTCAGTGACAAAACAATAGGGTCAAATGGTTTTTTCGCATATCAAATGGGCGGAAACACTTATGAAAATGCTGGAGGCTCTGTACTCACGGCAACTGGAAGTACCGGATGGGACGGTTTAACTGAATATACCGCTGGTAGCGGTACGGCATTGGTTGAAATAGAAAGTGGATCAATTAGTTTTTTATTGGTACAAAGTACTAATCCTATTTTGATTTCCGACGACATTGACTCATCCAACGATGGAGAAATTGACATTACAGGATGGACAATATTGGATGGTATTGCCTTCACCGACGATGATTTTGAAAACAGTTCATCGCTGGAATATGCCTATTCTCCACTCATTTACGGTCAAACTGTCACAGAAACAGTAGCTAGACCTAGTACATCAACATATATACAAGTATCCTTCTCGAGTGATATCGGATATTTTGCAAGAGTAGGAAGATCTACAAGTAAAACTGATACTGACTGGGTAGCTGGTGCAATAAATAGTGCTACTCCAGCAGCATCAGGAGACTTCAAACTCAGCAGTACAAGTCTTTCAAATCTTGCGTATGCAAGTACTACCTTCACTGCTATCGGAGGACCAAACTTCACCTTGACTTATGTTGGTTCTTCATTTACCTCTTCAGACGATAAAGGAGGAACGGAACCAACTAATGCAGACTATGCACTTGAATTTGCAGATAATTATACATCTACAGCTGATATGATTTGCCACAGCTTAACCATCAATTCAGGAAATACACTCACCATAGCAACAGGACATACACTTACCGTAAATGGTAATATTCAGGTAGATGGTTCATTAGTTATTGAGTCTGGTGCATCACTAATCACCAAAAACGGGA
>CAYGOD010000026.1:0-824 GCA_964351525.1 uncultured Bdellovibrionales bacterium
AACTGCATTGTCCAGAGTAATTGTAAAAGTAAATATCCCTCCTTCTGTTACTGAAGCATCATCTATGGTTAATGCTGCAGTATCACTGTCTAATATGTTTGCTGTAGCATTGTCTGGACTTACTATTGAATAGGTTCCTGAACTGATCGTCGCAATTAAGGTCTCTGTGCCTTCAAATACTCCATCGGCGATCGGGTCAAGACTGAAGTCTTCTTCTGATAAACCTGTAGATACACTCACCACCGTTGGGAAGCTGCCTGTAACATCGCCTTCTACCGCCGTACCACTGAAGGAAACTCCTACTGATATTGGTGAGCCTGTAACGTTGGTGAGCGTCGTGCCTGAGCCGTCTTCTAAACTCAATGTGTAGGTCACATCCTGACCTCCTTCGGTTCCGTTGTTCTTCGTTACTATTTTTACCTCTGTCGCTGATCCATCGTCTGCATCGTCAATCGTTCCTGTGCCTGTATCACTGGTCGTTACTCCGCTGTTGCCACTGCTTACTGAAACACTCGCCGTGAACGTCTCATCACCTTCTATTAAATTATCTCCTGCTGTGGATACTGTCACCGTCTGGCTTGTGGTGGTTCCGCCTGGAATGGTAACCTGTTGGGTAGTACTTGTATAATCTGTGCCTCCTCCTGTGGCTGTGCCACCACCAAAGCTTACATCTAATACCAAATCCCCTTGTACCGGATTGTCTATCGATACGGTGAAGGTCATCGTACTGCCTTCTGTTGCACTTGCATCTCCAATGCTTACTACCGGAGCAGTATCACTGTCTAATATGTTTGCTGTAGCATTGTCTGGACTTACTATTGAAT
>CAYGOD010000026.1:924-1044 GCA_964351525.1 uncultured Bdellovibrionales bacterium
GATTGTCTATCGATACGGTGAAGGTCATCGTACTGCCTTCTGTTGCACTTGCATCATCTATGGTCACACTTGCTGTGTCATTGTCGGTGATCGTAACTGTTGCACTACCAGGTGCGCCAA
>CAYGOD010000027.1:0-1011 GCA_964351525.1 uncultured Bdellovibrionales bacterium
AGATTAGAGAGGGAAATTGACGTTTTCGAAAGGGAATATCTCGAGGTATTACACGGCATGAATATGGCCAGATTAAGACAACAAAATATTGAGATGGCCAGTAATTTGGAAGTCATAGATCAACCTCAAATTCCAAGCGAACCACTTTCATCAAAAAGAAAACTTATCATCATTGCCGCCTTTATCTTCGGCCATATAAGTACCATAAGCTTTTTGATCGCAATTGAAATACTTGACGTCACTTTGAAACATCCTGAGAGAGCCAGAGAAATCACAGGACTGGAAATCACAGGAGCTTTGCCTGTCGTGAATGAGCGATTATTTAAAAAACACGAAGGAGCATTTGAAAAGGCGCTGGGTAACCTCTCGGGTAAAATAATGCTGGAAAGAGATCATAGAAAAAACTCAGATCAAACTTTGATTCTGGGAATCAGTACTACACCATCGGAAGGCAAAACATTCGCTCTCAATCATGTTTTTCATGAATTAAAAGAAGATGGTGAGAACGTATGTTTCATTACTCCATTCGTCGAATCCGCAGAGAGCGAAACACACAAGTTTACTTATACGATAAATTCACAATTTCCTTCTGTTAAAAATGTAAGTGAATTAACAGGTCATGACCTATCAAGTTACAGTATCATTTTATTTGAAATGCCTGCGTGGGTTGACGGGAAAATCCCTCATAATATTATCCGACAAGCTGATTTATCCTTATGGCTCGTTCGGGCGGACAGATCCTGGAGTGTACCAAACAAAATGATGTTAAAGGATTTTCAAAAGTTTTCGACTTCCAACCCACTTTTGATTTTAAATGGAATTAAAACTTATCATTTGGATCAGCTCATAGCTGAGGTTCCAACAAAAAGATCAGGATTAGCTAATTGGTTTAGAAGAATAACAAAACTGCAGCTCTCAACTTCAGGCATCAAAAACTTAAAATCATGAAACAAACTGATATAGTATGCATCACCATGACCACCTGGGAAGGCGACTACATGAAGACGATCG
>CAYGOD010000028.1:0-1009 GCA_964351525.1 uncultured Bdellovibrionales bacterium
CTGATCCAATATCTTGATCTGGGTCAAATCCATATGCACTATTAAAACCAGATGCCCCATTTGAAATTATATAAAAACCTCCTGGCTCAATTGTCCCAGTTAGAGCTTCTGCCGTTTGAGGAGTAGGAGTATCATTGGTATATCTGTTAATTTTCCATCCAGTTGAAAAATCCACACTAGTTGAGCCCAAATTATACAGTTCTACGAATCTTGCCGAAGCATTATCGTTTGGATCTGCAATCTCAGTGATTATAATTTGTCCATAAGAGAGAATTCCAATTAAAAAACTTCCCAAAAAAAGTAAATTTTTCTTCATAATAGAATTAATTAAGTTAAGTAAGTATGAGTAGTATAAGTACTTTAAAAATAGGTGCTTTCTTTAGAAAATTTGTAACGTGAATGTTACTTTTTTGTGAACGGTTAGTTCTTTTGGGTCTTTTATTGTCATTCGAATATCACGGAATTGATAATTGATCATATATAAATTCAAGAGATTCAGGTAGTTTCTATCTAATATTTAAAATATTATTGAATGTGGGTTTTATTTTCTCAGGTGTTTCAGAATTATATATGGATTCTTTGAAAATCATTGATTTATAAATTCGTCAATTAATCATCTCCTACATTTTTCAGATTATTTTTTGAAGCATAAAAAAAGAGGCAGTTCCGATCGGAACTGCCTCTTTATAAGCATCGAATTTTTCTATTTTATCTAAATCTTAATCCCCAGCTATTGACAAATCATCAATCGTAAATGCAACTGACGCTGCTGATGTACCTTCATAATATCTGAATGCCAGATACACGATATTTTCTGTGATCACAGAAAGATCACTGGTGACTTCCGTAAATACCTGTGAGCCTTCTGCTGGTATTTGGCTTTGAATGTCAGTGAGTTCAGACCAAGTACCGCTTAGCAAGGTGCTTCCATCAAAGTCCGCTGACCAGTACACTTTCAAATTTCCCGGTCCGGAGAACCTTGATTCAAGCCAGAATACTAATTCAGGGT
>CAYGOD010000029.1:0-1008 GCA_964351525.1 uncultured Bdellovibrionales bacterium
ACGTTTCGGGACGAATGACGATGCTTCTCCATTTTTCATTCCAGCAACTAATAAAACCATCAAATAACGCAATAGAAGTTCTTGTATAAGCCTCAACTGTCTCATTGAAATCACTATTGGCGGAACGTGCTGCAATAGCCACAATTCCCATCCAATGCCCTCCTGGTGTTATTTTTTTAGTTGCGAACATGGCGTGTCCCTTATGATGAGAGACGAATGGATTGCAATCCCAAAACTTAGCTATTGCCGACTGTTCTTCGTCAAGATTGTTTCCAACATCATATACTTGTTTTAATTGCTTATAAAACTCACTTTTCTCGTCAAGTGTAAGTTCCAGTGGTGGAATTGGTGGAAACTGAGCAGCTGAATCCAATACCAAAGTCCTGATTTTATTCCAATGTGGCTCTATGCCTTCCATATAGTCGGGTGGTGTTGGTTTCCATTTGAATTGCTCTTTTTGAACGGTGTATTTGGGATATGTTCTTGTCTGCTTATACATATCGCCATCAGCCCAAATCATGATGTGATCTGCCATCTTCGCTCCATATTCCAGAGACTTTTGCTTCACCGATGTTGGCAATCCATTTTCTTCCAATCGTTGATATAATTCGTTTCTAAAATCATCCATGCGATCTTCTGAAAAAATAAGGTTTGTACCAACAATTAGAAATGCTTCAATGGCCGCAAGATTGGGATTGACACCTTCCTCAGGAGCTGCAGGACTTGTGAAATCAGTAAGCTGACCAGCCATTGATTTGAATCTGTCCGGATTAGCCTGCGCCAAGGTCTCAAATGCCGCAATATTGGCATAAGCATATACACGGCTAGCTACGGGTGGCGAAAAAATATCGTAAACAATCACATCACTGAGCTGCTTCATGGTCGCCTGATAGGTTTCAGGATCTTCTAGAATTTGTTTATATGCTGTGTTTTCCTTGCAAGCGTTTACAAACACGCTCAACAGAATCAATGAAAATACGAGTCGTTTCATGTCTATTATTTTAATAT